>NZ_AP022565.1:0-1428170 GCF_010727325.1 Mycolicibacterium alvei
CGCTCGCCGCGGTAGTTCTGGCGGGGGGGCTGCGCCGTATGGGGCGCGACAAGGCGACGCTGCCGTTTGACGGTTCGACGATGGTCGAGCATGTGGTCGCCGCCGTGAGTACGCGGTGCGCACCGGTTTTGTCATCGCCGCACCCGGCCAGCCGCTGCCTGAACTGCGGGCTGAGGTGCTGCGCGACGAGGTGCGGGGGGTGGGGCCGCTGGTCGCGACCGGCCGTGGGCTGCGTGCCGTCGCCGAAGCCGGCCTGGAGCGCGCCTTCGTCTGCGCGGTCGACATGCCGTATCTGAATTCCGAACTGATCGGTGTCCTGGCGGCCGCGGCCGACCGGGTGCCCGCCGATATCGTGCTGCCCTGGGACGGCAGGGCCCATTACCTGGCGGGGATCTATCGCAGCGCGCTCACCGAGCAGATCGCGGTCCGGTGCCGGGCGCAGCATGCGCGCGCTGGCCGAGTCCGTCGATACGCAGCGGATCGTGATGCCACCGCAGCGAGCGCTGACCAACGTCAACACGGCAGCCGATCTGCCCTGAGCGCCGCTATTCGGTAGATGGTATGCAGCAAATTATGAATTAGTCGCGAAACTCGGCCCAATTTATCGTGTCGAGATAATTCAGCCTGCATTTCGCCATATTTGAGGTCCCGGAAAGCGGGCGAATTGGGAAACGCCAGCGGTGATTGTGTGCCGGTCGGTCACGGAAGCCGCTGGGGCTCAGTACCATTCGATGGACCGCTGGTGGCGTGAATGCAGCGGGAAATTCGTTGCGGTGTACGACGAAGCTGCGCTATTCCCGACAAAAACACCCTGACCGCACGCTTTGCGTGGCATGCGGAATTCATCGCTCGGCGTCAGAGTTGGCCCAGCGACTTGGCGCTTCATGCTGTCTTGGTGTAATCAATTGCAGGGCAACACAGTTGGATGATCTACGCCGACCGCTGGCGCGCTGGAACGGCCGTCGCAAGGGTGTGGCGAGGGTCGGCAAGCCGGTCGATAAGTGTTGTGCGCCAGTGCTTTCGGGTGGAATTCAGGCTGCCTGGCGGGTGAGGGCTGCAGCGAACAGATTTGCGCGATTCGATGCGCGATGACACCTCGCCGATGGCATCCACCAGCGCTTTTAGCGTCAATGGGCCCAGGTGTCGGTGTTGCTGCGCCCGAATCAGGTGGGCCAGCTCACAAAATATGCGTGATCTCGGTCACGATTTGTTTGCGCCAATCACGAAACGGTAACGACGCTGGTCCGTGGCTGACCTGCACAGACAGTTCGTTCAGCGTCGCGTTATCTATCCGTGATCATTCCGCGATCGTGGCTACATCGGGATGACTTCTCTTCGAGACCTTTGTACGGTCCAAAGCGACTCCAAATGCGGAGCAAATAATTTCAAAACACCAAGAACCTGCGGTGAGTGGGGCCGCGGTGGCGATTACGCCCGACGCGGGGCCTGGGTCTGATCCCGGCCGGGCACTGGCCTCCCTTTCGTGCCTGACCGAGACGGCGCGAACCAACCCTTCCGGCCTGGATACAGGCTGCCGCATCCGCGTGAGCGGGTGTGCTTGGCGCGCGCTTGGCGAGAGGAACGAAGTGAAGAACATCCGCAAGACGTTTGGCCTGGGCATCATCGCCGGAGCGCTCGCTGTGGCTCCTGTGGCACTGGGTGCCGGCACCGCCAATGCGGACAGCGTCAACTGGGACGCCGTCGCTGCCTGTGAGTCGGGCGGCAACTGGGCGATCAACACCGGTAACGGGTACTACGGTGGCCTCCAGTTCAACCTCGGCACCTGGCGCTCCAACGGTGGGGCGGCATGCCTCATCAGGCCTCGCGCTCGAGCAGATCCGGGTCGCCGAGAACGTGCTGCGCAGCCAGGGCATCGGTGCTGGCCGTCGTGCGGTCGGCGCGGCTAGGACAGCGCTACCAACAACTTGATACGAAGCGGTGCCGGGCTGTTGCCCGGCACCGCTTCTGTTTCATCAGAATGCTCGGGTTACTCCAGCCCGAGAGCCTCCGATAAAACTTCAGCCTCCCCTGTAACGCGTGACGTTGGTCACACGAACCTATTAGTGACCGCACAGTTGCACGAACGTGATCGGCATCTGCCGCGGTCCCGGTGTCAAAGGTCGGGGAAGGGCCGTGAGATGACCATAAGAAGGATGTTGAACAGGGCGTTCTGGCTTATCGCAGTGTCGGCCGGGCTCATGCTCACACCCCTGTTGGGGGCCACGGCGACTGCCGGTGCGGACACGGTGAACTGGGATGCGATCGCCGACTGCGAGTCGGGCGGTAACTGGTCCATCAACACCGGCAACGGCCACTACGGCGGTCTGCAGTTCAAACCGGCAACCTGGGCCTCGAATGGCGGAATCGGATCGCCTGCCTCGGCGTCGCGTGAAGAGCAGATCCGCGTCGCCGAGAACGTCCTGGCCACCCAGGGGATCGGGGCCTGGCCGAAGTGCGGCGCCCGCGGTGGAACGCCGGCGGGCTGGCGGCCCGCCGCGTCGACCGGCTGCCAGGCCGTGCGTCCCGGCGCGGTGCTGGGGATCTTCGACCTGCGGCGGATCTGCACGACCTTCCTGGACCCTTTGACCGCGTTCGGTGTGCCGCGCTGAGCTCAGCGCACGGGGGTGAACGCCCCGCGCGCGGCGATCGAGGCCAGATGCCGGGTCAATACATATTCAGGCACGAGGACCGACGCCCGTGGCAGCGGCGCTGAGTACCTGCGGACGAAGGTTCACCACCCGGCCGATGAACTGTGACTCCCGCACGATCGCCATCACGCGTCTGCGTCGCACGGTCGCGAATCGGGAGAAGGCGGTCGCCAGATCGGGCCCCGCGAGCCCGGCCAACGTGGCGGCATCCTCCAACCCCTGACAACCGCCCTGGCCCAGATGCGGGCGCATCGGATGGGCGGCGTCCCCGGCGATCACCACAGGCCCCCGGGCCCAGTAGCGGGCCGGGGCCCGGTCGTATAGATCGTTGCGGAGCACCTGATCGGGATCTGTAGTGGCGAGCAGCGTCGGGACGGGGTCGGCCCAGGTGCCGAAGATCTGTTGCAGGTGCCTCAACTCTCCGTCGCCGTTCCGGTGTCCCTGCGGAGCCCGTTGGGTGGCGAACCAGTACGTGTGGTCGGGGCCGAGGGGCACGTGGCCGGCCTCCATCCCGGGGGCCATCGTCTCGCCCGCGAGTTCGGGGTCGATGGCATGGTCGGCCACCCCGCGCCAGGCCGTGTACCCGGCGTAGCGACGTTCCAGTGGACCGTTGAGGTGACGCGCCACCGTGGAATCGACTCCGTCGGCGCCGATGACCGCGGCCACCGCCCGCACCGATCCATCCGACAACCGCACCCGCACCTCACCGTCGCGTGCGTCGAGTGTCTGCGCGCCCACCCCGTATTCGACGGTGTCGGGGTGCAACGCCCCGGTGAGGATCTCGGTCAACGCGGTTCGATGAATCACCACGAGCGGTTCGCCGAGTGCCCGAATCATCCGGTCGGCCGCCGGGCGACGCAGCCAGGTGCCATCGTGCCAGCGCATGGCCCCCGCGGTGACCCGCCCGCCGGACGCGCGCACCTGGTCGCCCAGTCCGATCTCGTCGAGCGCAGCGAGCGCATTGGGCCAGATGCTGATGCCGGCCCCCGTGGTGGTGTCGGCACGCGCCTCGACGACGGACACCTCAAACCCGTGACGCTGCAACGCGACTGCGGTGGCCAGGCCGGTGATACCTGCGCCGACGACCAGGACGGACTGTGCCATCGGTCGAATCTAGCCGGGCTGGGTCCGGGCGACTCACCACGGTCGGTGGGGGGCTGGGTAGCCTTCCAGCGTTCTCGCAGTGTGCCTACCGGTTCCCGCGCCGAATTTGCCGGGATGGAACGAATGAATGAGGTCAGATGAAACTCACCCGCTTCGGTATCGCGCTCGGCGCCACACTGATTGCCGCCTCGGCGCTGAGTGGCTGCTCGACGGCGACCGATATCCGGGACGCGGCTGCCGGGCGGCCGAGAAGGTTGTCTCCTCGGGCACCGAGAAGATCACCGAAGTGGTGTCGGGCAACCTGTTCACCGCGGAGGGCATCGACAACGCCTATGCGGCGATCGGCGAAAAGGTCGGCGCCAACCCGATGCAGGTGGTCGACGTCGTGATCACGCCCGGCGTACTCAAGATCGAGGCCATCGACCCCAACGCCCCGACCGAGCTCAACGAATGGAGCTACACGTCCGGCATCGTCGCACCGCCGCGCCCCATCGACTATGACGACGACACCGAAGCGCTGCGGCACAACCTGTTCGCCACCTCCGACGTGCCGACCAGTGCGATCGTCGCGGCGATCGAGGGCGCCGTGGCGGCCAGTGAGATCCCCGACGGCAAGGTGCAGACGATCAGCATCAAGCGCAACATCCCGTTCGACGACAACGTGATCGTCTTCATCAACGTCCAGGGCGAGCGCAGCAGCAAGCAGGTTCGAGCGGACGTCACCGGAGCGGTCACCGAGGTGGTCTGACCGTTGCGCCGTTACCGTGGGGAGCCATGACGGCCTTCAACGATCTCGACGACTATTTCGCGCTGCCCCGGGTGTCAGGTCTCGCGGTGTCGCCGGATGGTTCACGGCTGGTTACCACGGTCAGCACACTCAATGACAAACGCACCGAATTCGTCAGTGCGATATGGGAATTGGATCCTGCCGGAGTCGAACCCGCGCGTCGGCTGACCCAAGGGGCCAAAGGGGAGTCCGCTCCGGTGTTCACCGCGGACGCAGACGTGTTGTTCCTCTCGGTGCGTCCCGCAGAGGGGGACGACACACCGCCGGCGGCCCTGTGGCGGCTGCCGGCGACCGGTGGTGAGGCATTCGAGGTGCTGGCGATGCCCGGCGGCGTCACCGCGGCCGTGAGCGCCCGCGCCGCCGACGCCACCGTGGTGACCACGTCCTGCTGTCGTCGTCGACCGGGTCGACGACGACAAGGCACGGCGCGAGGCGCGCAAGGACACCAAGGTGTCGGCGATCCTGCACACCGGCTACCCGGTCCGGCACTGGGATCACGACCTGGGGCCGGACCAGCCCACCTCTTCGACCTGGGGATGACGAGGCCGGGCCACAGGATCTGACCGCCGACCCGGGCGCGGCGTTGCGGGAGACGACGTTCGATCTCAGCGCCGACGGTGGATTCGTGGTGACGTCCTGGCAGGCTCCTGGCCCCGGCACGGCCCTGCGGGTGGTCCTGGTGCGCATCGACCGGGTCACCGGCGAACGCACCACCATCGCCGAGGAATCCGGAGCCGACCTGGAGCGCCCCGCGATCGCACCCGATGGCAGCGCGGTGGCCTTCACCCGGGAGACCCATTCCACTCCCACCGCGCCGCCGCGGATCACGCTGTGCTGCATGCGGTTCGGTGAAGATCTGGTGGAGCTGACGGGCGACTGGGATCGGTGGCCGTCCTCGGTGGCCTGGACACTGGATTCCTCGATGCTGATCGTGACGGCCGACGACGGTGGCCGCGGCCCGATTTTCTCCGTCGACCCCGTCTCGGGGGCGGTGACTCGGCTGACCGACGACGACTTCACCTACACCGATGTCAGACCCGCACCCGGCGGCGTGATCTATGCGTTGCGTAGCTCGTACGCGGTGCCGCCGCATCCCGTCCGTATCGACGCGGACGGCAGCGTCACCGAGATCCCGTGCCTCGACGCGCCCCAACTGCCCGGCACGCTGACCGAGATCACCGCGGCCGCGGCCGACGGCACAACGATCAGATCCTGGCTCACCCTGCCCGCCGGAGAGCAACCGGCCCCGTTGGTGCTGTGGATTCACGGCGGGCCGTTGGGCAGTTGGAACAGCTGGCACTGGCGGTGGAACCCGTGGTTGCTCACCGCCCAGGGATACGCGGTGTTGATGCCGGACCCGGGGCTGTCCACCGGTTACGGACAGGACTTCATCTCCCGCGGATGGGGCGCCTGGGGCGGCGAGCCCTACACCGACCTGATGGCCGCCACCGATGCCGCCTCAGCGCATCCGCGTGTCGACGCATCACGGACTGCCGCGATGGGCGGATCCTTCGGTGGGTACATGGCCAACTGGATCGCCGCCACACCGACCGGTTCGACGCGATCGTCACGCATGCCAGCCTGTGGGCGCTGGACCAGTTCGGGCCCACCACCGACGGCGCCTACTGGTGGGCACGCGATGACACCCGAGATGGCCCAGCGCAATTCACCTCACCTGTCCGTCGGCGACATCACCACCCCGATGCTGGTCATCCACGGAGACAAGGACTATCGCGTGCCGATCGGCGAGGCGCTGCGGCTGTGGTACGAGCTGCTCACGTATTCGGGGTTGCCCGCCGACGAGCACGGCGAAAGTCCCCACCGCTTCCTGTACTACCCGAGCGAGAATCACTGGGTGCTGTCGCCGCAGCACGCCAAGATCTGGTACCAGGTGGTGACTGGATTCCTCGGTGAGCACCTGCGCGGCGAACCCGTGCAGCAGCCCGAACTGCTCGGGTAGCGTCGGGAACGTGACACAGCGTGAGTTTGACCTGGTGTTGTACGGCGCCACGGGATTCGCCGGAAAGCTGACCGCCGAGTACCTGGCCGGAGCCGGGGGATCGGCCCGGATCGCCCTGGCCGGACGTTCGGAGGAGCGCCTGCGCGCCATTCGTGACGGCCTGGGGCAGGCGCGCAGTCGTGGCCGTTGGTGATGGCCGACGCCACCTCCCAGACCTCCCTCGATGCGATGGCTGCGCGCACGCAGGTGGTGGTAACGACGGTGGGCCCCTACGCGCGCTACGGAATGCCGTTGGTTGCGGCGTGCGGCCGCCGGTACCGACTACGCCGATCTCACCGGTGAGACGACGTTCATCCGCGACAGCATCGACCTGCACCACAAGCAGGCGGTCGACACCGGTGCCCGGATCGTGCATTCGTGCGGATTCGATTCGGTGCCTTCCGATCTCACGGTGTATGCGCTGTATCAGCGGGCCCTCGCGGATGGCGCCGGGGAACTCGGTGACACCAACCTGGTGGTGCGCAGCTTCGCCGGCGGCGTGTCGGGCGGCACCGTGGCCTCGATGCTGGAGTTGCTCGACACGTTGTCGTCGGATCCCGAGGCCAGAGCGCTGATGAACGATCCGTACACCCTGAGCCCCGACCGTGGCGCGGAGCCCGAACTCGGTGCTCAGCCCGACGTACGGTGGCGCCGCGGTGGCGAGATCGCACCCGAACTCGCCGGCTACTGGACCGGCGCTTTTGCGATGGCGGCGCCGAACACCCGAATCGTGCGGCGTAGTAACGCACTACTGGGCTACGCCTACGGACGCCGGTTCGAGTACGCCGAGCAGATGAGTGTGGGCCGGTCACCCGTCGCCCCGCTGGCCGCGGCGATGATGACCGGATCCAACGCGTTCACCCTCGGTGTGGGCGGCCGCTACTTCAACCGGTTGCCCCGCCGCCTAGTCGAGCGGCTGGCTCCGAAGCCGGGAACCGGACCCAGTGAGCGGGCTCGCGAGCAGGGTCACTACCGCGTCGAGACCTACACCACGACGACGTCGGGTGCCCGCTACGTGGCGGCCATGGCCCAGCAAGGAGATCCGGGTACAAGTCGACCGCGGTGCTGCTCGGCGAGTGCGGGCTCGCCCTGGCTACCGACCGTGACGCTCTTTCGGACCGGCGCGGTGTGCTGACACCGGTGGCAGCGATGGGAGATGTGCTGCTCACCCGGCTACCGGCCGCCGGGGTGACGCTGGAAACCACCGCGCTGAGTTGAGCCGGCGCAACACGAATAGCTCGGCCTGCGTCGAACACCTGTGGGACAAGATCACAGTCGACTAGTGTCGAGGATGAGCACTTCCAGTACGCCAGCAACGAAGGTGGGATAGAAAAATGGCCGGTCTCGACGATCTCTTCGCGCAGATCCCCGTGGCGGATATAGCCAATAAGCTCGGCGCCGATGAAGGCGAGGTGAGCAACGCCATCAAGACCTTGATTCCGGCTCTGGTCGGCGGCGTGGCCGAGAACGTACAGGCCGACAGCATCGACTCCAGCGATCTTGAGTCGGCCGTGTCCGCGCAGGCCGCCAGCGGACTGCTCGACGGTGGGGTGAGTGTCGACCAGGTCGACGCCGGCAAAGGCAACCAGATCGTCTCGAAGATCTTCGGCGGCAACGACAGCAACCAGGTCGCGTCGGCGTTGGCCGGTACGGGCGCCGGTGGCGGCGACCTGATCAAGAGGCTACTGCCGATCCTGGCGCCGATCGTGCTCGCCTACATCGGCAAGCAGTTCGCCCAGAAGAACGCCGCTCCGGCCGGAGAGGCGCAGGCTTCCGGCGGCGGCCTCGGGGACATCCTCGGCAGCATCCTCGGCGGCGCAGCCGGTGGCGGTGCCGCCGCCAACAACCCGCTGGGCAGCATCCTGGGCAGCGTGCTCGGCGGCGGTGGCAGCCAGGGCAATGCCATCGGTGAGATCCTCGGCGGCCTGCTCGGCGGCAAGAAGTAGGCCCGGCGCACCCCTGCACGAGAGCCCCCGACGCCCAGCGAACGCACCGGGCATCGGGGGCTTTCGCGTATTCGGGTGCGTCCTTCTTAGAATGGCTCGGTGACTCCCACCCCTGACAACCGTGCCGATGCCCTACCCAAATCCTGGGATCCGGCTGCGGTAGAAGCCGACCTGTACCAGGGCTGGGTGGATGCCGGATACTTCACCGCCGATCCGGCCAGCGAAAAGCCGCCGTACTCGATCGTGCTGCCACCGCCCAATGTGACCGGCAGCCTGCACATGGGCCACGCGCTCGACCACACCCTGATGGACGCCCTGACCCGCCGCAAGCGGATGCAGGGCTTCGAGGTGCTGTGGCTGCCCGGCATGGACCACGCCGGCATCGCGACCCAGACCGTGGTGGAAAAGCAGCTCGCCGCTGAGGGCTGAGCCGGCAAGGCATGGGCCGCGAACGCTTCGTCGAGAAGGTCTGGGACTGGAAGCACGAGTCCGGCGGCACCATCGGCGGGCAGATGCGCCGCCTCGGTGACGGTGTGGACTGGAGCCGCGACCGCTTCACCATGGACGAGGGTCTGTCGCGTGCCGTGCGCACGATCTTCAAAAGGCTCTTCGATGCGGGGCTGATCTACCAGGCCGAGCGGTTGGTCAACTGGTCGCCGGTGCTGGAGACGGCGATCAGCGACCCGAGGTCAAGTACGAAGACGTCGAGGGCGAGCTGGTCTCGTTCCGCTACGGCTCGATGAACGACGACGAGCCCCACATCGTGGTGGCCACCACCCGGGTGGAGACGATGCTCGGTGACACCGCGATCGCCGTGCACCCCGACGACGAGCGCTATCGCGACCTGGTCGGCAAGACCCTGCCGCATCCATTTGCCGACCACGAGATGATCGTGGTCGCCGACACCCACGTCGATCCCGAATTCGGTACCGGCGCAGTCAAAGTCACCCCAGCCCACGATCCGAACGACTTCGAGATCGGCATGCGCCACCAGCTGCCGATGCCGACGATCATGGATGCCAAAGGCCGGATCGCCGACACCGGAACACAATTCGACGGGATGGACCGGTTCGAGGCCCGGGTCAAGATCCGCGAGGTGCTGGCCGAGCAGGGCCGGATCGTCGCCGAGAAGCGGCCGTACCTGCACAGCGTCGGACACTCCGAGCGCAGCGGCGAGCCCATCGAGCCGCGGCTGTCCCTGCAGTGGTGGGTCAAGGTGGACGGTCTGGCCAAGGCGGCGGGCGATGCGGTGCGCAACGGCGACACCGTCATTCACCCGCCGAGCCTGGAGCCGCGGTGGTTCGCCTGGGTGGACAACATGCACGACTGGTGCATTTCCCGGCAGCTGTGGTGGGGTCACCGGATTCCGATCTGGCACGGACCGAACGGCGAGACCGTGTGCGTCGGCCCCGACGAGACCCCGCCGGCAGGCTGGGAGCAGGACCCCGACGTCCTCGACACCTGGTTCTCCTCGGCGCTGTGGCCGTTCTCGACCTTGGGCTGGCCCGACCACACGCCCGAGTTGGCCAAGTTCTATCCGACCTCGGTGCTGGTCACCGGCTACGACATCCTGTTCTTCTGGGTGGCCCGGATGATGATGTTCGGTACCTTCGTCGCCGACGATCCGGCGATCACGTTCGACGGTGCCCGCGCCCCGCAGGTGCCGTTCGAGAATGTGTTCCTGCACGGGCTGATCCGCGACGAGTTCGGCCGCAAGATGAGCAAGTCGCGCGGCAACGGCATCGACCCGCTGGACTGGGTGGAGAAGTTCGGCGCCGACGCACTGCGATTCACCCTGGCACGTGGGGCGAGCCCCGGCGGCGATCTGTCCATCGGTGAGGACCACGCTCGTGCGTCGCGCAACTTCGCCACCAAGCTGTTCAATGCGACCCGCTTCGCGTTGATGAACGGTGCCGCACCCGCTCCGTTGCCCGCTGTGAGCGACCTGACCGACGCCGACCGCTGGATCCTCGGCCGCCTGGAAGAGGTCCGGGCCGAGGTGGATTCGGCACTCGACAGCTACGAGTTCAGCCGGGCCTGCGAATCGCTGTACCACTTCGCCTGGGACGAGTTCTGCGACTGGTACGTGGAGCTGGCCAAGGTGCAGTTGGGCAGCCAGAAAGAACCAGGCGTCTCTCACACGACAGCGGTGTTGGCGGCAGTGCTCGACGCTCTGCTCAAACTGCTGCACCCGGTCATGCCGTTCGTCACCGAGACGCTGTGGAAGACGCTCACCGACGGCGAATCCATCGTGATCGCGCGGTGGCCGGAGCCGTCGGGTATTGCGCTCGATCCGGTTGCGGCACAACACATTGCCGATATGCAGAAGCTGATCACCGAGGTGCGCCGCTTCCGTAGCGACCAGGGCCTGGCCGACCGGCAGCGGGTTCCGGCCCGGCTGACGGCGATCGCCGAGGCCGGCCTGACCGAGCAACTGCCCGCGGTCACCGCGCTGGCCTGGCTGACCGACGCCGGTGACGGGTTCACCCCGTCGGCCTCGGTCGAGGTGCGTCTGGCGCAGGCCACGGTGCTCGTCGAGGTGGACACCTCGGGCACCGTCGATGTCGCGGCCGAACGACGCCGGCTGGAGAAGGACCTGGCCGCGGCGCAGAAGGAACTCGCGACCACGACGGCCAAGCTCGGCAACGAGGCGTTTCTGGCCAAGGCGCCCGAGAACGTCGTCGACAAGATCCGTGACCGTCAGCAGTTGGCCGGCGAAGAGGTCGAGCGGATCAATGCACGCCTGGCAGCCCTCAAGTGAGTGACCCAGTCCCTACTCCGGATGAGATCGCCGCACTGCTGCAGGTCGAGCACCTACTCGATCAGCGCTGGCCCGAGACCAAGCTGGACCCCAGCACGGCACGCATCGCGGCCCTGCTGGAGCTGCTGGGCTCACCGCAGCGGGCCTACCCGTCGATCCATGTCGCCGGGACGAACGGCAAGACGTCGGTCGCCCGCCTCATCGATGCGCTGCTGACCGCACTGCACCGGCGTACGGGCGCACCACCAGCCCGCATCTGCAGTCCGCGGTGGAACGCATCTCGATCGACGGAAAGCCGATCACGCCAGCGCAATACGTGAATGCCTACACCGAGGTCGAACCGTTCGTGCAACTTGTGGACCAGCAGTCCGAGGCTGCCGGTGGGCCGAAGATGAGCAAGTTCGAGGTCCTCACTGCGATGGCCTTCGCAGCATTCGCCGACGTGCCCATCGATGTCGCCGTCGTCGAGGTCGGGATGGGCGGACGCTGGGACGCCACCAACGTCGTCAACGCCCCGGTCGCGGTGATCACCCCGATCGGCATCGACCACACCGACTATCTGGGCGACACGATCGCGGAGATCGCGGGGGAGAAGGCCGGCATCATCACCCGCCAACCCGACGATCTGGTTCCGACCGACACGGTGGCGGTCATCGCCAAGCAGGTTCCCGAGGCGATGGACGTGCTGCTGGCCGAAGCGGTGCGCGCCGACGCGGCCGTCGCCCGCGAAGACTCCGAGTTCGCTGTGCTGTCCAGGCAGGTCGCCATCGGTGGTCAGGTGTTGGAGTTACAGGGCCTGAGCGGTGTGTATTCCGAGATCTTCCTGCCGCTGCACGGCGAGCATCAGGCGCACAACGCGGTTCTCGCACTGGCCGCGGTCGAAGCGTTCTTCGGTGCGGGTGCCGACCGTCAACTGGATGTCGAGGCGATCCGGGCCGGGTTCGCGGCGGTGCACAGCCCGGGCCGGATGGAGCGCATGCGAAGTGCGCCAACAGTTTTCATCGATGCGGCACACAATCCGGCCGGGGCTGCGGCGCTGGCGCAGACCCTGCAGCAGGAGTTCGACTTCCGCTTCCTCGTCGGGGTGGTGTCGGTGATGGGGGACAAGGACGCCGGTGGCATCCTGAGCGCGCTCGAGTCGGTGTTCGACCAGATCGTGGTCACCCACAACGGTTCACCGCGGGCGATGGATGTCGAGTCGTTGGCGTTGCTGGCCGAGGAGCGTTTCGGCCAGGATCGGGTGATCACCGCCATGACGCTGTCGGATGCCATCGAAACCGCCACCGCGTTGGTCGAGGAGGCCGGCGCAGAAGAAGGCCTGTCCGGGTCCGGAATGGTGATCACCGGTTCGGTGGTGACGGCCGGCGTGGCCCGGACCCTGTTCGGACGGGACCCGCAATGAACGATCAGACTCCGAGTGATCAGACGCCCGGCGACACGCCGGCACCCCCTGACCCATGGAAGAGCTTCCGTGGCGTGATGGCAGGCACGTTGATCCTGGAAGCCATCGTGGTACTTCTGGCCCTACCTGTGGTGGGTGTCAGTAACGCCGGGCTGACCTGGACGTCGGGCGGATTTGTGATCGGTCTGGCCGTCGTGTTGATCCTGATGTCGGGGCTGCAGGGCCGGCCCTGGGCCATCTGGGCGAACCTGGGTATCCAACTGGTAGTGATCGCCGGGGCGCTCATCCATGGGGCGATCGGCTTCATCGGTGTGATCTTCGCCGTGGTCTGGCTGTTGATCGTGTACCTGCGGGGTGAGGTCAAACGCAGGCAGGATCGGGGTCTGCTGCCCGGTCAGCAGCCGCCCGGCGAATAGCCGCGGCCAGGTGCGGTCTCCGTTGGGAGCCCGCGGTGGCACGCCGGGGTTACCGACCGGTACGCTCTCTGCTCGTGACTGAGCAGACCCTTGTCTTGATTAAGCCCGACGGCGTGCAGCGCCACCTGGTCGGGGAGATCCTCGGCCGGATCGAGCGCAAGGGTCTGACCCTGGCGGCGCTCGAACTGAAGAACGTCAGCATCGAGCTGGCCAAGCAGCACTACGCCGAGCACGACGGCAAGCCGTTCTTCGATTCGCTGCTGGAGTTCATCACTTCCGGACCCGTCGTCGCCGCCATCGTGGAGGGTCCGCGGGCTATCGCGGCGTTCCGTCAGATCGCCGGTGGCACCGACCCGGTGGAGAAGGCTGTGCCCGGCACCATCCGCGGTGACCTGGCGCTTGTGACCCAGGACAACCTCGTGCACGGGTCGGATTCGCCGGAGTCGGCAGCCCGTGAGATCGCCCTGTGGTTTCCTGGCGAAGCCTCCGCCCGATAATCCTTCTCGCAGTCTGGTCTGTACCGCGTCAGTGATGTGGGATACTGGGTGCGGGTTGCCAGTCTCAACCGAGGCTGAAGACCCGAATGAAGACTTCGACGAGCGCGACCACCGCAATCCGGTGCGGCGCGGGCCGTCCAGCCATCATTCAGCCAGGCACCGGGTGGGTTCGGTAGCGAACTGCCCGGAGCGAGACCACAACAAGCCCGGGGAAAGTGTCCCGGGCCAATAGCGGGAGCCCTCGCGTGGCCGCGTCGATACGACGCGCCCGGGGGCTTGAGGAGAATTCGTGGCCGAAGATGCCCAGAATGACGACCTATCGACCGAGACTCCGCAAGAGGAGGGACTGCCCGAGCGGCTGAGAGTCCACTCCCTGGCGCGGGTGCTCGGCACCACCAGCAGGCGAGTGCTCGACGCCCTGGCTGAGTTCGACGGCCGTCGGCGCAGTGCCCATTCCACGATCGACAAGGTCGATGCGGAGCGGGTTCGTGACGCACTCGCTCTCGACTCGACCGAGCCGGCTCAGTCCGAGCCGGTGCAGGTCGAGGAAGTCGCGGTGGTAGCGGCCGAGTCCGTCGAGGCCCCGGTAGAAGCCTCGGCCGAGGCTTCCGAAGAGGACCCCGTCCTGGTGGGCGACGAGCCCGAGTCGCGGTTGATCCTGGAGACCGCGAATATCCCCGCGGTTCGGGAAGCGCACACCGAGCGAGCCGATTACCTGCCGCTGTTCGTCGCCCCGCAGCCCGTCAGCTTCGTGCCGGTCCTCGTCGATGTGGATGATGACGACGAAGACGACACCGATACCGACGATGACACCGATGCCGACTCGGATACCGACGACGATCAGGCGGATCGCCCCGCCGCGCGCCGGCGCCGTCGGGGCCGTCGGGGTCGCGGTCGTGGCCGCGGTGAGCAGGCCGACGAAAACGGATCCGATTCGGGCCCGGAATCCGACACCGACACCGCTGATGACGAGAGCGATTCCGATGAGGAATCCGACGACGAGACCGATGAATCCGATGAGGGCACCGACGACGACACCGCGGGTGGCGACGGCAACAACCGTCGCCGTCGCCGCCGGCGTCGGCGCAAGTCCGGCTCCGGTGACGGTGACGACGCGGGCTCGCCGGATGACCCGCCCAACACCGTCGTGCACGAACGTCCGTCCCGGCCCGAGCGATCGGGCAAGGGCAGCGATGACTCGGAGATCCAGGGGATCAGCGGATCGACCCGCCTGGAGGCCAAGCGTCAGCGCCGCCGCGATGGCCGTGACGCAGGCCGCCGTCGTCCCCCCATCCTGAGCGAGGCCGAGTTCCTGGCCCGCCGTGAGGCCGTCGAACGCACCATGATCGTGCGCGACAAGGTCCGCTCCGACCCGCCGCATCAAGGTGCCCGCTACACGCAGATCGCTGTGCTGGAAGACGGTGTCGTCGTCGAGCATTTTGTGACGTCAGCGGCATCCGCCAGCCTGGTCGGCAACATCTACCTCGGCATCGTGCAGAACGTGCTGCCCTCAATGGAGGCTGCCTTCGTCGACATCGGCCGCGGACGCAACGGTGTCCTCTACGCGGGCGAGGTGAACTGGGAGGCCGCCGGCCTCGGCGGGTCGAACCGCAAGATCGAGCAGGCCCTCAAGCCGGGCGACTATGTCGTCGTCCAGGTCAGCAAGGATCCGGTGGGGCACAAGGGCGCCCGGCTCACCACGCAGGTGTCGCTGGCCGGTCGCTACCTGGTCTACGTGCCGGGTGCGTCGTCGACCGGCATCAGCCGCAAGCTGCCCGACACCGAACGCCAGCGGCTCAAGGAGATCCTCAAAGAGGTTGTTCCGGCCGATGCCGGGGTGATCATCCGCACCGCGTCGGAGGGCGTGAAAGCCGAGGACATCCGATCCGACGTCGAACGGTTGCAGCAGCGCTGGACCGAGATCGACGCCAAGGGCGCCGAGGTCACCGCGAAGAAGGCGGCGGCGCGGCCGTCGCCCCTACGAAGAGCCCGATGTTCTGGTCAAGGTCATCCGTGACCTGTTCAACGAGGACTTCTCCGGCCTGATCGTCTCCGGCGACGAGGCCTGGGACACGATCAACTCCTACGTCAACACCGTTGCACCCGATCTCATGGGCCGGCTCACCAAGTACGAACCCGCCGGTGGTGCCGATGCGCCCGACGTGTTCGCCGTGCACCGCATCGACGAGCAGTTGGCCAAGGCGCTCGATCGCAAGGTGTGGCTGCCCTCGGGCGGAACCCTGGTCATCGACCGCACCGAAGCGATGACCGTCGTCGACGTCAACACCGGCAAGTTCACCGGTGCCGGCGGCAACCTCGAGCAGACCGTCACCCGCAACAACCTGGAGGCCGCCGAGGAGATCGTGCGGCAACTACGGTTGCGCGACATCGGCGGCATCGTGGTCATCGACTTCATCGACATGGTCCT
Source organism: Mycolicibacterium alvei (assembly GCF_010727325.1). Classification (NCBI taxonomy): domain Bacteria; kingdom Bacillati; phylum Actinomycetota; class Actinomycetes; order Mycobacteriales; family Mycobacteriaceae; genus Mycobacterium; species Mycolicibacterium alvei. Next base: position 15,989 of record NZ_AP022565.1, read on the forward strand.
CGAATCGAACCGGGATCTGGTACTGCGCAGGCTGACCGAGGCCCTGGGCCGGGACCGCACGCGGCACCAGGTGTCCGAGGTGACCTCGCTGGGCCTCGTGCAGCTGACCCGAAAGAAGTTGGGTACCGGTCTGATCGAGGCGTTCTCGACATCGTGCACCCATTGCGCCGGCCGCGGCATCGTGCTGCATGGTGACCCGGTCGACACGGCCGCGTCGTCCAACTCCGGCCGCAAGACCGAATCCAGTGGCAGCGGCGGAAGCAGCAGCCGCCGAAGCAAGCGGGGTAAGCGGGGCAATGCCCGTCCGGAGCCCGAAGAGACGCCGGTCGTCAAGGTGCCTGACCATCCGGTCGGTGAGCACCCGATGTTCAAGGCCATGGCTGCGGCGAACGACCGCCCCGACGAAGACCACGAAGGTCACGAGGACATCGACGAGCATGCCGCCGAGGCCCATGACGGCGAGGGTGACGAGCAGGTGACTCCTGACGACGCGGGCGTGACCGACGAATCTCCCGACGGCTTCGATGCGCACGACGCCGAGGAATCGGACGAATCGGACGAGGACTCGGATGAGGACTCGGAAGAAGACGAAGACGAGATCGACCTCGACGATGAGGACCTCGATGACGACGACGAGGACCTCGACGACGACTCGGACGAGGACCTCGAGGACGACCCGGACGACGAGGACTTGGATGACGAGGACTCTGACGACCCTGACGAGGATGACGAGGATGACGAGTCCGAGAAGGACGTCTACCAGGCTCCAGAGCCCGTGGTAGCAGAGGTGACACCCAACCGCGGCCGTGTTCGTCGACGTGCCGCAGCCAGGCCCGCCGGGCCGCCCCGCCAGGACTAGTGGCAATGCCGCGCAGTTAAGGTCCGCGCCCTGTTGTCAACCGTCGAGGATTTCGATGGTGATGGCGGTTGTGTAGTTGGTGCGGTCGATGGCGCCTTTAGCCCGGTGCTTGGAAATGGCGCGTTTGACCACTCGGGGACTCGAGCGTGATCGCCGCGCTGGTAGCGGCTGGTTGAGGGCGGCGGCTCCGATGCAGCCGATCAGGTCGATGGTGGCGTCGGCGATCGTTGCGGCGGCGTGAATGACTTGGTCGCGGGCGGTGTTCAGGGCGACGGTGAGGCTCAGCCGGTCGGGGCCGATGTCGGGACGGGCCAGTGCGGTATCGGCCAGGGCGGTGCGCAGGGCCTGGTAGGTGATCAGCAGTGCGTAGACCTCTTGGGTGATGCCGGCGGGGGTACCCGCGCGCAGCACTCGTCCGCCCAGAATGGTCGATTTCAATTCCAGGTAGCTGGTTTCAATCTCCCACCGTTGATGGTAGAGCTCGACCAGTTCGTCTGCGGGATATTGCTTTTCGTCTAGCAGGGTGGTGACCAGGCGGTAGTGACCGTAGCGGGTCGCCCCGCCGTCGAGCCGCACGCTGATGCGGGCGTCGATCACCCGCACGGTCACCGCGCCCATCCGTGCCAGCCACGTCCGGTCCGCCAGCGTCTTGATCGGGGCAGCACACGGGCGTCTTTGCAGCGGATCAGCAACTCGGCATGGGTCGAGGCGATCTTTCCACGAGCTGTGACGGCGAAGTTGCGGTCAGCCAACAGCAGCATGTCTGGTTTCAGGCACCGCAGCAGCGTTGGTGCATAGGTGGTTTCGCCTACTCCGTAGGCGCCGAACACGGCATCGACGACGGTGCGGGTGCCACACGCCACGACCGTCAGCATGCGCAGCATCGGATACCGGACTCGGCGTCGGGGCGGCCGGTTTGGCGGCCGAACGCTGCGGCGTTGGCTGCACTGTTGGGCACGAACATCGAGGTGCCGTCGATCGCGCAGACCAACAGCCCATGCCAGCGCGTCGCGCCGACAGCCGGGCCGCGTACCAGGGTGAACAATTCGCGCAGCGGGGCAACTCCGACACGTCGCAATGCTTGTGACAGTGCCGAAGAACCCGGTGCGGCCACGGTGACCGGATCCAGGCCGGCGACCAGCCGCGCCCAGACCTGCTGGTATCCGATCTCGGCGAACAACGCCCCGGCCAGCAGCAGGTAGACCACGACCCGCGAGGGCAGCACCCGAACACGGCGCTGTACGCGGCCGGTGTTCTCCAAGGCGGCATCTACAAGATCGGCGGACACGATCCGGGTCAACTCGCCCAGATGGCCCGGCGCGAACCGGCCCTGACGACCCGGTGGCCCAGGACAGATGACAGACTGAACAGACAGCGGAACTCCCTGGTGAGATGGTGTCTTTGGACGGACAATCCATCGATACCGGGAGTTCCGCTGTCCTACCGGCATCCCACACGGCGTGTCACAATTGCCACACCAGTCACACGCTTAACTGCGCGGCATTGGGACTAGTGGGCGGTTTGACCCTCTACCCGCTGGTCAAGTACCCTTGACCAGTTGTCTCCAGTGCCTGTAATAGTCGCAGGCCGGTGACGGCGGGGCAGCCCGCCACCCAAGACCCGCGCACGCACCGACCGGTAGCGCGCGCCCGCAGAGAGCAGCAGAGCAGAGGACACGATGGCGACATACGCAATCGTCAAGACCGGCGGCAAGCAGTACAAGGTTGCCGTCGGTGACGTGGTGAAGGTTGAGAAGCTCGACACCGAGCCGGGCGCGTCGGTATCACTGCCCGTCGCCCTGGTGGTCGACGGTGCCAGCGTCACCAGCAAGGCCGATGACCTGGCCAAGGTCGCCGTGACCGGCGAGGTGCTGGAGCACACCAAGGGTCCCAAGATCCGCATCCACAAGTTCAAGAACAAGACCGGCTACCACAAGCGCCAGGGGCACCGTCAGCAGCTGACCGTGCTCAAGGTCACCGGTATCAAGTAGCAAGGGAGCGAACTAATGGCACACAAAAAGGGCGCTTCCAGCTCGCGCAACGGTCGTGATTCCGCAGCCCAGCGGCTCGGCGTCAAGCGTTTCGGTGGTCAGGTCGTCAAGGCCGGCGAGATTCTCGTCCGCCAGCGCGGCACCCATTTCCATCCCGGCGTGAATGTCGGTCGTGGTGGCGATGACACGCTGTTCGCACTGTCCCCCGGCGCTGTGGAGTTCGGCTCCAAGCGCGGCCGCAAGCACGTGAACATCGTTCCCGTGCCGCGCCCGGAGGCCTGAGACTTAGAGGATTCTCCGCGAATGTGAAGCAGCTGCGAGTTCTCGATCGAACTTTCGCGATAGCTTCACATTCGACGGAGAGGATGTCCGATGCCCCGGTTTGTCGACCGCGTCGTCATTCATGCGCGTGCAGGCAACGGTGGCCACGGCTGCGCGTCGGTGCACCGAGAGAAATTCAAACCTCTCGGTGGACCCGACGGAGGTAACGGTGGTCGCGGCGGCAGCATCGTGCTCGTCGTCGACCCGCAGGTGCACACCCTGCTGGACTTCCATTTCCACCCGCACGTCGACGCCCCCTCCGGCAAGCCGGGTGCGGGCAGCAACCGTGACGGTGCCACCGGCGACGACCTGGTCGTGCGCGTGCCGGACGGCACGGTGGTGCTCGACGAGAACGGCCGGATGTTGGCCGACCTGGTCGGTGCCGGCACCCGGTTCGAAGCTGCGCAGGGCGGTCGAGGTGGGCTCGGCAACGCCGCACTGGCTTCCCGGGCCCGCAAGGCCCCCGGCTTCGCCCTCCTCGGTGAGAAGGGGCAGGCCCGAGATCTCACGCTGGAACTCAAGACCGTTGCCGATGTCGGCCTGATCGGATTTCCGTCGGCGGGCAAATCGTCTCTGGTGTCGACCATCTCGGCGGCCAAGCCCAAGATCGCCGACTATCCGTTCACCACCCTGGTGCCCAACCTGGGCGTGGTGTCAGCAGGCGACAACACCTTCACCGTCGCCGACGTTCCCGGTCTGATCCCCGGCGCATCCGAGGGCCGGGGCCTCGGCCTGGAATTCCTTCGGCACCTTGAGCGCTGCGCTGTGCTCGTGCATGTCGTGGACTGCGCCACCATGGAACCCGGGCGTGACCCGATCTCCGACATCGAGGCTTTGGAGGCCGAACTCGCGGCCTACACTCCGACCCTGCAAGGCGATTCCACGCTGGGCGACCTGGCATCGCGGCCACGTGCAGTGGTGCTCAACAAGATCGACGTTCCCGATGCCCGGGAGCTGGCCGACTTCGTGCGTGAAGACGTGCAGTCCCAGTTCGGCTGGCCGGTGTACGAGATCTCGACCGTCAGCCGTGATGGTTTGCGGCCGTTGATCTTTGCGCTGTGGGAGATGGTAAAGGCGTATCGCGATGCGCAGCCTGAGGTGGTGCCCAGGCGTCCGGTGATCCGGCCGATCGCAGTCGACGAGAGCGGCTTCACCGTCGAATCGGACGGATACGGCGGGTTTTTGGTGCGCGGTACCCGTCCCGAGCGCTGGATCGCCCAGACCGACTTCGGCAACGACGAGGCCGTCGGCTATCTCGGTGACCGGTTGGCGCGGTTGGGTGTCGAGGATGCGTTGTTCAAGAATGGCGCCAAGCCCGGCTGCGCCGTGACCATCGGTGACATGACTTTTGACTGGGAACCGCAGACCCCGGCCGGTATCGACATGCCGCTGACCGGTCGAGGTACTGACATCCGGCTCGAACAGAGCGACCGGATCGGTGCCTCCGAACGCAAGGCCGCGCGGCGCGAACGGCGCCAGCCCGGGAGCGAGGACGAGTGACCAGCGCAGGCTCGACGCACTCCTCCGCACATCGGGAAGCGATTCGGACCGCTCGCAGTGTCGTCGTCAAGATCGGCACCACTGCGCTGACCACTCCGTCCGGGGTGTTTGACGCCGGCCGACTCGCGGTCCTGGTCGAGGCCATCGAAGGCCGGATGCGCGCCGGCTCTGATCTGGTGATCGTGTCCTCGGGTGCCATCGCTGCCGGAATCGAGCCGCTGGGGCTGTCCAAGCGCCCCACCGATCTGGCCAACAAGCAGGCGGCCGCCAGCGTCGGGCAGGTCGCCCTGGTCAACGCCTGGAGTTCAGCCTTCGCCGTCTACAACCGAACGGTCGGGCAGGTACTACTGACCGCCCACGACATCGCGATGCGGGTGCAGCACAACAACGCCCAGCGCACGCTGGACCGGTTGCGCGCGCTGCATGCGGTGGCGATCGTCAACGAGAACGACACCGTGGCCACCAACGAGATCCGGTTCGGCGACAACGATCGGCTGTCGGCGCTGGTGGCTCAGTTGGTCGGTGCCGACGCGCTGATCCTGCTGTCCGACATCGACGGCCTGTATGACGGTGACCCCCGGAAAGCATCTCCGGATAACCCGGCGCGGTTCATTCCTGAGGTCGGTGCGCAGGGGGATCTCGACGGGGTGGTGGCGGCGGTGGCAGCCACCTGGGCACCGGCGGCATGGCCTCGAAGCTGTCTTCGGCGTTGTTGGCTGCCGATGCCGGGGTGCCGGTGCTGCTGGCCGCCGCGGCGGATGCCGCTGCGGCACTGAGCGATGCCTCGGTCGGCACCGTGTTCGCGCCGCGTCCCGAGCGGATGTCGGCGCGGCGCTTCTGGGTTCGCCATGCCGCGGAATCGCACGGCGCGCTGACCCTCGACGACGGTGCGGTGCGTGCGGTCGTCCAGCGGCGGCGTTCGCTGCTGCCCGCCGGGATCACCGAGGTCACCGGCTACTTCCACGGCGGTGACGTGGTGGACCTGCGGGCGCTTGACGGGCAGACCGTGGCGCGGGGCGTGGTGGCCTACGAAGCGTCGGAGTTGGCTGCGATCATCGGCCGTTCGACGCCGGATCTGCCGCCCGAACTGCGCCGTCCCGCGGTACACGCCGACGATCTGGTCGCCACCTAGGGATTTGGGTGCACCCACCGGCGCCCACCGCCGCTAGATGCACCGAAATCACTGGGGTGGGGACTGCAGATACAGGGCACCCCAGATGATTTCGGTAAGCGTGTCGGCCAGTTCGGCATCGTAGGACGCCGGGTGCGACGGCAGATTCTGGTGGCAGGTCCGCTCCACCATCCAGGTCAGCGTGCTCGCGGTGGCCGCGGCCTGCAACTGCGGCCGGATCGCCCCGACGGACTGGCCGCCCTCGATCACCCTGGTGAGCTGGTCGGAGATCCCGGTCAGCAGTTCCCGGTAGGTTTGCCCGACGAGTGGGTCATAGGCCGACATCTCGTTGAGCGCGATCAACACCGGCTGGTGGGTCCGATAGCTGGCGATGATGCCCGACATGGCGGCATGGACATCGGCGGGGTCGCGCCGTCCCGAGACGTTCCACCACCGCTCGGCGGCCTGGGTCAGATCGCCGAACACCTGGGTGGCCAACCGGCGCAGCAGGTGGCCCTTGTCTTCAAAGTAGATGTAGAAGCTGGCCCGGGAGATCCCGGCCTCGGTGGCCAGTCTGTCGACGCTGAGTTCGGTGAAGCTGGCGCCGTCGGCCATCAGCCGGTCGGTGGCGTCGAGCAGTTGCCGTTCGATCCGCTCGCGGCGTTCCTCCCGGTTGGCCTGCGGCTTCCGTGTTACCGATGGCATGACCTCAACAGTATCGGCTCACAACACACCTTGACTAGACATAATGTCTAGACCTATTGTCGTCGATATGACTGTGTCGTCCATCACATCGAGTTCCCCGCGCCCCTACGACCCGATCGACCTGTCGTCGCGGGCGTTCTGGGCGACCACGGCCGCCGATCGCGAAGTCACCTTCGCCGAACTGCGTGCTTCCCGCCCCGTCAGCTGGCACCCACCTGTCGAGGACGCGCTCATGCAGGATCCCGACGATCGGGGATTCTGGGCCGTCACGCGGCACGCCGACATCGTGACCATCAGCCGCGACAGTGAGACGTTCCTGTCCGGCAAAGGTGTGTTGTTCGAGACGATTCCCGAAGAGTTGCTCGAGGCGTCACAGTCGTTTCTGGCGATGGACGCGCCACGGCACACACTGATCCGAAAACTCGTCCATTCGGCATTCACGCCCCGGCAAGTGGCCCGCATCGAAACCTCGATCCAGGACAACGCCCGGCAGATCGTGGCCGAGCTCAAGGACGCGGGCAGCGGGGTGGACTTCGTCGATCAGTGCGCCAAGGAACTGCCCATCCGCACGTTGTCGGACATGGTCGGGATTCCCGAGTCCGAACGCCAGCAGGTGGCACATGCCGCGGACGCGTTGGTGTCCTGGGCCGACCCGGTGTACCTGGCCGGGCGCAACCCGCTGGAGGTGCTGCTGCAGAGCCAGATGTACCTGCATCAGGTGGCGAATGCGCTTGCCGCACAACGCCGGGATGATCCGGGCGACGATCTGTTCAGCGCGCTGGTCCACGCCGAGGTCGACGGGGACCGCCTCACCGACGCCGAGGTCGCGGCGTTCTTCGTGCTGCTGGCGGTGGCGGGCAACGACACCACGCGCCAGACCACCAGCCACGCCCTCAAGGCACTCACCGACCACCCCGACCAACGCGCCTGGCTCATGGCCGATTTCGATGATCGGATCGGTGGCGCCGTGGAAGAGTTCGTGCGCTGGGCCACCCCGGTGATGACTTTCCGTCGCACCGCCGCGGTCGATGTCGAACTGGGCGGACAGCAGATCGCGGCGGGGGAGAAGGTGGTGATGTTCTACGCCTCGGGTAACTGGGACTCCGACGTGTTCGACCGGCCCGAGGTTTTCGACCTGAGCCGAAAGCCCAACCCGCACCTGGGGTTCGGCGGCGGTGGTCGTCACTTCTGCCTGGGTGCACACGTCGCCCGGACGCAACTTCGGGCCATCTTCGGTGAGCTGTTGCACCAACTGCCCGACATTGCCGCCGGCGAACCGGCCTACCTGGAAGGCAATTTCGTGCACGCTATCCGGTCGATGCCGTGCACGTTCTCCTGAGTTCACCGGCCAACAGGGTCAACATCTCCGAACAGCCCGCTTCGACCTTGACCGTGGCGTGGTCGTCGCCGCGGGTGGGGCCGCGGTTGATGATCCCCACCGGGATGTTGTGCGCGATCGCGTGCCGGACGAAGCGGTAGCCGGAGTAAACGGTCAGTGAGGATCCCGCGACCAGCAGCGCCTCGGCATCTTCCACCATCGAATATGCGTGTTCGACACGGTCTTTGGGGACGCTCTCGCCGAAGTAGACGATGTCGGGTTTGAGCATGCCTGCACAGGCCGGGCAGTCCACGATGGTGAACGAAGCGGTGTCGCTGACCACGGCGTCGGCGTCGGGTGCCACCGCGATGCCGCCGACCGCCTCGGCGCGTTCGATGAAGCCCGGATTGGCCGTCTCCAGTGCGTCGGCCAGCTCGTCGCGACCCATCGTCGCGCCGCAGTCCAGGCAGATCACCTGTGCATAGGTGCCGTGCAGGTTGACCACCGACCGGCTTCCGGCCTTGGTGTGCAGCAGATCCACGTTCTGGGTGATCAGTCCACTCACCACCCCGGCGCCTTCCAGCGCGGCCAAGGCGCGATGCCCGGCATTGGGCAGCGTCTCGTCCATGTGGCGCCAGCCGACATGATTGCGGGCCCAGTACCGCTGACGGAACTCCGGATCAGAGGTGAACTGCCGGATGGTCATCGGATTACTGGGCGGGGAATCAGGGCCGCGGTAGTCGGGGATACCGGAATCGGTAGACATCCCGGCGCCCGTCAGCACCGCGACGCGGCGGTCCTGCAGCAGGGCGACGAGTTCGGGGGCATCCACCCTCGCCAGGATAGGCCGCCCGTCAGTCCAGGCATTGGGTAGCGGGGACGGTCTCGGCGCTCATGTTGCGGCGCATCATCTGCAGCGCCGCCTCACCCAGGCCGGCGTCGATGTGGGCGACCGCGTCGGACGGGATCACCACGTCGAAATGTCGCACGTAGGCATCCAAAGCGCTGTAGAGGATGCACTGCTCGGTGACCTGGCCGGCCAGGATCAGCCGGCGGGTGCCCAACCGGCCCAGCAGGTAATCCAGCGCGGTCGCATAGAACACACTGTGGCGCACCTTGGTCAGGACCAGGCAGTCGTCCGCCGGGACGATCGGCCGCACCAGATCCGGGTGCTCACCGGCCAGCGCGGCCTCGACGATGTCACTGAACTGGGCGGTGAAATCGCCGTAGTTGTCGTTGACGTAGATCAGATCGATGTCGTCGCGGTCGCGAGCGCTCTTGATCAGCCCGACCAGCGGGTCGATGATCGGCGCCACGTTGGGGGCAAGGAGTTCGGCATCCTCGTGCCGGTAGTGGTTGAGCATGTCGACAACCACCAGTGCGGTATCGCTCATGCGTCATTTGGTACCCAGTGGTCCGATCTTGACACTTTTCGGGTGACAATGGGCGCGATGGACTTCTACAGCGCCTACCACCACGGTTTCGTGCGGGTCGCCGCCTGCACCCACCACACGGCGCTGGCGGATCCGCCGGCCAACGCCGAATCGGTGCTGCGGTTGGCGCAGGATTGCCATGACGACGGGGTGGCCGTCGCGGTGTTTCCCGAGTTGACGTTGTCGGGTTACTCGATCGACGACATCCTCTTGCAGGACACCCTGCTGGAGTCGGTGGAGCAGGCACTCATCGAAATCGTCGCGGCCTCCGTCGTGTTGACACCGGTGCTGGTGGTCGGTGCGCCGCTGCGGTACCGGCACCGGATCTACAACACCGCGGTCGTCATCCACCGCGGAGCGGTGCTCGGCGTGGCGCCCAAGTCCTACCTGCCGACGTACCGGGAGTTCTACGAACGCAGGCAGATGGCCACCGGTGCCGACGTGCGCGGCACCATCCGGGTGGCCGGTGCCGAGGTGCCGTTCGGGCCGGACCTGCTGTTCGCGGCCTCCGACGTTCCCGGACTGGTCCTGCACGTCGAGATCTGTGAGGACATGTTCGTGCCGGTGCCGCCCAGTGCGCAGGCCGCTCTGGCAGGGGCGACGGTGCTGGCCAATCTCTCCGGCAGCCCGATCACCGTCGGCCGTGCCGAAGACCGTGGGCTGCTGGCACGTTCGGCCTCGTCGCGGTGTCTGGCCGCCTATGTGTACGCCGCTGCGGGCGAGGGGGAGTCGACCACCGACCTGGCCTGGGACGGTCAGACCATGATCTGGGAGAACGGGGTGTTGCTCGCCGAGAGTGAGCGTTTCCCGCGTGGTGAGCGACGCTCGGTGGCCGACGTGGACCTGGAGTTACTGCGCTCCGAGCGGCTGCGGATGGGCACGTTCGACGACAATGCCAGACACCATGGCGCCCAAGTGGATTCATTCCGCCGCATCGAGTTCCAGCTCGACCCGCCGACCGGTGACATCGGGCTGCTGCGCGAGATCGAGCGGTTCCCGTTCGTACCGGCGGACCCCGCACGGCTGCAACAGGATTGCTACGAGGCCTACAACATCCAGGTCTCCGGCCTGGAGCAGCGGTTGCGGGCGCTGAATTACCCCAAGGTGGTGATCGGGGTGTCCGGCGGACTGGATTCCACGCACGCCCTGATCGTGGCGGCGCGGGCTATGGATCGGGAGAACCGCCCGCGCAGTGACATTCTCGCGTTCACGATGCCCGGCTTCGCCACCGGTGAGCACACCAAGAACAACGCGATCCGATTGAGCCGCGCCTTGGGCGTCACGTTCGCCGAGATCGACATCAAGAAGACGGCCGAGCTGATGCTCACCGAGATGGACCATCCGTTCGGTCGCGGCGAGAACGTCTACGACGTCACGTTCGAGAACGTCCAGGCCGGCCTGCGCACCGACTACCTGTTCCGGCTGGCCAATCAGCGTGGCGGCATCGTGCTGGGTACGGGCGACCTGTCGGAGCTGGCGCTGGGTTGGTCGACTTACGGTGTCGGCGACCAGATGTCGCACTACAACGTCAACGGCGGGGTGCCGAAAACCCTGATCCAGCACCTGATCAGGTGGGTGATCTCGTCGGATCAGTTCGGGGCCGAGGTGAACGGGGTTCTCCAATCCGTGCTGGACACCGAGATCACCCCGGAGTTGGTGCCCACCGGCGAGGATGAGGAGATCCAGAGCAGCGAGGCCAAAGTCGGCCCCTATGCGCTGCAGGATTTTTCGTTGTTCCAGGTGTTGCGCTACGGGTTCCGCCCGTCCAAGGTGGCCTTCCTGGCCTGGCATGCCTGGCATGACGCGACCGACGGTGACTGGCCCGCCGGGTTCCCCGAGGACAAGCGTCCGGCATATTCGCTCAGCGAAATCCGGCACTGGCTGCAGGTCTTTGCGCAGCGGTTCTTCTCGTTTTCCCAGTTCAAGCGTTCTGCGCTGCCGAACGGCCCCAAGGTGTCGCACGGCGGTGCGCTCTCGCCGCGTGGGGACTGGCGCGCACCGTCGGATATGTCGGCGCGGATCTGGCTCGACGAGATCGAGCGGAGCGTCCCCGAGCGGTAATTTGGTGTCGATCCACGGCCGATTTTAATTGACGACGCAAAATATTGACAAGCTAACCTTCCTGACCCCATCTGCGCGTTGATGTGCGTCGGGTCACACTTCGGTGTCGCCGAATCTCGGGTCGAGGAGGTCGCGTTGAGCGCTGCAAAATATGTCGGTCGGGTGGGCGGATTGGCGGTTGCGCTCGGAGTCGGGTCGGCCGTCGTTCTGGGTGGGCAGGCCCTGGGAACCCCGGTGGCCTCGGCATCGCCCGGTTCCAGCGACGCATCATCGGAATCAGGTGTCCCTGCCGACCGCAGGCCCGGGCGCGAATGTGCAGCCCGCGGCGGCTGCCGAGCAGGACCTGGTCAGCGTCTAGAGTCGGCCGTCGGCCCGCAGGTCCGGGTGGACCCACTCCGGTGAACGTCGGGCCTTGAACGCGCGGAATCCCTCGGCGGCCTCCTCGCCGCTGTAGCTGGCCTTCATGCCGATCCGGTCGTAGAGCCCCAGGTAGCTGTCCAGGCTGGACTTGACCACCCCGCGGGCCCGGGGTGCGGTTCGGCAGCATTGTGCGAGCACTTCGGTTGCAGCAGAGAGTAATTCGTCGTGCGGCACGGTCCGGGCGACCATGCCCCAGTCGACGGCCTCCTGTGCGCTGAGCGTGCGACCGGTGAACATCAGGTCGCGGGTCCGGACCGGGCCGATCAGGCGGGCCAACGTCTGGCTGTAGTAGGTGTCGGCGATGCCGCGGTACAACTCGGGCACCCGGAATGTGGCGCGGTCGCTGACCACCGCCATGTCGCTGCAGATCGCGATCTGCAACCCGCCGCCCTGACACAACCCGTTGACCGCGCTCACCACGGGTTTGACCGATTGACGCAGCGTTTCGAACGGGGTGACATCCATCGACAGGGCCGCGCCGAAGCTCATCCAGTCGTCGACGCCGTTGCCGCCGCCGAGGTCACCGCCGGGGGCGAACACGTCTCCGGTTCCGGTGATCAGCAGGCCGGCCAGATCGGGATCCGCCTCGACGTGGGTGACCGCGTACCGGATGCCGAAGTACATGGCCGGGGTCATCGCATTGCGGGCCTCGGGCCGGTCCAGGGTGACCACGCCGAACGGACCCTGCCGGTCGAATGTGAGATAAGGCGTGCCGAGCCAGTCGCCTTCGGGTGGTCGCGGAGCGTTTCCCTGGGTCATGTCGGCGACTATAACGGCAACGGTATCGGCTTCAGTCGGCCGCGTCAGGGCGTCAGGATGGCATCGATGTCGGCAGCCGCCGGCGCACAGTCCCCGGCCCCGCGCACCAGGGTGGCCAACGCTCCGGCCGCGCAGGCGCGCCGCAGCGCCGACTCGTGGCCGCCGGTCCAGTCGGCGGCCAACACGCCGGCGAACACGTCACCGGCCCCGGCGGTGTCCAGTGCCTGCACCGTGGGGGCCGGCACGTCGAACCGCTCGTCGGTACCCAGGTAGCTGGCGCCTCGTGCACCCCGGGTGATCACCAGATGCCGCACCGGCCAATGCCATTCGGCGGCCTCGGTCTCGTTCACCACCACCACGTCGACCAGTTCCGACAGTGCCAGTAGCTGATGGGCAGCGGTACCTCCGGGTGAGGCGTTGAGCATCACTACCGCCCCGGCCGCTTTTGCCAACCGGGCCGCGGCGATCGCCGTCGCCACCGGGATCTCCAACTGGATCAGGACCACCTCGCTCCAGACGATGGCCGCGCGCGCCGCGGCGGAATCCACCTCGAGCCGGGCGTTGGCGCCCGGTGCCACCACGATGCAGTTCTCACCAACCCCGTCGACCAGGATCGCGGCAGATCCGCTCGGACCGGGCACACATGTCACGGAATCGGTGGCAACCCCATTGGCTCGGAGATGCTGCCGCAGGTTTGTCGCGGCGGCATCGTCACCGAGCGCGGCCACCAGAGCCACCTCGGCGCCGGCCCGCGCCGCCGCCACCGCCTGGTTGCCGCCCTTGCCGCCGGGCGCGGACGCCAGCGACGACGCGAGCACGGTTTGTCCAGGACGTGGCAGCGCGCCGACCGTGAAGGTGAGGTCGGCGTTGATGCTTCCGACGACGCAAACCCGCGCAGCGGCCATAACCGAAAAGGCTAACCCGGCGTGCCCGTACCAGGGCGCCTGACACCTGTCGAAGCGCGTCAACAGGTCCGATACGCTGGCTAGATGAGCGTTCAGACGCAGTCGCCGGCGGTGTCGCAAGCAGACCTGCGCGAGCAGGTGCACGAGGCCGCGCGTCGTGCCCGCGTCGCGGCCCGCACCCTGGGCACCCTGAGTGCCGAGACCAAGAATCGTGCGCTGCATGCCGCTGCCGACAGCGTGCTGGCCGCCGTCGACGTGATCCTGGCCGCCAACGCTGCCGATGTCGAGGCCGCCCGTGCAGCCGGAACCCCCGAGGCCATGCTGGACCGGCTGGCGCTCAACCCGCAGCGGGTCGACGGCATCGCGGCCGGGCTGCGCCAGGTTGCCGGGTTGCCCGATCCGGTCGGTGAGGTGCTGCAGGGCCGCACTCTGCCCAATGGGTTGCAGTTGCGTCAGCAGAGGGTGCCGCTGGGCGTGGTCGGCATGGTCTACGAGGGCCGCCCCAACGTCACGGTGGACGCGTTCGGTCTGACCCTCAAATCCGGCAACGCGGCCCTGCTGCGCGGAAGTTCGTCGGCGGCCCGGTCCAATCAGGCCCTGGTGACCGCCCTGCGGTCGGCGCTGGAATCGGTGGGGCTGCCGACCGACGCGGTGCAGTTGCTGCCCAGCCATGACCGCGCCAGCGTCACCCACCTGATCCAGGCCCGCGGCCTGGTCGACGTGGTGATCCCGCGCGGGGGAGCCGGGTTGATCGAGGCCGTGGTGCGCGATGCGCAGGTCCCGACCATCGAGACCGGTGTCGGCAATTGTCATGTCTACGTTCATTCCTCGGCCGACGTCGACCTGGCCGAGAAGATCCTGCTGAATTCCAAGACCCGGCGCCCCAGCGTCTGCAATGCTGCCGAGACCCTACTGGTGGACAAGGCGCTGCAGGCGACCGTGCTGCCCCGGCTCACCGCCGCGCTGCGCGAGGCGGGGGTCACCGTGCACGCCGACCCGACGGACGAGGAGTTGCACGCCGAGTTCCTCTCGATGGACATCGCGGTCGCGGTGGTGGATGGTCTCGACGGGGCGATCGCCCACATCAACGAGTACGGCACCGGGCACACCGAGGCCATCGTGACAACGGATCTTGCTGCGGCCCAGCGCTTCACCGAACAGGTGGACGCGGCTGCTGTGATGGTCAACGCGTCGACTGCGTTCACCGACGGAGAGCAGTTCGGTTTCGGCGCCGAGATCGGTATCTCCACCCAGAAGCTGCATGCCCGCGGACCGATGGGCCTGCCCGAACTGACCTCGACCAAATGGATCGTGTGGGGAGACGGTCAGACCCGCCCGGCTTAGCCGCCGACCAGATAGAGACCAGGAGACCACATGAGCGTGCCCGCTCGCCCCGCTCCGTTGTTCGCCGATATCGACGATGTCGCGCGACGCTTGGCGGAGACCGGCTACCTGCCCGACACCGCCACCGCAACAGCGGTTTTCCTCGCCGACCGGCTGGGCAAACCATTGCTCGTGGAAGGGCCCGCGGGCGTCGGCAAGACCGAGCTGGCCCGCGCGGTGGCCGCAACTACGGGCTCAGAACTGGTGCGGTTGCAGTGCTACGAGGGTGTCGACGAGGCTCGCGCGCTCTACGAGTGGAACCACGCCAAGCAGATCCTGCGAATCCAGGCCGGGCAGAACGCGAACGGCGGCGACTGGGACCAGACCAAGATGGACGTGTTCAGCGAGGAATTCCTGCTGACCCGCCCGCTGCTGACCGCGATCAAGCGCACCGACCCGACCGTGCTGCTGATCGACGAGACCGACAAGGCCGACATCGAGATCGAGGGCCTGCTGCTGGAGGTGCTCTCCGATTTCGCGGTCACGGTCCCCGAACTGGGCACCATCACCGCCGAGCGGCCGCCGTTCGTCCTGCTGACGTCCAACGCCACCCGTGAACTCTCCGAGGCGCTCAAGCGTCGCTGCCTGTTCTTGCACATCGACTTCCCGGACGCCGATCTGGAGCGTCGCATCCTGCTGTCCCGCGTACCCGAATTGCCCGAGCGCATCGCCGGCGAACTGGTGCGGATCATCGGCGTGATGCGCGGCATGCAGCTCAAGAAGGTGCCGTCGGTCGCCGAGACCATCGACTGGGGTCGCACCGTGCTGGCACTGGGTATGGACACCATCGACGACGAGATGATCGCCGCCACCCTCGGTGTGGTGCTCAAACATCAGTCCGACCAAGTCAAAGCGGCCGGCGAACTGAAGCTGAACTGATGGAGCTGAACTAGTGACCCCCCGCCGGGTTCGACCACCCCAGCCGCTGGCCCCGCACGGCCTGCCGGGGCATCTCGTCGAGTTCGTCGAAGCCCTTCGTGGACAAGGTATCTCGGTCGGTCCATCGGAGACGGTGGATGCCGGGCGGGTGATCACCGTACTCGGGTTGGGCGATCGTGCGGCGCTGCGCGAGGGGATTGCCTGCGCGGTGCTGCGACGCCCCGATCACCGCGACACCTACGACGCGATGTTCGACCTGTTCTTCCCGGCGGCGCTGGGCGCGCGCACCGTGCTCTCGGATGACGACGAGTCCGACACCGATGATCCGGATCGCCTCCAGCTGCCGCCCGAGGACATCGAGGCGATGCGCGAGGCGTTGGTGCAGATGCTGGCCGACAACGAGGATCTGGCCAATCTCGACGACCGGATGGCGGCGATGATCGCCCGGATCGTCGAGGCCTACGGCCGGTACAACTCCAGCCGCGGCCCGTCGTACTCGTCGTATCAGGCACTCAAGGCCATGAGTCTGGACGATCTGGAGGGCCGGCTGCTGGCCGGGCTGCTCGCCCCCTACGGCGAGGAGCCCACGCCGACCCAGGAGGAGATCGCCAAGGCCCTGGCCGCCCAGCGCATCTCCCAGCTGCGCAAGATGGTCGAGTCCGAGACCAAGCGGCGTACCGCCGAGCAGTTGGGCCGTGACCACGTGCAGATGTACGGGGTGCCGCAGCTGGCCGAAAACGTCGAGTTCCTGCGCGCGTCAGGTGAGCAGCTCCGCCAGATGCGCAAGACCGTGCAACCGCTGGCGCGGACGTTGGCGACGCGGCTGGCGGCGCGGCGCCGCCGGTCCCGCTCGGGGGAGATCGACCTGCGCAAGACGCTGCGCAAGTCGATGTCCACCGGCGGCGTGCCGATCGACGTGGTGCTCAAGAAGCCACATCCGGCCCGTCCCGAGCTCGTGGTGCTCTGCGACGTGTCCGGTTCGGTCGCCGGGTTCAGCCACTTCACCCTGATGTTGGTCTCGGCGCTGCGCCAGCAGTTCTCCCGGGTTCGTGTCTTCGCCTTCATCGACACCACCGACGAGGTCACCGATATGTTCGGGCCGGAGGCCGACTTGGCGGTGGCCGTGCAGCGCATCACCCGTGAAGCGGGCGTTTACACCCGCGACGGGCATTCCGACTACGGTCACGCGTTCGTGTCGTTCCTGGACAAGTACCCCAACGTGCTGTCGCCGCGTAGCTCGCTGCTGGTGCTGGGCGACGGTCGGAACAACTACCGCAACCCCGAGACGGCCTTGCTCGCCCACATGGTGGCGGCCAGCCGGCACGCACACTGGCTGAACCCGGAGCCCAAGCACCTGTGGGGCAGCGGGGACTCTGCGGTGCCGAAATACCTCGAAACCATCCCGATGCACGAGTGCCGCTCGGCCAAGCAGCTGGCCGCGGTGATCGACGGTTTGCTGCCGATCTGAGCCCGGCCGGATTCGCGCGGGTGCCGGGGCGCGTCAACGCTCCCGTAAGCTGCCTCTTTGTGGCAAGACGGCGCAGGCTGGGTGTGATGGGTGGGACGTTCGATCCCATCCACAACGGGCACCTGGTCGCTGCCAGTGAGGTGGCCGACCTGTTCGAGCTGGACGAAGTGGTGTTCGTCCCGACCGGTCAGCCGTGGCAGAAGCACGACCGGCGCGTCAGTGCTCCCGAGGACCGCTATCTGATGACAGTGATCGCCACCGCGTCCAACCCGCGTTTCTCGGTCAGCCGGGTCGACATCGACCGGGGTGGGGCGACCTACACCAAGGACACCTTGCGTGATCTGCGTGATCTCAACGCCGATAACGACCTGTACTTCATCACCGGAGCCGACGCCCTGGCCTCCATTCTGTCCTGGCAGAACTGGGAGGACCTGTTCTCCATGGCGAGGTTCGTCGGTGTGAGCCGACCGGGCTACGAACTGGACGGTGAACACATCGAGGCGGCGCTGCGTGAGCTGCCGCCGGACACACTGACATTGGTCGAGGTGCCCGCGTTGGCCATCTCGTCCAGCGACTGCCGCAAGCGGGCCTCCGAAGGCCGGCCGATCTGGTACCTGGTGCCCGACGGCGTGGTGCAGTACGTGGCCAAACGCGGGTTGTATTCCGCAGACGGGAAGGGTGAACACATCATGGAGCCGGTTCGATGAGCGCGACCGCCGAGGCCGTGGCGATGGCGACGGTGGCCGCCCGGGCCGCCGCGGCCAAGCTGGCCGACGAGGTGGTTGTCATCGACGTGTCGGATCAGTTGGTGATCACCGACTGCTTCGTGATCGCGTCGGCATCCAACGAGCGCCAGGTCAACGCGATCGTCGACGAGGTCGAGGACAAGATGCGGCTCGCCGGCTACAAGCCCGCGCGCCGCGAAGGTACCCGCGAGGGGCGTTGGACGCTGCTCGACTACGTGGACATCGTCGTGCACATCCAGCATCAGGAAGAACGGGAGTTCTACGCCCTGGAACGGCTGTGGCGCGACTGCCCGACAGTTCCGGTCGAGCTCGGTGGGCCGGTGGACCCGGAGTTGGCAGAATGAGGGCGCGATGAAGGTCCGTCGGCTGGTGCTCTTGCGTCACGGGCAGACCGAGTACAACGCCGGCAGCCGGATGCAGGGCCAGCTCGACACCGAGCTGTCCGATCTCGGCCGCGACCAGGCCGCCGCGGCTGCCGAGGTGCTGGCCAAACGCCAGCCGCTGTTGATCGTGTCCTCGGATCTCACACGCGCCCTCGACACCGCCGTGACACTCGGTGATCGCGCCGGGATCGCGGTACAGGTGGACAAGCGGTTGCGTGAGACGCATCTGGGGGACTGGCAGGGCCTGACCCATCAGGAGGTCGACACCATGGCTCCGGGCGCTCGCGTGGCCTGGCGCGAGGATGCGCGGTGGGCACCGCACGGCGGTGAGAGCCGTGTCGACGTGGCCGCCCGTAGTGTCCCGGTTGTCGCTGAACTTGTTGCCGGACAAACTGATTGGGGCTCGGATCAGGCCGGGGGAAGTGCGGACCGCCCAGTCGTGCTGGTCGCCCATGGCGGCCTGATCGCGGCCCTGACGGCCGGCCTGCTCGGCCTGCCGGTGGACAACTGGCCGGTGCTCGGCGGTATGGGCAACGCCAGTTGGGTTCAGCTGTCCGGACACTCCGACGATGACGGAGATTTCGACGCGACCCGGTGGCGGCTGGATGTCTGGAATGCCTCGGCGCAGGTGGCCAACGATGTCCTCTGATCGCTCGCCTGACCACAAGCAGGTGTTGTTGGTATTCGCCGACTCCCTGTCCTATTTCGGCCCGACCGGCGGTCTGCCATCCGACGATCCGCGGATCTGGCCCAACATCGTGGCCGAGCAGTTGGGCTGGGACGTGGAGCTCATCGGCCGGATCGGTTGGACCTGCCGCGACGTCTGGTGGGCCTCGACCCAGGATCCACGCGCATGGGCGGCGTTGCCGCGCGCCGGTGCGGTCGTCTTCGCCACCAGCGGCATGGATTCGCTGCCCTCGCCGTTGCCGACGGCGCTGCGTGAGTTGATCCGGTATTTCCGTCCGGCCTGGCTGCGGCGCTGGGCCCGGGACGGCTACGGCTGGCTCCAGCCGCGATTGTCGCCGATCGCTCGCGCCGCGCTGCCACCGCATGTGACGGTCGAGTACCTCGAGATGACGCGCAACGCCATCGATTTCAACCGGCCGGGCATTCCGGTGGTGGCGTCGTTGCCGTCGGTGCACATCGCCGACACGTACGGCAAGGCCCATCACGGTCGTGAGCCCACGGTCAGGGCGATCACGGACTGGGCGGCCGAGCATGACGTGGCGTTGGTGGACCTCAAGGCCGCGGTGGCCGACGAGGTGCTCAACGGGCGGGGCAACCCTGACGGTATCCACTGGAATTTCGAAGCCCACCGGTCGGTCGCCGAGCTGATGCTCAAGGGCCTGGCCGATGCCGGTGTGCCACAAATGGATCCCACCGACTGACGATGGCGGTCATGGTGGTCACCGACTCCACGTCGCGGTTGCGGCCCGAGTTGTGTGAGAAGTGGGGCATTCGCCAGGTGCCCTTGCACATCCTCGACGATGGCATCGACCTGCGCGACGGTGTCGACCCGATGCCGCCGGACATTCATGACCGGGCCAGGGTCACCACCTCCGGGGCCGCCCCGGTGGATCTCGCCGACACCTATCGGCAGGCGCTGGCCGACAGTGACGGTGACGGTGTTGTCGCAGTCCATATTTCGGCTGCGCTGTCGAGCACGTACAGCACGGCAGCGGCGGTAGCTCGTGAAATCGGGCAGGCCGTACGGGTGGTGAACTCCCGTGCGGCAGCGATGGGGGTGGGTTTCGTCGCCCTCGCCGCCGCCGAATCAGCGCGTGGCGGAGGAACACTCGACGCGGTCGAGGCGGCGGCGCGTGCCGCGATACCGCGCGGGCAGGCGTTCATCGTCGTACACCGCCTCGACAACCTGCGACGCAGTGGTCGGATCGGTGCGGCAGCATCGTGGCTGGGCACCGCGTTGTCACTCAAACCACTGCTACGCCTCGATGTGGACGGCCGGCTGGTGCTCTCACAACGAATCCGGACGATATCGAAAGCACATGCGGCACTCGTCGACCAGATCGCCGACGCCGCAGGCGACCGTCCCGTGCGGGTGGTCGTGCACCACGTCGACAACCCGGACGGCGCCGAGGAGATCGCGGCGGCACTCACCGACCGGCTACCGAACCTGCGGTCCCTGTCGGTGACCGGCATGGGTCCGGTGCTCGCCGTTCATGTCGGTGGCCGCGCGGTCGGTGCCTGCATCACCGTCGAGGACGATTAGCCTCGATCCACCGATCGGCACTCGGCGTGATGTTGGTTTTGGTCGTGCGCTTTGGGGTCGGGTGGTGGCATCGTTCTGGCGCAGATTCCCAGCGCTCCCTCAATGTGGCGTGTTAACTAGTGCTATCGAAGCGTTCTCGTCCTGAATGGAGCAGCAGATGATGCTACTGAGCATCGTGAATTCACCCCGCAAGGTCACCGGCGCCCTCGTCGCCGGCGCCGTGACAGGCGGATTGTTCGCAAGCGTCGGATTAGGTTTGGCCCCAATGTCGAACGCGACCTGTGCGTCGTTCTTCGGCCTCGGCAACAGCTCCGACTGCACCAGCACGTTGCTCAGTGGTGCCCTCGCTGTCGGCGAGGGAGCGCAGGCCCACGCCAACGGGTCGTTGGGCGCGGCCTTCGTCATCGGTGCGGGTTCCACCGCCACCACGAGCCAGGGGTCTGTCTTGAACTTTGCGACCAGCCTCTTTGGCAGCGGCAACAACGTCATGGCACAAAACGGCACGTTGAATTTGGCCACAAACTTCGGCGGGGACGGCAACACCGTTACTGCTGACGGCAGCATATCGAACTGGGCCACAAACATCGGCGGCAACACCAACACCGTTACGACACTAGGCAGCATCGCGAACACCGCCACCAATATTCTGGGCAGCGGAAACAACGTCACGACACAGGGCGGCTACTTGAACTGGGCTCGAAACGTGTTGGGCGACACCACCGACATCACGGTCACGGGTGGCAATGCAAACTGGGCCCGAAACTTCTTGGGCAGCGAAAACACCGTCCAGATACTAGGCGGCGATTCGAACACGGCCCGAAATATCGTCGGCAGCGGCAACACCGTCACGGCAACAGGCGGCTTCGGGAACTTTGCTCGAAACCTGCTCGGCGACGACAACGTGCTCACGACACAGATCGGTAATTCAGACTTGGCCACCAGCTTCTTGGGCAGCGGCAACGAAGTCACGACAACGGGCGGGTATTACAACGGGGCAAGGAACATTGTCGGCGACGGCAATGTCCTGACCGCCGGCGGTGCCAACAGCAACTGGAACCTGGGCCTCAACGTGCTCAGCGGCGGCAATACCATCAGCGCCGGCGGGGACGGGGCGCTTTTGACTGCCGGGTTCAACGTGTTCGGTGGAACCAACACAGTCGCGGCAGGCCCCGGTCCGCTCTCGCTCGCCGGTGCAGTCTTCACCGAGGGTCGAACCGTCCTGAAAGATGATTTCGGCATCAATATCAACAACTTCCGCGTCGGTGGGGCGACTTCGGCTAGCGGCCAAAACAGCACCGATTCCGTCGCGAACGCGGTGCGCACAAACACGACGGGCGATCGCACAAAGACGGCCAACCCAGCCCGAGTGACCACCGGAATCGCCAAGAAGGTAAGCAAAGCAATTGACAACGCCGCCGGAACCACCACCAGAAGCACCAAAAAGGCAAGCAAGACGACTGACAACGCCGCCGGAGCGACGACCAGAAGCACCAAAAAGGCAAGCAAGACGACTGACAACGCCGCCGGAGCGACGACCAGAAGCAAGAAGGACAAGAAGAGCTGAGGGCCACCGGTTGGTGCGGCGTAGGCAGTGGCGACCGTGGCGATCAACGCATTGAGTCCGCCGCTAGGGCGCGAACCGGCCGGTGACCGGCGGCAGGTCCTTGAGTGTGAGAATGCCGGGTGCGGCGGCCACCACGGCGGGCACTGCATTGGTGACGGGCAGCGCGGTGTAGATCATGCCGAGCCCGTTGAGACTGACCTCGCTCCAGTCCTTCGAGGGCAGGCAGTACACGACGGTGCGCATGTTGGGGACGCCGAAGACCTGGATCACGTGACCGTGCGCGACGGGCTTCGGCGGGGTGACATGATTGCCCATGATCCAGTTGAATCCGACGCTGACGACGTTCTTGTCGCCCACCCAGCCGCGGTGGTAGCCGAACACGCTGGCCACCGTGCCCTTGGGGATCTGCATGAACCCGAGGTCGGAATCATCGGTGGCCGCGGTGAATTGGACGTCGAACGTCATCCGGTCGAGCTTGGCACCGATGGCGTCGGCCATCATGGCCGCCGACTCGGCGAACACCTCACTCTCCAGACGCACACGCTCGGCCAGCCCGGGCGTCTCGGGATCTTGCGCGAATCCCATTGCGGCCATGGTTCCGGCTGATTCATAGACGCCGCAGTCGACGGACTCGGTGATCCGGATCTCGTCGACGCTCTCGCACGCGCTGGAAAGCACCATGCCCATCATGTTGGTCAGGCCGGGGTGTGCTCCGCTGCCGAAGATCGTGGAACTACCTGTCTGGCAAGCCTTCTGGATTCGCTCCAGGTCTTCGGGGGACTGCTTGCCGCCGGTGATCCAGGCGGCACTGGAACACACGTTGATCCCGGCCTCCAGCAGGCGGACCAGTTCGTCGACGCTGGGCCAGATCGGGTTGTAGCAGCAGGCATCGGGTTTGAGCGCGATCAGATCGTCGATGGAGTTGGTGGCCTTGATGCCGGTCGGCTCGGGCCAGCCGGCCAACTCGGCGGCATCGACACCGACCTTGTCGGCGCCATAGGCGTACACGCCGACCAGTTCCATGTCGTCGCGGCCGATGATCGCGTGCAGCGAGCGTCGTCCGATGTTGCCGGTGGTCCATTGGATGACCCGAATCGGCTTACCCGCTGCGGTCATGATCGTCTCCCTCGCTGAGCCCTGCGCCGGACTCTAGACACTATCGGGGACTTGTTCACCCGCGGCAGGCGCACCGGTCCCTCCTGGCGGGAGACCCACCGGCGTCGCACAATCGAACTGTGGGGCGAGTTCGCCTCGCGAAGCCATGAATCGAGGTCGGATCATGGACATGCTCTACGCGCTCGCATCGGCGGGGGCCGGCGCCATTGCTCTGGTGTGGCTCGGCTTGAGCAACATCCGCGTGGTCAGACAGTACGAACGGGGTGTGGTGTTCCGCTTCGGCAGGGTCCGCGACCACGTCAGGCAACCCGGGCTGACGATGCTCATTCCCGTCGCAGACCGGTTGCAGAAGGTCAACATGCAGATCATCACGATGCCCGTGCCCGCGCAGGACGGCATCACCCGTGACAACGTCACCGTGCGGGTCGATGCGGTCATCTACTTCAAGGTGCTCGATCCGGTACGGGCCGTCGTCGACGTGCAGGACTACATGTCGGCGATCGGTCAGGTGGCGCAGACCTCGCTGCGGTCGATCATCGGCAAGAGCAATCTGGACGACCTGCTGTCAAACCGGGAGCGGCTCAACCAGGGCCTCGAACTGCTCATCGACAACCCTGCGGTGGGCTGGGGGATACACATCGACCGGGTCGAGATCAAAGACGTCGTGCTGCCGGATTCGATGAAGCGGTCCATCGCGCGTCAGGCCGAGGCCGAGCGGGAACGGCGGGCCCGCGTCATCACCGCCGACGGCGAGCTGCAGGCGTCCGAGAAACTCGCCGCGGCGGCCGAGGTGATGTCGGCCGACCCGGCGGCCCTGCAGCTGCGGCTACTGGAGACCGTCGTCGAGGTGGCCGCGGAGAAGAATTCCACCGTGGTCCTGCCGTTCCCGGTGGAACTGCTGCGATACCTGGAACGGGCCACGCCCCAACAGCCCTCCACTCGCGCCGTGGGATGACCACCCGGTAATCCACAACGCGAGATTCATCCACAGCCGGCCGGTGCTGCAGGACCGGGCGCCCGGAATCGTCGTGGCCCGCACCTACCGTCGCGGGCATGGGAACCGAATTGTCGGTGGAGCGGCTCCGTCGTCTGGGTGGGGGCCGTGCGGGCGGCGGGGATGATGCCGACACCGAGGAAGGCGGCGGCGACGATCAGGACACCGCGCCGGAGAGCGCGCTGTCGAGATGGCTGCCCGATACCGCGCAGGGAGACGGCCCGGGCTGGCTGACCAGGGTGCGCGCCGACCCGGGCCGCGCCGGTGCGTTGGTCCTCGCCGGTGTCGGGGTCCTCGCGATCCTGGTCACCGTTTTCACCCTGATCCGCCAGCAACCACCGCCGGTCGCTTCGGCGAATCTGCCACCGGTGCAAATGGTTTCGTCAGCAGGCCCGACACCGGACGCGAACGCCCCGGCAGGGCCGGTGGTGGTCAGCGTGGTCGGCCTGGTGCACAAGCCGGGGCTGGTGACGTTGCAGTCCGGGGCGAGGATCGCCGACGCGCTGGAAGCCGCCGGCGGGCCACTGGACGGTGCCGACCTGATCGGGTTGAACATGGCTCGCCGGGTCGGTGACGGTGAACAGATCGTGGTCGGTATCGACGGGCCGCCGGGGCAACCGACGACCATGGGCAGTTCGATCGCCGGCGATGCCCCGGCTTCGATACAACCCGGTGCGTCGCAAAACGGAGCTCCGAAAGCCAAGGCCGGTGCGCCGGCGGGGCCGGTGGACCTCAACACGGCGACCGTCGAGGAGCTCGACACGCTGCCCGGTGTCGGCCCGGTGACCGCGGAGGCGATCGTGGCCTGGCGTGCCGCCCACGGCCGGTTCGACAGCGTCGATCAACTCGGCGACGTCGACGGCATCGGTCCGGCGCGGCTGGAGAAACTGCGTGAGCTGGTCCGGGCGTGATGCTTCAGGCAGGGACGGGCGGGCCGGCGACGGGTGGGCCGCGGGGCAGCCACTGGATCTGCGCCTGGTCCCGGCAGCCCTGACCGCGTGGTCGGTGTCGGCCGCCGCAGTGGTCTGGCATCCGGGCGCGGCGGTGGTCGTAGGCGTGGCCGCCGTGGGGTTGACCTGGCTGGCCGGACGGTGGGGAGACGGCGACGGTACGGGCGCCACCGCTGCCGTTCTGGCGGTGGCGGCCGTCGCGGCCGGATTCACCGTCGCTGTCGGACTGCGCGTGCACCAGGTCGAGCATCATCCGGTCAGCCGTCTCTACGGCGGAAGCGCGACGGTTGAGGTCGTTCCCACCGAGACGCCGCGGGCGATCAAGGGCGGTCGGGTGATGTTCCGGGCCGCGTTGCGCCGGGTCGATCAGGCCCCGATGTCAGGCCGAGTCCTGGTGTTCGCACCGCCGGGCTTCGGCGACGTAGGTCCGGGGCACCCGGCGACATTCCGGGCCTCCGTGGGGCGCCCGGGCCGCAGGGACCTGAGTGTGGCCGTGCTGGCGGCGTCGGGACAGCCCTCGCTGGGGGAGGCCTCGGCGGTACAGCGCATCGCCCAGCAGATACGCGTGGGCTTCGCGGAGGCGGCGCGGGCGGTGCTGCCCGCCGATCAGGCCGCCATGCTGCCGGCCTTGGTGCTGGGCGATACCTCGATGGTCACCGGCACGACCACCGCGCAGTTCCGCACGTCGGGTCTGACGCATCTGACCGCGGTGTCGGGCGCCAACGTGACCATCGTGTGCGGCGCGCTGTTGCTCAGCGCGGCGCTGGTCGGGCCGAGAGCGGCTGTGTTGCTCGCCGGCGCCGGGCTGGTCGGCCTCGTCATCGTCGTGCAGCCGTCGGCCAGTGTGCTGCGGGCGGCGGTGATGGGTGCGGTGACCCTGCTCGCGGTGTTGACCCATCGGCGTCGGCAGGCGGTGCCCGCGCTGGCCGCCAGCGTGATCGCGCTGATGATCGCCGCTCCCGAACTCGCGGTCGATGTGGGGTTCGCGTTGTCGGTGTGTGCGACGGCAGGCATTGTCGTCCTCGCCCCGGTGTGGTCGGGCCGGCTGGAGGTCCGTGGCTGGCCGCGTCCGGTGGCGGCCGCGGTCAGCGTCGCGGTGGTCGCACAGTTGGTCACCGCCCCACTGGTGGCCGGGATCTCGGGGACCGTCAGCCTGGTCGCCGTCGCGGCCAATCTCGCAGTGGCCGGGGTGATTCCGCCGATCACGGTCCTCGGTTCCGCGGCGGCCGTGTGCTCGGTGGTCTGGCCGGGCGGAGCCCAACTGCTGATCCGGTTCACCGGACCGGAGCTTTGGTGGCTGCTGTCCGTGGCCCGATGGGCTTCGGCGCTTCCGGCGGCCGCCCTGCCGTCACCTTCGGGGCTGGCCGGCGTGGTGTCGGTAGCGCTGGGAGGGGTGGCGCTGACGGTGCTGTGGCGGCTGCGCTGGATGCGTCGCGGACTGGCCGTGGGGGTGTTCGGCCTGCTGGCCTGGGCGCTGGCGGGCCAGGTGGTCGGGGCTGTCGGGCCGTCGTGACACGATCATAGGTGTGAGTCAACAGATCGACGGCCTGCACCTGGTTCTGGGCGATGAGGAACTGCTGGTCGAACGAGCCGTGGGGGCGGTGCTGCGGGCGCTGCGCCGGCAGGCCGGATCCGACGACGTTCCGGTGGATCGGATGCGGGCCGGTGAGGTCAGCACCAGCGAGCTCGCCGAACTGCTGAGCCCGTCGCTGTTTGCCGAGGAGCGCCTGGTGGTGCTGGAGGCCGCCGCCGAGGCCGGTAAGGATGCGGTGGCCCTGATCGCTTCGGCCGCAGCCGATCTGCCGCCCGGCACCGTTCTGATCGTCATCCACTCCGGCGGCGGGCGGGCCAAGGCCCTGGCCGATCAATTGAAAAAGCTTGGGGCACAGGTGCATCCGTGTGCGCGCATCACCAAACCGGCGGAGCGTGCGGATTTCGTACGTGCCGAGTTCCGCCAGTTGCGGGCCAAGGTCTCCGACGACACGGTCACCGCCGTGCTCGACGCGGTCGGATCGAACATCCGTGAGCTCGCCGCGGTGTGCTCACAGCTGGTGGCCGACACCGCCGGCCAGGTCGACGCCGTAGCGGTGCGCCGCTATCACAGCGGCAAGGCGGAGGTGAAGGGCTTCGACATCGCAGACAAGGCCGTCACCGGTGATGTGGCCGGGGCCGCCGAGGCCTTGCGATGGGCGATGCTGGCAGGTGAACCTCAGGTGGTGTTGGCCGATGCGCTGGCCGAGGCGGTGCACACGATCGCCCGGGTGGGCCCGCTCTCCGGGGATCCGTACCGGCTGGCCGGCGAGCTGGGGATGCCGCCCTGGCGGGTGCAGAAGGCGCAGAAACAGTCGCGCAGATGGTCACGCGATTCCGTGGCCGAGGCGATGCGGGTGGTCGCCGCGCTCAATGCAGACGTAAAGGGCGCAGCGGCAGATGCCGACTACGCCCTTGAGACAGCGGTACGCCGGGTGGCGGAACTCGCCACCCGGTGAACCGGCGATATTGTTCGGGTAAGCCCGGAAGGATCAGAGCTTGTTGAGCGCCACGGCCAGGGCCGACTTCTTGTTGGCGGCCTGGTTGGCGTGGATGACACCCTTGCTGGCGGCCTTGTCGAGCTGACGGCTGGTCGACACCAGCAACTCGGCAGCCTTGTCCTTCTCGCCCGCCTCGACGGCCTCGCGGAAGCCGCGCACAGCCGTACGCAGCGACGACTTCACCGACTGGTTACGCAGCCGACGACGCTCGTTGGTGAGGATGCGCTTTTCCTGCGACTTGATGTTGGCCACGTAAAAATTCCTTCGTAGTTCTCTAGCTGGGGTTACCGAAGTCTGGGTGCGCACACCCGCACTGCGGGCAGCGACTGTTCAGGGTACCAGCGAGGCGTCCGAACTCCCAAAGCGGTGCAGCCGGAACGCCGGCCGCCGACGCCCGAATTTACCGCCCCAATACCACCTCAACCGCCCTTTGGCCTGCCGAAACGGGCTGAGCCGTTGACCCGGCGAAACAGCGTGAGGTGCGGCAGCATGACAGGGGTGAGCCTGAGAGCAGTCCGTACACCGGGGGCAGGGTCGAACGGGTCGCGCCCGCCCGGACAGCGCGCTGCGGCGCGACGCGTCAAACATCGGGGCGTCTTCGACGGCTACGACCGGCTGGGCCGCTACTCCGAGGCCTTCGACGAGATGTTCGACGGCTCTGGCAACGTCCGCGGACCGTACAAGGGGATCTTCGCCGAGCTTGCTCCGTCGGACGCCTCCGAGTTGCGGTCGCGGTCTGACGCACTGGACCGGGCGTTCATCGATCAGGGCATCACGTTCTCGCTGTCCGGCCAGGAGCGGCCGTTCCCGCTCGACCTGGTGCCGCGGGTGATCTCGGCGGCCGAATGGTCCCGGCTGGAACGCGGCATCATCCAGCGGGTCAAGGCGCTGGAGATGTATCTCGACGACATCTACGGCGAGCAGGAAATCCTGCGTGACGGGGTGATCCCGCGTCGGCTGGTCACCTCGTGCGAGCACTTCCACCGTGAAGCCGCGGGCATCGTCCCGCCGAACGGGGTGCGTATCCACGTCGCGGGCATCGATCTGATCCGTGACGAAAAGGGTGTCTTCCGGGTGCTCGAGGACAATCTGCGGTCGCCGTCGGGGGTGTCCTATGTGATGGAGAACCGGCGCACCATGGCGCGCGTCTTCCCCAATCTGTTCGCCACCCACCGGGTGCGTGCGGTCGGTGACTACTCGTCGCACCTGCTGCGGGCGCTGCGCAACGCCGCACCCACCAACGTCGCCGACCCCACCGTCGTGGTGCTCACGCCCGGCGTCTACAACTCGGCCTACTTCGAGCACTCGCTGCTGGCCCGGCAGATGGGGGTCGAGTTGGTCGAGGGCCGCGATCTGTTCTGCCGCGACAACGCCGTCTACATGCGCACCACCGAGGGAGAGCGGCAGGTCGACGTCATCTACCGCCGCATCGACGATGCGTTCCTGGATCCCATGCAGTTCCGGCCCGACTCGGTGCTCGGGGTGGCCGGCCTGCTCAACGCGGCCCGGGCCGGCAACGTCGTGATCTCCAGTGCGGTGGGCAACGGGGTCGGCGATGACAAGCTCGTCTACACCTACGTCCCGACGATCATCGAGTACTACCTCGGTGAGAAGCCGGTGCTCGCCAACGTCGACACCTACCGCTGCTGGCTGGACGTCGAACGCGAAGAGGTGCTCGACCGGATCGATGAACTGGTCATCAAGCCGGTGGAAGGTTCGGGTGGGTACGGGATCGTGTTCGGCCCGGACGCCTCTGCCAAGGAGCTCACCGCGGTTGCCAGGAAGATCCGCAACGACCCGCGCGGCTGGATCGCACAGCCGGTGATGCAGTTGTCCACGGTGCCCACCCAGATCGACGACAAGCTGGCGCCCCGGCATGTGGACCTGCGCCCGTTCGCGGTCAACGACGGCAACGATGTCTGGGTGCTGCCCGGCGGGCTGACTCGGGTCGCGCTGCCGGACGGGTCTCTGGTGGTCAATTCCAGCCAGGGCGGTGGGTCGAAGGACACCTGGGTGTTGGCGTCGCGGACCTCGGCGGCAGATCGCGAGCTTGCCGCCGCCGAGGTGGTGCGGTCCCTGCCGAAAGCCGCCAACGGGGCCAAAAGCGATGGCGCGCCTGACGGTTCGTCGTCGCAACAACAGTAGTAACAGGGGGTGGATTAGATGCTGGCACGCAATGCCGAGTCGTTGTACTGGATCGGACGTTACGTGGAACGGGCCGACGACACCGCACGCATCCTCGACGTCACGGTGCACCAACTGTTGGAGGACTCCAGTGTCGACCCCGACGTCGCCTCACGGACCTTGCTGCGGGTGCTCGGAATCGAACCACCGACGCAGCGCCTGGACGTGTGGTCGTTGACCGACATCGTGGCATTCAGTCGCGACAGTGGCGGAAACTCGATCGTCGACTCGATCTCGGCCGCACGCGAGAACGCCCGCGGTGCACGCGAAGTCACGTCGACCGAGATCTGGGAGTGCCTCAACACGACCTACAACGCGCTCGCCGAGCGGGAACGCGCGGCCAGACGTCTGGGGCCCCACGAGTTTCTGTCGTATGTGGAGGGGCGCGCGGCGATGTTCGCCGGGCTGGCCGATTCGACGTTGAGCCGCGACGACGGCTACCGGTTCATGGTGCTGGGCCGCGCGATCGAGCGCGTCGACATGACGGTGCGGCTACTGCTGTCGCGGGTGGGGGACAGCGGGTCGTCGCCGGCCTGGGTCACGTTGCTGCGCTCGGCCGGTGCTCACGACACGTACCTGCGTACCTACCGCGGCGTGCTCGACGCCGGCCGGGTGGTCGAGTTCATGTTGCTGGACCGGCTGTTCCCGCGCTCGGTCTTCTATTCACTGCGGTTGGCCGAACACAGTCTCGACGAGCTGCTCAACCGGCCGCACAGCCGACTGGGGGCCACCGCCGAAGCTCAGCGGCTGTTGGGCCGGGCGCGCAGTGAGCTCGAGTTCCTGCAGCCGGGCGCGGTGCTCGAATCCCTGGATGCCCGGCTGGCCGGGTTGCAGGAGACCTGCCACGATGTCGGAGAAGCATTGGCGCTGAGGTACTTCCATTCCGCACCGTGGGTGGCCTGGACCGACGCCGGGCACGGGGATGTGGTTGTGATCGAGGAAGGCGAGGTCTAGTCGATGAGCGCTTGCGCGAAGAGGAGACCATGATGTGGCGGCTACGGGTGGTGCACTCGACGGGGTATGCCTACAAGTCAGCGGTGACGGCGTCCTTCAACGAGGCCCGATTGACCCCGCGGTCGGATTCGCGCCAGAACGTCATCCTGAACCGGGTCGAGACGGTCCCGGCGACCAGGTCCTACCGATATGTCGACTACTGGGGTACGGCGGTGACGGCCTTCGACCTGCACGCTCCGCACACCGAGCTGGAGGTCACGGGGTCCTCGGTGGTCGAGACCGACGTCGCGGAGAAACCCGAGGAGCTCGCCGGGTGGGATGATCTGGACACCGAGGCCGTCATCGACCGGTTCGACGAGGTGCTCAGTCCGACGCGCTTCACCCCGCACAGCAAGCGGATCGCGCGCGTGGGGCAGCGGATCGTCAAAGATCACGACCCGTTCGAGGCGGTCGGGGCGGTGGCGCAGTGGGTGCGCAGTGAACTCGACTACGTGCCTGGTACCACCGGGGTGCACTCGTCGGGTCTGGATGCTTTGCGCGAGGGCAAGGGCGTGTGTCAGGACTTCGCCCACCTATCGTTGATCATGTTGCGGTCCATGGGGATTCCGGCGCGGTACGTGTCGGGCTATCTGCATCCTTCGAGTGAGGCGGAGGTGGGGGACACCATCGACGGCCAGAGTCACGCCTGGATCCAGGCGTGGACCGGAGGCTGGTGGCACTACGACCCGACCAACGATTCCGAGGTCAATGAACAGTACGTCAGCGTCGGCGTGGGCCGGGACTACTCGGATGTGGCCCCGCTCAAGGGAATCTATTCGGGCGAGGGTTCGACCGATCTCGATGTGGTCGTGGAGGTCACTCGGCTGGCTTGACCGGACCCGTATCGCGCGGTCCGGTACAGACTCCCGGGTGAACCTGTACCCGGTGCAGATCGCCGCCGAGTTCGATCTGGCGGTCGAATTCAGTGGCCGCCAATGCCCGCCACTGGTCCTCGGTTCCCGGAGCGATGGCCGGTACGTAATGGGTGAGGACCAGGATCCCCACGCCGGCCCGGGTGGCGGTGGCGGCCGCTTCCTCCACCGACGAGTGGTAGTCGCAGATGTCGCGGATCCGTTGCATCGGAAGCTTTTCGATCAGATCTTTGCGAATCACCGTGTGTACCAGGGCACCTGCACCAGCGGCCAAGGTGTCGAGGCTCTCGCACGGCACGGTGTCGCCGGCCAGCACCACCGACGCCCCGGCGTGTTCGACCCGGAACCCGATGGTCGGTGTCACCGGCCGGTGATCGGTGGGCGCGCACTGGATGTGCACCCCGTCGTGATCCCACACCGCTCCGTCGGTGTATTCGTGTACCTCCACCGGTGGCGGACCGGTGAGATCGGCATGATGGGCGATGCGGTAACCGACGTCGAAACCGAACGCCTTCAACGTCGCCGCCACGACCTCGGCAGTCCCCGGCGGGCCGATGATCGGCAGTGGTGGAGCGTCCGGAGTGAACGTGCTGACCCAGCGGGTGATGATCACATCGCCCAGGTCGGCGATGTGGTCGCTGTGCAGGTGGGTCAGGAGCAGCGCGCTGAGCTGGTTGGCGCCCAATCCGATTGCCGCCAGACGCTGTAGGACGCCGCGTCCGCAATCGATCAGGAAAATCTGATCGCCCGCGCGCGCCAAGGTGGACGGTCCGGCGCGCTCCGGATCAGGAATCGGGCTACCGGTGCCGAGCAGCGTGACCTCGATCATGGCCCCATTCCTACCCTGTTACGTCTCGATCGGGCGTGGGTTCTTTCTTACTGGCGGTAGGCGACCTAGCCTGGTGTGAGGTGGATCACGATCGGAGGCTGTCGATGCGAATCGCGGACGTGCTGAAAACCAAGGGCACGGCGGTGGTGACGATTTCACCGGAGACCACGGTAACGGAGTTGTTGGCCGGGCTGACCGAGCTGAACATCGGTGCCATGGTGGTTATCGGGCCGGGTGGTCTGGCCGGCATCGTCTCGGAGCGAGATGTGGTGCGCAAGCTGCATGAGCGGGGCAGCAGCCTGTTGTCGCAGCCGGTGTCGGAGATCATGACCACGGTGGTGGCGACCTGCACTCCGCGCGACACCGTCGATCACCTCAGTGCGCTGATGACCGAGAACCGGGTGCGCCACATCCCGGTGCTCGACGGTGGCCGGCTGGCCGGCATCGTCAGCATCGGCGACGTCGTCAAGACCCGGATGGAAGAACTCGAGGCCGAGCAGGAACAGCTGCAGGCCTACATCACCCAGAGCCGTTGATACACCGGCATTCGTAGTTGTGCGATGGTGGTCGGGTGGCCGCCGTCGATGTCCGTCCGCCGTGCAAAAGTGACGTGAAGCCGCTCGCCGCGGTCCTGGGCCGGGCCTTCTACGACGACCCGGTGATGTCGTGGATGTTGCCGGACGACCCGCATCGGCGACGGGCGCTGGCCCGGATGTTCGCCACCATGACCCGTCGTCATTTCCTGGCCGGAGGCGGCAGTGAGGTGGCGGTGCGGGCAGGCGTCATCGGCGCGGCGGCACTGTGGGATCCACCGGGGTGCTGGCGGCACACCCCCTTGCAGGAGCTGCTGATGATGCCCGGCTTCGCCCGGGCCTTCGGGCGCCGGGCGGGCCGGGGCCAGCAGGTCGCCGGGTTGATGAAGAAGCATCATCCCGAGGAGCCGCATTGGTACCTCGCGGTGATCGGGAGCGACCCCACGGTTCGCGGCGGCGGTTTCGGGCACGTCCTGATGCGATCGCGTCTTGATCGCGTCGACGCCGAACATGCACCGGCCTACCTGGAGTCGAGCAACCCCGACAACGTCCCGTATTACCTGCGTTTCGGGTTCGAGGTCACCGGGGAGATCGCCCTTCCCGACGGCGGTCCGGTCATGACCGCGATGTGGCGCCGCCCGCGCTGACGCCGGTCAGCTCCAGGAGTACTGAGCGCGCAGCCGGACCGCGACCGCTTCGAACCGGCTGCGGTCCAGGATCGCGCCTTCGCGGCGAATGCCTTCCTCTGGCACGTCCAGCACCCGGTCCAACCGGACCCAGCTCGGCCTGCCGTCGTAGTCCCACGTACCGGTCCCGATGCCGATCCAGTCCGGTTCGTCTCGGTGGTAGTCCTGGCTGGACAGCATGAGCCCCAGCAGGGTGCGTTGATCGCGACCCACCACCAGGACGGGGCGGTCCTTGCCCTGGGTTGGATCGTCCTCGTAGACCACCCAGGTCCAGACGATCTCGCCGGGATCGGCCCGCCCGTCCAGATCGGGGGCGTACACCACTTTGCGGGCGCGGTGTGCGGTGGGAACACTGTTCTTCGATACCGGACGACCGGCGGTGATCGCCTGCGGTGGCGGGGCGGTCGCACCCGCGAGCACCCCCAGGCCCAGCCTTATGCCCTGCTGAAGGCCTTGCTGGATACCCTGCTGCACTGTCCGCGGCACGTTGTCGGTGGTCTGAAGCTGGCGGACGAACTTCGGGGCCTCGTTGAACACCAGGTGCCCGGCGCCGTCCCTGACGTCCTTGAGAACCTGTTGGAACGCCTTCCACTGCGACGCCATGGTGTCGAGCATATGCGAGCGGACCCCCGGCGATTGTGTCGCAAGGGTGCTTGCTCGATACCCTGGAGACGCACAACACGTGCTGGACACCCACGCTCACCAGGAGATTCCCATCAGCAGCTTCGCCGACAAGACGTTCACTGCGCCGGCGCAGATCAGGAACTTCTGCATCATCGCCCACATCGACCACGGCAAATCGACGCTGGCGGACCGGATGCTGCAGCTCACCGGCGTCGTCGATGACCGGTCGATGCGTGCGCAGTACCTGGACCGGATGGACATCGAGCGGGAGCGCGGCATCACAATCAAGGCGCAGAACGTGCGGCTGCCTTGGAAAGTCGGCGATGAAGAGTTCGTTCTGCACCTGATCGACACCCCCGGCCACGTCGACTTCACCTACGAGGTGTCCCGCGCCTTGGAGGCGTGTGAGGGTGCGGTGCTGCTGGTCGACGCCGCCCAGGGCATCGAGGCGCAGACGCTGGCGAACCTGTACCTGGCACTCGACCGGGATCTCACGGTCATCCCGGTGCTCAACAAGATCGACCTGCCGGCCGCAGACCCGGAGCGTTATGCCGGCGAGCTTGCCCACATCATCGGTTGTGAGCCGTCGGATGTGCTGCGGGTGTCCGGTAAGACCGGTGTCGGCGTGGCCGAGTTGCTCGACGAGGTGGTCCGGCAGGTGCCGGCGCCGACCGGCGATGCCGACGCTCCCGCGCGGGCGATGATCTTCGACTCGGTCTACGACATCTACCGCGGCGTGGTCACCTACGTGCGCGTCGTCGACGGCAAGATCACCCCGCGCGAGAAGATCGCGATGATGTCCACCGGCGCCACCCACGAACTGCTCGAGGTCGGCATCGTCTCGCCCGACCCGAAGCCCAGCGACGGTCTCGGAGTTGGCGAAGTGGGCTATCTCATCAC
The DNA here is from genome assembly GCF_010727325.1 of Mycolicibacterium alvei. Classification (NCBI taxonomy): domain Bacteria; kingdom Bacillati; phylum Actinomycetota; class Actinomycetes; order Mycobacteriales; family Mycobacteriaceae; genus Mycobacterium; species Mycolicibacterium alvei. Next base: position 51,236 of record NZ_AP022565.1, read on the forward strand.
GGGTGTGAAGGACGTCCGGCAGTCCAAGGTCGGCGACACCGTGACGACGGCGCGCAAGGGTGCCACCGAGGCCCTGACCGGCTACCGGGAGCCCCGGCCGATGGTCTATTCCGGGCTCTACCCGGTGGACGGCTCCGACTATCCGGTGCTGCGCGAGGCGCTGGACAAGCTGCAGCTCAACGACGCCGCGCTGACCTACGAGCCGGAAACCTCGGTGGCGCTGGGCTTCGGGTTCCGCTGCGGCTTCCTCGGGTTGCTGCACATGGAGATCACCCGCGAGCGCCTGGAGCGCGAGTTCAACCTCGACCTGATCTCCACCGCGCCCAACGTGGTCTATCGCGTTATCAGAGACGACGGCTCAGAAAGCGTCGTGACCAACCCGTCGGACTGGCCCGAGGGCAAGGTTCGGGAGGTCCACGAGCCGGTGGTCAAGACCACGGTGATCGCTCCCAGCGAGTTCATCGGCACGATCATGGAGCTGTGCCAGTCGCGACGCGGCGAACTCGGCGGCATGGACTACCTGTCGCCCGAGCGCGTCGAGTTGCGCTACACCATGCCGCTGGGCGAGATCATCTTCGACTTCTTCGATTCGCTGAAGTCCCGGACCCGCGGCTACGCCAGCCTCGACTACGAGGAGGCCGGTGAGCAGCAGGCCGATCTGGTCAAGGTCGACATCCTGCTGCAGGGCGAGGCAGTCGACGCCTTCAGCGCCATCGTGCACAAGGATTCGGCCGCGGCCTACGGCAACAAGATGACCACCAAGCTCAAGGAGCTCATCCCTCGTCAGCAGTTCGAGGTTCCGGTCCAGGCCGCGATCGGTGCGAAAATCATTGCCCGCGAGAACATCCGGGCGATCCGTAAAGACGTGCTGTCCAAGTGCTACGGCGGTGACATCACCCGTAAGCGCAAGCTGCTGGAGAAGCAGAAAGAGGGCAAGAAGCGCATGAAGACCATCGGTCGCGTGGAGGTTCCCCAGGAGGCGTTCGTGGCGGCCCTGTCCACCGACGCCGCCTCGGACAAGCCCAAGAAGTAGCCCGAGAGGTAGCCGGGCCCGGCATGGGGTGGCGCAGGTGAGCGAGAAGGACCGCCGCCGGTGGGACGCGGCCTATACCGACGGGGAGTCGGAGTCGGATGCGGTGCCGGCCCTGCCGCAGGTGTTCGGTGATCAGGCCGGCCGGTTTCCCGTGACCGGATCGGCCCTCGACATCGCGTGCGGCACAGGCAAAGGTTCGGTGTGGCTGGCTCGGCGCGGGCTGGCCGTCTGGGGCCTCGATGTGTCCGCCGTGGCGATCGACGAGGCGAGACAGGCCGCCGCACGCCACGGGGTGGCAGAGCGCTGCCGTTTCGATGTCGCCGATCTGGACGAGGGTTTGCCGGCCGGACCGCCGGTCGACGTGGTGCTGTGCCATCGCTTCCGTGACCCGGGGCTCTATCCGTCCCTGGCCGCCCGACTACGACCGGGCGGTCTGCTGGCCATCTGCGTGCTCAGTGAGGTCGGCGCGGAGCCGGGCCGATTCCGGGCCGGTCCGGGTGAACTCGCGGCGGCCTTTGCCGGTCTGGAGACCCTCGGCGCGGCCGAGGGTGACGGCCAGGCCTGGCTGGTGGCCCGGGCAGCCGCTACTGCGCGTTGACGGGTACCGCCGGGTCCGATAGCCGGGGCCGGCGGCTACATCGGTGCGTTGGCGGGCTGGAAGACCCCGGAACTGTCGGACTCCTCCTCGGCGCGGATGACGTGCACCACGGCGTTGATCAGGGCGAGGTGGGTGAACGCCTGCGGGAAGTTGCCCAGGTGGCGGCCGGTGCGCGGCTCGATCTCCTCGGCGTACAGGTGCAGCGGACTGGCGAACGAGAGCAGCCGCTCCAGCAGATGCTTGGCCCGGCTCACCTCACCGATCTCGACGAGCGCCGACACCAGCCAGAACGAGCAGATGGTGAAGGTGCCCTCTTCACCGGACAGGCCGTCGTCGGTCTCGTGGACCCGGTACCGCAGCACCAGGCCGTCCTCGGTGAGTTCGTCGGCGATCGCCAGCACGGTGGCCCGCACCCGCGGGTCGTCCGACGGCAGGAACCGGGTCAGCACTGCCAGCAGCAGTGAGGCGTCCAGTGCGTCGTCGCCGTAGCGCTGGGTCAGCACCCCGCGGGAATCGACCCCGCGGGCCAGGACATCGGCCTTGATCTCCTCGGCCATCGCGCGCCACTGCTGTGCGTAGCTCTTCTCGCCCTGCAGTTCGGCGAGCTTGGAACCGCGGTCCAGGGCCACCCAGCACATGATCTTGCTGGAGGTGAAGTGTTGCGGCTCGCCGCGCACCTCCCAGATCCCGCGGTCGGGTTCCTTCCAGTGCTTGAGGGCTTCCTCGACCTGATTCTTCAGCACCGGCCACAGTGCCTCGGGAATCTGCTCGCGGGATTTGGCATGCAGGTACACCGAATCGAGCATGGTGCCCCAGATGTCGTGCTGCATCTGGTTGTAGGCGCCGTTGCCGATCCGCACCGGCCGCGCACCGTCGTAGCCCGACAGGTGGTGCAGCTCCTCCTCGACGAGGCTGCGCTCGCCGCCGACCCCGTACATCACCTGTAGCGGATGGCGCTCGCCGTTGTTGGCGCCGGACACGTCGGCGATGAACGCGAAGAAATCGTCGGCTTCCCGGTCCAGGCCCAGGGTGTACAAGCCCCAGAGGGCGAACGTGGAATCCCGGATCCACGAGTAGCGGTAGTCCCAGTTACGTTCGCCCTGAGGGGTTTCCGGCAGGGACGTGGTGGGGGCGGCCAGCAGGGCGCCGGTGGGCGAGTAGGTCAGGCCCTTGAGAGTCAACGCGCTGCGCTGCAGGTACGACCGCCACGGGTGGTCGGGGAAGTCGCCGATGTTGATCCACTGCCGCCACGACTCACTGGTGGTCCACATCTTGTCCGAGGCCTCTTCGAAGGTCTGCGGGGCGGGATGCCTGGACCAACTCAGTGCGACGAACACGTTGTCGCCCTCGGTGAGCCGGGTGCGGGCGCGGGCCTCGCGGCCCTCGATGCCGATCCGCAGGTTGGTGGTGAGCCGCATCGTGGGGTGCGAGTCCGGGTTGACACTGGCGCGCGCGATGGCCTCGCCGTAGGCCGGGCCGGAGTACTCCCACGACGCGCTGACGCGGTGGTAGTCGAAGGCCGGCTCGCAGTTCATCACCAATTCGACGGTGCCGCTGACACACCGGACGGTGCGCAGCAGGATGTGTTCGGCGTCCCAATCCATCGGGGTGCGCCGGTGCGTGCGGGAGCGGGTCTCGATGTCGTGCCACGGGCCCATGACCAGCGCGTCGCGCACGATCAGCCAGCCGGTGTGGGTCTGCCAGGTGGTCTCCAGGATCAGGCTGCCCGGCAGGTACCGGCGCGCCGACGGCACCGTCACCCCGTAGGGGCCGAGCCGGAAATGCCCCGCATTGCGGTCCAGGATCGCGCCGAACACGCTGGGGGAGTCGGGCCGGGGGACACACAGCCACTCGACCGATCCGGCCGAGGAGATCAGACAGGTGTTCTCGCAGTCGGACAGGAAGCCGTAGTCGGCGATCGGCGGGAACGGGTTTCGCAGCGCACCGGCCGACGAGTAGGGCACCGGGGCGGTGACGGTCAGCGGCCCCGGGACGGACGTGGGTGTCCCGGGAGTCGATTCAGCTGCTGCGACGACATCCGTGGGCTCGGTCTGCTGCAGAACCATTCGCACATCATCATCTGCGGATACAGGTGCCGTCTACCCAGGGGACGTGTGTCGGACGTTACGGGTGCGACGGGACGAACACCGGGCGCCGTCGGCGATCGCCTAGGCTTGCCTCATGGCGGCAATCCTGAACTGGTGGGACGGCGTCGAACTGTGGCTGACCGGGCTGCCGTTCGTCGTGCAGACCGCGGTGGTGATGCCGGTGGTCCTGGCGTTGGCCTTTGGCAGCGCAGTGGTGCTCGACGGCGCACTGGGCTCGGGAATCACGGGGTTGCGCCGGTTGCGCCACGCCCCGGCGGACGAATTGGAATCCGAATGAACGGTATGCCGCGCTCACGTGTCACGTTGATCTTTATCTTGCTGATCGTCCTGGTCATCGTGATGTGGTGGTTCACCCGCTGACTCGGGACCCCGATTGCTCAACGAGCGCGACGTCGGAATTCTGTTATTCTTCCCGCCATGTATGCAGCGTCCGGCAACCTCGAGAGTCATGTCCTGGCTCTCATTGCCGTGGGTTCACGCGCTGTTGCTGACGTCGCCTGTTGTCGCTGACTCCCACCCGTCCGCGGTGTGGTGTCGGTGGCGGTTCTGTGCCCGGATGTCCTTCTCCGGCTTCCTTCGCCTTCTTTCACCTTTCCGCATGACCGACCTCGTAATGTCCTCAGTCTGCAAGAAAGGTCATCAGTGCCCGCAAACAAGCCCCACTTCAGCAAGTTCTGGCGTACCGCCACCGTCGTGGCCACCACCGGCGTTCTGGCCGTCGGCTGCGCCGGCGGCGCCAGTGACGTCGTCGGCGGCGATCAGGGCGCTGCGAATGCCGATACCACGCTGACGCTCGTCGCCTATGCCGTGCCCGAACCGGGTTGGAGCAAGATCATCCCGGCGTTCGCCGCCAGCGAGAAAGGCAAGGGCGTTGCCGTGCGGACTTCGTACGGCGCCTCGGGCGATCAGTCTCGGGCTGTGGCCGACGGCAAGCCGGCCGACATCGTGAACTTCTCGGTCGAACCCGATGTGGCCCGGCTGGTCAAGGCCGACAAGGTGGCCGACGACTGGAGCGCAGGCAATACGAAGGGAATCCCGTTCGGTTCTGTGGTGTCATTGGTGGTGCGCAAGGGTAACCCCAAGGGCATCAAGGACTGGGATGATCTGCTGCAGCCCGGGCTTGAGGTGGTCACCCCGAGCCCGCTGAGTTCAGGTTCGGCCAAGTGGAACCTGCTGGCCCCGTATGCGGCAAAGAGTAACGGTGGCAAGGATTCTGAGGCCGGTCTCGACTTCGTCAACAAGCTGGTGACCGAGCACGTCAAGACCCGCCCGAGTTCGGGCCGGGAGGCCACCGATGTGTTCCTGCAGGGCACCGGCGACGTACTGATCAGCTACGAGAACGAGGCGATCAACGTCGAGCGGCAGGGCAAGCCCGTCGAACACGTCAATCCGCCGCAGACCTTCAAGATCGAGAACCCGGTGGCGGTCGTCAAGACCAGCGCCCACGCCGACAAGGCCAAGGCCCTGCAGAACTTCCTGTTCACCCCCGAGGGCCAGAAGCTCTGGGCCGAGGCCGGATTCCGTCCGGTCGACCCGGCGGTGGCGGCGGACTTCGTCAAGGACTTCCCGACGCCGGCGAAGCTGTGGACGATCGCCGATCTGGGTGGATGGAATGAAGTCGACCCGTCGTTGTTCGACAAGGACAACGGTTCGATCACCAACATCTACAAGCAGGCGACTGGATGACGGTAGTCAAACAGACCGATGCAGCCCAGTCCGCGCCGGCGGATCCCACCGGCGGCGCGCGGCCCGGCCGCTACGGCAGCACGTCGCTGCGCGTCGGCGCGGCCTCGATCTGGCTGAGCGTCATCGTGCTGCTGCCGTTGGCGGCGATCCTGTGGCAGGCGGCGGGCGGCGGATGGAACGCCTTCTGGTCGGCGGTCACCTCGAACGCGGCGCTGGATTCGTTCCGGGTGACACTGACCATCTCGACCGGTGTGACGGTGGTGAACCTTTTCTTCGGCCTGGTGGTGGCCTGGGTGCTGACCCGCGACGACTTCCCGGGGAAGCGGCTGGTCGATTCCGTGATCGATCTTCCCTTTGCCCTGCCGACGATCGTGGCGAGCCTGGTGATGCTGGCGCTGTACGGGCCGGCCAGCCCGGTCGGGCTGCACCTGCAGCACACCAAATGGGGTGTCGGCATCGCGCTGCTGTTCGTCACGCTGCCGTTCGTGGTGCGTTCGGTGCAACCGGTGTTGCTCGAACTCGACCAGGAGACCGAGGAGGCCGCCGCGTCGCTGGGGGCCAGCAACCGGGTCATCTTCGGCAAGGTGATCCTGCCGGCGCTACTGCCCGCCCTGCTGTCCGGGGCCGGCCTGGCGTTCTCGCGGGCCATCGGTGAATTCGGTTCGGTCGTGCTGATCGGCGGTGCGATTCCCGGCGAGACCGAGGTGTCCTCACAGTGGATCCGGACCCTGATCGAGAACGACGATCGAACCGGTGCCGCGGCGATCTCCATTGTGTTGCTGCTGATCTCGTTCGCGGTGCTGTTCGTGTTGCGGGCAGTGGGTTCACGCGCGGCCAAACGTGAGGAGCTTGCGGCATGACGCTCTCGCCACGGGTGCGCTACCTGCTGCGCTTTCTGGCGCTGGGCTATGTGGCGGTGCTGGTCGCGGTCCCGGTCGGGCTGATCCTCTGGCGCACCTTCGGGCCGGGTGTCGGTGCGTTCTTCGCATCGGTGGGCACGCCTGCGGCGATCTCGGCGCTGAACCTGTCGCTGTTGGTGGTGGCCATCGTGGTGCCGCTGAATGTGTTGTTCGGCGTTCCGACCGCTCTGGTGCTGGCGCGCAACCGGTTCCGCGGCAAGAGCGCCTTGCAGGCGGTCGTCGACCTGCCGTTCGCCGTGTCACCGGTGGTCGTCGGTGTCGCGCTGATCCTGCTGTGGGGATCGGCGGGGCTGCTGGGCTTCGTCGAGAACGATCTCGGATTCAAGATCATCTTCGGACTCCCGGGCATCGTGCTGGCCAGCATCTTCGTCACGGTGCCGTTCGTGATTCGTGAGGTCGAACCGGTGTTGCACGAGATCGGCACCGACCAGGAGGAAGCCGCCGCGACACTGGGATCGACCTGGTGGCAGACGTTCTGGCGGATCACCCTGCCGTCGATCCGGTGGGGTCTGACCTACGGCATCGTGCTCACCGTCGCCCGCACGCTGGGGGAGTTCGGTGCGGTGATCATGGTGTCCTCGAACCTGCCGGGGACCTCCCAGACCCTGACGCTGCTGGTGGCCGACCGCTACAACCGCGGTACCGCCGAGTCGGTGTACGGGGCATACGCCATCTCGACTTTGCTCATGGCGGTGGCAGTGATCGTCCTGGTCGTTCAGGTGATCCTCGACCGTCGACGAATCAAGGCCGCGCAGTAGGCCGGGGAAGGAGACAAGACCTATGACCGACGCGATCGTGGTTCGGGGCGCCAACAAGCGTTACGGTGATTTTGCGGCGCTCGACAACATCGACTTCGAGGTGCCGTCGGGTTCGTTGACCGCACTGCTGGGCCCGAGCGGCTCGGGCAAGTCCACCCTGCTGCGCGCCATCGCGGGACTGGATCAACCCGACAGCGGGACCATCACCATCAACGGCCGCGACGTCACCGGGATACCGCCGCAGCGCCGCGATATCGGATTCGTGTTCCAACACTATGCGGCGTTCAAACACCTGACGGTCCGCGACAACGTGGCATTCGGCCTCAAGATTCGCAAGCGTCCCAAGGCCGAGGTCAAGGAGAAGGTCGACAACCTGCTGGAAGTGGTGGGCCTGGCCGGTTTTCAGACGCGCTACCCCAATCAGCTCTCCGGTGGTCAGCGCCAGCGGATGGCACTGGCGCGGGCGCTGGCGGTAGATCCGCAGGTGCTGCTGCTCGACGAGCCGTTCGGGGCGCTGGACGCCAAGGTGCGTGACGACCTCCGGACCTGGCTGCGCCGCCTGCACGACGAGGTGCACGTCACCACGGTGCTGGTGACACACGACCAGGCCGAGGCGCTGGATGTGGCGGACCGGATCGCGGTGCTCAACAAGGGGCGCATCGAACAGGTCGGTTCGCCGACCGAGGTGTATGACGAGCCTGCCAACGCGTTCGTGATGTCGTTCCTCGGCGCGGTGTCCGAGCTCAACGGAATTCTGGTGCGGCCCCACGATATTCGGGTGGGGCGTACACCCGAGATGGCCTTTGCCGCCGGTGACGGCACGGCCGAGGCCACCGGGGTGCTGCGGGCCACCATCGACCGGATCGTGATGCTGGGCTTCGAGGTGAGGGTCGAACTGACTGGTGCCGCAACCCATGTGCCGTTCATCGCGCAGATCACCCGCGGTGACGCCGAGGCGCTCGGGTTGCGGGAGGGCGACACGGTCTACGTGCGGGCCACCCGGGTTCCGCAGATTGCCGGGGGGATGCAGAGTCTGTTGAGCCACAAGGAGTCTGGCGACGATGCCGAGAACAGCAGCGATGAGGACGAGGCGCTGACCGTCCGCTGAGACGGTCAGCGCCGACAATACCGGGCCGGGGGATCAGGCCAGGGTCAGGAACAACTTCTCCAAATCGGCGACGTCCATCGGCGCGGCACCATCCGGACGGGTACCGGCCATGCACTCGCGCAGGCTGGTCGCGACGATTTTGAATCCGGCCCGGTCCAGCGCGCGGGAGACCGCGGCGAGCTGGGTGACCACGTCCTTGCAGTCGCGGCCCTGCTCGATCATCGAGATCACCCCGGCCAGCTGGCCCTGGGCCCGGCGCAGCCGGTTCAGGATGGCCGCGATCGATTCTTCGTCACAGACCATGGCTTTCCCGGTGGAAGCCGTTGTGGTTGTTGTCTTCTCGATTGAACTCATGCTGTCGTTCCCTTCGATCTAGATGGCGACGGTGGGTGGTCCGAGCAGTGCCCGCAGCGGGCACCAGTGAAATCGCAGGCAGCTGAATCTGGCCAGTGCGGCAAGTCCGATCAGCGCGGCGGTGACCAGCCCGGCTATCGGGTTCAGCTCCTCAGCCAGGATCACCGCGGCCATGATCAACACGAACCAGCCGAATCCCTGGCGCAACGCATCGGGATTCACCCGCGATGTCAGGCGGGCGCCGAGCAGGCTGCCCAGCACCGCGGCGGCGGTGAACATGGCGGCCACCGGCCAGTCGATGACGACGCTGTTCAGGTGACCGGCCAGACCGGCGAAGGAGTTCAGGGCAATCACGACCAGTGAGGTGCCGACCGCGACGGGCATCGGCAGCCCGGCCAGCATGACCAGGGCCGGTACCACCAGGAAGCCGCCTCCGGCGCCGACGGCTCCGGTGGCCAGGCCCACGCCGAGCCCCAGTGTGGCGGTCTTGACGACCGACGTCCGGCCCGTCGGCTCGGGTGTGGTGGTGTTGCGGCCCTTGATCATTGCCAGCCCGGTGGCGATCATCATGACCGCCAGCCCGATCAGCAGGACCGATCCCGGGACAAAGCGGCCGGCGGCGCCGCCCGCATAGGCACCGACCATCCCGGCCGCCCCGAACAGCAGGGCACTGCGCCACCGAACCCGGCCCGCTCGTGCATGCGAAACGGCGCTGAACGTGCTGGTGACCCCGACCACGACAAGCGACGTGGCGATCGCCTGCTTGGCCTCCATGCCGGCAACATAGGCCAGCAGTGGAACGGTCAGGATCGAGCCACCCCCGCCGAGGAGTCCGAGGGACACCCCGACCAGGACGGCCAGCACGACAGCGACGGCGATCATGCCAACATGCCCGAAGGTGTTTGCTTGGAACCGATCAGCTGCTCGACGACGCTCTGGGCATCGCACGACGCGCCCCGGTTGCACGGCAGCTTCGCCAGCATCATGCCCATGGCGCAGGTGTTGGTCAGCGCCGCGGTGGACAACCCGGCGCCGATCGCCGCGGCGACCCACTTCAGCTTGGGCGCCGCGATGCTGCCCAGGACGCTGCTCAGCACGATCGACCCCGCAACCAGGCGGACCTGGCGCTCCAGATCCCACCGCTGCGCACCGCGACGCACCTCGAACCCCTTGTCCTGCCAGGCCGTCATGCCGCCGTCGAGGATCGAGACATTCGGTAGACCGGCGTCGCGCAGGGTCTCGCCTGCGGTGCCGGCCCGTTGCCCGGAACGACAGATCAGCACGACGTTCTCGTCGAGGTGCTGGGCGATCTCATCCCGGTGTTCCTGCAGCAGATCCAGCGGCACGTTGTAAGCGCCTGCGATATGTGCGGTTTCGAATTCTCCGGGGGTACGGACGTCGATGAGCCGTGGGCCGTTAGCGGTCTGCGTGAGTACGTTCAGTTCGCCGGCGTCGATGATCGACGAGGTGGACATCAGGCACGACCTTTCAACATCAGGTTCCAGTACAACGCGGGCAGCCCGTACTTTTTCAGCAACCAGTACGGCCGGTGCGGCTTGACCGGATCGAGCAGGGGGAAGGACGGTTTGAGGGTGAAGTCGTAGTCGAACTCGGCCAGCAGCATCTCGCGCGAAGAGGTGACGATGGGGCAGGAGGCGTAGCCGTCGTAGGCCCCGGTCAGGGGCCGACCGCTGCGCACCGCGCCGATGTTCTCCACAACGACGGGGGCCTGTTTACGAATGGCTGCACCGGTTTTCGAGTTCGGCGACGAGCCCGCGTCGCCGAGGGCGAACACGTTCGGGTAGCGCACGTGCTGCATCGTGTGCTTGTCGATGTCCACGTAGCCGTTGGCGTCCCCGCCGACATGGCTGGTGGACAGCGGGCTGTTCTTGATCCAGTCCGGTGCCGACTGGTGCGGGACGGCGTGCAGTACGTCGTAGGGCAGCACTGTCTCGATGCCATCGGCGAGGTTCGTCATCGTCGCCTTGCGCGATGCCGAATCGATGGACCGCACCTCACTTCCGGTGTGCAGTGTGATGCCGTAGTCGGCGATGACCTTGTCCAGGTTGTCGGCGATCGCGGGGATACCGAAGATCCGCGGGGTCGGGACCACCAGGTGCACGTCGATGTTGTCGAGCACGCCTTCACGTCGCCAGTGATCGCAGGCCAGGTAGGCGATCTTCTGCGGTGCGCCGGCGCACTTGATCGGCCCCGACGGCATGGTGAACACCGCGGTGCCGGACCGCGTGTTGCGGATGAACTCCCATGTGCGCGGGGCGAGATCGAAGCGGTAGTTCGACGAGACGCCGTCCTTGCCGAGGGTGTCGGTCAGGCCTTCGGTGCGTTCCCAGTCGAGCTGGATACCCGGGGCCACGACCAGCACGTCGTAACCGTACGTCGTCCCGTCGGCACACGTGACCGTGTTGGCATCCGGATCGACCGAGGTCACCGCACTCTTGATCCACGTGGCGCCGCGCGGCATCACCGAGCCTTCGGCACGCTCGGTTTCGGCGGCGGTCGCCTGGCCGCCACCGACGAGTGTCCAGAATGGTTGGTAGTAGTGCTTGTCGGAGGGCTCGATGATCGCCACGTCGGTGTAGTGCTTGCGCAGCAACCGGGCCGCCACGGTGATCCCGGCAGTGCCGCCGCCGACGATCAGGACCTCATGCTTGACTGGAGTCGACATATTTGTGGTGCTTTCCTGTCTCTCAGACGGGTTGGGAACGGTGCCTGTCTCAGGCGGTCTGCGTGCTGTCCACCCAGGCGCCGTAGCCGCCCAGGATGTCGCTGACATCGGTGAAGCCGCGCTGGCGCAGCAGGCTGGCCGCCACCGACGAGCGGTAGCCGCCGGCGCAGTAGACCACGGTCGGGCGGGTCGGATCCAATTCGCCGGTCCGGTCCGGCAGCTGACCCACCGGGATGTTGACCGCGTCCGGGATCATGCCGTCCTCGGTCTCGCCGGGATTGCGCACATCGACGATCTGCAGGTCTGCGACCGCGGCAGCCCGCTCGCCGAAGGCGGTGGCGGTCAGGCGTGAGGCGACCGTCACGTCATCGGAGTGCTCGAACATCGTCCGTTCCGGATTGTCGAGGTAACCCAGCACCCGGTCGAACCCGATGCGCCCCAGCCGGTTCTTGCCCTCTCGTTCCTCGCCCGGATCGGTGACCAGCACGATGTCGACATCGTGCTTGACCACCGAGCCGGCGAACTCGGCGTAGCGCCCGGCCAGCCCGATGTTGATCGCGCCGCGCAGATGGCCCAGCGCGAAGTCTTCGGGGCTGCGGCCGTCGAGCAACATGGCTCCGCCTGCGACGGCATCGGTGACCTGTCGGAAGTCCAGCGCCACCGGGGTCGCGTCCTCGTCCAGCAGGGGGCGGTCCTTGCGGTTGAGGATCGCGTCGTAGACAAAGTATCCCGGGGCGGGCGGCTGTCCGGCGGTGACCAGCTCGATGAAGGTCTGCTTGTCCGGTGCACGCAGGGCGTAGTTGGTCTGCTTCTGCTCACCCATGGTGGACGACAGCTCGGTGGACAGGTTCTTGCCGCAGGCCGAACCCGCGCCGTGGGCCGGGAAGACCCGGGTGGCATCGGGAAGCGGCAGCAGCTTCTCGTGCAGCGAGTCGTACAGCTTGTCCGCCAGTTCATCCCGGGTGAAGCCGATCGAGGCCAACAGGTCCGGCCGGCCGACATCGCCGATGAACAGGGTGTCGCCGGTCAGCACGCCGTAGGGCAACTCGTCATCGGCGTGCTCGTAGACCACGATGCTCATGGATTCCGGGGTGTGGCCGGGGGTATGGCGGAACTCCAGCATCACCTCGCCGAGCGAGATGCGCTGACCGTCTTCGACTCCGGTGTGATCGAACTCCGGCGCCGCGACCGAGGAGTACACGATCTCGGCGCCGGTGGCCTCGGCCAGCTCGAGGTGGCCGGACAGGAAGTCGGCGTGGAAGTGGGTCTCGATCACGTGGGTGATCTGCATGCCCAACTTCTCGGCGTCGGCGACGTACTCGGAGACGTCGCGCTGCGGGTCGACGACGACGGCGCGCCCGGATGACTCGTCACCGATCAGGTATGACGCGTGCGACAGGCAGTCCAGGTAGTACTGGATGAACTTCATTGTTCGGCTCCTCGATGGGGGGTCCGTATACCTACGGGGGTATGCCAATGAAGTTCAATATACCCCTTGGGGTATAGGAGTCAAGCTGCCGAAGGCGCCCTCGATGGGGTGTCCGAGAGCGCGCCGGGCCGAGCGGTCAGGCGGCGAAGTCCGCGCTGCGCGCGGCCAGCGCCTCTTCGTAGCGATCCAGCACGGTGGCCGCCACCAGGCGGTGCGGACCGAGCGGTTCGGCCATCGGAATACCTGCGGCACAGGCGAATTCGGCGCCCCGGTCGGTGATGCGACCGTGTGCCAGGAACCAGGGGGCGATCACCAGACGGCGGGCGCCGCCTCGGCGTAAGCGCTCGACGGCCTCCGGCAGGGACGGGGGCTGGCCTGTGGCGAACGCCACCTCGGTGCCGACCCAGCGGGTGCCCTCGGCGAGCACTCCGGCCAGAGCGGCCGTACGCGCGTTCGCGGCGGGATGGGACGAACCCACTCCGACCAGGACCACGCCGAGGTCGGCATCGAATCGGGACACCCCCACTGCGGTCAGCCGCTCCCGCACCACCTGCAGCAGGCGGGGGTCATCCCCGAGCACGTCGGCCTGGGTCACCTCGGCTCCCGAGCCCGCGATCAGCTCGGGAATGTCGATCCGGGCGTGATAGGCGCTGCCCAGCAGCAGTGGCACCACCACGGCGCCCGGCTCGACCTCGGGCAGCACGTCGCCGAGGTTGGGTGTGTTCTGCTCGCAGAACGCCACCCGCACGTCGGTGTCAGGCAGCAGGCGGCGCAGGTGGCCGCCGATGGCATGCGCGTTCGCCGACGAACGCGGGTCCGCGCTGCCGTGTGCGGTGAGAACGAGCGTCACGGAAACCTCACGACGCGTGCAGCCCGCATTCGGTCTTCGACTGACCGGCCCACCGGCCGCTGCGCGGGTCGGCGCCGGCCACTGGTTTGGCGGTGCAGGGCGCACATCCGATGGATGGATAGCCTTCGTAGACAAGGGGATTGACCAGAATGTCGTTCGCGTCGATGTAGGCCTGCATGTCCTCGTCGGACCAGGCCGCGATCGGGTTGATCTTGACCAGGCCGAAGGCGGCGTCCCAGCTGATCAACGGGGCGTTGGCGCGCGTCGGCGCCTCCACCCGGCGGATACCGGTGACCCAGGCGGTGTAACCCGCCAGGGCCTTGCCCAGCGGCTCGACCTTGCGCATCCGGCAGCAGGACGCGGCGTCGCGGGCGAACAGATCCTTGCCGTGCAGCTCGTCCTGTCGGGCCACCGAGTTCTCGGGGTGGACGTTGACCACGTTCACGCCGTACACCTGTTCCACGGCGTCACGAGTGCCGATGGTCTCGGCGAAGTGGTACCCGGTGTCCAGGAACAGCACGTCGACCCCGGGGCGCACCTTGGCCGCCATCTCGACCAGCACCGCATCCTGCATGTTGGAGGCAACCACGTAATTGCCACCGAAGTGCTTGTCGGTCCAGCGCAGCAGCTCCTCGGCGCCGGCGTCGGCCAGCTCGGCCGCACCGCGCTCGGCCAACTCGATCAGTTCGGCTTCAGTCAACGTGGTCACCTCAAGTCGTCTTCGTCGGCGCGCACGGCCCACTGAGCGAAACGCTCGCCGTTCTCGCGTTGTTTCACGAAATTGCGGACCACCCGATCGACGTAGTCGACGAGCTCGGTGGCCAGCACCTTGTGCTGGCGCAGTTTGCGGCCGAATCCGCTGTCCAGACCGAGGCTGCCGCCGAGGTGGACCTGGAAGCCCTCTTCGGGGCCGTTTCCTTCGTCGACCATCTGACCCTTGAAACCGATGTCGGCGACCTGGATGCGGGCGCACGAGTTGGGGCAACCGTTGAGGTTCACGGTGATCGGCACATCGAGTTCGGCGTTGAGGTCGCCCAGGCGTGCCTCCAGTTCGGGCACGAGCGTCTGGGCCCGTCCCCGGGTGTCGGCGAAGCTCAACTTGCAGTACTCGATGCCGGTGCAGGCCATCAGGTTGCGACGCCAATGCGACGGGCGGGTGTCCAGGCCCAGCGCGTCCAGACCGTCGCGCAGCGCGTCGAGCTTGTCATCGGGCACGTCGAGGATGATCAGCTTCTGGTAGGCGGTCAACCGCGCCCGGTCCGAGCCGGCGGCCTCCATCAGGTCGGCCACCTTGGACAGGATGGTGCCCGAGACCCGGCCGGCGATGGCCGAGGCGCCTACGGCGTTCAGGCCGTTGCGGATCTTCTGTACGCCCACGTGGTCCACGGTGTGCGGCACCTGCTCGGGTGCCGGCCCATCGATGAGGGGGCGCTTCAGGTACTCGGTCTCGAGAACTTCCCGAAACTTCTCTACGCCCCAGTCCTTGATCAGGAACTTCAGCCGCGCCTTGGAACGCAGCCGCCGGTAGCCGTAGTCCCGGAAGGTCGACGTGACGGCTTCCCAGACCTCGGCCACCTCCTCCAGCGGGACCCACACCCCGAGGCGTTGGGCCAGCATCGGGTTGGTGGACAGCCCGCCGCCGACCCAGACGTCCAGGCCGGGACCGTGCTCGGGGTGGACGACGCCGATGAACGAGACGTCGTTGATCTCGTGGGCGACATCCTGCAGGCCCGAGATCGCCGTCTTGTACTTGCGCGGCAGGTTGGAGAACTCGGGGTTGCCGATGTAGCGCTGTTCGATCTCCCTGAGCGCGGGCGTCGGGTCGAGCACCTCGTCGAGAGAATCCCCGGCCAGCGGTGAGCCCAGCATGCCGCGCGGGCAGTCGCCGCACGCCTCCATCGTCTGCAACCCGACCTCGTCCAGCCGGCGCCAGATCTCGGGGATGTCCTCGATGCGCAGCCAGTGGTATTGCAGGTTCTCCCGGTCGGTGATGTCGGCGCTCTCGCGCGCGAACTCGGTCGAGATCTGTCCGAGGGTGCGGACGGCCCGGGCGGACATCGCCTTGCCGTCGGTGCGCACCCGCATCATGAAGTACTCGGCCTCGAGCAGGTCGGCGTTGTCGTCACCGGTGAAGGTGCCGTCGTAGCCCTCGGTGCGCTGGGTGTAGAGGCCCATCCACCGGAACCGGCCGCGCAGGTCGTCCGCGACGATGCTGGCAAAGCCCTGCTTGGAGTAGACGTTGATGATGCGATCACGCACGTTGAGTGCGTCGTCTTCCTGCTTGAACGTCTCAGGATGGTTCAGTGGCTCGCGGTTGCCGAGCGCCCACTGGCCTTCATCGCGGGGGCGTTTGGCGGGACGGGCCTTGGCAGGGGCTTCCGGGGTTGTTGTCACTGTTGTGCTCCTTGGAGAAAGGAGCTGGCATGCAGACCGCGCAGATCACCGGTGGCTGACCGGCAGCGCAGATCCGGTGCCAGCTGAGAATATGAGGCGGGCGGGGTCCGAAATCAACGCAGATTCAGGGCAGACAGCAACAGCTACATACGCGCTTGAAATCGACATGCCGACGTGCCACCAGCGCAATGCGGGTGGAGCTGTTGTGGGCGGCAGTCACGCCAGCCATTCTGCCATGATTGTCGGCAAGCCCCTAACCGGGCGATATTTGCGCTCGGGGTGAGCGAAGGTCTTCGCTGGACAGTCTGGGAAAATCAGACGATGAACACCCGCACGGCACCCGTCGTCCAACCCCAGTTGGTCCCGATGCCGGGTCGTGTGTTCGGCATCTACATCCACGTGCCGTTCTGCGCGACGCGATGCGGATACTGCGACTTCAACACCTATACGCCGGCCGAATCGGGTGGAGCGAACCCCGACAGCTGGCTGGCCGCGCTGCGCGTCGAACTGGCCCTGGCCGCCGCAACCGTCGGTTCCATACCGGTCCACACGGTGTTCGTGGGCGGCGGCACGCCATCCTTACTCGGCGGCGCCGGTCTGGCCGCGGTACTCGGCGCAGTCCGTGACAATTTCGAACTGGTTGCCGACGCCGAGGTGACCACCGAGGCCAACCCGGAATCCACCTCGCCCGAGCTGTTCGCGACGTTGCGCGAGGCCGGCTACACCCGGATATCGCTGGGGATGCAGTCGGCTGCGCCGCAGGTCCTGGCGGTGCTGGACCGCACGCATTCCCCGGGGCGGGCGCCCGCGGCGGCCGTGGAGGCCAGGGCTGCGGGGTTCGAGCACGTCAACATCGACCTGATCTACGGCACGCCGGGGGAGACCGACGACGATCTGCGGCGTTCGATCGACGTTGCGGTGGACGCGGGTGCCGACCACGTGTCCGCGTATTCACTGATCGTCGAGGACGGCACGGCCCTGGCTCGTCGCGTGCGCCGGGGCGAGATCGCCCGGCCCGACGACGACGTGCTCGCGCAGCGCTACGAACTGCTCGACAGTCGGCTGTCGGCGGCGGGCCTGAGCTGGTACGAGGTGTCGAACTGGAGCCGCGAGGGCGGCGAGTGCCGGCACAACCTCGGCTACTGGGGCGGTGGCGAATGGTGGGGCGCCGGACCGGGAGCGCACGGCTTCCTGGGTGCCACCCGATGGTGGAACATCAAGCACCCCAATGCTTATGCGCAGTCGCTGGGCGAAAATCGTTTGCCGATAGCCGATTTCGAGGAGCTCAGTGCCCGCGACCGGCATGTGGAGGAAGTGATGCTGAGGGTCAGGCTGCGCGACGGACTCCCGCGTACCCTGCTCGATGCCGACGAACTGGCTCGCGCCGAGACGCTCTGTGGCGAAGGGCTACTTGTACGGCAGGACGATGCCCTGGTGCTGACCGACCGTGGTCGCCTGCTTGCCGACGGAGTCGTGCGCGACCTGCTGGGGTAGGACCCATGTGAGTGACCTAACACCGCACCGCGGTGACGGGCGAAGTCGAAGAACGTAGGTGCCGTGGCCGCGCCGAGCGGTATACGTGCACGTCATGGCCGCGGGGAGTCTCCCCGCAGATTCGCGGTTTCGGTGCGGGGTAGAGCCCCTGATCGGTTGGGCGATGTGCCACTATTGTCCGCATGTCGGCTCCCAATTTAGGCAAGGCTATCCAGACTTATGCTCGGTCGGGATCCTGCTGACATGGCATCCGAGGCTTCTGGTCCGGAACCCATCGCCGTGATCGGCATCGGTTGCCGCGTCGCGGGCAACGTCACAAATCCCGCGGACTTCTGGAATTTCCTGCTCGAGGGCCGCAGCCATGTCACCGAGGTGCCGGCGGAGCGGTGGGAGCCGTACCTGCGGCGTGACCCACGCAACGCGGCTGTCCTGCGCGAGGTCACCCGACTCGGAACCTTCCTCGACGATCTGGCCGGCTTCGACGCCGAGTTCTTCGGTGTATCGCCGCGTGAGGCCGAGGTGATGGATCCCCAGCAGCGGATGGCGCTCGAGGTCAGCTGGGAGGCGCTCGAACACGCCGGAGTGTCGCCGCGCGCGCTCGCCGGCAGTGACACCGCCGTGCTGATGGGCGTCAACTCCGACGACTACGGCAAGTTGATCATGGAAGACCTGCCCGGGATCGACGCCTGGACCGGCATCGGAACCTCGCTCTGCGGTATCGCCAACCGGGTCTCGCACCTGCTCGATCTCCGCGGCCCGAGCGTGGCGCTGGACGCCGCGTGCGCGGCCTCGCTGGTCGCAGTGCACCAGGCCTGCCAGATGCTGCGGGCGGGCGAGACATCGCTGGCCCTGGCCGGCGGGGTCAGCGCGTTGATCGGTCCGGGTCTCACCCGAGTGCTCGACGAGGCCGGAGCCACCGCCCCCGACGGTCGCTGCAAGACCTTCGATGCCGCGGCCGACGGCTACGGACGAGGTGAAGGCGCCGGTGTGGTCGTGCTCAAGCGACTCGCGGACGCTCAGCGCGACGGTGATCGAATCCTGGCCGTGGTGCGAGGCGGTGCCACAGCGCAGGACGGCCGCACCGTGGGCATCATGTCGCCCAACGGAGCTGCCCAGGCGGACATGTTCCGGCGCGCGTGCCAGATGTCGGGTGTCGACCCGGCTGACATCGGATACCTCGAGGCGCACGGAACCGGAACTCCCACCGGCGATCCCACCGAGGTCGCGGCACTCGCCGAGGTGTACGGCGCCGGGCGTGGCGATCAGGACCGGTGCCGCATCGGATCGGTCAAACCCAACATCGGCCACCTCGAGGGCGGCGCCGGAGTGATGGGCCTGATCAAGACGGTGCTGGCGTTGCACCACGAGACGATCCCGCCCACCGCCGGACTGCGCCACCTCACCGACGCGGTGGACTGGGCCAACAGCGGCCTCCGGGTGCCCACGACGGTCGAACCCTGGGCACGCACCGACACCCCGCGTCGGGCCGCGGTGTGCAGCTACGGCTACGGCGGCACGATCGCGCACGTCCTGCTCGAAGAGGCTCCGGCACAACAGAACATGACGCGGCACTCATCCGGTCCGGTGATCGTCCCGATCTCGGCGCGTTCCGCGCAGCGGCTGGCCCGCCAGGCCGAAGCGCTCGCAGACCACCTGCGGGCCGGACACCAGGAGATCGCACCGGTGTCCGCCACGCTGTGGGCGCGGCGTGCGCACGAACCGGTCCGGGCCGCGGTGATCGCCGAACACCGGCATGAGCTGATCGCCGGCCTCGATGCGCTGGCCCGCGGTGAATCCGGCGCCGTCCTGGTCACCGGCGAGCTCCCGGGCGGGCAGGCCCGCGACGCGGTGTGGGTGTTCTCCGGGCACGGCTCGCACTGGGCCGGAATGGGACGTGAACTCCTCACGGCCGAAACCACTTTCGCTCGCATCATCGACGAGGTTGACGAGGTGTTCGGGCGTGAGCTCGGATTCTCCGCCCGCGCGGCGCTGAGTACCGGCGCTGCTACCGGCGAGCTGGGCTGACCTTCGCCGACGGATCCGCGCTGCGCGATGCAGGGGGCTTGCGCGGCCGGCGGCGGTGATCGGGCACTCGGTCGGTGAGGTCGCGGCGTGCGTGGTGTCCGGCGTGTTCGAGCTGAGCGAGGGTGCGGCCGTGGCCTGCTACCGCGCCCGCGGCTTCCGCTCCGTGATGGGCTGTGGCGCGATGGCATTGGTCCGGTTGCCGTTCGCCGAGGCGCAGCAGCGGTTGGGCGGCCGCACCGACGTGGTGGCGGCCATCAGCGCGTCGACCGATTCCTGTGTCATCTCGGGCCTCACCGAAGCGGTCGAGGAGGTCTGTGAATCGTGGGCCGAGCAGGGCATCGTGGTGCGCCGGGTGAACACCGACGTGGCATTTCACAGCCCCGCGATGGATGAGCTGACCGGTGCGCTGGCCGCGAACGTGGCGGGGCTTCAACCCCCGCGGGATGCGGCGATCCCGTTGTACAGCACCGCGTTGGCCGATGCGCGTTCCACCGCACCACGCGACGCCGCCTACTGGGTTCAGAATCTGCGCGGGCAGGTCCGGTTCGCCGAGGCTGTCACCGCCGCGGCCGAGGACGGCCACCGGTTGTTCCTCGAAGTCTCTGCTCATCCGGTTGTATCGCATTCCATCGTCGAGACCCTGCTACATCTGGGAATGGACGACCACGCCGTCGTACCACTGCTGCGTCGTGATACACCCGAGCTTCCGGCCGTCAGATCCGCTGTCGCATCGCTGTACTGCCACGGAGCCGAGATCGAACATGGTGTCGCCGAGACTGATTCGTGGGACGCCGACCTGCCGGTCACCCAATGGCAGCACCGGCACTTCTGGCGCATTCCGACCGCAGCACCCGGCGGGCGGGCGGTCCACGACACCACCAGTCACACGCTGCTCGGCGGCCGCACCGAGGTGGCCGGAACAGTCGCCACCCGCATGTGGCAGACCCGGTTGGACTTCGACACCCGGCCCTATCCCGGTGACCACCCGGTCGGGGGTACCGAAATCGTCCCTGCCGCAGTGCTGTTGAACACGTTCCTGTCGGCGGCCGGCGCGGGCGCCGCATCGGGTTCAGGCGCGGGCGCCGCATCGGGTTCAGGCGCGGGCGCCGCATCGGGTTCAGGCGCGGGCGCCGCACTCACCGATGTGCGGCTGCGCACCCCCGTGGCACCGGCGCGCGCCCGCGACCTGCAGGTCGTGCTGGCCGACCGCGAACTCACGCTGGCCTCGCGGCTGGCGGATGCCGCCGACGATCAGGACGGCGGATGGCTGACCCACAGCAGTGCGGTGGTCGCCCGTGACGACGTAGACGAGACCGTCGACATGTCCATCGACCTCGCTGCGGCTCGGTTACGTTGCCGCGAACAGCTGGCACCGCGCCACGTGATCGACTTCCTCGCCGAGCTCGGGGTCGCGGCCATGGGATTCGATTGGGACATCAAGGATCTGCGCCGTGGTGAGGACGAACTGCTGGCGCGGGTGAACGCCGAGTCCGACGGCGCACAGCCCGGCACCTGGGCCTCGCTGGTGGACGCGGCCACGTCCGCCGCCTCCATCAGTTTCGACGGACCGCCCCGACTGCGGATGCCCGCCCGAATCGAACGGGTGCAGGTCTGGGGTGTACCGCCGGCTGCCGCGCTGCTGTCGGTGCGGCGCAGACCCGGTACCACCACTACCGACGTGGCGATCACCGATGAATCCGGATCGATACTGCTGTCGATCACCGGGATGACTTTTGAGGAGCTCGAGAATCCGGGGCGCGATTGGTCGGCCACCGACGTACGCCGGATCGTGCACCGGGTGGCGTGGAATCCGGTCTCGGCGCGGGATGGGCGGCCGCCCACCGGGGTGGTGCTGATCGGCGGGGATGTCGACCGGCTGGAGACCGCGGTCGACGACCTGACCGCGGCCGCAGTGCCCTACCTGGCGCTCGAAGGCCCCGCCGAACTGGAGTCGGTTATCGAGTTCGGCTCGTTGCCAAGCGAACTCGGTAATCTTCCGGTGGTGCTGGTGCTGCCGCGGGCCGATGACTCGCCGGAGGCGGCCGTCGACCTGGTGACCGCGACGTTGGCGCTGCAGCAGCACCTGGGCCTGTCGGCGCGACTGTGGGCGCTGACCGTCGGCGTGTATGAGGGAGGCAATGTGACCCATGCCCCGTTGTGGGGACTGGGGCGGGTTGCCGCGGCCGAACATCCGCAGTTGTGGGGCGGTGTCGTCGATGTGGCCGACGGATGCCTGCCGCTGGCGGCGCTGGGATCGCTGGCCGGACACGGCGTATTGGTGGTCCGTGACGGGGTGACGATGGCCGCGCGTCTCTCGGCATCCGGCGCGGGTACCGCCGACCCGATGGAGTGTGTGCCGGGGGGCACCTACCTGATCACCGGCGGGACCGGAGCATTGGGTCTGCGGATGGCCCAGCGCCTGGCCGATCTCGGCGCCCGTCGTCTCGTGTTGTTGTCCCGCTCGGGCCTGGGCGACCGGTCGGCCTGGGCGGACGACACGCATTCGGCGGCGATCCGCGCGGTCACCGCACTGGAGGAGCGTGGCGTGTCGGTCACGGTCGCCGCGGTGGACATCGGGGCACCCGGGTCGGCCGACGCCCTGCGTGACGTGCTGCGGCCGCTACCACCGGTACGCGGCGTCATCCACGCAGCTGGGGTGGAAGCCGGTGCGTTGCTGATGAATACGACTTCCGACGAGTTCGCCACCGCGATGCACCCCAAGGTGAACGGCACGCTGGTGCTGCACGAGGTGTTCCCGCCCGCGCAACTCGACTGGATGGTTCTGTTCTCCTCGTGCGGCTACCTGGCCGGTTTCCCGGGCCAGGGCGCCTACGGCTGCGCCAATTCGTTCCTCGACGGGATGGCCCGGCACCGGCGCAGCCTCGGGGACCGCACCACGGCCGTTGCCTGGACAGCGTGGCGCGGACTGGGGATGGGTTCGGCATCGGAGTTCGTGGCCGCACAACTGGATGCACTCGGCATGGGCACGGTCACCGCCGACGATGCGCTGCTGGCGCTGGATCTGGCGATGCGGGAGGACGCCGCCAACGTCGTCGTGCTGCCGGTCCTGCCCGCGGCTGCGGCCGTGCCGATACTGGCCGATGTCGCACCTGAGGATGAGCCTGACGACGACCCGTCGTCGGCAGCGGGGGAGTACGATCCGGCTCAGCTTGCCGCCCAGGTATTGACTGCAGTGGCAAGCCAATTGGGGCTGGCCGAGTCCGATGTCAACGTCGACCTGCCGCTGGTGGAACTGGGCGTCGACTCGATCATGACCGTGCGGTTGCGCCGTCACCTGGAGAAGCAGACCGGGTTGTCGTTGCCGCCGACCCTGTTGTGGGAGCACCCCACCGCGGCAGCGGTCACCGCCAGGATCGTCGAACTGCTGGAGCCCGCCGCGGAGCCAGTGGTGCGGGCGGGACATTAGCCGGTGATCGCGGCGATCACCTTCTTCTTGTCGACCTTGCCCACCGCGGTGGTGGGTAGGGCCGGCATCGGGACCAGCACATCGGGCCGGGCATGAGCGGACGCGCCCCGCTGGTCGAGGAACTCGTTGAGCTGAACCAGGTTGATCGGAGCGCCCTGGAAAACCACTGCGGCACAGATTTTTTCGCCGAGGTATTCGTCAGGAAGGGCCACGGCGGCGGCCGCGTACACCGCCGGGTGGGTCAGCAGGTGGTCCTCAAGATCGGTGGCCGATACCGTCTCGCCGCCGCGGTGGATGACGTCCTTGATACGGCCGGTCACCTCGACGTAGCCGGCGCGCGGCCCATCGGTGAAGATCCGGACCCGGTCGCCGGTGCGGTAGAAACCGTCGGGGCTGAACGAGCGGACGTTGGCCTCGTCGGCGCGGTAGTAGCCGTTGAGTGTGTACGGTCCGCGCACCAGTAGCTCGCCCTCCTGGCCGGGGGTGACCTCGTGGCCGTCCTCGTCGACCACCCGCATCTCGTCGTGCGGTGACATCGGCCGGCCCTGGGTATGTTCGACCACGTCTACCGGATCGCCGGGACGGGTGAAATTCAGCATGCCTTCGGCCATTCCGAAGATCTGCTGTAGTCCCGGACTCAGGCCCTCGCGGATGAAGCGGGCCTCCTCGGGGGACATTCGTGATCCGCCCACCTGGACCACGCGCAACGAGGTGGGCAGTACCGGTTCCCAGTCGCAGGCCTGGGTCCAGAGCTTGGCCAGAGCGTTGACGAGGCCGGTCACCGTGACGCCGTGGGTGTCGATCAGGGCGAAGGCCGACTCGGGACTGGGGTCGTCGGTGTAGACCGTCGTCGCCCCGACCGTCATCGAGCCGAGCAGGCCGGGACAGGCGAACGGGAAGTTGTGGCCGGCGGGCAGAACCGCGAGATACACGTCGTCGTGCACCATTTCGCAGGCTCGGGCACATGCCGCGGCGTTGTAGAGGTAGTCGTCGTGAGTGCGGGGGATGAGCTTGGGCAGCCCGGTGGTCCCGCCGGACACCAGCAGCACTGCCGGGCTACCGGTGTCCAAGGAGATGTTCGGTGGGCCGGGGTCGCTGAAATCCTTGAGGGCCGACCAGGATTGGAAGGAACCGGGGTCGCCGTCGACGAGGATGTGGCGCAGTCGGGGGTGTTCGGCAACGAGTTGGGCAGCCAGGTCGCGGTAGTCGAATCCGGCGATGACGTCGGGGATCACCAGCCCGACGGCACCGCTGACGTCGGCGAAATGGCCCAGCTCGGCCGAGCGGTGACCGGGTAGGCACAACACCGGTACCGCCCCGGCGCGAAGCAGTCCGAACGCGGCGACCGCGAATTCGCGCGTGTTCGGCAGTTGTACCAGGATGCGGTCACCCGGAGTGATGCCCCGGTCGGCCAGGGCGGCGCCAAGTCGGTCGGCGAGGGCGTCCAGTTCGGCGAAGGTGTGGCTGCCGGTGGCGTCGACTACGGCAGCTTTGGCGGGCCAGCGCTGTGCGGCCTCGCGCAGGATGCTGTCCAGCGCTTTGCCCTGCCAGTAGCCGGCTTGGCGGTACACCTCGGCACGGTCGTCGGGAAACCGGGTGAATCCGTCCGCCAGCTCGTCCTGTGCACGGTCAAAACCGGTGGTCATCGCTGTTCTGGCTCCCGTCGGGTGAGTATGTCGGCAGATCGAATATAGGGTAACCTCCGCTAAGTTAGGGCAGCCTTTACTAATCACCTGGAGGGTATGAGCGTGGTGGCGACGAGTTCCCAGACGGTCCGCGACGAGGTCGCCGAACTCCTGGGGGTCAGCGCCGACGCTGTCGATCCCGACGCCGACCTGATCGCCTCCGGGCTCGATTCGATCCGGATGATGTCGCTGTCCGGCCGGTGGCGTAAGCAGGGCATCAATGTCGGATTCGCGGCCCTGGCGGCCAATCCCACTGTCGCCGCCTGGATCGAGCTGGTCGCCCGGCACGCTCCTGATGCGCAGGCCGAAGCGCCTGCCCCGGACAGCGTCGAACCCGGCGAGGGAGGTGACACCTTCCCCCTGGCGCCCATCCAGCACGCCTTCTGGGTGGGCCGCAACCAGGATCAGCAGCTCGGCGGCGTCGGCGCGCATCTGTACGTCGAATTCGACGGCGCCGGAGTCGATCCGCAGCGGCTGAAGGCAGCGGCGACGAAACTGGCGGCGCGCCATCCGATGCTGCGGGTCGAGATCCTGCCCGACGGCACCCAGCGGATCGGAAATCGGCCGCTACCGGTCACCATCCACGATCTACGCGACCTGGATCAGGCTGCCGCACAAGCGAAGTTGGAGTTGATCAGGGAATCCAAGTCCCATCAGATGCTGCACGACGAGGTGCTGCAGCTCAGCCTGTCTCTGCTGCCCGGCGGAGGCACGCGTCTCCATGTCGACATGGACATGCAGTGTGCCGATGCCGTGAGCTACCGCAATTTCATGGCCGATCTGGCCGCGTTCTACCGCGGCGCCGAGCTGCCTGATCTCGGCTACACCTACCGCGAATACCGCGCCCGGCTGACCGCCACGGCGCCGCCGCCGTCGGAGCAGGACAAGCAGTGGTGGGCCGAGCGGGTGCCCGATCTACCGGATCCGCCTGCGCTGCCGCTGGTTCCGCTATCCGATCAGCGCAACCCGCACCGCAGCATCAGGCTGTGGGAAACCCTCGACGTGCCGACCCGCGACGCATTGTTCGCCGCGGCGCACCGGCGCGGCATCACCCCGGCCATGGCGGTCGCTGCCTCGTACGCCAATGCGCTGGCGCACTGGTCGACGCAGTCGCGGTTCCTGCTGAACCTGCCGATGTTCGGGCGGGAGCCGTACCACTCGGACGTGGAGAAGCTGGTCGGTGACTTCACCTCCTCGCTGCTCCTGGACATCGACCTGACCGGGGCGGATACCGCCATGGCCCGGGCCAGGGTGGTGCAGGAGACCCTGCACGCCACCGCCGCGCATTCCTCGGTGTCCGGGCTCGATGTGCTGCGCGACATGAGCCGCCACCGCGGCAGCCAGACCCTGGCCACCATCGTCTACACCAGTGCGCTGGGCCTGGGCGACCTGTTCGCCGGTGACGTCACCGACCACTTCGGGGCGCCGGTGTGGACCATCTCGCAGGGGCCGCAGGTGCTCATCGATGCCCAGGCGACCCCGCTCGCCGACGGCCTGATGATCAACTGGGACGTCCGCACCGAGGCGTTCCGGCCCGGCGTGGCCGAGGCCATGTTCGCCTACCACCTGGCCGAACTGCGCCGCCTGGCCACCGATGACGCGGCCTGGGACGAGCCCGACCCGCCCGCGGTCTCCGAGTCGCAGCGTCGGGTGCGGGCCGCGCTGAATGCGTCGACCTCGACGCCAAGTGGCGACGTGCTGCACACCGGTTTCCTGGCGAACGCGGCCTCAACCCCGGACGCGCCCGCGGTGTTCTGCAGCGCCGGGAACCTCACCTATGGCGAGCTTCAGGACAAGGTGCTGGCCGTGGCGGCCGCCCTGCAGTCGCGTGGGGTGTGCCGCGGCGAGGTCGTCGCCGTGCTGGGCCCGAAGAGTGTCGAGCAGGTCATCGCCCTGCTGGCCATTTCGATGATCGGGGCGGCATACCTGCCGGTCGGGGTGGATCAGCCCGCCGATCGGGCCACCCGCATCCTGCACACCGGTGGAGTGGACTTCGCCCTGATTTGCGGTTCGGGGTCAGAACATCCCAACCTGCCGCACCTGACCATCGCCGACGCCGAGATCATCGGTGACCCAGCTGATTTCGAGCCGGTCGAGGTCGTGCCCTCGGACCTGGCCTACGTGTTGTTCACGTCCGGCTCCACCGGTGAGCCCAAGGGCGTCGAGATCACCCATGACGCGGCGATGAACACCATCGAGTTCATCAACGACCACTTCGAGATCGGCCCCGCCGATCGTTGTCTGGCGTTGTCGCACCTGGAGTGCGACCTGTCGGTGATCGACGTCTACGGGACGCTGCGCTCAGGCGGCTCGCTGGTCGTCGTCGACGAAGAGGACCGCCGCGATCCGGATGCCTGGGTCACGCTGATCGACGAGCATCGAGTCAGCGTCCTGCATTTCCTGACCGGCTGGCTGGAGATGCTGGTCGCCGCCGGTGGCACCGCGGCGGGCACCGGTTCCCTGTCTTCCCTGCGGGTGGTTCCCACCGGCGGCGACTGGGTGCGTCCGGACCTGGTCCGGGCGTTGCGTGCCGCGTCGCCCCAGGTGCGTTTCGCGGGGCTGGGCGGGGCCACGGAGACCGCGACCCACAACACCATCTTCGAAGTCGGCTTCGGTGACGACGCGCTGCCCGCGCACTGGACCTCGGTGCCGTTCGGCGTGCCGCTGGCCAACAACTGCTGCCGGGTGGTCGACGCACGGGGCGAGGACTGCCCGGACTGGGTTCCCGGTGAGCTGTGGGTCGGCGGTCGCGGCATCGCCCGTGGGTACCGCGGCCGGCCCGACCTGACCGCCGAACGGTTCGTCGAGTACGACGGAAGCCGTTGGTACCGCACCGGGGATCTGGTGCGGTCGTGGCCCGACGGCACGCTGGAATTCGTCGGCCGGGCCGACCACCGGATCAAGGTCAGCGGGTTCCGCATCGAGTTGGGTGAGGTCGAGGGCGCCTTGTGCCGGGTGCCCGGCGTGGACGCGGCCGTCGCGGTGCTGGTGCCCGTCGACGGCGGGCACGATCTGCTCGGCGCGGTTGTCCGCGCGGATCAGGCCGGCCTGGAGTCCGGCCTCGACCCTGAGGCGGTGACGACCGCGCTGGCCGAGCTGGTGCCCGCCCAGATGATCCCGCAGGTGCTGCTGGTCGCCGACGAGATCCCCTATGCCCGGGGCAAGACCGACCGCACCGCGGTGGTCCGGATGCTCTCGGCCGTCGGCGCCCCCGAGACCAGGGGCTACCGGGCGCCGTCGAGCCCGCTGGAAACGGCCCTGTGCGCGATCGTCGGGGAGATCTTGGGTCAGACCGGTGTCGGGGTCGACGACGATTTCTTCGCACTCGGCGGGGATTCGGTGCTGGGTACGCAGCTGGTGGCCCGGATCCGGGACTGGCTGGACACCTCGACCGTCATGGTCGCCGATGTCTTCGCGGCGCGAACGGTCGCGACGATGGCCGCGCTGCTGGCGGGCCGGGAGGCGGGTTCAGACCGTCTGCACCTGGCGTCCGAGCTGTACCTGGAGGTCACAGGCATGGATGCCGCCGAGATCGCCTCCGAGTTGGCATGGGGGACCCCAGAACCGGCGTTCGGCAACTAAGGTTAGAGTAACTTCAGTTAGGGCAGGCTTTGCTTATTGTCAGGAGGTCGTTGTGGACGCCGTGACCGCACCGCTGCATCAGGGTTTCTTCACACACGCGCAGGCCGCGCCCGCCGACATCGCGGTCATCGGGCCGACTACCCGGTGGACCTATGGTCAACTGCGCGAGCAGGTGCTGGCGGTGTCCGGCGCGCTCGCAGTGGCCGGTGTGCACGTCGGCGACCGGGTGGCCGTCGTGGGCTCCACAGGTCTGGATACGGTGATCGCCACGCTGGGAATCCTGGCGGCAGGCGGAGTCTGCGTGCCGATCGACGCCGCCGATCCGGCCGAGCCGGTGCTGGACCGGACCGGGGTGCGGATGGCGCTGTTCACCGGAGACGGACCGCCCAACTGGCTGCCCGCGCTCACCGTCTCCGAGGCGCTGCGGATCGGGGCCCGCGCGAGTGGCGTCAGCCCGGTGCATTCGGCGCCCGGTGATCCGGCGTTCCTTGGCTCGGTCGACGAGTCGGGGCATGCGGTGGTGACCCATGCTGCCGCTCACGACGCCGTCGTGGAACTCAGCACCCGGCTCGACGTTCGCGGCGGTGACCGCATCGCCGCATTCTCGGCTGCCCGCGCTGCGGCCCCGATCCTCATGGTGCTGGCGGCGCTGACCGCGGGTGCCGGCATCGTCGTCGCCGACGACGCGCCGCGCCGCAACCCCGAGCGGGGGATGAACGGCCTCGCCCTCGCGGTGCGGCACCGGGATGCGGTGGCCGCTCTCGACGCCGCCCTGCCGTCGTGACCGGGCCGGATACCCAGATCATCGTCAAACCCTGGGTCAAGCGATATTCAGGGTCCCAAAGTTCAACAGCCACACTGGTTTTCCCGCACGCCGGCGGAGCGGCGTTGGCCTACCGCGGATTCGGGACGGCACTGGCCGCGGCCGGGTCCGATGCCTATGTCATGCAGTACCCGCAGCGTGGGGATCGGCTGTCCCATCCGGCGGCACCCACGGTGGGTGACCTCGCCAGAGATCTGTTCGACGCGGCTGATTGGGCCGGCGTCGGATCGATACGGCTGTTCGGGCACTGCATGGGCGCCGTGGTGGCCTTCGAATTTGCGCGGATCGCGGAGCGCTCAGGGGTGGCGATCGACGCCCTGTGGGTGTCGGCCAGCGAGGCACCGTCGGCCGTGGCGGCCGCGCCCGCACTGCCGATGGCCGAGTCGGAGATCCTCGCCGAGATGGTCGACCTCGGCGGCACCGATCCTGCGCTGCTCGCCGACGACGACTTCGTCGAACTGCTGCTGATGGCAGTGCGGGCGGACTACGCGGCGTTCAACCGCTACGCGTGCGACGCCGAGGTGACGATCGCCGCGGACATCCACGCCCTGGGCGGAGACAACGACCACCGCATCAGCGAGGACATGTTGCGGCGCTGGGAATCCCACACTGCAGGCGCCTTCACGTGCTCGATGTTCGACGGCGGGCATTTCTATCTCAACTCCCAGCTGGAAGATGTGGCGGAGCTGGTCAATGAGCTATAGCCGCCAGCTTCCCGGGTCCGATATCGCCGACCCGGTGGTGATCGTGGGGATGGCGCTGGAGGCTCCCGGTGGGATCGACACCGCCGACGGCTACTGGTCTCTGCTGTCCGAGCAGCGCGAAGCGCTCGGTCGATTTCCCGCCGACCGTGGTTGGTCCGTTCGCGAACTGCTCGACGGCTCGCGCCGCGACGGATTCAAGCGCATCCACGACCTGGGCGGATTCCTTTCCAGCGCAGCAACATTCGATCCCGCATTCTTCGGCATCTCACCGCGCGAGGCGGTGGCGATGGATCCCCAGCAGCGCATCGGGTTGCGGATCGCGTGGCGGGCGCTGGAGAACAGCGGCATCAACCCCGACGACCTGGCCGGCCACGATGTGGGGTGCTATGTCGGTGCGTCGGGCCTGGAGTACGGGCCCGCGCTGTCGGAGTTCTCCCATCACAGTGGCCATCTGATCACCGGCACCTCCCTCGGCGTCATCTCCGGCCGGATCGCCTACACGCTGGATCTGTGCGGCCCGGCGCTGACCGTCGACACCTCGTGCTCGTCGGCGCTCACCGCGTTCCACACCGCCGTTTCCGCCGTGCGCGCGGGGGACTGCGACATGGCGTTGGCCGGTGGTGTGTGCGTGATGGGTACGCCCGGGTACTTTGTGGAGTTCTCCAAGCACCACGCGCTGTCCGACGACGGACACTGCCGGCCCTACAGTGCGCACGCCAGTGGCACGGTCTGGGCCGAAGGGGCGGCGATGTTCGTCCTGCAGCGCAAATCAGCGGCCGTCCGGGACAGTCGGCGCATTCTCGCCGAGGTCCGCGCGACCGCGGTGAACCAGGATGGCCGGACCACCGGTCTGACCGCGCCCAGCGGCGCCGCCCAGCAGCGCCTGTTCGCCAAAGCGATCGAGCAGGCTGCCGTGCGCCCGGAGTGCGTCGGCATGATCGAGGGACACGGCACCGGAACCCGGCTCGGCGACCGGACCGAATTACGCTCGCTGGCAAAGACATACGGCGCCACACCGTCGGGTACCGGCGCACTGTTGGGCTCGGTGAAATCCAACGTCGGGCACGCCCAGGCCGCCGCCGGGGGGCTCGGACTGGCAAAGGTGATCCTGGCTGCCGAGCGTGCGGCCGTTCCGGCCACCTTGCACGTCGACCAGGCCAGCCGCGAAATCGACTGGGAAAGCCAGGGTTTACGGTTGGCCACCAAGCTGACCCATTGGCCCGCGGTCAACGGCGAGCGGATCGGTGCGGTGTCGGCGTTCGGGATGAGCGGCACCAATGCGCACGCGATCATCTCGGTGCCTGAGGCCGCAGCGTGAGTCAAGCCGACGCCCTACCCGACGGGCGCACACCCGTGCTGCTCAGCGCGCACGCCGAGGACCTGATCGGGCCTGACGCCGCGGCCATCCTGCGCTATCTGGATTTACGTCCCGACGTGCGCGTCGGCGATGTCGCCGCCACGTTACGGTCCACCCGGCGCCTGCGCCGCCACCGCGCCGTGGTCCGGGCCGTCGACCGCGATGAGCTCGCCGCAGGCCTTCGTGCGTTGGCCGAGGGCGCCGACCATCCGCTGGTCAGCCGCGCACACGGTGGAACGCAGTCATCGGGTTCGGGTGCCCGCATCGCGTTCGTGTTTCCCGGCCAGGGCAGCCAATGGCCGTCGATGGGTGTACAGGCCTACGAGCGGCTGCCCGCCTATCGGGCCGAGGTGGACCGGTGCGCGGCGGAGTTTCAGGCCGCCGACGCCCCGTCCCCGCTGGATTACCTCCTGGCCGAACTGGATTCGGGCACGGTCACCAACGACTTCTCCCAGGTGCAGATCCAGGGCGCTCAGTTCGTCCACGGTGTGGCACTGGCCCGGGTCTGGCGGTCCTGTGGTGTGCTGCCCGACATCACCGTCGGTCACAGTCTCGGCGAGATCGGGGCGGCCTACGTGGCCGGCAGCATCACCCTGCCCGAGGCGGTGGCCGTGGTGATCGGCCGCGCCACCGTGCTGGACCGGCTGACCGGGCCCTACCGCGTCGCGGTCCTCGGGATCACGCCCGACGAGGCATCGACCGTGATCGCCGGAACCCCGGGTTGGCTGGAACTGTCGGTGGTGAACTCCCGTTCCTCCGTCGCGGTGTCGGGGGACACCGACGCGGTGGCTGCCGCCGTGGCGACCGTGGCCGAACGCGGCGCGTTCGCCAAGGAAATCGAGATGTGGTTCCCGGCGCACACGACCGCACTCGACTCGAGTCGTGCCGATCTCGAATCGATGCTTCCTGCAGCACAATTCAGTGAGTCGCCGGTGCAGTTCATCGGCTCGGCCACCGGGGACGTGGTCGAGGCGGGAACCGGTTTCTCCGACTACTGGTATACCAACCTGCGCAGCACGGTGCGATTCGATAAGGCCGTCGAGACGACGGTTCGCCGGGGAGCCCGAATCTTCGTCGAACTCTCGGCGCATCCGGCTCTGCTGTTCGCGCTGGGCGACCTGCTCGACGACGCGGCCGAACTCACCGGCGGTCCGGCGGTGATGGTGGGATCGGGCCGGCGCGACGAACCGATCACCGACCGTCTCAGCACCAACATCGTCTCCGTCGCGATGGCCGACCCCGGTTACCGCTGGGACGACGTCCCGAATCAGGGCGACCGGTCGCTGCGCGACTTCCCCTTCGCGCCGATGCGGGCCGAACATCTCTGGGCCACACCGCATCCGCTTCCTGCGGTTGCCGGGCTGACCGTGGCCGTCGAGCATTGGGAGCAGCGGGACCTGCGGGACCTGCGGACCCTGCCGGGCCGGCGTCGCGTCGCGGTGCTCGACCTGGCCGCCGGGCACGGACCAGCGGCCGCATTGAGCCGCGCGGTCGAGGAGAACGCCCAGACCACGGCCGTCGCGCCTGCTGATGCCGATCTGCTGATCGTGGTGGCGCCGGTATCCGAGGACCTCGATGCGGTGGCAGCGGCAGAAGCCGTGAGCCACCGGGTGGACGACGGCCTGCTCGGCTATGTCCGGGCGGTCACGCCGGATACCCGCGACGTGTGGCTGGTCACCGTCGGTGCCGAACAGGTGAGCCGCACGGAGCAGTCACGGCCCGAGGCCGCCGCACTGGCCGCGATGCACCGCAGCCTCGGCTATGAACATCCCGACCAGAACTTCCGTCACCTGGATCTGGCCGACTCGGCCGCCGACCCCACCCATGCGGCGACGGCCATCACGGCGATGCTGACCGATGGTGACCACATCGCGTTGCGGGACAACGGTTCCGGACCCGCGCTGTGGCACCGTGGAATGCGCGATGACACCTCCGGCGAACGGTCCTGGACCGCCGAGTCGGGGATCTTCGACGAGGTTGTCATCACCGGCGGCACCGGGGCGGTGGGCCTGCACTTTGCCCGCCACCTGGCCGAACACGGGGCCCGGCGCATCGTGCTGCTCAGCCGCAGCGGCCTCGACGAGGCACAGTTGGCCGAACTGGCCACTCACGGCGCCGAGATCGTCGCTCCGCGGTGCGATCTCACCGATCCGGCACAGATCACCGCGACGGCTGCCGAGTGGGCAGTCGGCCCGGCGTCCTTGGTGATCCACGCGGCCGCATCCGCCATCATCGCCCCGGGCGGGGAACTGTCCGGCGCGACCGTGCGGGATACCTTGGCGGCCAAGGTGAGCGGCCTGGCCAACCTGACGGCGGTCTGGCCGATGCGGCCGGATACCCGGATCGTGTTGTGCTCCTCGGTGTCCGGCCTGTGGGGTGGATACGGTCACGCCGCGTACTCCGCGGCCAACCGGCTGCTCGATGCCTTGGCCGCGCAGTTGCGCGAACAGGGCCGGCGTTGCGCCTCGGTGCGGTGGGGACTGTGGCCGGGGGACGGCATCATCGATTCCGGTGAGATCAGCCGGGTCGAGCGGTCCGGTCTGCGAGCCATGGAACCGGACCTTGCGGTGGAGGCCGGACTGTGCGATTACCCGGCCGATCCGTTGGCGTTCACCGCTGATGCCGACCGGCTGCAGACCTTCCTCCGTGCGGCCGCCCACCCCGATCCGGTCGTCGACACCGCCGACGCGGCCGACGCCGCCGACGCCATCGGCGCGATGCGGATCGCACTGGGAGCCGTCCTGAAGCTCGATGACACCACCGGACTGGATCTGGACACGTCGCTTCTGGATCTCGGCGTCGACTCCCTGTTGGCGATCGACCTGCGCAAGAAGCTCAAGAGGGCCACCGGCCGTGCTGTGCCGCTGGCCACCATCCTCGGTGGCGCCACCGCTGCCGAATTGATCGAGCATTTGGAAAGACCTGAAAAGGAAACATTTTCGCGTGACTGACATGGTTAGTGCCGATCCGGCGGCCCCCCGCACCTCCGATGCGCGTCTGGAGCTGATGCGGCGCAGGCTTGCCGAGCGGGGCCTCACGTCAGCATCAGGGGAACCCGGGCACGCTGCGGTAGGCGGCGAAAGCTCACCGGTCGATCCGACCGTGCTGTCCGACGGGCAGCGGCGCATGTGGTTCGTGCAGGGCCTCGACCCGAGCGGGGTACTGCTCAACATCTGCCTGTCCTACCGGGTGGGTGGGGTCATCGATGCCGAGCGACTGCATGACGCACTCAATACGGTGGCGCAACGACATCCGATCCTGCGCACGACCTACCACGCCGACGAGAGCGGCGAGCCGACGGCGAAGGTCCACGACGACCTCGTCCCCGGATGGTCTGTCCACGATCTGTCGGACAAATCTGAGCGGGCGCGAAAACTACGCGTCGAGGTGCTGGCCCAGCGGGAGTTCGGCACGGCCTTCGACCTGGCCGGCGACTCGCCGCTGCGGATCACCCTGATCAAGACCGGGCCGACCGAGCACATGATGTTGCTCGTCGCGCACCACATCGCCTGGGATGACGGTTCCTGGCGGGTGTTCTTCACCGACCTGACCCGGGCCTATTCCGGGGCGCAGCTTCCCGCCGGTCCGCGTGCGACGGTCGCCGATGTTCCCGACCGCGACGAGGATCTGGCGTACTGGCGTGAGGTACTGGCGAACCTGCCGGAGCCGCTGGAGTTGCCCGGTCCGGCGGGGTCGGTGGTCCCCAACGGTTTTCGGTCTCAGCGCAGCACCGTGCGGTTGCCGGCCGAGACCGTCCGGCAGGTGTCGGCACTGGCCCGCGAGACCGGCGCCACGCCGTACATGGTGCTGCTGGCAGCGTTCGGCGCGCTCGTCCACCGCTACACGCACGCCGACGATTTCCTGGTCGCCACCCCGGTGCTGAATCGCGACTCCGACGAAACCATCGGCTATCACGGCAACACGGTCGCGATGCGGCTGCGGCCCCAGGGCACACTGGGGTTCCGCGATCTGGTCGCGGCCACCCGGGACACCGCCATCGGTGCCTTCGCGCATCAACGCGTCAACCTCGATCGGGTGGTGGCCGAACTCAACCCGGACCGGCGCCACGGCGCCGAGCGGATGACGCGGGTGAGCTTCGGGTTCCGCGAGTCCGACGGCGGCGGGTTCCGTCCGGACGGTGTGACGTGTGAACGAGCCGACCTGCGCGGCCAGCACACCCAGCTCCCATTGGGTTTCATGGTCGAGCTGGACGCCGCGGGTGCGGTGGTGGAGGCCGAACATCTCACCGAGGTGATGGACGCCGAACTGGCCGCGCAGATGCTGCGGCACTTCGTCGTACTGCTGGACAGTGCGCTCGCCGAGCCGGACCGACCGCTGTCGCGGCTGGAGCTGTTCACCGCCGAGGACGCCGAGTGGATGCGCGCCGTATCGACCGGTGAGCAGTTCGATACGCCGGGAACCACCCTGGCCGAGCTGGTCACCGAGCAGGCTGCCCGCACTCCCGATGCCATCGCGGTGGTTTACCAGGGGCGCCATTACAGCTACCGCGAGATCAACGAGTCGGCGAACCGGTTGGCGCACTGGCTGATCGGGCAGGGTATCGGCACCGAGGACCGCGTCGCCGTACTGCTGGAGAAATCGCCCGAACTGGTCATCACCGCCCTGGGCATCGTCAAGGCCGGCGCCGTGTACCTACCCGTCGACCCGACCTATCCGGAAGATCGACTCACCTACATTCTCTCGGACTCCGACCCCAAAACCATTCTGCGCGAACCGGTCGACGGTTTGGCCGACTATCCGGCCACCGACCCCACCGATGCCGAGCGGATCCGGCCGCTCCGCCCGGACAACACCGCGTATCTGATCTACACGTCGGGGTCCACCGGCCTGCCGAAAGGTGTGCCGGTACCGCACCGGCCAATCGCGGAGTACTTCGTCTGGTTCGGTGGCGATTATCAGGTCACCGAGGCCGAACGTCTGCTTCAGGTGGCCTCGCAGAGCTTCGACGTGTCGATCGGCGAGATCTTCGGCATGCTGGCCGCCGGTGCACGCCTGGTGATCCCGAAGCCGGGCGGGTTGGGTGACATCGGATATCTCACCGATCTGCTGCGCGATGAGGGCATCACCTCGATGCACTTCGTCCCGTCGTTGCTGGGTCTGTTCCTGTCCCTGCCGGGCGTCAACGAGTGGCGCACCCTGCAGCGGGTGCCGATCGGTGGTGAGGCGCTGCCCGGGGAGATCGCCGACAAGTTCCTCGCCACGTTCGACTCTCTCCTGCACAACTTTTACGGGCCCACCGAGACGGTGCTCAACTGCACCCGCTACAAGGTCCAAGGCAAGCAGGGCGCCCGGATCGTTCCGATCGGCACGCCGAAGATCAACACCACGATCCATCTGCTCGATGACGCACTGCAGCCGGTTCCGGTTGGTGTGATCGGTGAGATCTACATCGGCGGAACACATGTCGCGCACGGCTATCACGACCGCCCGCGACTCACCGCCGAACGGTTCGTCGCCGATCCGTTCAATCCCGGTGCACGGATGTACCGGTCGGGCGACCTGGCCCGGCGTAACGCCGACGGTGACATCGAATTCGTCGGCCGCGCCGACGAGCAGGTCAAGGTCCGTGGCTTCCGCATCGAACTGGGGGAGGTCTCCGCAGCCATCTCCGTCGACCCGTCGGTGGGACAGGCCGTGGTGGTGGTCAGCGACCTGCCGTCGCTGGGCAAGAGCCTGGTCGCCTACATCACGCCGGCCGCCGATAGCGCGCGTGTCGAGACCGAACGGATCCGGGCCAGGGTGACGGCTGCGCTGCCCGAATACATGATCCCGGCCGCGTTCGTCGAGCTGGCGGAGATCCCGATCACGGCCCACGGCAAGATCGACCGACGAGCACTGCCCGAGCCGGAGATCCAGTCGGCCAACGAATTCCGTGCCCCGGATACCGACACCGAGCATGAGATCGTCGAGTTGTTCGCCGAATTGCTCGAGCGGGACCGCATCGGGGCCGACGATTCGTTCTTCGACCTCGGCGGTCACTCGCTACTGGCCACCAAACTGGTTGCCGCGGTTCGGGCCCACTGCGGTGTCGAACTCGGTGTGGCCGATGTCTTCGAGAATGCCACGGTGGCGGGGCTGGCCGCCAAGGTCGACGAACTGCGCGATTCGGGCCTCGGCGCCGGCCTGCCCGCCATCGTGGCCACCGCCCACGAAGGCCCGTCGCAGATATCGGCGGCGCAGCACCGGCAGTGGTTCCAGTTCCGCATCGACGGACCCAACCCGGTCAACAACGTGCCGTTCGCGGCACGGCTGACCGGGCCCTGCGATGTCGAGGCACTGGCCACCGCGGTCAGCGATGTGGTGGCCCGCCACGAGATCCTGCGCACCACTTACCGCGAAATCGACGGTGTGCCACACCAGGTCATCCACCCCGCGGGTCCGGTGACGGTCCGCCGTGCCGACGGCTCCGGCGAAGACTGGGTGCAGGGCGAACTCGATGACGAGCGGCGCTACTGCTTCGACCTGGAGAACGAGTGGCCGATCCGGGCCGCGGTGCTGTCCACTCCAGGCGCGCACGTGCTGTCGTTGATGGTGCACCACATCGCCGCCGACCACTGGTCGGGCACAGTGCTGTTCACCGATCTGCTGACCGCCTACCACGCCCGCCGGGCCGGACAGGCGCCGGACCGGGCGCCGCTGCCCGTGCAGTATGCCGACTTCGCGGACTGGCAGGCCGAGGTGCTCTCGGGCGATGGCGAGCGCGTCGAGGAGCAACGCGCCTACTGGACACAGCAATTGGCGGGGCTGTCGGGGGAGTCGGACGTCGAGAACGGCCTGCAGCCGGACTTCCCGAGGCCGCCGGTACCGACGGGCGAGGGCAAGGCACTCGACTTCACCATCGACGCGGCATTGCGGGGCAAGCTCGTCGAGCTCAGCCGTGAGCTCGGGGTCACCGAGTTCATGGTGTTGCAGGCAGCCGTCGCGATCGCTCTGCACAAGGCCGGCCAGGGTACCGACATCGCGCTGGGTACCCCGGTGGCCGGGCGCACCGCGCCCGAACTCGACTCGCTGATCGGGTTTTTCATCAACATCGTGGTGCTGCGCAACGACCTGTCCGGTAATCCGACTCTGCGTGAGGTGCTGCGCCGCTCGCGCGACATGGCGCTGGCCGCCTACAAGCACCAGGACCTGCCGTTCGACCGGGTCGTCGATGCGGTCAGCCCGGTGCGTTCGCTGGCGCGCAACCCACTGTTCGGTGTGGTGGTGCACGTGCGTGAGGACATACCTGCCGAGCAGGTCATCGATACCGGTGCCGACGGTGAAACACGCTTCACCGCACTGGAACCCACCTTCGACGTGGCTCACGCCGACCTGTCGCTCAACTTCTTCGCCGAAGCCGGCGCAGGCTATCGGGGCACCCTCATCTACCGCACCGAGCTCTATGAGGCGGCCACCGCGCAACGCCTCGTCGGCTGGCTGGGACGCATCGTCGCGGCATTCGCCACCGACGCCGAGCAGACCGTGCGTGACATCGCGGTGGTCGATGCAGGCGAGCAGGACCTGCTGGTCGGGGACTGGAGTCGCAAGGCGGTTCCACCGGCCGGACTGCCGCAGACCGAGGGCGCCACCCGCGTCTACGTGCTCGACGAATGGCGGCAGCCGGTGGGTATCGGTGTCGTGGGCGACGCCTACTACGCAGGTGGTGCGGTGGACGAGGCCGCTGCTGCGGCCACCGGGGTCGGCGCAGATCGCTTCGTGCCCAGTCCGTTCGGGGACGGGCAGCTGTACCGCACCGGGGACCGGGCCCGCTGGACCACCGACGGCCGGCTCGAGCCGATCACCAGCGGTGAGCCGCGTCTGCAAGGGCTGCTGGAAGCACTTGACGGGGTCGCCGCCGCCGCGACCCGGCACTGGGAGGCCCGCGGAACCACGACGCTCGCCGGCTACCTGGTGCCGGAGCCAGGCATCGTCGACACCGAATCCGTTCTGGAGACAGCGCGGGTCGCGCTACCCGATGAGTTTTCCGGGGCCGTGCTGAGGCTGGTCGACAGCATCGAACCCACCACCCTGACCCGTCCGCGCGTCACCACGACGGCACCGGCCGAGCCGCCGGCCACCCCGACCGAGGAGACCCTGGCGGCGATGCTGGTGGCTCTGCTCGGCGTCACCGACGTGGGACGGTATGACGACTTCTTCACACTCGGCGGCGACAGCATCCTGGCGGTGCAACTCGCGGCACGGGCCAGGGATACCGGCGTAGCGATGACGGCCCGCATGGTGTTCGAGCATCCCGGGCTGGCCGATCTGGCTGCCGCGATAGACCGCGCGGGCACTGTGGCCGCCGACGTCCGCCATGAGCCGATGTCCGCATCGGGCCTGTCACCCGACGAGCTGGCCGCGTTGACCGCGGGATGGGGCCAAGATCAAGGGATCTCGACGTGACGACCACCGGAACGCCACCCGGCGTCGAGGACGTATTGGCGCTGAGCCCGCTGCAACAGGGCTTGTACTCGCTGGCCGGCCTGACCGAGGGCGACGACGGGCCCGACCCCTATGTCATCGCGATGGCCGCCGACATCGACGGAGCACTGGACACCGAGCTGCTGCGGGCCTGTGCCGAGGCGATGCTGGTGCGCCATCCCAACCTGCGGGCCAGCTTCTTCCAGGGAAATCTGAGCCGCCCGGTGGCGGTGGTCCCGTCGGCCGTCGAATTGCCGTGGCGGCAGGTGCAGGCCGATGACGGGCAGGCCGTCACCCTCGAAGCCGAGGAACGCGCCCGGCGCTTCGACCTCGGACACGGTCCGCTGATCCGGTTTCTGCTCATCGAAAAGCCCGGGCAGCGTTGGCGTCTGGTGATCGTTGCCCATCACATCGCAATCGACGGTTGGTCGCTGCCCGTCTTCGTCGGTGAGCTGATTGCGCTCTACGGGGCCGAGGGCGACGTGGCCGCGCTGTCCTCGACGGTGCGCCCGTACCGCGACTACATCGGCTGGCTGGCCGGACGCGATCAGGCGGTCGGCCGGGCGCGGTGGCAGGCCCATCTGTACGGCCTGGATGCCCCCACGTTGTTGTCGCCGGTGCTGTCCGGACGGGCGGTCGAGCCGGGTCTGCCCGCACGCACCGAGGTGACCCTCGACGAGCAGCAGTCCGCCGAAATCTTCGAGGCTGCCCGGCGCCGGGGCGTCACCGTCAACACCCTGTTCCAGATGGCCTGGGCGACAATTCTTTCGGCCTTCACCGACCGCACCGACGTGGTGTACGGCGTCACGGTGTCGGGCCGCCCTGACGAGCTGGCCGGTGTCGAGTCGATGGTGGGTCTGTTCATCAACACCGTGCCGCTGCGAGTCAGGGTCGATCCCGTGCTGCCGGTGGGGAGTCAGTGCCTGGCTCTGCAGCGCGAGGCCGCCGAGCTGCGCGAGCACAGCTACCTCAGCCACACCGAGTTGCGTTCGCTCGGTGGGATCGGGGAGTTGTACGACACGCTGCTGGTCTACGAGAACTTCCCACCCGGTGGGCTGGTCGGCAGCGACGAGTTCGCTCTTGGTCGGGCGGTGTTGCGGCCCGCGGCGTTGGAGAGCCTGTCGCACTTCCCGGTTACCATCGCCGCGCATCCCACCCACGGCCGGCTCACGGTGCTGGTCGAAACCCTCGACGGGGCGCTGGGACAGCTCGATCCGCGCGCTCTGGGACTGCGGGTGCTGACCGTCGTGCAACGGCTGTTGGAAAGCTGGGAGCGTCCGCTGCGCGACGTCGCGGTCACCCTCGCTGCTGAGCCGCAACCCGTCGGTGCACCGCAGATTACTCAGCAGGACAGTGCTTTCCACCATGGTTTCCACACCGCCTTCAGTGAGATCGCCGCCGAGCGGCTCGGTTCGGTGGCATTGAGCTGGGACGGGGGAGAACTCAGCTATCGCGGACTCGACGATGCTGCGGGTCGCCTGGCCGTCGAGCTGATCCGGCGCGGCGTAGGCGACGAGACTCCGGTGCCGATCCGGCTGCGGCGTGGACCCGACTACGTGGTGGCGATGCTCGCAGTGCTCAAGGCGGGCGCGATGATTGTGCCGCTCGACCCGGCCGTGCCCGAGGAGCGGGTGGCCGAGATCGTCCGCCAGATCGGAGCGGGCGGCCCGGCACCGGTCGTCGTCGACGAGGCGCTGCTGGCCTCCGCCGGTACCGAGTCGGATACGGAATACCCGTCGGTGCCGGTGTACCCCGGCCAGGGCGCCTACGTCGTGTTCACCTCCGGGACCACCGGAAAACCCAAGGGCGTCATCGGAACCCATCAGGCGCTGCTGGCCTACGCGGCGGATCATGCCCGCCAGGTGCTGCAGCCGGCGGCCAAGCGCCTGGGCCGTCCGTTGCGGGTGGCCCACGCGTGGTCCTTTACCTTCGATGCGGCCTGGCAGCCGTTGGCGGCCCTGCTCGACGGGCATACCGTGCACATCGTGTCCGACGAGGTGCAGCGCGACGCCGAGGCGCTGGTGGAGACCATCGCGCACTTCGCGATCGACATGATCGACACCACGCCGTCGATGTTCGCCTCATTGCGGGCCGCGGGCCTGCTCACCCGGGTGCCGCTGGCGGTCCTGGCGCTCGGCGGTGAGGCGATCGACACCGCCACCTGGCGCGGGATCCAGGCCGAGTGCGAGCGAATGTGGATGTCGGCGCACAACTGTTACGGCCCGACCGAGACCACAGTGGAAGCCGTCGTCGCGACGATCACCGAGTTCGCGCAGCCGTGCATCGGGCGTCCCACGGCGTCGACTGCGGCCTATGTGCTCGACAGCTGGCTGCGCCCGGTGCCTGACGGTGTGTGCGGTGAATTATATTTGGCCGGTGGTCAATTGACCCGTGGCTATCTCGGCCGGCCCGGGGAGACGGCCGGACGGTTCGTCGCCGATCCGTTTACCCCGGGCGCCCGCATGTACCGCACCGGTGACGTGGTGCGTCGGAATCCGGACTCGAATGCTCTCGAGTTTCTTGGCCGCAGCGACGATCAGGTCAAGATCCGTGGCTTCCGGGTGGAGCCCGGAGAAGTGGCCGCGACACTGCACTCCCATCCCGGGGTGCGGCACGCCCATGTGGCGGTAAGGCAGCACCGCAGCGGACCGCGCCTGATCGCGTATGTGGTGACCGAGGCTCCGGTCACCGAGTTGCGGGGGATGCTGACCGACACGCTGCCAAGGCATCTGGTGCCCCACCACATCGTGGCGGTCGACGAGATCCCGCTGACCACCAACGGCAAGGTCGACGACGCCGCACTGGCGGCGCTGGGTACCGGCGCACGCTCCGAGGGGGCCGAGCATCCCGGCACCGAGACAGAGCGGTTGCTGGCCCAGGTGCTGGCCGAGGTACTGGGGACCCCCGGCGGCGTGGGTGTGGATGTCACCGCGGATTTCCTCGATCTCGGGCTGGACAGCATCGTGGCCCTGTCGGTGGTGCAGGCGGTGCGGCGCCGTGGTGTGGCGTTGCGCGCCAGGCTGATGTTGGACTGCGCGACCGTTCGTGAGCTTGCGGCCGCGATCGATGCCGATGCCGCCGCCGCCGTGAATGCTCACCACGCGGCCGACGACACCGCACCCGAGACCAGCCCGATCCCGTTGCTGCCCAACGGACGCTGGCTCTACCAGTACGGCGATCCGCGCCGGCTCGCGCAGACGGAGGTGTTCCGGCTGCCCGCCGGGATCACCCGAGCGCAGTTGGAAGGCCTGCTGCGCAACGTGATCGACGGGCACGAGATGCTGCGCACCCGATTGGACCGCGAGACCCTGACCCTGGCCCCCCATGCGCCGGCTGATGTCCTCTGGGAGGCGAACCGGTCGGGTGACCTCGACGCCGCGGTGGCCGAGCAGGCCGACTTCTCTGTGCAACGCCTGGATCCGCAGAACGGGTCGATGCTCGACGCGGTGTGGCTGCACCACCCGCAGACGGACGGCGGCCTGTTGATCCTCACCGCGCACGTGCTGGCGCTGGATCCGGCATCGTGGCGGATTCTGGTCGGTGAGCTGGAAAATACCTGGCATGCACTGGCATCCGGGCGGACACCGCTGCCGGTGCGGGAGCACACCTCGCTGCGGCAGTGGTCACGGATGCTGTCGGGGCGGGCGGCCACACTCGACACCTGCGGCTTCTGGGAACGGCAGTTCGATGGTGACGATCCGGAAATCGGTGCTCGCCGGGTCGATCCGTCCGCTGACCGGATGGCCGATGTGACGATCACCATGGCTTTCACCGATCCCGATGTGACGGCCCGATTGCTCAACGGCGCGGTACCGGTGACCGAGGTGCTGGCCGCGGCGACGGGTCGTGCGCTGAGCAATTGGCGTCGCCATCGCGGCCAGTCGATATCGGCGCCGCTGTTGGCGTTGGAAACCCACGGCCG
This sequence comes from Mycolicibacterium alvei, assembly GCF_010727325.1. Lineage (NCBI taxonomy): Bacteria > Bacillati > Actinomycetota > Actinomycetes > Mycobacteriales > Mycobacteriaceae > Mycobacterium > Mycolicibacterium alvei. The sequence continues at coordinate 94,600 of NZ_AP022565.1, forward strand.
CTCGGATGCGGTGGTGTCCGATGACGACGAGGTCGATACCGGCGACACCGTCGGGTTGCTCAGCATGATCTACCCGTTGCGGCTGACCGCCGACGACGCCCGTGGTGTTGCCGCGCAGGTGGCCGCGATCCCTGGCGACGCGATCGACTACGGGCTGCTGCGGTACCTGCGCGAGGACACCGCCGAACGGCTCGGCGCCCACCGGGATCCGCAGGTGCTGCTCAACTATCTGGGCCGGATCGAACTGGATGCGGCCGATCACGCCCTGCTGCAGGACCGCTCGTTGCAGGCCGGGGTGACCCCGATTCCGGAACCGAATGTCGCTGTGCGCCATGAACTGACGATCATGGCCGCGGTGATCGACCGCGGCGGGTCGGCCGTGCTCGGTACTCAATGGCGGACCCTGCCCGACATTCTTTCCGCCGAGGACGTCGCCACCCTGCAGGCGATGTGGGCGGAGGCGCTGCAAGAGGTTTTGCGAGAGGTGATCACATGAGTGCCCCATCGGCTCCCACCCTGGCCGTCATCGGTGCCGGGCCCAAAGCCATCGCAGTGGCGGCCAAGGCTGCCGAGTTGCGGGCGATGGGTGTGCCCGCCCCCGAAGTCGTCGTCGTCGAACGTGCCGGGGTGGCCGCCAACTGGCAGGCCGTAGGCGGTTGGACCGACGGCAACCATCGCCTCGGTACCGGCCCCGAGAAGGACGTCGGCTTTCCCTACCGGTCGTCGCTGGTGTCGCGGCGCAACGCCGAACTCGACGAGCGGATGACCCGGCACAGCTGGCAGGCCTACCTGATCGCCACCGGCGGTTTCGCCGAATGGGTGGACCGGGGCCGGCCCGCACCGACCCACAAGCGCTGGAGCCAGTATCTGGGCTGGGTGGCCGATGACATCGGGATGAAGGTGGTTTCCGGTGAGGTGGAACGGATTTCGACGGACACCCATCGGTGGCTACTGCACACCGCGGAGGACACCGTCTGTGCCGACGGACTGATGATCACCGGACCCGGTCAGGCCGAACGTTCGGTGCTACCCGGAAACCCCCGGGTGATGTCGATCGCCCAGTTCTGGCATCAGGCCGGTAAGCACGAGCTGATCACCGCCGAACGGGTAGCGGTGATCGGCGGGGGTGAGACTGCCGCGTCGATGCTCAACGAGCTTTTCCGCCATCGGGTTTCGACCATCACGGTGATCTCGCCGACCGTCACTCTGTTCACCCGCGGCGAGGGGTTCTTCGAGAACACCCTGTTCTCCGACCCGACCGGATGGACCGGGCTGACCCTGGCCGAACGCCGGGATGCGTTGGCCCGCACTGACCGTGGGGTGTTCTCGGCGCGGGTGCAGGACGCGCTGCTGGCCGACGACCGGATCCGTCACCTTCGTGGCCGGGTCGCGCACGCAGTGGCCAAAGATGAACGGATCCGGTTGACGTTGTCGACCAGTCCCAGGAGCGAAGCGTCGGGGGAACCTTCAGAGACGGTGCACGGTTTCGACCTGGTGATCGACGGGTCCGGGGCCGATGCCCTGTGGTTCGCCCCGTTGTTCAGCCAGGACGCCTTGGACCTGCTCGAGCTGGGTCTGGGTGGTCCGCTGACGGGGGACACCCTGCAGGAGCACATCGGCCACGACCTGGCCCTGACCGACGTGTTCCCGAAGTTGTTCCTGCCTGGTCTGGCCGGGCTCACCCAGGGTCCGGGCTTCCCGAACCTGAGTTGCCTCGGCCTGTTGTCCGACCGGGTGCTGGGTGCCGACCTGGCCCACCCTTCGATGAGGAGACTCGATGAGTTCCAATCCGTTCGATGACGAGAACGGCACGTTCTATGTCCTGGCGAACGATGAGGACCAGCACAGCCTGTGGCCGGCGTTCGCCGAGGTTCCGTCGGGCTGGCGGGTGGCCTTCGGCGGGAGCAGTCGGGACGAGTGCCTGAGCTACGTCGAGCAGACCTGGACCGATATTCGGCCCAGGAGCCTGCGTGAGGCGACGAGAAACTGAGTCAGGTCGGACTCGGCGTCAGCGCGTCCATGTCGAATACCCTGGCATGCAGGATGGTGCGGTTCCGCAGCGCCGCGCGCACCGCACGGTGTAGGCCGTCTTCCAGGTAGATGTCGCCGTGCCACTTGACCGCGTGCGGGAACAGGTCGCCGTAGAACGTCGAGTCCTCGGACAGCAACCGGTCCAGCGCGAGCACCGTGGTCGTGGTGACCAGTTCGTCGAGACGCAGCTGACGTGGCGGGATGCGGGACCAGTCCCGATAGGACAAGCCGTGCTCCGGGTAGGGCTTGCCCTCCTGGACACCTTTGAAGATCATCGCCGGCCCGCCTCCGTCGCAGTGGTGCGCGGTGTTGCCATCGGCATAGTTGCCTAGGTTAATACCCTGGTGGGGAATCGCCCGCGCCGGTGCCATCCGGAGTGAAGGCCTGGAGCGTTTCACCGCTGAATCGGTAAACCCGCTGCTGGTCAGTAAAATGAACCAAGCAAAACACTCAGACGCTGCTGCGAAGGGTAGGTGAACAGGTGGGGAGTGCCGACGAGCGTCGTTTCGAGGTGCTCCGCGCCATCGTCGCCGACTTCGTGGCCACCAAGGAGCCGATCGGTTCCAAGACCCTGGTGGACCGTCACAACCTCGGTGTGTCGAGCGCCACCGTCCGCAATGACATGGCGGTGCTGGAAGCCGAGGGCTACATCACCCAACCGCACACGAGCTCGGGCCGGGTGCCCACCGAGAAGGGCTACCGGGAGTTCGTCGACCGGATCGACAACGTCAAGCCGCTGTCCTCGTCGGAGCGCCGGGCGATTCTGTCCTTCCTGGAGTCCGGGGTTGACCTAGACGACGTGCTGCGGCGCGCGGTGCGGCTGTTGGCGCAGCTCACCCGGCAGGTCGCGATCGTGCAGTACCCGACGCTGTCCGCCTCGTCGGTCCGCCACCTTGAGGTGGTCGCGCTGACGCCGGCGCGGTTGCTGCTGGTGGTCATCACCGATTCGGGGCGGGTCGATCAGCGCATCGTGGAACTCGGCGACGCCATCGACGAGCATGAGCTGTCCAAACTGCGCGAGATGTTGGGGCAGGCCCTGGACGGCAAGCCACTGACTGCAGCGTCGATCGCGGTGAGTGATCTGGCCACGCACCTCAACGGCCACGGGGCGCTGGCCGATGCCGTCGGCCGATCGGCGACCGTCCTGGTCGAGACGCTCGTCGAGCACTCCGAAGAACGACTGCTGCTGGGCGGTACCGCCAACCTGACCCGCAACACCGCCGATTTCGGCGGATCGCTGCGCTCGGTGCTGGAGGCGCTCGAGGAACAGGTGGTGGTGCTGCGGCTGTTGGCGGCCCGGCAGGAAGCGGGCAAGGTAACCGTACGGATCGGTCACGAGACCGAGGCCGAGCAGATGCTGGGAACGTCGGTGGTGTCCACCACATACGGCAGCTCGGGCAAGGTGTACGGCGGAATGGGTGTGGTAGGTCCCACCCGAATGGACTACCCGGGAACGATCGCCAATGTTGCGGCGGTTGCTCTCTATATCGGCGAAGTCCTCGGTACTCGGTAATGCAGCCGGTCGATCCGGCATAGAAAGGTCAGGCACATCAGCGTGGCACGCGATTATTACGGCTTGCTCGGAGTGAGCAAAGGCGCGAGCGATTCAGAGATCAAACGCGCCTATCGGCGGTTGGCGCGTGAGTTGCATCCCGACGTCAACCCCGACGAGGAAGCCCAGAGCCGGTTCACCGAGATCCAGGTCGCCTATGAGGTGCTGTCGGATCCGGAGAAGCGCCGCATCGTGGACATGGGCGGCGACCCGATGGAATCGGTCGGTGGAGCGCCCGGTGGATTCAGCGGGTTCGGTGGTCTGGGCGACGTGTTCGAGGCGTTCTTCGGTGGCGGAACCTCTTCCCGCGGGCCGATCGGCCGGGTCCGGCCCGGCGCGGATTCACTCCTGCGCATGCGGTTGGACCTCTCCGAATGCGCCACCGGCGTCACCAAGCAGGTGGCCGTGGACACCGCGGTGCTGTGCGATCTGTGTCAGGGCAAAGGCACCAACGGAAATTCCACGCCGGTCGCCTGTGACACCTGCGACGGTCGTGGTGAGATCCAGACAGTGCAGCGCTCGCTACTCGGACAGGTGATGACGACCCGTCCGTGCCCGGTCTGCGGGGGAGTCGGCGAAGTCATCCCCGATCCGTGCAACCGGTGCGGTGGTGACGGCCGGGTGCGCGCCCGTCGTGAGATCAGCGTGAAGATCCCGGCCGGCGTGGGCGAAGGCATGCGGGTGCGGCTGGCGGCGCAGGGCGAGGTCGGACCGGGCGGCGGACCCGCAGGCGATCTGTACGTCGAGGTCCATGAGAAGCAGCACGAGTTCTTCGTCCGCGACGGTGACGATCTGCACTGCACGGTCTCGGTGCCGATGGTCGACGCTGCGCTGGGCACCGCGGTCACCGTCGACGCGATCATCGACGGACCCACCGAGCTGACCATCCCCGCGGGTACGCAACCCGGTGCGGTGACCACATTGCGCGGCCACGGCATGCCGCATCTGCGTTCCGGGGTGCGCGGTGATCTGCACGCCCACATCGACGTGGTGGTGCCGTCGCGGCTGGACAACACCGATATCGACCTGCTGCGCAAGCTGAAGGAGAACCGCGGCCGCGATGCGGCGGAGGTGCGTTCGACGCAGGCCTCGGCGAGTTCCGGCGGTTTGTTCAGCCGGTTGCGCGAGACGTTCTCCGGCCGCTGACGCTGCGGGTTACCCCATGAGCACAGCGCTTTTCTATGTCGACGCGCTGCCGGGCGCGGGCGAACTCGCCGTCGTCGACGGCGACGAGGGCTTTCATGCGTCCAATGTGCGCCGCATCCGAGCCGGCGAGCACATCGATCTGAGCGACGGTCGCGGGACGCTGGCCCACTGTGTCGTCGAGGACACCGCCAAGGGCCGGTTGTCGGCGCGGGTGACCGAGCGGATCGCCATCGCGGCCCCGCGTCCGACCGTCACCGTGGTTCAGGCGCTGCCCAAGTCGGATCGCTCAGAGCTGGCCGTCGAGCTGGCGACCGAAGCCGGTGCGGACAGGTTTGTCGCCTGGCAGGCGACCCGGTGCGTGGCCCGCTGGGAGGGCCCGAAGGTGGACAAGGGCTTGCGGCGTTGGGAAGCGGTGGTTCGCTCGGCGGCCCGGCAGTCCCGCCGTCCCTACATTCCGGGCGTCGAGGGCGTGGTCTCCTCGGCGGCGCTGACCCGGCAGGTGACCGACGCCGTGGCCGCCGGGGCAGTGGTGCTGGCACTGCACGAATCGGCTACTGAGCCACTGGCCGAACTGCCTCTGGCCCAAGCGGATTCACTGACGCTCATCGTCGGGCCCGAAGGCGGGATCGCCGATGAGGAGATCGCCGCCCTGATCGGGGCCGGCGCGAAGGCGGTCCGACTGGCCCCGACGGTGCTGCGCACGTCGACGGCCGCGGCCGTCGCACTGGGGGCGATCGGTGTGCTGACGGACCGCTGGGCGATTTAGCGCCCACGGCCTGCCCCGCTTCGCATTACGCTCCAATCGTGAGTTTGCCGCCCCAGGGCCCGTCGCCCCAAGGTTCGTCGCCCTACGGGCAGCAGCCCCCGCACTGGCCGCCACCGCCACCGCAACCGCACCAGTGGCCCGGGGCGCCGGGTGCTCCAGGCCCATACGGGCAGCCCTCATACGGTCAGCCTCCGAACTGGTCTCCGGCCGGACCGCCACTTCAGCCGAGGAAATCAGGACTCGGCAAGGTGATCGTCGGCGTCGTGGTTGTCCTGAGCGTCTCGGTGCTCGCCTTGGTTGGCTACGGACTCTTCAAGGTGTCCGGTGAGGGGCAGGACCGGACGGCATACTCGGCGTCCAGCTTTTCCGATATCTGCGAGAACAACTGGATCAGCACCGCCCCGGAATACGGCAAGCCCTACAACATCGCGGCTTTCTACAAGGGCCTCGGAATCATGGACGAAACGTGGTTGCCGGTTCCCTCCGACAAATGGGCCATGGCAGACGAGTTCTCCGAGATCAATGTCGTCGCCTGCCTGGAGCGAAAGCAGGGCAGTGAGGTGAAATCCACTTCGTGTGTCTATGACGACGACGGGAACCAGATCACCGTCGATTACTACTCCGCCGAATACGGGATCGAACTCCGTGAAGCGAAGACCGGCAAAGTCATCCAGGACCTGGGCACCGTGTCAGGTACTGCTGATTCCTGTCCGTTCATCGCCTCCTACGATCGCCGGTCCAAGAAGATGTATGCCGCTCCGGACGGTGATGCGGTGCAGGCCAAGTTGGGCGCGTTCGCAGGCTAGTTCCCCACCCCCGCCAGGCTGACCTGTGTGTTTGTCCAGTCAGCGAACCCGGCCCAGCAACCGTGCCGCACCGATCACCGCCGGCCTGCTCAACCATTGGGGCGTGTCGTTGACCAGCGGTAAACTGACAACAGTACGACGGCATCCGGCCGTTCCAGAACACGAAAGCAGGCACAAACTCCACGTGACGCCCCGCGACACGACCGCTGACTCGTCGGCCACCGCATCGGAATCGGTCCGCAGCAGCATCACTGTTCCGCCCGACATCATCGTGGGCCTGCTCGGCTCCGCCGATGAGAATCTGCGGGCACTCGAAAGACTTCTGACCGCCGACATTCACGCCCGCGGCAATCAGATCACCCTCACCGGCGAGCCCGCTGACGTTGCACTCGCCGAACGCGTCGTCGCCGAGTTGATCGCCGTCGCCTCCCGCGGGCAGGCGGTGACTCCTGAGGCGGTGCGCCACAGCGTCGCGATCCTGACCGGTACCGAGGACGCGTCGCCGGCCGAGGTGCTCACGCTCGACATTCTGAGCCGCCGCGGTAAGACCATCCGGCCCAAGACGCTGAACCAGAAGCGCTACGTTGACGCTATCGACGCGCACACCATCGTGTTCGGCATCGGCCCGGCCGGTACCGGCAAAACCTACCTGGCGATGGCCAAGGCGGTCAGCGCCCTGCAATCCAAGCAGGTCAACCGAATCATTCTGACCCGGCCCGCGGTGGAAGCCGGTGAGCGCCTTGGTTTTCTGCCCGGCACGTTGACCGAGAAGATCGACCCGTACCTGCGGCCGCTCTATGACGCGCTGCACGACATGATGGATCCGGCCGCAATTCCGAACCTGCTGGCCGCCGGGGTGATCGAGGTCGCACCGCTGGCGTTCATGCGCGGGAGAAGCCTTAATGACGCGTTCATCATCCTCGACGAGGCGCAGAACACCACTGCCGAGCAGATGAAGATGTTCCTGACCCGACTGGGGTTCGGCTCAAAAATCGTTGTCACCGGCGATATCACGCAAGTCGATCTGCCCGGCGGGGCGCGATCGGGCCTGCGCGCGGCGATGGACATCCTCGACGAGGTCGACGACATCCACTTCGCCGAGCTCACCAGCGCCGATGTGGTCCGGCACCGTCTGGTGTCCGAGATCGTCGACGCCTACGCCCGACATGAGGAGCCGGCCTTGCTCAACCGTTCCCAACGCCGTTCATCGAACGGACGGCCCCGCCGATCATGAGCATCGAGGTAGCCAACGAGTCGGGCATCGATGTCTCGGAGGACGAGCTGATCAGCGTCGCGCGCTTCGTCATCGCAAAGATGGACGTGCACCCGGCGGCTGAGCTGTCGATGGTGCTGCTGGACAGCGCGGCGATGGCGGACCTGCACATGCGGTGGATGGACCTGCCCGGCCCCACCGATGTGATGAGTTTCCCGATGGATGAGCTGGAGCCAGGGGGCCGTCCGGATGCGCCCGAGCCGGGTCCGGCGATGCTCGGTGACATCGTGCTGTGTCCGGAGTTCGCCGAGCAGCAGGCCGCCAAGGCCGGGCACTCGCTCGGTCAGGAGTTGGCGCTGCTGACGGTGCACGGCGTGCTGCATCTGCTCGGCTACGACCACGCCGAACCGGACGAGGAGAAGGAGATGTTCGCGCTGCAGCGTCAGCTCCTCGAGGAGTGGGTGGCTGATCAGGTCGAGGCATATCACACCGACCGACAGAGCGAGAAAGACCAGCGACTGCTGGACAAATCCCGATATTTCGACGAATCGTGACCGGCATACTTCCGCTACTCGGCGCCGTGGTGCTGGTCGGGTTCGGTGGCCTGTTCGCCGCCATCGACGCCGCCCTGTCCACGGTCTCGATCGCCCGGATCGAGGAACTGGTCCGCGACGAGCGTCCGGGTGCCGCGCGGCTCAGCCGGGTAGTCGCCGAGCGGCCTCGCTACATCAATCTTGTCGTGCTGCTCCGCATCACCTGCGAGATCACCGCCACCGTGCTGCTGGCGTCCTACCTTGACGGGCATCTCGGTGTCGGGTGGGGCCTGGTGGCGTCCGCCGCGATCATGGTGGTGACGAGTTTCGTGGTCATCGGCGTCGGTCCCCGCACGGTCGGCAGGCAGAACGCCTACTCCATCGCGCTGATCTCGGCTCTGCCGCTGCAGGCGATCTCGGTGCTACTCACGCCGATCAGCCGCCTGCTGGTGTTGATCGGTAACGCACTGACTCCCGGCCGCGGTTTCCGCAACGGTCCGTTCGCCTCCGAGATCGAGTTGCGTGAGGTCGTCGACCTGGCGCAGCAGCGCGGCGTGGTGGCCGACGAGGAACGCCGGATGATCCAGTCGGTATTCGAACTCGGCGACACCCCGGCCCGCGAGGTCATGGTGCCGCGCACCGAGATGGTGTGGATCGAAAGTGATAAATCAGCGGGTCAAGCGACGTCGTTGGCGGTGCGCAGCGGACATTCCCGCATCCCGGTGATCGGCGAGAACGTCGACGACATCGTCGGCGTGGTCTACCTGAAAGACCTTGTCCAGCAGACCTATTACTCGACCAACGGCGGCAGCGACACCAACGTGGCGCAGTTGATGCGTCCGGCGGTTTTCGTCCCGGACTCCAAGCCACTCGACGAGCTGCTCAAGGAGATGCAGCTCGACCGCAACCACATGGCGCTGCTCGTCGATGAATACGGCGCGATCGCCGGTCTGGTCACCATCGAGGATGTGCTTGAGGAGATCGTGGGCGAGATCGTCGATGAGTACGACGCCGGCGAGGTCGTTCCGGTCGAGGACCTCGGTGAGCGCCAATACCGCGTGTCGGCGAGGCTACCGATCGAAGACCTCTGCGAGCTCTACGAGAGGGAGCCTGACGAAGACCTCGAACCGGACACCGTCGGTGGTCTGGTCGCGTTCGAGCTGGGACGGGTGCCGCTGCCCGGAGCCGAAGTCACGTGGGAAGGCCTGCGGTTGCGCGCTGAAGGTGGTTCCGACCACCGCGGACGGGTGCGGATCGGCACAGTTCTGGTCAGCCCGGCTGAATCCGAGAAACAGGAGACCCGAGATACAGATGAGTGAGCTCGACGCAGAAGACAACAAGCTGGTGGTGCTGGCCCGCGGCGCGATGGGCCGCGCCGAGGCTTCCACCGGTGCAGCGGTGCGTGACCAGGACGGCCGCACCTACGCGGGTGCCCCGGTGACCCTGGCGGCGCTCCAGTTGACCGCGTTGCAGGCGGCGGTGGCCGCTGCGGTGTCCAGCGGTGCCACCGGGTTGGAGGCCGCGGTGCTGTTGGGCGGCTCCGCCGACGACGCAGGCGTCGCCGCCGTGCGGGAACTGTCCGCCGACGCCGCGGTGATTGTCACCGACCGGGCAGGAGCTCCGGTATGAGTGAATTCCGTTCCGGCTTCGTCTGTTTCGTCGGCCGGCCCAACACCGGCAAGTCGACGCTGACCAACGCCCTGGTGGGGCAGAAGGTCGCGATCACCTCGAACCGGCCGCAGACCACCCGGCACACCATCCGCGGCATCGTGCACCGTGAGGATTTCCAGATCATCCTGGTCGACACCCCCGGCCTGCACCGTCCGCGCACCCTGCTCGGACAACGGCTCAACGAGCTGGTCAAGAACACGTACTCCGAGGTGGACGTAATCGGTATGTGTTTCCCAGCCGATGAGCGCATCGGCCCCGGTGACCGATGGATCTATCAGCAGATCCGGGCCGTGGCACCAAGGACCACGCTGATCGCCATCGTCACCAAGATCGACAAGGTGCCCAAGGATCGCGTCGCCGAACAGTTGATGGCCGTCAGTGAACTTCTGGGACCGGATGCCGACATCGTTCCGGTTTCGGCGACCGCGGGTGAACAACTCGATGTGCTCACCGATGTCCTCGTCTCCAAACTGCCGCCGGGGCCTGCCTATTACCCCGACGGCGAGCTCACCGATGAGCCCGAGGAAGTCCTGATGGCCGAACTCATTCGGGAGGCCGCTCTCGAAGGTGTGCGCGACGAACTGCCACACTCGCTGGCCGTCGTCATCGAGGAGGTCGAGGAAAGAGCAGACCGAGACGACCTTATTGACGTGCGCGCCATCCTCTATGTCGAGCGTGACAGCCAGAAGGGCATCGTGATCGGTAAGGGCGGCGCCCGCTTGCGTGAGGTCGGGACAGCCGCCCGTACTCAGATCGAAAAGCTGCTCGGCACAAAGGTTTATCTCGACCTGCGGGTGAAGATCGCCAAGAACTGGCAGCGCGATCCGAAACAGCTGGGGCGGCTCGGTTTCTAACGGGGGGTAGTCCACCAGATCTCGGGTTGCTTGGCGGCCCACCCGGTGATCGCCTCCAACTCGGCGGCCAGCGAGATCAGCAGCGGCTCACTGTCGGCCGGCCCCATCAGCTGGACTCCGATCGGCAGTCCGTCGGAGGTGAAGCCGGCGGGCACGTTGATCGACGGCCAACCCAGCAGGTTCCACGGCCAGGTCACCGGGCAGGCGGCGATCGAGGCGCGTTCGGTGGCTGACCACCCGCGACGGTCGAATTCGTGTGTGAGCGGCGGAGGTTGGGCGGTGGTCGGCGCGATGATGACGTCGACGAGGTTGAAGATCCAGGAGATGCGACGCTGCGCGGCGGCCTCGTGTGCCCGGGCCTTGCGCAACACGTCCTGTGACAACAAGCGGCCGATCCTCATGTTGGCCACGGTGCGCTCGTCGTAGGCCACGTCGCCGAGCCGGTCGGTCCAGTCCAGCAGGCCGGCGGTGGAGCGGGCCAGGAAGTCCCATGACATCCGCAGGCTGTAGTTGGGGTCTTTTTCCACCACGGTGTGGCCCAGCTGTCCGAGTTGATCGGCCAGGCCCTGCAGGGCATCGCGGATTTCGGGGTGCAGCCTCGCGCGGAAACCGGTGAACGGGAACTTGGTCGACATGGCGATCCGCAGCGGGCCGGGGGCACGGCCGACATATTCGGCGGCCCGGATCGGTGCCGGCTGGTGCAGATCGCCCTCGGCATTTCCGGAGGCGGCGTCGAGCACCAGCGCGGCATCGGTGACGGTGCGGGCCAGCACCCCGTTGACGGTGATCCCGTTGAAGGCCTCGGGCAGCGGCCAGGTGGAGATGCGTCCGCGCTGCGGTTTGATGCCGACCAGGTGCGTCCACGCGGCGGGGATGCGGACACTGCCCGCGCCGTCGGATCCGATGGCGGCGGTCACCAGGCCCGCGGCGACGGCGGCGGCGCTGCCGCCCGAGGATCCGCCCGGGCTGTGCTCGCGCGACCACGGGTTACGGGTGTGGCCGAACCCCGGCCCGCTGGTGAACGGCCACTGCCCGAGCTCGCAGGTATTGGTCTTCCCGACGATCACCGCGCCGGCCGCCTTCAGGCGGCGCACCACCTCGGCGTCGTCGGTGGCGATGCGCGTCGTGCCGTTGGTGCCGAAACGCGTGGGCGTCCCCGCGACGTCGACGTCGTCCTTGACCGCGATCGGGATTCCCAGCAGGGGGAGTTGTTTGCCGGTGGCGCGAGCCGTGTCGGCCTTGGCGGCGTCGGCCAGCGCCTGCTCGGTCAGTACGACGCGGAATGCGTTGAGGGTGGACTGGCTCGCTGTGATGGCCTGCAGCGACTGCGCTACCAGTTCCGCAGAAGTGACTGCGCCGCTGGCAAGCTGATAGAGCTGGTTGGTCAGGGTGGGGAACCGGGTCGGGGGCATAGGGGAAAGAGGGTCGGAAGTCGCAGATTTGGCCATCACTTTCGAGGATATCGGCGGTGCGTAACGGAACCTGTCCGGCCATGGTGCGACACTGTCACGATGCGGCTGTACCGGGACCGGGCGGTGGTGCTGCGCCAGCACAAGCTCGGCGAAGCCGACCGGATTGTCACCCTGCTCACCCGCGACCATGGTTTGGTGCGCGCGGTGGCCAAGGGAGTCCGGCGTACCCGCAGCAAGTTCGGCGCGCGGCTGGAACCGTTTGCCCACATCGACGTGCAGCTGCACCCGGGGCGCAACCTCGACATCGTCACCCAGGTGCAGGCCATCGATGCGTTCGCCGCCGACATCGTCAGTGATTACGGCCGCTACACCAGTGCCTGCGCGATGTTGGAGACCGCCGAGCGACTGGCCGGAGAGGAGCGGGCACCGATGCCCGACCTGCACCGGCTCACGGTGGCTGCGTTGCGTGCGGTGGCCGATGGCCGCCGGGCCCGCGAGTTGGTGCTGGATTCCTACCTGCTGCGGGCGATGACGATCGCCGGTTGGGCGCCGGCGCTGACCGAGTGCGCCCGCTGCGCTGCGCCTGGTCCGCATCGGGCATTTCACGTCGCCGCCGGCGGCAGTGTGTGCGTGCACTGTCGGCCCAGCGGATCCAGCACTCCGCCCCAGCCCGTACTGGAACTGATGTCGGCGCTGCACGAGGGTGACTGGGACTACGCCGAGGCATCCACATCGGGGCATCGCAGCCAGGCCAGCGGGCTGATCGCGGCGCATCTGCAGTGGCACCTGGAGCGTCAGCTGCGGACATTGCCTCTGGTCGAGCGGGCGTACCGGATCGATCGGACAGTCGCCGAACAGCGCGCGACGCTGGTCAGGCAGGATATGACCCATGGCATTGACGAAGGACGGGAAGCGGGGCAAGACAACCTACCCACAGCTGCCCCCGGCGCCTGAGGACTATCCGGTCTTCCCGGATACCTCGACCTGGCCCGTCGTCTTCCCCGAGATCCCGGCCGGCACCAACGGCCGCTTCGCCCGCCCGCCCCAACACACGTCCAAGGCGGTCGCACCCCGAATCCCTGCCGATCAGGTACCCAATCACGTCGCCGTGGTGATGGACGGCAACGGTCGGTGGGCCACCCAACGCGGCCTGGGCCGCACCGAAGGCCACAAGATGGGCGAGGCGGTGCTGATCGACATCACCTGCGGCGCCATCGAATTGGGTATCAAACACCTGAGCGTCTACGCGTTCTCCACCGAGAACTGGAAGCGCAGCGCCGAGGAGGTCCGGTTCCTGATGGGGTTCAACCGGGAGGTGGTGCGCCGCCGCCGGGAGAACCTGAACGCCATGGGCGTGAACATGCGCTGGGTCGGATCGCGGCCCAAGATGTGGCGCAGCGTCATCAAGGAGTTCGACATCGCCGAGCAGATGACCGTCGACAACGACGTCATCACGGTCAACTACTGCGTCAACTACGGCGGTCGCACCGAACTCGTCGAGGCCGCGCAAGCACTGGCGGCCGAGGCCGTCGAGGGCAAGATCAATCCGCACCGGATCAGTGAGGCGTCTTTCGCCAAGCATCTGCACCGTCCCGACATCCCCGACGTGGACCTGTTCATCCGGACGTCAGGGGAGCAGCGCGCCAGCAACTTCCTGCTGTGGCAGTCGGCCTACGCCGAGTTCGTGTTCCAGGACAAGCTGTGGCCCGATTACGACCGGCGCGACCTGTGGGACGCCTGCGAGGAGTACGTGAACCGCAACCGTCGCTTCGGCAGAGCCTGACATGCCCGGCCTGCTGCAGCGGTTGTCCTCGGTACTCGGTGAGGTGATGTCCGTCGTCGAGGAAGACGACGACGCGCTGACCGTGACCGTCGACGGTTCGGTGGCCTCGGTGCGGGTGGTCGCCATCGCCGAGGACCTGGAGTTGGTGTCGCTGACCCAGCCGTTGGCCTGGGATCTGCCGCTGAACAACAAGATCCGCGAACGCGTCTCCGTCCATGCCGGCAAGACCATGCTGGGCACGGTGGTCTTGGTGGACAAATTGGTCGAGACACCCACCAACGGCGCGACACCCAAAGGTGCTGCGCGCACGCGGCCGGCCAAGAAGGTCGCCGATGTGATGCTGCGCTACAACTTCCCGGCCGCCGGACTCACCGACGACGCGCTGCGCACCCTGATCCTCATGGTGCTGGCCACCGGCGGCGATGTGCGTCGAGACCTGATGTCGTGACCCCTCCGGTCATCCGGATCGTCGCGGCCGTCGTGGTGGGCGAGCACAACCGGTTGCTCCTCGTCCGCAAGCGTGGGACCGCGGCGTTCATGCAGCCCGGCGGGAAGATCGAGCCGGGGGAGCAGCCGATCGAGGCGCTGATCCGTGAGGTTCGAGAGGAACTCGGCGTCGGATTCGATGCTGCGGCTGCTGACGAGCTCGGCCGTTTCACCGCCGCCGCCGCCAATGAACCCGGCCACTCCGTGGACGCGTGGCTCTATCTCGTGAGACTCGATGGCGAGCCGCGGCCACAGGCCGAGATCGCCGAGATGGCCTGGATCGATCCTGACGCGCCCGGTGACATCGAGTTGGCGCCGCTCACACGTGACATCGTGTCCGCGCTGGTACGCGATCGGGCTTAGCGTCCGCGCGTGTGAAGCGCAATGGCGGAAAGTCGGTCAGTTGACCCCGTCGCCGCAGCCGCGGCACATGCCGAAGATCTCGATCGTGTGGCTCACGTCGGAGAAACCGTGCTCGCGAGCTACATCGGCGGCCCAGGCCTCGACGTGTCCGCCGGAGATCTCGACGGTGGCCCCGCAGGCCCGGCACACCAGATGGTGGTGGTGGTCCTCCGAGCAGCGCCGGTAGACGGACTCGCCGGTGTCGGTGCGCAACGTGTCGACGACGCCGGCGGTGGCCATGGTCTGCAGGGTGCGGTACACGGTGGTCAGACCGATGCCCTCACCGCGGCGGCGCAGCTCGTCGTGCAATTCCTGGGCTGACCGAAAGCCTTCGGTCTCGTTGAGCAGGTCCGCGATCGCCGCGCGCTGGCGGGTGGACCGGACTGCCCCGGTCATGGGTGATCCTCACCGGCGTGGGCGACAGCGTCGGCGACGATGTGGGCCAGGTGGTGATCGACCAGGTGGTAGAGGACCTCGCGGCCGGCCCGCTCGCTGGCCACGACTCCGGCCTGCTTGAGAATCCGCAGGTGCTGGCTCACCAGCGGCTGCGGCACGTCCAGTGCGTCGACCAATTCGTGCACGCAGCGCGCCGATTGCTGCAACTGCAGGACGATCGCGATCCGCAATGGGGCGGCGAGTGCGCGCAGCAACTCGCCCGCGGTGGCGAGGACATCGCGCGAAGGCATTTCGGGTGCCGGGGCAGCGTTGGGCTCGCGCGCGTCGTCGTGCTGGTTCTCCGCCAAGTTGGAAATCGTTTTCATTACGGGCCAGAATACATGCGCGATATCGCATGTCAACCGACTTCGGCGCCGCGGCGGATTAGGGTTGCCCGCACGCCGGTGGCTACTCTTGTGCACCGTGGCATCCATCATCGACACCGTTGCGAACCTGGCGAAACGCCGTGGCCTTGTCTTCCAGTCCGGAGAGATCTACGGCGGCACCAAGTCCGCGTGGGATTACGGCCCACTCGGCGTTGAGCTCAAGGAGAACATCAAGCGCCAGTGGTGGAAGTCCATGGTCACCGGCCGCGACGACGTCGTCGGCCTCGACAGTGCGATCATCCTGCCGCGCCAGGTGTGGGTGGCCTCCGGTCACGTCGACGTGTTCAACGACCCGCTGGTGGAGTGCCTGAGCTGCCACAAGCGTCATCGCCAGGACCACATGCAGGAGGCGTACGCCGCCAAGAAGAGCACGCGCGACACCGCCGTGGATCCAGACACCGTGTCGATGGACGAGATCGTCTGCCCCGACTGCGGCACCAAGGGGCAGTGGACCGAGCCCCGTGACTTCAACATGATGCTCAAGACCTACCTCGGTCCGATCGAGTCGGAGGAGGGTCTGCACTACCTGCGCCCGGAGACCGCCCAGGGCATCTTCGTCAACTTCGCCAACGTGGTGACCACCGCGCGTCGCAAGCCGCCGTTCGGCATCGGCCAGATCGGCAAGAGCTTCCGCAACGAGATCACCCCGGGCAACTTCATCTTCCGCACCCGCGAGTTCGAGCAGATGGAGATGGAGTTCTTCGTCGAGCCGTCCACGGCTCCGGAATGGCACAAGTACTGGATCGAGACCCGGCTGCAGTGGTACGTCGACCTCGGCATCGACCGGGACAACCTGCGCCTGTACGACCATCCCAAAGAGAAGCTGTCGCACTACTCCGACGGCACCGTCGACATCGAGTACAAGTTCGGTTTCGCCGGCAATCCCTGGGGTGAGTTGGAAGGCATCGCCAACCGCACCAACTTCGACCTGACTACGCACTCAAAGCATTCCGGTGCCGACCTGTCGTTCTACGACCAGGGGACCGACACCCGCTACGTGCCGTACGTGATCGAACCCGCGGCCGGCCTGACCCGCTCGCTGATGGCGTTCCTGGTCGACTCCTACACCGAGGACGAGGCCCCCAACTCCAAGGGCGGGGTGGACAAGCGCACCGTGCTCAAGCTCGACCCGCGCCTGGCCCCGATCAAGGCGGCGGTGTTGCCGTTGTCGCGCAATGCCGATCTGTCACCCAAGGCCCGCGATCTGGCCGCCGAGCTGCGCAAGAACTGGAACGTCGAATTCGACGACGCCGGTGCGATCGGCCGGCGCTACCGCCGTCAGGACGAGATCGGTACGCCGTATTGCGTGACAGTCGATTTCGACACCCTGGAGGACAACGCAGTCACCATCCGTGAGCGCGACGCCATGACCCAGGAGCGCATCGCACTGGACAAGGTGTCGGACTACCTGGCCGTGCGGCTCAAGGGCTGCTGACTTTCCCCGCTACTAGAAGCGGCCGCCGCCTCCGCTGTAGCTGCGGCCCGACGAACGCGACGATCCGCCATAGGATGTCGGGCGTCCCATGCTGCGGCCACCGCCGTAGCCGCCCCCGTACCCTCCGCCGAAGCTGCCTCCGAAACCGCCGCCTCCGCGCAGGATGTTGCCGATGAGGATGCCGCCGAGCACCGCGCCCATGTCCGAGCCTCCGCCTCCGCCTCCGCCGTACTGGGAGGTGTAGGACCGCTGTGCCGCTCGCACGTCGTCGTTGGCCAGGCCTTGCGCCTGGGCGGCCAACGTCGACGCGCCGTTGGCATGTGCCACCGCTTCATCGGGATTCTCGGTGCGTTTGGCGGCGGCGGCCTGTAGTTGCCGTTGCGCCTCGGCCAGCCGGGTACGGGCCTCCGGTCCGATGCTGCCGCGCCGCGTCTCGATGAAGTCCGACACCGCCTTGATCCGTGACTGGGCGGTGAACAGCGCCTGCTCGAGCGCGCGGGCCAGTCGCTCGGCGGCCTCTTGCTGTTCGTGCACGCCGGCCAGCAGCTGATCGAGTTCGGCGTCGGCCTTGGTCAGCCGGGTGAAGGTGCCCAGCGGGTCGGCCTTGCCGTTGGTCGTAGCGTCGTCGGCGGCCTTCCTGGCCATGTCACGGGCGGTACTCAGCTTGTCGGCCTGCGGCGTACCGGATTGCGCCAGAAGTGAATTCGCCTGGTCGATACCGGCCTGAATATCGGTGATCGCGGCGGGCAGGTCGGCCAGCGCCCGGTTGATGTCGGAGGCGGCGCTGTCCACGGCGTCGAGCAGGGTCCGGGTCTGATCGAGGGCGGATTCGGCCGAGCGCACCGCATCCACCAGCGCGGTCTGATCGGTGGCAGGCCGGGATACCAGGCTGCGGCCCGTGGTGATGTTGCGGTCGGCGAACGCCAGGCGTTCCTTGGCGGTGTCCACATTGGTCGACACCGAACTCAATGCGGTGGCGTCGAATTGGGTGCGCAGGGTGTTCAGTGTCTGGCCGCTCGGTTCGAGGCGGGCGGTCAGGCCGACCATCTGTTGGGTCATGGCGTCGAGCCGGGTCGGGGCGTTGATCACCAGATCGCGCAACTGCTCGAAGGCCTGGCTCTGTGCGTCCAACTCGCGGTCGGCCCTGGCCGCCGACACCACCACCTGCGTCAACAGCTGACGCTGCTGCAGCGGTGTCTCGGGGGCGTCGTCATCGAGTGTCTGCCGCACGGTGAATGCTTGGGCCAGAGCTTTTTTCGCATTCTCCAGGGCCATGCTGAACGGTTCGGTGCGGTGGGTGCCGAACTCCTCGACCGCCAGTTCCAGCTCAGCGGCACTGGTGCGGACGGCATTGTCGACGTCGACCACGATCGAGCGGGACAGCTCATCGAGCGCATCCAGCGGCACCGACGCCAAAGCGTTGGGGTCGGTCGGATCGACTCGCTTGGCCGCCTCGAACTCGGCGCGGCGGCGCTTGGCCCGGCGCCGGCGCGACCACCACCACAACAACCCGGCCAGCACGAGCACCACGCCGAGGGCGATCAGCAGGGCCGGCCACGAGATCCCGGCTCCCGCCGCCGCGGCGGGAGGATTGGCCTTCAAACCGTTGGCGGCGGCGATGGCCGCACCCGCCCAGTCGTCACGACGCAGGGCCGGTTCGACGCTGTTGCGCCGAATGTCGTCGGCGCGGGCGTTGCCGCCGGGGACGGTGCTCGGCACCTGGAAGGCATAGGACCGCGCGTTGGTTGCGACCGCCAGCAGCGCATCGTCGTCGCCGAGATCGCTGAGCTGAATCGTGCTCTGCGCCCAGCCCGACTGGTTCTGGCCGGAGAAGTCGTCGACGAAAACCACCCACAGCTGAATACGTTTGGTGTCGTAGAGCTGGTCGAGGGCACGCTCCACGTTGGCGCGCTGAGGAGCCGACAAGACCCCGGCGTGGTCGGTGAGTTGGGTGGCCAACCGCAGTGGCGGCTCGGCCGCGGCGCAGGGGGCAACCAACAGTCCGGTGAGCAGGATCGCGAGCAGCGCGGACAGCAGACGGGCGATACGCATGACCGCCAATCTAATGCGCTGCGGGGTTGGCGCGTCGGTTCCTGGCAGACTGTGCGTCGGTGAACGGGGATACGCAGGCCTGCTATGACGACTTCGACGGGCAACGTCTGGTGGTCGAGTCGCCCAAGGGTGCCGCGCTGCCCGGGACCGACACCGAGCACCGCACCGACTTCGCCCGTGATCGGGCCCGCGTGTTGCACAGTGCAGCGCTGCGGCGGCTGGCCGACAAGACCCAGGTCGTCGGGCCACGACATGGAGACACCCCGCGCACCCGGCTCACCCACTCACTCGAGGTGGCCCAGATCGGTCGCGGAATGGCGATCGGGTTGGGCTGTGATCCCGACCTGGTGGACCTGGCCGGTCTGGCCCACGACATCGGGCACCCGCCCTACGGGCACAACGGTGAGCGTGCGCTCGACGAGATCGCGAAACCGTTCGGCGGGTTCGAGGGTAATGCCCAGAACTTCCGGATACTCACCCGGTTGGAGCCCAAAGTTCTTGACGCCGAGGGACGTTCTGCCGGACTCAACCTGACGAGGGCCGCGCTGGACGCGGTGGCGAAGTATCCGTGGCCGAGCTTCGGCACCCGTAAGAAATACGGTTTCTACGACGACGACGTCGAGGCCGCCGAATGGATGCGCGCCGGTGCGCCCGCCGAGCGGCCGTGCCTGGAGGCCCAGGTGATGGACTGGGCCGACGACGTCGCCTATTCGGTGCACGACGTGGAGGACGGCGTGATCTCCGGGCGCATCGACCTGCGGGTGCTCGGCGATCCCGATGCGGCGTCCTCGCTGGCGGACCTGGGGGCCAAGAACTTTCCCAGCGTCACCCACGACGATCTGCTGGCCGCCGCCGAGCGACTGTCGCACGTGCCCGTGGTGGCCGCGGTGGGGCGCTACGACGGAACGTTGGCGTCCTCGGTTGCCCTGAAGACGTTGACCAGCGAACTGGTCGGGCGCTTTGCCAATGCGGCGATCACCCAGACCCGGGCCGTTGCCGGGGCCAGACCGCTACGTCGTTTCGACGCCGAGCTGACGGTTCCGCCGCTGGTGCGCGCCGAGGTGGTCCTGCTCAAGATGCTGGCGCTGCAGTTCATCATGTCCGACCACCGGCATCTGCAGATCCAGGCTGATCAGCGCACCCTCATCCACGAGGTCGCCCTCGCGCTGTGGGCGCAGGCGCCGGGCAGCCTGGACCCGCAGTTCGCGCCAGAGTTCGACGCGGCCGCCGACGACGGCGCCCGGTTGCGCGTGGTGGTCGACCAGATTGCGTCCTACACCGAGAGCCGGTTGGAGCGAGTGCATGAGGCCCGTTCGCCCAGACCCCTAGAATGAGCCGGTGGCCGGCCGGATTTCAGATCGCGATATCGCGGCCATCCGTGAAAAGGTCCGCATCGAGGATGTCGTCGGTGACTACGTCCAGCTGAGGCGGGCCGGGGCCGACTCGATGAAGGGTCTTTGCCCGTTCCACGACGAGAAGTCGCCGTCGTTCCACGTGCGGCCGAATCACGGTCACTTCCACTGCTTCGGCTGCGGCGAGGGCGGCGATGTCTACGCCTTCATCCAGAAGATCGAGCACGTCACGTTCGTCGAGGCGGTCGAGCTGTTGGCCGACAAGGTCGGCTACACCGTCACCTACACCGGCTCGTCGACGACCAATGTGCAGCGCGACCGGGGCAGCCGCAGCCGGTTGCTGGCCGCCAATGCCGCCGCCCAGGAGTTCTACGCCGAGGCGCTGACCTCGGATGAGGCCGCCGAGGCGCGCAAATACCTGACCGAGCGCAACTTCGACGCCGCCGCGGCCGCCCAGTTCGGGTGCGGTTTCGCGCCGTCGGGGTGGGACAAGCTGACAAAGCATTTGCTGCGCTTGGGTTTCGAGTTCAAGGAGTTGGAGGCGGCCGGGCTGAGCCGGGAGGGCAAGCGCGGGCCGATGGACCGGTTCCACCGACGGCTGCTGTGGCCGATTCGGGTGTCCTCGGGCGAGACCATCGGCTTCGGCGCGCGTCGGTTGTTCGACGACGATCAGAACCAGGCCAAGTACGTCAACACCCCCGAGACGGTGCTGTACAAGAAGTCGCAGGTGCTGTTCGGACTGGACCGCGCCAAGCGGGACATCGCCAAGGGACATCAGGCCGTCGTCGTCGAGGGCTACACCGATGTGATGGCCATGCACCAGGCCGGGGTGACCACCGCGGTGGCCTCGTGCGGCACCGCGTTCGGTGAACAGCATCTGTCGATGCTGCGCCGGTTGATGATGGACGACAATTTCTTCCGCGGTGAACTGATCTACGTGTTCGACGGCGACGCCGCGGGTCAGGCTGCCGCGGTGAAGGCGTTCGAGGGCGAGCAGAACCTGTCCGGTCAGTCGTTCGTGGCGGTGGCGCCCGACGGGATGGATCCGTGCGACCTGCGACTGCGCTCCGGCGACGGTGCGGTGCGCGATCTGGTGGCACGACGAACGCCGTTGTTCGAGTTCGTGATTCGTAGCGCACTGGCCGAGCACAACCTGGACAGCGCGGAGGGCCGGGTGGCGGCACTGCGGCGCTGCGTGCCGATCGCGGCCCGGATCAAGGACCAGACGCTGCGCGACGAGTACGCCAGGCAGCTGGCCGGCTGGGTCGGCTGGGACAACGTCGCTCAGGTGATCGGCCGGGTGCGGGAGGAAGCCAGTGGCGGCCGCAGGGATTCGCGGCGTCAGCCTGCGCGGCAACCGGTGCGACCCAGGCAGACCCCGGAATCGGCACCCATCGACCGACCCAATCCGACCGATCCGACGCTGTGGCCGCAGCGCGAGGCGCTCAAGGCGGGTCTGCAGTATCCGGCGATCGCCGGCCCGGTGTTCGATTCGCTGACCGTCGAGAGCTTCACCCACCCCGGGTACGCCGCCGTACGTTCGGCGATCGAGACGGCCGGCGGCGTGGCATCGGGCATATCCGGGGCCCAGTGGATCGAGACCGTCCGCGAGCAGACCATCGCCCCGGCCGCGGCCGGCCTGGTCAACGAACTGGGCGTCGAGGCCATCAACGTCGAGGACGACGAGCACCTGCCGCGCTACATCAGCAGCGTGCTGGCCCGACTGCAGGAGGTCTGGGTGGGTCGCCAGATCGCCGAGGTGAAGTCCAAGCTGCAACGCATGTCACCGGTGGAGCAGGGAGACGAATATCACGCCTTGTTCGGTGACCTGGTGGCCATGGAGTCCTACCGGCGCAGCCTGCTCGAACAGGCCAGTGGCGACGACCTGACTGCGTGATCAGCAACATCGCGATAGGGTGAGGCGCAGTTGGGCCCATCAGACGCGAAAGAGGCACACCCGGTGACACGTTTCAGCATGCGGACGCGGCGGTTCGTCGCTGTCGGCGCATTCGTCCTGGCTGCCGGTGCGGCGGCGGGCGCCCCGGCCCTCATCCCGACGTCTGCCACGGGCCCTGAGATCACGGCCCAGCCGGCCTGCCTGGCGTGGTTCGGGAACAAAGAGGACGGCAAGTGCCTGTCCTACTCCAACGGCATGCCGGCCAACGTGGGGACACCGTGGGTCGGCGTCGGGCAGGGTGGCGTGGTCACCGGTCCGCTGCTGCCCGGAACCTCGATCACGCAGGGTATCGGCTAGCTCCTACCCGGTACGTTCCGCCGACCGTCGGTGCTCTCCTTTGGGGTGAGCACCGACGTTTCTGCATCTATGGGGGTCATCGTGAGGAACTGCGGATCCGGCGACACCTGCTTGGCGATCTTGCGCCGTCCGGCGTCGATCGCCGCCTTGGTGGCGGGATTGGAGGTCACTGCACGGTAGGTACTGGCGATCTGCTCGTAGCGGCGTCGCCCTGCCTTGGCACCCAGCACGTAGCCGACGGCGATCACGGCGGCATAGCGGATCACAGTGTTCCTCCCAAGACGACGTGCCTCCCGAAACGGGCTTCCCGGACAGCAGTTGTGTGTGTACTCCATCCTGCCTCACATCGGGCCTGGCGCGCCCGTCCGGGAGCGAGTTGGCGGCAGCGGCGGTCGGTACGCTAGAGTCAACGCTCGGCCGCGGAGCTTCCGCGGAAGGTAGTCCCCTGTAGCTCAATTGGCAGAGCTCCCGACTGTTAATCGGGCGGTTATTGGTTCGAGTCCAATCGGGGGAGCAAGTTCTCGAATCCCAGTCCTAGGACTGGGGCCGGGCCTGCGCCTGACGCGCCGCCTGGGTCAGCGCCTCCACCAGTGGATTGGAAGCCGACGCGAGGGCATTACGCTCCTCGTCGGTCAGTTGGTAGAACGTCCACACTCCCCAGGCCGCCGGCCGGACATACACCGTCACCTGTTGCCGGTTGTTCGCCAACACGGCCGGGACGGGCACCGCGCGATCGAGGGTGGCGGCGCTGACCATCTCCTCGGCGATCTGTTGGACGTTGGCTGATTCCTGCAGCTGGTACAGCACGGCCTTGTTGGCGGGGCCTTCCATGGCGAGGAACCAGGCCATCGGTGTCTCCTAGGGGTCGGTGGTCGTCGGCGGATCGCGAGTCGGATCGCCACCAGTGTCACCTATCGGCGCGCCGCCGTCAGCTCACTTGCTGAGCCGGTCTGATTCGCTACCCTCGGGGTGTGCACTCACGGCTGATCGTCATCGTCGCCTTCATCGGTCTCTTTGCGGTTGGTTGCGGCTGGGGGCCGTCGTCCGCACCGCCGCCCAAGCCTGACACCTGCGCACCGACCGACGGCCCCAGCGCCGACACGGTCGCCGACCAGATCGCCAAACTGCCTGCCCCCGAAGCGGGCCGGCAGTGGACGCAGGTCAACAGCGGACACACCACCAACTGCCGGCTGTACTGGGTACAGGTGGGTCAGTCGAACCCCGAGCCCAACAGCCCCGGGCAGCTGCTGTTCTTCGACCGGCAGAGCCCGATCGGCCCGGCCACCCCTGAGCCCCGGCCCTACATCAACGTGGTCACCAATGCCGATGACACCGTGGTGGTGAACTACCAGTGGCAGCAGGGCCATGATTCGCCCACATCGCCGACCGGCATCGCCACCGTGCGGTTCCGGATCTCCGACGACGGCAAACTGGTTGCCGTCGACCCGCTTCCGAAACCCTGAGCCGGCTCAGCCGTTGACGAGTTCGGCAGGGTCGAGCATCGCCGCGTAACGCAGCTGCTCGGGGATACCGAACCCGTCGACGAGCGTTTCGATGTGCGGCCGCAATGAGCGGCAGCGTTCGTTGATACCGCGGGTGACGGCCTTGGCGCGTTCTGTCGACAGGAACCGGTGCTCGATGAACCAGGCCTTGTCGCCCTCGATCACCGACAACGTGTACAGATCGCAGACATCGGAGAGCAGTTCGCGGGCGGTGTCGTCCTCGCAGGCGTCGATGCCTGCGACGAAGGCTTCCAGCACGACCCGGTCGATATGCGCCTGTGCGGCGTGCAATACGTGGTCCTGCACGGCGTTGAACGCCTCGAAGGCCGACATCTCCTTGGCCTTGCCCTGCAGTCGCCGTGCCACCGAGGCCAACATGTACTCCTCGCGGTCTTCGAACATCTTGACCTGGGTACCTCGGTTGAACAGGCTGCCTTCCTCCTCGTTGTCCTGGCGGGCGTCGAGGATGGTCTGGATGATGGTCTGGGCGGCAGTGCGTTTGACCACCCGCTCGCCGGCGAAGTTCGCCGCAAACCGCACCCATTCGACCGGGCTCATCCCCTTGATGTCGTCGGCGTAGGCGGTGAGCAGTTCCTTGGCCACCAGTTGGGTGAGCACATGGTTGTCACCCTCGAAGGTGGTGAACACATCGGTGTCGGCGCGCAGGGCGATGAGCCGGTTCTCGGCGAGATAGCCTGCGCCACCGCAGGCTTCACGGGCTTCCTGGATCGCACGGCTGGCATGCCAGGTGTTGACGGCTTTCAGTCCCGCGGCGCGGGCCTCCAGTTCGCGCTGCTCCTCGGCGTCGGGATCGTCGGAAGTCTGCAGCTCATGGCATTTGGCCACCAGTTCGTTCTGGGCGAACTGTAGCGCGTAGGACTTCGCGATCAAGGGCAGTAGCCGACGCTGGTGCACCAGGTAGTCCATGATCAGCACTTCGCTGTCAGCGTCGGGCGCCTCGAACTGCCTGCGTTCCAACGCATACCGGGTGGCGATGTCGAGCGCCACCCGCGCGGCGGCGGCGGCGCTGCCGCCGACGGTGACCCGTCCGCGGATCAGCGTGCCCAGCATGGTGAAGAACCGGCGGCCGGGGTTCTCGATCGGCGAGCTGTAGGTGCCGTCGGGTGCGACGTCCGCGTAGCGGTTGAGCAGGTTCTCCCGGGGGATACGTACCTGGTCGAACACGATGCGTCCGTTGTCGACGCCGGGCAGTCCACCCTTGTAGTGGCAGTCCGAGGTGGTCACCCCGGGCCGGTCGTTGCCCTCATCGTCACGGATCGGCACCACGAAGCAGTGCACGCCGTGGCCTTCGCCATCCGGGGTGATCAGCTGTGCGAAAACCGCTGCCACCCGAGCACTCTCGGCCGCTCCGCCGATGTAGTCCTTGCGGGCGTTGGGGGTCTCGGAGTGGATGACGAATTCCTGGGTGGCCGGATCGTAGGTGGCGGTGGTCTCCAGGGATTGCACGTCGCTGCCGTGCCCGGTCTCGGTCATCGCGAAGCAGCCCGGCAGTTCCAGGTTGATCAGCGGGCGCACATAGGCCTCGTGATGACGTTCGGTACCCAGGTTCTCGATGGCGCCGCCGAACAGGCCCCACTGCACCCCGGCCTTGACCATGAGCGACAGATCGCTCATCGCCAACATCTCGATCTGGGTGATCGCTGCGCCTACATCGCCGTTGCCGCCGTGTTGTTTACGGAAACCGTCCTCGGCTGCACCGGCGGCCGCCATGATCTTGAGCTGCTCGCCCACCTTGGCCCGGGCAATGGTCGTGTTGGGGGTGTAGTGCGGTCGGAAGACCTCGTCGGCCAGCCTGACCCGCATGGCGTTCTTGACGTCGCGCCAACGGCCGTCCAGCGCGTTTCGCAGATGCTCAGCAGTGGAAGTCATATGCGACGGTAACGCGTTCGACGATCAGGCGGGTGGATTGGAACGAAGGTAAGCCTTCCTGGACAAGCGAGACGTTGCCGGGCAAGACTGGCGCCATGCCGGAGTCGGTCGGTAAGTCCCTGTCGCCCACCGGCTTGCCGCACGTCAGCTATCACCGTCATGCCGATGTGACCGGGGGCTGGCTGCGCGCGGCGACCTTCGGCGCGATGGATGGTCTGGTCAGCAACACCGCGTTGATCGCAGGCGTGGGGGCCGCAGCGTCGGCCCAGACCGTGGTGCTCAGCGGTGTCGCCGGCCTGTTGGCGGGGGCGTTCTCGATGGCACTCGGTGAGTACACGTCGGTGACCACCGCCAATGAGCAGGTCGATTCCGAGGTCAGCGTCGAGCGTAAGTCGTTTCGCAAGAACCCGAAGGCCGAGCGGGCCGAGCTCGCGGCCATGCTGCAGGAAATGGGCATGACAGCCGAAACTGCGGTGAAGGCAACCGAGGAAATTCACCGCGACGAAAATTTGGCGCTGAACTTTCACCTCGTGCAGGAGTTGGGGGTGGACCCCCGGGAGAAGCCGTCGCCGTGGGTGGCCGGGGGATCCTCCTTCGTGTTGTTCGCGATCGGTGCGATCATCCCGCTCATCCCGTATCTGCTGGGCTTCGAGTCGTTGTGGGCCGGGCTGGCCTGCGGCGGGGTGGGTCTGTTGATCGCGGGCGCTGTGGCCGCGAAGTTCACCCGCAAGCCGATGGCCATCGCGGGGCTGCGGCAGCTGGTGTTCGGAGCCGTCGCGATCGCGGCCACCTATGCCGCCGGCATCCTGGTGGGCGCCGTCATCACCTGATGTTGTACCGAATCTTGGCGGCCGGTCTACTGGTCCTGTCCGGTTGTACCCCCGCACGCGCCACTGCGGGGTTCGAGTTTCTCGACCAACACCAGATTGCCCCTTCTACTGTGCTGGACGGCACGGTGATCGGCGGGTTGTCGGGAATCAGTTACGACCCGGCCGCCGACCTCTACTACCTCATCAGTGACGAGCGTTCCGCCAAGGGGCCGGCACGTTTCTACACCGCACGAATCACACTGTCGGACAACGGCATCGGGGACGTCGAGTTCGTCACCACCCGCCCGTGGCTGGACCGTGACGCACACCCGTTCGGCCCGTTGAACATTGACGTGCGGCCAGCTGTGGTGCCGCCCGACTCCGAGGCCATCGCCTTCGATGCGCGCAGGCAGCGGCTGTACTGGACCAGCGAGGGGGAGCGGCGGGTCGACGGGCCGATTCTGCTGGATCCGTGGGTGCGTTCGGCCGGGCTCGACGGCAGCTTCCTCTCCGAATTCGCACTGCCCGAGGCCCTGCGGATGTCGGCCGGTGAACACGGTCCGCGGCGCAACAGCGGGCTGGAAGGGCTCACGCTGACACCGGACGGACGGCATCTGTGGGCGGCCATGGAGGGACCCACGTACGAGGACGGCCCGCCACCCGACGAGCAGCACGGTGCATGGGCCCGCGTCATCCGCTTCGACGCGGACACCGGGGCGATCGACGGCCGGTACACCTACCCGCTGGACCCGGTCACCGCCGGTCCGGGCGGGGACAACGGCCTGTCAGATCTGGTGGCGCTCGACGACAGGAACTTTCTGGTGGTCGAGCGCGGCTACGGCACGCACGTGGCCGTGCGGATCTACCGCGCGAGCCTGGTCGAGGGCTCCACCGAGATGACGAAGACGCTGCTGGCCGATCTGACCGCTGCACCGGGACCGGCTCCGCTGGACAACATCGAGGGAATCACGTTGGGGCCCAAGCTGGCCGACGGTCGGCAAGCGGTGATCGCCGTCAGCGACGACAATTTCTCGCCCACTCAGGTGACCCAGTTTCTGCTGTTCGCGTTGTAGGCACCCCGAGCGCACCGAGATCGACGTGAGGGTGGTGAATCTCGCCGGACAACGACCCTTACGTCAATCTCGGCGTGCGGACCGGATTCGCCGGCTCCGGCCGATCAGCTGTCGCTGCCCACCGTGACCGCTGTCGCCTCGTCGGTGAGTTCGTCGAGTTCGTCTTCCGCCGTGCCTTCCTCGTCGATGTGGACAAGGTGCGGACGCGTCAGGACCAGCACGCCGGCGGCCAGCAGCACCGCCGCCGCGCCCACCCAGTACGGCAGGTGGACACTGAACTGCTCGCCGAGGACTCCGGCCAGCCACGGTGCGACGGCGGCGCCGCCGAACCGCAGGAAGCTGTAGGCCGCCGAGGCCACGCCACGCTCGACGGGGGCGGCCTTCATGACGGTCTCGGTGATCAGCGTGTTGTTGATGCCGATGAACAGGCCGGCGACCACGACGCCCGATGCCAGTACGGCTTTGGAATCCGTCCACACCGCCATCACGGTCAGTACCGCGGTGAAGGCGAGCAGGTTGAGGATCAACACCCGCACCGTGCCGAAGCGGTGTTGGAGCCGCGGGGCGACGACCACCGAGGTGAAGGCCAGCGCCAGGCCCCAGCCGAAGAAGATCAGCCCGATCTGATGGGCGGTCATGTCCAGCGGGAAGGGGGTGAAGGCCAGCAGGGTGAAGAAGCCGAAGTTGTAGAGCAGCGCGGTGATCGACACGCCCAGCAGTCCCCGGTGGCGCAGCGCCCGGAACGGGTCGGCCAGCGTGGTGGCACGGTCGGCCCGCGGGGTGGCGGGCAGCAGGAACGCGGTGATCACCAGCGCGAAGGCCATCAGCGCCGAGACGCCGAAGAACGGGCCGCGCCACGAGATCGAGCCGAGCACGCCGCCGACCAGT
Organism: Mycolicibacterium alvei; assembly: GCF_010727325.1. Lineage (NCBI taxonomy): Bacteria > Bacillati > Actinomycetota > Actinomycetes > Mycobacteriales > Mycobacteriaceae > Mycobacterium > Mycolicibacterium alvei. Next base: position 123,331 of record NZ_AP022565.1, read on the forward strand.
GGTCCGATCGCGATGCCCAGGCCGAGTGCCGCCTCGTAGAGGATGATGGCTTGTGCCACAGAGCCTTTCGCGGAGTTGACGATGGTGGCCAGCGCAGTCGCGATGAACAGTGCGTTACCCAGGCCCCATAGGGCGCGCCACCCCACGATCTGCATCACGTTCTCGCTCATCCCGGCCAGGCCGGCACCGACGATGATGATCACCAGGCCGAGCAGCAGCGTGCGCTTGGGGCCGATGCGACTGGACACCACTCCGGTGATCAGCATCGCCACGCCCATCACCGCCATGTAGCTGGTGAACAGCAGCGACACCTGCGACGGCGAGGCGCCGAGGTTGTCCGCGATCGGTTTGAGGATGGGATCGACCAGTCCGATACCCATGAAGGCGACAACGGAGGCGAAAGCGACGGCCCAGACGGCCTTGGGTTGGCGCCACATGGGGCGGTGACTCCTAACTGGTGTGGTGTGAGAGCGGATGCTCGTCGACGTCGGTGAGCAATCGGCGGATGATGCCGACGGAGTCCGCCAGCGTCTGGCGCTCCTCGGCGGTGAGTCGGTCGAGCCTCGGGTTGATCGCCGCGGCGCGGTCGGCCCTGGCTTGCTCCAGGGTCTGACGGCCCTCCTCGGTGATGGCGATCAGCACCGCGCGGGCATCGCATGGATCGGTGGTGCGGGTAACGAGGCCGGCGTCTTCCAGGCGGCGAACCTGGGTGGTCATGGTCGGCTGCGAGCAGTGGTCGAGCAGGGCGAGGTCGGAGATGCGGGCCTCGCCCTGGTCCTCGATGGTGGACAGCAACCGGGCCTGGGCCCAGGGGAGCGGCAGGCGGGTGCGTTGGGTGGCCAGTCGGTTCAACCGGGCGACGACCGACAGCAGGTCAGCGCCAAGCTCGGACTCGTCGGTTACCGTGACATCCTCGGTCGGGGTCGGCATACCGACCATCTTTACATAGATTTACTATGTAGTCTACCTGCCCGGGGTGCTCTCGCTCACACCACGGACAACCGTCGGCGGCGATCGTGACTGGCAGAATCAAACGATGACCGCGATACCCCCGGCGACGACGCCTCGACGCGGCCTCACCCCCGGCGAGCTGGCGCAGGCCGCAGTGATGGCGGCCCTCTGCGCGGCCACCGCGATCATCGCGGTGGTGGTGCCGTTCGCGGCCGGGCTTTCGGTGCTGGGAACGGTGCCCATGGGTCTGCTGGCCTACCGCTACCGGCTGCGGGTACTCCTCGCAGCCACCATCGCCGCGGGCACCATCGCCTTCCTGATCGCCGGGATGGGCGGCTTGATGACCGTCATCGACTGCGCCTACATCGGTGGGCTGACCGGTGTGGTCAAGCGTCGCGGCAAGGGCACGGCCACCGCGTTCGGCACGGCGGTCGTGGCCGGCGCGATATTCGGGATGGCGGCCATCGCCGCATTGTCCGTGTTGTCACGGCTGCGCAACCTGGTCTTCGACTCGCTGACTGCCGGCATCGAAGGGCTGGCCAACGTCCTGGAACGGATCCCGCTGCTCGACGTGACCGCCGAACCGCTGCGGACCACCTTCGGCACCTTGTTGGATTACTGGCCCGTGCTGATGCTGGTCATGGGCATCGTCAGCATCACCTCGGTCAGCATGATCGGCTGGTGGGCGCTTTCGCGGATCCTGGCGCGACTGCTCGGGGTCCCCGATGTCCACAAGCTCGACGTCGACGACGACTCGGCGGTGATCGCGCCGGTACCGGCCCGCCTGACCGACGTGCGGTTCCGCTATCCGGGGGTCGGGCGCGACGCACTGGGGCCGGTTTCGATGGAGTTCCAGCCCGGCGAACATGTCGCGGTGACCGGACCGAACGGCTCGGGCAAGACCACCCTCATGCTGATGCTGGCCGGGCGCCAACCCACCTCGGGCAGCATCGAGCGGCCCGGCGCGGTGGGGCTGGGTCGCATCGGCGGCACCGCGGTGGTGATGCAACATCCGGAAAGCCAGGTGCTGGGCACCCGGGTGGCCGACGACGTGGTGTGGGGACTGCCGGTCGGCGCGACCGCCGACGTTGAGCGCCTCCTGGCCGAAGTGGGGCTCGACGGCCTGGCCGAACGTGACACCGGCGGGTTGTCCGGCGGCGAACTGCAGCGACTGGCTGTTGCCGCGGCGCTGGCCCGTGAACCCTCGCTGCTGATCGCCGACGAGGTCACCAGCATGGTGGACCAACAGGGCCGCGACACCTTGATGAACGTCCTGTCCGGGCTGACCGATCATCATCAGATGTCGCTGGTGCACATCACGCACTACAACGACGAGGCTGATTCCGCGGACCGGACGGTGACGCTCAGTGGTAACGGCGGCACCGCCGACAACACCGACATGGTTCAGACCTCCGCGGTGCCGCGGGAAGGGGTGCGCTCCACGGCGAGCGCCGCGCCGGTGCTGGAGCTGACCGGCGTCGGACACGACTACGGCAACGGAACCCCTTGGGCGAAAACTGCTTTGCGTGATATCACGTTCACCGTCAACGAAGGTGACGGAGTGCTGGTGCACGGCGTGAACGGTTCCGGCAAATCGACCCTGGCCTGGATCATGGCCGGGCTGACCGCCCCCACCTACGGTGCGTGCCTGCTCGACGGGGTGCCGGTGTCACAGCAGGTTGGCTCGGTGGCGATCTCGTTCCAGGCCGCCCGCCTGCAATTGATGCGCAGCACCGTCGGGCGCGAAATCGCCTCGGCCGCAGGCTTCTCGGCGCGCGAGAGCGACAAGATCGCGGGCGCACTGGAGATGGTGGGTCTGGATGCGGCACTGGCCCAGCGGCGCATCGACCAACTCTCGGGCGGTCAGATGCGTCGGGTGGTGCTTGCCGGGTTGCTGGCCCGGTCGCCACGTGCACTGATCCTCGACGAGCCCCTGGCCGGCCTGGACGCCTCCAGCCAACGGGGGCTGCTGCGGTTGCTGGAGGATCTGCGCCGCAACAACGGGCTCACCGTCGTCGTCATCTCGCACGACTTCACCGGCCTGGAGGGTCTGTGCCCGCGCACGCTGCACCTGCACCACGGTGAACTCGCTCTTGCTCCGACGACTGCCGGGGGTTCTCGATGACCGCTCCGACCCGAGGGCAACGCAGACCGGTCGTTCTGTTGCGCCCGGTCCCCGGCGACACCGTCATCCACCGACTGTGGGCCGGCACCAAACTGCTCGCGGTGGCGGGTATCGGCGTGCTGCTGACCTTCTATCCGGGATGGGTGCCGATCGCCTTCGTCGCGGTGCTGGTTCTGGTGACCGCGAGGCTGGCGCACATTCCGCGTGGCGCGCTGCCGTCGATCCCGCTGTTCCTGTGGATCCTGGTGGCGCTGGGCGGGGCGCTCGCCGCGCTGGGCGGCGGTGCCCCGATGATCGACATCGGCTCGGTGCAGGTCGGTCTGGGCGGGCTCCTCAACTTCCTGCGGGTCACCGCGCTGGCGATCGTGTTGTTGGGGCTCGGCGCACTCGTGTCCTGGACGACGAACGTCGCCGACGTCGCCCCGGCGGTGGCCACCCTGGGCCGCCCGCTGCGGAGGCTACGCATCCCGGTGGACGACTGGGCGGTGACGATTGCGTTGGCGCTGCGGGCTTTTCCGATGCTGATCGACGAGTTCCGCACGCTGTACGCGGCGCACCGGCTGCGCCCGGTCGAACCGGCCGAGACGTTCCGGGAGCGGCACCGGCAACGGGTGGCCAATCTGATCGATCTGCTCGCCGCAGCCGTCACCGTGGCGTTGCGCCGGGGCGACGAGATGGGCGACGCCATCACCGCACGCGGTGGCGCGGGCCAGATCTCGGCAGCGCCGTCAGGGCCCAGGGCTCGTGACTGGATCGCCTTCGCCATCCTCGTTCTGGTCTGCGGCACCGCCCTGGCCCTGGAGCTCACCGTCCTGCCGACCAGCCTGCCTCGGCACTGAGGGCTGCCCGGACCGCGGTCGGGTCAGCCGGATGGCGACGTAGACGATCACAGCTGCGGTGACGAAGACCGCCAGCCACGGCAGCAGCAGGCCGAACAGCATCACGAATCCGGTGGCCGCGGACACCAAGCCGTGCCAGCCGCGCTCCACCTGGCCCCAGAACCCCTGATACTGCGGGGCGGGGCCACCGATCTGCTCGGCGGTGATGTCGAGATTGACCGTGCTGTAGTCGATCTGGTCGCCGAGCTGGGTGCGCTGCGCACGCAGGCTGTCGAGGTCGGCCTGGCGCTGTGACAGGGCGTTTTCGGCCGTGATCAACGCCTCGGGATCCTTGGCGTCGCGCATGATCCCGAGCAGCCGGTCCACCGAAGTCTGCAGCGCATTGATGCGGGCGTCGAGATCGACGCGCTGCGAGGTCACATCGTCGGAGCGGACCTCGACGGTTTGCACCGTGCCGAGTTTCGTGAACCCGTCGAGGGTGCCCTCCAGTTTGGCGGCCGGTACGCGTAGCGCCAGTGAGATGTGTGCGCGCCCCGAGCTGGAGCCGGCGTCTTCGGAGCGGCTGTCCACCCGGCCACCGGCATCGGCGGTCAGTGCGACGGCCCTGTCGGCCACCGCAGCCGGGGTACCGGTGGTGATCGACATCGACGCGGTCTTGACGATGTCTCGCTTGAGGTCGGCGGGTATCGGGGCCTCTTTGAGCCCCGCACCGCTTTCCGGCGCCGGTGCCGAAGGCGCGAATCCGGCGTCGCTCGGTGGTGCCGCCGGGGCCGTGGAGTTGGGGGAGTGTCCGGCCGCGCAGGCCGGGGCGGCGACCAACATGGCCGCGGCGAACAATGCAGCCGTCACGCGGCGGCGGGATGCACGGGGGTGCCTGGGCATCAGCCCAATGTAGGCGATGTACCGGCGGCCCGTGGTCACCGTGCTGCCGCAGTATTGGCGGCCCACTGGGCGTCGCCCAGAGACTTCTCGACATCGCGTCGGCCCAGGAACATCTCGTCGAAATAGGGCTGGAGGGCCTGATATCCGGCCGGGAAGCCGGCTGCGCCCGGTGCCGGGATCCGCGGCCCCCGCAGCACCCGGAAGAACGGGCTGACGTCCACGCCGCGCGCTTTCCAGTAGTCGTGGTAGACGGGTTGGGCGGCCAGCACGGCGGGGATGGCGGCACCTTTCACCCCGAGGAACTCGCTACCCCGTTTGCTGCCCATCCAGGCCAGGACCTGCCGCACCGCACCCGGGTGGCGGGTTGCCGAGTTAGCTGCTGCGGCAATGCCATTGGTGACGCTGACCCGGCCTTTGGGGCCGGTGGGCAGCATGACCACACCCCACCGGAACCGGGCCTGATCCGCAATGGCGGCCAGGTTGTAGGTGCCGGACTGGAACAGCGCCATCCGGCCCTGCATGAAGGTATTGCGGGAGAAGTCTCCGTTGTTGTTGGTGGCCGAGGCGGGCGGGGCGACGTGATCGTCGTTGATCATCCGGACCAGATATGTGAAGGCCTCGACCGCCTGCGGGTTGTCGAAGGCGAAGCGGTCTCCGATGGTGAAGATGCCACCCGCCGAGCCGATGTAGTTGAGGTAGATGCCCTGAAGGTCGTTGGCGGCGTTGTAGCCCCACTGCCGGATCCGACCGGTGTCGAAACCCTCGGTGCCGGCGGTGCGACCCTGCTCGTCGACGGTGAGCCTGGCCGCCAACGACCGCAGTGTGTCGTCGGGCCCGTTCGACCAACGCAGCGTGGTCAGTTCGGCGAGGTCCACTCCGGCGGCGTCGATGAGGTCGGCGTTGAAATACACCGCGATACCGGCGTCGGTCAGTTGCGGAACGGCCCACAGGGCGTCGTTACGGGTGAACTGGTTGACCACCGAGGTTTCCCAGGCTCGGGCAGCGTTGGTGCCCAGCGTCTGCCCGATGTCCAGCAACCGGCCGTTGTCGGCGTACCCGGCCAGGTAGGCATTGGACAGCCAGAAGATGTCATCGGCACTGCCGCCGGCCACATCGGTGCGCAGGCTGTCGAAGTAGGACGAGTAGGCGACGGTGTTGACCCGTACCTCGATATCGGGATGCTCGCTGCTGAACTCGGCGAAGGACTCTCGATAGGCGGCCGCGACCTGCGGGTCCCACAGTCGCACGGTCACCACGGTGCGGCCCTCGGGTTCGGCGGTGTGGCCCAGCAGAGTCGCCGCCACCAGCAGTGTGGCCATGGCGAGGGCGAGGCCGGCGGCGGCCAGCGTGGAGCGCCTCATGCCTGCCTCCTGCCGCGAGATCGACGTGAGGGTCGTTGCGCCGGCGATTTCACAGCCCCGGTGTAGATCTCGACGATCATTTGATCCCCGTCACCACGATCGAGCGGACGATGTTGCGCGAGAACGCGATGAACAACACGATCAGCGGGACGATCGCCACCGTGGTGGCGGCCATGACCAGCGTCCACTGCGCGTTGTACTGCGTCTGCAGGCCGGCCGTCGCGACTGTCAACACCTGCCACTTGCTCCCGCTGGTGATCACCAACGGCCACAGGAAGTTGTTCCACTGGCTCACCACGGTGATCAGCGCCAGAGTGACGAGGATCGGGCGGCTGGCCGGTACCACCACGTGCGTGATCACGTCCAGGGTGTGGGCGCCGTCGAGGCGGGCCGCGTTGATCAGATCGCCCGGAATCGACCGGAAATACTCACGCAGCAGGAAGATCGCGTAGGGCGAGCCGAACATGAACGGCAGCACCAGCGCCCAGAAGGTATTGCGCAATCCCGCCTCGGCCATCATCAGATACAGCGGCACCACCGTCACCGTCGCGGGCACCATCAGCGTCGCGATATAGATCCAGAACAGTGCGTCGCGGCCGGGAAAGCGCAACCGGGCAAACGCGTAGGCGGCCAGCACCGAGAACACCAGTTGGCCCAGCAGGATGACTGCCGTCATCAATGCGGTTACGACAAAAGCGCGACCGAAGCCGGCATCGGACAGCCCACCGTAGTTCTCCAGCGTCGGCGGCGTGGGCAGCGACAGCGGGGCATCGGCGGCGAACTGCTCGGCCGAGGTGAACGAGGTGAGCAGCCCGAGGCCGAAGGGCAGCAGCGTGATCACCGCGCCGAGGAGCAGTCCCACATAGATCAGCGCGTTACGTGAGGTCATAGCTGATCCTGCGGCGGAAGTAGACGTGCTGGAGCAGCGTGATACCGACCAGGATGACGAACAGCACGATCGCCATCACCGACGCGCGGCCCACCGCGGCCGCACCGAACGCCTCGGCATAGATCCGGTGGGCCACCAGATCGGTGCGGCCCTGCGGACCGCCCGCGGTCAGTGCGTAGACCGTGTCGAATACCTGTGCGGCGCTGACGATTCCGGTGACCAGAACAAAGAACATGGTCGGGCGCAGCATCGGGAGGGTGATGTGACGGAACCGCTGCCAGTCGGTCGCGCCGTCGGTGCGCGCGGCGTTGTGCACATCGGCAGGGATGTTGAGGATGCCGGCCAGGAAGAACAGCGTCACGTAGCCGACGTTGGTCCACACCACTACCGCCGACACCACCGGCAGGGCCAGTCCGGGATCGGTGAGCCACTCGACGGGACGGCCCAGCACGGTGCTCAGCGCCCCGTCGGTCGGGGCGAGGATCCATTTCCACAACACCGCGATAGCCAGCGGTGCGCAGATCCACGGCAGCACGTACACCGTGCGGAAAAATCCGGTGCCCGGCAGTTCCCGGGCCAGTAGCGACGCGGCGATCAGGCCCAGTACGGTCTGCGCCGGCACCACCAGAAGCACGAACAGCAGCGTCACCCCCAATGAGGTGGCGAACGACGAATCGGTGAGCACCGACGTCCAATTGTCCAGCCCCACATACTCGATCGGGCCCAGCAGATCCCACCGCTGCAGGCTCAACCAGAGCACCACGAGCATGGGCAGCAACAGGAAGGTGACGACGCCGAACAGGCTGGGGGCGACAAGCGCGTACCCCAGTGCAGTGGTGCGGACACGCGAGGTGGCCATCGAGTCATTAAAGCGGTTCGCGACCTTCGGACGCCACGCCGGGCTCCCGAGCGCCCAACCTCAACGCCGGAATGCCGTCGTGCAATCCCGAAGCACGCAATTGCTCAGATGACGTAGATCACTTGACTGTTCCGGAATCGAATTCGCTGCCTGGCGCTTGTAGCAGGTAATCGCAGCAAACAGGGACTGGGGGAGAATCTCATGAGCACACCGCAGCGGGCCCGAACGGGCGCTCCGATCATCAGGACGGCGCAGGCCATGCTCTTCGCCATGCTCGCCCTGACCGCCATGGTCCTCGGCTCGCTGGCCGGTCCGATCGCCTCGGCCAATGCCGCTGACGGGTGTGCCGACGTCGAGGTGGTGTTCGCCCGCGGCACCAACGAGGCACCGGGGGTGGGCGCCACCGGGCAGGCGTTCGTCGACGCGCTCACCGCAGACCTGCCGGGCAAGACTGTGGATGTGTACGGGGTGAACTACCCGGCGTCACTTAACTTCGGCGAGGCCGTCGACGGGATCGCCGATGCGAGCAACCGGATCCAGTCGATCGCGGCGACGTGCCCGGCGACGCAGATCGTGCTCGGCGGTTACTCGCAGGGCGCTGCGGTGGCCGGTTACACCACCGCCAGTAACGTTCCCGCCGGATATGTCCTGCCCGCCAGCATCAGCGGTCCGATGCCGGCATCGGTCGCCTCACACGTCTCGGCCGTGGCGCTGTTCGGAACTCCCGACGAGTGGGTTCTGGGCCTGGCCGACCGCAGCGCACCACCCATCGCCATCGGTGCGCCCTACGTGGCCAAGACGATCCAGCTGTGCGCCCCCGGTGATCCGATCTGCTTCCCCGGCGGCCTGAATCGGGCCGCCCACAGCTCCTACAAGGACAACGGAATGGCAATCCAGGCGGCCGATTTCGCGGCCCGCCACCTGGGCGGCGGCGCTCCGGCGGCGACAGTGGTGCAGACCGCGGCTGAGGTCGGCGCCAACTGACGCCAAACTGAACAAGCCAGACGGCCGGAAGCGCATCCTCCGCTTTCGGCCGTCAGTGCTCGAGTCCCCGAAACCCGGCAACGGTGTCGGCCAAGGTGATTCGCGGATCGCGGTAGGTCACACCCAGGTCGCGTTCGCTCGGTGAATCGTCGGAGTCCGGCATCTGCGTGTAGTACTGCATCCCGGCTTCGGTGAACGGCGTCTGGAACGGCAGGAACGGACCCACCCGGTCCAGCACCTGCCCGGCGATGCGCAGGACGGTATCGGGAACCGGGACCGCGAACATGGTCTTGTCGCCGACCTCGGTGAGCAGCTTGGCCAATTGGTCCACCGGAATGCGATGACCACCGGCCATATAGCGGCGGGGTCCGCGGCCGGGTTCGAGCAGCGCCACATGCAGGGCCGCCAGGTCACGTCCGTCGACGATGGTCCAGGCTGCGCTGCGACCGGGAATCGCCCCGAGTTGCAGCGCGGCGGCCACCCCCTCGCCGGCTTCTCCGAACTGGTTGCCGACCGGTGGCCCCATGACCATGCCGGGATAGGTGATGTTGACCGGTGCGCCGGCGTCCTGCATGCCGCGGGCATAGATCTCGACCTGGGCCTTGGACCGGCCGTAGCCGTCGGTCCCGCCGAACACCGGCAGGTCGGCTTCCAGCGTATCCACATCGGGGTTGAACAGCGCGGTAATGCTCGACACATGGATGATCGGATCCAGGCCGAGCTCTGCCGCGCCGCCGAGCACATTCCGCGCACCGTCCATGTTGGTGCTCATCATCTGTGCGGTTTGGCTGGGATCGGTGGCGACCAGCGCCGCACTGTGGAGGACGGCATCGCAGCCCTCGAGTGCGAGCACCACCGAGTCGCGGTCGGTGATGTCGCCGACGGCATAGTCGGAGACATCTACTCCGAGTTTGGCGACACTGGTGTGCAGCCGGTCCGGATTGCGCACCAGAAACCGGACGGAATGTCCGGCGTCCGCAATCGCTTTTGCGCTCCACCCGCCGACAAACCCGGTACCGCCGGTGACCAGAACGCGCATGACGCCAACCTCCTAGCGAACGAACAACTCGTCGCACAGACGCTAGTGGGTCAGACCGCGCGCCGAAGCGGTTTCAGTCCCGTGTCGGCTTTGTCGGCTCAGCCGCCCCTCAGCGTCGCGAGCTCCTTCATATTCGCCCACCCCTGCTCCTGCGCCTCATCGAGGAAACTCGGCAGTGGCGCCCGCAGTTCGGGGAGCACCTCATGGTCGAGCAGGGCCTGCAGGTCGGCCTGCTTGGCGTGGCGGCCCGCCTGGTTGTCCAGCTCCTGGGCTCCTGAATCGGTTGTGTAGTCGTATAACTCATGGTGGATGGGTCGCGAGGTGTCGATGTCCATGCTGCCGGATCTCCAGTACGTATACATGCCGAGCTTGGCCTCGGGGGTGCGTACGGCGACGATGTGGCTGGGCGCGGACGTCGGGATGTCTGTCGGTGGGCCCGAGGCGCCGAACACCTTCTGGGCGAGCGGTGATTTCAGCAAGGCCGCCATCTCTTCCACCGACATGTCGTCGGTGGCGTGGGCGATCCACGGCCGGCCTTGCGCGGTGGCGTCGGCGGCCATACCGGCGATGTCGGCACGTCCGGACAGGTAGGAGTAGCGGGAGTGGGAGCGCCAGCCGGCCCCGCCGTGCGCGATCGTCAACAGCAGCGCCGCCAGGTCGGCGCTGGACGTCAGCTGGGTGCGGGTGTCGCCGGGCCCAGGCGTCAGATGACCTGACGGGTCACGGATGTAGAGCGGCACCCGGATGCTCTCCTCGTACACCGCGGCGCCCTTACCGCGCAGGCCGTGCGATCCGGCGTACTCGCCGTGGTCGGAGGTGAAGACGACGACGGTGTTGTCGTCGATGTCCGATCGGGCGGCGAGGGTGTCGAGTACCCGGCCGATCTGGGTGTCCACCTGCTGATGCAGCCACAGGTACATGTCCAGGCACCGTGCCCACTGCGCGGCCGCCTCGGGCCCGGTGTAGTCCATCGCGCCGGTCATCAACGGCGACATGAAGTTCATGTAGTCGATCTGCAATTGGGGTTTGCCCCGGCGGCGCAGATCCTCAGCGGTCTCGAAGTTCGCCGGCTTGGCACTGAACCAGTGTGGAACATCTTCTGGCAGAGGGTTTTTCGGCCACCAGCAGATGTCGTGCGGATTGACCAGGGACACAGTGGTGCACCACGGGCCCTCGCTCGCATGGGCGTCGAACCATCCGGCGAACTGATCGACGATCGAAGGATCCTGCGCCAGGCCCTGATTGGGTGCGCCGTTGGGGGACGGGTAGGTGCCACCGGAGAAGCCGTGGACATCCAGGCCGTCGGGGGTGTTGTCGGCCGCGCTGCCCAGATGCCATTTACCCCACCACCAGGTGCGGTATCCGGCGTCGCGCAGCATCGTGCCCCAGGTGGGGAAGCGGGCCGCCAGCGTCGACTCGGTGGGGCCTTCGCCGGTGTAGAGACATCCGGTCTGGTGTGAGTACAGCCCGGTGGTCAGCACTCCGCGCGACGGTGTGCACATGTTCGATGCGCTGTAGTGCGAGCCGAACGACGTGCTGCGCGTCCGCAACCGCTCGAGGTTCGGCAGCAGCGCGCCCAGTTGGTGGGTATCGGGGAACCACTGGGGCGCCCGCATCTGGTCGACGATGATGACGAGGATGTTGGGTTGGGCGGCCGCGCTCGGGCCTGGCTTGCGCAGCAGCTGATAGCCGCCGACTCCCGCGGCGACCGCACCGGCGGCCACCACGGCACCACCCAGAACAGCCCGTCTGCTGAGCTCTGCCATCTGGTCAGGGTAAGCGCCGAGGCTGAGAGCACCCTCTAATGTGGGGAATCGTGACAGCCCAACGATGTGTGGACGCCGACTTCCTGGAGCTGCCCCGGTTTGAGTTGGCTGATGCGGCGCTGTCCGCGGCAGCCGCGGCCGGCGCCAGCCATGCCGATCTGCGGATTCACCGCATCACCACCGAGATCATCCAGCTACGTGACGGCGAGCTGGAGATGTCGGTGGTCAACCGCGAGGTCGGGCTGGCGGTGCGGGTGATCGTCGACGGCACGTGGGGGTTTGCCTCTCACGCCGAGCTGGCGCCGGAGGTGGCGGCCGAGACGGCCCGCCGCGCCGTGCAGGTGGCCAGGACGCTCGCGCCCCTGAACGCCGAGCGCATCGAGTTTGCCGCCGAACCCGTCTACACGGATCTGACCTGGGTGTCCGATTACGGCGTCGACCCATTCGCGGTCCCCGCCGCCGACAAGATCGCGCTGCTCGGCGAATACTCCGGCCGGCTGCTGGCCGCCGACGGCGTGGACCACGTCTCGGCCGGGGTGCACGCGGTCAAGGAACAGACCTTCTACGCCGACACCTTCGGATCGTCGGTCACCCAGCAGCGGGTACGGGTGATGCCGACGATGGAGGCGGTGGCCGTCGACTCGGCCGCCGGGTCGTTCGAGACCATGCGCACACTCGCCCCGCCGACGGCACGCGGTTGGGAGGCCCTGGCCGGTGATGACGTGTGGGACTGGACCTCTGAGCTCGCCGAGCTGCCGACACTGCTGGCCGGGAAGACCAAGGCGCCCTCGGTGGTCGCCGGTCCCACCGACCTGGTGATCGACCCGTCCAACCTGTGGCTGACGATTCACGAATCCATCGGGCACGCTACCGAATACGACCGGGCGATCGGCTACGAGGCGGCCTACGCCGGGACGTCGTTCGCCACCCCGGACAAACTCGGCACCATGCGCTACGGCTCGCCGGTGATGAACGTGACGGCCGACCGTACCGTGGAATTCGGCTTGGCCACCGTCGGTTTCGATGACGAGGGGGTGTCTGCGCAGAGCTGGGACCTGGTGCGCGACGGCGTCTTCGTCGGCTATCAGTTGGACCGGGTGTTCGCGCCCCGGCTGGGGCAGGCGCGTTCCAACGGCTGCTCATACGCCGACTCGCCCCATCATGTCCCGATCCAGCGGATGGCCAACGTGTCGCTGCAGCCGGGGCCGGAAGAACTCAGCACGCAGGATCTGATCTCGCGGGTGTCCGACGGCATCTACGTCGTCGGCGACAAGTCCTGGTCGATCGACATGCAGCGGTACAACTTCCAGTTCACCGGTCAGCGGTTCTACCGGATCCGTGACGGCCGGCTGGACGGGCAGTTGCGCGACGTGGCCTACCAGGCCACCACCACCGATTTCTGGGGTGCGATGGAGGCCGTCGGCGGGCCGTCGACCTGGCGTCTCGGTGGCGCCTTCAACTGCGGCAAGGCCCAGCCCGGGCAGGTGGCGCCGGTCAGTCACGGCTGCCCGAGTGCCCTGTTCCGTGGCATCAACGTACTGAACACCCGGACGGAGGGCGGCCGATGATCGGCGCACAGCAGGTCGTCGAAATCGCCTTGGCCGCAGCAGATCCCGGTGCCGAAACCGTCGTGCTGGTCACCGACCGGGCTGACGCCTCGCTGCGGTGGGCCGGCAACTCGATGACCACCAACGGTGAGACGGTCAGTCGCACCATCACGGTGATCTCGATCGTGCGCCGCGGTGACAAGGCGCATGTCGGGTCGGTCCGCTCCACCGAGGTGGACCCGGCGGTGATCCCGGACCTGGTGGCCGCGGCCCAGCGGGCCGCGGTGTCCTCGCCCGAGGCGCGCGATGCCGCGCCACCGTTGCCCGGTACCGGGGTGCCGTTCGACTGGGATGCGCCGGTGGTCGGCACGGGTGCGCAGGTGTTCACCGGCATGGCCGGTGAGCTGGCCAAGGGGTTTGCCGGTTCCGATCGGCTGTACGGGTATGCCCGCCACGTCATGGAGACGACGTTCGTGGCCACCTCGAGCGGACTGCGCCGTCGTTACACCCAGCCGACCGGGTCGGTGGAGATCAACGCCAAGCGTGACGGGGCCAGTGCCTGGGCCGGGGTGAGCACGTCGGATTTCGTTGATGTGCGGGTGGATTCGCTGCTCGACGAGTTGTCGCTGAAGCTGGGGTGGGCCCAGCGCACGGTCGAACTCCCGGCCGGCCGGTACGAGACACTGATGCCGCCCTCGACCGTGGCCGACATGATGATCTACCTGACCTGGACCATGGATGGTCGTGGGGCGCAGGAGGGGCGCACCGCGCTGTCGGCACCGGGCGGGACCCGGGTGGGGGAGAAGCTCACCGATCTGGGGCTGACGCTGTATTCGGACCCGTTCGCGCAGGCGCTGGCTTGCCAACCGTTCGTCGCAGTTCCGAGTTCCTCGGAGCGGGTGTCGATCTTCGACAACGGCATGGACATCGGCCGGGTGGACTGGATCCACGAGGGCGTGGTCAACGCGCTGGCCTATCCACGGGCGGTGGCCGCCGAATACGGCACACCCGTTGCGGTGCCCGCCGACAACCTGCTGATGACCGGTGGCACAACGGAATTGGCTGATATGACCGCCGGCACCGAACGTGGCCTGCTGCTGACCACACTGTGGTACATCCGCGAGGTCGACCCGACCGTGCTGCTGCTGACCGGGCTGACGCGTGACGGCGTCTATCTGATCGAGGACGGTGAGGTGACCGCCGCGGTGAACAACTTCCGCTTCAACGAGAGCCCACTCGATCTGCTGCGGCGCGCCACCGAGGCCGGCATCAGCGAGGTGACCCTGCCGCGCGAGTGGGGCGACTGGGCAACTCGGGCGTCCATGCCGACGCTACGGATCCCGGATTTCCACATGTCCTCGGTGAGCCAGGCGCAATGAGTTAAGTGCTGTCGCAACGGCAATTCACGACATACGGTCCGTCACACTGGGCCGTGATCGCCGTGTTCGTCGCCGGTGCGATTCTGTCGGTCTGGCTCGGGCGCCGCCAGACCGAACATCAATCCCGGGTTTTCGGCCGTTTTCTCGGCGCCCTGACCGCCACGATCTATGTCGCGATGCTCGCCTACACGCTCATCCCGCCGTCCATCGAACGGTCGGTGCCGTTGCGGTTGACCGATCTGGCGACCGTCGTGGGTGCCTACGCGCTGTGGTCGCAGCGGCAGTGGGCATTCGTACTCACCTACTACTGGGGGCTGGTGCTGAGTACTCAGGCACTGATCTCGCCGGTGCTCAAGAGCCCGGACTTCCCGCACTACGAGTTCCTGGCGTTCTGGTCGATTCACCTGCTGGTGGTCTGGGCCGCGATCTATCTGACCTGGGGCCGTGGGATGCGTCCCCGGTGGCGCGACTACCGACTCGCGGTGGCGGTGACCGCGGCATGGGCGGCGGGAACCATGACGTTCAACGGAATCGCAGGCACCAACTACGGGTTTCTCAACGCCAAACCCGCCACGGCGTCGCTACTCGACGTGATGGGTCCCTGGCCGGTCTATGTTCTGGTGGCCAGTGCGCTGGTGCTGGTGGTGTGGGCGCTCATGACGTGGCCATGGGAACGGGCCGGGTAACCGCACGCTGCCGGACCCGGTGGAGGATACTGCCGGTGTGTCCGCCGATCTGCTCCATGAGTTGACGCACCTGGTTGCGTTGTCTCCGCCAAAGTTGGCCGATATCAATGCCGACGTGCGTGAGGTGTGCGCGTCGACGCTGGGATTGCCGCCCCTGCCGGCGGAGACCCGCGGCGGCGCCGTCGACCCCATGGTCACCGAGTTCGCCGAGCAGTTCAGCATGGACGTCACCGGCGTCACCACCGCACAGCGGGCCGCGTTCTCCGATCTGCTCGGGCCCGACGTGTTCACCGTGACGATGCTGATCTTTGTGGCCGACTTCGTGCCGCGGATGCGCGCCGGGTTGACCGCACTGAGTGTGGAGTGGCCGGCCGAACCCGTCGTCTGGGACCACGAAACCAACCCGGCCGATTACGTGCTCGACACCTTCGTGCCAGCCGTGGGGCGGATGCGTGCGCTGGACCCGGTGACCACCGAGATAGTGCGGCTACGCGGGGCCCGCCAACACAACTGCCGGCTGTGCAAGTCGCTGCGGGAGTCCGCGGCCTTGGAGGCCGGGGCGACCGAGTCCGACTATGACGGTATCGACGACTTCGAGAACTCCGACCTGTCCGATCGGCACAAGGCTGCGCTGCGCTACGTCGATGCGCTCATCTGGGCGCCTTCTCAGGTGTCCGGTGAGGAGCTTCGGCAACATTTTTCGCTGGAGGAGGCGGTCGAGCTGACCCTCGACGTCATGCGCAACGCCTGCAACAAGGTGGCCGTCGCACTGGGCGCCGACGCGGCCCGCGTTGACGAGGGCACCGAGGAGTATCGGCTCGGCCCCGACGGGCAGCCGATCTACAGCTGAGCGTCTCAGCCGAGATTCAGACCCGGGTAGATCTGGTCGAGCACCGTAGGCAGCAGCGCGTTGGCTGTCGTCTGCCCCTCCGGTGACAGGGTCAGATTCGTCCAGATCACCAGTGCCACATCATTGTCCGGGTCAAAACCGATGAATGAGTTGAACCCCGGCATCTCGCCGCCGTGGTAGTACATCGCTGCGTGCGGTCCGTACCGTTGAAAGCTGATGCCGTAGCCGTACTGCTGCCAGTCGGGACGGTCCGGATCCTCGGGGCGCAGGCTGTCCCGCCACCGCTGGGCGAAGTCGTCGTCGAACACCGTGCCGGTGACCAACGCCCGCACCCAAATAGCCAGATCGTCTGCTGTGGAGATGACGCCGCCGGCCGCGGTGGCATACGACGGATTCTGGTGGGTGTAGTCGATCGGTTGCACGGTCCCGGCTCGCGCTGCGGTCGCCAGATCCGGCGGGTAGTCCTCATCGACCAACGCGTACAACGTCTTTCCGTACATGTAGCCGTGCGAGGACGGCTGGGGGAGGGAGGTATCGCCGGCGGCCGGCAACGAGGTGTCGTGCATGCCCAGCGGACCGAACAGGCGGCGGTCGAACTGCCCGGCCAGCGGGGCGCCGCCGGCCTTCTCCGCCACCAGGCCCAGCAGCGCGTAGTTGGTGTTGCAGTAGTCGTAGGTGGTGCCCGGCGGGGCGGTCGCCGGATGGGCGAACGCGATGGCCAGCACCTGTTCGGGGGTCCAGGCCCTGGCCGGCTCGGCATCGAGTTCGGCCGAGAGCTCCGGGGCGAACGTGTAGCAGTACAGCCCGCTGCGCATCGTCAGCAGATCGGCCAGGGTGATGGCGTCGCCGCGGGGCACGCCAGGCACATAAGCCGAAATCGGGTCGTCGAGGGTGAGCTTGCCGTCCTGGGCCAGCAGCAGGATCAGCGCGGCGGTCATGGTTTTGGTGTTGGACGCGATCCGGAAATGGGTGTCGGGCTGTGGCGGAGATGTCGTGCCCAGTTCGGTGGTGCCGACCTCGGCGGTGAAGGTGCCCTGCGGGGTCTGCAGCTTCACCAGTGCTCCCGGCACCCGCAGTGTGGCGGCGGCGTTTTCCACGATGGTTTGAAAGTGCGCTGGGTCGATGGTCTTGAGGGCCGGCGGTTGGGGTGACGCACAACCCGCCACGATCAGCGCCGCGGCGAGGATGGCGAAGATGAAGCGTGATGCCTTCATCGCCGTGGCGTCGCAATCGGTGCAAGTAGTTCCAGAACGTCGTCGACTTCGGCGTCGGTGGTGGCCCACGAACAGACGAACCGCACGGTGGGCAGCAGCGGGTCGGGGCGGTGCACGGCGTAGCCGGCCGAGACCGCGGCATAGGCCGCGGGTTCGAGGTCGACGAACACCTCGTTGGCTTCGGTGGGGGCAGCCAGCCTCAGACCGAGTGCTTGCAAGCCCGCGCTGAGCCGGGCAGACATGTGGTTGGCGTGGGCCGCGGTCTGCAGCCACAGTCCGTCGTTCAGCATCGCCTCGAACTGGGCTGCGACGAAGCGTTGCTTGCTGGCCAGCTGGCCGATCTGCTTCTGTACGAAGTGAATTCCGTCGAACAGATCGGGGCGGCGCACCAGGATCGCATCGCCCATCAGCATGCCGTTCTTGGTGCCGCCCACTGTGATGATGTCGGCGTCCGCGACGGCCGCTGCGGGAGAGACATCCAGGGCGGCAATCGCATTGGCGATACGGGAACCGTCGATGTGGACGAGCAGGTCGAGGTCGTGGGCGTGGTCGATGAAGGTCTTGATGGCGTGCGGGGTCCAGATCCGGCCGTTCTCGGTGGACTGGGTGATGCTGGCGATGCGTGGCTGCGAGTGGTGCACCGGCCCACGACGGGCCACCGCGGCGTCGAGTGCAGCCGGGTCGATCAGGCCGTCATCGCTGGACAGTTTCGTCAATGGGGCGCCCGACAACCGGACCGGTCCGCCGGCTTCGTCGACCAGCGAGTGCGCGATATCGCTGCACAGGATCTCCTGCCACGGCCGCACGGCCGAGGCCAGCGCGATGATGTTGGCGGCCGTGCCGGTGAGCGCGAACAGCACCTCGGCGTCAGGGGAGTCGAAGATGGCCTTGAGGGCTTCGGCTGCGTGCTGGGTGACCGGGTCGTTTCCGTAGGACGCGACGGCGCCGTGGTTGGCGGCGATGATCGCGTCGATCACCGTCGGGTGTGCGGGCGCTGCGTTGTCCGAGGCGAACGCGTGAGAAGGCACGCTCGCCATGATCCCACTGCCGAGCGCTACTTCGAGGCGACCTTCTTCTTGAGGAGCAGCGCCGGCAGCACCACCGTGGCCACGGCCGTGACCAGCCAGACCACCACGGTGGCGCCGATCCAGGAGCCGATACCGCGGATGCTCAGCCCGTGGGTGAGGACCGAGGCCAGCACCAGTGCGACCAGGGTGGAGACCAATCCGATACCGCCCAGGAATGCCGATGCGTAGCGACTGGCCATCTTGAGGAAGAACGGCGACAGGAGCGCCTGCGCGACGGCGAAGATCACCACCGCCGTGATGAAGCCCCACACCGACACCGAGACCCCGGGAATCAGCCACGCGGCGACCAACAGGCCGATGGCGGAGGAGCCTAAAAAGATCGCTGTACGCAGCAGAAAGCGGACCATGCGGTGAGCGTAGCCGCGACGGGCCCGCCTGCGGCCCCTCATTGGCGCCTGCGTGTGCGCTGTGTGCGACCATATTGCGGCGCAGACGCGCCCGGGGGCGGTAGCTCAGTCGGTTAGAGCCGTGGACTCATAATCCATTGGTCGCGGGTTCGAGCCCCGCCCGCCCCACCATGACAGGCTTACTCGAAACCTTGACCGAAAAAAGATCGGACAAGGTGAGTGAGTCTGTCGAGGTCGAGACAAGAGCCTCCGCTTCGCGGGGGCCCTTTTGCTGGTCAGCATAGGTTTGGCGGCGATACGCTGCTTCAGCCTCGCTGAGCTCGGCGAACAGCGGTGTTTTCTGGTCACCCGCGACATCAAGATCATCGATATAGAAACGTTCGTAGAAAGTTTGGTTGAGATGCCGACGAACGTCATCAGCAACATTCCGGTAGAGCCTCTGTGGGTCCTCGACCAGGTGCAACGCGTCCCGGAGCACTGACGCCCCGACTGACAGTTCCTCGCTGGTGTTCGTGAGACCGGCTTGTGTACGGGCCCTCTCCTTCTGGACTTCGCGAAGCTTCGCGCGGATCTTCGCCTGTGGAAGTGCGTCGTCGGCAGCAAGATCGATCAACCTGGACTCGCGTTCGTCGAGGTCCTTGAGTCTGCGTGTCAGCGACGCGTGGAATTCGCGCGCGCTCGTCTGGTCGTCAGCGACAGCATCTTCGAGTCGCGCACGCACCTCATGTCGGAAGTCATCAGTCAGTCGCAGGGTGGTGTAGTGCTCGATCACGGCCTCCTCGACGAGCTCGGCACGCAGGTGTGGTAGGTCGCAAAGCCCTTCCTGTCGGGCGCGGCATAAGAAGTAGCCGTAGCGCTTCTTGTTCTTCCCTTTCGCCTCTGTATAGATCAGGCGGGCGGTGCGCCCCTGCTCGTGGCAACGCTGACAGAAAAGGACTCCCTTGAGGTAGTGGGTCAGCGCGCGATCACGCTGGCCAGTGTCGCTTCGCAGGTTGAGGATGTCTTGGACACGATCGAAGACGTCGTGGCTGACGATGGCCTCATGACGGCCGGGATAGACCGCGCCCTTATAGACAACGAAGCCTGAATAGTAGGGGTCGCGCAGCATTCGATGCAGGGTGCTGTCCGATACTGGTCGGATCTGCGGCCATCGGGCGGATGGCCTTGATGTCAGCCCCAGGTCAGCCATCGTCGCGGTGAGTCGGTCAATCGAATATTCGCCGGTCGCGTAGAGCTTGAAGGCCTTCCGTACCAAGGGTGCGCGTTCTGGATCGAGACTGATGGAGTTGACCATTCGCCCCTCAACTTGAACGCGGGTGTTGAGGTAGCCGATGCGGGCCGGTCCAAGCGTCCCTCCATTCACGGCCTTATGCTGCATCTTGATTCGAATGTCTTCACCACTGAGCTTGTTCTGGACATCGTTGAAGATGTCGGTGACGGCTTCCATCATGTCGGCGTAGACGCCGTCACCGAAATCCTCACGGGCGGAGACGAGTTTGACGTTCAACTTGTCGAGGAGCCGCTTGGTGATGGCGGCGTCGATGTAATTGCGGAAGGCGCGGGAGCGCGCATAGACGATGACGTAGCGCACATCCGGGTTCTCACGCAGGAACGCCAGCATGTCCTGAAATGCTTGACGCTTTTCGATGGTGGATGCCGAAACGCCAGGCTCCACGAACTCGCGGACGACATCGGCACCAAGACTGTTGGCCTTGCGGGTACTGACTTCTCGTTGTGTGGCGATGGAATTGCCGTCCGGATCGATGTCGACGGCGGTGTCCATTTGCTTCTTGCTCGACACCCGAAGGTAGAGAACAGCCTTCGCAGCGTCCTCGAAATCGTTGGGCAGGCTCATACTTATTTCTCCTTCGATGGTCGGGACGGCGGCGAGTCAGGAGAACGACGGTTGGTGCGGTTCCCCGAGAGTCTCGCGGCGGCTGAGGCCGTGTGCGAGTGACTGTCGGCGAGGCTGTAGACGTATTGAGTTCGATGGACGTAGTGCTTGATGTCGGTGATGGCTGCATCGGATAAGTCGCCGAACTTGGCGCGAAGGTACGTGCTGAGCGATGGCAGTTCGTCTGCGTTCAACCAGCCCACCGTGGTGAAGAGGTCGGCGGTGTTGATGTCGAGCACGCGGGCGATCGCCACCAGGCTCTCCATCCGCGGCTTGGCGATCATGCCCTGCTCGATACGCCAGACGGTGCCTGGATCGACGTCGGCCCGGCGTGCGACTTCGTTGACGCTCAGGTTCAACTTCTCGCGTGTGTTCTTTAGTAAATTGATCAGTTTTACGGTTTGTTCTGGTGTCATAAGAATGGCGCCCCCTTGTACCATTAATTGTACAATGGTGCATTGAACAAAATCAATACAAATGCGCCATTCTAGAATGCAAAATGTGGCCATTTTATAATGGTTTATTGCAATTCTGAAATGTGGCTGAGTCTGGCTGTCGAGCTCGTCGTGGCTAGAGGTGTGCGCGGAAAATCCACACCCCGCCGGTCGGGTTGTCAACAGCGGTGATGTCGCCTGACAGGTCCATATCGCGTGCGATGGCTGCGAAGTCGATACGCACGTAGTGGCGCAGGTGCTCGGGAAGCCTGTCCATTTCCTTGGCGTAGCCGAGGTCGTCGGCCATCTGCTCGACGTAATCTTCGATCGAGTCGTAGTGGCCGAGGTAGGACTCGCGGAAGTTGTCGAAGTCCTCGGGGAGCCGGTCAAATATGCTGAGCCAGCTCGCAAAGGCCGGGCCGTGCTGGCGAATGGCTTTGGCGATTCGGGATATCGATTCGATTGAGTCGTATTCGCCGACTCGCCAGCTGCCGAATTGTTCGTAGTCGTGGATTGCCCATTCTTCGGCGTCGGGCTGACGGGAGCTATCCAGGATGTCGTTGATGTCGGCCTGGATCTCCCAGGGCTCGCGTGCAGCGTCGATCCATTTGCCGTGGAGGACGCCGTTGTTGTAGTCGGCCAGGCTGGCGACGTAAATGGCAGGAGACGGATTCGATTCCGCCTCATGATCTGTCTCAGCGTCTGGCTGAGGCTCGGGTTGGGTTGGTTCGTGGTGGGTTTCATTCATTCTCACCTCCCTTCTGTTCTTGATTTGTGGGTTGAAGGGGCCGGACGGGAAGCAGAGAGCGCATGTGGCTCGATCTGCTTCCCGCCGGCCCGTGTGCACCGTGAGGTCACGGTCGCCCGTGCTCGACGGTGGGCACCGTCAGGTGTCCGATGGGCTGTCGCCTCCCTTCGTGGTCCGGCGTTGCCGGGCTGCGGTGGTGTCGCCGCCGTCGGCGAACAGGGTGGCGATGGCCTGCTGGCGGGCTGCGGCTTCGCGCTCGATTTCGGCGCGGGCTTCGGCTGCCTTGCTGGCGAGGTCCGGATCGTTTCGGGAGCGTGTGATGTGCTCGGCGATGGCGATCTGGATTTCATCGGTGATGGTGCCGTCACGCAGCTGGGCGATGAAGCTCAGTTGTGCGTGGACGTCGGGCTTGAGTTTGATGCCAAGGGTTTTGACGCCTCGGGTCAAATCATCGGGTGTGGACATGTGCGACCTCCTCGGTGCGCTGCGGCCGGTAAGCCCTTGATGGGTTTACGGGTACGGCCGCATGACACTGACGAAGCAGCGGCTGGGTCCTAGGGGTGCTGGTCTCGGCTGGTGTGGCAGGCGGCCCCTCGCGGGCTGCGGTGATGCGTGCCTCGGCGGAGTTCGCGAACTCGGGGTTGAGTTCGATGCCGAGCCAGTCGCGTCGGATCTTCTCGGCGGCGACGGCGGTGGTGCCGCTGCCCGTGAAGGGATCGAGCACCAAGCCGGGTTCGCTGTCGGTCTCGCATTTGCAGGTCGGTGCGAGCGCGGCACGAGTCGCTGTTCCACCGAGTGCCCGGATGACGGGTCGTTGCCATGGCAGGCGGCAGCGGGTGCAGCGGGCTTCTGGGCAGCCGGCGGCGACCATGCGTTCGGCGAGCGCCAGCGGGTAGATGGCATGGTGCGCGCTGCGATAGCCGCCCGGTGCGATGGTCCAGACGTCGCCGGGGTTCTTGCCCAGCGGATGCCCGACGCGGCCGGAGGCCATCATGCCGTGCAGGCCCTTACCGGACATGCTGTTGGGGCCGCGCCACGATTCCCGGTGCGCTGTGTGCGCTTTCTTTGATCCGGCCTTGATCGCTGAGGTGTGCGGGACGCGGATGGCGTCGAGGTCGAAGAAGTATTTCGGCTGCTTGGCGAAGACGTAGATGACTTCGTGGGTGCAGTTGAGCCGGTCTCGGATGCTGGTGGGCATGGGATTGGGCTTGGCCCAGATGATCTTGTTGCGAATGATCCAGCCGTCCTTCTGCAGCCGTATTGCCACCCGTTCGGGTGCCATCAGCAAGCTCTTTCGCTTCGCCCCCTGCGACGGATGAGTCGAATAGGTGTCACCCAGGTTGAGCCAGTAAGTGCCGGTGGGCACCAGGACGCGGGCGACCTGCTCACTGATGGCGGCCAACTCTTCGACCCATTGATCGACATGGCCTTCGAGACCGAGTTGACCGTCTGCGCCATAGTCGCGGAGCGAGAAGTACGGCGGGCTGGTGATCACCGAGTCGACCGAGGCGTCCGGGAGTTGTCGGAGCCGGTCGAGGGCGTCCCCGAGGATGATGTGGTTACGCGGCAATGCGATTGGGGTACTCATTGCGCACCTCCTTTCTGGATGACGGTCAGCAAGGCGTCAGGGGCGACGATGCTGAAGAGTTGGGTTGGTAATCGGGGGTCGGCAGCGATGGCCTCTGCGAGCGCCTGGCGGCGCCGTGCGGCCTTTGCTGGGTCTGGATGGGTGATCGACCAGACGACGAGCGGGAAAGCGCCGTGGCGGTCCTGCTCGATGCCGCTCTGGCGATAGGCCTCGTACTCACGACACTTCTTGAGCAGTGTTGGGATGCTCTCAGTGCCAAGGTCGATCTCGATGAACCAGGCGTGCACCAGGTCGTCGGTGGTGGCGGTTTCGGCGAACAGATCAGGCTTGAGCGTCCGACGAGATGCGCCGAGGCCGGTGAAGGTCCGCCAGGTGACGGGTTCGACTGCACTGGCAACGAGTTCGATCGTTTGGGCCTGGTCCGCTTGAATCAGCGCAATGTGCGCATCGGCGATGGCCAGCCGATGGTTAAGGAAACGGGCCGAGGGCTCGTATCGCAGTCGCGCGCTTCGGCGGACGGCACGTGCCAGCAGTCGATCACCGGCAACGCCGACGTGGTAGATCAAGCCCTGTGATCCGGCTCGCGTGCCGCCGATGCGGCGATCAAGGGCGCCGAGTACGCGTAACTCTCGGAGCCGGGCCAGTACGAGACGGGTGATGCGACTGCGAGCGGCCGGGGCAATCGGATCGAAATGCAGGGCTTCGATGTGATGGACGGTTAGGAATTGATGCGCGTCGACAGACCGCAGGATGGCATGGTCACGATCGGATAGTTGATCGGCGATGACGTCTATGCCAGTGGCTGAGATGCGTTGGCGTATGGACGTGTTGGCGGGTGTTGTGGTGCCCCGTGGGGCACCACTATTCGCTGACGGTATCGGGCCAGATTGGTCATCTGCCAGGGGTGATGTGGTAGTGCCGTTCGATGCGACCGGAGTGGCGATCGGAGGGCGCGGCGCCGATGCATTTGGCTGCGGCTGTTGCATGTTCATGGTTGCCTCCTTCGCCTTGGTGCACCGATGCTGTTCGAGTCGTCGCTGTCTGCCGCGCCCTCGATGAGGGCCGTGAAGCCGGCTTCGATGTCGGCCAGGGGTTGGCCGTAGCGCTCGCGCACCAGGCTGCGAATCGCGGACGGATCAGCGCTCGGTGGGGGTGCCGGTTTGGTGACACCGGAGGCCCAGGGCTGCACGGCGTTGTCGCGGACGAGGCTGGCGTAGACGTGGTGGGCGGGTAGCCGGGTGAAGTCCTCGATCGTCAGCACGGATTGCCCGGCGGTCATCTCTTTGGCATCACCGGCTTGGAGCTGGAAGCAGATGCGGGAGCGGGCGTTGTTGCGGAAGGCGTCCAGCATGCTTGGGGGCAGCTGCTTTTCGTATTGGTGCGCCAAGTGGAATGCGGCGCCGAGGCTGCGGGCGGTGGCCAGCGCGTCGCCGAGGCCGGTAGGTAGGCGCAGGTAGTCCTGTACCTCGTCGATGTAGACCATGACCGGATCGCGGCCAGCTTCAGGAGTTCCGGCCCGTTCGCGGATGGCCTGCCACAGTTCTGCCACGACGAGCGCGCCGAGCAGTTGGGCGTTCTCCGGTCCGATGATGCCCTTCTGGAGTGGCACCAGGAGCACCTTCTTCTCGCGCAGCACTTGGCGGACGTTGAACTTCGGATGCTGCTGAGCAAGAACGTCTCTCAGTGGCTTGCTGAGGAGCGGGCGCAGTTTGTTGGACAGTGGGGCGATGGTGGTGGCGGTGGCCTCGGGGGAGAGGCTGTCGAACCACTGCCAGAAGGGGCCGGAGGCAAAGGGGTCGCGCTCCATGACGCCCTTGGTCAGGCGGCGGCGGAAGCCGGGATTGGTGAGCAGCAGCGGCAATTGGACGAGGGTGGCGTCGTCGCGGCGGGCCAGCAGGTCGAGGCAGTTGCGCAGGATGTCAGCTGAGCGGGGGCCGAGGCTGTCGCCCCAGATCGATTTGAAGGTGCCGAATAGGCTGTCGGCGACGACCTCAGGTGATCGGCCGTGGCGGTGGGCGGCATCGAGCGGATTGATGCCGACCGGGGCCGCGTCGAAGGGATCGAGGACAACAATGTCGCCTCGCCGCTTCTCCGGGATGCGCGCCAGCAAATCGGCGATCAGGTCCTTGGGTTCGATAACCACGATCGGCCGGTCGGCCTCAAGATCTTGCAGGATCAGGTTGAGCAGCAGGGTGCTCTTCCCTACCCCGTTTGGGCCGATGACCCAGGTATGGCGCAAGGCGTCGGTGGTGTCGTAGCCGATCGTCGTGCCACCAGCGCCAGGTGCACTGGCATCAGCCACAACCCGGTTCCCAGAGCGCAATTGAGCGCTCGGTTGTACCGGACGCGGGTGCAGCGGCGGTTGGCCTGGATATTGTTCGTCGTGGTCGGCGATCGGCCAGCCGGACAGGCGGGCGACCTCGGTCACGGTGAGTCGCTGCGCCGGGGTGAACACCGACCAGGAGGCGCGTGGTGTGTTGACCCGTTCGGCCTTCTCCTGCCGCAAGGTGATGCGGACATCCGGTGATTCGGTGGTGCCGATGGCGGCGGCCAGGCCGAGCAGCAAGGTCTTGCGGCGGGTGGCGGTGGCTGCCTCGACCCCGAGGCGCACGGTTGCCGAGAAGGCGTGTTGTCCGAGTTTGTGTGCCAGGGCTTGCCGGGCGCCGGGTCGGGTGTCAGCCTGGATGCCGTTGAGCAGCTTGGACATCAGCAGTTGGTTCTCCCAGTGCGGGGCGGCAGGGACGCCCTTGGGATGTTGACGCGGGCCCAGAGTGATCTGGAGCGTCAGGCGCTCGCCCTTTCGCACGGCGGTCAGAGCGTGCAGGATCGAGCGGTGTGATGCCACCGCGTCAGCGGGCTCTAGCTGACGGGTATTGGTGCTCAACTGGATTCGGCGCGCGGTCCCGATGGACTCGCGATCGGCGGCCTGGAAACTGGTGACGATCGATCCGTCGACCAGTTGCTCGACAGCACGGCGGACGGCCGCTTGGTGCCGGAGCTGACTACCGATCAGGTATTCCACGCCAGTCACATCGGCGCGCGCTTCCAGAATGAGTTGCGGTGCGTGGGATTGCGCTGCCCAGTGGCGCAAGAGTCCGAACGCGGTCGCTTCTGTGAGCGGCTGCGGCCAGAACAGTTGCTGCCACACCAGCGAACCCGCCGACACGGTGGCATCACTCGTGTGGGTCATCCGCGCTCTCCCATGAGCACGGTGCCCTCGCCCGCCTCGGTGCTGCTGCCAATCTTCATGGCGTCGCGGACTTCGGCTTGGGCTTCTGCGTCACGGAGCGCGATGGCGATGACTGCGCGGCTGAGTTTGCGTAGGTCAGGTTCATCGCGGCGGACGCTGCGAACGACGATGTGCCGCTCGGCTTTTGGTGTGCCGCGAGACCCGCGGCGGTGATTGAGTCTTCCTGTTTTAGACATAGTTGTCCTCCAGTTCAAATGTGATTAATTGGTTTCCGGCTTAATGAATTCGGTTCAAAGCCGTGACTGCATTATCTATTGAATTGAATCAATAGTCAATATGTTTATGTTGCGCCACAACAACTTTGACTATCTGTCAATAGAGGTAGATGACCATAAAATCACCATCGATTTCGCAATGTAGAAATTACAACGGAGCCGACATAAACGAGTCCGGCGAGGCCAATAATGATGACCAAAGCCGGCAGCATTGCCGTGATCAGCTGGACCGCGCAGGTCAGCGTGATCACGCCGAGCAGGATGCCGAAGCACCAGCCGATGGCGCGGTCGATCCAGTTGTTTTGTCTCATCCGCGCTCACCCGCCCGCTCTGCGATCCCCTCCAGTTCGGCGATCACGGCGAGAAGGGCGTCTCTGATCGCGTTGAATTCATAGGCCACTTCGATCATTTCGCCGTACCAGTACGGTCTGTCCGCTGCTTCCCACTGTCTGAATCGCTCTTCCCGCAGCCGGTCGAGCTCCGGGGCCGCCAACGGTGACAACTCCTTGACGTACTCGACGGAGGCGTCCAATTTCTCGCATGCCTCCCGTAGCAGCGGCGGATGTTCGTACGCCAGACTCATGGCGGACAGCTCTTCCTTGAGGTCCTCGTACTTATCCAGCAGGTCCTCGTGCGTATCCCAGAGGGTGCTGTCGTAGGTGATCATCAGCTGAAGTCCAGCCTCGTGATGATGAAGCCGAGCCGGTTGCGCAGCGCGCCGGGCAGCCGATCCCGCAAGACCAAGTACTCGTCAAGCTTGAAACCCGCGGCGGTCCTTCTGAGATCGATCTTGGGTCGGTCGAGGTTGACCTCGCCAAGCGTCATGCTGCCGTGCTGCACGAACGTGATGGTGGCAGCCCAGTACGTCTGCGCCCTGTTGCCGACGACGAAATCAATCAGGTCATGGCCGGGCGAGTGTGGCGCTGCCGGTGCCCGTACATAGAGTTCGGACGTCAGCGGCGGTGCCTGGTCCGGCTGCAACGCCAGGACAACATCGCGGCCCGCGTATCCCGCGTAGACATCGCACAGGACATCGCGGAAGGTGTCGACGGTATCGGCGAGTTCGTAGGGACTTTCGAAGCTGAACACATGTGGTGTGCGCTTGGACATGATGACCTCCTTGGTTGGGGATGAATGGGTGCAGCGAAGCGTGTCGGCAAACCGCCGCGACGCGGGGCCGGTGGTCGATGCACTCGCTTGGCGTGGAGCTGCGTACTGGTCGGCGTGCCCTCGATCGCGGACGATTTCAAGCGCGATGTGGTGCGCTGCGCATTCGTCGGCCGGTGATTCATTCGTGTTGGGCGCCATCTGCTTTCTCCTGTTCTGCTCTCGTTCTTTGAGGTTGGCTAACTACGACACCAACGATTCCTGATGAGCAGATACGGCGATACCCAGCGCAAATACCAATCTCGCCCGCCTCACGGCCCTAAACTGGGGTGCGCGCTGGGGTGCTTGAGAAGGTCGATTGAGGTAAGGGGAAGCGGTTGACGATCGAAGTTGCGGACGAAGGAGAGTCTTCGACCCGCCAGCCGTCATTCGAAACCGTTCAGAGGGATCTCAAGCAAGTGCGACAGCAGGAAGGCGTGTCTATCCGCCGAATTATCAGCCACGGCCTGAATCTCGCGCGGCTGAGCATCAGCATCGACGAGTTCCGTCGATCCGGGTCGCAACCTGAAACACTGCCGATGGCCACCAAGAGGGCGCTTGAGTGTGCGGTGCGCTCTTACGGCCCGGAGAGCGTGCAATTCATCCTCTTAGACACCACGCTCAATTTCGGTGGGACGCGGACGAATCTCACCCAGCGGCAGCAGACAGTCATGGACACGCTCGGCTATTATTCAAAGACAACCTATGAATCTTGGGAAAAGGACGTCTACTGGGATTTCGCCTTCAAGATTCAGCAGCAAGAAAAATCTTTCTGTAGTGCGAATGACGACACTGCCGCAGTCATCGCGAAGCTCCCGTTTGACCATCGTGTCAAGGTCATCCGAGTGCTGCTGGACGCGCGGGTGTCGATGCTGCCCGTCAACCAGGATGTGTTGGCCGAGGACGTCCTGAGGGCGCTACCGGGACTGTCGTCCATCGAGCAGTTACGCGGTCTGGATCCGCTAGGAAAGCTTGACCGAGTCATTCTCGTCGCGATTCGGTCAGAGTATTACGGTGACCTGAGACAAACAGGTAAAGGCTTGCCGGAGGATGCATTTCACATCATCAAGGAGATCCCACGGCATTATGTGGGGCGGCAGTTCTGGTTTCCGGGGAACGAGATGCTTGCGGCCGCGTTCGACAGTGTCTTAGTGGCGTTGCTCCGCGGCGGTGGCCGCACTCCCATAGGCCGAACGAGCAGGCCGGAGTTTGGAGACCTATGGTCACGCACCGACCGAGCTGAACTGGAAGCGCTCGCCGAAGGTGGCTGGTTCTTCGAGGGTGGCGAGCCAACGCTGCGCTTCGACCTGGCGCGACTCAGCGCGATGAACTTCCTCGCCACCCTGCTCGTCGAGCTTGAGACCGCGAATGTCTGGGATAAGTTGCTCTGGCAACTCCCGGCTCCCGAACCGTGGCCGCCGCCAAGAAGGCCTCCAGAAACGCGAAACCCCAACCGCCCCAAGAAGACCGGGGACAGTTGGGATTCTGACGATTAGCTCGGCTCGCTCGATGAACCGATTGTGACGCGGCGTCTGTCGCGAGTCGTCGATACGCCGATGGAGGGACTATCGCCGTCGTGTCATCCGTCGTTTGCCGATAAGTGCCGCCACGCCTGCGAGAATGACCGCGGCTGCGAGCGGTCCGAGCATCGCGATGCTCCCGCTGCTGATCGCATGTTGAAATAGGCCAGTATTCGGCGCGCCAACGGACTGACCGGTGCAGGTGCCGTACCCACCGGAGCCGTATGTGTTGCTTGTGTCGTTTATGCAGTTATATGTCGCCATTTGATTTTCCAATTTACGCTATTGATAAATTAACATAAACGCATTATTATTAAAACAAATTAATGTAATTTGGGTAGCAGTTCATTGCGAATGAATAGTGTGGAAATACGAGATCAATTGAAACGCATTCTCGACAAACAGATGGATAGGCAGGACTTCATCAAGCACATGGCGGTTGGCGCCGTTGCGCTGGTGGGTGGCGGTGTGCTGATCCGAATGGGTCTGTTGGGCAATGGTTCTGATCGAACGTCACGACAGGCTGGCTATGGTGATAGCGCCTACGGCGGTAGCAAGCAAGGCGGTGAACAGCCGGCGCGGAGGGCTGCCTGATGGCCCGGCTCCCGATTCCTGGCCAAGACAGCGGCACATGGGGCGACATCCTCAACGAGTACCTGTCTCAGGCGCACAAGACTGACGGCGCGTTGAAGGACAACGCGGTGACCGCGAATGTCCTTGCCCCAAATAGCATTACGAACACGGCGATTGCCGACGACGCGGTTAATGCTGCGAGCATTGCCAATGGATCGATTACCGAAGCACTGCTGGACGGCGGTGTAACGACCAAACTGAACCAGGCTGCACCGACATGGAGCACGCTCAGCGGCAAGCCTGCTGTTGTCGCGGCGGGATCGGACGGAGTCGCGGCGCGATCCGCCATCGATGCGATCGACCCTCAGACTTTGGCGACGGTCAGTCCTGCCCGGTCGCGACCGCTGGTGCGGAACCGGAAGAACTTGGCCCGGTTCGAGACAGCTTTGGCGACGAAAGCCAATCCGGTGATAACAGTGCTGGGCAACTCGATAACCTACGGCGTCGGCGCGGACGGCAGCGGGTCCACCACTAACGGATACTACGAGCCGTATCGACAGTACGCGTGGCCGGTGTTACTGCGGAAACTGTTGGCGGCCAGGGCGGGCCAGTTGCCATGCGAGAACTTCATCGGCCTGTCCGGATTGTTCGGCTACGCCGAGAACCCGCAGAACAGTGCAGGCACGATTCAGTCGGTAGGCCCATTCGGAAGCTTGACAGTCGGCGGACAGAACGGCGGCGGGATCGGTCTGCCTTCTACGTCGGCGAGTATCGACATCCCTGCGTCGAAGGCCGGCAGATTCACTGCCCTCGACGTGCTGTGTTGGGGCACCGCCTCGGGCACTGCCGGTTACAGGCCAAAGGTGCTCATTGACAACGTCGAGGTGTACGCCGGTGGCACGATCGCGACCGGCAACCTCGACGTCATCCCAATCACCGGCCTGTCGGACGCTGCACACAAGATCACCCTCGTCGGCACCGGCGTCAGCGGATGCTTTGTGGCCGGTGTCGTCACACGCCGATCATCGGGGATCATCGTCAACCGGATCGCTTGCCCCGGAGCGAGAGCGTCCGACGTGTCCGGTGCTGCTTACGGATTCACCACGGTGCAGCAGCAACGCAACATCGACGCCGCCGTCACCGCCGGATACTCCGACTTGGTGGTCATTCAATTCACCGCAAACGAGGTCTATCAGCAGCCTTCGCTGTCCGACTTTCAAACTGCGGTCAACAGCATCATCACCCGTGCTACCACCGGACACGGCGCGGCCTGCGTGCTCCTGCTCGGCGACCCGATGGTTACCAATGAGGAAACCGCCTATGCCATTAAAGGGTCGCAGTACCGCGCTGTACT
The DNA here is from genome assembly GCF_010727325.1 of Mycolicibacterium alvei. Classification (NCBI taxonomy): domain Bacteria; kingdom Bacillati; phylum Actinomycetota; class Actinomycetes; order Mycobacteriales; family Mycobacteriaceae; genus Mycobacterium; species Mycolicibacterium alvei. Next base: position 154,859 of record NZ_AP022565.1, read on the forward strand.
GCAGTCGATCTCCGACTCCAATCAGTACGTCGCCTATGCGGATCAGAACGCACTGTTCGGGGATCGAACATCTGGTGAGGCCATGGGAATGTGGCCGTCCGGCACCGTTCACCCCGCCCTCGAGGGACATCGCCGGATGGCGGACTTCGTGCGCGACATCCTGCCTGGCAGCCTGATCAGCTCATCGGTCGGTGGGTCGAGCATCGACGGCACCATCGACAAGGTTAGTGCCGCATCAGCGGTGGCTATCCCGTCGGTGATCGCGGCCCGAGACGCTAACGGAAACCTGTCAGCCGATGCTTTTATCCCCGGCTCGGCGACGACGACCCCTTCCGGGACCACGACAACCCTGACTGCCAACGACGCCGAGGTGCAAATTTTCGCTGGAGGATCAGGCAATCAGACCGTGGTGCTGCCCACAACGAGCGTGGAGAAGGCCCGGCACTTCCGAATCATCAACTCCAATGCCGCAACGCTCATCGTCCAAGCATCGGATGCCACCTCGATCGGCCTGATTCCTATTGGGCAGAGTCTCGAAGTGACAGCGCTGCAAGCCACACCGACCACCTACAGCCACTGGAACAGTGCAATCGGTTCGGGCAACGGCTACACCTATCGGGATACCCCAGTGGGGGGATCAATCGCATTACGCAATGCGTCGGCGAACCTGTTGGCCGACGCGTTCGTGCCGACCAAGACGTCCACCGCGTCATCGGCGGGCACGTTGACGATGAATAGTGACTCAACGCAAGTGCAGGAGATCACCGGAACCGCCGTTCATACGGTGAGACTTCCAAATGGGGGAGTCACTGCCGGAATGGACTACCGCATCATCAACAACTCCACCGGCACTGTGACCGTGCAGTCATCCGGTGGAAACACAATCACTACCGTGGCCGCCGGATCGGCTGTGTTGTTCATAGCGCAGATCGATCTCCCGACTGCCACCGCCAACTGGCGTTAGGGTCTGCTGCACGATCAGGTGACATCTGAGTTGGCTTGCCCGTGGCGGGTGGGCTGGAAGGATGTTCCTGTGCCCAAGCCCTACCCTCGCGAGTTCCGTGACGATGTCGTCCGGGTCGCTCGCAACCGCGACGACGGTGTGACGATCGAGGCGATCGCCACCGATTTCGGGGTCCACCCGATGACGCTGCACAAATGGCTACGCCAAGCCGATATCGACGAGGGCGCCAAACCCGGCAGAAGTACCGGCGAGTCCGGTGAGCTGCGGGATGCGCGGCGTCGGATCAAGCTCCTCGAGCAGGAGAACGAGGTCCTGCGCCGGGCTGCGGCCTATCTGTCGCAGGCCAATCTGCCGGGAAAAGGCTCTACCCGCTCGTAGCTGAGCTCGCCGCCGACGGGATCCCCGTCGCGGTGACGTGCCGGGTACTCAAGCTCACCCGCCAGCCCTATTACCGCTGGCTGGCCAAACCGGTGACCGATGCCGAGATCGTCGAGGCCTACCGCGCCAACGCCCTGTTCGACGCTCATCGCGATGACCCGGAGTTCGGATACCGCTACCTGGTCGAAGAGGCATCCGATGCCGGCGAGCCGATGGCGCAGCGCACTGGTTGGCGAATCTGCACCCAGAACCGGTGGTGGAGTGTGTTCGGTAAGAAACGCGGTAAGAACGGCAAGGTCGGGCCACCGGTGCATGACGACCTTGTCGAGCGGGACTTCACTGCTGATGCACCAAATCAGCTGTGGCTCACCGATATCACTGAACATCGCACCGGCGAGGGGAAGCTCTACCTGTGTGCGGTCAAGGACGTGTTCTCCAACCGGATCGTGGGCTACAGCATCGACTCGCGGATGAAGTCCAGATTGGCCACCGCCGCGCTCAGTAGTGCGGTGGCACGCCGTGGCGAGGTGGCCGGCTGCATTCTGCATTCCGATCGTGGATCTCAGTTCAGGTCAAGAAGATTCGTCCGTACTCTGGGCCGCTACGATATGGTTGGGTCGATGGGCCGTGTCGGAGCGGCCGGCGACAATGCGGCCATGGAGAGTTTCTTCAGCCTGCTGCAGAAGAACGTCTTGGACCGTCGCTATTGGGCTACGCGCGAGGAACTGCGGATCGCGATCGTCACCTGGATCGAGCGGACCTACCATCGTCGCCGACGACAGACCGGCCTCGGGCGGTTGACCCCGATCGAATACGAAGCAATCATGACCACACCGGCCAGTCAGGCCGCGTGACCGAAACTGTCACCTGATCGTGCAGCAGACCCTTACTTCGCGGCAACAGGATAAATGAGTTCCATCGCCGAGCCTGCCAGACGTAATGCTGTAGCAGATCGCTACCACCCCGCGAAACACAGTTCCTTGTCGACTCTTTGACTGCATCGTAGAGCGGCAAGGTGTGACCAGATTTGAAAGACGAAGTACTGCAATATGTTTCATAGATGGCCTGCGGAATCTCCCCGTTGCCAAGTGCCTTGCCCTGCCGTCCGATGATCCGTACGATCAGACATCTGCCGCATCGCGGTTTCCCCTATCGGCGCAGTTCGGAAGGTCGAGATTGCGCGATGACTGACAACCACCCTGACCCGGATTGGTGGCACGACCCTGTCTTGTTAGCCCTCGATTTCACGCCAATCGTGGAATGTGACGCCATCACCAAGGCATGTGCAATTGTCGCCCATCGGGCGAACTGGCGATGCATTCTGACATGCGGCTGCACGCTGCTCCTCTGTGACGAGGTCTTGTGGATGGTCGCTCCCGGTCTGCTCGACTTCACCGACTACGCGTGCCCTGTATGCGGCAAATGCGGTGTCTTTATTGCTCGTGGTCGAGGGATCTAATCAGTCCGCCGGGATGCAGGCATCAGGCGATTGTGAGCCAATAGTGCTGTGGCACTTGATACCCCGCTCAACACGCGCCAGCTCGACGTGCTCAGTTGGATCGGCGAAGGCTGCCCCGACGGCCGGTGGACTAACACGTCCTACAAAGCAACTGCGGCGGCTTTGCAGAACCGGCGCCTGGTCACGGTCAGCAAGAGAGGCGGATGGAAAGCGACGATCGAACCAGCTGGTACCTACTACCTGAAGCACGGCGACTACCCGAGGGATCATTTTCCGAACAAGCGTCGGTCGTATAGCCGCGCCATTCGGTTGGCACATTCGGAGCAAGGAAATCCTCAGCGGTCGCTCACCCGTCCGGGTCCCGACGAGCCCACGCCGACCCGAAAGTTGCTGCAGGACATCATCGACGCGGGTGGCGTGCTCGAACTGAATACCAAGGGCGATGACACCAACTACGGCAATCTGGTCGCGATCATCAACAGGCGGCAGATGGCTCCGGACGGCCAGCAAGTGATTTTGTTGGATGGCGCCAGCTACTACCAGAAGGTGTTTCGACTGTCGTCGGTAGCGGAGTGGAAGACCCAGCCGCCAGCCGAGGTCGTGGCCGCTGACCGCATCGGGCGCTGGCATCCCGCGGTGGCGGCGCTGCGAAGCGAGAACCGGCTCAGTTCGATCGAATCACCACAGCGTCAGCGTGCCCTGCGATTGCTGCACGCTCTGGCCCGTGAGGCAGAAGCGCGCGGCTACACCGTGAATGAAGCGCCGAAACGGGAGCCACGCGGCTACGGCCACCACGATCATGACCATCTACCCGGCTGTGTGATCGTCGGCGTGACGCCGGTCAAGTGCGGGATCGGAATCACGCAACTACAGGACAAGGTGCCGCACGAGGCGACGGTGAAGGAACTGGAACGGGCCAAGCGGGAGTCGTGGTACCGGATTCCTACCCACGACTACGTACGGTCCAAGCGGCTGTCGATCACGCTGAACACCGATAGCCGGTATTCCTCGGAGGTGTCGTGGGCGGACACCAAGACGATCCCGCTGGAGTCGAGGCTGCCGGATGTCATGACCTTGTTCGAGCGCTGGGCGCTGATTCACACCGAACGCACCGAAGCCGAACGACTGGCAGAGATCGAGAAGCGCAACCGGCAAGAACGCGAGGATGAACTCGCCCGCGAGGCCTACGTGCAGCATGCGCTGGGGGAGCGGCTGATTGCAGACATGAGGGACTGGGAGTTGGCAGGCCGGCTGCGCCACTACCTCGCTGACATGGCCGAGTGCATTGGGCACATCACCGACGAGGAGCAACGAGCAGTAGCCACCGAGTGGATGCAATGGTGCGAGGAGTACAGCGGCAAGTGTGACCCGCTCACGAAGCCGATCCGTCAACCGAACGTCAAGCCACCGGACTACAACGACCTTCGGGACTTCCGCCAGCGCCTCGGCTTCGGCCAGCGTTGGTGAGGTGCACCTGCCCTACCCGTCGATCTGAGCGCGGTGCGTCACCGAATTTGTCGGTGCGACGTGTCACGCTTATTCGAGGTGCTCGTTCTCACGACGACAGATGCGGCGGCCCTCATGGCACAAGGCAAGGCTCGCGTTCACGAGTTGGCGGCCGAATTCGGCGTCACGGCGAAAGACATACTCGCCCTCCTGAGCGGCTGGGGCGAGTTCGTGAAATCTGCGAGCAGCACGGTCGAGGCACCGCTCGCTCGACGGGTGCGCGAGCACTACGCCGCCCGACCACCCCGGCCCATTACAGCTCGCGACTACGGAGCCTCGGCTGGGTCCAACCGCTCCGCGCTGCGCGATGACAACGACTTCGCGGCCGCAGTCGAACGGGCTCGGCGGCGGAGTCGTCGCACGGCTCCGAGCGACCACAAGCCGGGCGAGATCGAGGCAGCGCTCTACCGCTGCGTCATCGACCCGACGCGCACCAGGCACGGCGGCTACACGCCCGAGGATCGGGACCGTGTAGAGCGGCTGTTACGGCGGTGGCTGGAAACCTGGCTGGACGACATGGCCGAATGGATCAGAGTCAGCGGTGGTCAGCATCCGGATGTTGCGGTGAAACTATGCGCGGCGGGTCTCACGCCCGCTGACGCCAATCTGCGTCTCGGTTTCGGGCGGATCGATGCCACCCGCGACACGATCATTCGGCGAGTCATCCGGGGCGCCCTGGGAGTCAGGGACGCCGTGAGCCAGGTAAAGGAGTATCGCCGTTCGCAGTCGGCCACTGGCACTGACTGACTAGTGATCGCGAAGCCGGCGTAGCTCCGTCTGGACAATCGCGAGCTGGACAATCGCGAGGTTGTCAAGCATGCGCGCGCCTTCGTGGTCGGCGCGGACCCACGAACGACAACAACGCTTAGAGCGTTCGGCAACGTCGGTGGAGATTCTCGCCGCGCCGAGAGACACAAACAGCGCAGCGTTGTCGCACCGGTCACCTAGGCTGGATGCGCATGCTCCGCTGGGCGCCAAAAGTGCCTCTGACCTGCAACAATACCTACGCAGATGATATAATTGAAAACAATTGTCAATAAACGGTGCTACACCGAAGGAGATTCACGCACACATGACCGAGCTGACGACCGTCCGCCTTATCAACCTGCGTACGAGGGTGGTGGCGTGGTAATGGCTCCTGTAACGAAGGAGGCTCAGCGCGCTGAACTCCACAAGACGATTTGGCGAATCGCGAACGATCTGCGTGGCGCCGTCGACGGCTGGGACTTCAAGACATACGTGCTCGGCATGCTGTTCTATCGGTTCATCTCCGAGAACCTCACTGCGTACCTGAACGAGCAGGAACGCGCAGCCGGTCAAACTAACTTCGACTACGCAGCCCTTGGTAACCCAGACGCAGAGTTCGGCCGCGAGGAGACGGTCAAGGAGAAGGGCTTCTACATCCTCCCGAGCGAGCTGTTCGTCAACGTCCGCAAGCGGGCCGCCAAAGACGAAAACCTGAACGAGACGCTCCAGAAGGTCTTCAAGAACATCGAAGGTTCGGCCGTTGGGACGGACAGTGAAGACGACCTAAAGGGTCTGTTCGATGATCTGGACGTCAACAGCGCCAAGCTAGGGAATACGGTCGCCAAGCGCAACGAGAAACTCGTGAAGCTGCTCGACGCCATCGGTGACCTGAATCTGGGCGAGTTTAACGACCACGCGATCGACTCGTTCGGTGATGCCTACGAGTACCTCATGACGATGTATGCGTCGAGCGCTGGCAAGTCCGGTGGCGAGTTCTTCACACCCCAAGAGGTTTCGGAACTACTGGCGCGAATCACGGTGGTTGGCAAGAAGTCGGTTAACAAGGTGTACGACCCCGCCTGCGGATCGGGTTCGCTGCTGTTGAAGTTCGCGAAGGTGCTTGGCAAAGACAATGTCCGCCAAGGCTTTTTCGGTCAGGAGATCAACCTGACCACCTACAATCTCGCGCGCATCAACATGTTCCTGCACGACATCAACTTTGAAAAGTTTGACATCGTGCATGGCGACACCCTCACTGATCCGCTGCACTGGGATGATGAGCCGTTCGAAGCGATCGTCTCTAATCCGCCGTACTCGATCAGATGGGCGGGCGACGGCGACCCGCTGTTGATCAACGACCCGCGATTCGCGCCCGCTGGTGTGCTTGCGCCAAAGTCGAAGGCCGACCTCGCCTTTACGATGCACATGCTGTCATGGCTGGCTGTGAACGGCACAGCTGCGGTCGTTCAGTTCCCTGGTGCCCTTTACCGCGGCGGTGCGGAGCAGAAAATTCGCCAGTACCTCGTCGACAACAACTACGTGGATGCTGTGATTCAGCTTCCGCCTGACCTCTTCTTCGGCACAACCATCGCGACGTGCATCTTGGTGCTGAAAAAGTCGAAGAAGGCGACAGACGTCCTGTTCATTGATGCCTCGGCAGAGTTCCAACGACTTGGCAAGAAGAACAAGCTGATCGCTGCCAGTCAGAAGAAGATTTTGGATGCCTACGCGAGTCGCGAAGGCATCGATCACTTCGCCAAAGTCGTTGCTTACAAAGACATCAAGGTCAATGGCTACAACTTATCGGTGTCGTCGTACGTTGAGGCCAGGGACACGTCGGAGGTGATCGACATCACCGCGCTGAATGCAGAGATTGCGGAAATCGTTTTGCGACAATCGAAACTACGCGAGGAGATCGACGTGATTGTCGCTGAACTCGAGGGCGCGTCGTGAGCCGGATTGACGATTTGATCGCCAAACGTTGTCCGAATGGGGTTGAGTTCGTTCGATTGGGCGACGTCGTACGCATTCGCAACGGGCGCGACTATAAGTCCCTTGGCGTGGGTGATGTACCGGTCTATGGGACAGGCGGCGTCATGACGTACGTCGACACGGCCGCGTATGCCGAGCCGTCAGTGTTGATTCCGCGCAAGGGGTCTTTAGACAAGCTCTACTACGTGGACGTTCCCTTCTGGACGGTCGATACGATCTTCTATACGGAGATCGGTGAGCAAGTAGTACCGAAATTCCTCTACTACTACCTTCTTACGCAACACCTCGACGAAATGAACCAGGCTGGCGGGGTTCCAAGCCTCACCCAAACCATGTTGAACCCTTTGCCGATACCCCTACCGCCTATCGAAGTGCAGCAGGAAATTGTCCGTGTGCTTGACACGTTCCAGCGTCTGGAGGCGGAGCTAGAGGCGGAGCTAGAGGCTCGGCGACGTCAGCATGCTCACTACTCCAGTACTCTCTTGACGTTCGGTAGCGATGTGCCGCTGGTCCCGATGCGGGAACTCTGTAAGATATCTCGTGGCCGAGTTATCTCGCGAGACTATTTGCGGGATAACGAAGGGCCTTATCCGGTGTACTCGTCTCAAACGCAGAATCACGGCATCTTTGGCTTCATCGATTCCTACGATTACGACTTCGAGTCAATTACGTGGACGACGGATGGGGCCAATGCGGGCTCAGTTTTCTTCCACACGGACGAGAAGTTCAGTATCACCAACGTCTGCGGGCTACTGCGTGTTGTAGATCAGACGATTGTGTCAACGCGGTACATCTACTACCAACTTGCAAAGCGTGCGAAAGCCTATGTCAGCGCAGGAATGGGCAACCCTAAGCTGATGGCTGGGCCGATGGGCACGATTGAGATCCCTGTTCCGCCACTTGAGGAGCAAGACCGCATCGTCTCCATCATCGACAAGTTTGATCTGCTAGTGAACGACACGGCGGTCGGCATTGTGGCCGAGCTCAACGCCCGTCGTAAGCAGTACGAGTACTACCGAGACCGCCTGCTGACCTTCGAGGAGTTGGTCGCATGACCGACGGCAAGGCGGTCCGTTACGACCCAATCGCCGTCTCCGCTGAGAGCACGGTCGTCGCTGAGTTCGTCCCTGACGACAAAGCAGCTGATTCGTACCAGTCCGAGGCTGACCTCGAACGAGAGTTCATCAACATCCTGCGATCACAGGAGTATGAGTACCTATCGATCACGAACGAGAAGGAGCTCGTCGCCAACCTTCGTGCCAATCTTGAAGCGTTGAACGGCATCACGTTTTCTGACTCCGAGTGGAAGCGGTTGTTCAACGAGAAGATCGCCGGTGCGAATGAAGGTATCGAGGAAAAGACTGTCCGTATCCAGGAAGACTACGTTCAGATCCTGACGCGCGATGACGGTTCGACCAAGAACATCAAGTTGATCGACAAAGCGAACATCCACAACAACACGCTGCAGGTCATCAACCAGTACGAGGTCGGTCAGGGCGAGGGCGGCGCCAAGTACGCCAACCGATACGACGTGACAGTGCTCGTCAACGGCCTGCCGATGGTGCACATCGAGTTGAAGCGGCGTGGTGTCGTGATCCGCGAGGCGTTCAACCAGATTAGCCGCTACCAGCGGGACAGTTTTTGGGCCGGCTCTGGCCTGTTCGACTACGTGCAGCTGTTCGTCATAAGCAACGGCACGCACACGAAGTACTACAGCAATACGACGCGTCGCCAACACATCAAGGAAGCCGCTGGATCGTCGAAGGCCAAGAAGACTAGCAACTCGTTCGAGTTCACATCATGGTGGGCTGATGCGGCCAATAGGCCGATTCAAGACCTAACGGCTTTTGCAACAACGTTTTTCGCGCGGCACACACTTCTCAACATCCTCGCGAGGTACTGCGTCCTCACCGCCGACCGACTACTGTTGGTGATGCGCCCGTATCAGATCGTCGCAACTGAGCGCATCCTGCAGAAGATCGACATCTCGACCAACTACAAGCAACTCGGCACCCTGGCCGCCGGTGGCTACATCTGGCACACCACCGGCTCGGGCAAGACACTGACTTCGTTCAAGACCGCGCAGCTGGCATCAAAGCTCGAGAGTGTCGACAAGGTGCTTTTTGTGGTCGACCGCAAGGATCTCGACTACCAAACGATGCGCGAGTACGACCGGTTCGAGAAGGGCGCTGCGAACTCCAACACCTCGACGAGCGTGCTGAAGAAGCAGCTCGAAAACCCGAGCGCCACCATCATCATCACGACGATCCAGAAGCTCGCGACGTTTATCAACGCTCCGGCGAACAAGAACCATGCGATCTTCAGCGGCCACGTCGTGATTATCTTCGATGAGTGTCATCGATCGCAGTTCGGTGACATGCATCAGGCCATCACGAAAGCGTTCAAGCGCTACAACCTGTTTGGCTTCACTGGCACACCGATCTTCGCCGTGAACTCCGGCACAGGTGGCAACCCGCAGCTTCGCACGACACCCCAAGCGTTCGGCTGCTACTGGCACGGTGATCCGCGGAACTGCGCTGAGCGGCATTCGACAGCAGCGCACACGTACACCATCGTCGACGCGATCAACGACAAGAACGTGCTGCCCTTCCGCATCGATTACGTCAACACCGTCAAGATGCCAGCGGGCATCACGGACAAACAGGTGTCGGCCATCGACACTGAGAAGGCACTACTGGCACCCGAGCGAGTGCGTCAGGTCGTGGAGTACACGCTGGAGCATTTCGACCAAAAGACCAAACGGAGCCAACACTATTCGCTCGGTGAGCGTCGCGTACACGGCTTCAATGCGCTGTTCGCCACCGCGTCGATTGAGGCCGCGCGCATTTACTACAACCAGTTCGCCATCCAGCAGGAAGATCTACCGCCAGACAGGCGCCTCAAGGTCGGGTTGATCTACTCGTATGCCGCCAACGAGGCCGTTGAAGATGGGGCGCTCGATGAGGAAGAATTCGAGACGGGGCAGCTCAACTCGTCCGCTCGCGAATTCCTCGAAGACGCGATCCAGGACTACAACGACCTGTACGGCACCAGCTTCGACACGTCCAGCGACAAGTTTCAGAACTACTACAAGGATCTGTCACTCCGCCTGAAGAACCGCGAAATTGACGTCGTCATCGTGGTCAACATGTTCCTCACCGGTTTCGACGCCACGACGCTCAATACACTGTGGGTCGACAAGAACCTGCGATCCCATGGGCTCATTCAGGCGTACTCGCGTACTAACCGAATCCTGAACTCGGTCAAGACATACGGCAACATCGTCAGCTTCCGAGATCTTGAGGAAGAGACCAACGACGCCATCGCGCTGTTCGGCAACAAGGATGCGGGCGGCATCGTGGTCCTCAAGCCGTACGTCGAGTACTACGGCGAGTACGCCGATAAGGTTTCCGAGCTGCTGCAACAGTTTCCCCTGGGAGTGCAGATCGTTGGCGAAGCCGCACAGAAGGCGTTCATCGCCCTGTTTGGTCAGATCCTGCGCTTGCAGAACATCCTGATGTCATTCGATGACTTTGCGGGGAATCAGATCCTCACCGATCGCCAGGCTCAGGACTACCGCAGTGTTTACCTCGACCTGTACGCCGAGTTCCGCAGTGACGCGAATGCTGACAAAGAGTCAATTATCGATGACGTTGTCTTCGAAATCGAGCTCATCAAACAGGTCGAGATCAATGTCGATTACATCCTGATGCTCGTGCAGAAGTACCGTCAGGCGAAGGGTGACGGCGAGGACAAGGAGATTCGCGCTGAGATCACCCGGGCCGTCGATGCCAGCCCAAGCTTGCGCAACAAGAAAGACCTCATCGAAGATTTCGTTGACTCGATCTCCGCTACAGGCGAGGTCGATGAAGCGTGGCGAGAATACGTGGCCGCTCGTAAGACAGTCGAACTCGACCGGATCATTTCCGAGGAGAACCTCAAACCGGACGAGACCCGCGAATTTATCGAGACGGCCTTCCATGACGGCGCGATTCAGGTGACTGGCACGGCCATCATCAAGGTGTTGCCGCCGGTTTCGCGCTTCGCTGCTGGCGGTGGTCACGGGGAGAAGAAGCAGCGGGTACTCGAAAGGCTCGCCGAGTTCTTTGAGAGATTCTTTGGATTGGGCTCGGGCAGAGGGCTCGCTGATGACTAACTACGACGAGACGTCCGCGCCACAGCAACTTGGGGCGCATGCAGATGGCAGAACGGTGGGAGATCTGCTGTGACCGATACCAGCTATCCGCTGTGGTCAGACGAGCCCACCGCTCGCGACCTCCTGTCATTCGACGCTGTTGCGGCAACTGTGGTTGACGCGGTTCTTGACGACAAGCTCGACCCGATAGCACTCGGACTGTCGGGCTCATGGGGCAGCGGTAAGACCAGTGTTCTGGAACTCGTGAACGCGCAGCTTGAGGCGCGAAACGCGAATGCCGAGGACAACCACATTCTTGTGATCTCAACCCAGCCGTGGCGATATGACCCGGCGGTCGGCCCCAAGGAGAGCCTCATTGCGGAGGTGCTTGATGCGCTTGGCGGCGAGATCAAGCCAGGGACCGGCGAGAAAGCCAAAGAGATCCTCGGCAAGCTTGTTGGTCGGGTGAACTGGTCCAAGGCATTCAAGATCGCCGCGAAGGCCGGTGTGGCGCTGCAGTTGCCGTCGATCGATGACTTGCTCGGTCTCATCAAGGAGGACCCGGGCAATGTCGAATCCCCAGACCGGGGCTTGGCCGGGTTTCGCGAGGACTTCGCATCACTGCTGGCTTCCGATGGGCTCAAGCACATTTCCCGCACAGTTGTCCTCGTCGATGACCTTGATCGCTGCCTGCCCGAGACCGTAGTTGAGACACTGGAGGCGATTCGGTTGTTTCTGTCCACCGAGGGCATGTCTTTCGTTATCGCCGCCGACGAGGACCGGGTTGCAGACGCAATCCAGCAACGACTGGGCACCTCCGATGAAGGCGCCAACGGCGTTGAATCACCAGCTCGGCTCTACCTCCACAAGATTGTGCAAACGACGGTCCCCCTTCCCGCACTGAGCCAGTTCGATACCAATGCCTACCTATTCCTGTTGCTTGTAGAGCGTGACATTCAGCCGGACGTGTTCAACAAGCTGGTTGACTCCTCGGCCAGCCTTCGTCTGCAGAGCGGTTCACTCGACGAACTGGAGATTCCGAGCGACGTCGATGTGACCTCCCAACTCGCCACAGCCTCTCGGCTAACCCCGATGCTCTACGAAAAATTTCGTGGTAACCCGCGGCGGATCAAGCGCTTTCTCAATGATCTAAACGTTCGCCAATCCGTGGCCCAACGCCGTGGTATCACGCTTTCATCGGACGCCGTCGCCAAGCTGATGATGTTGGAGCGTTTGCTTCCCGACGATTTCGCGGTCGTGCTCGACTGGCTCGCCACGAACCAGCTACGCAACAAGCTTCAGGCCCTTGAGAAACTCGCCAACGAGCCCGACATCCCTACGGAAGAGCAGAGCACTAACGAGGTTCCCAAACAGGGTTCAGCGAAGGGCAAATCCGCCCAAGAGAATGACAGCCCGCCCGTAGAGCCAACTGGCGATACCGACTTCTCCGACACCCTGCAGCGTTGGGCGAAACTGCCGCCGCGCCTCAGTGATGCCGACGTATCAAGCTACCTCGTTCTGGCGGCATCTTTCGAGGGCAAGCAGCTGATCAACGAAGGGCTGCCTGAGCGCCTACGCGACGTCGCCAGCGCCCTGATCTCGTCCACCAAGGTCGATCGCGACGGTGTCACCGATGACAACCTCAAGGCACTCAACGTGGCCGATACGAGGACGCTCATTACACATCTCGGGAGTCTGACGCGGGACCAACCCACCATCCAGCGCTACTCGGTCGCCGGCATGCTGCGCCTCGCGGGCACTCACCCAGGCAACGAAGATGTCGTGATAACCGCGTTGAAGTTGCTCCCCGCCGCGGACGTCACAGTTCCTAGCGTCATGCTGCTGAAGCCAGAATCGTCCGAGTATGAGGCTGTACTTTCCACCTGGGATGCCTCCAACGCTTCTCAACAGGTGAAGCAAGCGATCACGGCTGTTCGATCCGGTTGGAGCGGAAGCAGTGGGAACTAGCGGGGCGTTCGGCGGGAGCGGCGGCAAAGCTGCGAAGGACCTACGCGACTCAATCGCTGACTGGCTTGATGATGCGCCAGTTTCGCAATCACCCAGGCCAGCGGATGCTGCGACGGATCCCAATGGTGGCGACGGTACGTCAGGAGTGCCCGGGGCGGACGGCCAACCTGGACAAGCAGGATTGCCACCTACGGGCATGGATCTGCGGCCGATAATTCGAATCTTGACGGGCGGCGGTCGTGGTGGCGACGGTCCTGGGGGTGGTGGCGGATCTGGTCGTGCGGGTGGTGGCACTGGTGGATCGGGTAGATCCGGCGGCGGCGCACAGCGCTCGTTGGGTGCCACATCGCGAGCGGCTGGTCGTGCCGGAGCGTTGGCCCGGGCCTATGTGTCGGGTGATCGTGTCGCGCTGGAGACCGCGGGTCTGAACTACGATGCGCTTCTCGCTCTCGGCGACGTGGTCAGCATCGGCACCAAGATCGTTGAGGCGGCCTTTGAGACGCGCGCCGACAGCACGATCGAGGATGCAGAGAATCGCGAGATCGTTGCCGATATCGTGACGTGGATCCTCGACCATCCCGAGGCCCAGCAACCGACCCCCGAGGAAATCGTCCGTAAGTCCATCGAAACGATCATCGCGGATACGGTGCTGACTGAGGCCGGGGACCGAATTCGCCAAGAACGGTCTAGGGAGAAGCGTCGGGCAGCTGAGCTGGAAATCCGTGAGGCAGCTGAGGTCTACGCCAGCCAGGTAACACTTACCAACACGGGTGCATCAGAGCGCGAGATGGCTGCGGCCATCGAGGGCGGCATCCGCGAGCTCGGTGAGATCTTTGGGGGCCAGAAGTGACGGACTTCTTGCTCACCATCGACGAAGAGACGGCCGCGGGCGCCCCCGGCTTTGAAGAGGTATTTCTCTGGACACGCTCTGCCCCTTCAACTTTCACCGGCACGCTCGATCCTCACCTGGAAGCCTTCGGTCCGGTGCGCCCAGAGAACGTTGACTTCGTCAGACTTGCTCTAGGCGTCTTCTCAGCAGACCGATCTGTTCGGCGTGCGTCCCGCGGTGCCGACTGGAATGCTCGCGACATCACGCTGACGGTCGAAGTCGGCAACCCAAGTATCTGGCAGGAGCAAGCTGAGGAGCTGGCTGAGGTTGTTGGCTTCCTGACTGGCGATCGTTGGTCCTTCACTTTCACCCAGGCGCCGTCCAAGGAGTCCGACGGGCAGTTACCGATCGACCCACCGCCTACCACAACCGTTTTGCTTAGTGGCGGAGCTGATTCCGCCACTGGGGCGCTCGTCACCGCATTGGACCTGCCGAAGGGCTCAACGCTCCAGCTGGTGTCCCACTTCAGTGCCAACGCGGTCTCGCCATTCCAAACCGACCTCGTGAATCGCATCCAACAACTGGTGCCAGGCCGAACAATCGTCCATCGCCAGAACAACCTGAACCGCCGTGCGAGGCGGCCAGATGGCTCTCGCTTTCCCAGCGAGTCATCGAATCGATCCCGATCGCTCCTGTTCCTGGCACTGGGTCTTGCTGCCGCGGAACGGTCGGGCCAGACGCTACTAATCCCCGAAAACGGCTTTGCCTCGCTCAACCCGCCGCTGGGTGCGGAGCGGCGGGGTGCACTCTCGACGCACACCACGCATCCCCGCTTTCTGCGTGACCTCGTGGGCATCCTTGCGAAGGTGGGCGCGCACGGCGCGATACACAACCCCTTCGAGTTGATGACTAAAGGCGAGATGTTCGCCGAGGTTGCACGGCGGATCGGGAAGACGGAGGCGTCAAACTATCTGAGTGCCACCAACTCCTGCTCGCACACAGATGCTCGTTACAGCGGCGCATCAGCCGGGGCCCAGTGTGGCGTCTGTTTCGGCTGTCTCATGCGACGTGCGTCCTTCCACGCGGCAGAGATTGAGGACCGGACAGAATATCTCTGTAACGACCCAGCGAACCGCTTCGCGGAGTTTGTCGCTCAAAAGTCGATCATCGAGGCCATGCGCGACTTTGCGACCGAGGACCCGAAGCCGAGCATGGTCATGACGATGTCACTGCCGAGCGACTATGCGCCGGAAGCGGCGTTAGATCTCTGTCAGCGCGGCATCGCGGAACTGAGGGCCTTCCTGCCATGAGCCGGGCGCTACCACCACTGGACCTGCACGCGCACGTAGACCCTGGCGTATCTCCACGTTCACTTGAGCAACTCGGTGCTGTTGTCTTTGTCGCAACGCGTTCACTTGACGAGTACCAACAAGCCAGCAGCCGTACAGACGCGGTGACCGTGTGGGGTGTCGGATGTCATCCGGGAATTGCTACTGCTCAGGCCGCATATGACGAGGATTATTTCTCTTCCGCGCTAGCTGCCACCCCCTACGTCAGCGAGGTGGGCCTAGATGGCAGTTCGGCTGTCCCGATCGATCGGCAAGTGGAGGTCTTCGGGTCGATCCTGGCGCAGGTGTCAAACAGACCCCGGCTCATCTCGATTCACAGCAAGCGGGAGACAACCCGCACGATCGATCTGATCGAGCAGTCAGGCGTGCGTGGGTCAATCCTCCATTGGTGGCTCGGATCGGTGTCCGACACGCAACGCGCAATAGAGCTTGGGTGTCTGTTCTCGATCAATCGGAGCATGGACGTCGGACGGCTACTGAAAGCCGGCGTACCTCTGGACCGCCTTCTGCCGGAGACCGATCACCCGAGCGGCAACAGAAGGGGTGATGGCCCACGTCAGCCGGGGTGGACCTTTGACGTCGAGCAGGTAGTGGCGGCGAGCTACGGGATCGGTGTGGATGATGTTCGGCGGCATTTCTGGGACACACTTGTACGTGAAGTTGATAGATGCGAGCTGGTCGATTTGATGCCGCCCGTTGTACGAGCGATGCTTCGCCAAGCCCGCAGCGCGCGTTCGGATTAAGCGTGCAAACCGAGATAGGAGCGGTTAGCGTTCCCGTCCATGCGTATCCCGCATCCGCACGCCCCGGTTCAGCAACGCTCGGCGGACAGTGCCAGCTTCAGCGCCGAGGTGTGCGCCAATCTTCGCAAGCGACTCACCCAACTCGTATAGGTGGACGGCGTCGTCAATCTGCTCATCCGTAATACCCTGGCGGCGCATCGTAACCCCATGGGAATGAAGTATCTTCAGGACGCTGCCCTGGCTGAGGTTGTAACGGCTGCGGAGTTCCGGTGTCCCAGTTCCATCCTTGTAGGTGAGGTGAGCCCTTCGTAGTGGTCCAGTTGTTGTGCGACTCTGATGCCCGGTGTTCGGGCAGGAAGAATCGACGACGACATGGCATCGAACAAGCGCCGGCGGCACACGCCGGATCAGATCATCCGCAAGCTCGCCGAGGGCAACAAGCTCCTCGGGACCGGGCAGGAGCTGGCCGAGGTGTGCCGGCACCTGGAGGTCACCGAGTCGACCTGGCATCGCTGGGTCGCCCAGTACGGCGGCATGAAAGCCAACGAGGCCAAACGGCTCAAGGAACTCGGGCCGAGAACGCCCGGCTCAAGAAGCTGGTCGCCAATCAGGCCCTCGACATCGACATGCTCAAGGAGATCTCGTCGGGAAACTTCTGACCCCGGATCGCAAGCGCAGCGCCGTCACGGCGTTGCGTGAGCGGTTCGGGGTCTCTGAGCGTCGAGCCTGCACGGTGGTCGGCATTCACCGCTCCACGATGCGACTGACGCCGCCACCGATCACCGACGAGGAAGCCGAGCTGCGGGCCTGGCTGCGGAAATTCTCCACCGACCGGCCCCGCTGGGGCTGGCGACGAGCGGCGATTGCCGCACGAAAAGCGGGCTGGGTCGTCAACAACAAGCGCGTCCGCCGACTGTGGCGCGACGAGGGCCTGCGAGTCCCGCAGCGCCGCAAGAAGAAACGTCTGACCGGCATCGGGACCGCGGTCGGCGCGATGTGCCCGATCCAGCCGAACGTGATCTGGGCGATGGACTTTCAGTTCGACACCACCGCCGACGGGCGCACCATCAAAATGCTCAACATCATCGACGAGTTCACCCGCGAAGCCCTGGCGATCCACGTCGATCGCGCCATCAACGCCGACCGGGTCGTCGACATCCTCGACCAACTGGTCGACCAACATGGCGCGCCGCACTACGTGCGCTTTGACAACGGCCCGAGTTCGTCGCCCACGCGGTCAACGACTGGTGCCGGTTCAACGGCACCGGCTCACTTTTCATCGACCCCGGATCACCCTGGCAGAACGCATGGATCGAGTCGTTCAACGGCCGACTGCGCGACGAGCTGCTCAACTCCTGGCGCTTCGACTCACTGCTCGAAGCCCGGGTGATCATCGAAGACTGGAGGATCGACTACAACGCCAACCGACCGCATTCGGCCCACCGCGGACTCAGCCCAGCCGAGTTCGCCCTACAGTGGACCACGACCCACCAACCCCAAGCCGCATAGCGACTGGACCACCGAATGGGTCCCCCTCATAGGCCTGAACGATTTCGGCAATCTGGTCAGCGGACAGGCGACGGTCTACTTTTTGCACCGGCACCGGTGGTTCTGGCGGCCTGGTCGGCATTTTGGCCGATTTTTCGGCCAGGGCGACCATCCGGCGGAGCCATTTTCCCTGGTAGACGGGTTTCGAGTAATGTCTCACCCGCTCCACTCCGACGACCTCTTCAAGGCTTGCCAGGAGAGGCGAGGGCCCCGGTGGAACCGTCCGAGCCGAGGTTGATGGTGTTTCGGTAACGGTTTCGGAAAGTCTTCGACCGGTTAGAGAAATATTCTGCGTCGAGTGGGGCGTGACTGTTTCCCTGGATTTATCCATGACGGGTCAGATGTGCCGGCGCAGAAATGGGGACGAGAAATGCGCTTTGCCGCCACTGTGATCACCATCGCCGCTGCGTGCACCCTCATTTCAGGCTGCGGCCAGTCAACGGAACAAGCCGCCGAGACAACGGCGACCAGGCCGATGATTACGTCGTTTCCCCCGACGCCACTGCGCCAGAAAGCGCTGCCCCGATTGCTGCTCTCACCCGAGCAGATCAGCGCATCCATGGCTGCCGGGGGAATGGCCGTCACGGGCACCGATTCTCAAATGTCTGACGACAGCGGGACGATGGAACCCCGTGAATGCCTCGCGGTCGACGGTGCTGCGCAAGCGCCCGTGTATGCCGACAGTGGATTCATCGACGAGGAGGAGATGACGTTACGGGAACCCGACGTCCTCGCTCACTACGCCAAGCAGGCCGTGGTTCGATTCGCCGACGCCGATCAGGCCAAGGCGTTCTATAACTCGTCGGTTCAACAGTGGCCGGCGTGCAAGCACTACACCCACACACAGACCGGCACCCTGTGGGACGTGGGGCCCATCTCCGCCGAAGGTGGCGTATTGAGCGCGGTCGCAACCCAATCCAACGCTCAGGCAGGCGGTTGGGCCTGTGGTCGGGCGTTGACTGCGAACAACAACATCGTGGTCGACGTCAACACTTGCAGCGCCAACCCGGCGGATTCGGCAGCCAGGATCATCAAACAGATCTCTGCACTGATTGATGTACCACCAATAGTTTCCTAGCGAATGGTGTTGTCAATGGCCAGGTGGAAGTACCCGCTGGTGGCCAGATGAAAGTATCCACCCCGTGCGGTGATTCCTAGGTTGTCGGGGTGGTCTCCTTTCGGTGTTGGGCGTCTTTCATGCGGTAGGACTGGCCGTCGGTGATGACGACGGTGGCGTGGTGCAGCAGGCGGTCGAGGATGCTGACGGCGGTGGTCTGTTCGGGCAGGAATCGGCCCCATTGCTCGAAGGGCCAGTGTGACCCGATGGCCAGACTGCGGCGTTCGTACGCGCCGGCGACGAGCCGGAACAGCAGCTGGGTGCCGGTGTCATCCAAGGGTGCGAAGCCGAGCTCGTCGAGAATGATGAGGTCGACTCGCAGCAGCGATTCGATGATCTTGCCAACGGTGTTGTCGGCCATCCCGCGGTAGAGGGTTTCGACGAGATCGGCGGCGGCGAAGTAACGCACCTTGAGGCCGGCGTGGATCGCGGCGGTCCCCAACCCGATCAGGGTGTGGCTCTTGCCGGTCCCGGCGGGACCGATGATCGCCAGGTTACGTTGTGCACGTATCCATTCCAGACTCGACAGGTAGTCGAAGGTCTTCTGTGGGATCGACGATGCGGCTACATCGAAGCTCTCCAATGTCTTGGGCACGGGGAACGCGGCAGCTTTGAGCCGGTTGACGACGTTGGAAGCATCCCGGGCCGCGAGTTCGGTCTCGACTAGAGTTCGCAGCACCTCTTCAGGGGTCCAGCGTTGGGTCTTGGCGGTGATCAGCACCTCCGGTGCCGTTCGCCGGATGGCCGCCAGCTTCAGGCGGCGTAGTCCGGCATCGAGATCGGCATCTAATGGTGGAACTGATTTTGGTGCAACGGGTTTGGTATCGGTCAACGGTGCTGTGTTGGTCACGAGTTCACCTCACCGTCAGCGACGGGTGCGACCCGGTAGGCCTCCAGCGACCGGGTCGGGGCGACCGGCAGGTCCAGGATCAACGCATCCCCGGCGTCGCGTGGCTGCGGGGCGCCGGTGCCGGCGGCCAGAATGGAGCGCACGTCGGCGGCGCGGAACCGCCGGAACGCTACCGCCCGGTGCAACGCCGCCACCAACGCCTGTTCACCGTGGGCGGCGCCCAGAGCGAGAAGGATCTCCAGTTCGGAGGCCAGGCGGGTGTTGCCGATCGCGGCAGCGCCGACCAGGAACGCCTGCGCGTCGTCGCCGAGGTCGCAGAACTGCTTCTCCACGGTGGTCTTCGGCCGTGGTCCGCGGTTCGGTGCCGGCCGGGGCCCGTCGTAGTGCTCGTCGAGAATTGAGGCGCCACCGGGTGCGATGAGTTCGTGTTCGGCCACGACCACCCCGGTGGCCGGCTCGAGCAGGCACACCGCGCCGTGATCGACCACAACGGCCACGCTGGTCCCGATCAGCCGGGTCGGTACCGAGTAGCGGGCTGACCCGTAGCGCACACACGACAACCGGTCGACTTTACGTAGCACCGAGGGTGCACCGATCTGCAGTCGTAGCGATGGGAGTGGTTGGAGCACTTGGCGTTCGGCGATCAGTCGGTCGTCGGGGACCGCTTGGACCTCCGAGTGCGCCGTGGCGTTGACTTCGGCGCACCAGGCGGCCGCGGCGGCGTTGGCGGCCCTCAGATCCACCGGGGAGTCGGCGATGGCAGCCTCGGTCAGCAGCGGCACTGCAAGGTCGCGTTGGGCATAGCCGCACAGATTCTCCACGATGCCCTTGGACTGCGGGTCGCCGGCGTGGCAGAAGTCCGGGGCGAACCCGTAGTGCGTCGCGAAGCGGACGTAGTTCGGGGTCGGGACAACGACGTTGGCGACGACCCCGCCTTTGAGGCAGGCCATCCGGTCGGCCAGCACCCGCGCCGGAACGCCGCCGACCACGGCCAGTGCTTCGGCGATCAACGCCAGCGTGGTGGAGGCTTTCTGGTCGGTGGCAAAGCGCACGAAGCGCCACCGGGAGAATGCCAGCACCGCGCAGAACAGGAACAGCCCCGGCGCGGCCTGGGCCCAGTCGATCACCAGATACTCGCCCGGCGCCCACACTGCCGGGCGGCGGCCACGGTGATTGTTACTGCGCCACAACGCTTTCTTCTCTGCGACCAGACGCCGAAAATTACGCGGCGAGCCCTGGTAGCCGGCGGTCCGGGCGATCGGCAATAGCCGTTTGGCCGAGATCCGGCCTTGTGATTTCTCGACGCGTTCAGCGACGAGTTCGGCGACCGTGTCGTAGTTGTGCGCTCGTTCGACCCGGCGTGCTGGCGGTATGCCGGCCTGCTCGGCCTCGTGCCGGTCGATGATCTTCTTGACGGTGCGGTGGGTGGTGCCGCACCTATCGGCGGCACCCCGGTACGACCCGAGCTCGTAGTAGGCGGAAATGATGTCCATGCGGTCCTTCGCAGATTTCAATGGAACTCCCCGATGGTGATGGCGATTGATTGGCGCCTTCACCGTCACCATCGGGGCCCGCAGTTCCTGATCGACACGACGAACACGGGGTGGATACTTTTATCCGGCCAAAACTGGATACCTCCACCTGGCCACCAGTGGGTACTTTTTCATGGCCACGGACAGGTGTTGTACCGCAGCCACACGCGAACGCCGGCAGAAGCTTCCGGCTCCCACCGGTCTTCTGCCGACGCTCAACGTCACGGCTGGTGACGGTTACCTGCCCCCGCGGCGCTAAAACCAGACTTTTCGTCCGCCCACCGGACGGCCGACCGCGCCGAGGATCCACAGGATGACACCGATCACCAAGAGGATCCCGCCGATGGTGTACAGGATCGATATACCGGCGAAATAGCCGATCAACAGAAGGATGATGCCGAGCACGATCATGGTCAATCCGTTCGACGTAGGAACCCCGCGCGGGGCTGTCGGCGACAGGAATTGCCATATTCGTCGAATTTCAAACGTGCGGGCACTTCAGCGCACGTTCGTATGGGCGCAGGGCGCCCAGCCCCGTCGTCACGGCGGAGGTGGGGGCGGAGGCGGTGGAGGGGGCGCCGGCAGCGTGATCGGGGGCAGCCCGGGGATCTCGATGACGTTGGGCGGCGGGGGCGGGCCGAGCTGGTTGAGCAGGCCCCCGGGTGGAGGAGGTGGCGCCTCGGGCGGGGGAATGTAGACCGGTGGTGGCACATACCCCGTGCTGGTGTTGATCGTGATGATCGAGCCGGGAATGGTCCTGCCGCTCGGCGTGGTACCGACGACCGAACCCTTCGAGGCATTGCTGTTGACGGCAGTGGGTTGGTCGGCGACTCGGAAACCGGAGCTAAGCAGGCGTTTCCGCGCGTCCTCGACCTTCAAACCGGTCACGCTCGGCACTTCGCCACCGGGGCCCCCGTCGACGTAGCGTGGGTCGGTGGGAGGAAGCGCGACGGGGCCGAAGTAGTCGGCGATGGGACTCATTGCGGCATACCAGGTCAACGCTGGTTCCGTACCGCCGAACAGGGTGCCGTCGCCGCATTTGCGCAACGGGTACGAGCACAGTCCCGACGGCGACGGGGAGTCGTCGAAGACGTAGTTCGCGGCGGCGTACCGATTGGTGAAGCCGAGGAAACCCGATGACCGATGGGCCTCGGTGGTTCCGGTCTTCCCGGACATCGGAAGCGTCCAGCCGACCGAACTCGCTGCGCCGGCGGCGGTTCCGTTCGAGTGATCCTTGCTCAGCGCGTTGGCCAAGGTATTGGCAAGGCCCTCGGGTACCGCCTGGTCACACGGCACTGTTTCCACCCCGACCTCACGGCCGTTGCGGTCGAAGACCTTGTCGATCGGACTCGGTGGACACCAGGTACCGCCGGAGGCCAGTGTCGCTCCGACATTCGCCAACTCCAGCGCGTTGAGCTCGAATGGGCCGAGAGTGAACGATCCGATGTTCTGCCGCTTGACGTAATCGGCGATGCTCTCGTCGGAATCGGGGTTGTAATCCCGGGCGCTACCGGGTTCGGCGTAGGACCTCAGGCCCAGGCGGACGGCCATGTCCACCGCACGCGGTACCCCGATCTGCGAGATGAGTTTGGCGAAAGCGGTATTGGGGGACTGTGCCAGGGCGTCGGTGACATTGAGCGGGCTGCGGAAACCATGTGCATTGCGCACACACCAGGTTTCCTTCGGGCACCCGGGGGTGTCGCTGCTCCCCAGGCCTTTGCCCAGAAACGTTCCGGGGACATCGAGTTGGGCGTTGATACCCATGCCCATATCGAGTGCGGCGGCGGTGGTGAAGATCTTGAAGATCGACCCGGCACCGTCACCGGCCAACGAAAAGGGCTGCGGCTGCACGGTTTGGTTGGCATCCAGATCGAGTCCATAGGTGCGGCTGTCACCCATCGCGACCAGTCGATGGGTGTCCTTGCCTGGCGTGATCACGCTCATCACGCTCGCGACACCGGCTGCATTCGGGTTCGCGTACTTCTCGATCGCCGACTGGACGCTGTCCTGCACCTTGGGGTCCAGCGTGGTGCGGATCAGGTAACCGTTGCGCGCGACGTCCTTCATCGTCAGCCCGGAGCGGGCGAGGTACTGCAGGACGTACTCACAGAAGAAGGCGCGATTACCGGCGGCGATGCACCCCTGCGGTAGCGGGTCGGCCTGGCGGAGTATGCCCAACGGTGCCGCCTTGGCTGCGCGCAGTTCCTCGGCGCGGTCCGGCAGATAGTCGATCAAGGTGTCGAGCACGAGGTTGCGTCGGGCCAGGGCGCCGTCGGGATTGGTGTAGGGGTTCAGCGCACTGGTGGACCGCACCACACCGGCCAGCAGGGCGGCCTGCGGCCAGGTCAGGTCGGCGGCGTCGACGCCGAAGTAGGTACGTGCCGCATCCTGAACTCCGAAGGCGCCGTTGCCGAACGACACGAGGTTCAGGTACCGGGCCAGGATCTCGCTTTTGGGGAGGGTCTTGTCCATCGCCAGCGCGATCCGGATCTCGCGCAGCTTGCGTGCGGGGCTGACCTCGACGGCGGCCCGGCGTTCGGCGTCGGAGTTCGCAGTGACCAGAAGGTTGTAGTTCTTGACGTACTGCTGCTCGATGGTGGATCCGCCGCGGACGTCGTCGACACCCCGCAGGTAGCCGATGAGTCCGTGCAGAGTGCCCTGGACATCCACACCGTTGTGTTCGACGAAGCGCTTGTCCTCTACCGAGACGATCGCCAGCTTCATGGTGTCGGCGATCCGATCGGGAGGAACCACCCACCGGCGCTGTTCGTACAGCCAGGCGATCGGTTTGCCCGAGGTGTCCACCATGGTGGTGACGAGCGGTGCGTCACCTTGGAGCACCTCCGCGGAATCCTGTGCCACGGTGTCGGACAGCCGTGCCGTCATCATGCCGACACCGCCGACGACGGGGAACATCAACACCGCCGCGAGCAATCCGGCCAGCACACAGTGCATGGCCAACTTGGCAACCGTAGACCGCGACCGCGGTGGCGGGTCGGACATGCTCTCAAGCGTAAGACGCTCAGCGGTGGGCGATGGATATATCGCACGCAACACGTTGGCTACGTTGTGATTTCAGAACCTCAGACTGTCGAATCTGCACGGGTTGGCTGGGGCCGACGTCCGTGACCGGTGGCGCTTGGGCGATCCGATGCGCAACGGGCCCGACGGAACGTCGCTAACGATCGCCGCGACTGCAGTTCGGATTGGCCGGCTTGGCGGGCCAGCTGCACACGTCGATGTAGGTGGTGTTGGCGTAGCCACCGCCGTCGAATACGCCGTAGGCGTCACCGTGCGTGCCGGTGTAGGTCGCGCCGCCGCCTCCGCCGCCTCCCGAGGTGATGATCGTGGTGACCGTCCACCCCTTGCTCTGGAGTGCGTTCTTGTACGCGGTCATCACATCGTTCGGTGATCCGTTGACCTGGTAGTGGAGGTGGATTCCGCCGTCGGCGATGTCGTCGGGCCCCCTGGTCTGCTGCACGTCCGCCGGTGTGGGCAATAGCGACGCCACTGCCGCACCGTCCCCGGCCGCGGTGGTGGTCGTACTGGTGGCGGCCGTCATCGTGGTGGTGGTGGCCTCGGCCTTCTCGGTGACCGAGCTGCACGCCGTGGCGGCCAGACCGATCGCCATCGCCCCGATGAGGCAGGTTGTGGTGTGCTTCGGCATGGGCTTCCCCGTTCGTTTTGCCGCACCGTACCAATGCCGGCCAGAGCGGTTGGAGGATTTTGACAGCAGGAAGGGCCAGGTAGTTCCGATGGCAACAACGCGTCCAGCTGTTTGGTTGTCGTTGCGCGAATGTCGACTGTCGGGCAAGCAGTGGTTCACGTGCGGCTTGAACGATGTCTGGATGAGACGCAGGTGGTTCGCGGTGGCGACAGGATTGGTGTGTACGGCGAGCTTGGCCGCGGCCTGCGGCGGGAGCAACGACGGCAACGCCTCGCTTCCGGTACTCGATCCCGCCGCCAAGGGCACCCTGTCCGAGCACGGCGGTGCGACCCGCGCCGGTGCCGACCGCAGCCGGCTGATCGCGGACTCCATCAAGAACACCGGCGCCAAAAACGTCATCCTGCTGATCGGCGATGGGATGGGAGACTCCGAGATCACGATGGCCCGCAACTATGCGCACGGAGCCGGTGGCGCCTTCCCGGGTCTCGACGCCCTTCCGCTGACCGGTCAGTACACGCACTACTCCCTTAACAAGGACGGCAAGCCCACCTACGTGACCGATTCGGCCGCCGGTGGATCGGCGTGGGCCACCGGAACCAAGACCTACAACGGCGCCATCTCAGTGGACATCCACGGCATGGAGCAGAAGACGCTGCTGCAGCGTGCCAAGGACGCGGGCAAGGCCACTGGAGACATATCTACCGCCGAGATCCAGGACGCCACCCCGGCGGTCCAGCTCGCCCACGTCACCGGGCGGAAGTGCTACGGACCCGACGAGACCACCGAGAAGTGCCCGACGAACGCGCTGGAGCACGGCGGCAACGGATCGATCGCCGAGCAGCTGCTCACCACCCGCGCCGACGTCGTGATGGGTGGCGGCGCCGAGACCTTCCAGCAGGTCGCCAAAGCCGGTGACTACCAAGGCAAGACACTTGAAGTGCAGGCCAAGGAACGTGGTTTCACCATCGTGCGCAACGCCGACGAACTCGACACGGTGGACAAGGCCGACCGGGACGCCCCGTTGCTCGGCCTGTTCGCCGAGGGCAACATGCCGACCCGGTGGAGCGGTCCCGTGGCCGGCAAGGGCGGCTATCTGGAACCGGCTGTCGAATGCAAGGACAACCCGGAGCGCGGTGCATCGGTTCCCACGTTGGCCGCCATGACCGAGAAGTCCATCGACCTGCTCAAGGGCAATGAGAACGGATTCTTCCTGCAGGTCGAGGGCGCCTCGATCGACAAGCAGGACCACGCCGCCAATCCCTGCGGTCAGATCGGCGAGACCGTCGACCTCGACGAGGCCGCCAAGGTCGCCCTCGACTTCGCCGAGGAGAACAAGGACACCCTGGTCATCGTCACCGCCGACCATGCCCACAGCAGCCAGATCGTCGAGACCATGAGCCTCGACGACGTCCGCGCTGCCGCGGCCGAGGCCAACCTGCCGTTCGAGGTCACCCGCGACGCGATCTATCCGGGTCTGACCCGGGTGCTCCGCAGCAAGGACGGCCAGGACCTGACAATCTCCTACGGCACATCGGACAACCTCGACGCCATGGACCAGGGCCACACCGGATCTCAGTTGCGCATCGCGGCCTATGGTCCCGGTGCGGCCGATGTCGTCGGGTTGACGGACCAGACCGACCTGTTCTTCACGATGACCCGTGCCCTGGGGCTGAGCAGCAACTGACCTCGCCGGGCGTGGGGCGATTTGTGATGGTTCCGTGGCCTGAATGTGACTATTGCGTACAAGTGTTGCCCGAGTGACACAAGTGCACTGATGCACGCCACGTCGGAGCGGGGAGAACCACCATGGCAGCGCAGATCACCTTCGGCCGACTGTTCGGATATGCGGCGCTGAGCGTCGCCGGCGCGTTGACGGCCCTGACCGTGAGCCACGGGTTGGCGGCCGCCACGCCGCGGGCGCCACTGCCCTCCGACGACCAGGCGCCCGCGGTGCCCTTCGACCCCGGGGCGTTGGTCAATGCCATCGACGACTACGCGACTCTCCTGTCGATCCTCACCGGCGGCCGCAGTGCTCAGTCTGGTCTCGGTGGGCCGGGCGGCATCGCACCGGCACCGGCACCGGCACCGGCACCGGCGGGTACCTATCCGATGCTGCCCGGCGTGTAGGGAACGGCGGCCGTTTTCGCACCCATCAACTGAGGATCTGCGGGGAGACGAGGTGCGGGTAGGCATCCTGACGATGCTGAAACTTCAGGATGTCGGGGTTCAGTACGGTGCCCTCACGAATCTCGATGGCCCGCGAGATCGTGTTGTCGGCATCCCAGGCCGCCGGACCCCCGAGCACAGTCTCGATGTGCGGCATCAGCGCCTCGCTGATCTCCCACGTCGCGGAGTTCCACAGGTAGGACGGGCTGTGGTCCACGGCGTAGTAGTAGACGCCGTCGCCCACCTGGCAGACCGGGTCGTTGAACGAGCTCGGACGCGCCCAGCTGAACCCCATGCCTGCGTCGCAGGAGACGTCGACGAGCAGGCTGCCTGGATCGAACATGGCCAGATCGTGTTCGGTGACGAAGATGAGGGGAGCAGTGGGATCTTGCAGCACGCAGTTGACGACGATGTCGTTCTCGGCCAGGAAGCGAGCCACCGGCACCATGCCGTCCGCTGGTGTGTCGGCCCACGTCCGCTCGGGAGTTTCCTTGTCGCGCCCCATCTGTACGATCTGCGTCGAGTGGATCGGGGATCCGACGGCTGCGACCTCACGATTGGTCAGGACGCGGACATCGTCGACGCCGTGGGCGTTGAGTGCGGTGACCGCACCGCGGGCCGTCGCACCGAATCCGATGACGGCAGCGCGGAGGCGGCGACCGTAGCTGCCGGTGATTCCGGCCAGTTGCATCGCGTGTAGCACCGAGCAGTAGCCCGCGAGCTCGTTGTTCTTGTGGAATACGTGCAGACCGAATCCACCATCGGCCTGCCAGTGTTGCATTGCCTCGAAGGCGATCAGCGTCAGTCGCCGGTCGATGGCGATCTGAGTGAGGGCCGCATCCTGCACGCAGTGCGGCCATCCCCAGACCACCTGACCGACCCTCAGCTCCGCCAGGTCCTCAGCTTGCACTTTGGGCAGCAGAATGATGTCACACTCCGCGATGATCTCGTCGCGTGTCTTGATTCCGCCGACCAGCTCGGCCAGTGCGTCATCGGTGGCACCGAACTCTTCGCCATAGCCGTGCTCAAGGAACACCCGCCGCAGTATCGGTGGATCGATCCGGCTGAAATGAGCCGGGTGAATGGGCAGCCTACGTTCGTCAGGTTTGCGGGAGTGAGCCAGAACGCCTAGCGAAAGCTGTTTCGCCACTTCAGCTCTTCTGGTCAGGCAATGGCACCTCGATGGCGTGAGCCGTGGATCTTCGAGGAGATTCGTCAGACATCGCTGGGCCCCTTTGATAGTGAGGGCCTGAGTGGTCCCGGTGTCGTCGACACTACGCGTCGTGAATGGCCGTCGATGCCATCAGCGACCGGCGCGCTCCATCGCCTGTGCCACCACGCCGCGCGCCGGGCGCTGACGCACCAGCTGCGGCCACCAGAACCACGGGCCCATCAGCGCCGCGATCGACGGGGTCATGAACGACCGGATCACCAGGGTGTCGAACAACAGGCCCAGCCCGATGGTCGAGCCCACCTGGGCCACCACGATCATCTCGCTGACCACCATCGACATCATGGTGAACGCGAACACCAGTCCGGCCGCGGTCACCACCGATCCGCTGCCGCCCATGGCCCGGATGATGCCGGTGTTGATCCCGGCGGGCAGTTCTTCCTTGAGCCGCGCCACCAACAGCAGGTTGTAGTCCGCGCCGACGGCCAACAGCACGATCACCGCCATGGCCATCACCATGAAGTGCAGTTCGATCCCGATCAGGTGCTGCCACACCAGGACCGACAAACCGAACGACGTTCCCAGGGAGACCAGCACGGTGCCGACGATGACCGCGGCGGCGACCAGGCTGCGCGTGATGATCAGCATGATGATGAAGATCAGGCACAGGGCCGAGATTCCGGCGATGATCAGGTCGTAGTTGTTGCCTTCCTGCATGTCCTTGAAAGCCGATGCGGTACCGCCCATGTAGATCTTGGAACCCTCGAACGGTGTGTTCTTGATGGCTTCCTTGGCGGCCAGTTTGATGTCGTCGACCAACCCGATGCCTTCCGGCGTCAGTGGG
This sequence comes from Mycolicibacterium alvei, assembly GCF_010727325.1. Lineage (NCBI taxonomy): Bacteria > Bacillati > Actinomycetota > Actinomycetes > Mycobacteriales > Mycobacteriaceae > Mycobacterium > Mycolicibacterium alvei. The sequence goes on from NZ_AP022565.1 coordinate 183,824, forward strand.
TCACCCTCGTGAGAGATGATGAAGCGCACGGCTTTTCCGTCGGGGGAGATGAAACTCTCCATGCCGCGCTTGAAGTCGGCGTTGTTGAAGATCTCCGGCGGCAGGTAGAAGGTGTCGTCGTTCTTGGAGTCGTTGAACGCAGTTCCCATGGCGGTCTGGTTTTCCTGCATCGCCGCCATCTGATCCTGCAGACCCTTCTGGGTCTGGTACATCGTCAGCATCATCGTCTTCATCGTCCGCATGGTCTCGATCTGCGGCACCATCATGGTGGCCATCTGCGGCATCAGGGCGTCGAGCCGGTGCATGTCGGGCATCATCTGCTCGATGGTCTCGGTCATGCTGTCGACACCGTCGAGGCCGTCGAACACCGAGCGCATCGACGCGCACACCGGGATGTTGTAGCAGTGCGGTTCCCAGTACAGGTAGTTGCGCACCGGGCGCAGGAAGTCGTCGAAATCGGAGATGTGGTCCCGCAGTTCCTTGACGTCGACGACCATCGTGTCCATCTTGCCGACCATGTTGTGCGTGATGGAGCTCATTTCCTCCATCAGCGTGATCATCTGATCCATCGTGTTGATGGTCTTCTGCATCTCGTCGGCCTGCAGCAGCATGTCGTCGGCGCGGTCGGTGAGGTACTTGCGGTTCATGGTCTGCATGACCCCGCCCATGCTCATCTGCGCGGGAATCGTGCTGAACTCCAGCGGTTCACCCTGCGGGCGGGTGATGGCCTGCACGCTCCCGACCCCCGGCACCTCGAAGATCTTCTTGGCGATCCTGTCGATCACCAGGAAGTCCGCGGAATTGCGGATGTCGTGATCGGTTTCGATGAGCAACAACTCGGGGTTCATCTTTGCCGCCGAGAAGTGCCGATCGGCCGCGGCATAACCCTCCTGCGCAGGCAGATCGGTCGGCAGATAGTTGCGGTCGTTGTAGTTGGTCCGGTAGCCCGGCAGGGTCAGCAGACCGACCAACGACAGCAGGATGGTGCCCAACAGCACCGGACCCGGCCAGCGAACCACGAAGGCTCCCAGCCGCCGCCAGAAGCGGATGCGCATGGCGCGCTTGGGTTCCAGCACCTTGCCGAACCGGCTTGCCACCGTGATCACCGCCGGCCCCAGCGTCAATGCCGCCAGCACCGTGACGGTCATGCCGACGGCCATCGGAATGCCCAGGGTCTGGAAATAGGGCAGCCGGGTGAAATGCAGACACAATGTGGCCCCGGCGATCGTCATACCGGAGCCGAGCACCACGTGCGCCGTGCCGTGGAACATCGTGTAGTACGCCTGTTCTCGGTCCTCGCCGACGCTGCGGGCTTCCTGATATCGCCCGATCAGGAATATCGCGTAATCGGTGGCCGCGGCGATCGCGAGCGTGACCAGAAGCTGTGTCGCGAACGTCGAGAGCCCGATCAGGTTGTGGTAACCCAGGAATGCGACGAAGGCGCGTGCCGCGGACAGTTCGACGACCACCATCGCCAGCACCAGCAGCACCGTGACGATCGACCGGTAGACCAGCAGCAGCATCGTGATGATCACTGCGAAGGTGACGCCTTCGATGATCTTGACGCTGCGGTCGCCGGAGATCTGCTGATCGGCGGCCAGGGCGGTGGGGCCGGTGACGTACACCTTGAGCCCCGGCGGCGGCGACAGCCCGGCGATGAGCTTCTGGACGGCCTCCACCGATTCGTTGGCCAGCGCCTCACCCATGTTGCCGGCCATGTACACCTGCACGTAGGCGGCCTTGCCGTCATTGCTCTGGGCGCCGGCCTCGGTCAGCGGATCACCCCAGAAGTCCTGCACGTGCTCGACATGCTTCTTGTCGGCTTCCAGCCGGTCGACCATGTCGTTGTAGAACCGATGCGCGTCGTCGCCGAGCTTGGCGTCATCCCCCTGGGCCTCCAGCACGATCATTGCCGAGCTGTCGGAATGGAACTCGTCGAACACCTTGCCGACGCGCTTCATCGCGATCACCGACGGCGCCTCGTCCGGGCTCATCGACACCGAGCGCATCTGGCCGACCACCTCGAGCGGGGGAACGGTCACGCTCAGAAACGCGAGGAGGGCGATCCAGCCGACAATCACCGGAACGGCGAATCGACGGATCCATCGAGCAACCCCCGTATGGGGGGCTCTGAAATCGGCCATCAGGAACCCTTGGTGGTCGGCGGGGTGAGCACGATGCGGCGGTCGGGCCTTGTGCGGTCGGGCCATGTGCGAAGGCTGACCTTACTACGTCGTGTCGTTCCCACCCGTCTTACCAGACGGGGCCCGTCAGCAGGGCGCCAGCTTTCACCATCACCCGCTACACGCCGACCGGTTCGGTCTGGTCGACAGGGCCCAGCCGCCACTGTCCCTCGCCCAGCAGTTCCAGGTGGGTGGTGTGGTGGCGGTGAACCGTGGAGCGATGGGTGATGCTGACCAGCACGGTGTCGGGTAGTTCGCGGCGGATCAGGCTGTAGATCATGAACTCCAACGGTTCGTCGAGCGCTGCGGTTGCCTCGTCGAGGAACGCCACCTTGGGTCTGGTCAGCAGTACCCGGGCGAACGCGACGCGTTGCTGTTCGCCCGGGGAGAGCACCTTGGCCCAGTCGGTGTCCTCGTCGAGGCGGTCGACATAACGCGGCAGCGCGACCGCGAGCAGGGCTTCCTGCAATGCCTTGTCGGACAACGCCCCGGACTGCTGGGGGTAGGACACCACGGTCCGTAGGTCGCCCAGCGGAATGTAGGGGACCTGTGACAGGTAGAGCGATTCGTTATCGCCCTGCGGGCATCGCACCGTACCCGAGGCGTACGGCCACAGTTGGGCGATGCTGCGCAGCAGTGTGGTCTTGCCGGTGCCCGACTTGCCGGTGATGATCATCGCCTCGCCGGCGGCTAGCGACAGGTTGAGATCGTCGATCAACTGCTCGCCGGCCGGATTGCGCACCTCCACGTCGTCGAGTTCGACCAGGCTGTCGGTGTCCGCGGCAAGCTCGTCGATGTCCAACGTCGGTAGCTCACGGCTCTGCTGGTCGGCGGTGACCAGCCCGTACAGGCGGATGATCGAGGCGCGGTAACCGGCGAAGGTGTCGTAGGAGTTGCGGAAGAACGACAGCGCGTCCTGGATCGCGCCGAAGGCGGCCACCGACTGATTGACCGTCCCGAGCTGGATCTGGCCGGTGAACAACCGCGGGGCCTGCAGCGCCCACGGCAGCGGGATGATGATGTGGCTCATCGACAGGTTCCAGCCGGTGAAGATCATGGTCCGGTTGATGAAATGTTTGTAGTTGGTCACCACGGCGGCGAAACGTTGTCGCAGCTGTGACCGCTCGGCCTTCTCGCCCCGGTAGAGCGCGACCGATTCGGCGGCGTCGCGCAACCGGACCAACGCGTAACGGAATGCGGCGTTGAACTTTTCGTTGTTGAACGACAACCGGATCAGCGGACGGCCGAGCGCGAACGCGAACACGGTGGCGAACGCGACATAGACGAACACCGACCAGAACATCGCTCGCGGGATCTCGATACCGAAGAGGCTGAGATCCCCCGACAGGTTCCACAGGATCGAGGTGAACGAGATAACCGAGACGATCGACCGGATGGCGCCGAACGGCAAAGTGCCACTGCTGGTCTGGTGCGGGGTGTTGGGTTGCGGTCCGGACAGGGCGGTGAATACGTCGATGTCGGACTGGATGCGCTGATCGGGGTTGTCGATGGTCTGGTCGATGAACCGGGACCGGTAGTAGGCGCGGCCGTCGAGCCAGTCGCCGGTGAGCCGGTCGGTCAGCCACGTGCGCCAGGCCAACATGAAGTGCTGCGTGATGAACAGGTCGACCAGGACGCGGGTGACCAGGATCGCCGCCAATATGGAGAAGATAATCAGCGCAATCCAGAAACCGCTGATCCCCGAATTTCTGATCTCGTCGTTGCCGGTGGCCAATCCCTGAACGGCGACCTGGGCGGCGGTGAACAGGTCGTTGCTCTGATAGCTGAACAACACCGCCAGCCGTACGTCCACGATCACCGACAGCAGCATCGCGGCCAGCGTGAGCCACGGCGTGAGGCTGTGGCGCCCGGTGAAATACGCGCCGGTGACAGTCCAGAACTGCCGGCCCCACGTGGTGAACCGGGCGATCAGGGTCAGTACCGCGAGGGTGCACACCGCCGTGATGGTCCAGGCCTGGGCGAGCCACCACAGGGAGTGCAGCACCTCGCTGCTCCAGTCGATCGAGGGCGAGAACGGTGCGACTTCGTTCACGAAAATCGACTCCTGGTCTGCTGACGCGTTTGCGTGAAGCTACCGCAAGCGGCCGGTCAATCGAGGGCGCTACGCCGCGGATCAAGCGGCCTGGTCGAGTCGAGTGAATCCACACCCGGGCCCGCACACACAGCCGGCGACGGTGATCCACCGCTGCGGATCACTCCGGTGATCTGTGGACAACTCCTTACGCTGAAGATCGTGGTCACCAGGTAGCCGCAATCTTCAGCGTTGATGCACAGATCGATCGCCGGATCGCATCGAAGGCGCGGGTGGGTAACGTCGAACTGTCCCCGTGCAACCGGAAAGGATCGCGCAATGAACCCGCCCCCTGGTGCCTCGCGCCTCGGCACCCGGTTCGGACCCTACGAGCTGAAATCGTTGATCGGTGTCGGTGGAATGGGCGAGGTGTACCGCGCCTACGACACGGTCAAGGAACGCATGGTGGCCGTCAAACTGCTGCGCACCGAGATCGCCGCAGACGCGAGCTTTCAGGAGCGGTTCCGGCGTGAATCCCGGGTGGCGGCGCGGCTGCAGGAGCCCCACGTCATCCCGGTGCACGATTTCGGGGAGATCGACGGCGTCCTGTACATCGACATGCGCCTGGTCGAGGGCGTCAGTGTCAAGGAACTGCTGCGGACCAACGGCCCGCTCGCCCCGGAACGCGCCACCGCGATCGTCACGCAGGTGGCTGCGGCACTGGACGCCGCGCACGCCGACGATTTGGTGCACCGCGACATCAAGCCGGAGAACGTGCTGCTCACCCCCGACGATTTCGCCTACCTGGTGGATTTCGGCATCGCCCACGTCGAGGGTGAGGCGAGCGTCACGATGACGGGCGTGCTGATCGGATCGAGCGCCTACATGGCGCCCGAGCGGTTCTCCGGCGGCCCGGTCGGACCGGCCGCCGACGTCTATGCGCTGGCCTGCCTGCTCTACGAGATGTTGATCGGCAGGCCACCATTCGAGGCCGGTGATCTGCGCCAGCTGATGAGTGCGCACATGTTTGCACCGGCGCCGCGGCCCAGCATCATGCGCCGCGGCATACCGCGCGCCTTCGACGAGGTCGTCGCCAAGGGCATGGCCAAGGAGCCCGTCGATCGCTATTCCAGTGCCGGTGAACTCGCCAAGGCCGCCCGCGCGGTGGTCGGTTCTGACACTTCCGTTGCCACACCGGCACCGGCACCGGCACCGCCGCCGCGACCGGCACCGCCGCCGCGCGCACCGGGCACCCGCGAGTTCTCCTCGATCTACCCGAATCCGGATCACCCGGGCTACACCCCGTATCCGCCGGTGCCACCGGCACCTCAGGCGCCACCGGCCCCCGGGCGTACGCCGCGGTTCAGCCGGACCCAGCTCTTCCTGATCGTGGCATCGGTGGGGCTGTTCGGGATTGCCGCCGTGCTGGCCGCGGTTCTGGCCAGTGGCGGCGATGGCGCCTCCACCCGGGAGACGCTGGCCGTACCGTCTTCGCCGAACTCGATGTCCGAGTCGCCGACGAGCAGCACCACGGCCGGTTCGGCGACGGCCGGCGTGAGCGGCACCGACGAGCAGGGCTTCATCGGCCATACCGCGCGCTGCGTCGATGGAACCACCCCCGCTGCCGTGATCCGAACCGCGTCCTCGCTGGCGGTGATCTGCCAGAGCGGCCGCGATTCCTACTCTTACCGCGGCGAGCGTCTCAGCGACGGTGCCAATCTCCAGATCCCCACCGCCGAGCGCTCCGGCAACGGTTTCGTGGCGACCAATCCCGCCGACGGTGCACGCTATGAGGTCGGGCCCGACGGACTCACCATCAGCAGTAACGGCCACGTCGATTCCTCGGAACCGCCCCTGGAGTACGGCCGGCGCTGACGTCCTCAGGAGGCGATGGTCACCGCGGCCGTGCGTGCGGCAATCGGAGCGAACACGTCCACGGGATTGGTCTTGCCCTTGAGGGCCAGCCCCGGTCGGGCCTCGAAATCGCCTTGGTACCTGGTCAGTTGACTCACCGTGGCAGCCGTGAGCAGCACGGTGTCGCCAGTCTGGCGGGTTGCCGATTCCACCCGGGAGGCGATGTTCACCGCATCACCGATCACAGAGAACTCCAAACGACCTGCGCCACCGACATTTCCGGCCACCACCGGCCCGGAGTTCAGCCCGACGCCCACCGACAGCGTGCCGCTGAATTCGTCGCGTACGGCGGAGGCGATCTGTAATGCCGCGTCGAGGGCGTCGTCGGCGTGACGGTCCTGGTGTCGGGGCGCACCGAAGACGGCCATGAGGCCGTCGCCCGCGTACTTGTCGACGTGGCCGCCGTGCCTGTGCACGATCGGGACGATCCGCTCGAACAGCCGGTTGAGCGTGGCGACCACCTCGGTGGGCTGCAACTGCTCGGCGAGCGCGGTGAATCCGCGGACGTCGACGAACATCAGCGTGACGTCTACCTCCTGGGCCTGTACCGACCCGGATGCGCGCAGAATGTGTTCGGCCACATCGCGATCCACGTAGGTGCCGAAGGTGTCGCGGATGCGTTCCCGTTCGGCCAGGCCCGCCGTCATCGTGTTGAAACCGGCTTGCAGTCGCCCGATCTCGCTCGCGTCGTCGACCTCGACCCGTGCACAGAAGTCACCTGCCTGAACCTTGGCCAGGGCTCGGCGCAGCGCGGTGACACGTTCGGTGACCGACCGGATGGCGACCAGGATCGCGAACAGGCCGACCACGATCGCCACCGCCACGAGGATCAGGATCGCGGCGAAGGTGCGTTGGGCCCGGAAACCGACGTCGGCGAGGTAGCCGACCGCCAGTACGGCGACGCCCAACAGCGGAACCCCGGTGGCCAGCAGCCAGGCCATCACCAGCCTGCGCCCGATCGGCGGCCCGATTCGCCGGTCGGGAGCGGTGCCGTCGAGGGCACGAGCCGACACCGGTCGCATGACCCGTTCGACGATCAGATACCAGACCGCGCTCGTCGAGATACCGCCCAACGCCACCACACTGAAGATGTACACCGCGGTAGCCACCTGCTGACCGAGCGCCAGCGAGCCGAAGATCACCGCGCCGACACCCCACACCGCGGCCGACAACCGCACCGCCTCCCCGGAGGCGCCCAGCGTCATTCGCTGTTCCCGCGGGGTGGGTCGGCGGCCCTCGCTGAGCCAGGCGGTTCCGGCGGCGAACCGGTGGCGCCGTACCCGCATCATCACCGGGACCGCGACGGCCAGGAACACGATGAGTACGGCGCCGCCGCGCGTCAGCAGTCGCTGGGTGTCCGTCGGGCCCAGCACGATGGGGGCCGCGAAGGCCAGGAAGGCGCCGACTATCCCGACGCCACCGGCGCTGACCACCGCCGCACTGACGACCCAGCGCCTGAAGGTCTGATGACGAAGTTCGGCCCCGACGTCGCGGGCCATGACGTCGCGGGCGACAGCGACGGGCTTCCTGCGCTGGGACAATCCGTGAACGGTGGCGTCCATGAGCTCAGCTTGCGCGCATAACCACAACCGTCACTAGGGTAGTCGGCTACCTGTCTGCGGCCGATTAGTCTGACATCAGACGCACGAGCGGAACGAGGGGACGCAAATGAAGGTAGTGCTCGGGTATGACGGGTCAATGGCGGCAACCGCGGCGATCAACACCGGTGCTGCGCTGTTCCCGGCCGCCGATGCGGTCGTCGTCTATCTGTGCACGCCACCGTTCGGCAGCAAGGGTCTGCGGGCCAGATTGCGGCACTCCGCGCGCAACGTCGACGAGCTGATCGATCTCGTCGACAGCGAGAGCGAGGGTGAGGCCGCGCGACTGGTCGACACCGGCGTGATCCTGGCCCGGGCCGCCGGCTGGAACCCCGAGGCGCTGGTCAAGCGCACCTGGGCCGGGGAAGGTCTGGGGCTGGCGCAGGTGGTCGAGCAGCTTGAGCCCGATGTTCTGATCGTCGGCGCCCGCGGCGCAGGCGCGAGCGACTCGAAGCTGGGCAGCGTGTCGGATCTGGTGGTGCACCACTCACCGCGCGCGGTGCTTGTGGTGTCCCAGAACATGATCGCGGCCGAGTACGACGCGGTGGCCGACGGGCCGGTAGTGGTCGGGGTCGATGGCTCTGCAGGTTCCGATCGGGCGCTGGCCGCGGCCGGTGCGTTGTTCCCCGACCGTGAGGTGATCTCGGTCGGGGTGGACGACGGCAGTGCGGTCGACCTCGCCGCTGCCCAGCCCGGGCATCGCGTGCCGAGGTTCCGCGGATCCGGCGCCGGTGCCACCGCCGACGCACTGGTGGCTTTTGCCGACGATCAACGGGCCAGTGTCGTGGTGGTGGGCTCGCGCGGGCGTTCGGCGCTGAAGAAGGTACTACTGGGCAGCGTGGCGGGCACGACCCTGCAGCGCACATATCGGCCGGTTCTGGTGGTGCCCGGCGGCTGACGGCGGCCGCGCGCTCATCCCGCTGTCTTACCTGCGTCGACGATGTAGACCGCACCGTGCACGGCGGCGGCGTCGTCACTGGCGAGGAATGCGATGGTCTTGGCGACATCGGCCACGTCCATCATCCCGCGGGGCGCGGCGATCCTCATGATCAGGTTCCAGTCGGCGTTCTCCGGTGCGGCGAACTCGGTGGTCTGCGGGGTCAGCATGCCGCCCGGGCACACCGCGTTGACGCGGAGGCGCTCCGAGGTGAACTCGATGGCCAGGGCACGGGTCAGCCCGACCAGTCCGTGCTTGGCCGCACAGTATCCCGCCGAGTACACCTCGCCCTCGATGCCTGCGATGGAGGCGACGTTGACGATGTTGCCGCCGGCCTCCAACAGATGCGGTAGCGCCGCCCGGCACAGGAAGAACGGCCCGTTGAGGTTGACTGCGAGGTCTTTGTCCCAGTCCTCGTCGGTCACCGAGACGGTGTGGCGCATCTGGTGGAACCCCGCGACGTTGATCAGTGCGTCGAGCCGGCCGAACTTCTCGAGGCACTGCGCCACCGCGTCCCGGCAGGCCTGCGAGGTGGAGATGTCCACCGGGGCATACGCACCGCCGGGCACATCCTCGAACACCGTCGCCATCCGTTCCGCATCGCGGGCGACACCGAATACCTTTGCCCCACGTGCGGCGAACAATTGGGCCACTGCCGCGCCCAGTCCCGATGAGGCGCCGGTGACCAGCGCGACCTTTCCATCCAGAGCAGTCATGGCTCACACCTTCTCACGGGGCCCGGACGGCGGAACCGCGGCCAGCAGCGTGCGGGTGTAGGGGTGCTGCGGGACGCATCTGCAGGTTCTCATCCGGTTGCCGCCAGGTGGGCCGGACTGAAGTGTCCCTACCCATACTGGTGACGGCGCTGATGAAGACTGCGATACTCACCCATTGTGACCTTCAAGCGCATGGCCGCAGCAGCCGTCCTGACAATCGCCGCCGCGACGGGGCTCGGTATGGGGTCGGCGAGCCCGGCCCACGCCGAGCCGGTGATGCAGGGTGTTTTCAACTACACGCAGGAAGGGGTGGGTCACGAGACCTGGTCCATCTACCCGTCGTGCGTCCCGACGGTCGGCGATCTGCGCGAGCCTCTCGAACTGGCCGTGGCGTGCCGGCTGCACGTGGCAACCACCCGCGGCACCAAGGGCGGCGACGCACGGCTGACGGGCGGGCAGTGGGTCTACTCAACTGCGGTGCCCGACGGTCTCCAGTGTGCGAATGGAGACTTGGAGCCGACCAAGGAGACCTACAAGTTCGACGACGTCACGCTGACCGGCACCCGCAGCGTTTCCAACAACGAGGCCTGCGGCGGCACCCTGGCACCGGCGATCCACACCTTTCCGTTCACCTTGAAATACGAGCGGCCGCTGCCCATTCCGGTCGATGTCTATCCGCTGGATTGCCAGTCCTGGGGCCTGCGCTTGTGCATCTGAGCGGTGCCGTTCCGCTGATCGACGGCAAGGTCGTCGACATCACCGGTCCGGGACGCACTGACCGGTTCGGGGTGACCGCCGCCGATCTCGGTGCGTCGATCATCGCGCCCAACGGCAAGTTGGTGTCGGTATTCGGGGACACGTTCTCCGGCAACCGGGTCGGACAGGGAGATTGGCGCTCACCCGTGGTGCTGATCGGCACCGGCGACGCCAACCACGAGATCGTCTACGAATCCGCTGGGGGAGCAGACCCCGAGTACGCGCGGCAGCTGTGGCACTATCTCCACGACGACGAGGCATCCGGGTGGCGGCGCGGTGGCATCAGCACCGTGATCCCGTCGGATCTGCTGCGGGTCGGCGACTCGCTGTACTTGCACGCCATCGTCAATCACGGCTTCGGGACGGTCATCTGGACCGAGATCTGGCGCTCCGACGACAGCGGGGTGTCATGGACACACCTGGGTGAAGAGGCGAAGTTCCCGGCCGATCTGCACGACGGCCATGCCCAATGCTGGTCGTGGGACTTCGATCCCCACGACGGCTGGGTGTACGTGGTGGCAACGGGTTTTCAGCGTGACAAGGGCATCATCCTGATGCGCGTCCGCCCCGATCAGATCGGCCGACGGTCGCAGTACTCCAGCTGGGGGTTCGTCAATGGACGGTGGCAGTGGGGCCGTCAGGCCACTCCGATCACCCCACCGGACGAGACGTGGGGTGAGTTGACCTTCCGCCGCACCGCTCCGGGCAGATGGGTCCTGGGCGGATTCCTGGCGTCGTCATACGCACTGGGCTACCGGGTGGTGTCCTCCCCGGTAGCCAACATGTACACCACCGCGGTGCAGACACCGATCACCGGATCGTCATGGGACGCCGAAAACCATGCGGACGGCAAGGTAGCCCAGTTGTACGGCGGCTACCTGCTGCCGGGCTCACGCTTCGGCATCACCGGTGGTATCGGACTGGTGGTCTCACAGTGGCGAACCGACACCGGATGGCCTTACCGGGCAATGCAATTCAAGGCGAAGCTGAAGGACACGTCCAAGAAGCCGCAGCGGCCGGACCCGACCAACCTGTGAATGATCAGGCGGTGAAACCGCCGTCGACGTTCCAGTTTGCTCCGGTGACGTAGCCCGACTCCGGGCCGGCCAGGAAGCTCACCACGGCCGCGATGTCGCTGGTGTTCCCGTAGCGTCCCAGCGCGACGACTCCCTTTGCCGCCTCGGCGAATTCGCCCTGATCGGGGTTCATGTCGGTGTCGATCGGACCTGGCTGCACGTTGTTGACCGTGATCCCGCGCGGGCCGAGTTCGCGGGCCAGGCCGCGGGTGAGCGAGGCGACCGCTCCCTTGGTCATCGCGTAGGCCGACAACCCCGGCTCAGGTACCCGGTCGGCGTTGATGCTGCCGATGTTGATGATCCGTGCGCCCTCGCCGAGGTGCGCCACCGCGCTGCGGATCGCGGCGAACACGCCGCCGATGTTGACCGCCACCAGCCGGTCGAATTGCTCTTGCGGAAAGTCGTCGATCGGTGAAATCACGGCCACGCCGGCATTGTTGACCAACACGTCCAGACCGCCGAGTTCCGCGACCGCCTGCTCGACCGCATTCGACACCTGCGCCGGATCGGCACTGTCGGCCTGGATCGCGACGACCTTGGCGCCTTCTGCGCTCAACTCGCTGACCAGCTTGTCGGCCTCGGCGGCAGAGGCCCCGTAGGTGAAGGCCACCGCGGCGCCGTCGGCGGTGAGCCGTCGCACGATCCCTGCTCCGATTCCGCGGGATCCGCCGGTCACCAGTGCGCGTCGTCCGGCCAAAGTCGGTGTGTTCATGATGTCGGCCCTCCGCGGGTGTTTCGACGAAAGCGAATGATGTTGAGGTCAAAGCTGATCGCACGGTGATGATTCCCGATGTGACCGGTATCACCTATGGTGTGGGCGTGAGAAAGCGCGTCGTGCTCTGGGGCACCGGTTTTGTGGGCAGCATGGTGATCGCCGAGATCGTCAAACATCCCTTGTTCGAGCTGGTCGGCGTCGGCGTCAGCAATCCGGAGAAGGTGGGCCGCGACGTCGGCGAGATCTGCGGGCTGGGCGCGCCGATCGGTCTCACCGCGACCGACGATATCGACGCGCTGATCGCCCTGAAGCCCGATGCACTGGTCCACTACGGGCCGACCGCCGCCCACGCCGACATCAACATCGACGTGATCACCCGATTCCTGCGGGCCGGTGTCGATGTCTGTTCCACCGCGATGACCCCGTGGGTGTGGCCCAAGATGCACCTCAACCCGCCCAATTGGATCGAGCCGATCACCGAGGCGTGCGAGGCCGGTGGGGCGTCGTGCTTCACCACCGGGATCGACCCCGGCTTCGCCAACGACCTGTTCCCGATGACCCTGATGGGCCTGTGCTCCGAGATCCGCCAGGTGCGGGCCTCGGAACTGCTGGACTACACCAACTACACCGGTGACTACGAATTCGAGATGGGCATCGGCAAACCGCCCGAGCACCGGGCGCTGCTCGAAAACCGAGACATCTTGATCTTCGCCTGGGGCGCAACGGTTCCGATGATCGCGCACGCGGCAGGCATCGAGCTCGACGAGATCACCACGACGTGGGACAAGTGGATCACCCCCGACGAACGGAAGTCGGCCAAGGGCGTCATCGGAGCCGGCAACGTCGCCGCCGTGCGGTTCACGATCAACGGTGTCTACCGCGGCGAGACCCGGATCCAGCTTGAGCACGTCAACCGGATCGGCCCGGACGCCGCCCCGGACTGGCCGTCCGGAAACGACAACGACGTCTACCGGGTCGACATCGAGGGCACCCCGAGCATCTCTCAGGAGACCGCGTTCCGGTTCACCGACGGCTCCGGTCGCGATGCCGCCGCCGCGGGCTGCCTGGCCACCGGCCTGCGCGCGCTCAATGCCGTACCCGCGGTGAATGAACATTTGCCAGGCTGGGTGACACCGCTTGATCTACCACTGATTCCAGGGTTTGGCACTATTCGCTAGGTAACGCACGCCCCGTCAAACGAGATGGACTACCGGATAGGGTTCTTCTCGAAACGGGGTGACATGGCTGACGGGATCGGGTTGTCGATCGGATCGACAAACCTCACAGCGGTAGTGGTGGGACGGGCCGCGGTGACGCGGTCGCCGGTGCTGACGCTCTTCCCGCATCGGGCCGCCGAGGTGGGGGTACCCAGCGAGAATCCCAATCTGAACGAGCGCGGTCTGATCCTCACCGACTTCGTCGAACGGGTGGGGGATCCGGTCGGGATGCTCGCCCCCGACGGCTCGTCGCACCGGGGCGAGACCCTGCTGGCCGACGCCTTGGCGGCGCTGCTGCGCACGCTGACCGGGGGTCGACCCCCCGCAGATCCGATCACCGTCACCCATCCCGCGCATTGGCGGCCCAACCAGGTCGAGGCGCTGCGCACCGAACTGGCCGCTCTCGGCGGTTTCGGCGATCCGGTGCTGGTGCCCGACGCGGCGGCGACGCTGGTCGCACTCCAGGACAACCCGGGGGTGCCGACGCGCGGCGTGATCGCGGTATGCGACTTCGGGGGCAGCGGCACCAGCATCACCCTGGCCGACGCGGACAACGGGTATCAGCCGATCGCCCCGACCATCCGGCATTCCGACCTGTCCGGTGACTTGATCGACCAGGGACTGCTCACCCATGTGGTGAACGACCTGTCCGCCGCCGGGTCGATCGATCTGGCCGGCACCTCGGCCATCGGCTCGCTCGGCCGTCTGCGCACCGAATGCCGGCGCGCCAAGGAACGGCTGTCCACCGAATCCGTCACGGCCCTGGTCGCCGAACTCCCGGGGCATCGCAGCGACGTACGGCTGAACCGCAACGAACTCGATGACGTGATCGCCCAACCGCTGCGCGAGTTCATGTCCGTCCTTCAGGGTGCGATAGAACGCACCGGGTTGCGCCCCGGTGAACTGGTGGCGGTGGCTTCCACCGGCGGGGGCGCCCGGATTCCCGCGATCACGACGACGCTGTCCGAACACCTCCGACTGCCGGTCATCACCGCGGCCCAGCCGGAGTTGACCCCGGCCATCGGCGGTGGCCTGATCGCGGTGCGTGGCACCGTGGACGACGGCAGAACAGCGATGGCCCCGGCATCGGCGGCAGCCCCGCCGACACAGGCCGCGGCCCTGGTGGCGCCCGAGCCTCCGGCCGCTTCGCAGGCGCTGGCCTGGTCCGATGCCGAGAACGTGCCCGACGTCGCGCCGGTCGACGATTACCGGGCCGAGGAGTACGGCGACGATTACGGGGCCGACTTCGACACCGGATTGGACGCCGCAGGTGGACGGACCACGGCGCGACCTCGACTCGAGTTCGGTGATCGCGAGCCGACCGAACGCGACGAGATCGCCGCCCGGCCCTGGTATCGCCGCCGGCCCGTGATCCTGGGTACCGCGGCCGCCGCCGTGTTGGTCGCCGTCCTGGCGGCGTTGGTGACCGTCCTGGGGAGCGACGAGCCCACCCGGCCGGCGTCCACCTCCAAGGCGGTCACCTCGACGACTGCGGCCCCGGACGAGCAGTCGCCTGGCGTGCCGGTCGACGGACCCGTCACCGACCAGGCGCCGCAGACCGTCACCCACGAGCCGCAGGCCCCGCACACGGTGACACAGACCGTGGAGCAACCCGCCCCGGAGGCTCCACCGGTGACGGAGGCTCCGCCGCCCGCCGAGACGCCTCCGCCTCCGACCACCGAGGAGCCGCCGACGACGACGCAGGCCCCGCCCACCACCACGCAGGTTCCCGCCACCACGCCGGCGCCCACGACCACGCCGGCGCCCTGGAGTCCCACCGCGCCGTATCCGACGATCCCCGGCCTGCCGTGGGTTCCGGCGCCGGGTGGCGGTCACACTGGGGGCTGACAGTTCGGGCCGGGGTACGGACTAAGTGCAGCAGTTCGGATCGAGAACCACGCAAAGCGCTTGCAGGGCTTCGGGTTTGACGCGGTGAAAGACATTCATGCCGCGGCGATCGGATAGCACCAGCCCAGCCTTGCGGAGCTGTCCGAGGTGGTGGCTGACGGTGGACTCGCTGAGGCCGAGTGCGGTGGCGAGGTCGCCGCTGGTCTCCTCGGCGTGGACCGAGCTGAACAGTAGCGACATGATCTTGACCCGCATCGGATCGGCGAGTGCCTTGAGTCGCATCGCTACCGCAAGGGCATCGTCATCGCTGATCGGGCCTGCGGCCACCGGGGCGCAGCACACCGGAGCGGACATGTCGATCACGGGCAGCGCCTTGGGCATGAAAACCATCCTGCCATCGATATTGACATATATCAAAAAGGTGGCATTCTGAGCGTGGCGCGTCAATTCGATATATGTCTCATCTCTGGTGGAGGTCGCTCATGTCCCGTGTCCAACTCGCCCTGAACGTCGATGATCTCGACGAGGCGATCACGTTCTACTCCAAGCTGTTCAACACCACCCCGGCCAAGGTCAAGCCGGGCTACGCCAACTTCGCGATCACCGAGCCGGCGCTCAAGCTGGTGCTGTTGGAGAACCCCGGCAAGGGCGGCACCATCAACCACCTCGGCGTCGAGGTCGACTCCAGCGAAACCGTGCATGCCGAGATCGCCCGCCTGACCGGCGAGGGCCTGTTCACCGATGAGGAGATCGGCACCACGTGTTGCTTCGCCACCCAGGACAAGGTGTGGGTGACCGGCCCCGCCGGTGAGAAGTGGGAGGTCTACACGGTGCTGGCCGATTCGGACACGTTCGGCACCAGTCCGCAGCATCTCGACGATGCGGCCGAGGGGGAGGGCGGGGTGTGCTGCGGCGGCACCGCCGCGGGCACTGCCGAAGCGAGCCCGCCGGCCGACGTCCAGACCACCTCATGCTGCTGAGCGCGGGACACGATCGTGGTATCTCCGGTCACCGATGACGCACCGTCGTTGTGGACGCGGGCAGACTTTCCGGACGAGTCGGAATGGTCATTCGAGCTGAGCGACAGCGTCCGGCAGGCACTGGTCGACCATGGCAGAGGTGGCTCCGGGGCCGATCTGGCTCACCAGATCGGCCCCGAAGCCACCCGGTGGGCGCAGCTGCTCAACGACGGGCCGGGATTCGTGCGCCTACGCAACTTTCCCATCGACGCCCTCACCGAGTCCGAGATCGAGCGCGCCTACCTCGGGTTGGGGTCTGTGCTGGGAACGCCGGTCGGGCAGGACCGCGACGGCAACATCATCACCCACATTCGCGATGAACGCATCCCCGCCGGGCCCAATGTGCGCAAATATCGGACAAACCTGCGGCAGGATTTTCACAGCGACGGCTCCGACCTCGTCGGGCTGCTGTGTCTGCACCCAGCCAAGGCCGGCGGCGAGTCCCGGATCGTCAGTGCGCACGCGGTTTTCAACGAGATGCTCCGCCGCGATCCGCACCTGCTCGAGGTCATGTATTCACCGATGCCCTGGAGTCGCAACGGTGAACAAGGTCCGGGTGAGGCACCGTACTTCGAACTGGCACCGATCACCGACATCGACGGAACACCGCGCATCTTCTTCATCGCCTGGTATATCCGCGACTCGCAACAACACCGCGCGGCGCCCCGCCTGACCGAGGATCAGCTCGCCGCGCTGGCACTCGTGGAGGGCATCGCCAACGATCCGCTGTTCCATATCGAGATGGAGTTCCGGCCCGGTGACGTGCAACTGCTCAACAACACCACCGTCCTGCACTCGCGTGAGGCCTACCTGGACGATGACGATCCGGGGCTGCGGCGCCATCTGCTGAGGCTGTGGCTGACATCGGACGTCCCACAGGCCAATGCACTGCTCCGTGGGGGCATTCCTGCGCGCAACGCCGACTAGCTGCGAATGCGCCACTTGCCAGACGGTATCGATAACTGTCAATATCGATGTATGTCGAATTCAGCGCCCGGGTCGGAGGCCGGCCAGGATTGTTGCCCGCCGGTGACGTTGCTACGCGAACCGCTCACCGCCGAAGCCGCCGCCGCCATGGCGGTCAAACTCAAGGCCCTGGCCGATCCGGTTCGCCTGCAACTGTTCTCGGCGATCGCCAGCCACACCGGCGGTGAGGCCTGCGTGTGCGATATCTCGATAGGAGTGCAGGTCTCACAGCCGACGGTGAGCCATCACCTCAGAGTGTTGCGCGACGCCGGCCTGCTGACGTCGCAACGGCGCGCGTCGTGGGTCTACTACGCCGTGGTGCCCGACGCGCTCGCCGGCCTGGCGGTGCTGCTCGAAGCGACCGGCGCTGACGCGGCGGCAGGAGCGACGGCATGACCGACACGACGACGTCGGCGACTCCGGTCGTCGGCAAGCTCTCCACCCTGGACCGCTACCTGCCGGTCTGGATCGGGGCGGCGATGGTCGCGGGCCTGCTGCTGGGCCGATGGGTCCCGGGTCTGAATATCGCACTGGAAAAGGTTCAGATCGACGGGATTTCGCTGCCGATCGCCCTCGGCTTGCTGATCATGATGTATCCGGTACTGGCCAAGGTCCGGTACGACCGGCTCGACACCGTCACCGGCGACCGCAGGCTGCTGCTGTCCTCGCTGCTGCTGAACTGGGTGCTCGGGCCGGCGTTGATGTTCGCCCTGGCCTGGCTGTTGCTGCCCGATCTGCCCGAGTACCGCACCGGGCTCATCATCGTCGGGCTGGCCCGCTGCATTGCCATGGTCATCATCTGGAACGACCTGGCCTGCGGAGACCGCGAAGCCGCAGCCGTGCTGGTCGCGCTCAACTCGATCTTCCAGGTCATCATGTTCGCCGTGCTGGGCTGGTTCTACCTGTCGGTGCTGCCCGGCTGGCTCGGCCTGGAACAAACCAGCATCGACACCTCACCGTGGCAGATCGCCAAATCGGTACTGATATTCCTCGGTATTCCGTTGCTCGCGGGATATCTGTCGCGCCGACTGGGGGAGAAGGCCAGAAGTCGCGAGTGGTATGAATCTGAGTTCCTGCCCAGAATCGGGCCGTGGGCACTCTACGGGCTGCTGTTCACCATCGTGGTTCTCTTTGCGCTGCAAGGTGATCAGATCACCAATCGGCCCCTGGACGTGGTTCGCATCGCGCTGCCGCTGTTGGCGTATTTCGCCATCATGTGGGGAGGCGGCTATCTACTCGGAACCATGCTCGGTCTGGGCTACGAGCGCACCACCACCCTGGCGTTCACGGCGGCAGGCAACAATTTCGAGCTGGCCATCGCCGTGGCGATCGCCACCTACGGCGCCACTTCCGGCCAAGCTCTGGCCGGGGTGGTCGGACCGCTGATCGAAGTGCCGGTCCTGGTCGCTCTGGTCTACGTCTCGCTGGCGCTGCGCAAGCGGTTCAGCCACCACACCGCACCGCGTCGGAGTGATCGGCCATGACCGACAGCCCTGACGGGAAACCCACCGTGCTGTTCCTGTGCACCCACAACGCCGGCCGCTCCCAGATGGCTCTCGGCTATTTCACCCACTACGCCGGCGAGCGGGCCGTCGCCTGGTCGGGTGGATCTGAACCAGGCAACGAGATCAACCCCGCCGCCG
Organism: Mycolicibacterium alvei; assembly: GCF_010727325.1. Lineage (NCBI taxonomy): Bacteria > Bacillati > Actinomycetota > Actinomycetes > Mycobacteriales > Mycobacteriaceae > Mycobacterium > Mycolicibacterium alvei. Next base: position 202,444 of record NZ_AP022565.1, read on the forward strand.
TCGCCGCCATGGCCGAGGTCGGCATCGACATCACCGGCGAATACCCCAAACCCTGGACTGACGACATCGTCCGAGCCGCCGATGTCGTCATCACCATGGGCTGCGGGGACGCGTGCCCGATCTTCCCGGGTAAACGCTACGAGAACTGGGACCTACCCGACCCGGCCGGTCAGGGTCTCCACGCCGTACGTCCGATCCGCGACCGGATCGACGAGCAGGTCCGCCGCCTGTTGGCCGAACTGAATGTACCCAGCACCTCGTGACGACGAAAACCCACGGAGCCAAGCGAAGTCGGTCATGACCGCCGGACTACCTCAGCGCGGAACCGAGTCCGTGTTGCCGTTGCACGGCGGGCCCCACAGGCCGCGATGCGCTTGTCTGGCTTCATTCGCGGCGGCGGCGATCGCGTCATATCGGACGACAGGGCGACGATCGTAGACATACGCATGGGCCATCCCGGCTCTCGCGGCTTCCACCGAGTAGTCCCAGCCGTCGGCGCGGACCAGGTAGCCCAGGGTGCGGTTAACTGCAGTTGGATGATCCACGTGGTGCGGCTGTGCAGGCTCAACTTGTCGGCCGGTGCGTTTAGTCTCCACGCAGATTGAACTTCCGGACCAGGGGCTGTGATGGATGACGGGATCGAACCGAGACTTGTGGAGGTTCTCGATGTCCCGAGGCTTGGTGCGGTCGTTCGCGGCAATGCGGGCTCGTTGCCGTGGCGTTTGGTCGACGAGTCGGGTGCCGGCGTAAACCACGTCAATCTGTGGTTGGCCGACCTGTTCGCGTGCGACAACTCGCCTGCGACGCTGCGCGCCTATGCGTACGACCTACTGAGCTGGAGTCGTTTCCTCGGCGCACTGCAGGTTTCGTGGACTCAGGCAACGCGGGGCGAAGTCCGGGACTGGGTGAGGTGGTACCGGTGTCGCGCGAACCCGCAACGACGCCGCGGATCGAGTGCGGATACTCATCGGCCGACCCCAGGTTCTGTGAACGAGCGGACGGGCAAGGCCTACCTGGAGTCTTCCTACGCGCGGTCGTCGATGAATCGCAGACTGTCGTCGCTCAGTGGCTTCTACGAGTTCGCCCTGGAGTCGGATCTCGGGCCGCTCATCAACCCGGTACCGAAATCGCGCGACGATCTCACTCGACTCGACGTGCACCGCCAGCACTTCGATAACCCGCGCCCCCAAAAGCGCGCGCCTTATCGGCAGAAGCTAGTGGAACGTGCGCCGCGCGCGCTCAGCGACGACCTGTACGAGGAGGTATTTGCATCGCTGAGAACAAACCGCGACCGTGCCATTGTCGCTACGGCGATCTCCTCTGGTTTACGCGCCAGTGAACTGCTCAGCATGCGGCGGGGGATGCTCCATGCCGCCGACCAAACCGCCGATGTAATACCCAAGGGCGGGAATGGAAGTCGTGTCATGGTCCGTATCAGTCCCACTGCGTATCTCTGGATCGCCCGGTACCTTGCTGAGCGCCCCGTGGGTCCGCCTGAAGAGCCAGTCTGGCTGACATTGCGCGGCACACCGCGGCCGCTGAGCTATTGGGCAATGCGACAGATCCTTGAACGCAGCAACGCGCTGCTGGGCTCCAACGTCACGATGCATGACTTCCGGCACACCTTCTGCATGCGTCTCGCCCAGGACGAGAACATGACCATCGCGGAAATGCAGGAGCTGATGCGGCACGCGTCGATCGCCAGCACCACACGCTACCTGCGACCCACCGTAGCCGAACTCGTCGACAAACTTGATCAGCACTGGAATAGACCCCCGTCACCGCAGCCCACGCCGGCGAAAGGCTATGCGGCAGAAGATCTCCAAGTTCTTTTCGGTCGGGCATTCTGATGGCGCGGGTGCTCACGCGTGCCCAGTCGCTGGCGAGTTCGTCTGCGTTTGCCAACCATCCAGTCGAAGTACTGCCTTCGCTGTCCCCGACGCCCGAGGACCATCCGTGGTTCGGAAACACTGTCACCTGCGCCGAACGTGAACGCATCATCACTGCGGGACTTCCGCTCGTGATGGCACGGATGAGTGAGAAGTACCGCAGCGAGGCAGTAGCCCGCAGCGGTGCACGGCTCTGGCTGAGTCGCCTATTGGACTGGCTGGATGGCTTTGTCGGCGACAGTTATCAAGACCGTTGGATCGCCAGCGATTCCGATCGCCAGCCGAAGGCGTGGTGCCCAGCCTTATCAACCGGATCGCATACACGGCTTGGGGCAAGGCTGTCGATCAACGCACTCATAATGCTGGGGGTCATTCGTCCCGGCCATGACTGGTTGATCGAGAACAAGCAGGCGCGGTTCTACCGTGACTGGACGACCACGCACGAACCGAAGGCGTGGGATCGCTACTTCGCCGCCGCGGAGCACGAGGGCGCACCGGAAGTGAAGAAATGGCGAACCGCCACCCACCTGGTACGTATCAGCATCTGCAACGGGCTGCCAATCACCGAGCTGCACAGCCAGCATGTGTTGGCCTACCGAGACTTTCTCGTCTCGACCGGCAGGATGCCGGGGGATCTTCTCGCCATGTGGCACTACGGACGCCGCGGCGGACTGTTCGCCGGTGAAGCCGACGACCTGCGGCACTACCTCATCGCCAAACGTCTCAGTCCCACCGAACTGGTCGACCGCTTCAATGTGCGAGCTCCCAGCGTGCGAGGACTGTTGATCGCCTACCTCGCCGAGATCGCCGTCGGTCAGGACTACGCCAGCCTGGACGGAACCAGCCGAAACCTGGTGAAGCTGTTCTGGAAACCGATCGAAGACGCCAACCCCGGCATCGACACAATCAGTTTGACGAAGGCCCAGGCATCCGCCTGGAAAGAGTGGTTGCGCACCAAACCGGATGGGACTCCGCGCCGGCACGCCGAGAGCATTCTGGGAGCGGTCCGCAGCTTCTACCTCGACGTGGCTGCCTGGTCCCACGAGGATCCCTCGACGTGGGCCCATTGGGCTGTCTCATGCCCGGTCAGCATCCGCGACGTCCGAGGCCAGCAGAAGCGCCGGGCCCAGCGGGCACACCGCATGCATGCCCGCACCCGCACCCTCACCCCGCACGTCGATGCACTCGTCGCTGCAGCCCGGCGGGCGTACGTGCAAGCAGCAGAGCTGCAAGCGGTCGCGACGACAGCGCCGTTCGGTGAACCGTTCGCCGTGCACGGGAGCACCTACATCAAGCACACACCGGGCAAGCGGGCCGACCGAGTGCGCATCCATGTTCTGCAGGATGGATCGGAGAAGCGGGTTGACATCCACTACACCGTGACACGGGCCTTCATGACCTGGACGATCATCGAGGTGTTGCGCCACACCGGTATCCGGATCGAAGAGATGCTGGAGCTGACCCATCTGAGCATCAAGCAGTACCGCAAACCCGATGGCACCGTGATACCGCTCCTGCAGATCGCACCGAGCAAGACCGATCAGGAGCGGATATTTCCCTGCAGCCCGGAGTTGACCACCACCTTGGCGCGACTGGTCGAGTTCGTCAGCATCGATGGCCGCGTTCCGCTGTGCTGCCGAATCGACACACAGGAACGCCAGGTGTCGGCGCCGATGCCGCATCTGATCCAGATCCGAGAGGGTGGACGGTCGCGGGTAATCAACCAGTGCACGGTCCGAAAGTGGTTATCAGAGCTGGCCAACAGCATGGCCTTGAAGGACGCTGACGGTACTTCGCTGCATTTCACGCCACACGACTTTCGCCGGATCTTCATCACCGACATCGTCAACGCCGGGTTCCCGATCCATTTGGCCGCAAAGATGGTGGGCCACAACAATATCGAAGTCACGCGCGGCTACACCGCGGTGTATCAGAAAGATGTCTTCGAGGCATATGACCGGTTCATCGACAACCGTAGACAGGCACGGCCATCGGCCGAATACCGTGAGCCCACCCAAGCCGAATGGGACGAGTTCGTCGAACACTTCGGCCAGCGCCGGATCGCGCTCGGCAATTGCCACCGCCCCTATGGATCTGACTGTTCCCATGAACATGCCTGCATCCGGTGCGATTTCTGCGAGGTTGAACCGGCCCAGGCCGCAAGGCTCGATGAGATCCGTGACAACCTTCGCCTCCAGGTGGTCGAGGCCCAAAAGAACCGGTGGCTGGGCGACGTTAACCAATTACGCCTCACCATTGAGCACGCCGACCGCAAGGCGGCGAGGCTGGCAGCCCTCACCGAGGCGGCCCCGGTACTCCTTGCCGCGCACACGTCCTGACGCGAGCAGTAAGGGACCGTCCTTCTGACAGCTAGGTGCAGCAGTTGGGGTCGAGGACGACGCAGAGTGCCTGCAGGGCTTCGGGTTTGACGCGGTGAAAGACGTTCATGCCGCGCCGGTCGGAGATCACCAGCCCGGCTTTGCGGAGCTGGCCCAGGTGGTGGCTGACGGTGGATTCACTCAGGTCGAGCACCGCGGCCAGATCGCCGCTGGTCTCTTCGCCGGGGCGTGAGCTGAACAGCAGCGACATCATCTTGACCCGCACCGGGTCGGCGAGCGCCTTGAGCCGCATCGCGACCTGCAGGGCATCGGCGTCGCTGATCGGGCCCGCGGCGACCGGGGCGCAGCACACCGGGGCGGACATGTCGATCACGGGCAGCGCTTTGGGCATGACCCCATCCTGCCACCTGTCTTGACATATATCAAAAAGGTGGCATCCTGAGGTCGACGCGCCAGTTCGATATATGTCTCATCCCTAGTGGGAGGTCCATCATGTCCCGTATGCAACTCGCCCTCAACGTCGATGACCTCGACGAGGCGATCACGTTCTACACCAAACTGTTCGGCGTCGACCCCGCCAAGGTCAAGCCCGGCTATGCCAACTTCGCCGTCGCCGAGCCGCCGCTGAAGCTGGTGCTGCTGGAAAATCCCGGTAAGGGCGGCACCATCAACCACCTCGGCGTCGAGGTCCAATCCAGCGACAAGGTGCACGCCGAGATCGCCCGCCTGACCGGCGAGGGGCTGTTCACCGATGAGGAGATCGGCACCACGTGTTGCTTCGCCACCCAGGACAAGGTCTGGGTGACCGGGCCGGCCGGAGAGAAATGGGAGGTCTACACGGTGCTGGCCGACTCCGACACCTTCGGCACCAGCCCACAGCACCTCGACGATTCCGCCGACGGCGAGGGTGGGGTGTGTTGCGGCGGAGCCTCCAAGGAGGCTGACCCCGCCGCAGCGTCCTGTTGCTAGCCGATCGCACCTGCCGCGGCCGTGGTCACATGGCCGCGGCAGGCGCATGATCGGGGCATGGACCGCGATGCCATCGCTGCCGATCTGGAGCGCGCGCGTGTCACGTTCCACCAGCTACTGGCGGCCGCCGGCCCCGACGACTGGGATGCGCCGACGCGCGGAACCCGGTGGACCAACGGCCAATTGCTGTTCCACATGGTGTTCGGCTACATGGTCGTGCAGCGGCTGCTGCCCCTGGTGCGGGTGATGGGCCGACTACCTGACCGCGTCAGCGGGGCATACGCCCGGTTGCTCAACGCCGCGACCACGCCGTTTCATCAAATCAACTACTACGGATCATGCGCCGCCGCCATGGTCTACAACCGGCGCAGGATGGGCGCCAAACTCCACCGGGTCATCGACTCACTGCAACACCGGCTCGCCCGCGAGACCGACGACACCCTGCGGCGCGGCATGCATTTCCCGCCGGGATGGGATCCGTTCTTCTCCGACTACATGACGCTGGAAGACGTCTACCGCTACCCCGGGCGCCACTTCGACTTCCACGCCGCCCAACTCACCTTCACCTGACGTTTCATTTGCCAACAACTTCGATATCCGTCAATATTGATGTATGTCGAAGTCGCAGGAGTCGTTGACCGACGGGGACGCGTGCTGCCCACCCGGGGCGCTGCTGCGCGAACCCCTTACCGCCGCGGACGCGGCGGACATGGCGGTCAAACTCAAAGCGCTGGCCGATCCGGTACGCCTGCAGCTGTTCTCCGCGATCGCCAGCCACGCCGGTGGTGAGGCCTGCGTCTGCGACATCTCCGCCGACATCGAGGTGTCACAACCGACCATCAGCCACCACCTCAAAGTGCTGCGCGACGCCGGGCTACTGACCTCACAGCGCCGGGCCTCCTGGGTGTACTACGCCGTGGTGCCCGACGCGCTGGCCAGCCCCGCCGTCCTGTTCGGCATTGACGCAGCCGCCGGGGTGTCGGCATGACCGACACCACCACCCCGGCCCCAGCGGTCGTGGGCAAGCTCTCCACCCTGGATCGGTTCCTGCCGCTGTGGATCGGCGCGGCGATGGTCGCCGGGTTGCTGCTGGGCCGCTGGGTTCCCGGCTTGAACACCGCGCTGGAAAGCGTTCAGCTGGACGGGATTTCACTGCCCATCGCTCTTGGCCTGCTCATCATGATGTACCCGGTGCTGGCCAAGGTCCGCTACGACCGCCTCGACACCGTCACCGGCGACCGCAAGCTGCTGCTGTCCTCACTGGTCCTGAACTGGGTGCTCGGCCCCGCGCTGATGTTCGCGCTCGCGTGGCTGCTGCTGCCCGACCTGCCCGAATACCGGACCGGCCTGATCATCGTCGGCCTGGCCCGCTGCATCGCCATGGTCATCATCTGGAACGACCTGGCCTGCGGCGACCGGGAAGCCGCCGCCGTCCTCGTGGCGCTCAACTCGATCTTCCAGGTCATCATGTTCGCCCTGCTGGGCTGGTTCTATCTGTCGGTGCTGCCCGGCTGGCTCGGCCTGGAACAGACCACCATCGACACCTCCCCATGGCAGATCGCCAAGTCCGTGCTCATATTTCTGGGCATCCCGCTGCTGGCCGGCTACCTGTCGCGCCGGCTCGGCGAGAAAACCAAGGGCCGTGACTGGTACGAGGCCAAGTTCCTGCCCCGGATCGGGCCGTGGGCGCTCTACGGGCTGCTGTTCACTATCGTGATTCTCTTTGCGCTGCAAGGCGACCAGATCACCCACCAACCGTTCGACGTCGCCCGCATCGCCCTGCCGCTACTAGCGTACTTCGCGATCATGTGGGGCGGAGGCTACCTGCTCGGCACCATGCTCGATCTCGGTTATGAGCGCACCACCACCCTGGCGTTCACCGCCGCGGGCAACAACTTCGAACTCGCCATCGCCGTCGCGATCGCCACCTACGGCGCCACCTCCGGCCAAGCCCTGGCCGGCGTCGTCGGCCCGTTGATCGAAGTCCCGGTCCTGGTCGGGTTGGTCTACGTGTCCTTGGCGTTGCGCAACCGGTTCCACCACCACACCTCCCAACACCTTCCTGCCGACGGCTCGACGACGAGAACGGAACCCAATCCATGACTGACAGCCCCGTCACCCACGAGCTTCGCCACGATCTGTCCATCGACCAGCAACTCGCCCTGAAAACCGCGGCGACCCGGCTGGGCGGTGAGTTCGATGGCACCTTCGGTACCGAAACCATCGAACGGTTCTTGCATTCGTCCTACGACCAGTTCGCCGGCCGGGCCACCATTCCGAACTTCCTGCCGCTGTTGGCCGAACGGTTCGCCCGCCAACGCCTGCACGCCCTGGCGAGAGTGGAAGGAAAGATCAGCGACGGCAAACCGACCGTGTTGTTCCTGTGCACCCACAACGCCGGCCGCTCGCAGATGGCGCTGGGCTACTTCACCCACCTGGCCGGTGACCGGGCCGTCGCCTGGTCCGGTGGATCCGAACCCGGCAACGAGATCAACCCCGCCGCGATCGCTGCCATGCACGAAGTCGGTATCGACATCACTGGCGAATACCCCAAACCCTGGACCGACGAAATTGTGCAGGCGGCCGACGTCGTCATCACCATGGGCTGCGGGGACGCCTGCCCGATCTTCCCCGGGAAACGCTACGAGAACTGGGAACTGCCCGACCCCGCCGGCCAGGGCCTCGACGCCGTCCGCCCGATCCGCGACGACATCGAAGAACGCGTCCACCGTTTGTTGGCCGACCTGAACGTGCCCGTCACCCGGTAGCCGCGAAAACCTCAAGGGAACACACCGAATATGGCTGACACATCAGTGTTGTTCGTCTGCGTCAGTAACGCCGGAAAATCGGTCATGGCCGCCGGGCTCATGCGCCAGATCGCCGGACCGACCATCCACGTCAGCTCGGCGGGCACCCGCGCCAAGACCGCCGTCAACGACCTCTCGGTACAAGCCTTGGCAGAAGTCGGCGTCGACATCAGCGACCATCAGCCCGCCCAACTCACCGCGCAGATGCTCGACGACGCCGACCTGGTCGTCATCGTCGGCAGCCAAGCCCACCTCGACGAGTACTGTCCCGGCGTCACCATCCAGCGGTGGGATACCGACGAACCCTCCTTGCGCGGCATCGACGGAATCGACCGCATGCGAATCATCCGCGACGACATCACCACGCGCGTCCAGGCCTTGGCCGCCAACCTTTCCACCGCGATCACACCACCCACCGGCCAGCCATCCCGATCCAACGCGCGTATTGAGCGAAGCTAGATGTATGCGTGTGGAACTTCTCACGAGCCCGGGATGTCCGAATGCGGCGGCGGCTCGGCGCTTGCTCGCCGAGTGTCTGTCTGAGGTTGATATCGCTGAAGATGTGGTGGTGGAAAGGGTCGGTGGATATCCATCGCCAACAGTGCTCGTTGATGGTATGGATGTCATGAAGCCGGGCACTGAGCTGGCAGCTGATGCGTGCCGATTGGACCTTCCGACCAGGGATCGCGTGCTGGCGGCGCTTCGGAGTGCGACGCCGTTGACGTGATCGATCCGGGGTCTTACCCCGATGTTGCGGCCCCGAGTTCAGCTGGCTGCCGTGGTCTTCTGGTTGCGGGTGTGGGCCAGCCGGTGGGAGTCGGTTCCGGTTTCGATGATGGTGCCCCCGAGGGGCTTGGTGCGTCCGGCGCGCACGCCGTTGGCGATGACGACGATTTCGGCGAGTTCGTGCACCGCGACGACCGCGGCCAGCCCGAGGACACCGGTGAGGGCGAGCGGAATGAGCACCGTAATCAATGCCAGTGAGAGGCCGACGTTTTGCAGCATGATCCGCCTCGCGCGCCGCGCGTGGGCCAGTGCTTGGGTGAGGTGGCGCAGGTCTTCACCCATCAGCGCGACGTCGGCGGTTTCGATGGCCACGTCGGTGCCCATCGCGCCCATGGCGATACCCAAATCGGCAGTGGCCAGGGCCGGGGCGTCGTTGACGCCGTCACCGACCATGGCCGTCGAGGAACGTTGGCGCATTTGACCAATTAGCGCGGCTTTGTCTTCGGGCCGCAGATCGGCATGCACGACCTCGATGCCCACCTGCTTGGCCAATGCGTGGGCGGTCGCTTGGTTGTCACCGGTGAGCATGGCCACCTGATACCCGCCGCGGCGCAGCTGGGCGACGACGTGGGCGGCTTCGGGCCGCAGCTCATCGCGCACCGCGACTGCCCCGATGATCTGGTCGTTGTCTTCGATGAGCACGGCGGTGGCGCCGGCGGCCTGCATGGCCGCGACCTGGCCGGCCAGCGGGCCGGGGTCAAGCCAGCCGGGGCGGCCCAGCCGCAATCGACGGCCATCCCGCGCGCCGGTCAACCCGGCACCGGTGACCGCCTGCACGTCATCAGCCGGTTGCACGGGGCCCTGCGCGGCGGCGAGAATCGCTGCCGCGAGGGGGTGTTCGCTGCGGGCCTCCAACGCCGCCGCCACATCCAGCACGTGCTCGCGGGTGGCGCCGTTGGTGGTGGCGACGTCGATGACGGTGGGTGCGTTGGCGGTCAGGGTGCCTGTCTTGTCCAGCGCGATCGTGCGGACCGCGCCCAGGGCTTCCAGCGCCGCCCCGCCCTTGACCAAGACACCGAGCTTGCTAGCCGCGCCGATCGCGGCGACCACCGTGACCGGCACCGAGATCGCCAGCGCGCAAGGAGAGGCCGCCACCAACACCACCAGGGCACGTTCGATCCACACCAGCGGATCGCCCAACACGCTGCCGATGGCGGCGATGAGGACCGCGGCGATCATGATCGCGGGGACCAGGGGTTTGGCGATGCGGTCGGCCAGGCGCTGGGCTTCGCCCTTGCGGGACTGCTCGGCCTCCACGATCGCCACGATGCGGGCCAACGAGTTGTCAGCAGCAGTGGACGTGACCTCAACCTCCAGCACGCTGGTGCCGTTGATCGACCCGGCGAACACCTCATCACCGGGCCCGGCCTCTACCGGCACGGATTCGCCGGTGATGGCCGAAACATCCAGCGCCGTGCGCCCCGACACGATCGTGCCGTCGGTGGCGACGCGTTCGCCGGGCTTGACCAGCATCCGGTCACCCACCGCCAACTCTGCTGGGGCGATGGTGGTTTCGGTACCGTCGCGGAGCACGGTGGCCTCATCGGGCACCAGCGACAACAACGCCCGCAGACCTCGGCGGGTGCGGGCGAGGGAGTATTCTTCGAGGCCCTCGCTGATGGAGAACAGGAACGCCAGCATGGCGGCCTCGCCGACCTCGCCGAGGATCACCGCGCCGACCGCGGCGATCGTCATCAGCGTGCCGACCCCGATCTTGCCCTGCGCCAGCCGGCGCAGCGTCGAAGGCACGAACGTGTAGGCACCGATCACCAAGGCGAGCGCATACAGGCCGATTTCGACCGCATGGGGGCCGCCGGACCAGCCGACCACATAGCCGGCCAAAAGCACCACGCCCGCCACCGCGGCGGCGCGCAGTTCGGTGATCTCCCAAAGCCGTTCGGGTTCCTGCTCGTCCTCGCCGGGGCGGTCGTCGCTGCCGCAGCCGCACGCCTCACTCATCGCGCAACCTTCTTCCGCTCAGTCGGGTGGCCGTAGTTGGGGCACAACGCCACCGCGTTGCCGGTGGCCTCCAAGACAGCTTCGGCGGCCCGCAACATGTCCAGTAGTTCCGGGCGGGCCAGCCGATACACCGAGGCGCGGCCCTGCGGCCGGAAATCCACCAGCCCGCAGTCGCGCAGGCACGCCAGATGCGCCGACACCGTCGACTGCGCCAACCCCAACTCGCCGGTCAGATCCACCACCCGCGCCTCACCGACCGCCAGCCGGCGCAGGATCGCCAACCGGGTGCCATCCGAGAGGCTGTGAAACAACGCCGTCGCCGCATCCACATTCCCGCACATCGCGGGATCGACCGAACCACTTTTCATCGCCACACGACGATGATAGCGTCCAACACTATTGATCGGTCAACCCCGCCAACATCGATACAACCCGATGGATGAGGACGCAGGGCGGGGACGGGCCGACCGGGAAGGAGCAGGCGATGGCACTGACTGCACTGGGCCTGTTCGCGATGTTGATGCTGGTGATCGGGGCCTGTCGGCGCCGGATCCAGCTGGCCCGCATCGGCGACAGCGGCAACCGGCGGGGTTGGCGGCCCGACGGCACCCTGGAATGGTGGGCGCTCGCGCTCGCCGACGTGGGCTATCTGCTGGTCGGCGTCGGCGCCCCAGCGGCGGCCCTGGCCGGGCTCGCCCCACTGCGTTTCGCCGACCATCTGCTGGTTCATGCGACTGGGATCGCGGTTGCGGTGGTGGGCATCGGGCTGACCTTGCAGGCCCAGCTGGGGTTGGGGGCCTCGTGGCGGATCGGGGTTGATGAGACCGAACGCACCGAGCTGGTCACCGGCGGCCCGTTCGCGATTGTGCGCAACCCGATCTTCACCACACTGCTGCTCACCCTGACCGGCCTGACGCTGATGGTGCCCAACCCGATAGCGATCGCCGGCCTGCTGATCGCGATCGCCGGCATCCAGCTGCAGGTGCGCGAAGTGGAAGAGCCCTACCTGCGCCGCGTCCACGGCCACACCTACCGCGACTACACCACCCGAGTGGGGCGCTTCCTACCGTGGCTCGGCCGCACCAGAGATGAGACCAATGATGCTGCCCGACACTACACCTGACTTCGACACGGTCGAGGCGACGGCGGCGTTTGTCGACCTGGCCGGCTACAGCATCCTCACCGAAATCTGCGGCGACCACGAAGCCGCCCAGCTCGCCGCGCGGCTTGCCGACCTGGCACAGGCTGCACTACAACCGGGCGTGAGGCTGGTGAAGACGATCGGGGACGCGGTCATGTTGACCGCCGACACACCCACCCAGATGCTGGCCACCCTCACCGACCTGGCAGAGCAGGTCGCCGGCGAGGACGGGTTCCTGGCGCTGCGCGCCGGAATCCATCACGGACCCGTCATCGCCCGCGGCGGCGACGTGTTCGGCCACACCGTCAACATCGCCGCCCGCATCACCGCACTCGCCGGGGCCGGCCACGCCGTGATCACCGACCCGATCGCGGCTGCCGCTACCCGACAAGGCCTGTCCACCCCAGCGATCGGTGCTCCGCCGCTGCGCAGCATCACCACCCCGATTCCGCTACACACGCTGGCCCTGACCGAGGCCCGCTACCCCCGCGACCCGGTCTGCGGCATGCGGATCAACCCGGAAACCGCCCGGGCGCGACGCCGCTACCAGGACCGGGATTGGTGGTTCTGCTCGACCGACTGCGCCCACCAATTCACCACCACCCCAAGCACTTACACATCGACACTCCCGGTCACCGCCAGTGAACGGCAGCCGACATGAGCCGCCCCTGGGGCCGCAACCGGCTCAAATTCGCCCTGGCCGGACCGCTGTTCGAAGCCGGCAACCGGTTCATCCCCGGCCGACCCCATGACCGGCTCGCCCAGCTCCTCGCCGACCAGAAACCGAAACGAGTGCTCGAACTGTGCGGCGGCACCGGCTACGCCGCCCGCCTGCTCGCCCGCAAATCCCCGAGCACACGAGTGGATTGCCTCGACATCTCCCCGGAAATGCTGGCCGTCGGCCGCCGCTACCTCACCCGCGCCGGGATCGGTACCGTGGCGCTGCATGAAGGTGACGCCGCCGCACTGCCGTTCGGCAATGACACCTTCGACGTGGTGATGAGCGTGTTCGGCTGGCACGAACTGCCCACCGACATCCGCCACCGCGCCATCGACGAAGCCATCCGCGTTCTACGTCTCGCCGGCCAGGTCATCGCCATCGACCTCGACCCACCACCCACCGCCCGCACCATCTTCGAGACCTGAAGTACCCCAGGTTTTGTTCCGATCCGTATAGGAGGATCAGGAACATGCCCCGTCAGTATTCGCCGGAGTTTCGCGATCGTGCGTTGCGGATGTTGGACACCATGATGGAAGCCTCGGATATTTCTGAGTTCGAGGCCATCAAGTCGGTGGCCAGCAAACTTGGCATCTCGGAGGAATCGGTGCGTCGGTGGCGACGCAAAGCTCAAGTCGATGCTGGCGAACGGTCCGGCACGACCAGCGCCGAGCACACCGAGATCCGCAAGCTCAAACGTGAAGTCGCCGAATTACGCAGAGCCAATGAGCTTTTGAAGTCAGCGTCCGCGTTTTTCGCAGCGGAGCTCGACCGCCCCGTGACGAAATGATCGCCTTCATCGACGCACATCGCGATCAGTTCGGGGTCGAGCTCATCTGCCGCATCCTACGGGCAGCAATCCCGGGGTTCCTTACCGCTCGAGGCTATCGCGCCGCGCGGACCCGACCGGCCTGCGATCGCGAGATCCGCGACGAACAGCTGATCGCCGACCTGCACACCGTGCACCAAGACAACTTCTCGGTGTACGGCGTCAAGAAGATGCACGCAGCGATGCAACGTCGCGGTTGGCACCTGGGCCGCGAACAAACACGACGATTAATGCACAAGGCTGGCCTACGCGGCGTCCAACGGGGCAGACCGGTGTTCACCACGGTCACCGACCCCGCCGATCAACGGCCGGCTGATCTGGTCAACCGTCAGTTCAAGGCCTCTGCACCGAACCGGCTCTGGGTCGCTGACATCACGTTCGTGCGGACCTGGCAGGGGTTCTGCTACACCGCGTTCGTCACCGATGTCTGTACCCGCAAGGTCGTCGGCTGGGCAGTCTCGGTGACGATGCGCACCGAGGACCTTCCGTTGCAGGCGTTCAACCACGCTGTGTGGCAGGCAGATTCAGATCTATCTGGGTTAGTGCATCATTCCGACCGCGGGTCACAGTACCTATCGCTGGCTTATACCGATCGGCTGGCCGAGCTCGGGATCGCCCCCTCAGTCGGATCCCGCGGCGATAGTTATGACAACGCCCTCGCCGAGGCGGTCAATGCGGCCTATAAGACCGAGTTGATCAACCGCGGCAGACCCTGGCGGTGCGTCGATGACGTCGAACTGGCAACCGCCGCCTGGGTGTCCTGGTACAACCAGGAACGCCTGCATGAAGCTCTTGGCTACGTTCCACCAGCCGAGTACGAGGCCGCCCTCACCGGCGCCTCACACCCCGTGAGCCAGCCAACCCCGGCCCTCACAACCAACTAGGAAAAAACCTGGGGTGCTTCATTCACCGTTCCCCTCGGCGGCGAACACTTCCTGCGCCGCCCCCTCAACCACATCCGCAACGACCCCAACCTCGACATCGAACGCGTCGAACGCTTCAAACTCGGCCTCGTCGAACGCCTCACCGCCCGCAAAACCACGTAACCCGACGCGAACTCACCGACCATCCAGCTAGAGCTGTCCCACATCAACAGCTCAGCCGCGCCCTCGAAGGCTCCAAAGACTCCGACTGATGACCGGCCCCGGTGAACCGGATTGACTAGTGCAGATAAGTGCGCCCGTACCGGTCGGTCCTGTCCTGGGTCGGATCGGTCTGGAGTGCGACGCGTCGTCCGACCAGATTGGATCGTGCGAAGTCCGTCGCCTCCGGCCCCCAGCAGCCGACGGTGTATCCGGGCTTCTTCGTTTCCGGGGTGTCGATGCCCAGGATGCGCACGCGGAGGCGCCCCCGCACGTCGTCGCGGATATCGATGGTGTCGCCGTCGACCGCCCGCAACACCTCGGCGGTCGCGGTGACCGGGTCGGCCGCGACGGCCGGGGCGTGGATGAGGGTCGCCGCCAGGATCGCCAGTGCGGCGAGGGCGCGGATCGCCATTGTGACCGTGGCTATGACTTCTTCTCGCAGGCGATGCCGTCGCCGTCCCGGTCGAGGTGGTCGGCATAGCCGGGATCATCTTTTGTCATGTTGGCCTTGCCGTCGGCGTAGGCGTCCTTGCAGTACCGATACGGCGGGTCGGCCTGTGCCGCGGGAGCCACACCGATGGCGCCACCGATCAGAGCAGCGGCGAGGATCACGACACGAACCATTTGAGACACCTTGTCGATCTTGAATTGACGTACTGGTCAGTTGTCTGCATGGTAGCGGGACGGGCCGGGGCCGGTCGACCCGGTCGGGCCGTCGGCAGGCCGCCTTGCCAGCGTCGGCGACAGCGACCACGATGGGCCGGGTGGGCGACCCCAGTGAACACCCTGAGCTGAGTACCGGCGCCGAAGTGGTGGTGAACCGTCTGCTCGCCGAAGGCGTCGATGTGTGCTTCGCCAACCCGGGCACCTCGGAGATGCATTTCGTCGCCGCGCTGGATGCCGCTCCGGCCATGCGTCCGGTGCTGTGCCTGTTCGAAGGTGTCGCCACCGGGGCTGCCGACGGGTACGCCCGCATCTCCGGCACCCCCGCGGCGACCCTGCTGCACCTCGGCCCCGGAATGGCCAACGGCCTGGCCAACCTGCACAACGCCCGGCGCGCGTTCACGCCGGTGGTCAACGTCGTCGGCGATCATGCGACCTACCACCAACGGTTCGATGCGCCGTTGGAATCCGATATCGACGCACTCGGGCGATGGACGCACGGGTCGGTGCACCGGCCCGAATCATCCGCCGACCTCGACACCGCCGTCCACGCCGCGGTACGCAGCGCGACCCGCGCACCCGGACGGGTCGCCACCCTGATCCTTCCCGCCGACTATTCCTGGGGTAGCGCACCGCAGAACCCCTTGCCGGACAAAGGTATTGGGGGATCGGAAACCGACGACGCCGACCCGCCCATGGACGTCGCGCAGGCCGCCGAGCTGCTGCGAGCCCAGCGGGAGCGTGCAGTGGTGTTGCTCGGCGGTATCGCGACCCACGCGGACGGTCTGCGGGCCGCGGCGCGGATCAGCGCGGCCACCGGGGCGCGCGTCCTGGTCGAGACCTTTCCGGCCCGGCTGGCCCGTGGACAGGGGGTGCCTGCCATCGAACGGCTCGGCTACCTGGCCGAGCAGGCCACCCAACAGCTCTCCGGGGCAACGCATCTGGTGTTGGTCGGAGCGAAATCGCCGGTGTCGTTCTTCGCCTATCCAGGCAAGCCGAGTGTGTTGGTGCCCGACGGCGCCGAGGTCTGTGCGCTGGCCGTGGATGAACTGACCGTATTGGCCGACGAACTGGGTGGGGTGGTGCCGGCCCCGCAGCAACCCGGCCCCGCCGAGTTGCCCACGGGTCCGCTCAATCCACAGAACCTGGCGCAGGTGATCGCCGCGCTGCTACCCGAGAACGCGATCATTTCCGACGAGGCCAACACCAGCGGCGTGTTCCTGCCGGCCGCCACCGCGTCGGCTCCGCGCCACGACGTCCTCACCCTGACCGGTGGTGCTATCGGACAGGGCCTCCCGGTGGCAGTGGGTGCCGCGATCGCCGCACCGGACCGCCCCGTCGTCGCCCTGCAGTCCGACGGCAGTGCCGCATACACCATTTCGGCACTGTGGACGATGGCTCGCGAGCAACTCGACGTCACGGTGGTGATCCTGAACAACCACGCCTACGCCATCTTGCAGCTCGAGCTGTTGCGGGTGGGCACCCAGGCGAACGGGGAGCGGTCGCGCTCACTACTCGACCTGAGCCGTCCCGACATCGACTTCGCCTCGATAGCAAAGGGATTCGGAGTTCCGGCGACCCGGGCCACCACCGCGGAGGAACTTGCCGACCAGTTCCGGACGGCGCTGGCCGAGCCCGGGCCGCACCTGATCGACGCCGCGCTGCCGACCTGGTCGCCGGGTTGATCACTGGCTCGTACGGCGCTTCTCCAGCACCACCGCGGCGATCGGAATGCGCATCTCCTCGGGCTCGGCGCACAATTGCGCCGCGATGCCGGCATGCAGTTGGTCGTAGAACACCGGCAGCCGGTCCGGCGCACCCTCCAGCGCAGCCCCCAGATCGGCGAATGCGGTGAACCTGAGGAAATCGGCCCAGCGGGTGCCGAAAGCGCTTGCGTCCCTGTCACTGCGGTAGGCGTTGAAGATTCGGTCCTCGGCGTCGATCAGTTCGACGTGCTGGATCTCCAACCGTTCGAACCGGCCCGAGGGCGCGAACGGTGCGGTGAAATCCACTGCACGCCGTCCGGCGATCGGTAGCGACATCCGGGCCGCCTCCTCAGTGCTCACCACACCGGTCGCAATCAGCTCGGTCAGTGCTCGGGTGACGGCGCGGAACAACGGGCGATAGCCCAAGTCACCCTCATCGTCCAGTGCCGTCGTCAACACCACGAGGCGACCACCCGGGCACAGTTCGCGGCCGCGGAACGCGATGAACTCGTGCCAGTCGTGCGCTGCCTGCCTGGCATAGGCGCCGCGCACCTGCGCATCGTTGCTGTAGGCCGCGACGACGTGATCGGTGACCGGCATCGGCACCGTGCTCAGTCGCGCTACCGCCCATGCCGACCAGCCCAGGTGCACACTGTTCGACGGCAGGATCTGGCTGTAGAACGACCGGCCGATGGCCGAACTGAAGGCGGCCGAATCCCGGTGCCGATAGGACTCCGGATCCTCCTCCAGGATCCGGAACATCGTGGAGAAGTCGTTGTCGGCGACATCGGTGTGCGTGACCAGAATCGAGTGCTCGGGGCGGGTGCGGCGACGCACGGCGGCGATGGCGGCGTTGATCGGTTGCATCGAATTCTGCGCGGTGCCGGCCCCGTAGTCGGCGATGACGACGGGGTGTGGCGGTGTCGGGATCGGCACCGTATGCGCGGCCAGCTCGAGAAGCTTGATCGCCGAACTCATTCCGGCGGTGTGCGGGCGGGGTGTGGTTCGGCGCGGCTTGGCCATGATCAGGTTCGCCGTCGTCGGCGCAGCAGCAGTCCGATGAGAAGGCCCATGACGAAAATGATGACCAAGATGAACCACATCGGCGACTCGACCGTCACCCACAGCACGTGCACGCCCACCCGATCGCGGTTCTGCGCGACGAAGATCGCGGCGAGGGCGACCAGGATCAGTGCCACCCAGTAGCGCAGCGCCAACCGGCGTGCCGGGCCGGTGGTCTCGGCGCTCTCCGTCTCGTGGCGAGGCATACCCCGACGGTAACCCGCACCCGGCCGGCTATGACAAACTTCGGCCATGATCAGCCGTCGGTCTGCTCCACGCGCCGCGACCGTGCTATCGACCTCCACCCTCGTCATCGGCTTTGTCGGCCTGTTCGTAACGATCTTCCTGAACGCGTTCGTTCTGGACAGATACGACGCCTACGGCGAGGTGCCGATCCCGGGGAGCGCCAGCCTGGATTTGCCGCAGGGTGAGGTGACGATCAGCCTCCACACCATGGTCACCGGAACCGGAGCCCGTCTGCCGGTTCCGCCACTGCAACTGCACGTGTCCGCACCAGAGGGGGCCGCCGATCCGGTGCTGACCGAAAGCATCGGCGGGACAACCACGGTGAACAACGACGCTCGGGTGCGGGTGTGGGTGATGCAGGTATCCAGTGCCGGTGCCTACGAGATCAGCGTCGACGGCCAAGTCCAGGGCTATATCGATCCGTGGCTGGCCTTCGGGCACGGCAGTCGATACGGATGGCTGCCCTGGCTGTTCGGCGGACTCGCCGCAGTGGGTGTGCTGGCACTGATCTGCAGCGTGAGGTGGTCGGCGCGGGTGAACAAGCGGCCACGCCCCATCTCGGCTCTGGGACTTGAGCCAATGCCACCAGAGCCGGCGCCGCCGACCGGTTATCAGCCGGTCAGCTACCAACCCACCGACCAGGCGGTCAGGCTCGAACAGCTCAAAACGATTGCTGCCCTGCGTGATACCGGCGCACTGACCGAGGCCGAGTTCAAGGCGGAGAAGCGCCGAATCCTGGAGAACTGAGCTCAGCGTGCTCGCGACCCGGCGTCAGTGCCCGCGCGCGACCCACTCGTCGTAGTGGACGATCTCGTCGCCGATGGTGGTGGTGTCACCGTGGCCGGTGTAGACGACCGTCTCGCCGGGCAGCATTCCCAACCGTTTGGAGATGGAGTCCAGGATGGTGGGGAAGTCCGAGAACGACCGTCCGGTGGCACCCGGCCCGCCCTGGAACAGGGTGTCGCCGGAGACCACCGCGTTCAGTTCGGGGATCGACCAGCAGACCGATCCGGGCGAGTGCCCGGGGGTGTGCAGAGCGTGCAGTTCGATGCCACCGGCCCGCAACACGAGACCGTCTTCGACGGTGCGGAATTCGCTGTCGGGGTGCACGACCCGCCACAGCATCTCGTCGGCCGGGTGCAGCAGCACCGGCGCGTCCAGTGCCTTGCCCAGTTCGGGTGCGACGGTGATGTGGTCGTTGTGGCCGTGTGTGCAGACCACCGCGACGACGTTGCGGCCACCCACGGCCTCGATGATCGGGGCGGCGGTGTGGGCCGCGTCGAACACCACCACATCTTTGTCGTCACCGACGATCCAGATGTTGTTGTCGACGTCCCAGCTTCCGCCGTCGAGTTCGAACTTCCCGCTGGTGACGACACGCTGAATTTGAGAGGGTGCGCTCATTTCTTCAGCACCACCACGGAACGCAGCACCTCTCCGGCGTGCATCTTGTGGAACGCATCCTCGATCGCATCCAGGCCGATGCGCTCGGAGACGAACTTTTCCAATGGCAGTCGGCCCTGCAGGTAGTGCGAGATCAGGGTGGGGAAGTCGCGCTCGGGCAGGCAGTCGCCGTACCAGGAGGACTTCAAAGATCCGCCGCGGGAGAAGAAGTCGACCAGCGGCATCTCCAGCTTCATGTCCGGGGTCGGGACGCCGACCAGCACCACGGTGCCGGCCAGGTCACGCGCGTAGAAGGCCTGCTTCCAGGTTTCGGGGCGGCCGACCGCATCGATGACGACGTCGGCCCCGAAGCCGTCGGTCAGATCCTGGATGGTCTCGATCGCGTCGAGCTCACGGGCGTTGATGGTGTGGGTGGCCCCGAAATCGCGGGCCCAGTTCAGCTTCTTGTTGTCGGTGTCGACGGCGATGATCTTCTTCGCGCCGACCAGGGCGGCACCGGCGATCGCGGCATCGCCCACGCCGCCACAGCCGATGACCGCGACGGTGTCATCACGCGTGACGGCGCCGGTGTTGATCGCCGCGCCGATGCCGGCCATCACGCCGCAGCCCAGCAGGCCCGCCACCGCCGGGTCTGCCGCCGAATCGACCTTGGTGCACTGACCTTCGTGCACCAGGGTCTTGTCGGCGAACGCGCCGATGCCCAGCGCCGGGGTCAGCTCGGTGCCGTCGGTCAGCGTCATCTTCTGGGTGGCGTTGTGAGTGTCGAAGCACAGCTGCGGGCGACCGCGCTTGCAGGCGCGGCATTCCCCACACACCGCGCGCCAGTTCAGGATCACGAAGTCGCCGGGCTCGACGTGGGTGACGCCCTCGCCGACAACCTCGACCGTGCCCGCGGCTTCGTGGCCCAACAGGAACGGGTATTCGTCGTTGATGCCGCCCTCGCGGTAGGTCAGGTCGGTGTGGCACACCCCGCACGCGATGATGTCGACCACCACCTCACCGGGACCCGGATCGGGGATGACTATGTCGACCAGTTCGACCGGCTGACCTTTGGACCGGGAAATCACACCTCGCACCGTCTGGCTCATGCCTACAACTTAATCGAAACCGGACAGGTGTCCAATTGCTGGCCGGTGCTCATCGTCCGCCGAATCCCGGCCCGCCGGAGCATCCTCGCGTTACCGTGGGTTGTGGTTGACGATCGAACCCAACTGCTGGTGGTCGCACGCTCGGCATATCGGCGAAATGACTGGCGCACCAGCTACGAATCCTTCAGCCGTGTCGACGGGGTACAGGCCCTCGACACCGACGATCTTGCCGTGTACGCCGCGGCGGCCTGGCGGCACGGCCATGGTCGCGAATCCGTGCGGATCAACGAACAGGTGCACACCCGCCTGCTACGCACGGACCCGGTACAGGCGGCGATGAAGGCAGCCGAACTCGGCCTGGCCTGGCTGGCCCGGGGTCACGTGGCGCTGGCGGGCAGTTGGGGACAACGAGCGCAGGTACTGCTCGACGGCGTCCCGCAGACCGCCGCGCACGGCTACCTGGCGTACCTACTCGCTGCGACGGCGGCCGACACCGGAGATCACGACCAATTCCGCGCTGCGACACGACAATTGTCCGCCCTCGCGCAGGACTTGGACGATGCCGCCCTGGCCGCGCTGTCGCGGGCGCTCGGCGGTATGGCGGCTGTCGCTGCCGGCGACCCGGCCGGATACCAGGCGCTCGATCAGGTGCTGTTGCCGGTGCTCGACGAGCCTGTGCCGGTGGAGTGGGCGGCCGACGTCTACCGGCGGGCGTTGAGCCTGGCGCACCGCCGGGGTGCCGGGGATCGGTTGACGTCGTGGACGCAGTCCATGCAGCGGTGGTGTGAGGCCACCGAACCGGACTCCACCGAGTCGGCGTACCGCGCGGTCTTGGACGTGCACCGGTTGTCGGCGGTTGCCGACCCCGATCCGCGGGATCTGGTCCGGCGCGTGGTCGGCCTGCGTCGCCTGGTCGCCGACGTGGATGCGGTGGCGGCGGGCATGGTCGAGGAATTGCTTTCGCGGAGCCTGGCGGCGAGTCGGGGGCGTGCCGGATAGATTTGGCCGCGATGAGTGTCGCCGAAGTCCTCCGCGTAATCGATACCTGGCCGGCCGACTCGGCCGCCGCGGCTGTGGTGGGCCCGTCCGGGGTCCTGGCGGCCCACGGCGATACGAGCAAGACCTTCACGTTGGCCTCGGTGACCAAACCGCTCGTGGCGCGCGCCACCCAGATCGCGATCGAAGAGGGCGCGGTCGAACTCGACACCCCGGCCGGCCCACCCGGTTCGACGATCCGCCACCTGCTGGCCCATGCGTCGGGGGTGTCCATGCGTTCGGCCGAGGTGCTCGCCCGGCCGGGGCAGCGTCGGATCTATTCGAACTACGGGTTCGAACTGTTGGCCCGCGCCGTCGAGGACGCCACCGACATCGAGTTCGGCCGCTATCTGACCGAGGCAGTGTTCGCGCCGCTGCAGATGTCCACGTCGACGTTGTTGGGTGGGACGCAGGCGGCCGGGTTCGGCGGCGTATCGACCGTTGCCGACCTCGCGGAGTTCGCCGCCGAGTTGCTTCGGCCGGCACTGGTGTCACAGCAACTGCACGACGACGCAGTGACGGTGCAGTTTCCCGGACTCGGCGGGGTGTTGCCCGGCTTCGGGGTGCAACGCCCCAACGACTGGGGGCTGGGGTTCGAGCTCCGAGACGGTAAAACGCCGCACTGGACCGGCTCGGCAAACTCGCCGCGCACCTTCGGTCATTTCGGCCAGTCGGGGACCTTTCTGTGGGTCGATCCGGCCGCTGACCTGGCCTTGGTGGTGCTGACCGACCGCGACTTCGGGGACTGGACCTACCCACTGTGGCCGGCAATTTCTGATGGTGTGCTGAGAGAAAGCGGGACAGACTAGCGCAACACTGGCCTCACAGGGCACAATAGACACGCGCGACACAGACAACTGCATGCTCGATCGGAATACCAGGCCGTTGGGGAAGACGTCCCTCGTATCCGAAGGAGTAGCAGATGCGTGCGTCGAACCAGTTCGCCGATGCGGCGACAGGCGTGGTGTATGTCCATGCCTCACCCGCAGCGGTATGCCCTCACGTTGAGTGGGCGTTGTCGTCGACCCTGTCGGCGCGAGCGAACCTCAAGTGGACGCCGCAACCGGCCATGCCCGGCCAGTTGCGTGCGGTGACCAACTGGGTTGGGCCCGTCGGCACCGGGGCGCAGTTGGCCAATGCCCTGCGCTCATGGTCAGTGCTGCGCTTCGAGGTGACCGAGGATCCCAGTACCGGCGTGGACGGACACCGCTGGTGCCACACCCCCCAACTCGGTCTGTGGAGTGGTGCCATGAGTGCCAACGGCGATGTGATGGTCGGTGAGATGCGATTGCGGTCCCTGATGGCCGGCGGCGCCGACATGTTGGCGGCCGAACTCGACACCGTCCTCGGTACGGCATGGGACGAGTCTCTGGAGCCCTACCGCGACGGTGGTGACGGCGGCGAGGTGTCCTGGCTGAACCGGGGCGTGGGATAGTTCGTCAGCTACGCGCCCAGAGGCAGTAGCCGCTGAGCTTCGTCGTGAACATATGGTCGCTGACCTGGAAGGTCAGCGACTGTCCCGGTTCAGCACTGAACGTCTCGGGCTCCGACGTCTCGCCTGCGCCCAGGACGTCGACAACTTCGACGTTGCACCGTGCCTCGGCGGTCTGCGGTGTCGCCGTCCAGGTACCCGCATGGGCTTCCGGGTTCCGCCGGCCCTGACCGTGCAGGATCACCGGGGGCCCGGTGGTCAGCCAGTGGTCCGATGAGGGATACGGGCCACCGAATGTCTGCCAGTTGGCCCCATCGCACAACAGCAAGCGCCGATTGTTGCCGAGTTGCCCGGGGTCTGCTGGTGTCAGTGCCCCGGCAAGGCTTTCGGTGCACGCCGAGTCTGGTTGAGGTGCCGTGGTGTCGGCTGGCCCCTGCGGCACCGGTTCGGGTTCTGCGTGTGCGCACGCACTCGTGCTGAGTGCGACAGCCACGATGAGGCCCGCCGCACTCAACGCCGACGCGCGAGACATCCGTCTACACCGAAACCGTCTTCATCGGCGACAGGTCGGTACGCATCAACCGCACGTTGTAATCACCCCAGTAGGACAGGTTGTAGTACAGGTATTGCGAGTTGTCCTGCACCACATCGCCGTTCTCGTCGACGGTGTTGAAATAGTCGGTACCCGACATCGGGTGGACCATCGGCGCGTACATGCCGGAATCGGACGTCAGGTTGTTCTTCACCAGCGTCGTGGTATCCGACCATTCACCCTGCGGTGAATCCGACACCCGCATCACCACGTTGTTGCCGCCGTCGGTGTAGAGCACGACGTACTTGCCCAGATACTCGTTGTACTGCACCGACATTTCGCTGACATTGCCGTTGGTGGGCAGACCGCCGACCCAGATGCCGTTGGCGATCTTGGTGAACAATCCGAACGTGAAGAAATCCGCCACCTTGTACAGCGTCGGCAGGAAATCGGTACTGCTGGAGCCGAACACCGGAACCGCCGCCGACGGGTCGCCGGTCACCCACTTCCCGGTGCCGCTGGAATTCTCACCCGCCCAGTACTCGTAGGCGTCCAGGTTGGCGATCTGATCCTTTTTCACGCGGGCCATGTAGGCCGACCCCTGCCGGCCAGACGGGGTTCCGTACACGTAGACGTACGGGTCGGTCGGGTCGTCCGACATCACCAGCGCGTTCTGCTGGAAATGCTCGTCGCCCGGGACATAGGCCGGGCCCGCACGGAGCCAGCCCGAGGAACGCACGGTGTCACGGTCGACGACCCAGGTCTTGCCGCCGTCGTCGGAGTAGGCGATCGCCGAGTAGTTGGTGGTCCAACTGCCCGGGTTGTCCCAGGTCCGGACCGACATTACCGTGGCGTACTGCCGGTAACCGCCCACGGCGCCGGGGTTTTCGATCGCGATCGCCGACGTCGGGATCATCGTGTACGTGGTGCCGAACAGTCCGTTGAGGCCGCCCGGATCGTAGATGATCTGGGCGGCGCCGGCCGGATCGCCGCCGGTGCCGTACCACGTCGGCGTGCCGGGATTGCCGGGTCCCGCCCCTGCGTGGATCAGCGCGTCGCTGAACTGCAGACCGTTGGACATATCGGTGTCGGAAGTGCGGAACAACACGTTGTTGCGCCAGTCGCCGGTCATTCCCGGCGCGCTGTAGGTATCGCCGAACAACGTGTAGATCACCGGTTTTCCGGTCACGGGATCGGTATAGCCGCTGTCCCACATGATGCCCAGATCGGTGCCCGCGACGTACCAGTGATCGGTGACGCCGGACCCGGTGACCCACGGGAGCTTGATGGTGGCATCTGCCAACGACGCCGGGACCTCAGGCTTGGGTGTCAGATCATCGGTCTGCACCGCTGCATTGGGGGCGGCCGCCGTCATCGGCTGGATGTCGCCCTCGGCCACCGTCGAGGCGGCATCGTTGGCCGAGATGACGCGGGAACTCAGCGGGTTGATCGACCGCTCGAATTCCTTACGGGTCCAGGCCATCATGGCCCACAGTGCGGGGGACTGGCCCGGGCCGACCGGGCTGGTGCCCGCGCCGAACGGTGCCAGGCCGACCACTCCCAGCAGGGCCGAGACCACTGGCTGTGCGGTCACCTCGGGCGCGGTGGGCTCGGGTGTCGAGGGAAGTGCCTGCGGGACAACGGTGCTCTTCTGCACGACGGCGGGGGCGTCGAACGACGTGACCTCGGTGCGCACTGTCGACACGGTGTCGCGGCCGCGGCGGTCGATGTCCTGGGCCGCCTCCTTGAGACGTACCACCACGGTGCTGGGTCGCAACGTGCGCTGCCGATCGGGTGCAGAGGTCACAGCTTCCGGGGCGATCCGGGCGGTATCGGTGTGGTCGCCCTTCTTGTCGGGGTCGGCCTTCGTGCCGACATCGGGGGCATTGTTGAGTGTGCCCTGAATCTTGCTCCGGACCTTGGTCGTCCGGTTCTGCAGCGGCGTGCGGGCGGAGTCCAGACGGCTCTGCGTCTGCTTGATCGCATCACCGACGTCGTTGCGGCCGGACTCGACATCCTTGCGGATCCGCTCGCCGATCTTCGACAGCGCACCGGACGGGGTGGCAGCCGGCTTCTTGGTGCCGGTGGTTTTGCTCGGGCGCTTCTTCGTCCCCGGACTTGAGGTCGAGCCATCAGAGTTGCCCGCGGTCGATGTGCCAGGGTTGCCCGACCCGTCTTCGGCCCAGGCGATTCCGGTCCCGGAGGTCAGGGCAGTTCCGATGCCGAGAGCAACGGCCAGTGCGCCGACGCGGCCGATGTATTTGGTCGATTCCATGACGCTCCGTACCAGTCCACTCAGTCTTTACCCCGGCCCAGACGAAACCTACCCCGTACCGTTCACGGTGTCGGGCAAACACGCCAAATCGCCGAATGTGGCCTCGACCGCGGGCCTTCGCGGTTACCTGATGCGGTAGTGGGCGGGGTCCGGGGTGGACAGCATGCGGGTGAGGGTGGCCCGATCGAAGGGCCACAGGTCGATGGTTCCGGCGTCGGTGAAGTACCACGAATTGCACCCGGTGTTCCACACCGTCGGACCGAGGCCGTCGGCAACCGCGGCGTTGAATTCGTCGGTGGCCTGCTCGGTGACCTCGACCTCGGAGAGTTCGGCGTTCGCAAACCGCTTGAGCCAGGCCACGATGTAGCCGGCGGTGAGTTCGGCGGAGTACTGCAGCGGGATCGATCCGGTCGGCGAGTTCGGGCCCAGCACGGTGAACAGGTTGGGAAAGCCGGGGATCGCCGTCATTCGATAGGCGCGTGGGCCTTTGACCCACGCATCGTCGAGCGTGATGCCGTCACGACCCACGATGTTCATCGGGCGCATGTAGTTGTGCGCCTGAAATCCGGTGGCCAGCACCACGATATCCACGTCGTGGTGGATGCCGTTGGCGGTGCGGATGCCGGTTGCGGTGAACTCCTGGATGGGATCGTCGATCAGGGTGGCGTTGGGACGCTTGATGGCGCGGTAGTACGAGCCCGAGACCACCTGCCGTTTGCACAGGGGTTCGTAGTCCGGGGTGAGCTTGGCGCGAAGTGCGGAGTCGCGGACCTGGGCAGCCAGGCTCCAGCGCGCATAGGACTGCACCAGCGTGCGCCGCCATGACGGTGTGGTGACGACGTCGGCGAGGATATTGGCTACCCACTGCAGGCGCCGGAAGAGAACGTCGTGCCATCCCGGTCGCCGGCGCAGCACCCCGGCAAGCACCGACGACTGGCGCAGCGACATCGGTGCCCACAGGATCCACTGCGGCGATCGGGCGAAGTGCAACAGCGTGCGGGCCTTCGGCTGCAACGCCGAAACCACCTGCACACCGGTCGATCCCGTACCGATCACCGCGATGCGCCTGCCCTCGGTCACCACCTCCGGATCCCACCGCGCGGTATGCATGATCTGTCCGCCGAAACTGTCCATGCCGGGAATCTCGGGTATCGAGGGGTGATGCAGCACGCCGGTGGCGCAGATGACGAAATCCGCTGTCAGCGTGTCTCCGTCGCCGGTGGTGAGCGTCCACGACGTCGTGGTGCTGTCGTAACGCGCTTCGGTGACTTCGGTGTTGCACCGCAGATGGGTGTCGAGTCCGAAACGCTCGACGACGTCGCGGTGGTAGTGCTGGATGTCCTCACCGCTGGCCCAGATGTGGCTCCAGTTCGGTTTCGGTGCGAAGCCGAACTGGTAGATCTGCGACGGTACATCGCAGGTGAGCCCCGGGTAGCGGTTCCAGTGCCAGACGCCGCCGACGTCGGAACCCTTCTCCAGGATCGTGAAATTCGTGAATCCGGCTTGTTTGAGCGTGTAGGCCGTGGCGATACCGGCCATCCCGGCGCCGGTGATGACGATGCGGACCTCTCGGCTCATCGTTTCGCCCCGGAATCGGGCTGCGCGGCATGAGCTTTCGCCTGCCGGTCGATACGCTGCAGGTATGCGGACCGGCTCTGCTCGTCGAGTTTGGTCAGGGCGCGGCGGTCATCGATCCTGGTACGCACTGCGTTCTGGAGCGCTTCGGGTACCAGGGCGTCGACGAGGGCCCAGCCGGGGGCGATCCAACCCGGTACCGACGTGCGGGCAGCTCGGGTGCGGACGGTCTTGAGGATCGCGCGGGCGACGGCATCGGGATCCACAGTGGGAAGGCCGCTTCCGAGTTGCACACCCGAGGTGAGCTCGGTGCGAACCGCCGACGGCAGCACGGCCGACACGGACACCCCGGTGCCTGCGTACTCACGACGTGCAGCCAGTGAAGCGCCCAGTGCGGCGAACTTGCTGGCGTTGTAGGTGACCATGCCGGGAATCGGGATCATGCCCGCCATCGACGCCACATTGATGACGTGACCGCGGCCGCGGGCCACCATCGACGGGATCAGGGCGCGCATGCCGTTCAGGACGCCGCGCACGTTGACGTCGAGGATCAGGTCGGTCGTGGACTCGGTCTCGGCGTCGAACGCACCCAGCGGCATGACCCCGGCGTTGTTGACCAGGATGTCGATGCCGCCCGATTCCCTGACGGCGTCAGCGACGAATCGATCCCACGACGACCGCCGCGTGACGTCGAGGTATGCCGCCCGGCAGCGGGGGAGGCCGGCTGCGATCGTCGCGGCCACATCCGCGTCGACATCGCCGAGCCACACCGTGGCCCCACGGGCGGAGAACAGCTCCGCGGTCTTGGCACCGATGCCGCGTGCAGCGCCGGTGACGATGACGACCGCCCCGTCCACCGACTCCTCCCGCCGTGAAAACCGCACGTCACGCCTCCCCTGAAGTCATCTCCCGATAATTCAAATACTCACGGTATCTGAATACTTTGAGTTGGTTCAATACCCAGAGTCCGCTTCGATCTATCATCGGCGCATGCCGCGGCTGACCAGGGCTGAACGCCAGGAACGGACGCGGGCCGAGCTTTTGGAGGCCGCCAAGCAGCGCTTCCTGCGTCACGGCTATGCCGCCACGAGCCTCGAAGACATCGCCGACGACGCGGGTTTCTCAAAGGGCGCGGTGTACTCGAACTTCGGCAGCAAGCCCAACCTGTGCCGCGATGTCCTCGAGCTGATCCACCGTGAGAAGTTCGCCGAGATGGCCGAACTCGCGATATCCGACGCCGAGCTGGACACTCGTGTGGAGGCGTTGAGCGCCTGGCTGGAGCGCACCGCAGGCGATGTCGGCTGGACGATGCTGGAACTCGAATTCGCGGTGCTGTCGCGGAACAATCCCGAGCTTTCGCAGATGATCACAGCCCTGCGCAACGAAGCCGCGCAGATGGTCCTCGACGTAGTCAGGTCGATGTCTGCCGAACTCGGCCTCACCGAAGCGCAACTGGTGAACAGCGACGTGGCCGCGAGCCTGGAGGACCTCGGGAGTCTGCTGCTCAGCGCCGGGATCGGCCTGGGCATCCAGCGGGCCATCGATCCGTCCGTGCCTGCACGCCCGTTCACCGACGCCTTCGGACATCTGGTGAAACTGCTTGCCGCCCTGGGATCGCCGAAATAGCCCGAAGGAGTTTGGATGGTATTACCGGCCACCGCGCTGTCGACCCGACGTCCCAGTCGCAGATCCCGCGTGTGTTACGGCATCGCTCGCCGAACCCTTCTCACGCAGGTGCGTAGATCGGTTGCCTACCAAGGAGATCGATCCGTCGAGGACCGCCTCACCACGATCGGTCGCCGCATCAACGCGCTCGCGCGGCTCCAGCGCCTCCGCCCTCGGCGGGGGCTGCAGATCAGCCGCATCACGCTCGGCCATGTCACGATCGAGACCATCCGAACCGCAGCGTCGGCTCAGCGCCCGCTCGCCGACGGCGCCATCCTCTACCTGCACGGCGGGGGGTTCTTTCTGGGCGGTTTCGACACCCACTCGCACGTCGTGGTCGAGCTTGCCCGTCGGACCCAGCTTCCCGTGGTGCACGTCGAGTACCGACAGCACCCCGATGTCACGGTCGACGAGTCCGTGACGGACTGCCTGCGTGCGTTCCGCTGGCTTTTGGACCAGGGTGCGGAGCCGGCCAAGACGATAATCGCCGGTGACTCGGCAGGTGGATTCCTGGCGTTCGCAACCGTTCTCGCCGCCGAGTCGCAGGGGTTGGGTGTGCCGGCCGGCGTGGTCGGCGTCAGCCCGTTGCTCGAACTCGACGGTGAACGCCGATCCGGCCATCCCAATTTCGCCGCGGATCGGATGGGGATCGGACTTGCCCTGCCGATGATCGTCGAATGCGTCGGTCCGCGAACATCGGACGGCAACGCCCTGTCGCCGGTCAACGGAGTGCTCACCGATTTTCCGCCGAGCCTGATCATCGCGGCAGAATCGGAGGCGCTGCGTTGCGATGCCGAACGCATGCATGAGGTGCTGACCGATGCGGGACGGGCCAGCACTCTCAAGGTCTGGCCCGGTCAGCTCCACGCGTTCCCGGCATTCCTGCCGTTTCTGCCGGAGAGCCGTGAGGCACGAGACTGCATGGTGGAGTTCATTCAGGACTGTTTGGGCACGAGCAAGCGCAGTGCCCCCGGTACGGCCGAGACCGACACCGGCAGCGGGGCCGCGTAATCCCCGTCGGCGTAGGCGTTGATGCCGGGACATTCGACGTGAATTGTCTTGGCGCGCTTGGTCGTCACCTCGTCGAGGTCAACGTGGGTGCCCTTGAAAACGGTCGGGAACAGCCGGATCAACCGGGTGCGGGACGCCGAGGAGATCATCGTGACGTCGAGCAGTCCGTCCGAATGGTCGGCGCCGGGGCAGATCAACATGCCGCCGCCGTAGCTGCGGGTGTTGCCGAACGCCGCCAGGGTGAGGTCGGTGCGGATCTCCGGGCCGTCGTCGAACGTGAGCCGGAACGGCAGCAGTCGTAGCTTCGAGATCTCGGCGACCATCGCGACGTTGTAGCGCATCCGGCCGTGCGGCCAGCGCATCCGGTTGGTCCGGTCGCTGACCAGGGAATCGAATCCCGCGGCCATCACGGTGCCGAACCACTTGACCGCACCCGACGTGTCGACGATGCGGCCGAGGTCGACGGTCTCGGTGTGACCGTCGACGACGATATCGGCGGCAGCCTCGGGATTGTCTGTCGGCAAACGGTATTCACGGGCATGATCGTTACCCGTCCCGGCCGGGACGATACCGAGGGGGACATCACCGTTGGCCAGCGCCTGTAGCGCCAGTGAGATCACCCCGTCGCCGCCGACCACCACGAGGGCGTCGGTGCCGCGGTCGAGAGCATCGTCGACCAGCCTGCGGGCGTGCGCGGCGTCGGTGCCGACGATCGCGCACACGTCGATGCCGCGCCGTTGCAGCTGCGCGACCGCCCGCTCGGCCGCATGCGGCGCGTTGCCGTGCCCCGACAACGGATTGGTCAGGACGGTAACCCGATTCACGGAATCAGCTTGCCCGGGTTGAGGATTCCGGCCGGATCGAGCGTGGCCTTGACGGCGCGCAGTACCTCGGCGCCGAGGTCGCCGATCTCCGCACTCATCCACGGGCGGTGGTCCGCACCGACGGCGTGGTGGTGGGTGATGGTGCCGCCATTGTGGACCATGGCTTCTGACGCGGCCTTCTTGGCGGCCTGCCATTGTTCGATCGGGTTGCCGCGCTGGGCGGCGACGACCGTGAAGTACAACGAGGCGCCGGTGGGGTACACATGCGAAATGTGGCACATCACCAGGGCCGCCGTGCCGGATTCGGTGAGCGCGGTGGTCAGGGCCTCGGTGACCGCAGCCTTCAGTGTGGCCAGGTTGGACCACGTGGTGGCGGTCTCCAGCGTCTCGCACAAGGCGCCCGCGGCCAGCAGCGAGTCGCGTAGGTACGGCGCGTTGAACCGGCCGTGTTCCCAGGCCCGGGCCGGACCCTCACCGAGCGAGGTACCGCCGTGGGCTTCCAGGACTCCGCGGGTCTCCGCGTGGCGGCTCTCGGTGTGCGCCGCAGTGCCCTCGAACAGGGTGACGGCCAGGCAGCCGCCGGTGATGGTCTGCTCGCCGATGCTGTCGGTGGTGGCCAGGTTCACCCCGGTCTCGGCCTCGTCGGACAGTCGGACCACCGTCGGACCGGTGCCGGTCTGGGTGATGGCCCGCAGCGCCTCCGCGCCGGTGGCGAAATCGGGGAAGGACCAGGCTTCGTAGCGCGTGGTCTCGGGCACCGGATGGACGCGAACCCGCACCCGGGTGATGACGCCGAACACCCCTTCGGAACCGAGGAGCAGTTGGCGTAGGTCCGGTCCGGCCGCCGAGGCCGGGGCCCGGCCGAGGTCCAGCGTCCCCGCCGGGGTCACGGCGCGCAGACCGCGGACCATGTCGTCGAATCGCCCGTAACCGGCTGAATCCTGACCCGAGGATCGGGTGGCGGCGAACCCGCCGATGGTGGCGAACTGGAAGCTCTGCGGGAAATGGCCGAGTGAGAAGCCCTGTGCGCCGAGTAACGCCTCGGCCTGCGGTCCGGTGAGGCCCGCGCCGAGTTCGGCCTCACCGGTCACCTTGTCGAGGCTGTGCAGCGCGTCGAGCCGGCGCAGATCGAGTGCGATGACCGTGGCGAAGTCACCGCGCAGCGGATCGAGGCCGCCCACCACGCTGGTCCCGCCGCCGAACGGGACGACCGCGATCCGGTGATCGGTGCAGTAGGTCAGGATCTCGGCTATCTCGTTCTCGCTGCCCGGGAGCAGCACTGCATCGGGCGCATCTTGAACGCCGGAACCGTTGCGGCGCAACAGGTCCAGCGTGGACTTACCGCCGGCGTGCAGTAGCCGGGAGGGGGCGTCGGTACCGAGGTGCGCGGCACCGACGATGGCGGCGAGTGCCTCCCGGTCAGCATCGGGCAGTGCGGACGGCCGCAGCTGCACCTGCTCGGGCTTCGGCTCTGCGGCCGGCGCGGCGTCGACGCCCAGAGCCTGCTGGAGAAGGGCCCGGATTCCGTCGGAGAGCGGTTTGGCTGCGTTCGGGTCGCCCCAGGCATTCCACTTCATCGGAGGCAGAAACTGATCGGCCGGCTGAGTCATGCGTTACAGTATTACACATGATGTCAATCAGTAACGAGAGATCGCTGAGCGACCAGATCTTGGATGCTGCCGCGAGCTGCGTGCTGGCCTTCGGCGTCGAGCGGGTGACCCTGGCGGAGATCGCCCGCCGGGCCGGGGTCAGCCGCCCTACCGTGTACCGGCGCTTCCCCGACACCCGGTCCATCCTGGCCGCGCTGCTCACCGCGCGGATCGTGCGTGTTCTGGACGAAACCGTGAACCATGGGCCGGGCCGGGCAGCCCTGGTGGATCGCATCGTCACCGTGGCCGCGCGGCTGCGTCACGACGAGGTGATCACGGCGGTACTGCACTCCGCACCCGACGTGGCGATGGTCTACATCGCCGAGCGGCTGGGCACCAGCCAGCAGATCCTGATCGACGGACTGGCCGGCGAGCTCAAGCTTGCTCAGGAAGTGAGCGCCGACAACGACCGGGTCCGGGCCGGTGATCCGCGCCAGCTGGCAACCATGTGCCTGCTGATCACCCAGTCGGCGATCCAGTCCGCCCAGATGGTCGAACCCATCCTCGACGCCGATGCCCTGGCGGTCGAACTCACCCACGCACTGAACGGATACCTCGCCTCGTGACCGGACCGACAGCACTCACCCGCACCAGGCGCAGCACCGAACTGGCCGCACTCGCCGACGGGCAACCGGTCGACGTCATCGTCATCGGCGGCGGGATCACCGGTGCGGGTATCGCGCTGGATGCCGCCACCCGGGGTCTGAGCGTGGCGCTGGTGGAGAAGCACGATCTGGCTTTCGGCACCAGCCGCTGGAGCTCCAAACTCGTGCACGGCGGGCTGCGCTACCTGGCCACCGGCAACATCGGGATCGCGCGCCGCAGTGCGATCGAACGTGGAATCCTGATGACCCGCAACGCACCCCATCTCGTCAAGGCCATGCCGCAACTGGTGCCGCTGTTGCCGTCGATGGGCCGGGGGTCACGGGCGTTGGTGCGGACCGGATTCGTGGCCGGCGACGGGCTGCGCAGGCTGGCCGGAACCAGCGCGTCGACCCTGCCGCGGTCGGGCCGGGTGGACGCGCGTCGCGCCGTCGAGCTGACGCCGACCGTGCGTACCGAGGGTCTCGACGGCGGCCTGCTGGCCTACGACGGCCAGCTCGTCGACGATGCCCGCCTGGTGGCGGCCGTCGCCCGCACCGCCGCGCAGCACGGGGCCCGCATCCTGACCCGGGTCTCCGCCAGTGACGCCGAGGCCACCTCGGTACGACTGACCGACGAACTGACCGGGGATTCCTTCGTCGCGACCGCGCGGGTGGTCATCAACGCCGCCGGGGTGTGGGCCGGCGATCTCGATCCGGCGCTCACCCTGCGGCCCAGTCGTGGAACGCATCTGGTCTTCGACGCCGCGGCATTCGGCAATCCCACCGCGGCCCTGACCATTCCGATACCGGGGGCGCTGAACCGCTTCGTCTTCGCGATGCCCGAACAGCTCGGCCGGGTCTACCTCGGGCTGACCGACGAGGATGCCCCGGGGCCCATTCCCGATGTGCCACAACCGACTCCGGGCGAGATCGACTTCCTGCTGGATACCGTCAACACCGCGCTGGCCACCGAGCTGACCACCTCAGACGTACGAGGGGCCTATGCCGGGCTGCGCCCACTGATCGACACCGGGGAGGGCAACACGGCCGACGTGTCCCGCGAGCATGCGGTGGTGGAGTCGGCGAGCGGGGTGGTCAGTGTCATCGGCGGGAAGCTGACCGAATACCGCTACATGGCCCAGGATGTGCTCGACCGGGCGCTGGCCCTGCGCGGACTCACGGCCGCAGGCTGCCGCACGGCCAACCTGCCGCTCGTCGGAGCCCCGGCCAATCCGGTGTCCACCCTGCGTTCCGAACATGTGCTGCCGTCCTCGCTGGTCGCCCGGTACGGAGCCGAGGCGCCCAACGTGATCGCCCGGGCGCGCTGTGCTCGGCCCACCGAACCGGTGGCCGAGGGAATCGACGTCATCCGTGCGGAATTCGAATATGCCGTCACCCACGAAGGCGCACTGTGTGCCGACGACATCCTCGACCGACGCACCCGCATCGGGCTGGTCAGCGGCGACCGGGACCTCGCGGCCGAGGCGGCTGCCGAGATGATCGCCGAATTCGGCGATCACGAGTAGGCCGGCACGCACGGTGTGACCGCTCGCGAAACGGTGCGGCCACCGGGTCGGCTAGACCTGCGACAACAGTGCGTCGCGCACCGCCGAACTGGTGTGGCGCTGCCACAGGGCCTGGGCTCCCACCAACAGCGGTGGTTCGAGTTCGGTGACCACCACTCGGCCGCCCATGGCCTCGCCCGCGGCAGTCGTGACGAACGTGACGGCGCCCGTCGTCAGCGGGGCGGCGACGGTAGCCGCCCCCTGCACCCGGCTGACGACGTAGTCGGGTTCGAAACCGGCACGCCGGCACGCCCCCATCAGGAAGTCGCTGTAGTAGGAAGCGGCCGGGGGAGCCCACAGTGCGATGC
This sequence comes from Mycolicibacterium alvei, assembly GCF_010727325.1. Classification (NCBI taxonomy): domain Bacteria; kingdom Bacillati; phylum Actinomycetota; class Actinomycetes; order Mycobacteriales; family Mycobacteriaceae; genus Mycobacterium; species Mycolicibacterium alvei. The sequence goes on from NZ_AP022565.1 coordinate 237,590, forward strand.
GCTCTCCGGCGAGTTCGCGAATGTCCACCACCGGCTGGGCGGCCAGTCGGTGCTCGCGGGGGACAGCCAACCGCACTCGGTCGTAACCCACGACGGCCGTGGCCAGTTCGTTGGTGGGGACGATTCCGCGGCGTAGGCCGAGGTGTACCTCGCCGCCGAGCACCGCAGCGGCGAGCTGATCGGGGTAGAGCTGACGGAAGGTGAAGGAGGTGTCGGGGAAAGCGACGATGGCCGGTTCGAGGCGGGCATAGGCTTCGCTGCCGCTGAGTGCCGGGGTGTGGCCGACGACAAAGACCTCAGCCGCGCCGCCGGCGGTCTGTGCCACCCGGTCGGCCACCGTATGCGCCGCTGCCAGCAGTGATCGGCCTTCGGTTAGAAGCAATTCACCGGCCGGAGTGAGTGTCAGACGACGCCCCTCGCGCTGGAACAGCGTCGCGTTGAGATCTTTCTCCAGTTGCTGCAGGGAGCTGCTTAGCGCCTGTTGGCTAATGTGCAGCACGGCGGCCGCCGCAGTGATGCTGCCGGACTCCGCGATGGCGATGAATTGACCCAAACGCCGTAGATCAGGGACTTTCTCGGGCACTCGGCAAGCCTAACCACAACCAAAGCTTGTGGAAACCTCGGTTGTTTGCGTTATCCATGTGTGGATCGCATAACTACGCTGTGACCTATGAGCAAACTGGAAGGTAAATCGGCAGTCGTTGCTGCCGGAGCGAAAAACCTTGGTGGACTGATCAGCGCGACGTTGGCTTCGAGGGGTGTCAACGTCGCGGTTCATTTCAACAGCGCCAGTAGTGAGGCGGACGCCGACAAGACGGTCGCGGCAGTGCGGGACGCAGGCGTCAAAGCCGTCAAAGTGCAAGGCGACCTCACTGTCCCGGCCAACGTCGAGCGGCTCTTCGACACGGCCGTCGACGCATTCGGCAGCGTCGACATCGCGATCAACACCGTCGGCAAGGTGTTGCGGAAGCCGTTCGTGGAAACGACTGAGGCCGAATATGACTCGATGTTCGACATCAATGCCAAGGCGGCCTACTTCTTCCTGCAGCAGGCGGGCAAGCGGCTCAATGACAACGGCTCGGTGGTCACCATCGTGACCGCGCTGCTGGCGGCCTACACCGACGGTTACTCGACCTACGCGGGCTCAAAGAGCCCCGTCGAACACTTCACCCGGGCCGCCTCCAAGGAGTTCGGAGTCCGCGGTATCAACGTCAACAACGTGGCACCCGGCCCGATGGACACGCCGTTCTTCTATCCGCAGGAGACCCCGGAACGGGTCGAGTTCCACAAGTCGCAGGCGATGGGCAACCGGTTGACCGAGATCACCGACATCGCCCCGCTGGTGGTGTTTCTCGCCGACGAGGGGCACTGGATCAACGGGCAGACCATTTTCGCCAACGGTGGCTATACCACTCGTTAGTACGGGCTCGGCAACGCCGAATGGCCAGTTATTGCACGGCTTTTCGCCTTTGATGTGCAATAACTGGCCATTCGCGCCAGCTGAGAGTTACAGCGGGATGTTCTTGTGGCGGCCGCGCCGGTGCGGGGCCTCGGCCAGCGCCTGCGTCAGCTTGCTGCGGGTGTGGGCCGGGTCGATCTTCTCGTCGACCACGCCGATCTCGATCGCGGAATCCACGCCGCCGGCAATCCGTTCATGCTCCAGCGCGAGTTCCTCATGCAATGCCTCGCGGTCTTCAGGAGCCGCCGCGGCCAACTTACGCTTGTGCAGGATGCCGACGGCGGCCTTGGCGCCCATCACGGCGACCTCGGCGTCCGGCCAGGCGAACACCTTGGTGGCGTTGAGCGAACGCGAGTTCATCGCGATGTAGGCGCCGCCGTAGATCTTGCGGGTCACCAGGGTCACGCGGGGGACCGAGGACTCACCGAAAGCGTGCAGCAGCTTGGCGCCGCGGCGGACCACGCCGCCCCATTCCTGGTCCACGCCGGGCAGGTAGCCCGGGACGTCGACCACGACCACCAGCGGGATGCCGAAGGCGTCGCACAGCCGCACGAAACGTGCTGCCTTCTCGGCGCTTTCGGAGTTCAGGCAGCCACCCAGGCGCAGCGGGTTGTTCGCGATCACGCCGACCGACCGGCCGGCCAGACGGCCCAGACCGACCACGATCGACGGGGCCCACTTGCCCTGGAACTCCTCGAAGGGCACACCCTCGTCGAGCAATGCCCCGATGATCGGGTGCACGTCGTAGGCGCGGCGGGCCGACTCGGGCATCAGCGCGGCCAGATCGGTGTCGCCGGCCTCGGCCTTGGCGCGATCGAAATGGCCCTGCTGGCTGAACAATCCGACCAGACGGCGGCCGCGCTCGTAGGCGTCGAGCTCGTCGTCGGCCACGATGTGGCACACACCCGACTTCTTGTGGTGGGCGTCGGGGCCGCCGAGCGACACCATGTCGACATCCTCACCGGTAACGCTGCGCACGACGTCCGGACCGGTGACGAACACCTTGCTGTCCGGGGCCATGACGATGACGTCGGTCAGGGCCGGCCCGTACGCGGCACCACCGGCAGCGAAGCCGACGACCACCGAGATCTGCGGGATGTAGCCCGAGGCCCGGATCATCGCCTCGAAGACCAGACCGACCGCATGCAGCGCCTTGACGCCCTCGGCCAGTCGCGCACCGCCCGAGTGCCAGATGCCCACGATCGGGCTCTGCTCTTCGATTGCGGTGTCGTAGGCGTTGACGATGTGGGCACAGCCCTCGATGCCCATGGCGCCGCCCATCACGGTGCCGTCGGTGCAGAACGCAATCGTACGAACACCGTTGACCGTGCCGGCCGCGGCCAGCAGACCGGATCGGTCCCGCTCGTGCAGCAGCTCGACGCTGCCGTCATCGAAGAAGGTCTGAAGACGCAGCAGTGGGTCGCGCGGGTCGAGCGATTCAGCAGCAGTTTCGGGGGCCATGATCGTCATAAAGTCTCCTTTGGTGGAAAGCGCTGGCTATCAGTACTTCCCGAAGGCGAGCGCGACGTTGTGCCCACCGAATCCGAACGAATTGTTGATGGCGTACTTGTAGTCGCCTTGTCGCGGCTCACCGGCAACCACGTCCAGATCGATCTCCGGATCGAGGTTGCGCAGGTTGAGCGTGGGTGGAATGACGCCGTCCCGCAGCGCCATCACCGTCAGGATGGACTCCACCGCGCCGACCGCGCCGACCGAGTGCCCGAGAGCGGACTTGGGTGCGTAGACGGCGGGCACGTGCCCGCGCATCGCGTTGTTGATCGCTTTGCCCTCGGCCACATCGCCGACGCTGGTGCCCGTGGCATGCGCGTTGATGTGATCGATGTCAGTGGGCTGCAGGCCCGCCAGTTCGATGGCGCGGGTCATGGCGTGACCAGCCTGCTCGCCGTTGGGGTCCGGCGCGACGATGTGGTAGCCGTCCGAGGTGACACTCGCACCCATCAGACGGCCCAAGATGTTGGCGCCGCGTGCCTTGGCGTGCTCCTCGGTCTCGATGACCATGAGGGCACCGCCCTCGCCGAACACGAAACCGTTGCGGTCCTTGTCGAACGGGCGGCACGCGCCCGCCGGATCATCGTTGGTGTTCGACAGCACGATGCGCATCTGCGCGAAGCCGGCGATCGGCACGGCCTCGATCTTCGTCTCGACGCCACCGCAGATCGCGATGTCGGCCTCGCCGAGCACGATCTGGCGCCAGGCGTTGGCGATGGCCTCGGAACCGGAGGCACAGGCCGAGATCGAGGTACACACCCCGGCCTTGGCCTTGCGATCCAGCCCGACCGCCGCGGCCGCACCGTTGGGCATGTACATCTGCACCACCAGTGGCGACACGGCGCGCAGGCCCTTGGTCCGCATGCCGTCGTAGGCGAACACGAGCTCCTCGGAGGAACCCATACCGGTGCCGATCGACACCATGAGCCGGCGGGTATCGACCTCCGGGGAGCCAGCGTTGGCCCAGACCCGGCGGCCGATCACCGTCGACATCTTCTGCAAATATGACAACCGGCGCAGTTCAACCCGCGTCAGCTCGTGATCGAAGTCCTCCAGGAGGTGGCCGCCGATACGAACCGGCAGGTCGTACTCCTCGACGAACGGATCGGTGAGTAACCGGATCCCGCTCTGGCCGTCGAGCAGCTTCTTCCAGGTGCTTTCAGCGTCGGTTGCCAGCGCCGTTGACATGGCTACGCCGGTGACAACCACATTGGGAAGACCGTTCCCAGTGGATAATCCCGCCATATTTGCTGTGTTCTTCCTTCCGTGCATTCCCTCGGTGTGTTACCGGCCGGGGTACCTATCGGGTTACCGCCGGAGGTCAGTACTTCCCGAAAGCCAGAGCCACATTGTGGCCACCGAACCCGAACGAGTTGTTGATGGCGTACTTGTAGTCGCCATAACGAGGCTCGCCCGCAACCACATCGAGATCGATCTCGGGATCCGGCGTCTCGTAGTTGAGGGTCGGGGGGATCACCCCGTCCCGCAATGCGAGCACCGTCAAAACCGACTCCAGCGCACCGACTGCACCGATCGAGTGACCCAGTGCCGACTTCGGTGCGTACACCGCGGCGTTCTGACATCCGGCGACCCGGATGGCGTTGGACTCGGCGGTGTCACCGATCGGGGTGGCAGTGCCGTGGGCATTGACGTGGTCGATGTCCTTGGCCTCCAGCCCTGCGGTTTCCAGCGCACGCTTCATCGCGGCACCGGCCCGCAGACCGTTGTCCGCCGGAGCCACCATGTGGAACGCATCCGAGGTGATACCGGCACCCATCACCCGGGCCAGCGGCTTGGCGCCACGGGCCAGAGCGTGCTCCTCGGTCTCGATGATCATCATCGCGCCCGCCTCGCCGAACACGAAGCCGTCGCGATCCTTGTCGAACGGCCTGGACGCACCGGCGGGATCGTCGTTGCGGGTCGACATGGCGCGCATCATCGAGAACGCCGCGATCGGCAGCGCCTCGATACCGCCCTCCACACCGCCGACAACGGCGAAGTCCGCGTCACCCATCACGATCTGACGCCAGCCGTGGGCAATGGCCTCAGACCCCGACGAACATGCCGACACGGGGGTGATGACCCCGGCACGGGCGCCGAGTTCAAGACCCGCGACGGCGGCTGCACCGTTGGGCATGATCATCTGGACGGCGAGCGGGCTGACCTTGCGGATGCCGCCCTCGTTCATCGCGTCGTAGGTCTCGACGATCTTCTCGCCGCCACCGAGTCCGGTGCCGATCACGACCGCGAAACGATCCGGATCGACCTCGGGTGCACCCGCGTTCTTCCATAGCCGGCGAGCCAGCACCAGGGACATGCGCTGCACGTAGGAATTGCGGCGCAGCTCGATGCGGGTCAGGTGACCGTCGATGTCGTCGACGAGGTGACCACCGATACGCACCGGAAGGTCCCACTTGGTGACGAAGTCGTCGGTCAACTCACGGATGCCGCTTTCTCCGGCCAGGAGGCCCTTCCACGTGCTCTCGATGTCAGCAGCGAGCGCCGTGGTGGCCTCCACGGCGGTCACCACGACGTTCGGGAAGCCTCCGTTAGCAGTGGAAGGTTTGGTCATTCCGAGCCAAACTTCTCGCGCAGGGCGGCGGCGGCCTCGGGGTTCTCTTCTTCGAGCTTCTGGATGTAGGAGACGACGTCACCGACGGTGCGCAGGCCGGCCAGATCCTCATCGGGGATCTTCACGCCGTACTTGTCCTCGGTCTGCACGGCGATCTCAACCATCGACAGCGAGTCGATGTCCAGGTCGTCGACGAACGACTTCTCCGGGGTCACCTCGGACGGCTCGATGCCGGTGACCTCTTCGATGATCTCGGCGAGACCGGAGATGATTTCTTCTTGGCTGGCGCCCATGGTGATTCCTTCTTGTTGTTGAGTGTGCCCTCCGGGTGTGGAGGACGATTCGGGACGTTCGGTTGTTACTGCTTATTCAGTTGTCGCTGGATTTACAGCTCGTCCAAACCATCCAGGTCTGCGGGGGCCTTGACCGCGCGTGTCGGTGTGCCCTTCAGTTCACGTTTGGCGATCCCGACCAGAGTTCCCGCCGGCGGGAACTCGACGATCCCGGCGCGCTCGGCGGTCTGGAAGCGGTCTCGCATGGTGGCGGAGCACAGATCCCAGCGCACCGGCTTGGTCAGCTGGGCTACCAGCTTCTCCATAGCATCGGCAGCCGAGGTGACCGGCCGGCCGTCTGCATTCGACAGGAGTGTCGCGGTCGGCTCAGAGGTTGTTACAGATGCTGCTGCGGCGGAGTACCCGTCCAGCGCGGACGCCATGTACCGGGTGTGGAACGCGCCTGCGGTGGCCAGCTGACGGACGCGGGCCTTGGCCGGCGGATCCTCGGCGAGCTTCTCCAGGGCCGAGATCGCACCGGCAGCCACGATCTGGCCGGCGGCGTTGCGGTTGGCGGGGATCAGGTCGAGACGAGCCAGGGCTTCCAATACTTCGGCCTCGTCGCCGCCGAGCACCGCGGACATGCCGGTCGGCTCGACCGCGCAGGCCTTGGCCATCTCGGCGCCACGGGTGGCGGCCAGCTTGACCGCATCGTCGGCGGAGATGACGCCGGCGATGGCGTAGGCGGCGATCTCACCGACGGAATGGCCCGCGACCAGCGTCTCGGCGGTCTCGGGCACGCCGCGTTTGGCCAGTTCCTCATAGGCCAGCAGCGTGGCGGCCACCACCAGCGGCTGAGTCACCGCGGTATCGGTGATCTCCTCGGCGGTCGCGGTGGTTCCCAGGCGCGCCAGATCCAGGCCGCTGATCTGCGACCACGTGGCGAGGCGGTCGGCCGCACCGGGCAGCTCCAGCCAAGGGGAGAGCATGCCGGGCGTCTGCGATCCCTGTCCGGGAGCGAGCAATGCGAGCACGGGTTGAGGCACGTCATTAAGAGAACACTGTGAAGACGGGTTTGTGGGGTGTAAGAGATTATGAACCTTGTCTTATGTTTTTGTAGGTTCTCCACAAAAGTGCACGTGATGCGACATTGCCTTCACCGGAGCGACATCCGTCACAGCGTCTCGATCGTCGATCGATCCCAGCTCAGGCGTGTTGTCTGGCCGAACGCGCCGGGCGAATCGCCGGTATCACGATCGTTCCCGCATCTGGCGTGTCCGGAAGGTATGCCTGTTTGCTTAGCCTGCTGGCTGTCGAGGCCACACGCAGCACATAAGCGTCCCGCGGCACGGCGGGATCGCGGCCGGTGAAGTCTCCGATCCGTTTCAGACGGTAGCGCACGGTGTTTGGATGAACGAACAATTTGCGCGCACAAGCTTCGATGGCGCCCCCGGAATCGAGGAAGGCGTCGAGGGTCTCGGTGAGTGCCGGGCCGGCATCGGCCAAAGGGCGCATGACCTCGCTCTCGAGTGCCGCGATGGCCGTCGCATCACCCATCAGGGCCCGTTCGGGCAGGAGTTCGCGCGCGGGCACCGGCCGGGGTGCGCCCGGCCAGCCGGCCACCGCGTTCATCCCGGAGATCGCCTCGGTGGCGCTGCGGTGCGCGACAGTCAGCGTCGGCGAGGTCGGCCCGACCACCACCGGGCCGTCGGCGAACACCGACAGCAGGTCGGCCAGGAAGCGGTCGGTTGCTGACAGCGGGCCCGACACGATCGTCACCAGCCACGTCCCGTGCACGTCGGACAGTGCCGCCCGGTCGTGGCGCTTCACGACGTCGTGAATGTCGTCGCGGGCCAGATCCAACCGGCCCGGACGTGGCAGGCCGACGATCACCGTGGCCGGGGCGGTGGCGTCCCAATTCAGTGCCGCCGCCTGGGACTGCAGTTCGGGCCCGGTGTCCCCGCGCACCACGGCATCCACGACGTTGGCCTCCATCCGCAGATCCCAGGCCCCGCGGGCCTCAGCCTGGTCGGCGTACGCGCTGGCCGCCGCGAACGCCAGGTCCCGGCTGTAGCGCAGGATGCCCGCGGTCAGGGCGTTGAGCTGCTCCTCGGACCGGGCCAGCAGCGGCACCACCTCTTCGAAGAACTCCATCGAGGTCCGGACCATCTCGACCGACTGGCGCAGGGCGATACGGCGGCGCAGGTCCTGCGGCACCACCTCGAAGGCCTGGGCGGTGTAGCTGACGTCGCTTTCCGGGTCCCGCATCCATTCGACGAAGTTGACCACGGCGGTCTGGACGACCAGTTGCACGCTGGCCCGCTGCGACGCGTCCAGGTCATTGAAGAAGTCCAGACGTTCGGCCATGGCGTGTACCGCCTCGGTGGCCAACCGGCCGGAGTACTGCTTCAACCGGCGCAGCGTCGAGTCGGGCACGGTCTCAAGGACCTCGACCGTGGATTTCGGCGGAATGAACCGCTTGTCGGGCATTCCTAAAAGCTACGCCACTTTTCTGGTGGATTCCTCCAAGCCGCCCGTCCGGCGGGCGGCCGCTTGGAGTGCGACCGCCCGTTCCGGACCTGGCTAGGCGCTGCCGGTGTCGACGTAGGACACCGCGGCGGCGAATACGTCGTCGATCTTGTATTGCTTGGCCGCCGCGATGGCCACCGACGGATCGATCTCGCCGTCACGCGCCAGCCCTTCCAGCGCCGCGACCACCACCGACTCGGCGTCGGTGTTGAAGAAACGCCGTGCCGCCGGCCGGGTGTCGGAGAAGCCGAAGCCGTCGGTACCGAGGGTGATGTAAGTACCCGGGACCCACTGCCGGATCTGCTCGGGCACCGCACGCATCCAGTCCGACACCGCGACCACCGGGCCGGCTGCATCGGCCAGGGAGCTGGTGACGTGCGGGGTGCGGGCGGGCTGATCCGGATGGCGCAGCCGGTGCCGCTCGATCTCCACGCCCTCGCGGTTGAGCTCGCCCCAGCTGGTCACCGACCACACGTCGGCCGCCACATCCCACTCTGCCGCCAGCATGTCCGCCGCCCGCAGCGCTTCGGGCATCGAGACGCCCGACGCCAGGATCTGGGCGGTGTTCGAGCGTGGTTCGGGTGCCCGGCGGTAGCGGTACATCCCGCGCAGCAGGGCCTCGGGGTCGAGGTTGGCCGGCTCTGCGGGCTGTACGTAGGGCTCGTTGTAGATGGTGATGTAGAAGAACACGTTCTCGGCGTGCTCGCCGTACATCCGCTGCAGACCGCTCTCGATGATGTGGGCGACCTCGTAGGCGAACGCCGGGTCGTAGGTCACCGCGGCCGGGTTGGTCGACGCCAGCAGCAGCGAATGGCCGTCGGCGTGCTGCAGGCCCTCGCCGGTCAGCGTGGTGCGACCGGCCGTCGCCCCGAGCACGAAGCCCTTGGCCATCTGATCGGCCGCCGCCCACAGGCCGTCGCCGGTGCGCTGGAACCCGAACATCGAATAGAAGATGTAGATCGGGATCATCGGCTCGTTGTGGGTCGAGTACGACGTGCCCACTGCGGTGAACGACGCGGTCGAACCCGCCTCGTTGATGCCCTCGTGCAGGATCTGGCCGATCTCGGATTCCTTGTAGGCCAGCATCAGTGCCGAGTCCACCGAGGTGTACAGCTGCCCGTTGCGGTTGTAGATCTTCAGGCTCGGGAACCACGAGTCCATGCCGAAGGTGCGAGCCTCGTCGGGGATGATCGGCACCAGACGCGGGCCGATGTTCTTGTCCCGCAACAGTTCCTTGAACGTGCGCACCGTGGCCATGGTGGTGGCCACGGACTGGTTGCCCGACCCCTTCTTCAGCGCCGAGTAGGCGTCGGCTGGGGGCAGCGTGAGCGGCGTGGTCTTGTTCCGACGGGCCGGGACGAACCCGCCCAGTGCGCGGCGCCGGTCCAGCAGGTACCGGATCTCCGGGGTTTCCGGTCCCGGGTGGTAGTACGGCGGCAGGTAGGGGTCCTGCTCGAGCTGCGCATCGGTGATGGGCACCCGGGTGACGTCGCGGAAATCCTTGAGGTCTTGCAGCGCAAGCTTTTTCATCTGGTGCGTGGCGTTGCGGCCCTCGAAGTGGCTGCCCAGGGTGTAGCCCTTGATGGTCTTGGCCAGGATGATCGTCGGTTGGCCCTTGTGCTCCATCGCGGCGCGGTAGGCGGCATACACCTTGCGGTAGTCGTGACCGCCGCGCTTGAGGTTCCAGATCTCCTGGTCGGTCATCGGCTGGACCAGGGCCTTGGTGCGCGGATCACGCCCGAAGAAGTGATCGCGCACGTAGGCGCCGTCGTTGGCCTTATAGGTCTGGTAGTCACCGTCAGGCGTCGTGTTCATCAAATTGACCAGTGCGCCGTCGCGATCGGCGTGCAGCAGGGCATCCCACTCGCGGCCCCAGACCACCTTGATGACGTTCCAGCCGGCGCCGCGGAAGAACGACTCCAGTTCTTGAATGATCTTGCCGTTGCCGCGTACCGGGCCGTCCAGGCGTTGCAGGTTGCAGTTCACCACGAAGGTCAGGTTGTCGAGCGCCTCGTTGGCCGCCACCTGGATCAGGCCGCGGCTCTCGGGCTCGTCCATCTCGCCGTCGCCCAGGAACGCCCACACATGCTGATCGGAGGTGTCCTTGATGCCGCGGTCGTGCAGATAGTGGTTGAACCGGGCCTGGTAGATGGCGTTCATCGGGCCCAGGCCCATCGACACCGTGGGGAATTCCCAGAAGTCGGGCATCAGGCGCGGGTGTGGGTAGGACGGCAGGCCGCCGCCGGGATGACTGTGCTCCTGACGGAAACCATCCAGTTGGTCGGTGGACAGGCGGCCTTCGAGGAACGCGCGGGCGTAGATGCCGGGGGAGGCGTGACCCTGGATGAAAACCTGGTCGCCACCGCCCGGGTGGGACTTGCCGCGGAAGAAGTGGTTGAACCCGACCTCGTACAGCGAGGCCGACGAGGCATACGTCGAAATGTGCCCGCCCACACCGACTCCCGGGCGCTGGGCGCGGTGCACCATGATGGCCGCGTTCCACCGGATCCAGGCGCGGTAGCGTCGCTCGACGTCCTCGTCGCCGGGGAACCAGGGCTCCAGGTCGGTCGGGATGGTGTTGACGTAGTCGGTCGACGTCAGCGCCGGAATCGCGACGCGTTTCTCGCGGGAGCGCTCGAGCAGGCGCAGCATCAGATACCGGGCTCGGGCTGGGCCGGATCGCTCCAGCAACTCGTCGAACGATTCCAGCCATTCCGCGGTCTCTTCGGTGTCGATATCGGGAAGGTAGGAGGCAACCCCCTCACGGATGACCCGTACCCGGTCGGGTTCGGCTGTGGTAGAGGAGTTTTGGGCCAGATCCTGGCGCACGAACTCGGTGGTCAACTTCCGCTCCTTGTTAGGCGGTAACAACTGACGGTGCTTGTGGCACCTCCTATCGTCCACCTATCTTGCCGCCTCCGGGCCGGTGGGGGTGGTGGTGCGTAAGTTACCCATCAGTTGCGTTGGGAACCGGTAACGTCTGCAGATCGTGCCGGTTGATGGGCAGTTTGGGGCAAAGGCGAGGATCGCCGCGTGCGCACTGGGCGGTGCGGCGATGATCGCGATGGTCGTGGTGGGTTGTACGTCCGTTACCGGCGGTACCGCGCAGGGTGATCCGTCAGCCGCCCCCGTGTACCGGGCATCGGTGAAGGCGTCGATCGAAGAGTCGTCGTTGAGCTCGGTGACCCGAGAATCCGAACGTCAGGCCTCACTGACCACGCGCGCCGTGCACACCGTGTGCGAGGACCTCAGCACCTCCGCCGTCGACGCGGTCAACGCCGTCAACGGCTACGTCGAGGCGGTCAACAACGGTGGCGACACCGCCGCCAAGGCCGGCCCCGCGATCGACGGCCTCAACCGCAGCGCCGATCTGGTCAGCTCCGGTCTGTCCGACGCGCTGTCTCCGGATCTTCACGCCGCCCTGACCGAATGGATCGACTCGGCGAGGGTCCTTGTCGCCGCCATTTCCGGCCATGTCGGCCCGGACGAATTCAATGCGGCATCGCAGCGCTCGAACACCGCTCGAGAGAACGCATTGACCAGATGCGACAAGGCTTACTGACCGGTGGATGGACAAACTCGCCTGCCGGACGTCCGCACTGATGCCTCGTCGTGCGACGATAGGGAAATACGAAGTCTTGAGAGAGGCTCCAGGACAGGTTAAGGAGGACCGACGGTGGTCGCGGCGGGGACGGACTCAGGCCCGAACTACGCCCACATACTGGGCATCCATAAGGATCAGATAGTCCAGGAACTGGGTTGGGACGAGGATAGCGACGACGACATCCGGGTCGACATCGAAGAAGCGTGTGGCTCAGAGCTGCTCGACGAAGATTCGGACGAGGTCGTCGACGTGGTTTTGCTCTGGTGGCGGGACGACGACGGGGATCTCGTCGATCGACTCATGGACGCCATCACTCCACTCGCCGAGGACGGCGTGATCTGGGTGGTGACTCCCAAAACCGGTAAACCCGGGCACGTGCAGCCCGCCGAGATCGCCGAATCGGCGCCGACGGCCGGGTTGATGCAGACTTCGTCGGCCAAGTTGGGGGACTGGACGGCGAGTCGCCTGGTGCAGCCGAAATCGAAGGCCGCGGGAAAGCGGGGATAGTGCTCGCTGTCGGTGCCCCGGCGCCCGATTTCACGCTCCAGGACCAGAACGGCCGACCGGTCACACTCAGCGCGTACCGCGGTGCCAAGGATGTGCTGCTGGTGTTCTTTCCGTTGGCATTCACCGGTGTATGCGAAGGTGAGCTCGGCGAGATCCGCGACAAGCTGCCGCAGTACGAGAACGACGACACCGCGACCCTGGCCATCTCGGTCGGCCCGCCTCCGACGCACAAGATCTGGTCCGTCGAAAGTGGATTTCTGTTCCCGGTGCTCTCGGATTTCTGGCCGCACGGCGCGGTCAGCCAGGCCTACGGCGTGTTCAACGACGACGCCGGGTATCCCAACCGTGGCACATTCGTCGTCGACAAGGCCGGCAAGATCCGCTTCGCCGAGATGATGGAACCCGGTCAGGCGCGAGATCAGGCGGTGTGGCGGGAGGCGCTGGCGGTTTTGCAGTCCGAGCAGGCCTGAATTTCCGGTCACGCCCTTGCGGCGTGTACCGTGCCTGCGACGGGGCGCGTAGCTCAGTGGTAGAGCTCTGGTTTTACACACCAGCGGTCGGCGGTTCGATACCGTCCGCGCCCACCATCAAATCCCGGTCCTAGGACCACACAGCCGTTGCGCGCCGCAGTGCGAGCCGGCGGCCGAGCATGACGGTTTCTCCCCAACATGACGGGCTCTGCTCGGAGAACTTGAGGTTGACGAATCCGGTGAGGTCGGCCCTGATGACGTACTTCAACGGAACCGGGCCGGTCTTGGATCCGTCGGCCGGGCAGCGCACACCGGGATTGAGGTGCTCACCGACCCACGCACCCTTGTGCCGGTCAGCGGCGGGGTCCCATTGCAGGTCCATCTGCCACGTGCCCTCCGATTCGGGCGAGACCACGCGCAGGCACCGGGGGCCGCAATCGGACAGCGTCCAGTTGTAGGGTTCCGGCGCGCGGTCACCCGACGTCTCGGTGACGGTGTAGACGCCCGGTCGCGGCAGCGGCGGGGCCGGCAACGCCGGGGCAGCGGCCGGCGGGCCGGATGACTGCAGGCCGCCGAGCGCGAATCCGATTGCCAGCGACACGGCAACCAGGACAATGGCGTCTTTCAAAGGGGACCTCCGCGTCGGATCATATCCGCGCGTGTCGGCGATACCCTGCGATACCACTCGAGTTCAGGCCCCGGCGAAGAACTCCAGGGCGATGCCGTCGGGATCGCGGAAGCTGAGCCCCGACCCGTACGGCGCATCGACGATCCCGCCGTGGGCGATACCCAGACTGTCGAGCCGGTCCACCCAGGTCTGGAGTTCCGTACGCGACGCGCAACCGAAGCCGACGTGATCCAGGCCCACCCGGAACTCGCTGAAACCGTCAGCGGGAGCAGGGGTCTGATGTTGGTGGATGCCGAACAGCGTGCCGCCGTCCAGCAGCCACACCAGGTGACGGAAGCCGGCGTCGGTGTCCTCGTCGAGCACCGGATCGGCGCCGAACAACCTGCGGTACCACGGGCCGCTGACCGCCAGATCGCGGACGGTGACCGCCACATGAGCGAGCGCCGGAAACGTCATTTTTCGCCCTCCTCAATCAGACCACTCGTTTGCCGAGACGGTCACGGATCCGCATGTCCCACAGATAGATCTGATAGCCCAACAGCCATACCTCGTGCGGGATCACGCGATCGGCGACCCGCAGGCCGGTCAACAGCCACTCGAAACGCCGCTGCTGATCGTCCGTCCAGCTCATCCGCATGTGGCTGCGGAACTCGGCGGGCAGGAACCCGGTGGTGGCGAACAGGTTGAACCGCCCGGCCGACAGGCGGATCGGCGCGGGCAGGAACGCCATAGCCGCGACCCCGTGCAGGTGCTCACGCACCGGTGGGTCGATCCGCAGATCCTGCAGCGACTGCTTCCAGTACGCGTCGAAGGCGTTGCGGTCCTCGGGCCACATCCCATCGCGCACTTGCAAGGTGGTGCCCAGCGTGCGGGCGTCGGCATAGACAGCGTCGGCGGATTCCTCGTCGAGCGGGCCGTAGAGGAACTCGTGCATGTCGACGTAGTAGCGGTACAGGCAGGCCGCCACCCACAGTTGCAGCCGGGGATCGAAGGCGTTGTAGGACACCGGGCTTGAGGCCCGTGAGCGGACCAACGCATGAACCTTGTCGATCTGGGTGCGCAGCAGCCTGCGGTCGGCGTCGGTGCCCATGGTGGCCGCGGCCAGATAGGTACCGGTGGTGCGGGCCCGCTTGAACGGATGCTGGTAGACATTGCCGCTGTCCACCGGGCTCTCCAGTACCCCGTAACCGACACCCGGGGACGCCAGTTGCATGATCACGTTGGCCGCGGGCAGCAGCGCCGCCGCCGGGTTGAGCAGATCGGTGACCCGTCGCGGGCGTCGTGGCGGACCCAGCCTCATGACGTCGAGTAGACCACCTTGTGAGACGCTGCCGGGGTGTTTGCGCCGAGAAGCCCGCGGGCGTGCCCGCCCATCTGGCACCGTCGGGCCGCCGGTATCGCCGTCGGGTTCGTGGCCGACCTGCTGTTGGGCGATCCACGCCGCGGGCATCCGGTGGCCGGGTTCGGCACGGGCGCAGCACGGTTGGAAAAGCTGATCTACGCCGACAACCGTAGGGCAGGTGTGCTGCACACCGGGCTGCTGCTCGGGGGCCTGACCGGGCTGGGCTGGGCGGCGGGACGGGGTGAGCGCATCTGGGTGACCGCGGTGGCCACCTATGTCGCACTCGGCGGAACCTCGCTCAATCGGGTGGGTGCCCAGATGTCGACGCGGCTGCAGAACGCCGACCTCGACGGTGCGCGTGCCCTGCTGCCCTCGTTGTGCGGGCGGGATCCGGCCGCGCTCGATGCTTCAGGCCTGACCCGGGCCACGGTGGAATCGCTGGCCGAGAACACATCTGACGCACAGGTGGCGCCGCTGCTGTGGGCGGCGATCGGCGGAGTGCCCGGGGTGCTGGTGTACCGGGGTGCCAACACGCTGGACGCGATGGTCGGGCACCGTTCGCCGCGGTACAACCACTTCGGTTGGGCGGCAGCCCGATTCGACGATGTACTGAACTACCTGCCGGCCCGGCTGACCGGGCTGCTGGCCGCGCTGTGCGCACCGGTGGTGGGTGGTTCACCCCGGGCGGCGCTGCGCGCGTGGCGACGGGACGCGGCCCGCCATCCCAGCCCCAACGCCGGGGTGGCCGAGGCGTCGTTCGCCGGCGCGCTGGGGGTGTGTCTGGGTGGCCCGACGCAGTATGCGCATCAGCTGGAGATCCGGCCCACTCTGGGCGACGGGCGCATGCCCGAGGTGGCCGATGTGGCCCGGGCGGTGCGGCTCTCGCGCGCGGTGCAGGTCTCGGCGGCGGCGGTGTCGGTGCTGCTCGTAGCGGTCAGCGGCGCTTGCCGTAGCGGTCGGCGATCTTCTCCTCGCCGGTGAGTTCGCGGGGCGGTTCCTTCGAGGCCGCCTCGGCCGCTGCCCGTTCGCGCCTGCGCTGCTGCAACTCGGCGTAGACGAAGTAGCCGAGACCGAGCGGGGCGATGATGCCGAATGCGATCCACTGGATGCCGTAGGACAGGAACGGTCCGGCGTCGAGGTGCGGTAGGGAGATCTCCCCGAGCCCGCCGGGCTGGTCGGCGACCAGTTGCAGATACGACCCGGTGAGCGGAACGCCCGTGAGCGAGGCGATCTGCCCGGTGTTGATCGAGTACACCTGCTGTGCGCCGTCGTCGCTGCGGAACGGCGCCTTGCCCGGGATGAGGCCTTCCTGGTCCCGCAGACGCGCGGTGATCGACACCTGACCGGTGGGTGCGGCCTCGAACTCCGGCACCTTGTTTCCGTCGATCGGTTCGATGAAGCCCCGATTGACCAGCACCACCGGCCCGCCGTCGACGGCGAACGGGGTGAGCACTTCGAACGCCGGCGCGCCGTCGACCACCCGCAGCCGGACCAGCACCTCCGCCTTGGGCAGGTAGTGCCCGGTGGCGGTCACCCGCTGCCACTGGGCATCGGGCGCGACCGAATCCTGCTGTGGCAGAAAGGTGGTCACCGGAACCGGGTCGGCCTGCAGTGAATGCGAGATCTGGTTGTTCTCCCGCGAAGTCGAGGTGTTCTTGCCCAGCTGCCACGGCGCCAGAACTGTGAAACACAGGTAGGCGAAAGCGACCACCACGATGAAGAACGCCACCCATTGCGGTCGTAGCAGGAAGGCCAGGCGTCGCATCAGACTGCCGTTCCCCGGATTCCCCGCTCGGCCAGCGTCGCGTCGATCCAGGCGTGCAGACCGGGCAGGGACGACTCGATCACGGAGAACACATCCTCGAAATCCGTTTTGCCGCCGTAGTACGGATCCTCCACGTCGAGAGCGTGTGCGCCCGATCGCGGGTCGAATGAGCGCAGCATCCGCAACCGGTCGGCCGTCACGCCCAGATCGGTGAGGATGCGTAGGTGATTGCGGCCCAGCGCGATCACCATGTCGGCGCCGAGATGGTCCTCGCAGACCTGGGCGGCGACGTGATCGCTGGGATAACCGCGCTCACCCAACACCAGACAGGCGCGGCTGTCGGCGCCGTCGCCGGCATGCCAGCCGCCGGTTCCGCCGCTGCTCACCCGGACCAGATCGGCCAGGCCGCGCTCGCCGATCTGATGGGCGAACATCTTCTCGGCCATCGGGGACCGGCAGATGTTGCCCGAGCACACGAACGTGACGTGCAACTGCACCTCCCTCGACTCAGACACCGAGCACCTCCCGCAGCGCGGCGACGGTGTCGACGTGGGCATGTGCGGCGACGGCGGTGGGGCCGGCGAAATCGGTGGCGCCATAACCCCAGCCGACCACCACCGTGCCGATCCCGTGCTCGGCTGCACCCTCGACATCGTGCATCCGGTCACCGACCATCAGCACGCGCTCTGGCAGGGGTTGAAGTTGGGCCAGTGCGTAGGCGACGACGTCGGCCTTGGCCGCCCGGACCCCGTCGGGGCTGGCCCCGGCGATCACCTCGAAGTAGCCGTCGAGGCCGAAATGCTCCAGGATGCGCTGCGCGGTGGGCTCGGCCTTCGAGGTGGCGACCGCCAGCCGCACCCCTGCGGACCGCAGATCTGCCAGCAGTGCCTCGACACCGTCGAACAGGCGGTTCATCGCCCAGCCGCGGCTCGTGTAATCGGCGCGGTAGGCCGCGATCGCAGTGTCGGCATCGAAGCTCGCCTCGCCGAGACTCAGCGCCTGCAACGTCTCGTGCATGGGCGGGCCGATGATGCGTCCGGCCAGGTCGCCGTCCGGGACCTCGGCGCCGACGTGGGTCAGGGCGTGGCGGAAACTCGACACGATCCCGGCCGCCGAATCGGTCAGGGTGCCGTCGAGATCGAAGAGCACCAGCTGCGGTCGGGTGCGTTCCAGCGTGTCGGTCACGTACCCATTCTCCCGTATGTCGTCGGCGGTCGTCCGGATGCCCAGTTGAAGGCCTGTGACCACTAGGGTCGTGCTGTGCCACACCCACCCCGCGCAGGCGCCCGCTACCACGGCGACCAGGCCGCATTGCCGGGCATGCTGGACTTCGCGGTCAACGTCCGCCCCGGTGGTCCGCCGTCCTGGCTGACCGATCGGCTCGCGGCCCGGCTGCCCGACCTGGGCAGCTACCCGAGCCAGGCCGATCAACGCCGGGCCGTCGAAGCGGTCGCGGCGCGCCACGGCCGAAGTGGGGACGAGGTGGCCCTGCTGGCCGGTGGGGCCGAAGGATTTGCCCTGCTGGCCGGACTGCGACCGCAGTTGGCCGCCCTGATCGCCCCGTCATTCACCGAACCCGA
The DNA here is from genome assembly GCF_010727325.1 of Mycolicibacterium alvei. Classification (NCBI taxonomy): domain Bacteria; kingdom Bacillati; phylum Actinomycetota; class Actinomycetes; order Mycobacteriales; family Mycobacteriaceae; genus Mycobacterium; species Mycolicibacterium alvei. The sequence goes on from NZ_AP022565.1 coordinate 255,827, forward strand.
AGCCGTGCTGGCCGCGGCCGATGTGCCGATCCAGCACGTGGTGCTTCCGTCTCCGTTCACCCTGGCAGGGGCTGACGTGCCGGAGGAGGCCGACCTGGTGGTGGTCGGCAACCCGACCAATCCCACCGGGGTTTTGCACCGGCGCGAGGACATCCTGGCGTTGCGCAGGCCGGGCCGGCTGATCGTCGTCGACGAGGCGTTCGCCGACGGCATCCCCGGTGAGGCCGAGACGCTGGCCGGCGAATCGTTGCCTGACGTGCTGGTGCTGCGCAGCCTGACCAAGACCTGGTCACTGGCCGGGCTACGGGTCGGATATGCGCTCGGTGCGCCCGACGTGCTGGCCCGGCTCACCGCACCGCGCCCGCACTGGCCGCTGGGCACGCTGCAACTGGAGGCCATCACCGCGACCAGCAGCTCCGAAGCGGTGGCCGAGGCCGACACCGGGGCCCGTCGGCTCGCCGAACTTCGGGACGCGATGGTCGCCGGGCTCGATGCGCTCGGACTGGGTGTGGTGGCCGGCGAGGCGCCATTTGTCCTGTTCACCGTGCCCGACGCCGAGTTGATGCGAAAACATCTGGAAAGCAAAGGCATCGCGGTACGGCGTTGCGATACTTTCGTGGGCCTGCCGGGAAACTATCTGCGTGCCGCGGTGCGTCCGGAATGGCCCGCACTCATCGATGCCATGACGGAGGTGCTGCAATGAGCGCACGACCGGCCGGGGTGCCGTTGGCCGACGTAATCGCCGCCTTGGACGCGGCGTACCCGCCGCACCTGGCCCACGATTGGGACTCGGTCGGGTTGGTGTGCGGTGACCCCGACGAAACCGTCGAATCGGTGACGATCGCGGTCGACGCGACCGAAGCCGTGATCGACGAGGTGCCCGAGCGCGGTCTGCTGCTGGCCCACCACCCACTGCTGCTGCGCGGCGTGGACACGGTGGCCGCCGACACCGCCAAGGGCGCCCTGATCCACCGGCTGATCCGTACCGGAAGGGCCCTGTTCACCGCCCACACGAACGCGGATGCCGCGTCGCCCGGAGTATCCGATGCCCTGGCCGAAGCGCTGGGTCTGACCGTCGAGGCGGTGCTGTCGCCTGCGGCGCCGGGTCCTGATCTGGACAAATGGGTGGTGTTCGTGCCGGCCGCGCACACGGCGAGAGTGCGGGCGGCATTGTTCGACGCCGGGGCCGGGCGTATCGGGGACTACTCGCACTGCAGTTGGAGCGTGCCCGGTACCGGGCAGTTCCTGCCGCACGACGGGGCCGCCCCGTCCATCGGCGAGGTGGGCACCGTCGAGCAGGTGGCCGAGGATCGGGTGGAGGTGATCGCGCCCTCGCGGCTGCGCGCCACCATCCTGTCCGCCCTGCGGGCCGCTCATCCCTACGAGGAACCGGCCTTCGACATCATCGCGCTGGCGCCGATTCCCGGCGACGTGGGAATCGGCCGGATCGGACTCCTGGACCGGCCAGAGCCGTTGTCGGCCTTCGCCTCCCGGGTACGGGCTGCGCTGCCGGCCACCTCGTGGGGGGTGCGGACCTCGGGGGATCCCGACGCCATGGTGTCGCGGGTCGCGGTGTGCGGGGGAGCGGGCGACTCACTGCTGGGCACGGTGGCCCGGGCCGACGTACAGGCTTACGTCACATCGGATCTACGGCACCATCCCGCCGATGAGCACCGACGCGCCTCACCGGTCGCACTCGTCGATGTGGCGCACTGGGCCACCGAGTTCCCCTGGTGCGCCCAGGCTGCCGGAGTGCTGCACGGGCAGTTCGGTGACGCACTTGCGGTGCGGGTGTCGTCGGTGCGCACCGACCCGTGGAACGTCGAGTGCTGACCCGCGGTAAACGTATCAACGCAGAACAATCCCATAGCTACATGAAAGTCAGGGCATGAAAGCCGAAGTAAAACAACAACGTTCGCTTCTCGCGCTGACCGAGGTCGATGCCGAACTCGGGCGCCTCGAACACCGTGTCAAGCACCTGGCCGAACAGCAGAAGCTAGACGAGGCGCAGGCCGAGTACGCCGCCGCGGGCGACGGGGTGGGCGTTCTGGGTATCGCCCTGGAAGACCTGGAAGCCCAGGTGGCCAAGCTCGAGAGCGAGATCGACTCGGTCCGTCAGCGTGCGGACCGCGACCGCAAGCTGATCGACGGAGGCACGGTCGGCGCCAAGCAGGTAGCCGAGATCCAGCATGAGCTGGAAACCTTGCAGCGCAGGCAATCCAGCCTGGAGGACTCTCTGCTGGAACTCATGGAACGCCGTGAGGAACTGACGGGGCAGCAGGCCGAGGCGTCGCAGCGCATCGAGGACCTGCAGACCGCGCTGTCGGCGGCACAGCAGGCCCGCGATGCCGCACTGGTGGAAATCGACCAGGCCAAGCATCAGGCGGTGACTCGCCGTGCAGGTCTGGTCGGTCTGATCGATCCCGCACTCGTGGATCTCTACGAACGGCAGCGGTCCCGCGGCGGGGCGGGGGCCGGGCTGCTGCAGGGCCGGCGCTGCGGTGCCTGCCGGATCGAGATCGACCGCGGCGAGAGTGCCCGGATCGCCGCGGCCGCCGAGGACGACGTACTGCGCTGCCCCGAGTGCGGGGCAATCCTGTTGAGGTTCACGCAGTGAAGGTTCTCGTCGAGGCCGACGGCGGGTCCCGGGGAAATCCCGGACCGGCGGGCTACGGCGCGGTGGTGTTCGATGCCGAGCGCACCACGGTATTGGCCGAACGTAAGGAAGCGATCGGCCGAGCCACCAACAACGTCGCCGAATACCGCGGCCTGATCGCAGGTTTGGAGGCCGCCGCCGAACTCGGCGCGGCCGAGGTGGCGGTGTCGATGGATTCCAAGCTCATCGTGGAACAGATGTCGGGGCGCTGGAAGGTCAAGCATCCCGACCTGATTCCGCTGCAGCGCCGAGCGGCCGAGCTGGCCGCGGGTTTCGGTCGGATCAGCTACTCGTGGATTCCGCGGGAGCGCAACAGCCATGCCGACCGGCTGGCCAACGAGGCCATGGACGCAGCCGCGGGCATCGTCGATGAGAAACCCGCAGCCGAGGTCGCGCCGTCCGCACCTGGGTGGACCGGTGCCACCGGATCGCCCACCCGGCTGTTGCTGCTGCGCCACGGCCAGACCGAATTATCCATCTCCCGGCGTTATTCGGGGCGTGGCAATCCGGCGCTGACCGAAGAGGGGCGCAGGCAGGCCGACGCCGCCGCGCGCTATCTGGGGGCACGCGGGGGCGTCGCGGCAGTCATCAGCTCGCCGTTGGGGCGGGCGTTCGAGACGGCTACGGCGGCGGGCAAGGCTCTCGGAGTCGATGTCCGTGTCGACGATGACCTGATCGAGACGGACTTCGGCGAATGGGAAGGATTGACGTTCACCGAAGCCGCGCAACGGGATCCGGAACTCCACCGGCGCTGGCTGCGTGATACCAGCGTCGAGCCGCCCGGTGGCGAGAGCTTCGATGCCGTCGCCCACCGGGTCAGTCGGGCTCGCAACCGGATCATCGCCGAGTACGGTGCCGCAACGGTTCTCGTGGTTTCGCACGTGACGCCGATCAAGACCATCCTGCGGCTGGCGCTGGACGCCGGTGCGGGCATCCTGTACCGGCTGCACCTGGATCTGGCCTCGCTGTCGATCGCCGAGTTCTACGCAGACGGTGGTTCATCGGTTCGGCTGGTGAACCAGACCGGCTACCTGTAGGTCAGGCGTGCAGGTGTAGTTGCTCGCCGTGCGGGCCCAGGATGGTGATGGCCTCCACCGGGCCGTCGACCACCCCGAACCAGTGCGGTGTCCACGTCGAGAATTCCACGGCCTCACCAGGATTGACGACGAAGTCCTGCTCGCCCAGCATCAGGCGCAGTTGCCCGGACAGCACGTACATCCAGTCGCGACCCTCGTGGACGGGTAATTCGGCGGGCGGCTTGCGACGCTTGGCGCTGATCCGGATCTTGTAGGCGTGCAGGCCGGCGGCCGGGCCCTGTCGGGTCAGCGGCCAGTAGGTGATGTCGTGGTGGGTGTGTGAGCTGCCGGTGACCCGGGGGTCCTCGGCCTGCGGTGTGCGCAGCAACTCATCGGTGGTCACCGACAGGGCGGCGGCCAGGCGGGGCAGGTGGTCCAGAGCCAGTCGACGTTTGCCCGATTCCAGCCGGCTCAGCGTGGAGACGTCGATCTGTGCGCGGCGGGCGACGTCCTCCAGGGTGAGCCCGCGTTGGGTCCGCAACTCGCGCAGACGGCTGCGGACCAGGGCGTCGATGTCCTCAGGTTGGGCGACATTTGCCTTCATGGCAAATGAGCTTGGCACTTTGCCATGTATTGGGCAAGCTCGAAGACATGGACAACATCTGGGATTGCGTCGTCATCGGCGGCGGGGCCGCCGGCTTGAGTGCGGCGCTGGTGCTGGGCCGGGCCCGGCGCCGCGTGCTGCTGGTCGACGCAGGAGATCAGAGCAACCTCGCCGCACCCGGAATCGGCGGGCTGCTCGGCAGCGATGGCCTCCCGCCCGCTGAGCTTTACTCCGCGGGCCGCGCCGAGTTGGCTGCCTACCCCACGGTCGAGGTGCGTACCGGCGAGGTCGTCATCGGCGAGCCGGGTTTCGTGCTCGAGCTGGCCGACGGCACCCGCGAGCACACCCGGACGGTGCTGCTGGCCACCGGCATGGAGTACCGGGGGCCGAACATCTCCGGGCTCGAAGGGCTCTGGGGTACTTCGGTTTTCCACTGCCCGTTCTGCCACGGCTGGGAGATGCGTGATGCGCCGGTTGCCGTCATCGCGCAGGGGGACCGCGCCGTGCACTCGGCGTTGATGATGCGCGGCTGGACTGAGGACCTGGTGGTGCTCACGAACGGGGACAGCGGCCTGGCCGAAGCGCAGGTCAAGCAGTTGGACGCGGTCGGCATCGGCGTCGACGAACGTCCGATCGCCCGATTCATCGCCGATGACGGCGAACTGACTGCGGTGGAGTTCACCGACGGCGCCCGACTGGCCCGGCGCGGGGCGCTCGTCGCTGCGACACTGCACCAACGCTCGCCGCTGGCTGCGCAACTCGGCGCCGTCTCGGCGCCCGGGCCAGTCGCCGCGGATGCGCTCGTCGTCGACGCGTTCGCCCGCACCTCGGTGCCCGGGGTGTTCGCCGCGGGCGACCTCGGTGCCCAGATACCTCAGGTGGCCACGGCGGTGGCGTCGGGCAGTCAGGTCGGTGCCGCCGTCGTGCAACACCTGCTCGGCGAGGACGTCGGGCTGCCGGTGCCGCCGTGGCCCGCCCAGACCGCCGTCACCGCCCAGTACTGGGAACGGCACTACGGGCAGCGCGGCCGCATCTGGAGTGGCCGCGTCAACGCCCAGCTGGCAAAGATCGCCGCGGACCTGCCCGCCGGCCGGGCTCTCGATCTGGGCTGCGGCGAGGGCGGTGACTCCGTGTGGTTGGCCGAACAGGGCTGGCAGGTCACGGGAGTCGACGTCTCCGACACCGCGCTCGCCCGCGCCGTCGCCGCAGCGCAGGACCGCGGCGTGGCGGATCGGGCCAGCTTTGAACGTCACGACCTGTCCGAGAGCCTGCCCGACGGGCGCTTCGATCTGGTCTCGGCTCAGTTCCTGCAGTCACCGATCGCCATGGACCGCGCCGGGGTGCTGCGTCGTGCCGCCGGGGCGGTGGCCGAGGGCGGTCTGCTGGTCATCGTCGATCACGGGGCCGCCCCGGCCTGGGCCCCCGCGCACGTCCAGAAGTTCGCCTTCCCCAGCGCCGACGACGTCGTCGACTCGCTCAACCTCGATGACGCGCACTGGGAACGCATCCGGGTGGGCACCGACGAGCGGGAGGCGACCGGCCCGGACGGGCAGCACGGCACCCTGATCGACAACGTGATGGTGCTGCGACGTCGGGGCTAGGTTGTGTGTCTGGTGAACAGCTTGAGGCGCAGGGCCATTCACATTGAATAGACCGGCTCTATATCGAGGATCGCTGCTCAATGGTGACCTCGATCCTCGGTGTAGACACCCCAATGCCCAAATGTGGGTGTCCGGACCAGGCCTAGTCGGTGCGCTGGGTCAGCCGGATGCTGTTGCCCGACGGGTCGCGGAAACCGGAGTCGATGCCGTAGGGCATCTGATTCGGTGGCTCGGTGAACTCGACGCCGCGCGCGGTCAGTTCCTCGTAACTCTTCTGGCAGTCATCGGTGGTCAGAAACACCGTGCCGGCGAAGCCTTTTGCGGTCAGATCGAGGACCTGGGTGCGGGTGTTCTCATCCATCACCGGCTCCCCGGGAACCGCCATCAGCACGATGCCCACTTCGTCCTGACCGGGCGGGCCGACCGTGACCCATCGGAAGGCGCCCATCTCCTCCGGGAACGAAACATCTTCGCGCACTTCCATTCCGACCTTCTCGGTCCAGAATTTCAGGGCGACTTCCTGATCGTGAACCCACAGGTGGGTGTATGCGATTTTCATCATGGGTCTGACGCTACGTTCGGTCCGGCCCCGCCGTCTTCTCCGTTTGTGCTGTCTTGGCTCTACCGGAATGCGGGCGCCGGGTGTCGCGCGCCAGGATGCAACTGGGCACCGGGGCGCGCAGCATGGCCGGCGGCAGGCTCGCCCGGTACGCCGCAGGCGGTTTGCCGTACACCCGCGCGAAGTTGGTGGTGAACGAACCGACGCTGTGCAGGCCGACCATCACGCAGATGTCGGCCACCGACCGGTCGGTGTTGCGCAGCAGGGCGGCGGCCCGCTCCAGGCGCCGGCTCTGCAGGTAGGCCCGCGGAGACTCACCGAAAGTGCGGGTGAACATCCGGCTGAAGTGGGCCCGCGACAACCCGGCGGCGGACGCGAGGTCGTCGACGGTGATCGGATCCGCGTAACGGGCGTCCGCGAGATCCTTCGCGCGGAGCAGATAGCGTGCCGGTGGCACCTGGACCATGCAAATAAGGGTACGGTGATCAGCGCGAACGAGTTGGCTGGGCGGCCGCGGCACCGGTGGAAACCGGGGTCGAGGAAAGTCCGGACTTCACAGAGCAGGGTGATTGCTAACGGCAATCCGAGGCGACTCGCGGGAAAGTGCCACAGAAAACAGACCGCCAGCAATGGTAAGGGTGAAACGGTGCGGTAAGAGCGCACCAGCACCCCGGGTGACCGGGGTGGCTAGGCAAACCCCACCCGAAGCAAGGCCAAGAAGGCCGCAACCTGGTTGCGGCCGCGCAGGCGTTCGAGGGTTGCTCGCCCGAGCCTGCGGGTAGGCCGCTTGAGGCACCCGGCAACGGTGTGTCCAGATGGATGGTCGCCGCCTCACCCTCCGGGGTGAGAGACAGAATCCGGCTTACAGGCCAACTCGTTCGCCCCCACCGCAACCGGGCCCCTAGTGGGTCTTACGGACGGCCTTGTCCAGCTTCTTGAGTGCATCGTCCAGCAACGCCCGGGACTGCTGGGCGGTGTCGTGCTCCCGTTGATAGAGCAGCCCGTAGGTGAAGGTGTCCTCACCGGCGGCATGTGCGGCATCGGCCTGAGTACTCAGATGCGCCTTGCTCACCACACTGTCCTGGTGGTCGCCCAGCAAGGTCTGGATGTACTTCGCCCGATCGGACACCTTGTCTGCCCCGGTGGCCGCCGCGGTGTAACGAAGCCGCTTGGCGCCCTTACGAATCCGGTGCAGCGCCTCGTCCTTCTCCTCGGTGCTGGCATCCTCGGCCGCCACCGCCTTGGCAGTCTTGGCGGCCTTGCGAACCCGCTTGTAGGCGGCGTCGATGGTCACGGAAGGCGCAGAGGCGTCGGCAGATTCCGGTTTTTCGGTGCTGACCAACTCCTCCAGTGCGTCCAGCAGCCGGAAGTAGCGCGGCGATCGCATCGCCAGCAGCGAACGTCGCCAGCCCGCGGTGTAGCGGCGGTTGGCGCCCTCGACCAGGCGCTGGCGCACCGGGCCGCGAATCAGCTCGGCGGGCATCTCGTCGAGTGCGCGTTGATAGCGCTCGCCCAGCACCTCGGCGTCGCGGGCCACCCCCAGCACCGCGGCCAAGGCCCGCAGCTCGTCGAGCACCCAGACGTTGTCGTCGTCCAGTCCGAACGAGTCCCTGGATTCCTGCAGCAGGCTGCGGATCTTGCGGGTCGTCACCCGCAGCTGATGTACCGAGTCGTAGGCATCGGCACGTACCGCACGGTCCCACAGCAGTAGCGCCTCGATCTGCTCGGCGATGGCTCGGTGCACCGGATCGGCCGGGGGAGTCGGTGCCGGGAGCTGATCGGTGCCCAGCACCTTGGCCAGCTTCGAACCGTGTCCGGCCGGCACCGCCCCGGCATCCGCCAGCCGATTCGACAGTCGATCCATCAGATCGTCGGGCACGTCGGCAGTGAGCAGCTCCAGCTCCCATTCCCGCCAGCTCTGTTTATCGGCCTCCCCGCCCGTGGTCGATGCCGTGACCCGGTCATCACAGAACTCGGCCAGGCCGATGCCGTCGGCTCCGCGCAGCACCTCCACGCTGCGCTGGGTGCTGATCCGGGCGACCGGGGACAGCGGCCGGTCCCGGACGATCGCCAGCACGATGTCCCGCAGATCCTCGGGCACGGTATCGGTTGCCGCGCCCAGCGGGGTGCGGACCTCGGTGCGGGTGTCGACACCGGCCGGTAGCTTCAGATGCCAGCCCGCGTCGTTGCCGCCGGTGCGGCGCCTCAGCGTGATGCGGTGCGCGGCAAGGCCGCGATCCGGGGTGTCGAAATACACCGCATCCAGATGCTGGATTTCCGTGCGTGCCACCTCGGTGACGGCCGACAATCCCTCGAACGACGGTGAGACGGTGGTTTCGGTGACCGCGAACTTCCGCTCGATTTCGGTGTACCTGGCGGTCTTCGATTTACCGGGGGCCATAGTCACCTTCGCTGTGCACCGGAGGCGGGAGATCGGATGGCACCAGCGTGCCATATTCGGGTAGGCGCCACGACCGGTGTCTGATCACAGCAACATCAAGACTTGTCGCTTCCCGACTGTGCCCTCGATCAGGTCTGCGCGCGTCTCCTACTGTTGCTGACATGGGGGCTGAAATGACACCGGCGAACGCCGCAACCGGACGCGGGCGCCCACGGCTGGAGCAGCCACGCAGGCCCGGGGCGACCGCTCGTGAGCAGATCCTGGACGCTGCCGCCGAGCTGTTCACCAACCACGGGTACGCCAACACCTCGACCCGGCGCATCGCCGACGAAGTCGGGGTACGGCAGGCTTCGCTGTACCACCATTTCGCCACCAAGGACGACATCCTCGACGCGTTGCTGGCCGGCACGGTCGACAATGCCCTGCAGCTGGGCGCCGAAGTGCTCGAGGACGCGGGGCCGACGGTCCAACACCTGCACACGCTCGCGGTCGCCGACGCCCACCAGTTGTGCGCGAGCCGGTGGAATCTGGGTGCCCTGTATCTGCTGCCCGAGCTGCGCACCGACCGGTTTGCGCCGTTCCGGCGCCGACGCGCCGAACTGCGCGAGGTGTACCGACAGCTGTCGGACGCGGTGATCGCCGAATGCGCAGGCCCGATCGACGCCGCTGACCTGCCCTTCCGATTGGTGGAATCGGTGGTCAACAGCCGCTCTGACGACGTCGGGCGCACACCGTCGCAGCCCTGGGCGATCGGGGAGGGGGCACTGCGGATCCTCGGGTTCGACGGCGACTTCGGCCCGCTGGTGGCCGCCACCGCGGCCCGGCTGGGCGTGCGACCGCCGCAAACCCCGGCCCGCTAGAGTTCGGGCCGTGACCGAGCCCACCTATGAAGCCATCTCGTTCGAGCAGTCCGGCGCCGTCGCGCGCATCACGCTGAACCGCCCCGACGCCGCGAATGGCATGAACGACACCATGACTCGCGAACTGGCCGACGCGGCCCGGCGCTGCGATACGCCCGGCACCAAAGCCGTGGTGCTGACCGGGGCGGGCCGTTTCTTCTGCGCGGGCGGCGACCTGAAGGCTTTCGCCACCGCGCCCGACCGCGGTCGCTTCATCAAGGGCGTTGCCGACGACCTGCACCAGGCCATCTCATCCTTCGCCCGGATGGATGCCCTGCTGATCACTGCGGTCAACGGCACCGCAGCCGGTGCCGGGTTCAGCCTCGCGGTGACCGGCGACCTGGTTCTGGCCGCCGATTCGGCCACCTTCACGATGGCTTACACCAAGGTGGGGCTGAGCCCCGATGGCAGCGCGTCCTACCACCTGCCGCGATTGGTCGGGCTGCGTCGGGCCCAGGAGCTTATCCTGACCAACCGCACGCTCTCAGCCGCGGAGGCGCAGGAGTGGGGACTGGTCACCGAGGTGGTCGCCGGGGACGAGCTCGTCGCGCGGGCCACGGCATTGGCCGAGCAGGTGGCGGCGGGTTCCGGCGGATCCAACGGTGCGGTCAAGTCGCTACTGGTGTCCTCGTTCAAGAACAGCCTCGAAGAGCAGATGGCCGCCGAAGCCAGGTTCATCGCCGAGCGGGCCAACTCCGCCGACGGCCGCGAAGGCGTCGACGCGTTCCTGGCCAAACGCAGGCCCGACTTCGCCTAGTAGCTGTGCTCCTCGGCCGGGAACACCCCGGTCGCCACGTCGTGGGCGTACTGCGTTGCCGCACGGTGCAGTTCGCCGCCCACGTCACCGAAACGCTTGACGAACTTGGCGGTCTTGCCACTGGTGAGCCCGGCCATGTCCTGCCAGACCAGCACCTGGGCATCGCAGCTGGGGCCGGCGCCGATGCCCACCGTGGGGATCGTCAGCTTGCCGGTGATCTGGGTGGCCAACTCGGCCGGCACCATTTCCAGCACGACCGCGATCGCACCGGCTTCCTGCACCGCGATCGCATCGTGGATCGTCTGGTCGCCGGCGTCGCCACGGCCCTGGACGCGGAACCCGCCCAACCCGTTGACGCTCTGCGGCGTGAAGCCGATGTGGGCCACCACCGGGATACCTGCGGCGGACAGCAACGCGATCTGATCGACCATCCGCTCACCGCCCTCGAGCTTGACCGCCTGCGCTCCGGTCTCCTTCATGAAACGGGTGGCGGTGGCCAGAGCCTGGGTGGGGCTGCTCTCGTAGCTGCCGAACGGCAGATCGGCGACCACCAGGGCGTGCGGGGCGCCCTTGACGACCGCGCGGGCCAGTGGGATCAGCTCGTCGATGGTGATCGGCACGGTGGTGTCGTATCCGTAGACCACGTTTGCCGCCGAGTCGCCGACCAGCAGTACCGGAATCTCGGCCTCGTCGAATACCCGCGCGCTGGAGTAGTCGTAACAGGTGAGCATCGCCCACTTGTGGCCCTCGGACTTCCATTTCTGCAGCGTGAGCGTGCGGACCTTGGTGCGCGGCTTGGCTGCGGCAGAATCGGAAGCACCATAAACAGACTGTTCAGACATCGTCGTCCCCTGTGATGGTCGGTTCGATCCTCGAGGCCGCTCCGCGGTCCCCGGGTTCGTCGGACGTGTGCCAGTCTGCCACTGCGGGTAATGAAGGCAACAGTGACGTTCGAGTGGATTTCCTCACAGTTCGCCCGCGGAGTCCTAACATCAGCGGCATGCAACGGCTCAGCCCACTAGACGCCAGCTTCCTGTATCTCGAAACCGCCGCCCAACCGTTGCACGTGTGCTCTGTGCTGGAACTGGACACCTCGACGATGCCGGGTGGGTACACGTTCGACCGGTTGCGCGACGCGCTGTCGGTGTCCATCAAGGCGATGCCGCAGTTCCGCGAGAAGCTGGCCGACAGCCGGTTCAACCTGGATCACCCGGTGTGGGTGGAGGACATGGACTTCGACGTCAGTCGCCATCTGCACCGGATCGGACTTCCGGGCCCGGGCGGACGGGCGGAGTTGTCCGAGATCTGCGGCCACATCGCCTCCCTGCCTCTGGACCGGTCTCGGCCGTTGTGGGAGATGTGGGTCATCGAGAACATCGCGGGCACCGACCCGCAGGCGGGCGGACGGCTGGCGCTGATGACCAAGATCCACCACGCCGGTGTCGACGGTGTGACCGGCGCCAACCTGATGTCGCAACTGTGCACCCCCGAAGCCGACGCCCCGCCGCCCGAACCGGCGCAAGGCACCGGCGGTGCCTCGGGCGCCGCGATTGCCCTGGGCGGGGCACTGAAGTTCGCCGCCCGCCCCTTCAAGTTGGTCAACGTGCTGCCCGCCACGGCGACGACCGTCGTCGACACGGTCCGCCGGGCCTTCAACGGACAGGCCATGGCGGCCCCGTTCAACGCACCCAAAACCGCGTTCAACGCCAACATCACCGGTCAGCGTTGCGTGGGGTTCGCCCAGCTTGATCTCGAGGACATCAAGACCGTCAAGAACCACTTCGGCGTCAAGGTCAACGACGTGGTGATGGCGCTGGTGTCGGGTGTGTTGCGCACGTTCCTTTCCAGCCGCGGCGAACTGCCCGAACACTCCCTGGTCGCGATGGTGCCCGTGTCGGTGCACGACCAGTCCGATCGGCCCGGCCGCAACCAGGTGTCGGGGATGTTCTCCAAGCTCGACACCCACGTCGACGACCCGGCCGAGCGGCTACGGGCCATCGCCGCGTCGAATTCGGTTGCCAAGCAACACAGCTCCGCCCTCGGGGCAACACTGCTGCAGGACTGGACGCAGTTCGTGGCTCCGGCGGTGTTCGGCGCGGCCATGCGGGTATACGCGGCCAGTCGGCTGTCGGGGGCCAAACCCATCCACAACCTGGTGGTCTCCAACGTGCCCGGGCCGCAGACACCGGTCTACATGCTGGGCTGTGAGGTCAAGGCGTTGTATCCGTTGGGTCCGATCTTTCACGGGGCGGGGCTGAACATCACCGTGATGTCGCTGAACGGCAAGCTCGATGTCGGCCTTATGTCCTGCCCGGACCTGCTGCCGGATCTGTGGGACATGGCCGACGCTTTCCAGGTCGCGCTCGAGGAGCTGCTCGCCGTTAGCCGATAGCATCGCGGGCCTCGGTGACCAGGCCCAGCCTGCGGCAATGTCGCGGCATGGCAGCATGGTCAGCCATGAAGACCAGGATGAGGTTCGGCGCGCTGCTGGCGGTGACGGCGGTGGCCGCGGCGGGCTGCACCCAGGTGGTCGAGGGCCAGGCCAGGATCGCGGTCCCGCGGCCAGGAACACCGGTGCAATGGCTACCGTGCAACGCGGGTTCGGGCGACCAGGTGCAGATCCCCGACAACGCCGAATGCGGAATGCTGTCGGTGCCGGTCGACTACTCCAATCCCGACGGCGAGGTCGCCCGCCTGGCGATGATCCGCTTCCCGGCCGCGGGCAAGAAGATCGGCTCGCTGGTGATCAACCCCGGCGGTCCCGGCGAATCCGGGGTGGAATCGGCGGTCGCCCTGTTGTCGGGCCTGCCGCAGTCGGTCAAGGACCGGTTCGACATCGTCGGGTTCGATCCGCGCGGTGTCGGATCTTCGACGCCCGCGGTGTGGTGCAACTCCGACGAGGACAACGACCGGCTGCGGGCCGATCCGACGGTGGAATACACCCCCGAAGGTGTCGAGCATCTGGAGAGCGAAACCAAGAAGTTCGTCCAGCGCTGCGTCGACAAGATGGGAACCGAGTTCCTGGAGAACGTCGGCACGGAGAACGTCGCCAAGGATCTGGACGCGATCCGGATCGCCGTCGGTGACGACAAGCTGACCTACCTGGGGTATTCCTACGGCACGCGGATCGGTGCGACCTACGCCGAGCAGTTCCCGGAGAAGGTCCGCGCGATGATCCTCGACGGTGCCGTCGACCCGAACGCGGATCCGGTGGAGGAAGACATCCGTCAGGCCGCGGCATTCCAGAAGGCCTTCGACGACTATGCCGCCGACTGCGCCACCAAGAACCCCGACTGCCCACTGGGTACCGACCCGGCCAAGGCCGTCGAGGTCTACAAGAGCCTGGTCGACCCACTGGTCGAGCACCCGGCCAAGACCCGCGATCAGCGCGGGCTGGGCTACAGCGACGCCATCGTGGGCACCATCCTGCCGCTGTACTCGCCGAATCTGTGGCGGCACCTGACCGAGGGCCTGACCGGGCTGAAGAACGGCAACGGCGATGTGATGCTGGCGCTGGCCGACCTCTACATGGGTCGAGACGCCAAGGGCCACTACAACAATTCCACCGACGTGCGCGTCGCGGTCAACTGCGTGGACAAGCCTGCCATCACCGACCGGGCCACCGTCGTCGACGAGGACCGGCGGGCCCGCGAGGCCGCTCCGTTCCTGAGCTACGGCGAGTTCACCGGGAACGCGCCGATGGGCACCTGCGCCTTCTGGCCGGTGCCGCCCACCAGCAAGCCGCACGAGATCTCGGTAAAGGGACTGCCTCCGACATTGGTGGTCTCGACCACCAACGATCCGGCGACGCCCTATCAGGCGGGTGTGGACCTGGCCCGCCAACTCGGAGGCACGCTGGTGACTTTCGAGGGCACTCAGCACACCGTGGTGTTCCAGGGCAACAAGTGCATCGACGACATCGCCGCCACGTACCTCCTGGACGTGACCGTGCCCGCGCCCGGGATCCGCTGCTGATCGATCCAAGCGGTCGAGGTCACCGGATGGTCTCCGGCCGATCTCTGCTCGGCCTCAGGCACAGACCCGGCGGTGGTCGCCATGCGACCATGGCTGCCGTGTGGTGGGCGGGTAGACGGGCAGCGAGAGCTCTGGCGGTGATACTGCTCAGCGCAACCGCCGTCGTGTACCCGGTCGCCGCGCCGGTCGCGGGTGCCGTGCCGGAATTCGGGCCGGGGTGGGGAAGTTGCGCCCAATGGGTGCAAGACCCGGCACGGGTTCCGACGGCGCAGTGCAGCACCGTCTCGGTACCCATCGAATGGAGCGAGGCCTGGAATCCGTCTGATCCCCAAGGGGCGCAAGCGCAATTGGCCGTCATCCGGATTCCGGCCACCGGCAACCGGATCGGCGCACTGTTCATCAACCCCGGTGGCCCCGGCGCCTCGGCGGTCGACACCGTCGCCGGCATGGGTGCGGCGCTGGCCGGGTCGCCACTCACCGATCATTTCGATCTGGTCGGATTCGACCCACGCGGCGTCGGACATTCCACCCCGGCGTTGCGTTGCCGCACCGACGCCGAGATCGACGCCTACCGCCGCGAGCCGATGACCGATTACAGCCCGGCCGGGGTCGCCCACATCGAAGACGTCTACCGACAGTTCGCCCAGCAGTGTCTGGACCGCATGGGTGCGCCGTTCTTGGCCAACGTCGGCACCGCGTCGGCGGTGCGGGACATGGATGCGGTAAGGGCCGCGCTGGGGGAGGACCAGATCAGTTATCTGGGCTTCTCCTACGGCACCGAACTGGGTGGTGCCTACGCCGAACGGTTCGGTGACCGGGTGCGCACCATGGTGCTCGACGGTGCCATCAACCCCAGCCTGGACCCGATCACCAAGAATATCCGTCAGCTCGCCGGCTTCCAGAAGGCTTTCGACACCTATGCCGCAGACTGCGCGAAATCGGCCGACTGCCCGCTGGGCACCGATCCGGCCCAGTTCGTCGGCAGGTTTCAGCGACTGATCGATCCGTTGGCGACGACGCCGGCCTCCACCGCGGACCCGCGCGGACTCGGCTACGCCGATGCCATCACCGGAACCGGCAACGCCCTCTACTCGGCGCGGTACTGGCCCTACCTGACCAGCGGACTGCTCGGGTTGACGCGCGGCACCGACGCCGGTGACCTGCTGTTGCTCGCCGACGACTACTGGCGTCGCGACGAGACCGGGCACTACCAGAACATGCAGGACGCATTCACCGCGATCCGCTGCGTCGACATGCCGTTCCCCACCGACCCCGCGGTGTGGGCCGACGCCGATCAGCGGATCCGCGCTGCGGCACCGTTCATGTCCTACGGCGAGTTCACCGGGTACGCGCCCCGCGACATCTGCGCATTGTGGCCGGTGCCCGCGACGTCGGCGCCGCACCCGATCACCGGGCCCGGACCCGGCAAGGTCGTAGTGGTGTCCACCACCGGCGACCCGGCCACGCCCTATCAGGCCGGGGTGGACCTGGCCCGGCAAATGGACGCGGACCTGATCTCGTTCACCGGTACCCAACACACCGTCGTGTTCAACGGCGACGCCTGTGTCGACACCGCGGTGCTGGGTTTCTTCGTCAACCAAACCTCGCCGGGCAACCTGTCCTGCTAACTCCTTGCAGGGCCGTAACACAGATTTAACAGCCGATGCCTACGCTGCGCTCATGGACCGCCAGAAGGAATTCGTGCTGCGCACCCTGGAGGAACGCGATATCCGGTTCGTTCGGTTGTGGTTCACCGACGTGCTCGGCTACCTCAAGTCGGTAGCGATCGCGCCCGCCGAACTCGAAGGCGCCTTCGAGGAGGGCATCGGCTTCGACGGATCCTCGATCGAAGGCTTCGCCCGCGTCTCGGAATCCGACACCGTGGCCCGGCCCGATCCGTCCACCTTCCAGGTGCTGCCCTGGACCACCGGCGCCGGCAAGCACTACTCGGCGCGCATGTTCTGCGACATCACCATGCCGGACGGCTCACCGTCGTGGGCCGACTCCCGGCACGTGCTGCGCCGCCAGCTGGCCAAGGCCAGCGACCTGGGCTTCACCTGCTACGTGCACCCGGAGATCGAGTTCTTCCTGCTGCAGCGCGGCCCCGACGACGGTTCGGTGCCCGTGCCCGCGGACAACAGCGGCTATTTCGACCAGGCCGTGCACGATTCGGCCCCCAACTTCCGGCGCCACGCCATCGAGGCCCTGGAGCAGATGGGCATCTCGGTGGAGTTCAGCCACCACGAGGGCGCACCCGGCCAGCAGGAGATCGACCTGCGCTACGCCGACGCGCTGTCGATGGCCGACAACGTGATGACCTTCCGTTACCTGGTCAAAGAGGTCGCGCTGGCCGACGGGGTCCGCGCCTCGTTCATGCCCAAGCCGTTCGCCGAGTACCCCGGCTCGGCCATGCACACCCACATGAGCCTGTTCGAAGGCGACACCAACGCCTTCCACAGCCCCGACGACCCGCTGCAGCTGTCCGACGTGGCCAAGTCCTTCATCGCGGGCATCCTGGAGCACGCCAGCGAGATCAGTGCCGTCACCAACCAGTGGGTGAACTCCTACAAGCGTCTGGTGCACGGCGGTGAAGCGCCCACCGCGGCCTCGTGGGGCGCGGCCAACCGCTCGGCGCTGGTGCGGGTTCCGATGTACACCCCGCGCAAGGCGTCATCACGGCGCGTCGAGGTCCGCAGCCCTGACTCGGCATGCAACCCGTACCTGACGTTCGCGGTCCTGCTGGCCGCCGGTCTGCGCGGCGTGGAGAAGGGTTACGTGCTGGGCCCGCAGGCCGAAGACAACGTCTGGAGCCTGACTCCCGAGGAACGGCGTGCCATGGGTTATCGCGAGCTGCCGACCAGCCTGGGCAACGCCCTGGAGGCGATGGAGAACTCCGAGCTGGTCGCGGAAGCGTTGGGGGAGCACGTATTCGACTACTTCCTGCGCAACAAGCGCGCAGAGTGGGAGAACTACCGCAGCCACGTCACGCCCTACGAGCTGAAGACCTACCTGTCGCTGTAACGTCGAGTGATGGCCAAGCCTGCGACCGACCGCCCGAAACTGCCCAGCGTCGGTCGGCTCGGTCTGGTGCATCCGCAGTCGGCAGCCGAACTGGAACAGCTCGGCTGGAACACCGAGGCGCACGTCGAGTTGTTGTGGTCGTTGTCGCGCGCACCCGATGCCGACATCGCGCTGCTGGCCATGGTCCGGTTGGCTGACGCGCTCGAGGCCGGCGTCGACGAACTCAACCGTGCGCTGTTGACCGACAAGGCACTCCGGGGCCGGCTGTTCGGTGTCCTGGGATCCTCGTTGGCGCTGGGCGATCACCTCATCGCCCATCCGCAATCGTGGCGGTTGCTGGCCGGTGCGGTCGGGCTCCCCGGTGCCGACGAACTGCGCAGCGCCTTCACCGCGGCCGCGCAGACCGTCGAGATCGACAAGGGCGCAAGCAGTGCCGTGCCCGCACTACGGGATCTCTACCGGGACAGGTTGCTGGTCCTGGCCGCCCTCGACGTGGCCTCGACCGTCGAGAACGAGCCGGTGCTGCCCTTCGTCGAGGTCGCCGCCCACCTGTCCGATCTGGCCGACGCTGCGCTGGGCGCAGCGCTGACGGTAGCTACCCGCGTCGTGTGCGAAGACGGGGTAGAGCCGCGGCTGGCAGTCGTCGCCATGGGCAAATGCGGTGCGCGCGAGCTGAATTACGTCAGCGACGTCGACGTCATCTTCGTGGGGGAGTCCATCCCCGACGGGGATGGCGACGACAACCTGGCCACCGCAACCCGGGTGGCGGGCGAGATGATGCAGTTCGCCGGCGAGGCGTTCTTCGAGGTCGACGCCGCGTTGCGCCCGGAAGGCAAACGCGGCCAACTGGTCCGGACGCTGGAGTCCCACGTCGCGTACTACCAACGCTGGGCGAAAACGTGGGAATTCCAGGCACTGCTCAAGGCCCGTCCCGCCGCGGGTGACACCGAACTCGGAAAGGCCTACCTCGAGGCACTGATGCCCATGGTGTGGACCGCCTGCGAGCGTGACGATTTCGTGCCCGAGGTGCAGGCCATGCGCCGACGCGTCGAGGAACTCGTGCCGGCCGGAGTGCGGGCGCGCGAACTCAAGCTCGGCACCGGAGGCCTGCGCGACGTCGAATTCGCCGTCCAGCTCCTGCAATTGGTGCACGGACGCAATGACGACTCACTGCACGTAGCGTCCACCGTCGACGCGCTGGCGGCCCTCGGCGAAGGCGGCTACATCGGGCGTGACGACACCGCCAATATGACCGCGTCCTACGAATTCCTGCGGCTGCTCGAACACCGGCTGCAGCTGCAGCGGCTCAAGCGCACCCACATGCTGCCCGATGACAGCGACGATGAGGCGTACCGATGGCTGGCACGGGCCGCGCACGTGCGCCCCGACGGGCGCCGCGATGCGGCGGGTGTACTGCGCGAAGAACTCAAGCGGCAGAGCATGCGGGTGTCGCGACTGCACGCCAAGCTCTTCTACCAGCCGCTGCTGGAATCGGTGGGCCAGCCGGCACTGGGCATCGGCACCGGTATGAGTACCGAGGCGGCCGAACGACAACTTGCCGCACTGGGTTACGAGGGACCGCAGAGCGCACTGACCCATCTGGCCGCGCTCACCGGTCAGAGCGGGCGGCGCGGCACCGTGCAGCAGGTGCTGCTGCCGACCCTGTTGGACTGGCTGTCGGACACCCCCGACCCGGACGGCGGCCTGCTCGCCTACCGCCGGATCAGCGAGGAACTGGCCGAGCAGCGTTGGTACCTGTCAACCCTGCGCGACGAGGGCGCGGTGGCCAGGCGGCTCATGCGGATCCTGGGCACCTCGGCCTACATTCCCGAACTGCTGATCCGCGCCCCCGAGGTGATCCTGCTCTACGCCGACGGCCCCAACGGCCCGAAGCTGCTCGACGGCGATCCCGACAGTCTGGCCCGTGCGCTGGTGGCCTCGGCCGGCCGACACCGGGACCCGGTACGCGCCATCGCTGCGGCCCGCACGCTGCGCCGTCGGGAACTGGCTCGCATCGCCTCTGCGGATGTCCTGGGCCTGCTCGACGTCATCGACGTGTGCAAGGCGCTGACCGCGGTATGGGTCGCCGTATTGCAGGCCGCGCTCGACGCCGTGATCCGGGCCAACACAGCCGAATCCGGTGTGCCGGCCCGGATCGCCGTGATCGGGATGGGCCGACTCGGCGGCGGTGAGCTGGGATACGGCTCGGACGCCGACGTCATGTTCGTGTGCGAACCGAACACCGGTGTCGAGGAGTCGACGGCCGTGCGCTGGTCGGTGAGCATCGCCGAACAGGTCAGGGCACTGTTGGGGACACCGAGTGCGGACCCACCGTTGGAGGTCGACACCGGGCTGCGGCCGGAGGGCCGTAGCGGCCCGCTGGTGCGCACGCTGGCGTCGTATGCGAGCTATTACACGCAGTGGGCCCAGCCGTGGGAGATCCAGGCCCTGCTGCGTGCACATCGGGTGGCCGGCGATCTGGAACTCGGGGAACGCTTTCTGCTGATCGCGGACAAGACGCGTTACCCCGCCGGCGGGGTGTCGGCCGAAGCTGTCCAGGAGATCCGCCGGATCAAGGCGCGTATGGACGCCGAACGGCTGCCCCGCGGTGCCGACCCCAACACGCACACCAAGCTGGGCCGTGGCGGGTTGGCCGACATCGAGTGGACCGTGCAACTGCTCCAGCTGCGTTACGCACACACCCTGCCTGCCCTGCACAACACTTCGACGTTGCAGACCCTCGACGCGATCGGCGCGGCAGAACTGGTCGCCGAGAGCGATGTCGAGTTGTTGCGGGATGCCTGGCTGACGGCCACGCGGGCGCGCAATGCCCTGGTGCTGGTGCGCGGCAAGCCCACCGATCAGCTGCCCGGCCCGGGTCGTCAGCTCAACGCGGTGGCCCTGGCGGCCGGGTGGGGCAGCGATGACGGCGGGGAGTTCCTGGACAACTACCTGCGGGTGACTCGGCGGGCGAAGAGCGTGGTCCGCAGGATTTTCGGCGGGGAGTAGTGCCCCGCGTGCACGACGTCGCAGTGGGTGGTGTTAATAAGGGCGTATAACCAATTCACTGGGAGTCCGGATGAAGCACACGTTCGACGTCATCAGCGCGGCGGAACATGAACGGCTCGAAGCCCTCTATGAGCCGTTCGCCCGTGCCGTGCGCGAACTCGTGGACGCCGGAGTGCGTACCGAAGTGGACTCGCAGACCATCGTCGCGGCGACGGCGGCTGTCGAGGCTGTCACCGCCTCGCTGCGCCGCGAACAGCGCGACGGCCCGCACGTGATGTTGCATGCCGAGACGAACCGTCCGGTGGTGTGGGCGAATCCGGTCGTCGGCCTGCGCAATGCGATGGCCCCGCCGTTGGTGATCGAACATACCCAGGACGGCAGTTGCTGGAGTGAATTCGAGCTGGGCGCCGCTTATGAGGGGCCACTGGGCTGGGTACACGGCGGCATCTGCGCATTGGTGCTCGACCAGATTCTCGGTGAGGTGGCCAGTGGGGGACTGAACTCGCCGCGCTACACCGGGACCATCACGTGTCGTTACCGCCGTGGCACGCCGCTGGGGGCGCTGCGCGCCGAGGCGTACATCGACCGGACCGAAGGCGTCAAAACCTTTGCGAAGGGCCACATCAGCGACGGCGACGGAATCACCGTCGAGGCGGAGGGCATCTTCATCACTCCGGCATGGGCGCGGGACGCCGGATGAAGTTCTACGTGAGCATGGCTTTCCTGGACACCCGGGAGGCCGTCGAAGTGGCCAGGGCCGCTGACGATCTCGGATACGACGGGATGGGCATTCCGGATCACGTGGTGAACCTGGAAACGCTGTCCACGCCGTACCCCTACACCAAGGACGGCAAGCGGCGCTGGGAGGCATTCACCGACTGGCCGGACCCGTGGGTGATGATCGGCGCGCTGGCGCTCGTCACCACCCGGCTCAAGTTCGTCAACACTGTCTATCTGCCCGCGATGCGCGACCCGTACTCGGCTGCGAAAGCCATTGGCACTGCGGCCTATCTGGCTGGTGGCCGGCTGGAACTGGGTATCGGGGTCGGCTGGTGCGAGGAGGAGTTCGAGTTGTTGGGCCAGCAGTTCGCCCGACGCGGCAAGCGTACCGACGAGATGCTCGAGCTGATGAAGAAGCTGTGGGAGCCCGGGTGGACGGAGTTCTCCGGCGAGTTCTATTCCACGCCGCGCCTGGAGATGGAGCCCACACCGCCGCCGATCCCGATCTATGTCGGCGGTCTGTCCGATATCGCGCTGCGCCGCGCGGCCCGGCACGACGGCTGGATCGGCGATCTGATCTCCACCGAGGCCGCCCTGCAGCGGGTCGACCAGTTGCGTGAGCTGCGCGCCGAGAATGGCTTGACGATGGACGATTTCACCGTCATCACACCGCTCACCGATGCTTTCACTCCTGAGCACTACGCGCGCGCGGAGGCCGGCGGTATCCAGGGCATCGTCACCATGCCGTGGATGTTCTACAGCGGACCCGGCGCCACCCTGGCCGAGAAGATCGACGGGATGAAGCGGTTCCGCAAGGACCTCGCGCTGGATTAGGTGGTCCAGGGCGTGACTGATCATTGTGAACAGCGTTGCGCCCAAAGCTTTTTACCTGATCGGGCTGATCCGCCTACGACAAATGTAGGGTGGATGTAAGAACCGGATCCGGACAAAGGAGTTGGGAAATGCTGTACACCCTCGTTCGTCTGCCGAAGATCAAGGACGGCAAGGATGCTGAGTTCCGTGAATGGTTCGCCCGGTCCAACGAGGCATTCTCGAAGTACCCCGGATTCATCAGTCGGGTTTTGCTGGAACCGAATCAGGGCGGAAACTACGCCTCAGTCGTGATGCACGAGAGCTTGGAGACATTCCTGGCGATGCACAACAGCGAGGAACATGACGTGCTCCGCAATGAGGTCGATGCGTACTTTGAGGGCGACCCGCGCCCGGAGTTCTACACGAAGGTCATCGGCTGAGGATTCCCGGGCGGGGGTGAGCGACTCGGTCAGCGCTTACTGCGCGCCGCATCCAATGCGTAAGCGCCGCCACCGATGGCAGCGAGCAGCAGGAAACCGAAGCAGAACAGCACGGCGGGTTCGCCACCGTTCTCTATCGGCAACAGGCCTTTCGGCTGATGCTCGGTGAAGTAGGCGAACGCCATCTGGCCCGAGGCGAGGAACGCCGCGATCCTGGTGAACAGCCCCACCATGATCAGCAGGCCCAGCACCAACTCGATGACGCCGGCGTACCAGTACGGCCAGTTGCCGACCGGCACGGCGCCGGCTCCTGAATCGACAGGCCAGGCAAAGAGTTTCGAGGCCCCATGAACGGCGAACATAAAGCCGAGCACGACACGGAACAAGCTGATGACGGCGGGCGAAAGCGAGCCGAGTCGGGTGTCCAGATTGGTCGTCATGGGCCGACAATACGCTCAGACGGTCAGGAAACTCACAGCTCCAGCAACACCGTTACCGGGCCGTCATTGACCAGTTCCACCTGCATATCCGCGCCGAAAACTCCCGTTTCCACCACCGCGCCCAACTGCCTGAGCGCGCTGGCGAATTCGACCACCAGCGGTTCGGCCACCGGCCCCGGCGCCGCGGCATTCCAGGACGGGCGCCTGCCCTTGTCGGTATTGGCATACAGCGTGAATTGACTGATCACCAAGATGGGGGCGGCAACGTCGGATGCGGATTTCTCGTCATCGAGGATTCGTAACTGCCAGAGCTTCTCGGCCATCCGCCGGGCCTTGGCGGTGTCATCGCCATGGGTAGCGCCGACCAGGGCGAGCAGCCCCTGCGGTTGCGGGTCGATGGCACCGACGATCTGTCCGTCCACCGAAACGCTCGCAGCGCTCACCCGCTGCACCAGTACACGCATGGGCCCATTGTGCGGGGGAGCAGCTCGCTTTCTGCACCGGGGCTGTGCCTGTCGAATATCAGCGACCCAGGGGTGGAAATCGATGCCCGCTGCCGATACGAAAAACCGGGTGGCCCCGAAGGGAACCACCCGGCCTTTTCGTCGGACGACTTAAACGTCGCGTCGGCGAGCCGACCTAAACGTCGCGTCGGCGAGCCGACCTAAACGTCGCGTCGGCGAGCCGACCTAAACGTCGCGTCGGCGAGCCGACCTAAACGTCGTAGTACAGCGAGAACTCGTAGGGGTGAGGCCGGATCTGGATCGGCAGGATCTCGTTCTCCCGCTTGTAGGAGATCCAGGTTTCGATCAGGTCCTCGGTGAACACGCCACCCTCGGTCAGGTACTCGTGGTCTTCTTCGAGCTTGTCGATCACGGCGGCCAGCGAGGTCGGGGCCTGCGGGATGTTGGCGGCCTCGTCCGGCGGCAGCTCGTAGAGGTCCTTGTCGACCGGGGCCAGCGGCTCGATCTTCTTCTTGATGCCGTCGATGCCAGCCATCAGCATGGCCGCGAAAGCCAGGTACGGGTTACCCGAGCTGTCCGGGCAGCGGAACTCGAGGCGCTTGGCCTTCGGGTTGTTGCCGGTGATCGGGATACGCACACAGGCCGACCGGTTGCGCTGGCTGTACACCAGGTTGATCGGAGCCTCGTAGCCCGGCACCAGACGCTTGTAGGAGTTCACCGTCGGGTTGGTGAACGCCAGCAGCGACGGGGCGTGGTGCAGGATGCCGCCGATGTAGTGGCGGGCCAGATCGGACAGGCCGGCGTAGCCGGACTCGTCGTGGAACAGCGGCTTGCCGTCCTTCCACAGCGACTGGTGGGCGTGCATGCCCGAACCGTTGTCACCGAACAGCGGCTTGGGCATGAAGGTGACGGTCTTGCCGTTCTGCCATGCGGTGTTCTTGATGATGTACTTGAACAGCTGCACATCATCGGCTGCGTGCAGCAGCGTGTTGAACTTGTAGTTGATCTCGGCCTGGCCGGCGGTGCCCACTTCGTGGTGGCCGCGCTCCAGGGTGAACCCGGCGTTGGTCAGGTTGGTCGACATCTCGTCGCGCAGGTCGACGTAGTGGTCATACGGCGCCACGGGGAAGTAGCCGCCCTTGGGGCGGACCTTGTAACCGAGGTTGGGACCGCCGTCGGCCTCGAAGGGCTCGCCGGTGTTCCACCACGCCGACTCGGAATCCACCTCGTAGAAGGTGCCGTTCATCTTGGAGTCGAAGCTCACCGAGTCGAAGATGTAGAACTCGGCCTCGGCACCGAAGAAACAGGTATCGGCGATACCGGTGCTCGCCAGGTAGTTCTCCGCCTTGCGGGCCACGTTGCGCGGGTCGCGTGAGTACGCCTCACGGGTGAAGGGGTCGTGCACGAAGAAGTTCAGGTTCAGCGTCTTGGCGGCGCGGAACGGGTCGATGCGCGCGGTATCGGGGTCCGGCAGCAGCATCATGTCGGATTCGTGGATCGACTGGAAACCGCGCACCGACGAGCCGTCGAACGCGAGACCGTCCTCGAAGACGCTCGCGTCGAACGCGGACGCCGGGATCGAGAAGTGCTGGACGACGCCGGGCAGATCGCAGAAGCGAATGTCGACGTACTCGACATTTTCGTCCTTGATCAGCTTGAAGATGTCGTCGGACGTCTTTTCTGCCACTTCAGTGTTCTCCTTTACTGGTAACCCGCGGGTTGACGCTAAGGACACGATGTTGCGCAGTCGTCAACCATATGTTGCGCGCAAGTTACGCGATGGCCGTTCGCTGTGACGTGAGCTACTCACCGCCACTCAACCGGACCAGCCTATTCTGACCCTATGGCGCGCACGATGGGAACTTGGCTGTCCGGACCAGGACCGTTCGACGCCGGTGACGGCGAGGACACCCAGGATGGCCGGGGTAAATACTCCGGTGAACGCCTCGGCTTGCCCGAATCCGGCCCCGGCTCGATTGCCCGCATGGGCCGGCGGGTCGGTGCGCTCCTGATCGATTGGCTGGTGGCCTACGGGCTGGCGGGTCTGGTGATGGCCCTGGGCCTGATTTCGCTGCCGATGCTCTCCACAGCGGTGCTGGTGATCTGGATGGTGCTGGGAACGATCGCCGTGCGGCTGTTTTCGTTCACCCCGGGTCAGCTCGCGGTAGGTCTGGTCGTGGTGCCGGCCGACGGCCGCGACGGGATCGGCACCGTCCGGGCGTTTCTGCGGGTGGTGTTGATTGCGCTGGTGATCCCGCCGCTCGTGTCCGACACCGACATGCGTGGTCTGCACGACCGGCTGACGTTCACCGCCGTGGTGCGCCGCTAGGCGGGTTCGGCCCAAGCGCGCGCGTTACTTGCGGCGGGCGGTGCGCTGCACACCGCGCATCTTCGCGCCGGCGGGCAGCGGGCCCTTGGGCATCCCGGCCGGGCCGGACTTGGTGCCCAGAGCGGCGAGCCGGGACTCGATCGAGTCCATCTGCTTGACCGTGATGTTCGCCGGCAGCTTGTTCAGGTGGCGCTCAAGCTTGGACAGCGCCACCTGACCCTCGCCGTTACCGACCACGATGTCGTAGATCGGGATATCGCCGACCAGACGTGCGGTGCGCTTCTTCTCCTGGGCCAGCAGCGGCTTGACCCGATTGGCCGCACCCTCACCGACGAAGATCACACCCGGCCGGCCGATCACCCGGTGCACCGCGTCGAAATGACCGGTCGCCGCGACACCAGGGGTGACGCGCCACTTGCCGCGAAGATTGTCCAGTGCCCAGGCCGCGGCACCCGTCTGACCCTCGGCCTTCGTGTACACCGACTTCTGGGCCCGGCGGCCGAAGATGATGAACGCGACCAGCGCGCCCAGCACGACGCCGAGCGGGATCATCGTGTACATCGTGAACCCGCCGATGAGCAGACCGGCGACCACCGAGGCGGCCACGATCAGCACGAACGCGCCGATCATGTACGGCAGCAGACGCTTGTCCTCTTTGCGCTGGATCTGGAATGCCTGCCACAGCTGACTGCGCCGCTGTCTGGAGGCCGCCTTACGGGCAGCCTTCGCCTCGGCCTTTGCCGCCTTGGTCTCTGCGGCATTGCGGTTTTTCGCCATTGGTTCAGGATACGGGGGGTTGATCCGCGAACCGAACCCGCGCGGCCTGGGCATAGAGCCGGCCCGCACGATAGGACGACCGCACCAGCGGTCCGGCCAGCACGCCGGCAAATCCGAGGCCCTCGGCATAGCTCGACAACTCGACGAACTCGTCGGGGTGCACCCAGCGTTCGACCGGGTGGTGACGCGGGGAGGGCCGCAGGTACTGGGTGATGGTGACGATGTCGCAGCCCGCGTCGTGCAGGTCACGCAGCGCGGTCTGCACCTCCTCGATGGTCTCGCCCATGCCGAGGATCAGGTTCGACTTGGTGACCAGACCGACGTTGCGGGCGGCGGTGATCACCGCCAGGCTGCGGTCGTAACGGAACGCCGGACGGATGCGTTTGAAGATGCGCGGCACCGTTTCGACGTTGTGCGCGAACACCTCTGGGCGCGATTCGAAAACCTCTGCCAACTGGTCGGGGTCGCCGTTGAAGTCCGGCGCCAGCAGTTCCACGCCGGTGTTCGGGTTGAGTCGCTTGATGTAGCGAACGGTCTCGGCGTAGAGCCAGGCCCCGCCGTCGGGCAGGTCGTCGCGGGCCACCCCGGTCACCGTGGAGTAGCGCAGACCCATCGCCTGCACGCTCTCGGCGACGCGGCGCGGCTCGTCACGGTCCAGCTCGGCCGGCTTGCCGGTGTCGATCTGGCAGAAGTCGCACCGGCGCGTGCACTGCTCACCGCCGATCAGGAAGGTGGCTTCCCGGTCCTCCCAGCATTCGAAGATGTTGGGGCAGCCCGCCTCTTCGCATACCGTGTGCAGGCCTTCGCGGCGCACCAACCCCTTGAGCTCGGTGTACTCCGGGCCCATCTTGGCGCGGGTCTTGATCCACGGTGGCTTGCGTTCGATGGGCGTCTGCGCGTTCCGCACTTCCAGACGCAGCAGTTTCCGACCTTCAGGCACCACAGTCACAGGGTCATCCTACGTTCAGAGTTACTTCCAGCCGTCCGTCCAGCGCGTCGCACACCGCGGCGGCGACGCGGTCGGTCACATCCTCGACGGTGATGTGGCGGCCGAGTTCGGCAGTCAACGATGTCACGCCGGCATCGGCGATCCCGCACGGCACGATCGACGAGAACGCCGATAGATCGCAGTCACAGTTCAGCGCGAACCCGTGCAACGTCGTCGCCCGAGATACCCGAATGCCGATCGCCCCGACCTTGCGGGCCGGTCGCCTCAGGCCGGATTCGCGGCCCGCCTCGGCGTCGCCGGCCACCCACACACCCGAGCGCCCTTCGACGCGGCCGGTCTGCAGTCCGAGATCCGCACACACGCTGATCAGTGCTTCCTCAAGGCGCCGAACGAAATTCACCACATCCAGCGGCTCGGTCAGCCCGATGATCGGGTAGCCGACCAGCTGTCCGGGACCGTGCCAGGTGATCTTGCCGCCGCGGTCGGTGTCGACGACGGGTGTGCCGTCCACCGGGCGTTCGTGCGGCTCGGTGCGCTTACCCGCGGTGTAGACGGCCGGGTGCTGAAGCAGCAGCAGCGTGTCAGGACCGCCGGCGACCCGGGCATCGGCGATCTCGCGCTGCAGCGCCCAGGCGGCTTCGTAGTCGACCCTGCCCAGGTGCCGCACATCGACGGGAGCCGCGGTCGAGCGGATGGATGCCACAGTGTCGACGCTACGCCCCGGCCGCTCCCTGACCTCGGTCACAGGTCTTTGGTCGCGGTGGCGTAGGCCAGTGCCTCGCCGACGGTGTTGTGGTGAAAGGTGAAACCGGCGCGTTCCAGCGCGGCGGGAATGGCGCGCTGGCCGATGAGAAGTCCTTCGTCGGCGAACTCGCCGAGCAGCGTGCGCAACGCGAAACCGGGCACCATCACCGGCGTGGGCCGGTTGAGGGCCCGGCCCAGTGCCGCCGTGAACTCGGCGTTGGTCACCGGAGCCGGCCCGGTGAGATTGACCGGACCCGACAGGCTTTCGTTCGCCATCGCGAACAACACCGCGCGGACCTCGTCCTCCAGACTGATCCACGGGATGTACTGCCGGCCGTTGCCCAAGCGGGCGCCCAGGCCCAGTGAGAACAGCGGTCTGAGCCGGTTCACCATGCCGCCCGCCGGGGACATGACAAGTCCGGAGCGCAGCAGCACCACCCGAGAGCCGGCAGCGACCGCCGGCGCGGTGGCCGCCTCCCAGTCGGCGCACAGCCCGGCCAGGAACCCGCGTCCTTCGGGTGCGGACTCGTCGGTCACCCGGTCCCGGGTGTCGCCGTAGTAACCCACGGCGCTCGCATTGATCAGCACTGGCACCCCGGCATCGGCTACCGCGCCCGCGAGCACCTCGGTGGGATCGATCCGGCTGTCGCGCAGGCTCTGCTTGAAGGCGCCCGACCAACGCTTCTCGCCGACGCCGACCCCGCAGAGGTTCACCACCGCGTCCACACCGCACAACGCCGACGCGTCGAACTCCCCGGTGTCGGGGTTCCAGAACAGCTCGTCGCCGTTCGATGGTGCCCTGCGTACGATCCGGAGCACCCGGTGATCGGCGGCGCGCAGCGTTGAGACCAGCGCCGAACCGATCAGACCGGATGATCCCGCTATCGCGATGACGGCATCCGCCACAGTGGGGAGCCCCTCCTAACAGCTGTTACAGCCCGAGATCGGCTTCGAAAGCACCTTCTTCGAGCCTGCGCTTGATGGTAGTCACGAACCGGCCGGCGTCGGCGCCGTCGATCAGTCGGTGGTCGTAGGTCAGCGGCAGGTAGCACACCGAGCGCACACCGATCGACTCATTGCCGTAGGCATCGGAGATCACCCGCGGACGCTTGACGATCGCCCCGGTGCCCAGCATCGCCGCCTGCGGCGGCACCAGGATCGGGGTGTCGAACAGCGCACCCTGGCTGCCGATGTTGGTGATGGTGAACGTGCCGCCGGACAGCTCGTCGGGCTTGAGGTTGCCCGACCGGGCTCGCGCCGCGATGTCGGAGATGGCGCGTGCCAGCCCGCCCAGCGACAGGTCACCGGCGTTGTGGATCACCGGGGAGAGCAGACCCTGGTCGGTGTCGACCGCGAAGCCGAGGTGCTCGGCGTCGTAGTAGGTGATCTCCTTGGTGTCCTCGTTGTAGCTCGCGTTGATGTTCGGGTGGACCTTCAGAGCGTCGATGACGGCGCGGGCGATGAACGGCAGGTAGGTGAGATTGACCCCCTCGCGCTCGGCGAAGTCGGCCTTCGCCTGTGCCCGCAACGCCACGATCTTGGTCATGTCGACCTCGTGGGTCTGGGTCAACTGCGCAGTCGCCTGCAACGATTCGCGGGTCTTCTTCGCGGTGATCTGGCGAATCCGGTTGGCCTTCTGCGTGGTTCCGCGCAGGTGCGCCAGGGCCGGGGCCGGTGCAGCCGAGGCGGCGGGCGCGGCCGCGGCAGGAGCTGCCGGTGCCGGGGGAGCCGGGGGAGCCTTCTTGGCCTCGGCCGCCGCGAGCACATCCTGCTTGCGGATGCGGCCACCGACGCCGGTGCCCTTCACCGTCGTGAGGTCAACACCGTTCTCCGTGGCCAACTTTCGGACCAGCGGGGTGACGTACGGCGAGCCGTCGCCGGCGGCGGGGGTGGCTGCCGGTGCGGGTGCCGGTGCCGCCGGAGCGGGAGCCGGGGTGGCGGCGGGTGCTGGTGCGGGTTTCGGTTCCGGCTTGGGCTCAGGCGCGGGAGCCGGGGCCGGGGCTGCCGGAGCGGGCGCTGCGGGAGCGGGAGCGGGAGCAGCTGCCGGCGCGGCGGACGCGTCGCCGATCTTGGCCAGCTCGCCGCCGACCGCGACGATGTCGTCCTCCTCCGCGCTGATCGACAGCAGGGTGCCGGCCACCGGGGACGGGATCTCGGTGTCGACCTTGTCAGTGGACACCTCGACCAGCGGCTCGTCGACACCGACGGAATCGCCGACCTTCTTGAGCCACCGGGTGACGGTGCCCTCGGCGACAGATTCGCCCAACTCGGGCATCACGACGGAGGTGGCCGACCCGGAAGGGGCCGGGGCCGCCGGCGCGGCGGGGGCGGCCTGCTCCTGGACGGCAGGAGCGGCGGGCTCGGGTGCGGCCGGGGCGGGCTCCGGCTCGGGTTCGGGCTGGGATTCCGGTTCCGGGGCGGCAGCGGGGGTTTCGCCGGCCTCGCCGATGACCGCGAGCTCGCCGCCGATCTCGACGGTGTCGTCCTCCTGGGCGACGATCTTCGTCAACACACCCGCGGCGGGCGACGGGATCTCGGTATCGACCTTGTCTGTGGACACCTCCAGCAGCGGCTCGTCGAGTTCGACGGCGTCGCCCTCCTGTTTAAGCCAACGGGTGACGGTCCCCTCGGTGACACTTTCACCTAGCGCGGGCATCTGGACGGAGATGGCCATGTGTATTGACTCCTCGGACGGTCACTTGTGACGACTCGAACTCTGGCTTACCACAGCTAGGTGCACCGGGTGCGGCACCTAGGTGGATTGTCGGACCCATCCTGTCACTGCAGCACCATTCGCACTCACTCAGGGTTGCTGATTCTCTGGCACTATCGGGTGAGGGTTTGCAGGGCGGTTCGCCGAACTTGCCCAGAGCTGAGGAGATTCGTCCGTTGGGCCTGTTCGATACGTTTCGCCGAAGCCGGTCGGCGCGCGGATCAGACAGCGACCAGGCCGGGGACCTGCAGTATCTGCAAAGCTGGGCAGCCGGCCATGTTGGGGTGGAGGCATTCGTCGAGCCCCGCACCACGGTCACCGAGGTGACTGTCGTGCTCGTTGCTGCCGACGGGGAATGGACCCGGCGCCGAACGGGCGGCGAGGTGGGTGCGCGCCGGCTCAGCGACCGCCTCCAGATCCCCGTGTATGACGTGCAGAAGGTGGGGTATCCGCAACGGATGCGGGACTACGACGCTCGTCGTCGCATCGAACGCCGGCGCGCGGTGTACCGGGAACTCGACGACCGCTAGAGTCGAAGCAACCGGTACCTCCGGTATTGGATACTGTTCGTCACAGATACCTCGTGGAGGGTGGACCATGCAGCGCTTCGTCGACAGCCCGGACGGAACCCGCATCGCGGTGTACGAACAGGGGGATCGGCAGCGCCCCACGCTCGTCATGGCCCACGGATGGCCGGACTCGCATGTGCTGTGGAACGGCGTCACGGGAGAGCTCGAGGACCGCTTCCACATCGTGCGGTACGACAACCGCGGGGCAGGGGCCTCGGATGTGCCGAAGCCGGTCAGGGCCTACCGGATGGACCGGTTCGCCGACGACCTGTCCGCGGTGATCGACGCCGTGAGCCCCGGACGCCCGGTTCACGTGTTGGCCCACGACTGGGGGTCGGTCGGGGTGTGGGAGTACCTGAGCCGGCCGGAGGCCTCCGAACGGGTGGCCTCGTTCACGTCGGTATCGGGGCCGAGCACCGATCACTACGGGTCGTTCGTGCGTGGCCGCCTGGCGCGCCCCTACCGGCCGATCCGGTTCGCCAAGGCGGTGAACCTGGCATCGCGGTTCAGCTACTGGATTCCGTTCTCGGTCCCGGTCGCCGCGCCCGCATTGATGCGGCGGGGTGCGGCGCGTCGGCTGCAGGCCATCGACACCGCAGGCCCCAAGTTCCAGTCCGAGACGCTCGACATCGATGCGGCAAACGGGCTGAAGATCTACCGTGCCAACGCGATTCGCTCGTTCACGACGTTGCGCAGCGATCACAACGTGACAGTGCCGGTGCAGTTGATCTGCAACGACCACGATCCCGTGGTGCGTGGGCACGGCTTCGAGGAAGAGTCCAAGTGGGTGCCGCTGCTGTGGCGTCGTGACCTCAACGCCGGGCACTGGGCCCCGTTCTCGCACTGGCACGCCATCGCCAATGCGACGGCCGAGTTGATCGAGCACATCGAGGGCGCTCCCGCATCCCGTGCGCTGCGACGCGCTCAGGTCGGCCGGTCACGCGAATCCTTCAGCGACACCCTGGTTTCGGTGACCGGTGCGGGCAGCGGTATCGGCCGTGCCACCGCGCTGGCGTTCGCCGCGCAAGGTGCCGAACTCGTGGTCAGCGACATCGACGAGATTTCGGCCAAGAACACCGCAGGCGAGATCGCGGCGCGCGGTGGGGTGGCACATGCCTACGGCCTCGACGTGTCCGACGCCGAGGCGGTGGAGAACTTCGTCGACCGGGTCTGCAGTACGCACGGCATCCCCGATGTGGTCGTCAACAACGCCGGGATCGGCCACGGCGGTAAGTTCCTGGACACCCCGGCCGATCAGTACGACCGGGTACTGGATGTGAACTTCGGTGGAGTCGTCAACTGTTGCAGGTCATTTGCCCGCCGCCTCGTGGACCGCGGTACCGGCGGCCACATCGTCAACGTGGCGTCAATGGCCGCCTATTCGCCATCGGCATCGATGAACGCCTACTCCACGAGCAAGGCGGCGGTCTTCATGTTCTCCGACTGCCTGCGCGCCGAATTGAACTCGGCGGGAGTCGGTTTGACCACGATCTGCCCGGGCATGATCGACACCAACATCATCGACACCACCCGCTTCGACGTCCCAGCCGAGAAGCAGGGCCAGGTCGAGCAGTTGCGGGCCCAGACCAAGAAGATGTTCGCCGCGCGGCGCTACGGCCCGGACAAGGTGGCCAAGGCCATCGTCGCGGCCGTCCGCAACGACAAGGCGATCCGCCCCGTCACCCCGGAGGCCTATGCGGCATACGGGGTGGCACGGGTGGTGCCCTCGGTACTGCGCCGGGCGGCGCGTTCGGGCTCGCTGTAAACCGCTACTGCGGATGCGCGGTGAGGTATTCGCCGACGGGGATCCGCGATTCGGCGGCATACCCGATGGGCAGCAGCACGTCACCGGCGGTGGAGACGTAATAGACGTCCCAGCGGTAGAACGCGCCGAATGCCGCGGGATCGGCGGCCATCGCGGTGGCATAGTCGGTGACCGCTCGCACGTACGCGTCGGCGTTGTTGTACCGGAACAGGGCGTGGTCGGGGTTGTCCGCAAAACCGTTGGCGGCCAGGTAATTCCCGGCAGCCATGATGCTGTCCCGAGGTGAGTGGATATCACCACCCAGGCCGTACGCCGCGAAGGTGGACGGCATGAACTGCATGGGGCCCTGTGCCCCGGCCGTGCTGTCACCGGCCACGCTGCCGAAGTGCGTCTCGATCAGGTTGATCGCGGCCAGGTAATGCCAGTCCACACCGGAGGCGGCTTCGGCGTCGCGGTAGGCGCTGACCAGCATGTCGGCCGGGGGCGGCGGGTTGATGCGCCACGCGGGCAGCGTGTCCTTGGGGTGGGCCAGGGTGGCGAGCTGCCGCCGCGCGTCGACATTGCGGTCATAGAACGCGACCAGTTCGCCGGGGATCCGGGGACGGATGATCCCGTCCCATTCGGGGTGACGGCCGATCGCCCGGTAGGCGACCTGTTGGCGGCGGGCGGCCTGCGTCAGCGCCGGCTCCGGAGTCGACGGGTCGCGCAGTGCCCGCTCGTCGGCAACGAGGTCGTCGGCCAGCCGGACGGGGTCCGCAGCCAGGCGGGGTTGCGCGCCGACCGGGGCGGCGGGTGTGGATGCCGGCGGGTGCGTCGTCGACATCGTCGTGCTGGGTGGAGCCGCGGGCGGCGGGTCCGGTGAGCCCGAACAGCCGGCGACAGCTGCGCCCAACGTGAAGAAAATGGCCAGGTTCTGGAGAAATCTCGCCATCTTGTTCACGTTGGGCGGGAACATGACTAGCCGTTCGCGGCGATATCTTCCAGGACCGCGAACATCGTGCGCGTCGGGACTCCGGTGCCGCCCTTGGGGGTGTAACCCCAAGCGCCCCCGGTGTTGTAGGCAGGGGCGGCGATGTCGATGTGCGTCCACTGGACTCCGTCTGCGACGAACTCGCGCAGGTAGGTGCCCGCGACCAGCATCCCGGCATAGCGGGACCCGCTGACGTTGGCCAGATCGGCCACCGAGGACTTCAGATCATCCTTGAGTTCCTCGGGCAACGGCATGGCCCAGGCGTTTTCACCGGCGGCCTGCGACAGCGTCGCAACCCGGTCGCGGAACTCCTCGCTGCCCATGACACCCGGTGTGCGAGAGCCCAGCGCGACGGTCTGGGCGCCGGTCAGCGTCGAGGTCTCGATCAGGTAATCGGGGTCGTCCTCGCAGGCCCGCACGATGGCATCGGCCAGGATCAGTCGGCCCTCGGCGTCGGTGTTGAGCACTTCGACGGTGATCCCGCCGTACTGGGTGAGCACGTCGCCCGGACGCTGCGCGGTCGCCGACGGCATGTTCTCGGCCATCGGCACGGTCGCGATGACCTCGATGGGCAGTTTCTGCCTGGCGGCCAGCACCACGGTCGCGATGACCGCCGCCGCACCACCCATGTCCGAGGTCATGTGGTGCATATTGGCCGCCGGCTTGATCGAGATGCCGCCGGTGTCGAAGGTGATGCCCTTGCCGACCAGCGCGACGCGCTTGCTCTTCTTGCCGCCCCGGTGGGTCAGTCGCACCAGACGCGGCGGACGCGAGGACCCCTTGCCGACCCCCACGATGCCGCCGTAGCCCGCCTTGGTCAGGGCCTTGTCGTCGAGCACCTCGACCTCAAGCCCGGCAGACTCACCCAAAGTCTTTGCCCGCTTGGCGAATTCGTCGGGAAACAGGTGGCTGGGCGGGGTGTTGACGAAGTCGCGGGCAATCGCGACCGCCGAAGCGATGTCTACCGCGCGCTGTGCCTGCGCCTTCGTCGCTGCCGTGGTGTCGGCGGTCAGCGCGGTGACCGCGGTCAGGCCGGCGTCTTTCGGTGCGGTCTTGGCGCTACGGAAGTCGCTGAATCGGTAGGCGCCCAGGATCAGGCCCTCGACGGCGGCTTCCAGATCGATGTGGGACAGCGTGGTGATGACCTTCTCGGTGCCGTTCAGTGACCGCGCCGCGGTACCGGCAGCCCGGCGGATCGCATCGGCGGGCCACTCGTCGCGGGGCGTGCCGAGGCCGACAACCAGCACGCTGGCGACCGGAAGCGACGGCACGGGCACCCTGGTGACCTGGTCGGTGCCACCCTTCGCGCCGAGGGCCTTGAGCGCGACCTCGATCTCGCCGACCGCCTCGGCGTCGAGGAACGGGTTGCCGACGACGGTGGCGGTTGCGTCGTCATCGGGTCCGCTGACCACGGGAACGATCAGCACGGCGTCGCTCCTGCGTTTGGGCAGCGACGCACTGACGGTGACGTTGGGAACCTGGTAACCGGGATTTGCGGGGCTCACCCCGCCCACCCTAGACGCAGCGGATACGCCGTG
The DNA here is from genome assembly GCF_010727325.1 of Mycolicibacterium alvei. NCBI lineage: Bacteria > Bacillati > Actinomycetota > Actinomycetes > Mycobacteriales > Mycobacteriaceae > Mycobacterium > Mycolicibacterium alvei. The sequence goes on from NZ_AP022565.1 coordinate 291,556, forward strand.
ACCGGTGCGTCGAAACCCTTCAGTGTCAGCGAGCGAGCCGCGGCGAACGCCCGCTCGTCGAGGAGCCCACACAGCGGTTCGGATACCAGGATCTGGCTGGGTGCGGCGGCGGCGACGAGACGGGCCGCCCGATTCACCGGGTTACCGAAATAATCGCCACCGATGGCCAGCACCTCGCCGAAATCAAGTCCGGCCCGCACCTGCAGGTGGGCGTCGGCGGCCCGTGGGTGAGTTACCAGGTCGATGGCAACCTGGAGCAGTTCGGCGGGCTCGGAGCCCACCCACATGATGGCGTCCCCGATGAACTTGACCACGCGACAACCGGCGGCGTGCACGACCTCGGTGCTGATGGCGCTGAACTCGTTGAGCAGTGCCGACAGTTCGGTACTGGTCAACATCTGGGTGAGCGCGGTGAACCCCGACAGATCGGCAAAACCGATGCCACACAACACATCCGAAGATCCGTCGCGGGCCACATGCTCGAAATAGCTGCGTGCGCTCATCACATGGTGGCGGTGCACGGCGTCGATCATCGAGCCGATCCGCGGGATGAATCCGGCCGCGACCCGGTACGCCTTGGCGGTGGTGAGCTCATCGTGGGTGATGTTGAGCTGAATGTCGGGCGTACTGGCCCGGCTCATCGACGACAGCGCTTCGGCCAGGCGGGCCATACCCGAACCGATCACCCGCAGCAGGCCGGTGGCCTCGACGTCGCCGACCAGCACCCGCAGCTCCGCCCAGGTGCGCAAGGTCTCCACATCGGCCCGGCTCAGGGTCCTCACATCGCAACCGGACACGGTCAGACCCAGCGCGGCCCACGCCCGCTGCACGTCTTCCAGCGGGACATCGATCTCGGCGGCCACGTCGGCCAGACAGTATTCCGGTGGGCCCGACCACTGCAGGACATCCCCGGCCAGTCCGAACAACCGGCCCCGGGACTCCGCCTCGATCATCTGCTCAGCAGTGAAACCCAGCCTGTCGAGGTACTCGATGAGCGGGGCGCGCCCACGAGCGTCGGCAATCCCGGCGGCTGCCAGTGCATCGAAATCGACCACCAGTCCAGTGTGCAGTTTGGTGGCCCGATCGGGCAGGCAGATTAGGGTGAACTCGTGAGTGACGACCTGCTGCACGGCCCGTTGGAAGACCGCCACCGCGAACTGGGGGCCAGTTTTGCCGAGTTCGGCGGCTGGCTGATGCCGGTGTCCTATGCCGGGACCGTCGCCGAGCACAACGCCACCCGCGAGTCCGTCGGCCTGTTCGACGTCAGCCACCTGGGAAAGGCCCTGGTCAAAGGGCCCGGTGCGGCTGCCTACGTCAACTCGGCGTTTACCAACGACCTGAACCGGATCGGACCGGGTAAGGCGCAGTACACCCTGTGCTGCACAGAAAACGGAGGCGCCGCGGGGGTTATCGACGACCTGATCGCCTACTACGTCTCCGACGACGAGATCTTCCTGGTGCCCAACGCCGCCAACACCGCCGCGGTGGTCGCCGAACTGAAAAAGCATGCTCCCGACGGGCTCACCATCACCGACGAGCACCGCTCGTATGCGGTGCTGGCGGTGCAGGGGCCGAAATCCACCGAGGTACTGGCCGCGCTCGGGCTGCCCACCGAGATGGACTACATGGGTTACGTCGACGCGGATTACGACGGCGTGTTCGTGCGGGTCTGCCGCACCGGTTACACCGGTGAACACGGCTATGAGCTGCTACCGGACTGGGACCGCGCCGGCGTGGTGTTCGACGCCCTGGTGGCGGCGGTGCGCGCGGCTGGCGGAGAACCCGCGGGCCTGGGTGCCCGCGACACCCTGCGCACCGAGATGGGCTACCCGCTGCACGGTCACGAGCTGTCGCTGGACATCTCGCCGCTGCAGGCCCGCTGCGGCTGGGCGATCGGCTGGAAGAAGGATGCGTTCTGGGGGCGCGATGCGTTGCTGGCCGAGAAGCAGGCCGGCCCGGCACGCGTGCTGCGCGGCCTCAAAGCGGTCGGCCGCGGGGTATTGCGCGCCGATCTCGCGGTGCTCGACGGGGACACCCGGATCGGCACCACGACGTCGGGGACGTTCTCGCCGTCGCTGAAAGTCGGTATCGCACTGGCGCTCATCGACACTGCCCACGACATCGCCGACGGGCAGCGGGTGAGTGTGGACGTGCGTGGCCGCGCTGTCGAGTGCGAAGTGGTCAAGCCACCGTTTGTGGCCGCGAAAACACGTTAGCCTCGGGCGATACAATCGCTGCATGACTAGCGGCCATCTCGAGTTCACGGTTTCAGCCAATGCGAATCCGGCGACCGATGCGGTACGCGAATCGATCTTGGCCAACCCCGGCTTCGGCAAGTTCCACACCGACCACATGGTGGCCATCGACTACACCGCCGGGCAGGGCTGGCACGACGCACGGGTGATCCCGTACGGGCCGATCGAACTCGACCCGTCGTCCATCGTCCTGCACTACGCGCAGGAAGTGTTCGAGGGGCTCAAGGCCTATCGGTGGGCGGACGGCTCGATCGTGTCGTTCCGGCCGGAGTCCAATGCGCAGCGGTTGCGTGCCTCCTCGCGGCGGCTCGCCATCCCGGAACTTCCCGAGGACGTGTTCATCGAGTCGCTTCGTCAGCTCATCGCGGCCGACGAGAAGTGGGTGCCCGCCGCCGGTGGTGAGGAGTCGCTGTACCTGCGGCCGTTCGTGATCGCCACCGAACCGGGGTTGGGTGTGCGTCCGGCCAACGAGTACCGCTACCTGGTGATCGGCTCACCGGCCGGGGCCTACTTCAAGGGCGGCGTCAAACCGGTCAGTGTGTGGCTGTCACACGAGTACGTGCGCGCCTCACCCGGCGGCACCGGCGCGGCCAAATTCGGCGGCAACTACGCGGCCTCACTGCTGGCTCAGGCTCAGGCCGCCGACAACGGCTGCGACCAGGTGGTGTGGCTGGACGCGATCGAGCGCCGCTACGTCGAAGAGATGGGCGGCATGAACCTGTTCTTCGTCTTCGGCAGCGGCGGTTCGGCCCGGCTCGTCACACCGGAGCTGTCCGGCTCGCTGTTGCCGGGAATCACGCGAGAATCCTTGCTGCAGTTGGCCACCGACGCCGGCTTCGCGGTCGAAGAACGCAAGATCGACGTCGACGAATGGCAGAAGAAGGCCGCCGCCGGCGAGATCACCGAGGTGTTCGCCTGCGGGACCGCCGCGGTGATCACCCCGGTGTCGAGGGTCAAGTACGCGGACGGCGAGTTCACCATCGCCGACGGACAACCCGGCGAGATCACCATGGCTCTACGCGACACCCTGACCGGGATCCAGCGGGGCACCTTCGCCGATACGCACGGGTGGATGTCCCGGCTGAACTAGCGGTTTCTCCCCGAATGACGTGAGGTGCGCGCAGAATTGATCTGACCTGCGCAGTCAATTTGGGGGAGGCCGTCATGGCACTCGTAGCGGGATTCGATCCGGCCAACAGCGGGCAGCAACCAGTCGACGAGAACGGTGCGGCGGTGCCGGTCGGCGTGTGGGGTGATTCCGATATCGGCGGCGGCGTGTTCGGCAGCAGTGGGGTTCTGCCGAGCGGCACCACCGTGCCCATCGATCCGCCCGCCGGCGTCGAGGGTCACGGCGCCGACGGTCCCGGTGTGGTGGGCCGCAGTCCCGCCGGAAACGGTGTCATCGGCGAAAGTTTGCAGGCGCCAGGTGTTCTGGCGCGCAGCTCCTCGGCCTCGGGGTTGCTCGGGGTGACCTTCAGCCCCACCGACGACTCACACGGGGTGTTCGGTTCCAGCACCACGGGCGGCAACGGAGTCACCGGCTTCGTGGGTGGTGCAACCGGGGTGATCGGCAGCAGTATCGATGGCTTCGGGGTGCGTGGCACCAGCGGTGACAATGCCGGTGTCATGGGTATCAGCTTCGCCGACGGCGGCAGTGCCCCAGGCGTATTCGGCACCGGCGACAACACCATGGGGGTACTGGGCACCAGTAGCAACGGTCCCGGCGTGTACGGCGTCAGCCAGGCGACCGATGCCATTGCCGGTCTCACCTACGGCGTCGGGGTCTCCGGGGTGTCGGGACGGCACGTCGTCGCGGATTCGACCGGGTCCGGAGTCTCCGGACACAGCCGCAGCGGCACCGGCGTCCGAGGCAGCAGCGACGACGACGCAGGTGTGCGCGGAGTCAGCCTGTCCTCCGACGGCACGACCGGCCTCACCATCGGTTCCGGTCACGGGGTGTCCGGCGTGCATTTCTCCGCCGACCCCGGTGGCGGGGTCTCGGGTCTCAGCGTGATCGGAAACGGCGTCGAGGGCTTCACCTTCGCCGACAGTCGGCGCAACCCCGACGTGGCAGCCGTCCGCGGTCAATGTGCCAACGGCTTCGCCGGGCTGTTCGTGGGACGGGTGCGGGTGACGGGGTTTCTCAGCAAGAGTGGCGGCGGGTTCACCGTCGATCACCCGGCCGATCCGGCGAACCGGTATCTGTCGCACTCCTTCGTCGAGTCCCCGGACATGCTCAACGTCTACAGCGGCACGGTGACCACGGACCGGTCCGGGCGGGCGCGGGTGAAGCTGCCGTCGTACTTCGAGGCACTCAACCGGGACTTCCGCTACCAGCTGACCGTGATCGGCACCTTCAGCCAGGCGGTGGTCTCCGAGGAGATCAAGGACAATGCGTTCACGATCGCCACCGACACCGGTCGGGTCAAGGTGTGCTGGCAGGTCACCGGGGTGCGCAAAGATGCCTGGGCCGAGGCGAATCGGGTCACCCCCGAGCAGCGCAAGCCCGACGGCGAGCGGGGTAAATACCTGCATCCCGAACTGTTCGGGCCCAAGGCGGCGGCACTGCATCCGGCTCCACCCGCCCGGGTCGCCGAAGTGGTCCCGGCGGAACTGGGTGACTGGGCCGAGCGGTTGCCCGCCGACCTGGGTGCGGTGCCGGGCAGGAAACTGACCGGTTATCTGACCAGGGCCCGGCGGGTACTCCGGGCCGCGTGGGCCGCCGATCGCAGGCGGGTCGAGAAGCGGCTGGGCGCCGTCCCGGAGTTTCCGCCGCCGGCAGTGGGACGCGCCGAACTGCAGGAGCAGTGGCAGGCCGTGCAGGCCGCGGTGGCGGCGATACCTCCGCAGATCAGCGAATCGCCAGGCCGAGCGCGGCCAGCGTCGTCGTCACCTCGACGGCGGCGCCCAACACGTCGCCGGTGATACCGCCGAACCGCCGCACGCAGTGGGCGACCAGCAGCGCCGAACAGCCCACCGCCACCAGCACCACGACCGGGCCCTGCCACATTCGTGGGCCAGCCCATACGGCCGTCGTGGCGACGGCGATCACCCACGCGACCACCAGGGCCGGCGATTGGCTGCCCGCCACGGCGCCCCCCAGCGAGCTGCCGACCGCCGCGGGCACCGAACGGCGGCAGGCGAGGACTGCCGCGACGCGGCCCGCGGCGACGGCGACGACGATTGCTACCGCACCGAGCTGGTTGAATGCCATTGCCTGACAACCGATCACCACGATCACCGCGGCAACGCCGAACGGTCCGGCCGACCCGTCGCGCATGACCGCCAGTGCCCGCTCCGGTGGGCCGTAGCACCCCAGACCGTCGACCGTGTCGCAGAACCCGTCGATGTGCAGCCCGCGGGTGGTCAGCAGAAGGACGGCCACCGCCACCACGCCGGGCAGTGCACTGCTGGTACCGAAGGCCCACTGGCCACCGGCCACCACCGCGGCCGCCAGTGCGCCGAGCGTCAGACCGACCACCGGCAGGGCGGTGAGCGCGCCTCGGCCGATACCGGCCGAAGTTCTCACCGGCAGCACCGTGCCGAAGGCGAAGGCCCCGCCGAGTGCGGAAATCATGGCGCTTCTTCGGAGATTCCGGCCTCGTCAAAAGTTGCCATCGAGGCCAGTGTGGCGATCGCGGCCCGCACGATCGGCAGCGCCACCGCGGCGCCGGTACCTTCGCCCAGACGCATGCCGAGGTCGATGATCGGCTCCAGCCCCAACTGGGACAGCGCCAGGCTGTGGGCCGGTTCGGTCGACCGATGACCGGCCTGCCACCATGCCCGCGCGCCCGGTGCCAGGTTCTCGGCCACCAGGGCCGCGGCCGTCGCCACCAGTCCGTCCAGCAGAACCGGCGTGCGCCGCACCGCAGCCTGGGCCAGGAACCCGGCCATCGCGGCCAGGTCGGCACCGCCGCACACCCGCAAGAGGCCCAGCGGATCGCCGGTCACGGTGCGGGCTCGGTAGAGCGCGTCGCGTACCGCACCGGTCTTGCGCATCCAGCCGAGGTCGTCGATACCGGTGCCGCGGCCCACCACGACGACAGGTTCGGCACCGGTCAGTGCTGCCACCAAAGTTGTTGCAGCCGTGGTATTTCCGATGCCCATATCGCCGGCGATGAGCAGGTCGGCGCCGGCGTCGATCTCCTCATCGGCGATCTGGCGGCCTGCTTCCACCGCTGCCGCCGCCTCCTCGGCGCTCAGTGCATCTTCCACCGCGATGTTGCCGGAGCTGCGGCGCACCTTGTGGGCGCCGATCGCAGGCGACAGCGGTTGATCGCAGTCGACGGCGATGTCGGCGACCCGCACAGTGGCTCCGGCCACCTCGGCCAGCACGTTGATCGCGGCCCCACCGGCGTCGAAGTTCGCCACCATCTGGCCGGTCACTGCGGAGGGGAACGCCGAAACGCCCGCGGCGGTGACGCCGTGGTCGGCCGCGAAGACCACCACGCGTGCCCGGGTGAGCGCTCGCGGCGGGCACACACCCTGGCACGAGGCGGCCCAGACCGCGAGTTCTTCCAGCCGGCCGAGCGAACCGGGCGGCTTGGTGAGCTGGGCTTGGCGGTCCCACGCCGCCGCGGCCACCTCGGCATCCGGTGCGGTGACCGGGGCGAAGAGCGCATCCGATTCCGTCATGACGGCTCCTTCACCGTGAGCGGTTGGCCGGCCACCACCAGCACCACGCGGTCGCACACCGCGGCCAGGCGCTGATTGACCGTGCCCAGTTCATCGGCGAACCGGCGTCCCGCCTCGGTCGCGGGGACCACGGTCAGCCCGACCTCCGGGCTGACCAAGACCAGGGGAGCGGCGAATGCGGCGACCGCCTGCACGAGGTCGTCGGCTTCGGGGCCCACCGGTGTTCCGGTCCAGGCATCCAGCCGGTCCATGGTCGCGGTGAGCCAGCCGCCGATGTCGTCGACGAGCGTTGCGGTGGCCGGTACCTCACCCAGATCGGCGGCCAGGTCGGTCGTCTCCACGGTGCGCCAATGCCCGGGACGACGGGCCCGATGTGCGCTGATCCGGCCGGCCCAGGCCGCATCGCCGTCGGCGGCGCGACCGGTGGCCACATAACGGACCGGCGCCCCTTCGGCGGCGTGTGCAATGGTCGTTTCGGCCCACTGGGATTTACCCGATCGGATACCGCCGAGCACCAGGGTGCGCACTCGTCAGGCCGCCTGGAACGGCATCAAGAGATCTTGTCGCCGCGGTCGACCACTGGTCGTGGTGCCCGCATACGGCGTAGCTGCGAGGCCCGGCTGGCCGCGTAAAGACCGAGCTTCCAACCGCTTTCGGTGTTGTCAGGGAATTTCTGGTCCACCATGCGGTTGACCTTGCGGCCGACGATGACGCCGTCGATCAGCATGACGACCACCAGGATCAACATCGCGTAGGACAGGAGCTGCTGGAACTTCAGCGACGGCAGCGCCAGCATGAAGAAGATCATCGCCAGGGCGGCCGGCATGAACAGGCCGAGCACATTGCGGCGGGAGTCGACGACGTCACGGACGTAGCGGCGAACCGGGCCCTTGTCGCGGGGCAGCAGGTAGGACTCCTCGCCGGCCATCATCTTCTCGCGGCGTTCGCTCATGTCGGCCCGGCGGGTGAGGCGCTCGAGCTTGCGCTCTTCCTTGGACAGCTTCGGCCCGCGCAGTTCCTTGCGCCGCGCCCGGGCTTCGGCGGAGGTCAGCGGGGCGGGGGCCACCGGTCCGCGTCGTTTGGTGGCCTCATTGCGCTTGGGCGTCGGCCTGCCCTTGGGCGCGGTGCCCGCCGTTGATTCTGCGGACCCGCCGACGTTCGTGACCTGGTCGGTCCCGGCAGGTTCGCCTTCGTTGTCCTTATTACGGCCCAGCAGCTTCACGACTGCCAGGTTACTGCCCGCCGCAGGTGACCCGGCCACACGCCCCGGCCTGTGGATAAGTCGGGAATAGCGTCGGAACAAGGTACCGTTGAGGTAGTAGACGCGCGGTACATCCACGCGTTTCCTTGATGCCCCGGGATCCTTAGGGAGAGCTATGACTGTTCAGGACGCCAGCACCACCGAAACCCACGGTGCGACCCTGTCCGACGCTGCGGCGACGAAGGCGAAGGCGCTGCTGGACCAGGAAGGCCGCGACGACCTCGCGCTGCGCATCGCGGTGCAGCCGGGCGGCTGTGCCGGCCTGCGCTACAACCTGTTCTTCGACGACCGCGCCCTCGACGGTGACCTCACCAGCGAGTTCGGCGGCGTCAAGCTGGTCGTGGACCGGATGAGCGCGCCGTACATCCAGGGCGCGATCATCGACTTCGTCGACTCCATCGAGAAGCAGGGCTTCACGATCGACAACCCGAATGCCACCGGCTCCTGCGCCTGCGGCGACTCCTTCAACTGACCTGAGCTGACGGCCCGGCGGTCAATACAGGCCGCTGGTGCGCAGCACATACGAGCACACCAGAACGTGCTCGTTCTTCCCGTCCCTCTGCACCAGTAGCTGTGCCACGCCCTGCTGTTCCTCGTTGATCGGGCGTTGTCCGCGTGCGGACCCACCGGTCGGCGCCACCCGCATGGTGAACAGCACCTGGGCTTGGGTCGCGGACCATGGCACGTTCTCGTCGATAGCCGTCACTTCGACATGGCTGAACTGCTTGCGGAATGCGTCGCTGGCCAGACCGGCCACCGCGAGATCAGCCCTGCGGTCCTTCACCCCGTCGTACAACCCGCACAGGGTGTGCCGCGCAATCGTTTCGGCGTCTCCGTCGGTCAGTGCATCCAGGTATTCCTGGATCGCGGCCTGCGCCCGCGCGTCGGAGACCACCACCGGTGCCGAAGGTCCGCGGCGGCCGGTGACCAGTACCGCGGTCAACACACCTCCCAGCGCCGCGAACACCAGCAGGGCGGCCAGAATTTTCGGCCAGCGGCGCCGCTTCGGGTAGGGCACCGGCGGCGGCAGTGTGCCGGGGTAGGACGACGGTGCGGTCGGCGCCGGTTCGGGATACGTCTGCGGCGGAATGTGCTCGGGGTACTGGTAGGAACCAGTCATCAAATGACGCTCCCCGCGTGATCTGGAGGTGGGTCAGCCGTCTACGGTGACCGGGAATACGGTTATACGCAGGTTAGCGCAACCCGCGAAGCACGACCGTGCGCGCAGATCGCCGAAAGACGTGCGCGGGTACTGTTATGTAGCCGACTTAACGAAATGAGGGGTGCACTACGTGACCATCGCAGTTACCGGATCCATCGCGACCGACCACCTGATGCGGTTCCCGGGCAAATTCTCCGAGCAACTGCTGGCCGACCACCTGCAGAAGGTGTCGCTGAGTTTCCTGGTCGACGATCTGGTGATTCACCGCGGGGGAGTCGCGGGCAACATGGCCTTCGCGATCGGCATCCTCGGCGGCGACGTGGCCCTCGTCGGGGCCGCAGGTCAGGATTTCGGTGAATACCGCACCTGGCTGGAGGGCGCCAACGTCGACTGCGGCAGCGTGCTGATCTCCGACAGCGCCTACACCGCCCGCTTCGTCTGCACCACCGATGAGGACATGGCCCAGATCGCCTCGTTCTACCCCGGTGCCATGTCGGAGGCCCGCAATATCTCCCTGGCAGATCTGGTGGCCCGCGTCGGGAAACCGGAATTGGTGATCATCGGCGCCAACGATCCCGAGGCGATGTTCCTGCACACCGAGGAGTGCCGCAAGCTCGGCCTGGCCTTCGCCGCCGACCCGTCCCAGCAGCTGGCCCGGCTCTCCGGCGAGGAGATCCGCCAACTCATCAACGGCGCCGCCTACCTGTTCACCAACGATTACGAGTGGGACCTGCTGCTGCAGAAGTCGGGGTGGAGCGAGGCGCAGGTGATGAGCCAGATCGGCATGCGCGTCACCACCCTCGGCGCCAAGGGGGTCGACCTGGTCAGCTCGGATGGCACGTTCGTGCACGTCGGCGTGGTGCCGGAAAAGCATCAGGCCGACCCCACCGGCATCGGCGACGCGTTCCGGGCGGGCTTCCTGACCGGCCGCAGTGCGGGACTGGGCCTGGAGCGCTCGGCTCAGTTGGCATCTCTGGTCGCGGTCCTGGTGCTCGAGGCGACCGGCCCGCAGGAATGGACCTGGGACCCGGCCGAGGCAGTGCAGCGGCTCACCGACGCCTATGGCGCCGAGGCAGGTGCCGAGATCGGTAAAGCGCTGGCCTGACCGTGCCGATACCGCGGTGCGGCTCTGAACCCGCGGGGTTCAGAGCTGCACCGGGTAGTGCGGTTCGGAGATCTGCGGGGTCACGCTGTGCTCGACGAAGATGGCGTGCCACAGCATGAAGATCAGCACGGTCCACAGCCGGCGGCTGTGATCGCTGACGCCGCTGCGGTGCTCGTCGAGCATGATGCGGACCGCGGACCGATCGATCAGGGCGTCCGTCTGTGAGGACGCCGTCATGGCGTACGCCCAGTCCATCAGCTCGCCTGCGCGCAGCCAGTGCCGGATCGGCACCGGGAAGCCCAGCTTGGGGCGGTTCAGCACGTGGGGCGGAATGATCGGCTCCAGCGCACGGCGCAGCGCGTACTTGGTCGTCGAGCGGGTGATCTTCTGATCGACCGGCAGCCGGGAGGCCACCGCGAAAACCTCTGGGTCCAGGAACGGCACCCGCAGTTCCAGCGAGTTGGCCATGGTGATCTTGTCGGCCTTGACCAGGATGTCGCCCCGCAGCCAGGTGAACAGGTCGATGTGCTGCATCCGGGCCACCGGATCCCAGCCCTGCGATTCGGCGTACAGCGGTGCGGTGACGTCGGTGTGCGTCCACTCCGGCCGGAAGCCCGGAAGCACCGCCCGTAGCTGCTCATCGGAGAAGCTGCGGGCGTTGCCGTAGTAGCGCTCTTCCAGCGTCAGTGAACCGCGGTGCAGCAGGCTCTTGCCGCGCATGCCCTCCGGCAGCGGCTTGGACGCCTTGCCCAGCGACTTGCGCACCGGCCGTGGCAGGTAGTCGAAAGGCCGCAGCGACAACGGTTCCCGGTAGATCGTGTAACCGCCGAACAACTCGTCGGCACCCTCGCCGGACAGCACCACCTTGACGTGCTTGCGGGCCTCGCGGGCGATGAAGAACAGCGGCACCAAGGCCGGGTCGGCCACCGGTTCGTCCAGATACCAGACGATCTCGGGCAGCGCCTCGACGAACTCCGCCTGGCTGACCACTTTGGTGACATGCCGGGCGCCGATGGCTTCCGCGGACGCGACGGCCACGTCCACCTCGGAGAAGCCCTCGCGCTCGAATCCGGTGGTGAACGTGATCAGCCGGGGATTGTGACGCATCGCCAGCGCGGCGGTCGCCGTGGAGTCGATGCCGCCGGACAGGAATGCCCCGACGGTGACATCGGCGCGCATGTGTTTGGCGACGGAATCTTCCAGGGCGGCGGTGATCTCGTCGTAGCGGGACTGCTCGGCGCCCTTGACGAACGGCACCGCATCGAACTTCGGGACGAAGTAGCGGGTCACCTCGGGACGGCCACCCGGCTTCAACCGTGCGTAGCTGCCCGATTCCAGCCGACGGATACCGCGGTGCAACGTCTCGGGTTCGGGCACGTACTGCAGCACGGTGTAGTGCTGCACGGCCCGCTCGTCGATGCCAAGGTCGAGTCCCAGCAGATCGGCGAGATCCAGCAGGCACTTCTTCTCGCTGCCCACCGCGGTGCCGCCCGGCCCGGTGGCCATGAACAGCGGCTTGATGCCGAACGGATCCCTGGCGCAGAACAGTTCACGCTCGACGGTGTCCCACACCGCGAACGCGAACATGCCGCGTAGTCGGCTCAGCGCGCCGGCACCCCAGTAGTGGTACGCCGCGACGATCGCCTCGCCGTCACCGTCGGTGTGAAATACCGCACCATATTCGGAGCGCAACGCCTCGCGAAGTTCCAAGTAGTTGTAGATCTCACCGTTGAAGACGAGCGCGTAACGGTCCGGCGAGTCGGCGGGTCCCCAGCGCAACGGCTGGTGACTGTGCGCGATGTCGATGATCGACAACCGGTTGAAACCGAGCACCACGGCGGCATCTCCGCTGGTATCTGCCCACGTGCCGGGCTCGTCGGGGCCGCGGTGACGCATCAGGTGGGAAGCGCCCGCCACCGCGTCGACCAGCCGCGATCCGGAGTCGGGGGAGACGTCACCCCGGGAGGAGTCGGATGGGTCAGTTACCAACGCGAGCAGTCCGCACACCGCGCCAGTATGTCTGATCCGGCGGCTCCACGAGACCACCACCCGGGCCGTCGCGCCGGGTAGCTTCGCTCCTGTCGCCACGTCATTCCCGAGTCGCTTCACTCCCGTGGACCGGCGTGGTCTACGCTGCGTAGTATTCGCAAAACAACGACCGGTCGCGGTCGCGAAATACCGATCTAGGAGGCGCCAACGTGACACCTCGCGGGCTTAAGAAGGTGGCCCGAGCGGCGTTGTTGACCATTGTCCTGGGTGGCTCAGCGCTCTTGCTGAGCGGCTGCAGCTGGCAGGACGCACTCGCTCTCGGTTGGCCGACCGGTATCACCCCGGAGGGCAAACTCAACCGAGAGCTGTGGATCGGCTCCGTGATTGCGTCCTTCGTGGTGGGCGCCATCGTGTGGGCCCTGATCTTCTGGTCGAGCGCATTCCACCGGAAGAAGAAGGGCGACACGGAGCTGCCGCGCCAGTTCGGCTACAACATGCCGCTGGAGTTGGCGCTGACCGTCATCCCGTTCCTCATCATCTCGGTGCTGTTCTACTTCACCGTGGTGGTCCAGGAGCGCATGCTGCACAAGGACCCGAATCCTGAGGTCGTCATCGATGTGACCGCCTTCCAGTGGAACTGGAAGTTCGGTTACCAGAAGATCGACTTCGCCGACGGCACGTTCGACTACGACGGTGTCGACGCGGAGCGCAAGGCCGCGATGACGTCCAAGCCCGAGGGCAAGGACGAGCACGGCAACGAGAAGGTCGGCGCGGTACACGGTCTCAACCCTGAGGACCGCACCTACCTGAACTTCGACAAGATCGAGACCCTGGGCACCTCCACCGAGATTCCGGTGCTGGTGGTTCCGGTGGGCAAGCGCATCGAGTTCCAGCTCAACTCCGCCGATGTGATCCACGGTTTCTGGGTGCCGGAGTTCCTCTTCAAGCGTGACGTGATGCCCCAGCCCGTAGCCAACAACTCGGACTACATCTTCCAGGTCAGCAAGATCGAGCAGACCGGCGCATTTGTCGGCCGCTGCACGGAGATGTGTGGCACCTACCACTCGATGATGAACTTCGAGATCCGGGTCGTCGAACCGGCTGACTTCAAGGCCTACATCGACCAGCGCGAGGCGGGAAAGACCAACGCAGAGGCGTTGGCGGCGATCAACCAGCCGCCGCTGGCCATCACGACGCACCCGTTCGATACCCGACGCGGTGAGCAGGCACCGCAGGCGAGCAAGTAGGGGCTACACGTAATGCATATTGAAGCTCGACTGTTCGAAATCCTCACGGCGTTCTTCGCCGTGTCAGCGGTGGTATACGGCGTACTGACGGCGATGTTCGCCACCGGTGGCGTGGAGTGGGCCGGCACCACCGCGCTCGCTCTCACCACCGGACTGACGCTGATCACCGGTACGTTCTTCCGCTTCGTGGCGCGGCGTCTCGACACCCGTCCCGAAGACTACGAAGACGCCGAGATCAGTGACGGTGCAGGGGAACTGGGCTTCTACTCGCCGCACAGCTGGTGGCCCATCCTGATCGCGCTGGCCTTCTCGGTCGTCGCGGTCGGTACCGCCCTGTGGCTGCCCTGGTTGATGGTCGCGGGCATCTGCTTCGTGCTGACAGCCGTCGGCGGCCTGGTCTTCGAGTACTACTGGGGTGCCGAGAAGCACTGACCGTTAGGACGTGCCGAGTGTGGCCTGCTCAAGGTCACAATCGGGCCGTCACTTCATCCGCCACCGGCAGTGCCGGACTCGCCGGCTTCGCCTCGTTCGGTAATGTTGCCGGGGCACTGTCACCAGCGAACGGATTCGTTCGTCCCGCGTGGCAGTGAAGTTGTCGAGAAGGATAGGCGTAGATGAGCGGGCCGAATCCCCCGGAGCCCGGTGTCTCCGGTTCTGATCTGCCGGATCAACCCGGGAAACACTCCGCACCCGAGGTTCCGAGTCAGGCTGCGGGTGCAGACGCGGATGACGGCGAGACGGAGTTCTACTCGCAGGCGTACTCCGCGCCGGAGTCGGAGCAGTTCACCAGCGGGCCCTACGTACCCGCCGATGTGGCGCTCTACGACTACGACGACTACGACCCGGCGACCGAACTCGTCGACACCGGCCCTCCGCCGCGCTGGCCGTGGGTGGTCGGCATCACCGCCATCATCGCCGCGGTAGCCCTGGTGACTTCGGTGGGCGTCCTGGTTTCCCGCGACGACGACACCACCAACCTGGCAACCCCACAGACGAGTACCACCACGTCGGCGCCGCCGGTGCAGGACGAGATCACCACGACGACTCCGCCGCCGCCTCCGCCGCCCCCCACATCGGAGGAACTGCCGCCTCCGCCGCCCCCGGAGACAGTGACGGTGACCGAACCGCCACCCCCCGCGCCCGTGCCGACCCACGAGGCGCCCCCGCCGGCCCCGAATACCACGACGGCGCCGCCGACCACCACCCAAGCCGGACCGCGTCAGGTCACGTATTCGGTGACGGGGACCAAGGCGCCGGGTGACATCATCACCATCACTTACGTCGACGGGAACGGAAACCGGCGCACGCTGCGCAACGTCTACATCCCCTGGACCTTCACGATGACCCCGATCTCCAACTCGGATGTCGGCTCGGTCGAGGCGTCCAGCCTGTTCCTGGTCAGCAGACTGAACTGCTCGATCACGGCAAGTGACGGCACCGTGCTCTCGTCCAACGCCAGCAACTCCGCACAGACTGCCTGCTGATGCCAGTGCCCGTCAGCGAACTCGACACCACCGACCGGGTTTTGCTGGGCGCATGCGCCGCGGTGTGGCTCGCGGCGCTGGGTGCCGGAGTGGCGGCCGTCGTGGCCCTGGTGGACCTGGGTCGCAGCCATCCGCAGGGCTCCGAGAGTGCTGACATTCCCTGGGTGCTGTACACCGTGATCGGCCTGTCCGTCGTGGTGATCGCCGGCGCCGTGCCGCTGCTGCTGCGGGCCCGGGCCCAAGCGGACCACCGCCAACCCGGACGCCGGCCCCAGCCGCCGGCCCGCTCGCCACGTCCGATCGGGGGCAGCTACCGGGCTGCCCCGGTAGCAATGAGCCGCTACACCGCGGACCGTGGCGGCGCTACCGCCGCGGCCGAGGCGGTGTGGCTCCGGTCTCTCCTGGCGACCGTCTGCGGCATCGGGGTCGGGGCGGCAGCCATCGGGTTGGCCACCTATCTCATGGCTACGGGCAGTGACGTGGCTGCCTGGTGCCTCTATGGTCTGGCGGGTGTGGTCACCGCGGGCCTCGTCGCGCTGCCGATCGCGGCGCTGCGTCAACTCGACGCGTAGCCGCACTGAGCGGGGCTGTCCCGGCCTGCATTACGGCGAAATCACCGCCGTGGGAACGCCGCAGCGCTCCGTACGTGAAGCCAGGGCATGAGGCCGACGAGTTCCGGGAGTGCCAGCGATCGAACTGTGACGGCAGCTGAAGGTGTGCGCCGCACAGCGCTGACCGACAGCTCCCCATAAAACAATCGCCGCAACCTCTTGAGAGGCTGCGGCGATTGTTTGGGGTAGGGGAGTGGTCAGTGATGACCGTTGGTGTCCCCGTTGCCATTTCGTTCCTGCTGCTCGCGCAGAGCGGTCAGCGCCTTGTGCTCGGAGGCGTGTGCGGCCTCGGTGAGCGCCTCGTGCTCGACAGCCGGATCGGCGAACAAGAAGCTGCCGGTGCCGGGTGAACCGGCCGAACCGAGCTTGTTCATCCGCTTCGGCAGGGCAGCACCCTGGTACTCCAACGGGATCGGGTGACCGTGGTCGTCGACCGGTCCCAGCGGCTGGTGCAGCTCGACGTAGGCACCGTGCGGCAGGCGCTTGATGATGCCGGTCTCGATACCGTGCTCCAGCACCGCACGGTCGCTGCGCTGCAAGGAGATCGCCCACCGGTAGGTGATGAAGTACACGATCGCCGGGAGGACCACCATGCCGATACGGCCGATCCAGGTGGTCGCGTTCAGCGAGATGTGGAACTTGAACGCGATGATGTCGTTCATCGCGGCCAGGGTCAGCACCATGTAGAACGCGATCGCCATGGCACCGATGGCGGTACGCACCGGCACATCACGCGGACGCTGCAGCAGGTTGTGGTGAGCGTCGTCGCCGGTCACCTTCCGCTCGATGAAGGGATAGGCGATCAGCAGGCCGAAGACACCGCCCATGATCAACGCGACCCAGACCACCGCGGGGATGGTGTGGCCGAACGGGTAGAACTCCCATGCCGGCCAGATACGCGCCAGGCCCTCGGTCCACATCATGTAGAAGTCGGGCTGGCTACCGGCCGAGATCTGTGACGGCTTGTAGGGCCCCAGATTCCAGATCGGGTTGATCGTCAGCAGGCCGCCCATGAGGCCGAGCACACCGGTGATCAGAGCGAAGAACGCACCCGACTTCACCGCGAACACCGGCATGACGCGTACGCCGACGACGTTGTGCTCGGTCCGGCCGGGGCCGGGGAACTGGGTGTGCTTCTGGAACCACACCAGCGCCATGTGCGCACCGATGAGGGCCAGGATGATGCCCGGGAGCAGCAGGATGTGCAGTGCATACAGGCGCGGGATCAGGATCTCGCCGGGGAAGTCCCCGCCGAACAACGCCCAGTGCAGCCAGGTGCCGATGATCGGCATGCCCAGGGTGATCGACGACAGTGCGGCGCGCAGACCGATACCGGACAGCAGATCGTCGGGCAGCGAGTAACCGAAGTAGCCCTCGAACATCGCCAGGATGAGCAGCAGCGAGCCGATCACCCAGTTGGCCTCACGCGGGCGGCGGAACGCACCGGTGAAGAAGATGCGCGCCATGTGCACCATGATCGATGCGGCGAACATCAGTGCGGCCCAGTGGTGGATCTGGCGGACGAACAGACCGCCGCGCACCTCGAAGCTGATGTCGAGTGCGGACTCGTAGGCCCGCGACATCTGCACACCGCGAAGTGGTTGGTACACACCGTCGTAGGTGACGTGTGCCATCGACGGATCGAAGAACAAGGTCAGCCAGACACCGGTGATCAGCAGCACGATGAAGCTGTACAGCGCGATCTCACCCAGCAGGAAGGACCAGTGGGTGGGGAACACCTTGTTCAGCTGGCGGCGTACCGCGGCCGAGGGGTGGTAGCGGGAATCGATCGCATCGCCTTGCGCGGCAGCGATCTTGGCAAGGTCAGGGCTCATGATTTGCGCTCCCAGAATGCCGGTCCGACGGGCTCCACGAAGTCGCCGTTGGCGACCAGGTAGCCGTCTTTGTCGATGGTGATGGGCAGCTGCGCCAACGCGCGCGCAGCCGGACCGAAGATCGGCTTTGCGAAGTGCAACGCGTCGAACTGCGACTGGTGGCACGGGCAAAGGATCCGGTAGGTCTGCTGCTCGTACAGCGACGAGGGGCAGCCCAGGTGCGAGCAGACCTTGGTGTAGGCGAACAGCTCACCGAAGTTGAAGCTCTCCTGGCCCTTGCGCTTGACCACCCTGGGCATGTCGGCCGGCTTGATACGGATCAACATGACCGGGTTACGGACACCCATCGAGATCGCCGTCAGGTGATGCTCGGACTCGACGGTGGTGCCGTCGCCGTCAGACTCGCGCCAGGGGAAGACGGTTTCCATACCACCGGCGTCGAGATCCTCGGGCCGCATCTTCACGAACGGCGACGAGCCGGGCCGTCCGGTCGCGCGGGCGAGGTAGATCGTCTCGCCGTGGAACCGAGGCGTCCACCCCGAGGTCCACAGCTCGGCCTTCTTGCCTTCTGCGGTGGGCACCACGGGCTTCCACGGGTTCTTGATCAACCCGCCGATGAAGGCCACCAGGGTGCCGGCCCCGAACGCACCGAGACCGATACCCAACGACAAGCCGATGAGCTTGCGGCGCTTGACGGTCGAGCCCTCCATGGCGTCGGTCAGGTTGGCCGCGATGGTCTTGCGGTTCAGCTCGGAGGAGCGCCCGTCGTGGCGGTCCTGGACCGAGATCTCCTCGGGAATGAACTTCTTCTGGAACAACACCGCGCCGACGCCGATCGCCAGGATCGACAGGCCGAAGGTGAGGCCGTACAGCGGGGTGGCCAGCGAGTAGAGGAACTCACCCTCCGAACCGAGGGGCTGGTATTCCCACGGCCAGAACAGGAAGATCACCAACAGCGCCAGGCCCGAAAGCCCGCCGAACAGAAGCCAGTATGCGACGAGGCGTTCGGTGCGCTTCTCGGCCTTGGTCCCTGCGACCGGCCAGCGCGGCTCCTTGAAGATGGTCTCGACGCCGTCGATCTTGCCGCCGAGCTCGACGAGCTCCTCACGCGACATCTCGGCAAGTTCGGCGTCGCTCGGGATCTTCGGGTTGTTGTCGGTCATGCTCGTGCCCCGATCCACATCGCGATGCCGATAGCGGCGACCATTCCGATGATCCACATCGCCATGCCTTCGGGACCGGGCCCGAAGCCGCCGAGTCCGTAGCCGCCGTAGCTGGGCGCCTGTGTCGATTCTTGGACGTAGGCGATGATGTCGCGCTTCTCTTCCGGCGACAGCTGCCGGTCGGAGAACTTGGGCATGTTCTGCGGTCCGGTCAGCATCGCCGTGTAGATCTGTGCCGGCTCGGCCTCACTGAGGTCGGGTGCGTACTTACCGGAGGACAGCGCGCCGCCCTTACCGGTGAAGTTGTGGCAGGACGCGCAGTTCAGCCGGAACAGGTCGCCGCCGCGGGCCACGTTGGAGCCGATCAGCGACTCCTGGGCCACGCCGCCGTGCTCATTGCGGAGCAGCGTGGGGCCACCGCCGTTGGCCTGAACGAAGGCACCGAGGGCGTCGATCTGATCCTCGTCGAAGTGCTTGGGCTTGGCCGGGGCCTGAGCCTCACCGCGCATCGCGGGCATACGACCGGTCGACACCTGGAAGTACACCGCTGCCTCGCCGGTGCCGATCAGGCTGGGCCCACGATCGGGCACACCCTGCAGGTTGGCGCCGTGGCAGGAGATGCACGACGTGTCGAACAGTTGCTTACCCGTGCGCAGTAGCGCCGACTGAGACTCGTCGGCGACCGCGACCTGCGGTGTGGGCGTCAGCGTGGCCGCAACACCACCTGCGACTGACAGGCCGACCAGCAGCAGGATGCCTGCTGACAGTCGTCGGCGCAGTCGTCGGCGCGACTTGCTGGTCATCGAACCCCTTCTCATCGAATCGAACATCGGCCGGCCGATCAGCGGACGAAGTAGATCGTGGCGAACAACGCAATCCAGACGATGTCGACGAAGTGCCAGTAGTACGAGACGACGATCGCCGCAGTGGCCTGCGCAGGCGTGAATTTACTCATCTTCGTGCGGGCCAACAGCAAGATGAAGGCAACAAGTCCGCCGATGACGTGCAGGCCGTGGAAGCCGGTCGCCAGATAGAAGACCGATCCATAGGCACTGCCCGGGATGGTGGTGCCGTGCTGGACCAGGTGGATGTACTCGTATCCCTGGCCCAGTACGAAGAACAGGCCCATCAGGAACGTGATCACATACCACCGGCGCAGCCCGAACACGTCGCCGCGCTCGGCAGCGAACACGCCCATCTGGCAGGTGAAGGATGACGCGATCAGAACCAGCGTCACCGGAACGGCTAGGGCCAAATTGAGTTCGGTCGGCTCGGGAGGCCAGTTGCCACCGGCTTGCGCGCGCGCGGTGAAATACATCGCGAAGAGTCCAGCAAAGAACATGAGCTCACTGGAAAGCCACACGATGGTGCCGACACTGACCATATTCGGTCTGTTCAGCGAATGAACGCGCGACGTTATTGCCGTTCCCGAGGTACCTACAGCGCTCGTCACATCCGCAAGTATGACGCTTTGTAGTTGTCGAACTCCACCCGGGTCGAGCAATTGATCGGAAACGTGTCGCCTTCGGGTCGGCGGGGCCGAGGGGTGCACACCCGCGCAGCGATAGCATTCGGCGGTGGCTCCTGCATCTTCACCTCAGTTCCTGCCGGCGGACCCGTCCTCTCGACGCTCGGTGGCGGGGCCGTCGTGGCCGGCCATTCTCGGGCGCCTGACTACTGAGCAGAGCCTGCCCAACGGTTACGCGGCATGGGCCATGGACCAGATCATGACCGGGGTCGCGACCCCGGCTCAGATCGCCGGCTTCGCGGTGGCGATGAAGATGAAGCGACCGACCTCGGCTGAGGTCGGGGAGTTGGCCGACATCATGCTGTCGCACGCGCGTCGGGTGCCGACGGACACGATCGGTCACGAGACGGTCGACATCGTCGGGACCGGTGGCGACGGGGCCAACACGGTCAACTTGTCGACGATGGCAGCCATCGTGGTGGCGGCCTGTGGCGTCCCGGTGATCAAGCACGGCAACCGGGCGGCATCCTCGCTGTCGGGCGGTGCGGACACCCTGGAGGCGCTCGGGGTTCGGATCGACCTGGGCCCGGACGAGGTGGCGCGCAGTGTCGCCGAGGTCGGCATCGGGTTCGCCTTCGCGCCGCAGTTCCACCCCTCGTATCGCCACGCATCGGTGGTGCGCCGCGAGATCGGGGTCCCCACTGTCTTCAATCTCCTTGGACCACTCACCAATCCGGCTGCGCCGCGGGCCGGACTGATCGGTTGTGCATTCGACGACCTGGCCGAGGTGATGGCCGGGGTATACGCCGCCCGTGGTTCCAGCGTGCTGGTGGTGCACGGCGACGACGGTCTCGACGAGCTCACCACCACGACCACCAGCACCATCTGGCGGGTACAGGCCGGCACCGTGGACCGGTTGAAATTCGACCCCGCGGCCTTCGGCTTCAAGCGCGCCGACATCAGTGAGTTGGTCGGTGGCGACGCCACGGCCAACGCCGCCGACGCACGGGCCGTGCTGGCCGGGGCCAAAGGGCCGGTGCGTGACGCGGTCGTGCTCAATGCGGCGGGTGCCATGGTCGCCCATGCCGGGCTAGCCAGCGACGCCAAATGGGTGCCGGCGTGGGAGGCCGGTCTGACCCGGGCCGTCGAGGCGATCGACTCGGGTGCGGCCGAACAACTGCTCGCGCGTTGGGTGCGGTTCAGCCTGCAGTTCTGAGTTCTGCTGCTGGGCAGCGGCCAGTCGCGCCGAGCGAGCGGTGGCCGCCCACTGTGCGTAGCGGCCCGCGGCCCCGAGCGGCGTCGCGTAGCCGGTGTCGGTGCGCACGATGCGGACCCCGGGTGCGGCCAGCCAGCGGGCGATGAGCGCGGTCTCCTCCAGGAGCGCGCCGCCCAAAGGCGTTGCGGTGGGCAGGATCACCTGCGCGGCCGCACAGATGGCGTCGACCACCGGCATCGGTGGAACCCCGCGTCCGGCGGTCCCCGCCCCGGCGAGTCGGCCGTGGCGGACCACCGCGAATTGCCAACCGCCGTCGCCGTCGGCGCGGGCAGCCACGAGTTCGGGGAGATCGGCCAGGGCGCGCAGACGCTGCCCCCGCCACAGGGCCTCGATGGCCACCGCGGCATCGTCACGTAACCGCGCCGCGGTCTCGTACCGTCGGGCCGCCGCAACCTCGCCGATATGGGTCAGAGTGGCGGCCAGGGCGCTGTGGTCGGCGCCGTCGATCAGCGCGGTGGCACGTTGCACCGTGGCGCGGTATTGCTCGGCCCCGATGTCCTGCGGGGCCGGGCACGGGGACAGTTCGACCTCCGGGCAGCGGTGCGTGGCTGTCGCGCCGAAGCGGGCCGTGCAGGTGCGCACCCCGGTGAACCGGGCCAGCAGCGCCGCCGACCGTATCGCATCGGACCGGGCCGAGAATGGTCCGAAAGCGGTGCGGCTCCCGGGGTTTCGCACCGCGGACAATCTCGGGAAGGCCTCGTCGGTGAGGGCCACCCACCACCACCGCTGGGGATACTTGGAACGCCGGTTGTAGGGCGGCGCATGGGCCGCGAGCAGTCGCAGCTCCCGTACCCCCGCCTCCAGATCGTGAGCGCATTCGACATGGTCGACGACGCGCGCGAGTGAGGCCATCTCCTTCATCCGGGCCCGGGGGTCGGCACCGGTGAAGTACTGCCGGACGCGGCGTCGTAGGTCGACCGCCGTGCCGACGTAGAGCACCTCGTCGGAGGGGCCGCGGAACAGATAGACGCCGGGCCGGTTGGGCAGCCGGTCGGCCAGGGAGCGGTTGCGGCGCTGGGCCGGTGTCACATCGGGCAGATAGTTGCGGAGATCGGCGAAGGTGTGGATGCCCTGGTTTCCGACCCGCTCGATCAGTCCGTGCAGGACGTCGACGGTGGCGCGGGCGTCGTCCAGGGCGCGGTGGGTGGGTGTGGTGGACGCGCCGAACAAGCGGGCCAGTGCGGACAGTTTCACGCTGGGCGCCTCGTCGCGGGTGAGGACGCGGCGGGCGAGTTTCACCGTGCACAGCACCGGCGGCCGCGGCCAGCCGAGCTCCGCCCGTCGGGCTGCGGCCCGCAGGAAGCCGATGTCGAACCCGGCGTTGTGGGCGACCAGCACCGCACCCCGGGAGAACTCCAGGAATGCGGGAAGCACCGATTCGATGCGCGGTGCGTCGCGCACCATCGCCGTGGTGATTCCGGTGAGTTCGACGATCTGCGGTGGAATGGAACGGCCGGGGTCGACGAGCGTGGCCAGCTCGCCGAGCACCTCGCCGCCGCGAATCTTGACCGCACCGATCTCGGTGATGGCGTCGTAGCCGTCGCCCGGTGCCTTGGCGGTGGCCCGGCCTCCGGTGGTCTCCAGATCCACCACCACGAAGGTGGTGTCGGCGAGTGAGAGCGCGTCGAAGTCGGAGCCGGGATCGAATTGCAGGGCCAGCTGCCCGGTATCGGCGGTATTGCGCTGGCCCATGGGGATGACGGTAGATCCAGCCCCCGACATTTAACGGCCAGGCTGGGCCCACCCGCAGAACTGTCTCGACGCAACTTGTCGGTATGCGGCGATACGGTGCGCCCAACACCGATCGAGAGGATGGTCAAGATGACCGGAGTGCGCCAGGACAACTGGTTCTACGCCGACGAGCCCTACGGCGACGAACCGGTCACCGGCAGCGTGACCATCGACTGCGACGATTGCGCGGTACGCGGGCCCGGATGCCAGGACTGCGTCGTCAGTGTTCTGCTCGGGATTCCCGAAACTTTGCTGGATGACGAGCGTCAGGCACTGGAAGTGCTCGCTGACGTGGGCCTGGCGCCGAGGCTGCGGCTCGTCCCAATTCACCGGGGCGGCAGATCCGGGGTCGCCTGACGACACGCAGCGCTTGGCTCACAGGAAAATATCCAGGGTGGGCTGTTAAATTTGCAGCTTCCGTTGGACAAGCCCGTTGCCGTTTCGTAACCTATCTGAGACCTAAGAGCAGTTCGAGGCGGCTCGCCATCGCCAGTTGTGAGGACGAAAACTTGAGGCACGAGCGCGCGCACCGGCCCACAAGTCGTGTCAAGCGATCCATTGCAGGTGCAATAGCGGGCTTGATTCTGATACCCGGATTCCTGGCCGTGAGTTCGCACGCCGATCCTGCCGACGATGCCATGGCAAAGCTCAACGAGCTGTCCCGCCAGGCCGAGCAGACCACCGAGGCCATGCACTCCGCGCAGCTCGACCTGAACAATAAGGTTGCCGCACAAGAGGCTGCGGAGAAGAAGCACACCGACGACGCCGCCGCGGTCGGTCAGGCCGAGTCGCAGCTGGCAATCTTTCAGACTTCGGTCAACAAGGTAGCTGCAGCCCAGTACATGGGGGGTCGCACGTCCGGGGTGGATGCCATCCTGACTGCCGACTCGCCGCAGCAGCTGATCGAGCAACTCGCGGTGCAGCGCGTGATGGCCACCGAGATGTCGGCGCAGATGAAGAACTTCCGCTCGGTGGGCGAGAAGGCCGCAGTGGCCGAGCGGGAGTCGGCTACCTCGGCCGCCGAAGCCAAGACCGCCGCTGAACAGGCCGCCGCAGTGCGCGCCGACCTGCAATCCAAGCAAAGTCAGTTGCAGGTCCAGATCGCCGTCGTCAAATCGCAGTACGAGGCGCTGAGCCCGGCCCAGCGGGAAGCGATGGCGGCCCTGCCGCCGGCCCCGCCGGTGCCCGCGCCCGATGCGTTGCCGCCGGCGCAGGATCCCGCAGTGTTGGCTGACCCGCCGAACGGCATTCCACCCGGCGACGTTGCACCGCCGGAGGGCGCACTCCCGGACGGGGGCGGCGGGCATTCCGGCACCGTGATCCAGGCGGCGTTGAGCCGCATCGGCTCGCCGTACTCCTGGGGCGCGGCCGGCCCCAGCTCGTTCGACTGTTCGGGTCTGGTGATGTGGGCGTTCCAGCATGCCGGAATCTCGCTGCCGCATTCGAGCCAGGCCCTGGCCCGCGGTGGTCAACCGGTCTCGACGGATTCGATGCAGCCGGGTGACGTGGTGACCTATTACTCCGACGCCTCCCATGTGGGCATCTACATCGGTGACGGGAAGATGGTGCACGCGTCGACCTACGGCACCCCGGTGCGGGTCGCCCCGGTCAACAATGCGCCGATCTACAACGTTCGCCGGTACTGAGGCGACCGAGAAGTCCGATAGCGGTACCGCACTGAGCGCGCACAGGCGCCTGCTGGTCGCGCTGTTGCTGGTGGAGCTGGCAGCGGCAGCTGCTCTGTTGTGGAAATCTGCACCGCCCCCGTCGCCTCTGCAGGCGGTGCCGTCTGCCCTCACCGCCGTGCCTGCGCGCCCAGCGCCCGACCCGGTCACTGCCCTGGTGTTGCCCGATGGACGTGCCGCCCGTTTACTCGCCCTCGGCGGCTCGCAGTCCTCGGCCCTGCTTCAGCGTCTTGCCGCCGAGCTTCCTGACGCCGCTGCCGCGGTTACCGCGTTCTGGGGTCCGGACTGGCCGCGCGACATCGAGATCGCGGTCGCGGGTTCCGATCAGCAATTCCGGGTGCTGGCCGGCGGAGCCGCGGACATCGCCGCGACCGCTACGGCCCAGCGGATCATGTTCGCTCCCGGGGCCGCCGGTATGAGCCCGGCAGCGCTGCGAATTGTATTGCGCCATGAGCTGTTTCATTACGCAGCCCGGTCGCGGACAGCGGTCGATGCGCCCCGCTGGCTGACCGAGGGAGTGGCCGACTACGTCGGCCGACCACCTGCCCCGCTACCCGGTCCGGTGCAGGCGGCGACGCTGGCGCAGCTGCCCACCGATGCCGATCTCGACACACCCGGCGCCGCCCGCAGCCTCGCCTACGACCGGGCGTGGTGGTTCAGCCGCTATGTCGCCGACGCCTACGGTGTCCCGAAGCTGCGTGAGTTCTACCTGCACGCCTGTGAACCCGGGCACCCGGAGGTGACCGTCGCATTACGGGAAACCTTGGGCGCCGAACTCGATGCCGTAGTTGCCGGTTGGCATCGTTGGCTGACCGGATAGCCTGTCGCCGATGGACGACAAACGGGCAGGGATAGCGCGATGACGCGGGTTTTGTTGGTCACCAACGACTTTCCACCGCGCCGCGGCGGTATCCAGTCATATCTGGAGGCGTTCGTCGACGAGTTGGTCCGTGACGGCTCGCACCAGCTCACGGTGTACGCGCCGAAGTGGAAGGGCTGCGCAGATTACGACGCGGCCGCCGGGTACCAGATCGTGCGGCACCCGACCACGCTGATGGTCCCCGAGCCGATGGTGGCCACCCGCATGCAGCGGTTGATCGCCGAGAACGACATCGAGACGGTGTGGTTCGGGGCGGCCGCACCGCTGGCACTGCTGGGCCCGCTGGCGCGGCGGGCCGGCGCCACCCGCGTGGTGGCGAGCACCCACGGCCATGAGGTCGGCTGGTCGATGCTGCCGGTGGCGCGGAGCGCATTGCGACGTATCGGAGATGACGCCGACGTCGTGACGTTCATCAGCCGCTATACCCGCGGCAGGTTCGCCTCGGCGTTCGGTCCCCACGCGGCGTTGGAACGCCTGTCGCCCGGCGTCGATACCGACCGATTCGTACCCGACCCGGTGGCCCGGGCCGAACTGCGCGCGCGGTACCGGCTGGGCCAACGTCCGGTGGTGGTGTGCCTGTCCCGTCTGGTCCCGCGCAAGGGCCAGGACATGCTGATCCGCGCCTGGCCGGCCATCCGGCGCCGCGTGCCCGACGCGGCATTGGTCATCGTCGGCGGGGGACCGTATCTGCCGACCCTGAAACAACTCGTGCACACGCATGACGTGGGGGCCGACGTGGTCTTCACCGGCGCGGTACCCGGTGTGGAGCTGCCCATGCACCACGCGATGGCCGACGTGTTCGCCATGCCGTGCCGGACGCGCGGTGCGGGCCTGGATGTCGAGGGACTGGGCATCGTCTACCTGGAGGCCTCGGCGTGCGGCGTGCCGGTGATCGCCGGAACCTCTGGCGGGGCACCGGAAACCGTTCTGGACGGCCAGACCGGCACCGTCGTGGACGGCACCGACGTCGCCGCGGTCGCGTCCGCCGTTTCCGACCTACTGGCCGATCCGGGCCGCGCCGCCGCGATGGGTGTGGCCGGGCGGCACTGGGCCGTCGACAACTGGCAGTGGCGTTCGCAGGGCGCCCGGCTGGCCGGGCTGTTGTCGGGCTGACCCGGGGCTCAGCCGTAGAGCGCCGCGATGTCGGCGGCGAACTTCTCGGCGACCACCTTGCGCTTGACCTTGAGTGTGGGGGTCAGTTCACCGGTGTCCTCGGTGAAATCGACGGGCAGGATCCGGAACTTGCGGATCGACTCGGCATGCGACACCGCCTGGTTGGCCTCCTTGACCGCCAGGTCGATCTCGGCCAGCAGGTCCGGGTCGTCGGCGAGATCGCCGACTGCGGCACCGGCGTCCTTGCCGTTGCGCTCCTTCCATCCGGGGAACGCCTCGGGGTCGATGGTGACGAGCGCGGCGATGAACGGCTGCTGGTCACCGACGGCCATGGCCTGGCTGATCAACGGATGGGCCCGCAGCCGGTCCTCCAGCAGCGCGGGGGCGACGTTCTTGCCGCCTGCGGTGACGATGATCTCCTTCTTGCGCCCGACGATGGTCAGGAAGCCGTCGTCGTCGATGGCACCCAGATCGCCGGTGTGGAACCAGCCGTCGGTGAACACCGCGTTGGTCTCGGCCTCGTTGCCCCAGTAGCCGTTGAACACCACGCCGCCCTTGACCAGCAGCTCACCGTCATCGCCGAGGCGCATGCTGTTGCCGGGCATCAGCTTGCCGACCGAGCCGACCTTGAGGTCATTGACCCGGTTCACGGTGATCGCCGCGCTGGTCTCGGTGAGCCCGTAGCCCTCGTAGATGCTCAGTCCGACACCGCGATAGAAGTGACCGAGCCGCGCGCCCAGCGGCGCACCGCCGGAGATCGCCGCCCGGCATTCACCACCGAGGGCGGCCCGTAGCTTGCCGTAGACCAGCTTGTCGAACAGTGCGTGCTTGGCGCGCAGCAACAGGCCGGCGCCAGCTCGGCCCTTTTCGTCCTGGGCCTTGCTCCACTCGATCGCGGTGTCGGCGGCGATCGCGAAGATTTTGCCTTTGCCGTCGTTGCGGGCGTTCTGCTCGGCGGTGTTGTAGACCTTCTCGAACACCCGGGGCACCGAGACCACCAGGGTGGGTTTGAACACGCCGAAGGTCGGGACCAGGTTCTTGATGTCGCTGGTGAAGCCGAGGGTGACCTTGTTGGTGAAGGCGGCGATGGTGATGGCCCGGGCCAGCACGTGGGCCAGCGGCAGGAACACCAGCATGCGTTCGCCGGCGGCCAGCTCGGAGGGGAAGCAGGCCTTGGCTCCCCGGATCTCGTAGAGCAGGTTCGAGTGGGTCAGTTGGCAGCCCTTGGGCTGACCGGTGGTTCCGGAGGTGTAGATCAGGGTGGCCGGGTCGGCGGACCGGATGCCGGCGAGGCGTTTGTCGAGTTCGGCGGCATCGGTCGACTTGCCGGCTTCGACCATGGCCTCGAGCGCGGGCGTGCCGGCACCGTCGATCCGCAGCACCTTGCGCAATTCGGGCAGTTGGCCGCGGAGCTGCTCCACCTTCTCGGCGTGTGCATCGGTCTCGGCGAAGACGATCCGGGCCGCCGAGTTGTCCAGGACGAACTTCACCTGTTCGGCCGCGGAGGTCTCGTAGATCGGCACGGTCACCGCGCCGACCGACAGGATCGCGAAGTCGATGATTGGCCACTCGTAGCGGGTAGCCGACAGGATCGCTACGCGGTCGCCGGGCTGGATTCCCTCGGCGATCAGACCGAGGGCGACCGAACGGATCTGCTCGGCCGCCTCGGCGCAGGTCACGTCCGTCCAGGCGCCGTCGATCAGGCGCCGGAAGATGACCTGGTCAGGGCTGTCGGCCGCGTGCGCGGATACCGAACTGACGATGCTGTCGTACTCGCCGACGGCAAAAGACGCTGGCACGCTGTATTCCCGCACTGACTCACGCACGATCTTGCCCTCCAGGCTCGTGATGCTCGCTTTGCGAGTCAGCCTAGTCGGCCGCGGTAGGCAGGTGATCGTGCATGTGTGAAGCTAGTCCGCGATGAACAGCATTCAGATCGCCGACGAGACGTTCGTCTGCGCCGATCCGGTCGCCGTGGGCGCCGCGGTCGCCGATCCCGCCAGCTGGCGGCGGTGGTGGCCCGACCTGGTGCTCAAGGTTGTCGAGGATCGCGCCGACAAGGGCCACCGCTGGAATGTGACCGGTGCGCTCACCGGCACCATGGAGGTCTGGCTGGAGGAGGTGATGGACGGTGTGGTGTTGCATTACTTCCTGCACGCCGAACCCTCCGGCGCCACGGCAGAGCAGTTGGCCGATATGGATCTGGCGAAGCTGAACCACCAACGTCGCGTCGCGGGCAAGGTGATGGCATTCGGGATCAAACAGCGGTTGGAGTCGGCGCGGCCGGTGGGAGTGTCCCGACTGGCCTGACCGGTGTTGTCGGCGTCTCCCTAACGGGAGGGTAGATTTCTCGGCGAGAGCCAGACATCCCCGCGGGGAGAAGGGTGTGGCGGTGGCCGACAAGACGACACAGACCATCTACATCGACGCTGATCCGGTGACGGTGATGGATGTCATCGCAGATATCGGCTCGTACCCGGAATGGGTCGCCGAATACAAGGAAGCCGAGGTCCTGGAGACCGACGCGCAGGGCAATCCCAAGACCGCCAGGATGGTGCTCGACGCCGCGGTGCTCAAGGACACCATGGTGCTGACCTACGTGTGGCCCGCCGACCGCACCTCGGTGACCTGGTCGCTGGTGTCCAGTTCGCTGCTGCGGTCGCTGGAGGGCGCATATCGCTTGGCGCCCAAGGGATCCGGTACCGAGGTCACCTATGAGCTTTCGGTCGATCTGATGATCCCGATGATCGGCCTGCTCAAGCGCAAGGCTGAGCGGCGACTCACCGACACCGCGCTCAAAGACCTGAAGAAACGAGCAGAGGCTGAGTGACTTCGCCGGACGGGAGCGCACGGACCCCTGCGAAGATCAGCCTGTTCGTCGGCAAGGGCGGGGTAGGTAAGTCGACGCTGGCGACCGCCACCGCGGTCCGGGACGCCGCGTCTGGTCAGCGGGTGCTGATCGTGTCCACCGATCAGGCTCATTCCACCGGCGACGTCCTCGGGATCGCGCTCGCTCCCACCGGGGGGCGGGCCCCCACCCGGGTGCTCAGCGATCTGGGTGCCGGCCTGACCGACGCCGGTGGCGTTTTGGACGCACTTGCCCTTGACACGCTGGCGCTGCTGGGTGCGCGTTGGGTGGAGACGGCTGGTCCGCTGGCAGCTCGTTTCCCCGAGTCTGATCTGGGAAGCATTGCCCCTGAAGAACTTTCGGCTCTTCCCGGAATCCAGGAAGTCCTCGGACTTCACGAGGTGGGTGAGCTCGCCGATTCCGGCCGCTGGGATCACGTGGTGGTGGACTGCGCCTCGACGGCCGACGCACTGCGGATGCTGACGTTGCCGGACACTTTCGGCCTGTATCTGGAACGAGCCTGGCCGCGGCACCGGCGTCTGTCGGGCTCACCCGATGCGGTCGGTGCGGCCATCGTGGCCCTGATCGAACGCGTCGATGCCGGTATCCGCCGGCTCGGGACCCTGCTCACAGACGGCTCACGGGTGAGCGCACACCTGGTGCTCACCCCGGAGCGGGTGGTGGCCGCCGAGGCCTCGCGGACGCTGGGATCGCTTGCCCTGATGGGTGTCGAGGTGGCCGAGATCATCGTCAATCAGATTTTGGTGCAGGATGATTCGTTCGAGTACCAGAACCTGCCTGCCCATCCCGCATTCGACTGGTACACCGAGCGGATCGCCGAGCAGCAGGCCGTCCTCGACGGCCTCGACGCCGCGATCGGTGACGTGCAGCTGGTGCTCGTTCCACACGTGCCGGGGGAGCCGATCGGCCCCAAGGCGCTGGGGGAGCTGCTCGAAGGTGCCCGACAGCGCGACGGGTCGCCGCCGCCGGGTCCCCTGCGGCCCGTCGTCGACCGGGAGTCGGGGTCTGGACTCGAAGCGCTGTACCGGTTGCGGCTAGAGTTGCCGCAGATCGATTCGGCCGACCTCACGTTGGGTCGCGTCGACGACGACTTGATCATCGGCGTCGCAGGCATGCGTCGCCGCGTGCGGTTGGCCTCTGTCCTGCGTCGGTGCGTCGTGACGGATGCCCAATTGCGCGGTGGCGAGCTGACCGTACGTTTTCGTCCGAACCCGGAGGTGTGGCCGGCATGACGGGGTCTCATCCCGAGCTGAGTTCGGAGCTGCGGCAATTGGCGCAGGAGATTCTGGACCGGTTGGATCCGGCGGTGCGGTTGGCCGCGGCCACCTTCGCGGCGTCGGGCGACACGGACCCGGGCAAGTGCCAGCAGGTGTGGTGCCCGGTATGCGCGTTGGCTGCGGCGGTCAACGGCGAGCAGCATCCGCTGCTGTCGGTCATCGCCGAGCACAGTGTGGCGCTGCTGACGGTGATCCGCGCTGTTCTCGATGAGGGAGCCGACGGGTCTGGCGGCAGCGGCTCCGACGGAGGTACCCCGACACCCGATGGTGGGCCGGACGCTCCGCCGCCCGACGATTTCCCGCCCCCGCCGCCTCCCGGTCGGTACCAGCACATCCCGGTCACCGTAGAGGGCCCAGCAGACTGAGCCACCAATGAAGTAACGCTGAGACACAGCGGGTATCCAGGACTTGATGTGGTAGCTGCAACATGGCCTGGGTACAGTTGTCGCAGAGCATTGCGCGGTACGCCCAAGGTGGAGGGTCCATGTGGTATTGGCTGTTCAAGTACATCCTGTTGGGCCCCATGCTGGCTGTCCTCGGTCGGCCGAAAATCGTTGGGCTGGAACATGTTCCGACCGACGGCCCGGCCATCCTGGCCAGTAACCACCTAGCGGTGATGGACAGCTTCTACCTGCCGTTGGTGGTCAACCGCCGCATCACGTTCCTGGCCAAACAGGAGTACTTCACCGGTACCGGGATCAAGGGCAGGATCCTGGCCTGGTTTTACACGGTGGCCGGACAGGTCCCGATCGACCGCACCGATGCGGATTCGGCGCAGGCAGCCTTGGTCACCGCCACCCGTATCCTCGGCGAGGGCAAGCTGCTCGGCATGTATCCCGAAGGCACCCGCTCACCAGACGGCCGCCTCTACAAGGGCAAGACCGGGCTGGCGAGGCTGGCACTGGAGACCGGCGTGCCGGTGATCCCGGTGGCCATGATCGGCACCAACGTCGTCAATCCGCCGGGAACGAAGGGACTGCGGTTCGGCCGGGTCGAGGTCAGATTCGGTAAGCCGATGGACTTCAGCCGATTCGACGGTCTTGCTGGTAACCGTTTCATCGAGCGGGCCGTGATCGACGAGGTCATGTACGAGCTGATGGACCTGTCCGATCAGGAGTACGTCGACATCTATGCGGCCACCCTCAAGGAGAACCCGCAGCAGGTCAACGGACAGCCGGTCGACATGACCAAGCCCGCGGCCCGCCTGCCACACGCGGCGGCCGGTTAGACCGCTTCGCCCCCGCTGAGCTGGACCAGCGGGGCGGCGGGCACCGCGGTGGTGTGTTCCGACCTGGATGCGGACACGAGCCCGAGCACGGCGATGACCGCGAGCGCCCACCACAGGTAGGCGTCACCGGCCAACTGCCGCAGCACCGATGCGGCGGTTTCCTGGTGCGGGGTCAACAACGCGATGGGCGTCCACACCATCAAGGCGAACCCGATCAGCGTCACCAGGGCCAGTGCCACCGCCGGCAGGCGGACCTTGCGCATCCGGTAGGCGAGCACGCCGGTCACCAACAGGGTGGGTAGCGACCAGACCCAGTGATGCGACCACGACACCGGCGACACCACCAGGCCGAACATCGCCACACAGGTCAGGGCGACCAACGGGGCCTCGTCGGCGCCGGAGCGCAGGACCCGCCGGGCCGCCCAGACCGTCAGGGCCAGCACCGCGAAGCAGGCGACGACCCACAGGACGAACCGCGGCCCCTCGGACAGGCCGAGCCGGGCCAGAGTGCCCGCGATGTTCTGGTTGGTGTTGAGCGTGGCCGTACCGATCCGGTCGGTGTTGCGCACCGTCTCGGTCCAGTACTCGATCGAGTCGGTCCAGGCCAGCACGAACCCGGCGAGTGTCGCTGCCACCGTGGCCGCGGCGGTCCGCAGGAGCGTGTGGATGTCGCGGCGCAGCAGGAAATACAGCAGGAACACCGCGGGCGTGAGCTTGAGTGCGATCGCCAGGCCCAACAGGACTCCGCGCGGCCACGGCGTGCGGCGGGGCACGCAGTCGGCGATCACCAGCGTCATCAGCACCACGTTGATCTGCCCGAACTCGAAGTTCGACCGGATCGGCTCCAGCCAGATGACCGCGGGTGCCACGAGCGCGACCGCCAGCCAGCAGCGTCGCAGCCAGGCCGGTTCGGAGGTGATCGCGGTGTCCGGCCAGACGTTCAGCCGGGTCAGCACGATGACCGTCGAGACGATCAGCAGTACCAGGGTGGTGGCGGTGATCGCCACACTTGCCGCCGGCAACGAGAGCCAGGCGAACGGGGCGAACATGATCGCTGCGAGCGGGGGATAGGTGAACGGCAGGTCCAGACCGCCCTGGGTGTGGAAGATGGCGCCGTCGGCGTACAGCGGCTGGTTGTCCAGCCACGCCCGCCCGCCCATCCGATACACGTCGATGTCGATGCGATAGGGCACGTGTCCCAGAAGCCTCCAGCCGACCAGGATCAACCCAGCCGCGGTGAGCAACTGAAAAAGCCGCCACCCGATCGTCGGTGCCAAACCAGCCCCACCGGGCGACTGCCGCTTACTCATGTCCTCAACAGACTATCGGGGGCCACCCTCCGACGGCGCATCCGCACTCGCGACGCGCGTGGGGCGGCGTAAGTTCTCTGTCCGTGCATGCGACCGTTCAACTCGATTTCCTCACCCGGGATCGCCTGCCGTTGCTGTGCTGCCTGGTGGCGTTCATTCTCACGTTCTTCGTGACGCGACTCGTGGTGCGTTACATCCGCCGGAACGCCGGCGACGAACGGCCGCCGAAGTGGTGGCAGCCCCGCAACATGGGACACGGTTCCGTGCACATCCACCACATGGTGATCGGCGTCGTACTGGTGATGGTGTCGGGCGTGACGATGGTGACGCTCGCGGTCAACGGCGGGGTAGCGGAGTTCACCGTGGCCGCGGTGTTCTTCGGCATCGGCGCGGCCCTGGTGCTCGACGAGTTCGCGTTGATCCTGCATCTGTCGGATGTGTACTGGGCCCAGGACGGCCGTACCTCGGTGGATGCGGTGTTCGCCGCGGTGGCCGTGGCCGGGCTGTTGATCCTGGGTTTCAATCCCCTGTCATTCTTTGATATCGGTATCTGGCGGGAGGACCAGTCGCCGGTCGGGCGGGCGGTCGTGGTCGCGGTTGCGGTGCTGACCCTGCTCCTGGCGGTGGTGGTTCTGCTCAAAGGCAAGGTCTGGACTGGATTGGTGGGCATGTTCATAACCCCGTTGCTGTTCGTCGGGGCAGTTCGGCTGTCGCGGCCGCATGCGCCGTGGGCGCGCTGGCGCTACACGGGCCAACCCCGCAGGATGCACCGCGCACTGCAGCGGGAGCGCTGGCTGCGCCGGCCCGTGGTGCAGGCCAAGCTGTGGTTGCAGGACGCGATCACCGGTATGCCGAAGGTTCCCGACGACGCCACTGTCGACGCACAACTCGAT
The DNA here is from genome assembly GCF_010727325.1 of Mycolicibacterium alvei. Lineage (NCBI taxonomy): Bacteria > Bacillati > Actinomycetota > Actinomycetes > Mycobacteriales > Mycobacteriaceae > Mycobacterium > Mycolicibacterium alvei. Next base: position 326,033 of record NZ_AP022565.1, read on the forward strand.
CGGGAGGTCCATGCCGCCCCGGCACCGGGTGACCCGACCCGGACGGCGGCCTGATGCGCTACTTCTACGACACCGAGTTCATCGACGACGGTCGCACCATCGAGCTGATCTCGATCGGCGTCGCCGCCGAGGACGGCCGCGAGTACTACGCGATCTCGACGGAATTCAATCCGGACCGGGCCGGCCGGTGGGTACGCAAGCACGTGCTGCCCAAGCTGCCGTCGCCGTCGTCGAAGCTGTGGCGGTCGCGGCGCCAGATCCGGTCGGAGCTGGAGGACTTTTTCGACATCGACGGTGACGAGCCGATCGAGCTGTGGGCCTGGGTGGGCGCCTACGACCACGTGGTGCTGTGCCAGCTGTGGGGGCCGATGACCGATCTGCCTCCGGCGATGCCCCGGTTCACCCGCGAGCTGCGCCAGTTCTGGGAGGACCGTGGATCGCCGCGGATGCCGGCACGACCGACCGATGCGCACGATGCGCTCGTCGATGCCAGGCACAATCTGCACCGGTTCCAGTTGATGACGGGGATCGGGCTCACCCCGGCGCGGGAATCCGGCACCCGACAACCCTGAATCGGCCGTTCACCGGCGGCTACCATGAACGGGTGAACTGGACCGTTGACATCCCCATCGACCAGCTGCCGCCACTGCCCCCGCTGACAGATGAGCTACGGCAACGGCTTGATGCGGCACTGGCCAAGCCGGCTGTGCAGCAGCCCAGCTGGGATGCGGACGCGGCGAAGGCCATGCGCACGGTGTTGGAGAGCGTGCCGCCGGTCACCGTGCCGTCGGAGGTCGAGAAGCTCAAGGGCCTGCTGGCCGATGTTGCCCGTGGCGAGGCCTTCCTGCTCCAGGGCGGCGATTGCGCCGAGACGTTCGTGGACAACACCGAGTCGCACATCCGGGCCAACATCCGCACCCTGTTGCAGATGGCCGTGGTGTTGACCTACGGCGCCAGCATGCCGGTGGTCAAGGTGGCGCGCATCGCCGGCCAGTACGCCAAGCCGCGGTCATCCGATATCGATGCGCTCGGCCTGAAGTCCTACCGCGGTGACATGATCAACGGCTTCGTCCCCGACGCCGCGGTGCGCAAGCATGACCCGTCGCGGTTGGTGCGGGCCTATGCCAATGCCAGCGCCGCGATGAACCTGGTCCGTGCGCTGACCTCGTCGGGATTGGCGTCGTTGGATCTGGTGCACAACTGGAACCGCGAATTCGTCCGGACGTCGCCGGCCGGGGCGCGTTACGAGGCGTTGGCCGGGGAGATCGACCGTGGCCTGAAGTTCATGTCTGCCTGCGGGGTGGCCGACCGCAACCTGCAGACCGCCGAGATCTTCGCCAGTCACGAGGCCCTGGTCATCGATTACGAACGGTCGATGTTGCGGCTGGCAGATCGGGCCGAGAACCCGGACGGGCCGCCCAAGCTGTACGACCTGTCCGCGCACTATCTGTGGATCGGGGAGCGCACCCGGCAACTCGACGGGGCCCATGTGGCGCTGGCCGAGGTGATCGCCAATCCGATCGGGGTCAAGCTGGGGCCCACCACGACTCCGGAGATGGCCGTCGAGTACGTCGAGCGGCTGGATCCGAACAACGAGCCCGGCCGACTGACCCTGGTGACGCGGATGGGCAACAACAAGGTGCGGGATCTGCTGCCGCCGATCATCGAGAAGGTGCAGGCCGCCGGCCACCAGGTGATCTGGCAGTGCGATCCGATGCACGGCAACACCCACGAGGCGTCGACCGGCTACAAGACCCGCCACTTCGACCGCATCGTCGACGAGGTGCAGGGGTTCTTCGAGGTGCACCGCGCCCTGGGGACCCATCCCGGCGGCATACACGTCGAGATCACCGGCGAGAACGTCACCGAATGTCTCGGTGGGGCGCAGGACATCTCGGATTCGGATCTGGCCGGCCGCTACGAGACGGCGTGCGATCCGCGGCTCAACACCCAGCAGAGCCTGGAGTTGGCGTTCCTGGTCGCGGAGATGCTGCGCAGCTAGCGTGATTCCTGGCGGTCCGGTCGGCTACAGCAGCGCGCCGACGTTGCTGCCCAGCGTCCACGCCGCGGTGGCAACCAGGCCCGTCAGGGTGAGTACCGCGATCACCCAGAACGCCAGCATCCGTTTGGCGCGCTGACGCGCCCAGTGGAACTCGCTCAGCTCGATACCGGCGAATTGCCCTGCCCCGAAAGCGTATTCGTCCGCTTCCGGGTCGGCCGGGATCGGCGCCCAGTCGTGCTGGTCGCGGGTGATCTCCCGGGTGGGCAGGCGCGGTGCGGGAGCACCCGGCGGTGTCACCGCCGGGGAGGGGGGCGCCGCCGTCACGACGGCCGTCGTCTCTGCGCGGTGATCGTCGGAGGCGCCGAGGTCATGCACGCGGGTGGCGGCCAGGTGCTGCGCCGAATGCTGCGGTGCAGGTACCCGGAACGCCGGAAGGCCGAGGTCTTCGACGATTTCGGCCAGCTCGGCCCGCATCGCGTCGGCGTCGACGAAGCGCTGTCCCGGATCGCGTGCGGTGGCACGGCGCACGAACTGGTCGAATTGCGTTGGGACTCCGGCGATTACCCCGCTCGGTGCGGGCACATCGTTATCCATGCGCTGATAGGCCACGGTGAGCGGCGAGTCCCCGGTGAACGGCGTGACACCCGTGAGCAGTTCGTAGGTGAGGATACCGACGGCGTACACGTCGCTACGCGGGTCGGCGTCGCCGGTGCTCACCTGCTCAGGGGACAGATAGGCCGCGGTTCCCAGGATCACGCTGGTCGAGGTGATCTTCGCCTCGGCGACAGCGCGCACCAGGCCGAAGTCGGCGATCTTGACCTCGCCGTCGTCGGAGATCAGGACGTTCTCGGGTTTGACGTCGCGGTGCACGAGGCCGGCGCGATGTGCCACCGCGAGCCCGCCGAGTACCGGAGCCAGCACCGCAGCAACCGCGTGCGGAGGCATCGGGCCGCGTTCGGCCAGCAGCTCGCGGAGCGTGCCGCCCTCGACCAACTCCATCACCAGGAACGGGTGTTGATGATCGAGCCCCTGGTCATAGACGGCGACCAACCCGGGATCCTTCAACCGGGCCACGGCCTTGGCCTCGCGGCCGAACCTGGTCAGAAAGTGGCTGTCGCCGCTGTAGCGGGAGTCCATCACCTTGAGCGCCACGGGGCGGTCCAGGCGGACGTCGAGGCCGCGGTAGACCGTGGACATGCCGCCGGTGGCGATGGCGGTGTCCACGCGATAGCGCCCGTCGAGCATGGTGCCGACGAGTGGATCCGATTGCTGCTCCACCGGACACATGTTACGAGTTGCGGCCGTGGTCCTAGAATCAGTGCGGTGAGCAGCATTCCGGTCGCCGATGATGTCCTGGACCCCGACGAGCCCGTCTACGACCTACCGACGGTGTCGGGTTTGCTCGGCATCCCGGTCACCAAGGTGCATCAACAGTTGCGCGACGGGCAGTTGATCGCCGTGCGCCGCAACCGCGTCATGGTGGTGCCGGAGATCTTCTTCGATGACGAAGGTCATGTGGTCAAGCACCTGCCCGGCCTGCTGATCGTGCTGCGCGACGGCGGCTACCGCGACACCGAGATCGTGCGCTGGTTGTTCACTCCGGACGAGTCGCTGACGATCACGGCAGACGGCCGAACCGAGCAGGTGTCGAATGCCCGCCCGGTCGACGCCCTGCATTCGCACCAGGCACGTGAGGTATTGCGCCGCGCGCAGGCGTTAGGCTACTGACGGCTGGTTCTCGGCCGCCGGCTCAGTCGCGGGCCGCTCGGGTGCGCGGTACAGCGAGTACCACGCCACCACCGCACATGCGGTGGTCAGCAGGACGTGCGCCCACGAGTACATGCCGTGCGCCCCATCGGGTTTCCACATCACCATGATCCAGGTGGACATCCCGGCCATCACCGCGATGGCCGGCCGGGTCTGGATCAGGGCGGCCGCCACCGCCAACGGCCAGGTGTAGTACCAGGGCAGCGCAGCGGGAACGAACAACACGACCACCGCCATCGCCAGGGCGGTGCCGATGAGGGCTTCGCGGTCGGTGTGCCGGTAGCGCCACCACAACAGCGGCAGGGCGATCAGAATGACGAGGATGCCGATGATGCGGGTGACTTCGAGCACGGCGTAGAAGTTCACCGGGACGATCAGGCCGCCGATGCCGTTGATCAGGTTGGCGGCGGCGGTGGGCACGGTCAACCAGTTGATGATCTTCACGTTGCCGGCCGCGAGGGCGGACAGCCAGCCCAGGCCGACGTCGGCGAGCCATGACATCACCGCGAACACCGCGGCGAGGATCGCCATGGAAGCGGCGGTCGCCAGGACGAATGCCCGCACCGGCGGGTGGCCGTGGCGGTCGCGCAGCTGTCGCGTCCATACCCATACAACGAACGGAAGTGCAAGGGCTGCGGTCGCTTTGACTGCGACGGCCAGGGCGATCACGCCGACACCCCAGACGGGGCGTTGTCGGAACGTCAGTGCGATGCCGGCCATCATCAGCCCGACCATCAGCATCTCGTTGTGTACGCCACCCATCAGATGGATGATCACCAGCGGGTTGAGCACGCAGACCCACAGCGCAGTCGCCGGACTCGCGCCGATGTGGCGCGCGACGCGCTGCGTCGCCCAGATCAGCAACGCCAGGCCGGGCAGCATGCACAGCCGCAGCAACATGGTGCCCGCCACGATGTTGTCGCCCACCAGCATCGTGACGAACTTCGCGACCAGGATGAAGGCCGGTCCGTAGGGCGCGGTGGTCGTCGTCCAGATCGGACTCACGTTGTCCAGCAGCAGGTTCGGATTCTCCACCGGCCCGACCACGTAGGGGTCGAAGCCGTCGCGCAGCAGGGCACCCTGGGCGAGGTAGGAGTAGGTGTCCCGACTGAACAGCGGAACGCTCAGCAGCAGGGGTGCGAGCCAGAAACCTGTCGTGGCCACCATGGTGTATTCGGTGGCGGTGCGGTCGATCACGCGCCGGCCCAGCCACAACCAGGCGATCAGCATCACCGCGATGCCGACCCACAGCAGGATCGAGGACAGCACCAGGCCGTGCCCGAATCGCAGCCAGGACAGGTGCAGGGACTCCAGGAGCGGGTCGTGCAATCGGGTGCTGCCCGCGCCGAGTCCACCGATGGTCAGCAGCGTGGCGCCCAGGAAACCCAGCCGGGCCGGACGGGCATCGGCGGACACTGCGAATGCGGCCAGGCGTGAGAGGTGTTGCGCGAAACCGGTGCTCGAGGTCTCGGTCGGTGTGTGTGTCATGGCGTGCTTGCCGTGCTCCTATGCCGACCGGTTCGCCGCGAACCGGGCGATCTCGGCCAGGCCGGTCTTTGCCTGGGCGTGAATGGGGGCGGCTGCCAGCGTGTCCAGGGCACGGTTGGTCAGTAGCTCGATGTGCGCCTCGACCGCGGCCAGGGCGCCCACCGACTCGATGGCCCGGCACAGGTCGCCCACCTGGGCGTCGGACAGTTCAGTGCCCACCGAGGTGCGCAGCAGTGCTGCGGTCGCGGGGTCGGATTTGTCGGCGAGCTCGAGAGCCTCGGCCAGCAGCACCGTGCGCTTGCCGGATCGCAGGTCGTCACCGGAGGGCTTTCCGGTCACCGCGGGATCGCCGAACACCCCGAGCACGTCGTCGCGGAGTTGGAATGCGACGCCCAGGTCGTTGCCGACCTGGTGGAAGATCTGCTGCACGTCGGGCCGGTCGGCGGCCGCGGCGGCGCCCAACTGCAGTGGCCGGGCCACGGTGTAGGACGCGGTCTTGTAGGTGTTGACGTTCATCGCCGAGGCCACCGATTCGGCCCCGCTGGATTCCGCGACGATGTCGAGGTACTGGCCGCCGAGCACCTCGGTGCGGATGTGGCGCCAAACCTGCTGAACGCGCTGCTGCGCGTCGGCGGGGATGTCGGCCGACGCGACGATGTCGTCGGCCCAGGACAACGCCAGATCGCCGGCCAGGATGGCCGCCGACAAGCCAAACTGCCGTGACGAACCGTGCCAGCTGCGGTCGCGGTGCCGGTCGGCGAACACCCGGTGGACGGTGGGCAGGCCACGACGGGTGTCCGAGTCGTCGATGACGTCGTCGTGCACCAGGGCGCAGGCCTGCAGCAATTCCAGCGCGGCGAAAAACCTCAACACATCGGGACCCGCGGGTCGGTCCGCCGGCTCGATCACCGCGCGCCAGCCCCAGTAGGCGAAGGCCGGGCGCATCCGCTTACCGCCGCGCAGGACGAATTCTTCGAGAGCCGCGGTCAGTTCGGCGTAGTCGGTTCCGATGTACTCGCTGTCGAGGCGGCGCTCACGCAGGTAGTCGCGCAATTGGTCGGTGACGGCTCCGGCCAGCTCGACGGTTGACGGAGCCGATGTTTGCACGCTCAGCGCCCGCCCCTTTCTGTCGTCAACGGTGTGTCCGGTGAGTGCATTCAGGGTAGAGCGTGCCGCGCGTTTCGTATCAAGTGAGTGGTGTAGCAACGTGCTCGGCGGGGACGGGGCGCGCGGTCAGTCGCTGCCGGCGACCGGGTCACCCGGTTTCGGGGAGGTGTCCCGACTCATCCAGGCCAAGCCCCCGATGACGCCGGCGACCAGGAGTGCGCCGACGATGAGCCAGATGGTCGCGGTGGTGAAGGACCGGGCACTGGGGTCGGTGTAGCGGGCCTGGGCGTTCATGGTGCTGACGATTCCCGGGCGCAGTTTCCATTCCACGATCGAGGAACTGACCTGGTCGCCGTTGGTCGAGGTCACTTCCCCAGGGAACGACACGGTGAGCAGAACGTCGGCCTGCGGATCGTTGAGCGAGGTGAGGTCCACCCGCCCCTCCAGGATCACCAGGTCACCGGCGCGGCGCAGGGAGATGTCGACTCCGGCGGCATCCCGGTTCATGCCGGCCAGCTGGGGCAGTTCGGCGAACGTGAGGTCGGAGAACACCGCCTGGGAGCCGACGTAGTCGTCGCGGCTGTACTCCGAGACGGCAACCTTGGTCGCGAAGGGGAGGTTGTTCAGCAGTTGCGGACCCCGGTCATCGGCGTTCCGCGGCTTGGCTGCGGCGATGATCTGACCGGACACCCGGTCGTCGGGGGAGACCGTGATCGAGGTGCGGACCCGGACGCAGCCCACCGCCATGGGCAGGATCAGTAACAACATCACCCACGTGAGCAGGCGGGTGCGGCTGCGACGGCTCGGTGGTCGGACATGCACGCTGGTCATCGTGCCAGATCTCACAACGGCAGTGGGCGACCGAGGATGGCGAACGGCCGGGGGTCGCCGGCGAAGTGGTAGCCGCGGATGACGTCGGTGAACCCCAGCCGCCGGTACAAGCGCCACGCCCGATTCGACTCGCCGGTGATCTCAGGGGTCGACAACAGCACGTGAGATTCCTCCCGCCCGGCCAGTAGTCGCCTGGTCAGAGCCTCGCCGAGGCCCTGACCCTGGGCCCGGGGCTCGATGTGCAGCTCGGTGAGTTCGAAGTAGCTGGCCATCAGGTCGGCAATGTGGCCGGGGTTGGTGCCGATTCTCTGCAAACCGGAGATGACCTGCTGTTGCCACCATTGATCCGGCGCGCCGCAGTAGCCGTAGGCGATCCCGTTCAGCGGTGCGTCGAGCAGGTCCGCCAGATCTGGGGCGGCACCGGACTCCGGATCGGCGTCCGACGCCTCGACCGCGGCTACACATTTCCAGCCTGCGCGCCGGGTGTGTTCGAGCCACAGCGCGGCGCGCTGCTCCTCGGTTCCGCGTGGATAGCGCATGGCGTCGACGTACACGCGCAGCGCCTCGGGAAGCCGGCGCTTCATGTCGTCCGGCGACAGATCGATGAGATACGTCGCCAATGCCTTCGCCCTTTCGCCCGCCTGGTGCCCTGCCCATTTCATTATCTTCAGCATTATCCGGCCGCAGGACGTTCGGTCCCGTCGACCCGGGCCATCTCGCGACGACCTACAATCGACGGTGAACAAGGTGGTACGGCTCGGATCGACCTCGTATCATTAGCGTTAGGTGCCCGTGATTGCGGGCACGTGGAATCGCGACGGCGGCGTCGGCAAGGAGGGACGAATGCCACTCTCCGATCATGAGCAGCGCATGCTCGACCAGATCGAGAGCGCGCTCTATGCCGAGGATCCCAAGTTCGCCTCGAGCGTTCGTGGTGGGTCTTTGCGTGCGCCCTCGGCTCGGCGCAGGCTTCAGGGCGCGTTGCTGTTCATCGTGGGCCTGGCTCTACTGGTCATCGGACTCGCAGTGGAGTCGCTCTGGATGGGCGATTTTCCGATCGTGTCGGTGGTGGGATTCGTGGTGATGTTCGGTGGCGTGGTGTTCGCCGTCACCGGCCCGCGCGTGACCGGTGGTCCCGGGCGTGCGGCCCAGGACGCGGCAGCGTCGTCAACGTGGCGGGTCGTTCACCACTCGAATGGAAGACCGGTTCCGACGCCGGTTCGACGACTGAGCCGTCAGACGGATTCAGGGGGCAGCCCGTAACGGGTTGCCCCCTTTTTTGTGCGTTCCGGATGTCTGGGCCTGGTGTCGGGCGCCGGTCCAGCGACACGCCGGTGTCGTTCTGCCGGGTGGATCCGTGGGGCGGCGTGGGGAGCACGGCAGATTCTCAGGGAATTTCGCCCCACATCCCCCCACACTCTCGCGATAGGTCGCTACCTGCGGTTTTTCTGTTCTTATGATCGCGCCCTGCGGATGAATACGCACTGAGCACGGAGATATGGGGTGTTCAGGTGGGGGGAGTGCCCAAACTTGGCGGACTAAATGGAGCAAAGTGGGGGATCGTGGGGTAAAGTGGCGGCCAACGGGGAAATCGGAGCCCCGTTCGGAGGGCAGAAGGCCTGGATCTCGCAAGCGATCCGAACTCCGGTGGCGGGAGGTGTCCAGATGTTTCTGGGTACCTACACGCCCAAGCTCGACGACAAGGGGCGGCTCACGCTGCCCGCCAAGTTCCGCGACGTACTGGCAGGAGGGTTGATGGTCACGAAGAGTCAAGATCACAGCCTGGCCGTGTACCCACGGGACGAGTTCGAGGAACGCGCACGTAAAGCGGTGGAAGAGGCGAAGGCGCATCCGGAACGTCGCGCACAGTTGCGGGTATTCGCCGCGGCCGCCGACGAGCAGCGTCCGGATGGACAGGGTCGGATCACCCTGTCGGCCGACCACCGCAGGTACGCAAACCTGTCCAAGGAATGCGTGGTCATCGGGTCGGTCGACTACCTGGAGATCTGGGACGCCGAAGCGTGGGAGTCCTACCAGCAGACCCACGAAGAAAACTTCTCCGCGGCCACCGATGAAACTCGCGACGTTCTCTGATGGCGCCGCTGATGCGGCCGCTGAACCGGCGGCCGGCCTGGACTTAGCCCGTGCAGCGAGGCCTCTGCCCGAATTGGCCCTGGCGTACTTCCCCGACGCCAGGTCCGTTAATTCGGACAGAGACCCCGGTGCAGGGGCCATTCCGAGCGGAGGTGTTTCAGCGGTGCCAGATTCCCCAGATCAGTCCGACTCCCAGGACCACGGTCACATCCCGGTACTGCTCGACCGCTGTGTCGAGCTGTTGGCCCCCGCACTCACCCGCCACCATGAGGACGGCACGGGCGCGGTTCTGGTGGATGCCACGCTCGGCGCAGGCGGCCACTCCGAACGCTTTCTGACCGACTTCCCGGGTCTGCACGTGATCGGTCTGGACCGGGATCCCACCGCGCTCGGCATCGCCGGTGCCCGGCTGGCCCCGTTCGGCGATCGGATGCGGCCGGTGCGGACCTGCTACGACGGAATCGCCGGGGCGATTGCGGAGTCCGGCTTCACTCAGATCGACGGTGTGCTGTTCGACCTCGGGGTGTCCTCGATGCAACTCGACCAGACCGAACGCGGCTTCTCCTACTCCGCGGATGCGCCGCTGGACATGCGGATGGATCCGGACGCGCCACTGACGGCCGCGGACATCCTCAATACCTACGACGCCAAGTCGATCGCGCGGATCCTGCGCGACTTCGGCGAGGAGCGCTTCGCCGGACGGATAGCCGACAAGGCGGTCAAACGGCGTGTGCACAAACCGTTTTCCACCACCGGTGAACTGGTCGAGTTGCTCTACGAGGCGATCCCGGCGCCGGCCCGGCGGACCGGGGGGCACCCCGGTAAGCGCACCTTCCAAGCGCTTCGGGTCGCGGTCAACGGCGAGCTGGACTCGCTGCGCGCCGCACTGCCTGCCGCGCTCGCCGCGCTGACCGACGGCGGACGGATCGTGGTGATGTCCTACCAGTCGCTCGAGGACCGGATCGTCAAGCAGGCCTTCGCTGCCGCCACCGCATCGCGTACCCCGCCCGGCCTGCCCATCGAATTGCCCGGCCATGAACCCGAATTCGTCGCGTTGACCCGCGGTGCCGAGAAGGCCCGCCAAAGTGAGATCGATCGCAATCCGCGTAGCGCTCCGGTGCGGCTGCGGGCACTGGAAAAGGTGGGGGAAGGGGGTAACCGATGAAGGTCAAGCGACCCGAACAGTTGCGTGAGGCAGACCGCAGGCGTCCGGTGCGTCAACCCGCGCGAGGTGGTGGGCGGCGCACCGATCAGGCCCCGCCGCGCAAGCGCCGGCCGGGTTCCGAACAGCGGCCCGCACGCACGGCACCGGCTGCCGGACCGAATCAACGGCCGGGTACCCGGCCGGCTCGGCCCAAGAACACCAGCCAGGCTAAGGCACGGGCGAAGGCCCGTAAGGCCAAGGCCCCCAAGGTTGTCCGTCCGCCACTGCGGGTCCGGTTGCGGGAACGTCTGCTGGTCCGGCTGGCCTCGATCGAGCTGAACCCGCGCGTACTGCTCTCCCGTGTCCCCTTCGTCGTGTTGGTGATCGCGGCGCTGGGTCTGGGACTCGCGGTCACGCTGTGGCTGTCGACCGGTTCTGCCGAGCGGTCCTACCAGTTGGGGCACGCCCGCCAGGTCAATCAGGGCCTGCTGCAACAGAAAGAGGCGCTGGAACGCGATGTGCTCGAGGCGCAGGCCGCACCGGCACTGGCCGAGTCGGCCCGCAATCTGGGCATGATCCCGTCACGCGATACCGCGCACCTGGTGCAGGATGCAGCCGGTAACTGGACCGTCGTCGGTACCCCCAAGCCCGCCGAGGGCGTGCCTCCGCCCCCGTTGAACACGCCGCTGCCCGAGGAGGCCCCGCCTGCGCCGCCCGCGCCCCCGGCCCCGAAGGTGGTCGATCCGCGCGAGCTGACGGTCCGGACACCGCGTCCGGGTTCTCCTGTCGTCCCGGGTATTCCGGTCCCGCAGGCCGACGCGCCCCACGGTGCGCCGGGAGCCGTACCGCCGGTGCCCGGACCGGCCCTGCCGGGTCCGGCGGCGCCGGCACCGGATGTGCTCGCCGTTCCGGCGCCGGCACCCTTGGCGGCTCCCGCGCAGGTTGATCCCGTGCAACTGGTGCCGCAACAGGTCATCGACCCGGCGCACGCGCCCGTCGCCGGGGTGCCCACTGCGCCGGGACCGGTCGTGCCACCGCCGGCTGCCCCTGCGCCGGCCGGGCCGGCGCAGGCGCTGGCCGCTCCCGTCCCCGTCGTTCCTCTGGAGCAGTTCAGCCGACCGACCGCCCCGGCGGCACATGTCCCGGCTGCCGCCGTCAACGCCCCGGTGCCCGCCGCATGAGCCGCCGCCCGGGCGGCCAGGGCCGGTCTCCGAAGCCACAGCCGGCCAAGAAGGCCGCGCCCGGGCCGGGGCATGAGGCCCGGGTTCGCCGCACGCGCGTTGCGGCGACCGAAATGGGTTTGCGCAGCTCGTCTTTCGTGTTCCGGCACCGCGCCGGAAACCTGGTCATGCTGTCGGTGCTGGTGATCGCCGCCGTGCAGTTGTTCACGCTTCAGGTGCCGAGGGCAGCAGGTCTGCGCGCCGAGGCGGCCAGCCAGCTCAAGGTCACCGACGTGAATCCGGCCATGCGGGGCAGCATCGTCGACCGCAACGACGACAAGCTGGCGTTCACCATCGAGGCCAAGGCGCTGACGTTCCAGCCGGTCCGGGTCCGCAAGCAGCTGGCCGAGGCGAAGGACAAATCCAGCGAGGCGCCGGATCCGGATCGCCGGCTCTCCGACATCGCCAAGGAGATCGCCACCCGGCTGGACAACCGGCCAGATTTCAAGACCGTGCTCAAGAAGCTTCGGAGCAACGAGAGTTTCGTCTATCTGGCCCGTGCGGTCGACCCCGCGATCGCCGGCGCCATCATGGAAAAATTCCCCGAAGTCGGTGCCGAGCGTCAAGATCTGCGGCAGTACCCGGGTGGATCGCTGGCCGCCAATATCGTCGGCGGCATCGACTGGGACGGCCACGGCCTACTGGGGCTTGAGGATTCGCTCGACGCGGTACTGGCCGGCTCGGACGGTTCGGTCACCTACGACCGGGGTTCCGACGGTGTGGTGATTCCGGGCAGTTACCGGAACCGGCACGACGCGGTCAACGGCTCCACTGTGCAGTTGACCCTGGATGACGACATCCAGTACTACGTCCAGCAGCAGGTGCAGCAGGCCAAGGATGCCTCGGGTGCCAAGAACGTCTCGGCAGTCGTGCTCGATGCGAAATCCGGTGAAGTACTGGCGATGTCGAACGACAACACGTTCGACCCGAGTCAGGACCTCGGTCGGCAGGAGCACCGGCAGATGGGCAACCTGCCGGTGTCCTCGCCGTTCGAGCCCGGCTCGGTGAACAAGATCATCACGGCCTCGGCCGCGATCGAGTACGGTCTGGCCAACCCGGACGAGGTGCTGCAGGTGCCCGGGTCGATCGACATGGGTGGGGTCACCGTCCGCGACGCGTGGAACCACGGCGTGATGCCATACACGATGACCGGTGTGTTCGGGAAGTCGTCGAACGTCGGCACCCTGATGCTGGCTCAGCGCGTGGGTCCGGATCGGTTCTACGACATGGTCAGCCGGTTCGGGCTCGGTCAGCGCACCGGCGTCGGACTGCCGGGCGAGAGCTCGGGTCTGGTGCCGCCCATCGATCAGTGGTCGGGCAGCTCGTTCTCCAACCTGCCCATCGGACAGGGTCTTTCGATGACGCTGCTGCAGATGGCGGGGATGTATCAGACGATCGCCAACGACGGGGTGCGGATGCCGCCGCGGATCGTCAACTCCACGATTGCGCCCGATGGCACCCGGACCGATGAGCCGCGACCCGAAGGGGTTCGGGTGGTGACACCGGAGACCGCCCGTACGGTGCGCAACATGTTCCGCGCCGTCGTGCAGCGTGACCCGATGGGCTACCAGCAGGGCACCGGCCCGCAGGCCGCCGTCGAGGGATATCAGATCGCCGGTAAGACCGGTACGGCGCAGCAGATCAATCCGGCGTGCGGGTGCTACTACGACGACGTCTACTGGATCACCTTCGCCGGCATGGCGCCTGCCGACGATCCTCGTTACGTCATCGGCATCATGATGGACGCGCCGCACCGCGCCGCGGACGGCTCACCGGGATCCTCGGCGGCGCCGCTGTTCCACAACATCGCCTCGTGGCTGCTGCAACGTCACAACGTCCCGTTGTCGGCCGATCCGGGGCCGCGGTTGACCCTGCAGGCGACCTGACCCCCATCGCCGTGGGTGGTGCGGTCGGTGGCCCGCAGATGGGTACTGTGGCATGGCCATGAAGCTGCGTCCCAGCCGTCCCGCCGGCCAATACCTCGTGCCGCTCGCCGAACAGGTCCAAGCGGTATCCGCCACCGGAAATCCCCTGCCGGATCTTCGGGTGACAGGCGTGACCCTGCGCGGTCAGGACGCCCGGCCAGGCGACCTGTTCGCCGCACTGCCGGGATCGGCGGTGCACGGTGCGCGCTACGCGGCCGAGGCGGTGGCCGCCGGTGCGGTGGCGGTGCTGACCGATGCTGCCGGCGCCGCCGAGTTGGGTGCGCTGCAGGTGCCGGTGCTGATCCATTCCGACCCGCGTGCGGTGCTCGGTGCGGTGGCGTCCGAGGTGTACGGACGTCCGTCGGAACGTCTGACCGTCATCGGGGTGACCGGAACCTCGGGCAAGACCACCACGACGTATCTGGCCGAGGCCGGGCTCCGGTCCGCCGGCCGGGTGGCCGGACTGATCGGCACGGTGGGCGTGCGTATCGCCGGACGCGATCTGCCGAGCGCGCTGACCACTCCCGAGGCGCCGGATCTGCAGGCGTTGCTGGCTGTGATGGTCGAAAGCGGTGTCGACACCGTGGTGATGGAGGTGTCGAGCCACGCGCTGACGCTGGGCCGGGTCGACGGGATCGTTTTCGCGCTCGGCGGGTTCACCAACCTGTCGCGCGACCACCTGGATTTCCATCCGACGATGCAGGACTACTTCGAGGCCAAGGCCGGCCTGTTCGATCCGGCGTCGCGTAACCATGCCGCCGCCGCGGTGGTCTGTGTCGACGACGATGCGGGCGTGGCGATGGCCGGCCGGGCCGAGAAGGTGACGACCGTCAGCTCCGCGGGCGCGTCGGCAGACTGGCAGGTGCGCAATGTCGCGGCGGTCGGCGTCGGGTCCCAGGAGTTCACCCTCGTGGACCCGGCGGGCGTGGCCCACCAGATTCGGATCGGGCTGACCGGTGCCTACAACGTCGCCAATGCGGCGCTGGCGATCGCCCTGCTGGACGGGGCCGGGGTGACGCCTGAGCAGGCGGCTCCGGGGTTGCAGGTGGCGACGGTGCCGGGTCGGCTGCAGCCGATCGACCGCGGACAGCGGTTCCTGGCACTGGTCGATTACGCGCACAAGCCTGGTGCTCTGCAGGCGGTGTTGGAGACATTGAGGGCGAGCGCAGCGACGGGAGATGATCGCGGGGCGAACGCAGCGACGGGAGAAGGCACCCGGCGAGCGTCGGGACCGGGCCGTATCGGCGTGGTGTTCGGGGCCGGTGGCAACCGGGACACGGGCAAGCGCGCGCCGATGGGGCGGGTCGCGGCCGAGTTGGCCGATCTCGTCGTCGTCACCGATGACAATCCCCGCGACGAGGACCCCGCACTGATCCGCGCGGCGATCATGGCCGGGGCCGCTGAAGCACGGTCGGGCGCCGAGATCGTGGAGGTCGCGGACCGGCGGGCGGCCATCGACCGCGCGGTGGCCTGGGCCGGGCCCGGTGACATCGTGCTGATCGCCGGCAAGGGCCACGAGAGCGGGCAGACCGGTGGCGGCCACACCAGGCCGTTCGACGATCGTGACGAATTGGCTGCGGCGTTGGAGGCACTCGTGGAAGGGGAGTCGGGCACGTGATCGAGATGACCATCGCCAGGATCGCCGAGATCGTCGGCGGCGAGTTGGCCGACATCACTGCCGACGAGGCCGCCGCGACCCGCGTCACCGGCACCGTCGAATTCGACTCCCGGGCGATCGGCACCGGTGGGTTGTTCCTGGCGCTACCCGGTGCCCGGTCCGACGGCCATGACTTCGCGGCGAGGGCGGTGGCGGCCGGGGCGGTAGCCGTGCTGGCCGCGCGCCCGGTCGGGGTGCCCGCGATCATCGTTTCCCCCGATCCAAAGGGCGCCGACACCGCTTCTGGCGCTCTGGAATTCGATACCGATGGGTCCGGTGCAGCGGTGCTGGCCGCGCTGGCCAAGTTGGCAGCGGCGGTCGCAGCCGAACTGGTCGCCGACGGGCTGACGATCATCGGGGTGACGGGATCCTCGGGCAAGACCTCGACCAAGGATCTGCTGGCGGCGGTGCTGGATCCGCTCGGGCAGGTGATCGCGCCGCCGGGCTCGTTCAACAACGAGCTGGGGCATCCGTGGACCGTGCTGCGCGCCACGCCCGAGACCGACTACCTGATCCTGGAGATGTCGGCCCGGCATCCGGGCAATATCGCCGCCCTGGCCGCCATCGCCCCGCCGCAGATCGGGGTGGTGCTCAATGTGGGCACCGCACACCTCGGTGAGTTCGGCTCGCGCGAGGCCATTGCCAGTACCAAAGCCGAGTTGCCACAAGCTGTTCCGTCCTCCGGGGTGGTGATCCTCAACGTCGACGACACCGCGGTGGCGGCGATGGCCGGCAAAACCGAGGCCAGGGTGGTGCGGGTCTCGCGGGAGCCCGGCGCGGCGGTCGACGTGTGGGCCGGCCCGGTCACCCTCGACGATCTGGCCCGCCCGCGGTTCGCGCTGCACGCGGGCGGTGGGGAAGTCGAGGTGGCGCTGGCGGTGCACGGCGATCACCAGGTCGGCAATGCGTTGTGTGCGGCTGCGGTCGCGCTGCAGTGCGGCGCCGATCTGGACCAGGTGGCCACCGCGCTGGCGGGCGCGGGCCCGGTCTCGCGGCACCGGATGGCGGTCGGCACCCGCGCCGACGGTGTGACGGTCATCAACGACGCCTACAACGCCAACCCGGATTCGATGCGTGCCGGCCTCAAGGCGCTGGCCTGGATGGCCCGCCAGGGTGGTGGTGATGCCGGCGGTGACCTGCACGGAAAGCGGCGCAGCTGGGCGGTGTTGGGCGAAATGGCCGAACTGGGCGACGACGCGATAACCGAGCACGACGCCATCGGACGGTTCGCGGTGCGCTTAGATGTGTCTCGGTTAATCGTCGTCGGAACCGGGAGGACTATGAACGCCATGCACCACGGCGCGGTGATGGAGGGTTCGTGGGGATCTGAGTCCACGATGGTCGACGACGCCGATGCCGCGCTCGCCCTGTTGCGGGCTGAGCTGCAGCCCGGGGACGTGGTGCTGGTGAAGGCATCCAACTCGGTGGGGTTGGGTGCCCTGGCCGACGCGCTGGTTGCCGCAGGAGCTGGATCGCCGTCTCCGACGGCAGGAGCTGGATCGCCGTCTCCGACGGCAGGAGAAGTTGGGAACGCCGACCGATGAAGCTCATCCTGATTGCCGTCGGTATCGCACTGGCGGTCTCGATCCTGCTCACGCCGGCGTTGATCCGGCTGTTCACCAAGCGCGGGCTGGGCCACGAGATCCGTGAGGACGGCCCGGCCAGTCACGCCAAGAAACGCGGAACGCCGTCGATGGGTGGCGTGGCGATCGTGGCCGGCATCTGGGCGGGCTACCTGGGCACTCACCTGGTCGGGGTAGCGCTGGGCGGTGACGGTCCGTCGGCCTCGGGGCTGTTGGTGCTGGGGCTGGCCACGATGCTCGGCCTGGTCGGGTTCGTCGATGACCTGATCAAACTGCGTCGTTCGCGCAACCTGGGCCTGAACAAGACCGCCAAGACCGTCGGCCAGCTGACCGCCGCCGTGCTGTTCGGCGTGCTGGTGCTGCAGTTTCGCAACGGCAACGGTCTGACCCCGGGCAGCCCCGAGCTGTCCTATGTCCGCGAGATCGCCACGGTCACGCTGGCGTCGTGGGTTTTTGTGTTGTTCTGCGTCGTGATCGTCAGTGCCTGGTCCAACGCGGTGAACTTCACCGACGGTCTGGACGGGTTGGCGGCAGGCGCGATGGCGATGGTCACCGCGGCCTACGTGTTGATCACGTTCTGGCAGTACCGCAATGCCTGTGCCACGGCTCCGGGTCTGGGCTGCTACAACGTGCGCGACCCGCTGGACCTGGCCCTCGTCGCGGCTGCGACCGCCGGCGCGTGTATCGGCTTCCTGTGGTGGAACGCCGCGCCGGCCAAGATCTTCATGGGTGACACCGGTTCGCTCGCGCTGGGCGGCATCATCGCCGGGCTGTCGGTGACCAGCCGCACCGAGATCCTGGCGGTCGTCCTGGGCGCACTGTTCGTGGCCGAGGTGACCTCGGTGGTGGTGCAGATCCTGGCGTTTCGCACCACAGGGCGCCGGGTGTTCCGGATGGCTCCGTTCCATCATCATTTCGAGCTGGTGGGTTGGGCCGAGACCACGGTCATCATCCGGTTCTGGCTGCTGACGGCGATCGCCTGTGGTCTGGGTGTGGCCCTGTTCTACAGCGAGTGGCTCACCGCAGTCGGGGCCTGACGGTGGCGGGCCCATCCGGCGGGCGCGGCGGTGACGACGATCTCTCGCTGCTGACCCCGGGTGCCCCGGTGTTGGTGACCGGTGCCGGGGTGACCGGACGTGCCGTGCTGGCGGCGCTGGCACCGTTGAACGTGGCGGCGACGCTGTGCGATGACAACGCCGATGCCCTGCGCGTCCTGGCCGAGCAGGGCACCGCCGTCATCGACCCGGCCGACGCGATTGCCGCCATCGCCGACTACACCCTGGTGGTGACCAGCCCGGGATTTCCGCCGACGGCTGCCGTGCTGGCCGCCGCGGCCGGGGCCGGGGTACCGATCTGGGGCGATGTGGAGCTGGCCTGGCGGCTGGATGCCGCGGGTCGTTACGGCCCGCCGCGGCGCTGGCTGGTGGTCACCGGCACCAATGGCAAGACCACCACCACGTCGATGCTGCACGAGATGCTGCTGGCCGATGGGCGTCGAAGCCTGTTGTGCGGCAATATCGGTGACCCGGTGCTGGCCGTTCTGGACCAGCCCGCGGAGTTGCTGGCGGTCGAGCTCTCCAGTTTTCAGTTGCACTGGGCTCCCTCGCTGCGCCCGGACGCCGGTGTGGTGCTCAACGTTGCCGAGGATCATCTGGACTGGCACGGTTCGATGGCCGGCTATGCCGCCGACAAGGCTCGCGCGCTGGCCGGACGGGTGGCCGTGGTGGGTCTCGACGATCCGGTGGCCGCCGGTCTGCTGCCGGCCGCCGGGGCGCGGGTGCGGGTCGGATTCCGGCTGGGCGAACCTGCCGCCGGCGAGCTCGGCGTGCGTGACGGCAAGCTCGTCGACCGTGCGTTCGGCGACGATGTCGAGTTGGCTGATGCCGCGACGATCGGGGTGGCCGGTCCGGTCGGCGTGCTCGATGCGCTCGCGGCCGCGGCACTGGCCCGTGCCGTCGGGGTGGCCCAGGGTTCGATCGCGAGCGCGTTGGCCTCGTTCCAGGTCGGCAGGCATCGTGCCGAGCTGGTCGGGGAGGCCGACGGGGTGCGCTACGTCGACGATTCCAAGGCCACCAACCCACATGCCGCGCAGGCCTCGATCACCGCGTTCGACCGCGTGATCTGGATCGCCGGCGGCTTGCTGAAGGGCGCCTCGGTTGACGAGTTGGTGCGTGAGGTGGCGAATCGCCTGGTTGCTGTGGTGCTGATCGGTCGGGATCGGCAGATGGTTGCCGATGCGTTATCGCGACACGCGCCGGATGTACCCGTTGTCGAGGTTGTGACGGGGGAGGATTCTGGGGTGCTTGAGACAAATGAGTCTATTGGTGATCATGTGACTCGTGTGATCGATGTCGGGGACCGTGCGGTCTCCGACGCGGTCATGGCGGCGGTCGTCGATGTCGCCCGCGGGTTGGCCGGCGCGGGTGACACCGTGTTGCTGGCCCCGGCCGGTGCGTCCTTCGATCAGTTCAGCGGCTACGGCCAGCGTGGCGATGCTTTCGCCGGCGCCGTCCGCGCCGCGATCGGGTAGCCGAGGTGGCCGGCATCCTGGCCCGGTTGCGCCGCCGTGACGGTGCCGCAACGGGCGCAACCTCCGATTCGACAGGCACATCGACGGAGGCTCCGCGGACCCGGTTCGGCGCCTGGCTGGGCCGTCCGATGACCTCGTTTCACCTGATCATCGCGGTCACTGCGCTGCTCACCACGCTCGGTCTGATCATGGTGCTCTCGGCGTCGGGCGTGTATTCGTATGACTTCGACGGGTCACCCTGGGCGGTGTTCGGCCGCCAGGTGATGTGGACGGGCGTCGGGCTGATCGCGTTCTATGTGGCCCTGCGGATGCCGGTACGCACCTTGCGCCGGATCGCGTTCCCCGGGTTCGCCTTCACCATCGTGCTGCTGATCCTGGTGCTCATCCCTGGAATCGGCAAGGTGGCCAACGGCTCTCGCGGCTGGTTCGTCGTCGCCGGGTTCTCGATGCAGCCCTCGGAGCTGGCCAAGATCGCCTTCGCGATCTGGGGTGCGCACCTGCTGGCGGCCCGGCGCATGGAACGGGCCTCGTTGCGCGAGATGCTGATCCCGCTGGTGCCTGCCGCGGTGATCGCGCTCGCGTTGATCGTCGCCCAGCCCGACCTCGGGCAGACCGTCTCGTTGAGCATCATCCTGCTCGGTCTGCTGTGGTACGCGGGCCTCCCGCTGCGGGTATTCCTGTCCTCGCTGTTGGCCGCGGTGCTGGCGGCCGGCGTGCTGGCGCTGTCGGCGGGCTATCGGTCCGACCGCGTGCAGTCCTGGCTCGACCCGGCGGCCGATGCACAGGGGATCGGCTACCAGTCCCGGCAGGCCCGGTTCGCGCTGGCCAACGGAGGCATCTTCGGTGACGGACTGGGCCAGGGGACGGCAAAGTGGAACTACCTGCCCAACGCCCACAACGACTTCATCTTCGCGATCATCGGCGAGGAGCTGGGATTCGTCGGCGCGGTGGGTCTGCTGGCACTGTTCGGACTGTTCGCCTACACCGGCATGCGCATCGCCCGGCGGTCCGCCGATCCGTTCCTGCGCCTGCTGACAGCCACCACCACATTGTGGGTGGTCGGCCAGATGTTCATCAACGTCGGCTACGTGGTGGGCCTGTTGCCGGTTACCGGGCTGCAGCTGCCGTTGATCTCGGCGGGTGGATCTTCGCAAGCCACAACACTTCTGATGATGGGGTTGATCACCAATGCGGCCCGGCACGAACCGGAGGCCGTGGCGGCGCTGCGGGCCGGACGCGATGATCGGATGACCCGGCTGCTGCGCCTGCCGTTGCCCGAACCCTATGTCCCCACCCGTCTTGAGGCCGCCCGCAACCGGCTGCACGATCGTCGGAAGGCGCCCTCACGCGGTGCGGGCAAACCCGCAGGCAAGGCTGGGGCCAAGCCGACTTCCGGTAAGCAACCGGGCAGGCAGGCCCGATCCGGAAAGAGCGGGACGAAGCAGGGGCAGGGGGGCGCCCGACGCCGCGCGCCGCATGCCGCCGACCGGCCGGTACGCCAGTCCGGACGCGCCGCTGGTCAGCAGCCGGCCGGCGACGGTAGGTCCTCGGTCCGATATGGTGCAGGCCAGCGGAAACAGGGTCAACGGGCCCGGATTTTGGAAGGTCAGCGTTACGGGTGAGTGAGGGTACAAGGGACCGGGGGATCTCCGTCGTTCTGGCTGGGGGCGGCACGGCGGGTCACGTCGAACCGGCCATGGCGGTCGCCGACGCGCTACGGGAACTCGACCCGCAGGTCCGGATCACCGCCCTGGGAACCGCCCGCGGTCTGGAGACCCGGCTGGTTCCGCAACGCGGCTACGACCTCGAGCTGATCACTCCGGTACCGCTGCCGCGCAAGCCGTCGGGCGATCTGGTGCGCCTGCCGCTCCGGGTGCGCACCGCGATTCGCCAGACCCGGTCGGTGCTGGCCGGTGTCGAGGCGGACGTGGTGATCGGGTTCGGCGGATACGTCGCACTGCCGGCCTACCTCGCGGCCCGTGGTGGTTTCGGTCTGCACGGGCGTCGGCGCGCGGTCCCGGTGGTGGTCCACGAGGCCAACGCCAGTGCCGGCCTGGCCAACCGGGTCGGTGCGTTGTCGGCTCGCCGGGTGCTCTCGGCAGTGCCCGAACCCGGGCTGCGCAAGGTCGAGGTGGTCGGGGTGCCGGTGCGCGCCGCGATCACGTCGTTGGACCGTGCGGCGATGCGTGCCGAAGCCAGGGCACATTTCGGATTCGCACCGGATGCCAAGGTGTTGTTGGTGTTCGGCGGTTCGCAGGGGGCGCAGTCGCTCAACCGTGCGGTGTCCTCTGCCGCCGAAGCCCTTGGTGCTGCGGGTGTTTCGGTGCTGCATGCGCACGGGCCGAAGAACACCCTTGATCTGCCGCAGGCTGCGCCGGGCGCACCGCCGTATGTCGCGGTGCCGTATCTGGACCGAATGGATCTGGCCTATGCCGCGGCCGATCTGGCAATCTGCCGGTCCGGGGCGATGACGGTTGCCGAGGTGACCGCCGTCGGACTGCCGGCTGTGTATGTCCCGCTACCGATCGGTAATGGCGAGCAGCGGCTCAACGCCCTGCCGGTGGTTTCGGCCGGCGGCGGCATCATCGTGGACGATGCGCAGCTCAACGGCGAATTCGTGGCCGATACGGTCGCCGGCTTGATGACCGACGACGCCCGGTTGGCGGGGATGACGGCTGCCGCCTCGTTGTCGGGCCATCCCGATGCCGCTCGGCGGGTGGCTCAGGTCGCCCTGGATGTCGCCCGTGCTCAACGAAAGAGGCTGCAGTGAAAGGTAATTCACTTCCGGCTGAACTGCAGCGAGTGCACATGGTCGGGATCGGGGGAGCCGGGATGTCGGGCGTGGCCCGGATTCTGCTGGACCGGGGTGGCCTGGTGTCCGGATCGGATGCCAAGGAGTCGCGCGGCGTCGTGGCCCTGCGGGCCCGCGGTGCCGAGGTCAGAATCGGTCATGATGCATCGTCACTGGATCTGTTGCCGGGCGGGCCGACCGCAGTGGTCACCACCCACGCGGCGATCCCCAAGACCAATCCGGAACTCGTCGAGGCCCGGCGCCGCGGAATCCCGGTGATCCTGCGCCCGGTGGTGCTGGCCAAGCTCATGGCCGGCTACACGACGCTGATGGTGACGGGTACGCATGGCAAGACCACGACGACGTCGATGCTCATCGTGGCGTTGCAGCACAGCGGATTCGACCCGTCGTTCGCGGTGGGTGGTGAACTGGGCGAGGCGGGTACCAATGCCCATCACGGCAGCGGGACGTGCTTCGTCGCCGAGGCTGACGAGAGTGACGGCTCGCTGCTGGAGTACACCCCGAATGTCGCGGTCGTCACCAACATCGAGGCTGATCACCTGGATTTCTTCGGTAGTGAGCAGGCCTACACCGCGGTGTTCTCCGCATTCGTGGATCGCATCGCACCCGGCGGCGCACTCGTCGTCTGCACCGATGACCCGGGCTCTGCTGCGCTCGCCGAACACACTGACGCATTGGGGATCCGGGTGCTGCGCTACGGCAGTACGGGTGCCGGCGACCTGGCCGGCACCTTGCTGAGCTGGGAACAACACGGGACCGGGGCCGTGGCACACCTCCAGCTCGCCGGTGAGCCGCACCCGCGCGCGATCCGGCTCGCGGTGCCCGGCCGACACATGGCGCTCAACGCGCTCGGTGCGCTGCTGGCCGCGATCGAGGTCGGGGCACCGGCCGAAGCCGTCCTCGACGGGCTGGCCGGATTCGAGGGCGTGCGACGGCGGTTCGAGCTGGTCGGGTCACTCGGCGGTGTCCGGGTCTTCGATGACTATGCACACCATCCCACCGAGGTCCGGGCCACCCTGGAGGCCGCCCGGTCGGTCGTGGGCCAGAGTGGCGGCCGGGTCGTTGTCGCGTTCCAGCCGCACTTGTATTCGCGCACAGCGACTTTCGCGACAGAGTTCGGCGTCGCCCTCAGCGCTGCCGACGAGGTTTTCGTACTCGACGTGTACGGTGCCCGTGAGCAACCGCTGCCCGGTATCAGCGGTGCCACGGTCGCCGGGCATGTCAGCGTGCCGGTCACCTACGTGCCCGATTTCTCAGCGGTCGCCGCGGCGGTCGCCGCCTCGGCCCGCGCCGGCGACGTGGTGCTCACCATGGGTGCCGGTGACGTGACCATGCTGGGCAAGGAGATCCTGACCGAGCTCGGGATCAAGGCGAATCGCCAGGCGCCGGGCCGGTCCTCGACGGATTCACCGTGACCGAAACGGGCCCCGGTGGTCCCGACGACGCGGCCGAGGAACCCGGTTCGGCTGAGTCCGGTGAGCTGCCGGTGGCTGAATCCGGTGCGCCTGCGGCGGGGTCGGACGTACCGCCCGCGGGGGAATCCGACTTCGAGGGTCCGCGCCGCCGCGCCCGGCGCGAGCGCGAGGAGCGCCGGGCAGCGCGCGACCGGGCCGTGGCGATCGAGCATGCCCGTCGCGAGGCCAAGCGCAGGGTCGACGGACAGCCCTCAGACACGCCGAACACAGTGGCGCGCAGCACTATTCGCGGTCTGAAGGTGTTGTTGTGGTCCGCACTGGCCAGCGTGGTAGCGGTGGCATTGGGTCTGGTTCTGTACTTCACGCCGGCGATGTCGGCGCGCAATGTGCTGGTAACCGGCGTGGCCGCAGTGCCGCAGGAACAGGTGTTGGCGGTTGCGGCGGTGGCACCCGGTACACCGTTGTTGCAGATCAACACGGACGCGGTCGCCGAGCGGGTGGCCATGATCCGGCGGGTCGCCACCGCCCGGGTGCAGCGCGAGTATCCGTCGACCCTGCGAATCACGGTGGTCGAGCGGGTGCCGGTGGTGGTCAAGGACTATCCCGATGGTCCGCATCTGTTCGACCGGGACGGCGTCGATTTCGCCACCGAACCGCCGCCGCCGACGTTGCCGTATCTGGACGCCGACCATCCGGGCCCGGCCGATCCGGCCACCAAGGCTGCGCTCGAGGTGATGTCGGCACTGCCGCCGGATGTGGTGGCGCAAGTGGGCCGGATCGCGGCCCCGTCGGTGGCCTCGATCGCGCTGACGCTGACCGACGGTCGGGTGGTGGTGTGGGGGACCAACGATCGGACCGACGAGAAGGCGCTGAAGCTCGCCGCGCTGCTGACCCAACCGGGGCACACGTACGACGTGTCCAGCCCAGATCTGCCCACTGTCAAGTAGTTCGACGGAAAATTGCCCCGCGGCGCGTCGGCGCGCCTGCCGCGATCACCGGCATTGGCCCCCTACCGTTCTGTTTGCGCGGAACTACTTGACATAACTCTAAGCCTATGGTTGAGGTTGAGAGTTTGCCCCGGGAAGATTCGGCGCCAGGAACACTACGAACACCCAACCTGGGAGGAAGACGAACCATGACCCCCCCGCATAACTACCTCGCGGTAATCAAGGTGGTTGGTATCGGCGGCGGCGGTGTCAACGCCGTCAACCGGATGATCGAACAGGGCCTCAAGGGCGTCGAGTTCATCGCCATCAATACCGACGCACAGGCACTGCTGATGAGTGACGCCGACGTCAAGCTCGATGTCGGCCGTGATTCGACCCGTGGGCTCGGCGCCGGTGCGGACCCCGAAGTGGGCCGCAAGGCCGCCGAGGACGCCAAGGACGACATCGAGGAGCTGCTGCGCGGCGCCGACATGGTGTTCGTCACCGCCGGTGAGGGTGGCGGCACCGGAACCGGTGGCGCACCCGTCGTCGCGTCGATCGCACGAAAGCTCGGTGCGCTCACCGTCGGCGTCGTCACCCGGCCGTTCTCCTTCGAGGGAAAGCGCCGAAGTAACCAGGCCGAGAACGGTATTCAGACCCTGCGTGAAAGCTGCGACACGCTCATCGTGATCCCCAACGACCGGCTGTTGCAGATGGGTGACGCCGCGGTGTCGTTGATGGACGCGTTCCGCAGTGCCGACGAGGTGCTGCTCAACGGCGTCCAGGGCATCACCGATCTGATCACCACGCCCGGTCTGATCAACGTCGATTTCGCCGACGTCAAGGGTGTGATGAGCGGTGCGGGTACCGCGCTGATGGGCATCGGCTCGGCCCGCGGTGACGGCCGGGCGCTCAAGGCCGCCGAGATCGCGATCAACTCGCCGCTGTTGGAAGCCTCGATGGAAGGCGCACAGGGTGTGCTGCTGTCGGTGGCAGGTGGCAGTGACCTCGGCCTGTTCGAGATCAACGAGGCTGCCTCGCTGGTGCAGGACTCGGCCCATCCCGAGGCCAACATCATCTTCGGCACGGTGATCGACGACTCGCTCGGTGACGAGGTGCGGGTCACCGTCATCGCGGCCGGGTTCGACATGGCCGGGCCGAGCCGCAAGCCGGTGGTCAGTCCGAGCGCAGCGCAGACCCAGCCGATCGCGTCGGCCCGCTCCGGCAAGGTGACCACGTCACTGTTCGAACCGACGGATGCGGTGAGTGTCCCGGCACACACCAATGGTGCGACCGTCAGTGTCGGCGGCGACGGAGACGGTGGGATCGCCGACGACGATGTCGACGTGCCGCCGTTCATGCGGCACTGAGCGGGGTCCGGCAGCGGGTTCGGAAACCGGGATTGTGAGTGTTCGTATTCGGCGGGTGACCACGACCCGCGCCGGCGGTGTCTCGGCGCCGCCCTTCGATTCGTTCAACCTCGGCGACCATGTCGGCGACGATCCGGCGGCCGTGGCCCAGAACCGGCGTCGCCTGGCGGCCGCCGTCGGAGCCGACGCGCTGGTGTGGATGAATCAGGTGCACAGTGATCACGTCGTCACGGTGGACGGACCGCGCGCCACCGCGGTCGAAAATACCGACGCTTTGGTGACGACGACGCCGAGTTTGGCATTGGTGGTGGTGACCGCCGATTGCGTGCCGATATTAATGGGCGATGCCCGCGCAGGAGTGATCGCTGCCGTCCACGCCGGACGGGTCGGCGCGCAGAAGGGCATCGTGGCGAGGACCGTGGAGGCGATGCTGGCCGCCGGCGCACATGTCGGGGACATCTCGGTGCTGCTCGGCCCGGCGGTCAGCGGTGCCAATTACGAGGTGCCCGAAGCGATGGCGGCCGAGGTGGAGGCCGTCTTGCCGGGCGCTCGCACGACTACCTCGCGTGGTACGCCCGGCTTGGACCTGCGAGCCGGAATCTCCCGGCAGTTAAAGGGTTTGGGTGTCACCTCGATCGACGTGGACCCGCGGTGCACCGTCGACGACCGTGCGTTGTTCAGCCATCGCCGGGACGCACCGACCGGACGCCTGGCGGGTGTGGTGTGGATGGAGCAGAGCCCCGGATGAGGACCGGAACGAGCCCCGAATGAGCCTGGAGTGAGGGTGAGATGAGCACCGTGCAGCGCGGGCGTGACGCCGATCGGACGGCCCAGTTGACCGCCGCGCTCGGTGCTGCGCGGGCACGGTTGGCGCGGGCCGCAGAATCGGTCGGGCGAAATGTCAATGAAATTGAATTACTTCCGATCACGAAATACTTTCCGGCGTCTGATGTCATTATTCTCAATCAATTAGGATGCTTCGCATTTGGTGAATCCCGCGAACAGGAGGCCGCCGATAAAGTCGCTTCTGTTCGCGCGGAATTAACGGACGTCCCGATTCGCTGGCACATGGTGGGGCGCATCCAGCGGAACAAGGCGCGGGCCGTCGCGGGCTGGGCGCACAGCGCACACTCGGTCGACAACACCCGCCTGCTGAGGGCGCTGGACCGGGCCGCGGGTGAGGGGCTGGCCGCAGGCACGCGCACTCGGTCGCTGCGCGTGTACATCCAGATCAGTCTCGACGGCGACACCGGACGCGGCGGTGTCGATGTGGATGTCCCCGCTCTCGTCGACGAAATCTGTGGGTCAGCGAACTCCGCCGAGGCGTTGGAGTTCGCCGGCCTGATGGGAATCCCGCCACTGGCATGGGATCCCGACGACGCCTTCGCGCGGTTGGACGCCGAACGGCACCGGGTGCAGCGCGACTACCAGCACCGGCTCGAACTGTCGGCGGGGATGTCCGGCGATCTGGAAAGCGCTGTCAAACACGGATCGACGTGTGTGCGTGTCGGTACCGCGCTCATGGGGCAACGCCCGCTAACGTCACCGGAAGTAGTCACACCAGTCACATCTTCATCACAGACACCACCACCCCCATCGTCCGCAGAAGGGTCGCCGAGATGAGCACACTGCACAAGGTCAAGGCCTACTTCGGCATGGCGCCGATGGAGGACTATGACGACGAGTACTACGAGGACGACGATCGCGGCGGGGCCCGCAGCTACGCCCGACGTCCCCGTGACGAGCGTTTCGACGAGGACGGCTACGGCTACGAGGGAGCCGAGTACGACGAGGGCCCGGCCTATCGGGGCGGCTATCCGGGCGGTTTCGCCGAGGAGCCACGGTTCGATGCGCGGATGCGTACCCCCCGCGAATTCGACCGTTCCGCACCGCGTCTCGGCGCCCTGTCCGGATCCACCCGCGGTGCGCTGGCGATGGATCCCCGCCGGATGGCGGAGTTGTTCGAGGCGGGTAGTCCACTGGCGAAGATCACCACGCTGCGGCCCAAGGACTACAGCGAGGCCCGCACCATCGGTGAGCGGTTCCGCGACGGCACCCCGGTGATCATGGACCTGGTCTCGATGGACAACGCCGACGCCAAGCGTCTGGTCGACTTCGCCGCCGGTCTGGCGTTCGCGCTCCGCGGCTCGTTCGACAAGGTGGCCACCAAGGTGTTCCTGCTGTCGCCGGCGGATGTCGACGTCAGTGCAGAGCAGCGGCGCCGGATCGCCGAGGCAGGCTTCTACGCCTATCAGTGAGCCGCGACGCCCGTCGCAGCTCTGGGGCGCCGCCGCGTATGCCTGATGCCCGGCAGGGCACAGGTAGGCTGGCGGCGTCGCACTATCGGTTGACCCCGTCGTCTGTCTGAGATGTGTCCGGCCTTACGGCGACCTGTATCCAATGTCACACATCCTGCTGTAGTGAGGTCGGCTCAGTTGTCGCTGTTCTTCGAAATTCTCGGTTTTGCGCTGTTCGTATTCTGGCTGCTGCTCATCGCGCGCGTCGTCGTCGAGTTCATCCGGTCCTTCAGTCGCGACTGGCATCCCAAGGGGCTGACCGTTGTGGTCCTGGAACTCATCATGACCGTGACCGATCCGCCGGTGAAACTTCTGCGGCGCCTCATTCCCCAGCTCACGATAGGCGCGGTGCGCTTCGACCTGTCGATCATGGTGCTGCTCCTGGCGGCATTCATCGGCATGCAATTGGCGTTCAGCGCGGCGATGTAGAACGGTAGGCGAGTGGGTGGGGGACTCGCTCTCGCCGTTTGCCGAATGGCCCACAAATGCGTAAGAAGATTGAAATTCGTTCTTAAAAATAGGCCTCCACTGCAACCGCCGGGTCTGGTGTGACAGGATGGACTCCAGTTGCGATCAGCGAGGCTTTACACTTTGAGATCGGTTGACGGTCCAAGACTTCAAGGGGGCATACAATGCCGCTTACACCAGCGGACGTCCATAACGTCGCGTTCAGCAAGCCGCCCATCGGCAAACGTGGCTACAACGAGGACGAGGTCGATGCCTTTCTCGATCTGGTTGAGAACGAGCTGACTCGACTCATCGAGGAGAACGCCGATCTTCGGCAGCGCGTATCCGAGCTCGATTCCGAGTTGGCCTCGGCGCGGTCCGGAGCCGGCAGTGCTCAGGCCAGCCAGTCCATCCCGCTCTACGAGCCGGAGCCCGAGCCCACGCCGGCCCCGCAGCCGGTCTACGAGGCCCCGCCGGTCCCGGTCGCTCCTGTTGCTCAGCCGAGCGAGGAGACCGCCGTGCGTGCCGCCCGGGTGCTCAGCCTCGCGCAGGACACTGCAGACCGCCTGACGTCCACCGCCAAGGCCGAGTCGGAGAAGCTGCTGTCGGATGCGCGGGCGCAGGCCGACGCGCTGGTCAGCGATGCCCGCACGACCGCCGAGACCACGGTTTCGGAGGCGCGGACTCGTGCCGACGCGATGCTGTCCGATGCACAAACCCGTTCGGAGACCCAGCTGCGTCAGGCGCAGGAGAAGGCCGATGCACTGCAGGCCGACGCCGAGCGCAAGCACTCCGAGATCATGGGCACGATCAACCAGCAGCGCACGGTCCTGGAGGGCCGCCTGGAGCAGCTGCGTACGTTCGAGCGTGAGTACCGGACACGTCTGAAGACCTACCTGGAGTCTCAGCTGGAGGAGCTGGGCCAGCGGGGTTCGGCTGCGCCGGTGGATTCCAGCGCAAGCAACGACTCGGCGGGTGGTTTCAGCCAGTTCAACCGCGGCAACAACTAACCGGCACGACCGACTTCCTCACACTGTCGTGAACCGGCCCGATCCCGGGCCACCACACTTAGGGTTGAACGATGTTGATCATTGCGCTCGTGCTTGCCGTTATCGGCTTGGCCGCGCTGGTGACCGCGGTGGTTACCAGCAATGAGTTGATCGCCTGGGTCTGTATCGGTGCCAGCGTGATCGGCGTGCTGCTGCTGATCGTCGATGCATTACGGGAACGTTCGCGCGGCGGGAACGCCGGCAGCGACGCTGCGACCGCCGCCGACGAGGCCAATGCCACCGAGACGACCGAGACCTTCGACGCGGTCGATGCGCCGGTGGATTATCCCGACGAGTTGGTTGCCGAGCCGGAATCTGATGCCGTCGTGGAATCTGACGCCGCCGACGTGGACGTCGAGGCCGACGACTCCGCCGAGAAGTACAACAAGAGCTAACCCTCGCCGGGTTCGGCCAGCAGGCGACGAACCTCGTCGTCGCTGACCTGATGGAAGTCCGCGAAAGCCTGGCCCACCGCCTCGAACTGGGGTGGTGTGTTGGCGCACACCACGTCGTCGGCCTCCTCCAGGAGTTGAGCGCTCAGCGTCTGTGGTCCGACCGGTACCGCCACCACCACCCGTCGCGCCGCCCGTACGGCCCGGACCGCGGCCAGCATCGTGGCCCCGGTGGCGATGCCGTCGTCGACCAGGATCACCGTTCGATCGGTGACGTCGGGTGCCGGGCGTCCGCCGCGATAGGCCTGTTCCCGTCGCTCGACCTCGGCGGTCTCGTGCCGGATCGTCTCGGCGATGGTGTCGTCGTCGATGCCGAGGCGGTTCACCAGTCCGTCATTGATCACCAACCCACCGCCCGAAGTCACCGCACCCATCGCGAGTTCCTGCCACTGCGGCACACCCAGCTTGCGGACCACGAAGACATCCAACGGTGCGTGCAGGTGCGAGGCGACTTCCCAGGCGATCGGCACTCCGCCCCGGGCCAGCCCCAGAACGAGTAGCTCGGGTCGATCTCGGTAGGACACCAACTGCTCGGCCAGGACCCGGCCCGCTTCGTGACGGTCCCGGTAGATGCGTTCCCTGCTCGCTCGCAGACTCCAGGTGTTCATCAGCAATGTGGCCGGCGCTGAGGCAGTTCCGCCGGCTGATGTCAGCCTACGTCGATGGTTGCGT
This sequence comes from Mycolicibacterium alvei, assembly GCF_010727325.1. Classification (NCBI taxonomy): domain Bacteria; kingdom Bacillati; phylum Actinomycetota; class Actinomycetes; order Mycobacteriales; family Mycobacteriaceae; genus Mycobacterium; species Mycolicibacterium alvei. The sequence continues at coordinate 356,821 of NZ_AP022565.1, forward strand.
CCGGACCACCCGGCTGAGGAATCCCCGGACCAGCGTGCGTAGCCGTGCTGCCGCATCGCCGCTGAATTCTCTTGTTTCCAAGCGCAATTCGTCGTGGCTGCGGCCGACTGCGGCCACCGCGCCGTCGTGGTCGTGGGCCAGCCAGACTTCCAGCAGACCGGAGTCGAGTTCGGGGTGAAACTGCAGCGCCAGTGCCGTGCCCAGCACGAAGGCCTGAGAGGCGGCAGGCGTCCGGGCGATCTCGATGGCTCCCGGCGGGAGTGTCCAGCGGTCGAAATGCCATTGAAACCATCGGCCACCGGGAATCAACTGTTCGTCGTCGGTGGTGACGTCGTACCAACCCACCTCGGGCGCCGGCGACCTGGTGACCGAACCGCCGAGGGCCTGGGCAATGAGCTGACCTCCGAAGCACACGCCGAGCACGCCGACCCCGGCCTCGACCGCCCGGCGCACCATGGCCATCTCGGCCTCGACCCAGCTGTTGCGCAGAGCCTCGTCGTAGACAGCCCAGTGAGCGCCCAGCGGGACGATGACGTCATAGCCGGTCGGGTCGGGGAAGGTCACCTCGCCGCCGGGTCGGTCGTCCCGTTCGGGCGCAACGACGTCGAAGGTGTCGATGTCGAATCCGCATTCGGCGAAGACATCGGCCAGCATGGCCTCGGTAGCCGTGAGGTCGTTGCGCACGAACAGGACCTTCGATATCACACCGTCATTATCGCGGCTTTCGGTGCGCACCGCATTTCAGGTCCAATTAGTAGACCTTCAGGCTGCCTCGAAGATCAGCGGCAGTGACGCGGGCCCGGTGATCCCGGTCATCGGCTTCCACGGGGCACGTCCCTCGCACCGGGGGTTGTGCAGCTTCCGGCTGAGGACCCGCAATGCCTCGGCGAGCTCGACCCTGGCCAGGTGCGCACCCAGGCAGTAGTGCAACCCGCCGCCGAACGTCATCATGGCCGGGGGACCGATGCGGTTGACATCGAATCGCTCGGGTTCGTCGTATACCAGTGGATCCCGGTTGGCCGCAGCGAAGTTGACCACCACCTGGGTTCCGGCCGGGATGGTGAGGCCGCCCAGTTCGGCATCCTCGCGGGCGATCCGCACACTGCTCAGCGCGATTGGTGTGTGGCGCAACAATTCATCGACGAAAAGTGGTGCCATATCTGGATTCTCGGCCAACAACAGCCACTGGTCGGGATAGTCGCAGAGCACCTGGACGGCCGCCGCGAGTTGGTTGCGGGTGGTATCGGTACCGGCCAGTATGACGCCGCCGGCCAGCATCAGCAGCTCGGAATGAGTGAGACGGTCGCCGTCGACCTCGGCCCGGATCAGATCCGAGAGGAGATCGTCGGTGAGACTGGAATTTCGTTGCGCCACCATGGCATCGACGTAATCGTCGAGTTGCAGCCATGCCGCCTCGACCGTGTCGGCGTGGTCGCCGAGGTTCCAGCTGAACATCTTGAAGATGTCATCGGCCCACCGGGAGAACAGATGCCAGTCCCGGCTCGGGGCACCGAGCAGCGCGCAGATCACCGGGATCGGATACTGCACCGCGATGTCGGCAACCATGTCGCAGTGTCCCTCGGGCAGGTAAGGGTCAGTGAGTTGGGTGACGATGTCGACGCAGGTTTCGCGCAGCCGGTCGGCGCTGCGGGGCGAGAACGCCTTGGCGACGAGGCGGCGCAGCCGGGTGTGCGTTTCGGCATCTACACCCAGCAGGCTGCTGTTCGCCCGGTCCCACAGCGGCCCGGACGTGATGCCCTGCGCGGCGAGAAACACGCCTCTGGGAATCTCGAAGCGCGCATCGCGCAGAGTGGCGCGGACCAGGTCGTAACTCAGCAGTTCCGGACCGTGCGGGCTCATCGCGATCGGAGACTGGGCGCGGGCGGCTGCGATGAGGCGGTGCACTTCCTCCGGGTCGGTCTCGTTCTCATAGTCCAACGCGGGAAGGACAGCGTCGGTTACCAGCGTCATGACGGCCTCCGCGTGATCGGGTAGGAACCTGCTGATAGTGATGCTGGTCCGGTCGGCCCCGCAGGTCGTGAGTAGCGCGCTACGTCAATGGCCGACATCTCGCCTGCGGTGCGAACCGCCGGCCGGCGTCGTCACATCGCTCTGAGCAGTGATGATCGTGCTCACCGCGCGTGCATCCAGGCGGTGAGGATCAGTTTTCGTGGCGATAACGTCGCCGGAAAGATCCGACAACACCCTCACCACACGATGGGGGCATGGCGGACGGCGCGGCGCCGGGTTCGGTCCCGGACAAGACACACCGGACTGCGTGTTCGTACTGTGGCGTCGGCTGCGGTATCGAGGTCACCACCAGGGTCGATGACGGCCGCACGGTGATCGCCCGGGTGAGCGGCGACAAGCTGCATCCCACGAATTTCGGACGGCTGTGCACCAAGGGGGCGATGCACGCCGAGTTGATGGCCGCCGACGACGATCGGCTCACCTCCGCTTTGCTGCGACCCACGCGTGCCGATGAACTGCTGCCGACGCCGGTGGATGACGCGGTAGCCGACGCGGGACGTCGGCTACGGGCCATCGTCGATCAGCACGGCCCCGACGCCGTTGCCCTCTACGTGTCCGGCCAGATGACGATGGAGGCGCAGTACCTGGCCACCAAGCTTGCGAAGGGCTTCCTGCGTACCGTACACATCGAGTCGAATTCCCGGCTGTGCATGGCGAGTGCGGGCACCGGGTTCAAACAGTCGCTCGGCTCCGACGGGCCGCCGGGCTCCTACACCGACTTCGACCGGGCCGACCTGTTCTTCGTCACCGGTGCCAACATGGCCGACTGCCATCCGATCCTGTTCCTGCGCATGGCCGATCGGCTCAAGGCCGGCGCCAAGCTGATCGTGGTCGACCCGCGCAGGAACGCAACCGCCGAACGTGCCGACCTGTTCCTGCAGATCAATCCGGGAACCGATCTGGCCCTGCTCAACGGTCTGCTGCACCTGTTGGTGCAGAGCGGCGACATCGACCACGAGTTCATCGCCGAGCACACCACGGGTTGGGAGGCGATGCCGGAGTTTCTGGCCGACTACCCGCCGGACCGGGTCGCCGAGATCACCGGGATCCCCGAGGCCGGCATCCGCACCGCCGCAGCGATGATCGCCGAGGCCGGGGAGTGGATGAGTTGCTGGACCATGGGACTCAACCAGAGCACGCACGGTACCTGGAACACCAACGCGATCTGCAATCTGCACCTGGCCACCGGCGCGATCTGCCGCCCGGGTAGCGGTCCGATGTCGTTGACCGGCCAGCCCAACGCGATGGGCGGCCGGGAAATGGGTTACATGGGAACGGGTCTGCCCGGGCAGCGGTCGGTGCTCGCAGCCGATGACCGGTCGTTCGTCGAAACCCGGTGGGGTCTCGCGCACGGCACCATCCGCTCCGAGGTCGGTCCCGGCACCATCGCAATGTTCGAGCAGATGGAGCAGGGCCTGATCAAGGCCTGCTGGATCATCTGCACGAATCCCGTTGCCAGCGTGGCGAACCGCAAGACGGTGATCAACGGTCTGGAGGCGGCCGAGTTGGTCATCGTCTCCGATGCCTACCGGTCCACGGCCACCAACCACTACGCCGACGTCCTGCTGCCCGCCGCGTTGTGGGCGGAATCCGAAGGCGTCATGGTCAATTCGGAACGCAACCTGACCCTGCTGTCCCCGTCGGTCGCCCCGCTGGGGCAGGCCCGACCGGACTGGCAGCTGATCTGCCAGGTGGCTGCGCATCTGGGTTTTGCCGAACACTTCGACTACCAGTCCGCTGAGGAGATCTTTTCGGAGATCCGCGGGTTCGCCAACCCGAAGACCGGATACGACCTGCGCGGCGCCGACTACGAGCGGTTGCGCCAGACACCGTTGCAGTGGCCGGTTCCACCGATCGACGGCCCTGGTGGGCAGGACGACCGGCACCCGATCCGCTACCTCAACGACGGCGTCAGCCAGGACCTGTTCGTCGATGCCGACGGCCACCGGCCTCGACTGGCCTTCGCGACGCCTTCGCGGCGCGCCGTCTTCCATGCCCGGCCGCACATGGATGCCGCGGAACTGCCCGATGACGACTATCCGATGGTGCTCAACACCGGACGGCTGCAACATCAATGGCACACCATGACCAAGACCGGCAAGGTGGACAAGCTCAACAAGCTCAATCCCGCGCCGTTCGTCGAAATCCACCCCCTGGACGCGGTGGCGCTCGACATCGTGGAGGGGCAACCGGTCGAGTTGACGTCCCGGCGCGGCCGCGCCGTGCTCCCCGCGGTGCTGTCGGACCGGGTGCGGCCCGGCAACTGCTTCGCACCGTTTCACTGGAACGACGAACACGGCGAGTACCTGACGGTGAACGCCGTGACCAACGACGCCGTCGACCCGGAATCGTTGCAGCCGGAATACAAGGTGTGCGCGGTCAACCTGCGACCGGTGCGAACGGTCGACAGCTCCCCGGCAGTGCATCCGCTGGCCGCGGAAATGGGCTTGAGTGCTGCGCACAGGCCGGCGCTGAGCCAGGACGAAAAGATCTATCTGGCCGGATTTTTCACCGGTCTATCGGCCGATCCCGCAGGAGTCCCGGTGTTGCCGGACGTGGCGCCGATCAGTAACAAGGTGCGGCTGTGGGTGGACGGGGTCCTGGCCGGACGCTACTCGCGGGCCGGCGACGGTGTGCCGGGCGAGCGGTCGGTACCGGGTGGGCCGCTGGTGCTGTGGGCCTCGCAGACCGGCACCGCCGAGGAGTTCGCAGCCGGGCTGGCGGGCCGTATCGACGGTGCGTCGTTGGTCAACATGGACGACCTCGCGCTGGCCGACCTGGCCGCCGCCCGCGACATCCTGGTGGTCACCAGTACATTCGGTGACGGTGGACCACCGGATAACGGGGCCGACTTCTGGAGCCGGCTACAGGCCCCGGATGCGCCTCAGTTGCACGGGCTTCGCTATGCGGTGCTCGGCATCGGGGACAAGTCCTACGACAACTTCTGCGGATACGCCAAATCCCTCGACCAGCGGCTGGCCGATCTGGGGGCCACCAAGTTGCTCGACCGCGCCGACTGCGAGGCCTACGACGACGAACCGTTGCGGCGCTGGGCCGATTCGGTCACCACGGCACTCGCCGGTGCGCCGCCCGTCCCGGCGGTCGTCGGCACCGGTACCCGCACCGTCATTCCGATCGAACCCGACGAATTCACCAGGGCCAAGCCGATTCTGGCAGTGCTCGCGCGCAACGAGCTGCTGACGACGTCGAGGTCGGCCAAGGAGGTGCGTCAGTTCGGCTTCGACGTCTCCGAATACGACGTCAGCTACGGCGTCGGTGACTCGTTGGGTGTCTATGCCAGCAACGACCCGGCCGTGGTCGACTCCTGGCTGACGGCCACCGCCCTGAGCCCGGACTCGGTGATCGAGGTCGACGGTGTCGAGCAATCGCTGCGCGATGCGCTCATCTCGTCCTACGACATCTGCCGCGTGACACCGGACCTGCTGCGGTTCGTCGCGGACTCCTGCCCCGACCGCTCAGCAGCCAAGATCCTGCGCAATTCCGGTGAGCGGCGCAGCAACTGGCTGCGCAACCGCAACGGTCTCGACATCGTGACGGAGTTCGCGGTGCACGCCGAGCCCGAACAGTGGCAAGAGGTTCTGGTCCGGCTGACGCCGCGCAACTACTCGATCTCCTCGAGCCCGCTGGTCAGTCCGCACGAGATCCAGCTGACGGTGTCGGTGGTGCGTTACCGCGGGTCGAGCGGCGCTGCCCGGGGCGGGGTGTGTTCGACCTTTCTCGCCGACCGGGCTGCGGCCGCGCCGGTGTTCTTGCAGCGCTCGCCGCACTTCCGGCCGCCCGAGGACGCGGCCACGCCGATGATCATGGTCGGCCCGGGTACCGGCGTGGCGCCTTTCCGTGGATTCCTGCAGGAGCGTCGCGTGTTGGGGCACGGTGGTCGCAACTGGTTGTTCTTCGGCGATCAGCACCGCAGTGAGAACTTCTACTATCGGGATGACCTGGAGGACATGGTCAGTGACGGCTTCTTGAGCCGGCTGGATCTGGCGTTCTCCCGGGATCAGGCCGACCGCGTGTACGTACAGCACAAGATGCTGGACCGCGGGGCCGAGGTGTGGCGCTGGTTGGACGACGGCGCGCACTTCTACGTCTGCGGTGACGCCGGCCGGATGGCCAAGGATGTCGATGCGGCGATGACGACCATCCTGCGGACCCATGGCGGCATGTCCGAGGACACCGCGCGCGACTACAAGCGGGAACTGGTGGCCCAGAAGCGGTACGTGCGCGACGTCTACTGAGCCAGGTCGTTCCAGACGATCTTGGCGAGCTCGTCGCGGTCGGCCACGTCGAGCTTGATGCAGGCCCGGTAGATGTGGCCCTCCACGGTGCGGACCGAGACGGTCAGCCGTTCGGCGATATCGCGGTTGGACATTCCCTGCGCGACCAGACCGGCCACCTCGCGTTCGCGTCCGGTCACCGGCAGGGGCCGGGCGGCCGATCGGATCGCCGGGGTGGCGGCACCGCCGCACCTGGACGCCAATTGCAGTGCGTGCGCGGCCGATTCGGTGCTGTTGCGGCGATGTCCGGCCTTGTCGTGCAGAGGTACCGCCTGGGCGGCGGCGTCCGCTGCCGACAGCAGCAGGCCCGCCTCCTCGAACGCGCCGGCCACCTTGTCCAGTTCGTTCGCATCAGCGGCGGCGACCGCGGCGGCATGCCGTGCGTAGAGGGCGGGCAGCGGACCGTCAGTCCGGTCGACCAGCTCCTGTAGCCGACGTGTCACACTGCGGTCGCCGAAGCGTGCCGCGCTGTGCAGCGCCTCGGCCTCGATCGCGTACTGGCCGGAGGAATGTGCCGCGTCGGCGGCTGCCCGGGCCAGATCGACTGCCGAGCGGTGCCCGCCTTTGGCGGCGGCAAGCCAGGCCTTGGCGACCATCCGGAGGGGTTCGTGCAGCGCCATGAATTCGCCCGAGTGCTCCTTGGCGTCCTCCAACACCCGTTCGGCCTCGACGGGGCTTCCCACCGCGGCGTAGGCGCGGGCCAACAGCAGTCGGCCGGGGAGTTGCCAGGGCAGGGAGCTCTCGGCATTCAGCGCGGCGAGCGCCTGCTCGATCGCCAGGATGGCATCGTCGAACCGGCCGCTGTGGGTGGCGGCCACACCGGCCATGATCTTGGAGATGGCCCACCCGGCGAACTGGCCGGCCGAGGAGAACTCGGTGTACTCGGTGGCGCGCTGCTGGGCCAGTTCGAGTTGACCGGTATAGGAGAGGGCCAGCACCTCGCCGTAGAAGACCATGATCCGGACCATGCCGTCGGTCGTCTTGCGCTGAGCGCGGCATCGCGACGCGATCGGCAGGAAATCGTTGCCCCGGCCCACCAATGGCATCGACAGGCCGGCGGCGAATGCCGCGAAATCGACGGCCTGTCGCGGTGCCTCGGGGTTCGCCAGGACCCGTTCGGCGATCTCGAGCCCTTCGGGAATCTTGTTCTGGTGCACGGCCATACCCGCACCGAACGCGTCGACGATCAGTCGCAGGGTCGGATGGGTGACCCGTTCCTGTAACAGGTCAAGCACCTGTTCGGCCCTCGCCACGTCCCCCATGGACCAGAACAGGTTGGACAGCCGCGGAATACCCCACTGCACGAGCTCCAACTCATTGAGGTCTGCGGGCGAGAACTGTTCGAGGATGCCATCGGCCTGTGCCGGATGGCCCTGCCACAGCAACGCGCGGGAGAGCAGCGCGGCCGCGCTGAGTCCACCGCCGTGGTCGAAGGCGGCGCGGGCCAGCTTCTCGCCGAGTGGAAGATTGGACAGGAACACCGCATCCTTGGCGGCGGTGATCAGTAGATCGATGTCGGTGCCCTGATCGCTCTGGATGGCCAACTCGGCCAACTTGATTCGGCTGGCAGGTGAGTCGAGGTTGCGCTCGTGCAGGATCTTGGCGATGCGGCCCCGCAGCTTCCGGGCCGATGCGGTGCCGACCCGGCGGCGCACCGCCTCGCCGAACAACGGGTGGCTGAACCGGACATTGACCTGGTTGTCGTCGGCGACGATCCGGATCAGGCCGCGCATCTCGGCCGTGTCCACCGCCTCCTCGCCGGCCAGTTCTGCCAGCGCATCGATATCCAGTGGTTCGCAAAGCGATAGCAGCTTCAGCGCATGCAGGACGTCCTCGCCGGCGTGCGCCAGTCGTTCGTCGAGAAGTTCGACGAGCCCCGAGGGAATGACGGTGGGGCCGCGGAACTGCCACACCCCGTTCACCTCGGTCAGCGAGCCGGCGTCGACCGCGCCTTCGACCATGTTGCGCAGGAACAATGGGTTGCCGCCCGAGGTCTCCCACATCACATCGGCGCTGAGTCCCTCCAGTGTTCCGCCCAGGACGATTTCAATGAGTGCGATGCTCTGCTGTTTGGTGAACGGGCTGAGTTCGAAGCGCTCGAGATAGCCGTCCTTCCACAGCGAGGTGACGGCGTCGGGAACCGGCTCACCACTGCGGACGGTGGCCACCACGTGGCCCGAGCGCTCCACGGCGATCTGGTGCAACAGCGTCGCCGACAACTGGTCCAGTAGATGTGCATCGTCGATCCCGACGATGGTGTCGCCATCGGCCACAAGCGATTCGCGTGCCGATCCGATGAGTGCGATGGGGTCACGTGATCCCGATGAGGACACCCAGTGGGCGAATGCGCCGAGCGGAATGCTGCGCGACGACTCGGTGCACGCGGTCCAATGCACCTTCTGGCTCAACGATGCGGTGACGGTGCGCGCCAATGTGGTCTTGCCGACGCCTGCGGCCCCGACGAGCACGACTCCGCAGCTGTCCGTCCCGCTGAGGGCGGCCCTGATGGCCTCGTGCTCGGCGGGCCGGTCCAAGAGCTGCCACTGACCAGGCATGAACCCTGAGTCTAGGGGCACCAGGCCCGGAACGCTGCCGAACAGGGGGTCGACGGGGCGTCGTGTGTCGGCCGAGGTGGCGAATGTTCTTCCCATTGCAAGCATTTCCCGTTCGCCGGCGTCAGTCCGGAAGTTCGGTGATGTCAGAGGGCTCATGCCGCTCGATGCGGTTCATCCGGTGCCGGAAGTCGCTCGATGCTTCGTAAACCTTGAGCTTCAACCGGTTGATGGATCCCAGCGGCCGGTGGGCCTCCAGGCCACGCCATGAGTTGAACGACAGCACGTCGTCGCCGTACGCACGGCGCAGTGCGCTGTACGGATTCTGCTTGGGGTACACCACCTTGGCCACCGGAAGGTACGGCGAGTCCCAAGGTTTCGTGGCGTCCTCGATCGGCATCTTCTCCGTGTCCAGACACAGCTGCACGCTGAATGTGTACTCCGCAGAGTGCCTTTCGAAGAATGCCATGATCAGATCGCGGTGCTCGTCCTGACCCGGATTGCGCGGAAGAGTCTGATTGGCGAGTGCTTTGACCTCGGGCGAGGTCGGTTCGTATTTGAAGCGGGCCACGTAGTCGCCGTACCGGATCGGGGCCGATGAGTAGAACGTCTCGCCCAGGATGGGACGGTTGGGGGCGACGAACACGGCCAGGTTCTGCGGTATCGGCAGGCCGACCTTCTTGAGCGCGCCGAGCAGCTCACTACCGGCCCACAACGCGCGGTCGGACAACCGGGCCAGCAGGGTGGCGCTCAGCATCCCCAGCTTGCGGTATGCGTGGGCGTCGGCGAACAGGAATTCCTCGTGGGTGACGAGCACGAAGTCCTGTGTCACATTCGGCTCATCCTTCGGGTCCTTCATCGCCCGCTCGCCGTGCACACCGATGGCCTTGATACCGAGTCCGCGTACCCCCCGGTTCCGGTCGCTGCGCAATACCCCTGAGGTGGTTGAGATGCGGGCGATCACCGGATAGCTGCGTGCTTCGGCGAACATCCCCTGGGTCAGCACCTCGGGCAGATCCGGGTTGACGATGAGTTCGCCGCGCAGGATGGCGTGACTCTTGGCATGCGCGTCTCGCAGCCCGTGCTTGAACTTCTTGTACGCGCGTTCGTTGTTCTTGTGCAGGGACTCGATGATCTTCTCGATGTCCTCGGCCTCACCCGCCTTGGGCTGCTCGAGATCCTCGCGGTAGTGAACCGGGCTGAGGCTGCCGGCGATGCGATGTACGTCGGCGGGGGCCATAGCTTCGGTCATGCGGGTGCCTTTCTGGTCGGGGAGGCGACGTTCCAGGGGGCGAACGGGTTCGTCACGCCGGCCAGAGCCGGCGCCAGTTCGGGGAAGTGGCGCAACAACACCGAGCGCATGTCGTTGTCCCGGACCCACTTCAGACCGGCGACGGTGTAGATCTCGTCGCGGAAGTCGGTGGTGAAGAAGCGGTCGCTTTCCAGCCGCCGGGTGGCCATCAGGACGAAGACGCGGAATGCGGTGTCGCTGAAGCCGAACCCGGGCGGTTTGGGCTCCGCGTACAGGCCGATCACCAGATCGACCAGGTCGACGTCGTCGTCGTAGGCCTCGCGCAGCTCGGCGGCAAGGGCCGTCTCACCGGTCAGCTCCTCGAAGGTCTTCACCGGCTTGAGCCGGAACAGCTTCCGGAACTCGTTGTAGCGCGGGACACCTCGTTCCCGGCACCGGACCAGGTCGATCGTGGCCAGGTCGATCAGGGTGCCGTCGACGCGACGCATTTGCTGCAGGTGCCTGGGGAAGTTGTGCAGCGACAACGCCCCGGGATGGGCCCGGCCGAAGGAGTACAGCAGGTCGGCCATCGGGTTTTCGCTCAGCCGGGCACGCACATTGAGCACCGAGAGTTCGGGGAGCTCGTGCTGTGCGGTGACGCGATCATCGGCCAGCGAGCGGAACGTGAACTCGTCGGGGATCAACGGGTGCATCCGGTACACCGCGACGAACTCCTCGGTCAGCGAATACGGCACGCCGTGATGTGTGGTCGGTGAGCCGGGGATGCCGAAGAGCAGGGGACTGCTGCCGACGCGTCCGCAGATTCGTCGCAACCGGGGGCCCAGCGTCTCGCCCAGCAGTCCGAACCAGTTGACGCGCATGGCCGTCACCGTGGTCGGGTGCGCGATTATGGCAGGCGTCCAGTCCACGGTGTGGATCTTGGCCATCAGTGCGGAATTGACCAGGCGCGCCTTGTCATAGAGCTGTTGGCCGGTGAGGTAGGGGTACGCCTGGGCCAGGTGGTCGCAGATGGCGTTGTGCTCGCGCATGAACAGCGAGTGCAGCAGGGCCAGGCCTACCCAGAAGTTGCCCGCGGTGCCGGTGAGGTCGGCCGTCGCTTCGACTTCGGGCGGCGGCAGGCCGGACTCGTCGATACGCAACTTGCCGTGCTCGGGTGCGCGCAGAGCACTGGCGAATGCCGGTGTGGTCCCGTAGATCTGGGAGGCATCCCACCAGTGCGACTCCTGGGTGACGAAGGCAGGCGGACCGGCCGGGCTGGGGTGGGGGTCGGGCGGGGTGCGCTCGACGCGCATCGGCCGCTGCGGCCACGGGTCGTCGTCGCGCAGCGGTACCACCCACGGTTGGGTGGTGACCGAGCCATGGGCGAACCAGTCGTGCACCTCGAACTGAATCCATGCTGCGGCCAGCAGATTCAGGGTGGTCGCGGGCTGCAAACTCTCGCGGGTCAGCAGGGTGCGGCTGATCAGCCGCGGGTTGGGGGAGAGAAGACGCTGAGCGGATTCCGGGTAGGAGTGTTCGGGTGGGACGTTGCGGCCGAACCGGCAACCCACTGCACCCATCCGGGGTTCTTTGAGATCGTTGTAGGACCCGTCGCGGGTGCGGGCGCCCAGATAGTTGCCTTCGCCGGCGGTGCCGACCGTCGATGTGGTGACGGGTTCACCCGGTGGGACCGGGGCGGGTTCGGCGGCATACAGATTCGACGTACGCAGTTGACGACGCAGTCCGATCAGAACGATCAATCCGATCGGCTTGGGGAGCCGGGACCACCCCACCGTCTGGTCGATGTGCTGGGCGAATCTGGCTGCGAGGGTGGCCGTCAGCGATCGCGACCGGGACCAGACAGCGGCGACGTATGCAGGTGCCTGTCTCGCCGTAGTCACCATTCGTTGCTTTCCCTCCGGCCGAAATATCGAGCCCGTCGGCCACGATTGTTGTGCACGGAAGCAGAAATCACATGAGTAGTGGGCTACTCGATCCGCTCCGGGCGTTCCCTACGCGTTTCGAGTAGTCGAATACGCGTGTGTGCGTGGCCCGGTTGCGCGACGATCAATCGACGCAGGAAAACCTGGGGTGGTTGCGTATGCCGAGGAGTGCGGTGAGTTCAACGGGGGAAGTCTGGGCAGATCGGGTGCTCAGTGCGCTGGGGGATCTGGAGAAGTCCGGCAAGGCTGCCGACATGGCGTTACTGACAGAGACCGTCGCTGCCAGATTCGCATCGAGATTCGAGGAGCGGGACCGGCAATACGAGAATGACAAACCGTACTGGCACAACCGTGTTCAGGATGCCGTCACCCGACTGCGTCGGGGGAAGCTGGTTGCGGCCAAGACGCCGAAGAGCGCACGCGTGCAATTGACCGACGCCGGCCGTACAGCCGTCGCGGGTGCACGTGAACGAACTGGGGTCGCCACGGAGGCGGTGCGGACCGCGGCTATCGCCGACGTGCCGCCGGCGCAGGTCGGCACTCCCGAACCGCCCAAACGCGACCCGGTGCTGGCAGGTGTCGTGACACCACCCCTGCGCATGGCGATGGCGCGAGAAGGCGAGGCCACGCCCATACCGATCATGATCGAGCTCAACCTGACGTTTCAGCCATCGGTGGCCGCTGCGATCGCGAGGGTCGAGCGGCTGTGGGAATCGGTCGGTGCGGCAGGCACTCCGATGGCGCTCGCCGATCAGTTCATGGCAGGTGATCTCACGTCGGCCCAGATCAAATCGCTGGTGTCCGCCGACGCCGTTCCGCAGACCTGGTCCGAACGGGCGGTCTACCGGATCTGGCCGGACTTCGAGGTGCACACACAGATCGACGCCTCCTCGACCACGATCAAGGCTGTCGCGGCGCAACGGTCGTTCGACAGCTACGGCGAGGGGATCGTCTGGGCTGTGGTCGATTCCGGTATCGACGAGACGCATGCGCACTTCTCGGAATACCAGAACCTGCGGCATCCTTCAGTGGTCGATCTGCACCGTGACTTCACCGGAGGTGGAGCTCCGCTGACTGACACCGACGGACACGGCACACACGTGGCCGGGATCATCGCCGGGGGTTTGGTGGGCCGCAAGCCCGCGGACGTCGTGGTGATCGAGAAGCGACTCAATGACCCTGAGCACGGCGGTGATCCGATCGCCGCGCCACGGACGGTCTCGAATCCTGACCGCCTGGCGGGCATGGCGCCGAAGGCCAAACTGGTGAGCCTCAAGGTGCTCGGGCCCGGCGATCAGACCTCCCGGGTGAGCCGGGTGATGCAGGCGTTGGCCTATGTCAGGAAGCTCAACGCCGGAAGTGAGCGGGTACCGCGGATACACGGTGTGAACCTCAGCCTCGGGTACGAATTCGACGCCGAGTGGTATGCCTGCGGGCAGAGCCCGATGTGTATCGAGGTCGACAAAACCGTGCGCTCGGGCGTGGTGGTGGTCGTGGCCGCGGGCAACTCCGGCTATGTGTCGCTGAATACGGCATTCAGCAAGGATTCGGTGAAGTTCACCGCGGACATGACGATCAACGATCCCGGCAACACCGAAAGCGCGATCACCGTCGGGTCCACGCACCGCAGTTCACCGCACACCTTCGGCGTCTCGTATTTCTCCTCACGCGGCCCCACCGGGGACGGGCGATGCAAGCCCGACCTGGTCGCACCGGGTGAGCGCATCACCTCGGCCGCGGCCGGGACCCGCCGGGAGGCCGTGACCAACCAGATCGACGTCAAGCCCGACGTGCCGGTCTACGTCGAGGAGAGCGGCACCAGCATGGCGGCGCCGCACGTGTCCGGCGCGATAGCGGCGTTCCTGTCGGTGCAGCGGGAGTTCGTCAGCGAACCGGAGGCGATCAAACGCATCTTCGTCGAATCCGCGACCTCGCTGAACCGCGACCGGGCATTCCAGGGCAGCGGCATGGTCGATCTCATGCGGGCACTGCAATCCGTCTGACCTGAAAGGCACTCCGATGACCAACGATGTGGCAGAACGGATCTGGCGACTGGTGTTCGATGCCGAGGGCGATCCGGATCCAGCGGTGCTGGCCGATCTCACGGGTCGGATCGGTGCGGCGGGACTGACCGATCTGGTCATCTTCTCCCACGGCTGGAACAACGACGAAGCGGCCGCGGCGTCGTTGTACGAGCGGTGGTTCGGGCTGTTGGCCCCACAACTCGACCCGGCCCGCGCGGTCGGCTTCGTCGGGCTGCGGTGGCCGTCTCAACTCTGGCGTGACGAGCCGATCCCGGATTTCTCCGGACCGGTGGCACACGACGGTGCGGGTGCGGCCGCATTGGGCGACGAGGTGGTGGGGACGCCCGCTGGGCCGGTCACCATCGATGCGGCCCAGCTCGACGAGCTCAAGGAGCTGTTTCCCGACGGCAAAGCACAATTGGACACCATCGCCGGTCTGCTGGCGGCCCCGCCGAGCAACGATCGCCTGCCCGAGTTGCTCGACGCGCTGCGCGCGTTCAGCGCCGCCACGCAGGCCGGGTTCAACGACGGTGAGGTGGCCACCCCGGACGCCGGGCCCGGGATGCTCGCCGAACACCAGGATCCGGAGGAGTTGTTTACCACCTTTGCCGACGAATTAGCATCTGCCGGTGTGCAATTCGATGACGGTGGGGGCGGAGGAGCGGCCGGCCTCGGTGACATCGCCGGAAGGTTGTGGCATGGCGCCAAGGAAGCCCTGCGCCAGCTGAGCTACTGGAAGATGAAGAACCGCGCCGGGGTGGTGGGCCGACGCGGGTTGGGCCCCGTCATCGATGCACTGCACGCCGATTTTTCCGGGTTGCGGATTCACCTGGTCGGGCACAGCTTCGGAGCGCGGGTGGTGTCCTACGCCCTTGCCGGGATGAGCGAGGTCCAACCCTCACCGGTCAAGGCGGTGACCTTGTTGCAGGGCGCGTACTCGCGCTTCACGTTCACCGAGCGGTTGCCGTTCCGGAAGGGTGCGGGTGAACTGGCGGGGCTGCTCACCCGTATCGACGGCCCGCTGACGGTCTGTTTCTCCAGTCATGACCGGGCGCTGGGGACGTTCTATCCGTTGGCCTCGGCCGCGGCGGGCGAGGATGCGGCCGGGGCCGAGGATCCGCTGTTCCGCTGGCGGGCCATGGGTTCGCACGGGGCGTACCAGTCTCAAACCCAGAGCCTGGGTGCGGTGAATACGACCTACCCGTTCCAACCCGGTCGGATCCTGAATCTGAATGCGTCGGAAGTGGTGATCGAGGACAAGAGCCCGTCAGGGGCGCACAGCGACATCTTCCACAAGGAATTGACCTGGGTTGTCGCCGCCGCCGGGAAGTTGAACCCGGCTTGAGTGTGATCGCGGAGCCGAAAATGCGAAGTGCGCCAATCTGTCTCGGCCGAGCAGCCGTTGGTGGCCCGTCTGGCGAATGCTAGGAGAGCTCGTCTTCGGTGGGGGAGCCGTCGCCTTCTGCCAAGCGGTGCAGGATCCGTTCGTTGAGGGCGGTGAGCATGTCGAGCTCGGCCGGGCTGAGCAGGTCGATGAAATTCCGGCGGACGTCCGCCACATGTTCAGGCGCAGCCTTCTCGATGGCGGCGCGGCCGGCCGGCAGCAGGCCGACCATGGTGCTGCGGGCATCGTCGGGGTTGGGCTCGCGGCTGATCAGCCCGTCCTTCTGCATACGCCGCACCTGGTGGGAGACACGGCTTTTCTCCCAGCCCAGTGTGGTGCACAACTCGTGGGCGGGCATGGCGTCTCTGTCGTCACCCGAGAGCACGGCCAGGATCTCGTAGTCGGCGCCGGACAGGCCTGATTCCTGCAGGCCGCGGTTCAGGTGAACGACGAGTTGATGATGCGCGTGCATGAAGGCCCGCCAGGCGCGGTCTTCACGAGGACTCAGCCAGTTCGGTTCCATCAGCCTCCATCCTCTCTTGATTGGTTGACCCATCAACCAATGCGGCTTAAGGTGGAGGAGTCAACCTTTCGATCGTAAGTCATGACAGGACACCTTATGAGCAGCATCAGCATCATCGGCACCGGAAACATGGCCCGCAGCATCGGCGCACTGGCAGTAGCGGGCGGCAACACCGTCGAGGTCATCGGCCGAGATCGGTCCAAAACCGCTGACCTGGCCAAGGCTCTCGGCGGCCGCGCGACGGCAGGAGAGTTCGGCGCCGTTCCGACCGGGGACATCGTCATCGTGGCGCTGTTGTACGCCGATGTCGTCCCGGTCGTCGCCCAGTACGGAAACGCCCTCGCGGGCAAGGTCATCGTCGACATCAGCAACCCCTTCAATGCCGCGGCCGACGGGCTGGCCATTCCCGATGACACCTCGATCGCGCAGGAAGTTGCCAAGGCGGCCCCGGCCGGAGCCGGCGTGGTGAAGGCGTTCAACACCACTTTCGGTGTCGTCCTGACCCAGGGCCGCTCGCTCGACGTCTTCATCGCCGGCGACGACGCACGCGCCAAGGCGGGCGTGGCGGAGTTCATCGAGAGCCTCGGGCTGCGCCCGCTCGACGTCGGCGGTTTGGGCATGGCGCACTGGCTGGAAGGAACCGGCCTGGTCGTGATGGGTCTCGCGCGCCATGGGGTGGGGAGTTTCGACTTCGCACTCGGCGCCGCCTGACCGGCTGGACGCCGAGGGCGTTCCGGGCCGTGAACGAACAGGGGCATCGTGCGCCCTGTTGATGGTTGATATATCACCTAAATGGCAGGAGGGGACTCTCATCATGAAGCTTGGTTTCGCACTTCCCATTGTCGGGCCCGCTATCAGCAGCGCCGCTGGTCTCAGCGCGTTCTGCAGCGGACTCGAGGACCTTGGCTACGACACGTTGTGGGTCGGGGATCGGCTGGTCACCCCGGTTGAGATGCACAGCGTCTATCCGGGCAGGGAACAGCCGTACCCGCCGCAGATGACCCGCTATCTCGATCCGGTGCTGCTGTGGACGGTCGCGGCCACCGCGACCAGTCGGATTCGGCTGAACGCCAGCACGCTCAACACGTTCTACTACGAGCCGGTGCACCTGGCCCGGCTGCTGACCACGCTCGAAGTGCTCAGCGAAGGCCGCCTCGACGTGGGCGTGGGAATCGGGTGGATGAAGGACGAACACGACATCGCCCGCAGTGCGAACTGGCATCGGCGCGGACAGATGCTCGATGACCTGCTGGCGTTCCTGCGCGAGTGGTGGACGACCACCCCTGTGTCCTGGGACAGCGAGTTCTTCTCGCTGCCGCCGGTCCATGCCGACCTGCGCCCGGTGCAGGCCGGCGGTCCGCCCATCTGGATCGGTGGCGCCAGCGAGGCCGCGATGCGCCGGGTCGGTCGCAGTGGCACCGGCTGGCTCGGAGTCGAGGGGCTGCAGGCCGAGGTCACCGATCGCCTGTGGTCGATTGCGCGCCGTGCGGCCAAGGACGCCGGCCGCGATCCCGATGCGTTGAAGACAGCGATGCGGATCAACCTGGAACCGGGCACGTCCGTTGACGAGGTGGTCGCCAGGCTCGCGCGCCTGGCCGGGTCCGGTGCTGATGAGGCGATTGTGGATGCCTTCGCGATGTTCCCCAGCCTCGACCAGATGCTTGAGTTCGCCGGCCAGGTAATCACTGAATGGAGTGGCCGTGGAAAGCTTGACGGCAAGGTGGCGGTGATCACGGGTGGATCAGGCGGTATAGCGCCGTCACGCTTCTGACCCCCTGCTCCCGGCAAGCGGCCAAAACGACTGTCCTGCAATGGGAATTACAACTGATGCGACCACATGGCGCTCGCCAGGGTGGCTGGGACCGCAGCTACTGGCCTGGCGGACAAAAAACCCCGGCCGAAGGCCGGGGTTACCGGTAACCGATTGCTCGATTCACAAGGGTGTCCGAGGGGGGACTTGAACCCCCACGCCCGTTAATAGGGCACTAGCACCTCAAGCTAGCGCGTCTGCCATTCCGCCACTCGGACTTGCCAACCACTCGGGGTCGGGCGCCTAAGGTTATCGGATCGAGTGCCCCGGACCCAAACCGGTGTTCCAGTGGTACGAATGTGACTGTGACTGTCCCCGCCTCCAGCGCGGACGAGGTGGTCGATCTCGTCAGTGCGCTCATCCGATTCGACACCTCCAACACCGGTGACCCCGCGACCACCAAGCCGGAAGCGGACTGTGCGGAATGGGTGGCCGACCGACTCCGTGAGGTCGGCTACACAACCGAATACGTCGAGGCCGGGGCACCCGGCCGCGGCAACGTCTTCGCCCGGTTGCCCGGCGCCGATCCCACGCGCGGCGCGCTGATGATCCACGGGCATCTCGACGTCGTCCCGGCCGAGCCCGCCGATTGGAGCGTGCACCCGTTCTCCGGTGCCGTGAAGGACGGCTACGTGTGGGGCCGAGGCGCGGTCGACATGAAGGACATGGTCGGGATGACCATGGCGGTGGCCCGGCATTTCAAGCGGTCCGGCATCGTCCCGCCCCGGGACCTGGTGTTCGCGTTCGTCTCCGATGAGGAACACGGCGGCACCTACGGGGCCAACTGGCTGGTGGACAACCGGCCCGACCTGTTCGACGGTGTGACCGAGGCGATCGGTGAGGTGGGCGGGTTCTCGCTGACTGTGCCCCGCAAGGACGGCGGGGAGCGTCGGCTGTATCTGATCGAGACTGCCGAAAAGGGGCTGGCCTGGATGCGGCTGACCGCACGCGGCCGGGCCGGGCACGGCTCGATGGTGCACGACGACAACGCCGTGACGGCCATCGCCGGTGCGGTGGACCGGCTGGGCCGCCACCAGTTCCCGTTGGTGCTCAATCCGGCCGTGGAGCAGTTCCTCACCGCGGTGGCCGAGGAGACCGGCTACGACTTCGACGTGAACTCGCCGGACCTGGACGGCACCATCGCCAAACTCGGCGGGGTGGCCCGGATCGTGTCGGCCACCCTGCGTGACACCGCCAACCCGACCATGCTCAAGGCCGGCTACAAGGCCAACGTGATCCCCGCGTCGGCGGAGGCCGTGATCGACTGCCGGGTGCTGCCGGGCCGCAAGGAGGCCTTCGAGCGTGAGGTCGACGCGTTGATCGGCCCCGAGGTCACGCGCAGCTGGGAGCGGGATCTGCCGTCCTACGAGACCACGTTCGACGGTGATCTGGTGGACGCGATGAACGCAGCAATCCTGGCGATGGATCCCGAGGCCCGCACCGTGCCCTACATGATGTCGGGTGGAACCGATGCGAAGTCGTTCCAGCGGTTGGGGATTCGCTGCTTCGGATTCGCTCCGCTGAGGCTGCCACCGGAACTGGACTTCGCGTCACTGTTCCACGGTGTCGATGAGCGGGTGCCGGTGGACGCGCTGCAGTTCGGCGCGGGCGTTCTGGAACACTTTTTGCGGAACTGCTGACTGCACGAGCCACGACGACATGAGTCACGACGAGAGGGAACCATGAGCACATCTCCGTACGACAGCCTGCCGAAGCTGCCGACGTTCACCCTGGCCTCCGAATCGGTCAGCGATGGCGGGCCGCTGGCAAATGACCAGGTCAGCGGGATCATGGGGGCCGGCGGCTCGGACATCTCGCCGCAGCTGAGCTGGTCGGGCTTCCCGGCCGAGACCAAGAGCTTCGCGGTCACGGTGTACGACCCCGATGCACCGACCGCCTCGGGCTTCTGGCACTGGGCGGTGGCCGATCTGCCCGCCACGGTGACCGATCTGCCTGCCGGCGCCGGCGACGGCGGCGACCTGCCCGGTGGGGCCGTCACGCTGACCAACGACGCGAGCCTGCGGCGCTACCTCGGTGCGGCCCCGCCTGCCGGCCACGGTCCGCACCGGTACTACATCGCCGTCCATGCCCTGCCGGTCGAGTCGCTGGGGCTGCCCGAAGGTGCCACCCCGGCCTACCTGGGCTTCAACCTGTTCGGGCAGGCCATCGCCCGCGCCGTCATCCACGGCACCTACGAGCAGAAGTAACTCACCTCACCTGCGCACCGCGAGCGCGCGTATCTGCTGCACGACATGCCGCTCGCGGGGCGCAGTTTGTGCACGCTCGCGGTCGGGTCAGCGTGCAGCAGAGCCCACCGCGTCGGTCAGCGATGCGAACCCGCCGGTGTGCAGCCGCTCGGCGACGCCGTCGTGAATCTGTTTGGCCCACAGTCCGCCGCCGTAGATGAACCCCGTGTAGCCCTGCAGCAGGGTCGCCCCGGAGGTGATCCGTTCCCACGCGTCGTCGGGGGTTTCGATGCCGCCGACGCTGATCAGGACGAGCTTGTCGCCCACCCGTCGGTACAGCTGGCGCAGCACTTCCAGGGACCGGTGTGCCAGCGGGCGTCCGGAGACGCCGCCGGTGCCCAGATCGGTTACGCCGGGGGTGACCAGCCCGTCGCGGGACACCGTGGTGTTGGTGGCAACGATGCCGGCCAACTTCAATTCAACTGCCAGATCGGCGATTTCGTCGATGTCGGCATCGGAGAGGTCGGGGGCGATCTTGACCAGCACCGGCTTGTTGGTCTCCGACTTGACCGCGGCCAGGATCGGTCGCAGCGACTCCACCGCCTGCAGGTCCCGCAGCCCCGGGGTGTTGGGGGAGCTGACGTTGACGACGAGGTAGGAGGCCAGTGCACTGACCAAACGGGTGCTCTCGGCGTAGTCGGCCACCGCGTCGGAGGCCGGGGTCAGCTTGGTCTTGCCGATGTTGACCCCGATGGGCACGTCGGGGGTGTGCCGGGCGAGCCGGATCGCCAACGCGCCGGCACCCTCGTTGTTGAACCCCATCCGGTTGAGCAGCGCGTGGTCGTCGGGCAGGCGGAACAGCCGCGGCTCGGGGTTACCGGGTTGCGGTTGCGCCGTGACGGTGCCGACCTCGGCGTACCCGAACCCGAGCGCTCCCCAGGTCTCCAGGCCGCGACCGTCCTTGTCGAAACCGGCGGCCAGGCCCATGGGGCCGGGGAACCGGACCCCGAACACCGTGCTGGCCAGCGCCGGGTCGGTGGGCGCCAGCCGACCCGCCAGGGCCCGACGCAGGATCGCCGGGCCGGTGACGGCGCGCAGCAGCGCGAACACCCACACGTGAATGCGTTCGGGCGACACCAGGAACAGGGCCCGGCGCAGAGCCGCGTACATCACAGCGAAGGCGCCTTGGGTGTGCCCGGCATGGATGACGCGGATTTCTTGCGCCGCAACAACACCCGTCGGCTCCCATCTGTATAGGCCCGCACCCGGGTCAATTCCCAGCCGCGGTACTCGGCCTCGATCGACAACCGGATCGAGGCGCTGATCCTGGTGACATCCGGCGGTAGCCGCAACGGAATCCAGTCGTACTCCTCGGAACGGTCCTCGGCGACGACCCTCTCCCACCCGGGAGGCATGCGGCCCTGCTGAATGGTGGTCATCGGTGACCCGACGCGCTGCCGATCACCTGAACACCCGCTCCCGACCCCGATACCACGTAGAGGGTGTCGGACTTGTCGTCGTAGGCCAGGGAGTTCGGTTGCTGCACGGTTCGATAACGCACCTTTTCCACCGGTATGCCGGTGGAGAGATCGTAACCAATCACGGTGTTGGCGGCGGTCTGCGACACCCAGGCCAGCTTGTCTGATCCGGCCAGGCCGTAGGGGGCGGCGGGCACCGGGTAGCGCTGCCGCATGATCAAGGGATCTGCACCGAACACCAGTAGCTCATCGCCGCGGGTGTCGGCGACCAGGACTCGGCCCTGTGTGTCGGCGGCCAGAGTGGTGGCGCCTTCGCCGGCCCGCAGTGCCTGTGCAGCTTTGGTGCCGCTGGGATTGACGGCGGTCACCGAGGTTTGCCCGCGATCCAGCACCACTGCGGTGTTTCCTTGTGTGACAAGCGAATCGACCCGGGCGAAGATCTTGAGTCGGGCAGCCACGGCGCGGTCACTGCCCAAGGTGTAGACCGCTCCGTCGGCGCTGCCCAGCACCGGATTACCGTCGGCGCGCAGCGCGATCGCGGTGAAGTCGACGCCCTGGGCGCCGTCCACGTCGATTTTGCTGGCCTTGGCGTCGGCCAGGTCGACCCGGAAGTATCCACCCCGGGCGGCCGCCAGGACGTCACCCTTGCCGTCGACGCTGAGTGCGGTGGCCGCGGGCATCAGCGTCACCTCGCGCGGCGGTCGGCTGCCGGTCAGCAGGCTCAGGGTCGACTGGCCTTCGCCGCCTGGGGTCAGAACGGCCAGTGTGCCGGTTGCTGGGTCGAATACCGCGCTCGTGGCATGCCCGCGCAATTGCCGGATCTCGCCGTCCGGGGTGGCCGTGACGGGAGGTGAAACCGCGGCCTGAGCGGGTTCGATGGTGGGGGGTGGCGCGTCGGTGGGATTGGACGTGCACCCCGCGGAGAGCAGCAGGGCGAGCGCGAGGAGGCCGGCACGAACTGGCTGACCTGCGAGGAATGGGCGCAACGGATTGCTCTCGATCGTAGGTGGATGGTCGGTGACGTGCAGGAATCCAGTTTAGGCATGGCCGTTGAACAGAAAAGGTGGCGTCTGCGACCAACGCGGCATAAGTCGAGGTATGGTTCGACCATGACCCTCGCCGCAGACCGGGAACTGGGTAACCGAGAGTTTGCTATGGAGGACATCTCCACTGGTGTACACGCCAGCGGGTTTGGCCAAGTTGGCGATGGCCGGAGTTTTTCGTTCCACATCGAACGTCAGCAACTCGTCATCGAGGTCTACCGCCCGCGGCTGTCCGGCCCGGTTCCGGGCGAGGACGACGTGGTGGCCATGGCCACCCGCAAACTGACCGATATCGACCTGTCTGACGAACGCAGCCTGTCGGCAACGGTCCGGGACGCGGTCGCCGGCGCGCAGCCGGTTTCGCGCACCGCTCGCTGACGTATCTCACTGCCGTCGTCACGGTACGGTCGTCGTCGTGACTGACGTCGGAGCCATGTCCTGGCTGCAAGTGGTGGTGTTGTCGATTGTCCAGGGGCTCACCGAATTTCTGCCGGTCTCGTCCTCGGGGCACCTTGCGATCACCTCCCGGGTGTTTTTCGACGACGACGCGGGCGCCTCGTTCACAGCGGTCACCCAGCTGGGCACCGAGCTCGCCGTGCTGGTCTATTTCGCCAGGGATATCGGCCGGATCATCAAGGCCTGGTTTTCCGGGCTGTTCAATGCGGAACACCGGTCCTCCGACTACCGGCTGGGTTGGTGGGTGATCATCGGCAGCATTCCGATCGGGGTGTTCGGCCTGCTGTTCAAGGACGAAATCCGCACCGGCGCAAGAAATCTGTGGCTGGTGGCCAGTGCGCTGATCGTGTTCTCGGTGGTGATCGCCGCAGCCGAGTACTCCGGCCGACAGGCCCGCCGCGTCGAGCAGTTGACCTGGCGCGACAGCATCATCGTCGGCCTGGCCCAGTGCCTGGCGTTGGTCCCCGGGGTGTCGCGCTCCGGAGCGACCATCAGCGCCGGTCTCTTCCTGGGTATGGAGCGCGAGCTGGCAGCCCGGTTCGGATTCCTGCTGGCGATTCCGGCGGTGTTCGCCTCCGGCTTGTACTCACTGCCCGACGCCTTCCACCCCGTCGGGGAAGGGATGAGCGCCACCGGCGCCCAGCTGCTGTTGGCCACGGTGATCGCGTTCGTCGTCGGTTATGCGGCAGTGGCCTGGTTCCTGAAATTCCTGGTGGCGCACAGCATGTACTGGTTCGTGGGATATCGAGTGGTGCTTGGCGCGGTGGTGCTGGCCCTGCTGGCGACCGGGGTGGTCGCCGCGCAATGATCTGGACGGAGGAGCAGATATGACCGTGATCCTGCTGAGGCACGGCCGTTCGACCTCGAATACCGCGCACACCCTGGCCGGCCGGAGTGAGGGCGTCGATCTCGATGAGCGCGGTGCCGAGCAGGCCGCCGGCCTCGTCGCACGCATCGGGGAGTTGCCGGTGACCGCGATCGTTCATTCCCCGCTGTTGCGCTGCGCGCGCACGGTGGCTCCGTTGGCCGGGGCGCTGACATTGGAGCCGATCGTCGACGAACGGCTCACCGAGGTGGATTACGGCAGCTGGACCGGCCGCACCATCGGCGAACTGGTGAAGGAACCTCTGTGGTCCGTGGTCCAGCAGCAGCCCAGCGCGGCGGTGTTCCCCGAGGGCGAGGGGCTGGCGCAGGTTCAGGCCCGGGCGGTCGCTGCGGTGCGGGAACGCGATCGTGCGTTGGCCGAGGAACACGGCGCCGACGTGTTGTGGCTGGCGTGCACGCACGGCGACGTGATCAAGGCGGTGCTCGCCGATGCGTTGGGCGTGCATTTGGACGGGTTTCAGCGCATTACCGCCGACCCGGCGTCGATGAGCGTGATCCGCTACACCGAGCTGCGCCCATTTGTGATGCACATCAACCACACCGGTACGCAGTTGAGCGCCGGGCTGGCCGCCAAACCCGCCACGGACGCCGTGGTGGGTGGGTCCACCAACTGACCCGCAGCACCCCTACCGGTATTTTGGAAGGTGCCATGGCCCGCGCAATTCACGTATTCCG
The DNA here is from genome assembly GCF_010727325.1 of Mycolicibacterium alvei. Lineage (NCBI taxonomy): Bacteria > Bacillati > Actinomycetota > Actinomycetes > Mycobacteriales > Mycobacteriaceae > Mycobacterium > Mycolicibacterium alvei. Next base: position 381,337 of record NZ_AP022565.1, read on the forward strand.
CACTCCCGACCGTTTCGTGGCCGGGACTGTCGGCCAACCCGGTAACCGCACGTTCTATCTCCAGGCCGTCCACGACAAACGCGTGATCTCGGTGATCTTGGAGAAGCAGCAGGTCGCGGTGCTGGCTGAGCGAATCGCCGCACTCTTGACCGAGATCAACCGCCGCTTCGGCACGCCGATTCCGCCGGAAACCGGTGAAATCGGTGATCTGCTGCCACTGGTCACCCCGGTCGACGCCGAGTTCCGCGTCGGGACGATGGGGCTGGGCTGGGATTCGGAGGCGCAGACCGTCGTGGTGGAGCTGCTGGCGGTCTCCGAGGGCGAGTTCGACGCCTCGGTGGTGCTGGACGACGCCGAGGACGGCCCCGACGCCGTGCGGGTGTTTCTCACCCCGGAGTCGGCCCGGGAGTTCGCCACCCGCTCCAACCGGGTGATCTCGGCCGGCCGCCCACCCTGTCCGCTGTGCGAGGAGCCGCTGGACCCCGAAGGGCACATCTGCGTGCGCACCAACGGTTACCGGCGCGGCGAGATGGCCGGCTCTGAAGATGACGCCGACACCTAGCCCCGATCTCGATCCCGGTCCCGACGATGGCGCGGTCCTGGCCGACGGCGAGCTGACGGTGATCGGCCGCATCCGGTCGGCCAGCAATGCCACCTTCCTGTGTGAGGCGACTTCCGGCGACCGGCAGGTCCACTGCGTGTACAAGCCGATCCGGGGTGAGGCACCGCTGTGGGATTTTCCCGACGGCACCTTGGCCGGCCGCGAGTTGGGCGCCTACCTGGTCTCGGCCGCATTGGGCTGGAATATCGTGCCCCGCACCATTATTCGTGACGGACCGGCCGGTCCCGGGATGATTCAGCGCTGGGTGGACCAGCCCGGCGATCAGGTGGGGGACGAGCCGGATGCAGCCCCCGACCTGGTGGACCTGCTGCCGGCCGGAAACCTCCCGCCGGGTTTCCTGCCGATCCTGCAGGCCTACGACTACGCCGGCGACGAGGTGACGCTGGTACACGCCGATGATCCCCGCCTGTTCCGGATGGCGGTGTTCGACGTGCTGATCAACAACGCCGACCGCAAGGGCGGACACATCCTCTCCGGGCTCGACGGGGCCGTGTACGGCGTCGACCACGGGGTGAGCCTGCACGTCGAGGACAAGCTGCGGACCGTGTTGTGGGGTTGGGCCGGCAAGCCCGTCGACGACGAAACGCTGGCCGACGTCGCGGCACTGCGCGACGGCTTCGGCGGCGTGGCCGAGCAGTTGTGTACCCACATCACCGCGGCCGAGATTGCCGCCTTGCGGTCCAGAATCGTTGGGCTACTGAATAATCCGGTGATGCCGACTCCCGATCGGCACCGGCCGATCCCGTGGCCGGCCTTCTAGGCGAGGTCTAACGGGCGCGCCCGAACCCCTCGAACGGATTCCAGGACTGGCTGTTGCGCGTCACGTGCAGGTAGTAGGCGTAGTTCGCGGTCGACATCGCCAGCACCGCAATGCCGATCCCGATGGCCCGGCCGACATTGTCGCTGACGCCGACCGCGGTGAACACCACCGCCGCCGCGATTGTGATCCCCAGCAGCGTCAGACCCTTGCGCCACATGCCCTTGACGAAGAAGTAGATCGAACCGAACAGGAACGCCAGGATGTTCGAGTTGAGCCGCATCCGGGCCATGAAGCTGAGTTCGCGGAAGGCGGCCTTGGCCTCGGGACTCGCACTCGGCAGGCCGTAGGTGTCGAAGAAATCGAACTTCCAGCGCCACGAGTCGGACAGGTTGTCGACAGGGGTTTGCTCGGTCACGGATCTCCTCGGTGTCGGCGGCGGAATCTGACACTACTGGCTCAACCGGACCCGCCACCGCACCAATACGGCGTGCCACGGATACTGATTCGATGCACTCGACCGACGCCGCTCTGGCCGCCGCAGTGGCAGAAGAGGCCGGCGAGCTGCTGCTGGTCGTGCGCGAGGAGATCGGTTTCTACGACCCCTACTATCTCGGCGACGAGGGCGACCGACGGTCCAACGCACTGATCCTGGACCGGTTGGCCAAGGCCCGCCCCGGCGATTCCGTGCTCAGCGAGGAGGCGGTCGACGACCTGTCCCGCGTGGACGCCGACCGGGTGTGGATCGTCGACCCCGTCGACGGCACGCATGAGTTCTCGATGCCCGGCCGTGAGGACTGGGCCGTGCACATCGCCCTGTGGCAGCGTTCGGTCGGCGTCGACGGGGGACTGTCGGACGCCGTCGTGGCCCTGCCCGCCCGCGGTGAGGTGTACCGCAGCGACACCGTCAGCCCGCCCAGGCCGCGCCGGGCCGGGCCGCTGTTGATCACCGCGAGCTCGAATCGCCCCCCGGCGGTGCTGTGGCGCATGCGCGAACAACTTGATTTCCGGATGGTGCGGATCGGCTCGGCCGGGGCCAAGGCCATGGCGGTGGTGCGCGGTGACGTCGACGCCTACATCCACGCCGGCGGGCAGTGGGAGTGGGATTCGGCCGCGCCTGCGGGCGTTGTGCTGGCCGCGGGCCTGCACGCGTCCCGGCTGGACGGCTCGGAGCTGCGCTACAACCGGGCCGACCCCTACCTGCCGGATTTCGTCATGTGCCGCAAGGAGCTGGCACCGATCCTGCTGGAGGCGATCGGGGCGGCCCGGTGACCGACCGGCGGGAGGCCGTCCTGAGCGAGCACCCTAGAGTCGAGGCCATGCAATCATGGTCGGCACCGTCAATTCCGGTGCTGGAAGGGCGTGGTCCGCAGCTGCGGCTGTACGACAGCGCCGACCGGCAGGTACGCCCGGTCACCCCGGGACCGACGGCCACCATGTACGTGTGTGGCATCACCCCGTATGACGCCACGCATCTGGGCCACGCCGCGACCTACCTGGCCTTCGATCTGGTGCACCGGCTGTGGCTGGACGCCGGGCACGCCGTGCACTACGTGCAGAACGTCACCGATGTGGATGATCCGCTGTTCGAGCGGGCCGATCGCGACGGCATCGACTGGCGTGACCTCGGTGACCGCGAGACACAGTTGTTCCGCGACGACATGACCGCGCTGCGGGTCCTGCCCCCGCATGACTATGTGGCCGCTACCGAGACCATCTCCGAGGTGGTCGAGCTGGTGGAGAAGATGCTGGCCGCGGGCGCGGCCTACGTCGTCGACGATGCCCAGTACCCCGACGTGTACTACCGCGCCGACGCCACCGTGCAGTTCGGCTACGAGTCGGGCTACGACCGCGACACCATGGTGCGGCTGTTCGGCGAGCGCGGCGGCGACCCCGACCGGGCCGGCAAGAGCGACGAACTCGACGCCTTGCTGTGGCGCGCCGAGCGGCCGGGCGAGCCCAGCTGGCCGTCACCGTTCGGGGCGGGCCGGCCGGGCTGGCATGTCGAGTGTTCGGCGATCGCCCTCACCCGCATCGGCTCCGGCCTGGACATCCAGGGCGGTGGCAGCGACCTGATTTTCCCGCACCACGAGTTCTCTGCCGCGCACGCCGAATCGGTCACGGGGGAGCGACGTTTCGCTCGTCACTACGTCCACGCGGGCATGATCGGCTGGGACGGCCACAAGATGAGCAAGAGCCGCGGCAACCTCGTGCTGGTCTCGCGGCTGCGCGCCGAAGGGGTGGATCCCTCGGCCGTGCGGCTCGGCCTGTTCGCCGGGCACTACCGCAGCGACCGGTACTGGAGCGATGAGGTGCTCGACGAGGCCAACGCCCGGCTCACGCACTGGCGCAGCGCCACCGCGCTGCCCGCGGGTCCGGATGCCACCGATGTGGTGGCCCGGGTGCGGCAGTATCTCGCCGACGATCTGGACACTCCGAAAGCGCTTGCGGCACTGGATGGTTGGTGTACCGATGCGCTGACCTACGGCGGGCATGACACCACGTCGCCGCGCCGGGTCGCCGACGTGGTGGATGCGCTCCTGGGCGTCGCACTGTAGACCTCGTCGGAGGCACCCCGGTGGGGTACGTTGCGGCCATGGGTTCTGTGAACGGGAAAGTCGTCTTCATCACCGGCGGTGCACGCGGTATCGGCGCCGAAGTGGCCCGCAGATTGCGTCGCAGGGGTGCCAACCTGGTACTCACCGACCTCGATGAGGCGCCGCTGAGCGCGCTGTCCGCCGAACTCGGCGAGGAGCATGTGTTGACCGCACTGGCCGACGTGCGCGATCTGCCCGCGATGCAGAAGGCCGCCGACGCCGCCGTCGAGCGATTCGGCGGTATCGACATCGTGATGGCCAACGCCGGTATCGCCAGTTTCGGTTCGGTCATGCAGGTGGACCCGGAGGCGTTCAAACGGGTCGTCGACATCAACGTGACGGGTGTGTTCAACACCGTGCGGGCCACGCTCCCGTCCGTCGTCAAGCGCCGCGGGTACGTGCTGGTGGTGTCCTCGCTTGCCGCGTTCACCTCGGCACCCGGGCTGGCCGCCTATCACGCCTCCAAGGCCGGTGCCGAGTACTTCGCCAACACGCTTCGCCTCGAGGTGGCCCACCTCGGCGTCGACGTCGGCTCGGCCCACATGAGCTGGATCGACACGCCATTGGTGCAGGACGCCAAGTCAGACCTCTCGGCATTCCGAGAGATGCTGTCCAAGCTGCCGCCGCCCCTGAACCGGACGACCACCGTCGACGCCTGCGGCGCCGCCTTCGTCAAAGGCATCGAGGGCCGCAAGAAGCGCATCTACAGCCCGCAGTGGGTCGAGGCATTCCGGTGGATCCGGCCGTTCGTCACCACGCCACTGGCCGAGCGCGACATCCTCAAGTTCACCCCGACGCTGCTGCCGAAACTCGACGCCGAGGCGGCGGCGCTGGGCCGTTCGACCAGTGCCCGCATCGAGGCGCTGGAAGAGAAGTAACTCTCCGAGGCTCAACGGCCAGTTGTGACACGCTGCCCGGCCATTTCCGTGTCGTAACTGGCCACTCAGCCGCTCAGCGGCCGAAGCTGAATTGGCCGCTCAGCGGCCCAGCTCAGCGGCCGCGGCGTCGCAGATAGCGCTCGAACTCGGCCGCCAGCGCGTCGCCGTCGATCTTGCCGAGCACCTCGTGCATGTCGACCTCGGCGTCGCCGCGCTCCTCCAAGGAGGCGACGTAATCCGCGATCTCCTCGTCCTCGGCGGTCATCTCGGTGACGGCCTGCTCCCATTCCTCGGCGGCGCCAGGCAGATCGGCCAACGGCACCTCGACGTCCAGCACGTCCTCCACCCGGCGCAGTAGGGCCACCGTGGCCTTGGGGCTGGGTGGCTGTGACACGTAGTGCGGGACCGCGGCCCAGAAGGTCACGGCCGGGATGCCGGCCTGCACACACGCGTCCTGGAACACCCCGGCGATCCCGGTCGGCCCCTCGTAGCGAGTCTCCTCCAGGCCGAAGAATTTCGCCGACTCGGCCGAATATGCCGAGCCCGACACCGGGACCGGTCTGGTGTGCGGGGTGTCGGCCAGCAGCGCGCCCAGGATCACCACGGTCTCCACGTTGAGCTTGTCGGCGATGGCCAGCAATTCGGCGCAGAAGGTGCGCCAGCGCATGTTGGGCTCGACGCCGTGCATGAGCACCACGTCCCGGTTGCTGCCCGGGGGACGGCAGTGCGAGATCCGCATCGAGGGCCATACGAGTTCGCGCGTGACGCCGTCGACCTGGCGGATCACCGGACGATTCACCTGATAGTCGTAGTACGACTCGTCATCGATCTCCACGATCGGCTGGGCTTCCCAGATCTCATCCAGATGGTCCAGCGCGTCACTGGCCGCATCACCGGCGTCATTCCAACCCTCGAAGGCAGCCACGACGATGGCGTCCTTCAAGTCAGGCAGGTTCATACGCCGGCCAGCGTTCGGATACGACGGTGTCACACCTTCAGCGTAAGCCCTCCGATGGTGCCGACGAGCCCGTTGTGCCCGCGGGTCGCCGCCACGCCCATCAGCTGGTTTGATAGACCGACTACCCTGTTGACGTGGCTGCCGCCGGCCGATCTGCCCGCGACGTCGACCAGGTCGACACCGTGTCGCAGAGCATGGTGGTGGGCGCCGGCTCGGTAGCGACGAAATGCGTTCGGCAGCAATCTGGTCAAGGGCACGTGTTGCAAGTGGGTCGGGTCGATCGCAGCGACGAGTTGGGCGTCCATACGTCGATCGGGTGACGACGTAGACTCATCTGGTCGAGAGGCGTTGCAACGGTTATGTGAGGGGGCTGGGCCCCCTCTCGATAACCGCCACGCTCGGCAGAGTCAAGGACGCCTTCCGTTATGGAAGGAGTGCATTGTGAACGCCCCCGAGCCAAAAATCTTTGACCCGAACATTCGCCCCGACTGCACCGACGCACTGACGGCAACGCTGGGCCGGCGGATCATGGTGATCGACGGCGCGATGGGCACCGCGATCCAGCGGGACCGGCCCGACGAGGCCGGCTATCGCGGCGAGCGGTTCAAGGACTGGCCAAGCGATCTTCAGGGCAACAACGATCTGCTGAACCTGACGCAGCCGCACATCATCGAGGCGATCCACCGTGAGTACCTCGAGGCGGGCGCCGACATCCTGGAGACCAACACGTTCAACGCGAACGCGGTTTCTCTTTCCGATTACGGCATGGCGGACCTGAGCTACGAGGTGAACTACGCCGGCGCCGCCCTGGCCCGAAAGTCCTGCGACGAATTCAGTACTCCGGACAAGCCGCGCTACGTCGCCGGCGCTCTGGGCCCGACGACGCGGACCGCGTCGATCTCGCCGGATGTCAACGACCCCGGCGCGCGCAACGTCTCCTACGACCAGCTGGTTGCCGCCTACCGTGAAGCTGCCGGCGGCCTGGTCGACGGCGGTGCCGACCTCATCATCATCGAGACGATCTTCGACACGCTGAACGCCAAGGCCGCGGTGTTCGCCCTCGAGACGCTGTTCGAGGACCGCGGGCGCCGCTGGCCGGTGATCATCTCTGGCACCATCACCGATGCTTCCGGGCGCACGCTGTCCGGTCAGGTCACCGAGGCGTTCTGGAACTCGGTCCGGCACGCCAACCCGATCGCGGTGGGACTCAACTGCGCCCTCGGCGCGCCCGAGATGAGGCCCTACATCGCCGAGATGTCGCGGATCGCGGACACCTTCGTCTCCTGCTATCCGAACGCGGGCCTGCCCAACGCCTTTGCCGAGTATGACGAATCCCCGGAGAGCCAGGCCTCCTATATTGCGGAGTTCGCCGAGGCCGGCCTGATCAACCTGGCCGGTGGTTGCTGCGGGACGACACCGGCGCACATCGCCAAGATCGTCGAAGCCGTCGAGGGCAAGCCGCCGCGGGTCCTGCCGGAGATTCCGGTGGCCACCCGACTGTCGGGGCTGGAGCCGCTCAACATCACCGAGGATTCCCTGTTCGTCAACATCGGTGAGCGCACCAACATCACCGGCTCGGCCCGGTTCCGCAACCTGATCAAGGCCGAGGACTACGACACCGCGCTGTCGGTCGCCCTGCAGCAGGTGGAGGTCGGTGCGCAGGTCATCGACATCAACATGGACGAGGGCATGATCGACGGTGTCGCCGCGATGGACCGGTTCACCAAGCTGATCGCGTCCGAGCCCGACATCAGCCGCGTCCCGGTGATGATCGATTCTTCCAAATGGGAGGTCATCGAGGCGGGCCTGAAGAACGTGCAGGGCAAGCCGATCGTCAACTCGATCTCCATGAAGGAGGGCGAGGAGAAGTTCATCCGCGAGGCCCGGCTGTGCCGCAAGTACGGCGCCGCCGTCGTCGTGATGGCCTTCGACGAGCAGGGGCAGGCCGACAACCTGGAGCGCCGCAAGGAGATCTGCGGGCGCGCCTACCGGGTCCTGACCGAAGAGGTCGGCTTCCCGGCCGAGGACATCATCTTCGACCCGAACTGCTTTGCCCTGGCGACCGGTATCGAGGAGCACGCGACGTACGGGATCGACTTCATCGAGGCCTGCGCCTGGATCAAGGAGAACCTGCCCGGCGTGCACCTCTCCGGTGGCATCTCGAACGTGTCGTTCTCGTTCCGGGGCAACAACCCGGTCCGCGAGGCGATCCACGCGGTGTTCCTGTTCCACGCCATCAAGGCCGGCCTGGACATGGGCATCGTCAACGCCGGCGCGCTGGTGCCCTACGACTCGATCGATCCCGAGTTGCGGGACCGGATCGAGGACGTCGTGCTGAACCGTCGGGCGGACGCCGCCGAGCGGCTGCTGGAGATCGCCGAACGGTTCAACAGCGCGGACAAGGCTGAAGATCCGGCCGCGGCGGGGTGGCGCAGCCTGCCGGTCCGCGAACGGATCACACACGCCCTGGTCAAGGGCATCGACGCCGACGTCGAGATCGACACCGAGGAGCTGCGGGCCGAGATCTCCGCCGCGGGAGGGCGGCCGATCGAGGTGATCGAAGGCCCACTGATGGACGGGATGAACGTCGTCGGTGACCTCTTCGGCGCAGGCAAGATGTTCCTGCCCCAGGTCGTGAAGTCGGCCCGGGTGATGAAGAAGGCGGTGGCGTACCTACTGCCGTACATCGAGGCGGAGAAGCAGCCCGGCGACGCCGAGCGCACCAACGGCACGATCGTGATGGCGACCGTGAAAGGTGACGTCCACGACATCGGCAAGAACATCGTCGGGGTCGTGTTGCAGTGCAACAACTACACCGTGATCGACCTCGGTGTGATGGTGCCGGCGCAGAAGATCCTGGACGCGGCGAAGGAGCACAACGCCGACATCGTCGGGTTGTCCGGCCTGATCACCCCGTCCCTGGACGAGATGGTCAACTTCGCCGTCGAGATGGAACGCCAGGGGTTCGAGATCCCGCTGCTGATCGGTGGGGCGACCACGTCGCGTGCCCATACGGCGGTGAAGATTTCGCCACGTCGCAGCGGTCCGGTCGTCTGGGTCAAGGATGCTTCCCGCTCGGTGCCGGTCGCCGCCGCGTTGCTCGACGACAAGCAGCGTCCGGCGCTGCTGGAGTCCACCGAGGCCGACTATGCAGCACTTCGCGAACGGCACGCGCAGAAGAATGAGCGGCCGATGCTGACGTTGGAGAAGGCCCGCGCGAACCGGACGCCGATCGAGTGGGACGGCTACACCCCGCCGGTGCCTGCACAGGGTCTCGGCGTGCGGGAATTCGAGAACTACGACCTCGCCGAGCTGCGTGAGTACATCGACTGGCAGCCGTTCTTCAACGCCTGGGAGATGAAGGGCCGTTTTCCCGACATTCTCAACAACCCGGCGTCGGGCGAGGCTGCGCGCAAGTTGTACGACGACGCCCAGGAGATGCTCGACACCCTGATCAAGGAGAAGTGGCTGCGGGCCAACGGCGTGATCGGGTTCTTCCCGGCGAACGCGGTCGGCGACGACATCGAGGTCTACACCGACGACACCCGGACCGAGGTGCTGACCACGTTGCACAATCTGCGCCAGCAGGGTGAGCACCGGGAAGGTATCCCGAACCGGAGCCTCGGCGACTTCATCGCGCCCAAAGAAACCGGTCTGGCCGACTACGTAGGCGCCTTCGCCGTCACCGCGGGCCTCGGTAGCACCGACAAGATCATGGAGTTCAAGGCTGCCCTCGACGATTACAGCGCAATCCTGCTGGAGTCCCTGGCCGACCGGCTGGCCGAGGCGTTCGCCGAACGGATGCACCAACGGGTCCGCGAGGAGTTCTGGGGGAACCAGCCCGACGAGCACCTGGACAACGAGGCGCTCATCGGGGAGAAGTACGTCGGAATCCGCCCGGCCCCCGGCTATCCGGCCTGCCCGGAGCACACCGAGAAGGCGACGCTCTGGAAGTTGATGGACGTCACGGAACGGACCGGCATCGAACTGACCGACTCGATGGCGATGTGGCCCGGTGCTGCCGTGAGCGGTTGGTACTTCTCCCACCCGCAGTCGCAGTATTTCGTCGTCGGCCGGATGGCTCAGGACCAGGTCGCCGATTACGCGAAGCGCAAGGGCTGGACCCTGGGCGAAGCTGAACGCTGGCTCGGCTCCAACCTCGCCTACAACCCGGAGGACTGAGCGCGGACGTCTCGGCCTCCGCCGTGCGCTGAGTCACACGATTTCCGCTGCTTCCTTCGGCGATGGGACAATCGGAACATGCGTGCGGTGCTGTGGGATATGGATGGCACACTCGTCGACTCCGAAAAGCTGTGGGACTTGGCGATGCACGCGCTGTATGCCCGGATGGGGGCGGTGCTCACGCCCGAGGTCCGCGAATCCACCGTGGGTGGCTCATCGGAGAACGTGATGCGGATCGTCTACGACGATCTCGGTCTGAATCCCGATCCGGCGGCGATGGCCGAATCCGCGGACTGGCTGCACGATTACACCGGTGAGCTCTTCGAGCAGGGGTTGCCGTGGCGGCCCGGCGCCCAGGAGATGCTCGACGGTCTGGCCGCCGCCGAGATTCCGATGGCGCTGGTGACCAACACTCGCCGGGATCTGGCTGAGCGTGCGCTGAACAGCATTGGCCGCCACTACTTTTCGGTGACCGTCTGCGGTGACGAGGTCGCGAGCGGCAAGCCGGCCCCTGACCCGTATCTGCGGGCGGCCGATCTTCTCGGCGTCTCCACAGCATCCTGCCTGGCGGTGGAGGATTCGGCGACCGGCACGGCGTCGGCCGAGGCGGCCGGTTGCCCGGTCCTGGTGGTGCCCAACGATGTGGAGGTACCCACGGGGACACGGCGCAGGCACGCTTCGTCGCTGTCGTATCTCGATGTGGCCGGTCTGCGGGCCGTGCATTCCGAACTGAATTCCCAAGCCGGAGAACGCACCGCCTGATCGCACCGTGTGATTCAATGTGACCCATATCACGCATTGCTGCGGAGGGGTGTCGCATGACTCACGGACCGGTCGGTGACTCTGCACCCGGGTTGGATTACGAGGAGTCCGAATACAGCGGCAAGGTGGTCAGGATCGCATCGGTCGCTGCTTTGGGTGGCCTGCTGTTCGGATACGACAGCGCGGTGATCAACGGGGCGGTGTCAGCGATCGAGCGGCAGTTCGATATCGGCGGCTGGAAGCTGGGTTTCGCCGTCGCATCGGCCTTGCTGGGGGCGGCGATCGGGGCGATGACCGCCGGCGGGTTGGCCGACAAGATCGGTCGGCTGGCCGTGATGAAGATCGCGGCAGCGCTGTTCCTCATCAGTGCGATTGGTGCGGGCCTATCGGTCAACTTCATCGGGGGCAACGACGATCACATCCTCGGGTTGCCGACCGGTGTGTGGATGCTGGTGTTGTTCCGCATCATCGGCGGTGTCGGGGTCGGTGTGGCTTCGGTCATCGCCCCGATGTACATCGCAGAGACCTCACCTCCGCGTATCCGTGGCCGTCTGGGCTCCCTGCAGCAGTTGGCCATCGCGACGGGCATCTTCCTGTCGTTGGCCATCGACTATCTGCTGGCCCATCTGGCCGGAGGTTCGGACCAGGAGTTGTGGCTGGGGCTGGAGGCCTGGCGGTGGATGTTCATCGCCATGTCGATCCCGGCCGTGCTGTACGGCGCGCTGGCGTTCACCATTCCGGAGTCACCGCGTTTTCTGGTTGCGCAGTACCGTGTTCCGGAGGCCCGCAAGGTTCTCACCATGTTGCTCGGCGAGCGGAATCTCGAGCTGACGATCACCCGGATCCAGGATTCGCTGAAATCCGAGAAGCCGCCGTCATGGTCAGATCTGCGCAAGCCGACAGGCGGTGTCTACGGAATCGTCTGGGTGGGTTTGGGCCTGTCGATGTTCCAGCAGTTCGTGGGTATCAACGTGATCTTCTACTACTCCAATATCCTTTGGGAGGCAGTGGGATTCGATGAGAGTCAGGCGTTCGTCATCACCGTCATCACGTCGGTCATCAACATCCTGACCACGCTGATCGCAATCGCACTGGTCGACAGGATCGGTCGCAAACCACTGTTGCTGATCGGCTCGGCGGGCATGGCGGTGACCCTGGGCGCGATGGCGATCATCTTCGGGTTCATTGCGGAGCTGCGGCCCAACGCCGAGGGTGAGTTGATTCCGGTGCTGCCGGGTGTTTCAGGGCCCATCGCCCTGCTTGCCGCGAACCTCTTCGTGGTCGCGTTCGGCATGTCCTGGGGACCGGTGGTCTGGGTACTCCTGGGTGAGATGTTCCCGAACCGCATCCGGGCGGCTGCGCTGGGGCTGGCCGCAGCCGGTCAATGGGTGGCGAATTGGTTGATCACGGTCACCTTCCCCGGCCTGCGCGACCATCTGGGCGGCGCGTACGCCTTCTACGCGATCTGCGCGCTGCTGTCACTGCTTTTCGTCTGGAAGTGGGTCGAGGAAACCAAGGGCAAACACCTCGAGGACATGCACGCCGACGCGCTCAAGACCTAGGTGCCGGCCGGTTCGGGCGGCGGTGGTGGTGGTTGATGGTCGTCGACGTAGGGCGTACAGCCGATCCTGCGGGCGATGGCGACAGCGGGATCGACCAGCTTCTCGGGGGAGATGTCGCGGGCGGCCAGATAGACCTCGCAGTGCCCGACGACCACCCAGACGCTGGACAGCTGCACCTGCACCAGGGCGAATTCGTCGGGCTCGGCTCGGTGAGCCTCGTAAGCTCCCCGTGCGGAGTCGGCGCCGTAGCGCAGTTCCTCGACCTCGGCGGCGAAGTCCTCCACCGGGTGGATCGACACGGTCAGGATCGGTGCCGGGGCCACGTCGGCGCCCCAGGACGCGGACAGGCAATCGACCGGCCGGATCGGGTTGGCGACGCGATTGTTCTGGACCAGGCCGTCCACGGTCAGGTGTTCGGACAGAATCTCGCGGATCGCCGCGACCCGGGCAGTGTAGGTCCGCAGCTCTTCGCCGACTGGTTCGCTCACCCCTCTATTGCACCCCACAAATCGACCCCCACCGAGCATGAAACAATTCATACCTGTGAAGACCTTCGAGGCCCTGTTCACCGAACTCAGCGACAAAGCGCGCACCAGACCCGCCGGTAGCGGCACGGTGGCCGCCCTTGACGCCGGCATCCATGGGCTCGGCAAGAAGATCCTGGAGGAGGCTGGCGAGGTGTGGCTGGCCGCCGAGCACGAGAGCGACGAATCGCTCGCCGAGGAGGTCAGCCAGTTGCTGTACTGGACACAGGTGCTGCTGATCTCCCGGGGCCTGACCCTCGACGACGTCTACCGGAAGTTGTGAGCCGTGGCCGATCAGATGCTGCGCGTCGCGGTGCCCAACAAGGGCTCGCTCAGTGAAGCGGCCGGCGAGATCCTTGCCGAGGCCGGGTACCGGCGTCGGCGTGACCCCAAGGATCTGACCGTCGTCGATCCGGCCAACAATGTCGAGTTCTTCTTTCTGCGCCCTAAGGACATCGCCATCTACGTGGGTTCGGGTCAGCTCGACCTGGGCATCACCGGACGGGACCTGGCCGCGGATTCCGATGCTCCGGTGCGGGAGCGCCTATCGCTGGGCTTCGGTAACTCGACCTTCCGTTACGCCGCGCCTGCCGGTCGGGACTGGACCACTCAGGATCTGGCGGGCAAGCGGATCGCCACCTCGTTCCCGAACCTCGTGCGCAAGGATCTTGCGTCCCACGGGATCGAGGCTTCGGTGATCCGACTGGACGGTGCGGTCGAGATCTCGATTCAGCTCGGGGTCGCCGACGTGATCGCCGACGTGGTCGGCTCGGGTCGCACCCTGGGGCTGCACGGACTGGTGGCATTCGGTGCGCCGCTGTGTGACTCGGAGGCCGTGCTGATCGAACGCGACGGTGCGCAGGGCGATGGCAACGCGGCTGCGCGCGATCAACTGACCGCGCGCGTACAGGGCGTGGTGTTCGGCCAGCAGTACCTGATGCTGGATTATGACTGCCCGCGCGCGGTTTTGGACCAGGCCACCGCGGTGACACCGGGGCTGGAGTCACCGACCATCGCACCGCTGGCGGATCCGGATTGGGTGGCGGTACGGGCTCTGGTGCCGCGCCGCGACGTCAACGCCATCATGGATCAGATCGCCGCGATCGGCGCCAAAGCGATACTGGCATCGGATATTCGGTTCTGCCGTTACTGATCACCGCGTGCTGCGCCTGCACGCGTGTTAGCGTCCGGGGGACAATTCCAGGCCTCGGAGGTTGCCATGACGCATTTTCTGGTTCTGTTGTTGGCCCTGCTGATCGGCGTGGTGGCCGGATTGCGGACCTTCGCCGCGCCCGCCGCAGTGGCCTGGGCCGCAGCATTGAGCTGGATCAACCTCGACGGCACGTGGGCCGAGTGGTTGGCCCATCCGATCGTTGTCACCGTGCTGACCATTCTGGCTGTGGTGGAGTTGGTCACCGATCAGTTGCCGCAGACGCCGAGCCGTAAGACCCCGGTACAGTTCATCGCCCGTCTGCTCACCGGCGCGTTCGCCGGTGCGGTGATCGGCACCGCGTGGGGTTACACCTTCGGCGGCCTGGGTGCCGGTCTGGTCGGCGCCGTGATCGGCACCCTGGGTGGGTATGAGGCACGGAGGCGTCTGGTCGCGGCCAATGGCGGCCATGACCTGCCGATCGCCTTGCTGGAGGACGCTATTGCGGTACTCGGCGCTTTTGCGATCGCCGCTCTGACCGCAGTCGTGTAGTTCATGGCGCCCGCGCGCAGTTTCGACGCCATCGTCATCGGCGCAGGTCAGGCCGGGCCACCGTTGGCGGCCCGGTTGACCGCGGCGGGGCAGACCGTTGCGGTGATCGAACGTAAGCTCGTCGGCGGCACCTGCGTCAACTACGGGTGCATCCCCACCAAGACCCTGGTGGCCAGTGCGCATGCCGCACACCTTGCGCGTCGCGGCGCTGATTTCGGTGTCGGCACAGGCGAAATCGACATCGACATGGGCAAGGTCAAGGCCCGCAAGGATGCGATCATGCTGGCCGACCGCCACGGGGTGGAGGATTGGCTTGAGGCGATGAGCGGTGCGGAGCTCATCCGCGGACATGCCCGTTTCGTCGATCCGCACACGGTCGATGTCGACGGTGAGCTGTTGCGGGCAGATCGTATCTTCCTCAATGTCGGTGGCCGCGCGGTGATTCCGGATTTTCCCGGGCTGGACGGTATCGACTACCTGACGAACGTCGGCATCCTGGACCTCGACGAGGTCCCCGAGCACCTGGTGATCGTGGGCGGCAGCTACATCGCCCTGGAGTTTGCCCAGATGTACCGCCGATTCGGCGCGCGGGTCACCGTGATCGAGAAGGGACCGCGGCTGACTTCCCGTGAGGACGAGGACGTCTCGGCCACCATCACCGAAATCCTGCGGGCCGAGGGGATCGACGTGGTGCTGGGCGCCACCGGGATTCGGTTCGCCGAGCGGGACGGTGGTTTCGAGGTGACACCTCGCGACGGAGCGGACCCGATCACGGGGACGCACCTGCTGCTCGCGGTGGGACGCATCCCGAACACCGATGATCTCGGGTTGGAGATCGCCGGCGTGGACCTCGACAGTCGCGGCTACGTCGTGGTCGACGATCAGCTGCGCACCACCGCCGGGCACATCTGGGCGATGGGGGACTGCAACGGCAAGGGCGCGTTCACCCATACGTCCTACAACGACTTCGAGATCGTCGCCGCCAATCTGCTCGATGATGATCCGCGTCGCGTGAGCGACCGGGTCACCACCTACGCCCTGTATATCGATCCGCCGCTGGGCCGGGCCGGGATGACGGTCGAGCAGGTGCGCGCGTCGGGTCGAAAAGCGTTGGTGGGTAAGCGCCCGATGACCAGGGTCGGCCGTGCGGTGGAGAAGGGCGAGACCCAGGGCTTCATGAAGGTCGTGGTGGATGCCGAGACTGAGGAGATTCTGGGGGTGGCGATCCTCGGCGTTGGCGGCGACGAGGTGGTGCATTCCGTCCTTGACGTCATGACGGCGAAACTGCCCTACACCGCGATTTCGCGCACGATGCACATCCACCCCACCGTCAGCGAGCTGGTGCCCACGATGCTGCAGGAGCTGAAACCGCTGGACTGAGCGTGCGGGCGATGTTGGGTCGGCGCGATACGGTGCCCGAGGCGCAACCCGCTACTGCAGGGTCGCGTAGATTCCTTGAGGATCAATCCGAGCACCTAACACAGCATTTAACGAAGGCCATCATGTCCGAGGATCAGAACGTAGACGTTCCACCGAATCACCTCTCCATCGACCCGCGCAGCGCCTTCTACAGCGAAGAGGTGCTCAGCCGCGACGTCGGTATCCGCTTCAATGGCGTCGAGAAAACCAATGTTCACGAATACAACGTGGCCGAGGGTTGGGTGCGTGTCGAAGTGCCTACCGCGAAGGATCGCCGGGGAAATCCTATGGTCGTCAAGCTCAGCGGCACGGTCGAACCTTATTTCCGCCCAGCAAAATAACGGGCGCGCTTGGACCTTGCGGTCATGTCGGCTCGGACTACAGTGGGCGGCGGACGGGGTACTCGCTTGAGGCTGTGCCGGAGGTGAGAGACGTGGCCCGTGTGAATAGTGTTCGAAAGTTGGCCGCCGGACTCGGCGTGGTGGCGGTACCGATGGGAATCGCGTTTGCCGGAGCCGGCTCGGCATCAGCCGATCCGGGACTGTGCGTGAGTGGTCCGTACGGTTTCGCGCACGCCTGCGTGGATACGCCCGGCTGGTACAACGGCTGGTATGACGGTCCGCGGTGGCGTGGCGGTTGGGATGGCAACGACCAGGGCGAGGACGACTAGCTGCTGGTCAGGAGTGCGGAGCGCAGCAGACGCAACTGCCCGATCTCCGCGGCGTTCTTCGTCAGCTCGACGTTCAACCACAACACCGTGTCGGCCAGTGACCGGCCGGAGTTCGGTCCCCATGGAAATGCCGAGGGGACAAGGAGATCCGCGTCGGTCAACGATTCCAACAGGCGGCTCCACCGCGCGCTGAGTGCTCCGATCTGCTGCACGGCAGCCGCGGGGCCGGGCCAGTCGATCTCGGAGCGCGGCGGTGGCGGCCGACCTTCGACATGGGCGAGGGCGGTCGACCACCAGAAGATCATGTGCCACGTGAGCCAGCCGATGGTCGGCACCGGAATCGGGTCGGGTTCGATGTCAGCGAAGTCCGGCCACCACCGGCCCGACGCGTCTTCGTGCACCGTCCACACCAGGGGGCCGGGTTCCCACAGGTGATCGTCGTCGGCCAGCACCGACAGGTGCAGGTCGGTCAGCGCCCAGGCCAGGTCGAACTGGTTTCGCAGCAGCGCGATCACGGTGCGCGCATCACCAGCAGGGTCTGGGCCGAAGTGCCGATAAACCCTTGGCGGTCAAAGATTTCCGCCGTCGTCACCCCGATACCGTCCGGTCCGATGGAGCCGCGGGCCCGGACCGCGAAGTCCGACCCCTCCGGTAACCGGTGCAGATGCACCGCGGTGTCGGTGTTCATGAAGACGAACTTCTGCGGATCCAGGGCCGCGCCGATGCCATTGGCTGAATCCACCACCAGCGCCAGGCGCTGCAGGGCTGTCGTCTCCTCGTCGTCGACCACCGGCGTCAACGGACTCATCCAGGCCACCGCGGACTCACCGTCGGTCGTGCGCTGCCGTCGCCACGTCACACTTTCCAGATAACCCGGCGCGCCCTCCCAGCTGTGCGCCACGTCGGCGGCCTCGCCTTCCACTAGTCGCGGATACCGATCGGTGACCACGTCACTGGTGTCGCTGGGGGCCAACAGCCACGCCGTCACCCGCGCCACCGCGCGCCAACTGCCGTCGGGCCGGGCCGCCTCCATCTCGGAGACGATCATCGAGATCCGTGATCCCGGTCGGTCCACCCAGGCCCGAACCCGCACCGGCGCAACGGGAATGGCGCCGAGGATGTCGAGTGTCAACCGCCCGATCCGCAGGCCCGTGCCGGCGGCCGACTCCTCGATCGCCTTGGTCAGCAGCGCCAGCGGCGGTGAGCCGTGCTGAATCGCCGGATCCCAGTTGCTCCGGGTATCGGCGGTGGATTCGAACAGCTGGTAATCGCCATCGGCACCGAGCCGGTGGTAGTGACACCCGATCATGCAACTCCTGATTCTGGCCACCCGGGATACGGCGGCGGGGTGCCGCCGAACGCCGGACACAAACTCTGATGTGCGCACCACGAGCACAACCGCGACGGGTTGGGCCGGAAGTCGCCCGTGGCCCCGGCCACCTGGATGGCCTTCCAGATCGCCATCAGCGTGCGCTCGAACCGCAACAGCTCGTCGAGTTCGGGGGAGTAGTCGAGCACCTGACCGTCGGCCAGATACAGAAGCCGAAGCCGCGACGGCATCACCTCGCGCGAGCGCAGCAACGCCACGGCGTAGAACTTCATCTGGAACATCGCCTTGAATTCGGCTTGGGCCCACGCCTCGGACGGGGCTTTGCCGGTCTTGTAATCGACGACGCGCAACGCTCCCGACGGTGCCACATCGATCCGGTCGACGAATCCGCGCAACAGTGTGCCGTCGGCCAGCTCCACCTCCAGGCGGTGTTCGCAGGACTGCGGATCGAACCGGGTCGGGTCCTCCAGGCGGTAGTACCCCGACAACAGCGCCCTGGCCTCGGCCAGCAACGTGGCGGGATATTCGGTGTCGGCCAGCTCGGGTTCGGCGGCCACCACCTGCTCCCAGGCCGGCTCCACCAGATTCAGCGCGGTGTCATGTACCCGCTCGGCCGCGGGCAGCCCGTAGAGCTGCTCCAACGCGGCGTGCACCAGCGATCCGCGCAACTGGGCGGTGGACCGGGGCTCGGGGAGCCGGTCGATGGCGCGGAACCGGTAGAGCAGTGGGCACTGCTTGAAATCGCCGGCTCGCGACGGTGACAGCGCCGGGCGGCGCTGCGTCGGGGCCGGTTCCTCACTCACACCCGTAAGCCTAGGACCGGGCGCCGACAATCTTGCGGAACCCCGAGCACCCGGCCCGGTACGGGTACTGGCAGGCTGGACGTCCGTGGCAGGGAAGAGACCGACCGGACCGTTTGCCGTTGGCGACCGGGTGCAACTCACCGACGCCAAGGGCCGGCGCTACACGATGGTGCTCAATCCCGGCGGGGAGTTCCACACCCATCGCGGCATCATCGCCTTCGACAACGTGATCGGGTTGCCGGAAGGCAGCGTGGTCAAATCCACCAACGGCGATCAGTTCCTGGTGCTGCGACCGCTGCTGGTGGACTACGTGATGTCGATGCCGCGCGGTGCCCAGGTGATCTATCCCAAGGACGCCGCGCAGATCGTCCACGAGGGTGACATCTTCCCGGGTGCCCGGGTGTTGGAGGCCGGTGCCGGCTCCGGCGCCCTGACCTGCTCGTTGCTGCGGGCAGTCGGCCCTGAGGGCCGGGTGACGTCCTATGAGATCCGCGACGATCACGCCCCGACCGCCGAGAAGAACGTGATCACGTTCTTCGGTGAGCGCCCGGAGAACTGGGACCTGGTGATCGCCGACCTCGCCGACTACGAAGGCCCCGAGCAGGACCGCGTGGTCCTGGACATGCTGGCGCCCTGGGAGGTGCTGCCCGCGGTCTCCAAGGCACTGGTCGCCGGCGGGGTGCTGATGGTCTACGTCGCCACCGTCACGCAGCTGTCACGGGTCGTGGAGGCGCTTCGCGAGCAGCAGTGCTGGACCGAACCGCGGGCCTGGGAGAGCATGCAGCGCGGCTGGCACGTGGTGGGCCTGGCGGTACGCCCGGAACACAACATGCGCGGCCACACCGCGTTTCTGGTCAGCGCGCGCAAATTGGCGCCGGGCGCGGTGGCGCCGGTCCCACTGCGCAAGAAACGTCAGCTCGCCGCCGGGCCTGAGCCGGGCGCCTGACTTGGCAGCTTGGTGACCGCCGTCGTTTTCTGCGCCACGGTTGCTCCCGGGCGGTGATCATCGCCCTCAGGTCGAAAGCGGCGCGACTTCCACTCGACTTGCGGTCGTCTTGCGCTCGTCGCACTCGGCGCAGAGCTCAGTCGTCGCTGCGGTGTAGGCCCCGCCGGGTGGACAGCAGTTCCAGTTCGGGACGGCCCGCGACCATCCGTTCGGCGGTGTCGAGCACATCGACCACGTGGTGACGGTCGGCAGCGACGAGAGCGACGCCGATGCCGGCGCGGCGGTGTAGATCGTGGGTACCGGTTTCGGCCGCCGACACGGCGAGCTTGCGGTGCAGTTCGGCGATCACCGGACGGATGACCGAGCGCTTCTGTTTGAGCGAGTGCACGTCACCGAGCAGCAGGTCGAACTCCAGCCAACCGATCCACATTCCGGTCAGCGGGGCGGTGTCGGGGCGGCCGGCGTCGAAGCTTCGGCACCGGCGCCCATCACCAGCAACAGGTCGGCGGTGCGTCTGGTCAGCTGCCAGCCGTCGGCGTGCGGGGTGAATTCCATCGGGAAGCTGAATTCGCGCTCCGAATCGTCACCGCCCCCGGTGACCTTGACGGTCGCCACCACGTTGGCCGGCTCGGTTTGCGAGAAGGCCAGATCGGTGGCCTCGAAGGTCATCGGGGTGAAGCCGTTGTCGGCCAGCGCGCGGCCGAACTTGTCCAGCGCCACGGCGTCGTCAGCCGTGCCGTGTTCCACCAGGACAACCTTGTCGGCGCCCGGGACGTTGACGTCGGCCAGCCGGTCCAGCACGCCGGTCAGCGCCTCAGGGGCAGGCAGCGGCGCTGCGGGCGATGCCTCCGGCACCGTCGGGGACGGCAGGCTGGTCTTCGGGTGCGACGTGGCAGCCGGTTGGTCGCCGCTACCGCACCCACAGAGCCCAAGTGCCGCCACGATCGTGGCGGCACTCAGGACTGCTGTGCGGCTGCGGTTCAACGGCCTACTCAGCCGACAGACGACAGCAGGTTCAAGGCCGATCCCTTGGAGATCTGCCAGCCGGTGGGGCTCGGACCCGCCACGAACTGGATGTTCTGGGTGGCGGTGCCGCCGGTGGCCGAGGTCGCGGTCACGTCGGCGTAGGCGACGCCACCCTGGTCCTCGATGTTGGCGATGTCGAAGGTCAGCGGGAACTTCCCTTCAGCGGCGGCCTTGCTGTACGCACGGTCCGCGGCGAGGCTCTCGATGCGGCCGATACCACCCTGGATGTAGGGGGCCTTGCCGCTGAACGAGCCGCCACTGGCGAGTGCCTGCAGGGTCTGCACCAGCGGCGACGCCAGCTCCGGCGCCGGAGCGGCCGGCAGGGGCGCGCCGAACACGACCGGCTGGATTGCCGGAGTCGTCGACATGCCGCTGGATGCAATGGAAGTCACACCCGCGGCGGCTCCGCCCACCACGGCGGCGGCTGCAGCTGCGGTGATAAAGCCGGTAACGAGGGTTTTCGAGGCCACGACTGTCCTTTCGATCGGACCAATTGAATTAAGAGGCTAACAGTGGTGCTGGTGTGTCTCGTTCCTAGAGCGCACACAATGGCTGAATCGCCGGTAGCGTTGAAGTTGTTACTGCACCAACTTACGGTGCGGGAGGGAGCTCAATATGAGTGAGTCGGAGCGTTCGGACGGCCATGCCGAGAATTTCTCGGTCGGCCACTCGCAACCCATGTCCGATGATGAGGCCGCCGAGCTGGAATCGCTGCGCCGTGAAGCTGCGGTTCTGCGTGAGCAACTGGAGAATGCGGTAGGGCCCCAGAGCGGATTGCGCAGTGCCCGTGACGTCCACCAGCTAGAGGCGCGCATCGACTCGCTCGCCTCGCGCAACGCTAAGCTCATGGACACGCTCAAAGAGGCCCGCCAGCAGCTGCTCGCCCTGCGCGAAGAGGTGGACCGGCTGGGCCAGCCACCCAGCGGCTACGGCGTGCTGCTGGGCACCCATGAGGACGACACCGTCGACGTGTTCACCTCGGGACGCAAGATGCGGCTCACCTGCTCACCGAACATCGAGACCGCATCGCTCAAGCAGGGTCAGACCGTCCGGCTCAACGAGGCACTCACCGTGGTCGAGGCCGGCCACTTCGAGGCCGTCGGCGAGATCAGCACGCTGCGTGAAATCCTGGCCGACGGGCACCGGGCGCTGGTCGTCGGGCATGCCGATGAGGAACGTATCGTCTGGCTGGCCGAGCCCCTGATCGCCGCCGAGGATCTGCCCGAGGATTCCGAAGCCGCGCTCGACGACGACCGGCCGCGCAAGCTCCGCCCCGGCGACTCACTGCTGGTCGACACCAAGGCCGGATACGCCTTCGAGCGCATCCCCAAGGCCGAGGTCGAGGACCTGGTGCTCGAAGAGGTGCCCGATGTCAGCTACAACGACATCGGCGGACTGGGCCGCCAGATCGAGCAGATCCGCGATGCCGTGGAACTGCCCTTCCTGCACAAGGAGCTCTACCGCGAGTACTCGCTGCGGCCACCCAAGGGTGTGCTGCTCTACGGCCCGCCCGGTTGCGGTAAGACGCTGATCGCCAAGGCCGTGGCGAACTCGCTGGCCAAGAAGATGGCCGAGGTTCGTGGCGACGACGCCCGTGAGGCGAAGAGCTACTTCCTCAACATCAAGGGTCCCGAGCTGCTCAACAAGTTCGTCGGTGAGACCGAGCGTCACATCCGGCTGATCTTCCAGCGCGCCCGCGAGAAGGCCTCCGAGGGCACCCCGGTGATCGTGTTCTTCGACGAGATGGACTCCATCTTCCGCACCCGTGGCACCGGGGTCAGCTCCGACGTCGAGACAACCGTTGTGCCGCAGCTGCTTTCGGAGATCGACGGTGTGGAGGGCCTGGAGAACGTCATCGTCATCGGCGCGTCCAACCGCGAGGACATGATCGACCCGGCGATCCTGCGGCCCGGCCGCCTGGACGTCAAGATCAAGATCGAGCGGCCCGACGCCGAGTCGGCACAGGACATCTTCTCCAAGTACCTGACCGAGGCACTGCCGGTGCACGCCGACGATCTCGCCGAGTTCGGCGGTGACCGGACGCTGACGATCAAGACGATGATCGAGAAGGTCGTGGACCGGATGTACGCCGAGATCGACGACAACCGGTTCCTGGAGGTCACCTATGCCAACGGTGACAAGGAAGTCATGTACTTCAAGGACTTCAACTCCGGCGCCATGATCCAGAACGTCGTCGACCGGGCGAAGAAGAACGCGATCAAGGCCGTGCTGGAGACCGGTCAGCCCGGTCTGCGTATCCAGCACCTGCTGGATTCGATCGTCGACGAGTTCGCCGAGAACGAGGACCTGCCCAACACCACCAATCCCGATGACTGGGCCCGGATCTCGGGCAAGAAGGGCGAGCGGATCGTGTACATCCGCACGCTCGTCACCGGGAAGAGTTCGTCGGCCAGCAGGGCTATCGACACCGAGTCGAACCTCGGGCAGTACCTGTAGTAGCGAACCGGTTGGTCGTAATCGGCCCAACAGGGCGGCGCCGGTGGCAGCATGGTGGGAGTGACCACACCGGCGCTGTCCTGGGACGTGGTGTCCGTCGACAAGCCCGACGACCTCAACGTCGTCATCGGGCAGGCGCACTTCATCAAGACGGCGGACGACCTGCACGAGGCTCTGGTGGGTGTCAGCCCGTCGTTGCGGTTCGGGTTGGCATTCTGCGAGGCATCCGGACCGCGACTGGTGCGCCGCAGCGGCAATGATCCCGACCTGGTCGAGTTGGCGGTGCGCAATGCGCTGGCAATCGCCGCCGGGCACTCCTTCGTGATCTTCCTGCGCGAGGGCTTCCCGGTGAACGTCCTCAACCCGATCAAAGGGGTTCCGGAGGTCTGCTCGATCTTTTGCGCCACTGCCAATCCGGTCGAGGTGCTGGTGGCCGTCACCCCGCGCGGTCGCGGCATCGCGGGCGTGGTCGACGGGGAGCCGCCGCTGGGTGTCGAATCCGATGATGACGCGGCGGCCCGGCGGGATCTGTTGCGCGCGATCGGCTACAAGCTCTGACCCGTCAGGATTTCGCCGTCTGGGTGCGGTAGCGGTCGCGGGCCACCAGCGTGAGTCGTAGGTCGTCGAGCAGAGGATCGAGGAACCGGGTGCGCTGCTCGGGGTCCGACACTGCCCGGGCGCTGAGGTACATGAACGTCAATGCCGCCAGGAACATGGTGGTCTGGATCAGCGCCTCGGGTACCGGGAACGTCATTCCCAGCAGTTTGCCGTCGGGCGATCCGTTGTGGGTCCAGGTGGCCAAGAGCTCGGGACTGAGCACGATCAGTCCCAGTACGAAGAAGATCAGCGCGGTCACGACCGCGACGGTGAGTACCTGGACGATCTGCGAGAGCACGAGTACGAACACCACATTGAGCCGTTCTGGCTTCGACAGGCGTACCCGCCGCGGTCGGTCGGGCATGTCGGCGAACGGCGTGCCGGCCAGGCGTCCGTCATCCTCGGGTTGCTTGGCGTCGGGCCGCAGAATCGGCCGCACTCGATCCAGGGTGCTGGACACGAGAAACACCGTGGCGACCGCGAACAGGAAGAGCAGAGCCAGCCAGAGCCGGGCCCGGCTCAGTGTTGACGCCATCGACCAGACGTAGGTGTTGAAGAACACCAGCACGGTCAGGAGCACGACGGGCAGCGCCCGGACGAACAGGCCGCCGACCGATGCCAGATTGGACACCGTGACCTGCGCGGCGAAACCCAGGATCGATCCGATTCCCGTTGCGGTGCAAAGCAATATAACCGTGACGACCAACGCCTCGATGGCCAGGTTCACACCGTCCCGGGCCGTCAATCCGCCGTAGAATCCACTCACCGCGATCACCGGTACGGCAATCGTCGACACCGCATCGCCCGTGCGCCCGGTCGGGAGCCTGGTGACCGCCCACCCGATCAGTGCGGCAGTCGGTAGCACCAGCAGCAAGACCGCCAGCACGAACCACTCGGTCCGCGTCGGGGTTCCGTCGATGGCGATGGTGTGCTTGCCGGTCAGGGCGACCACCGGGACCGAACTCGCCATCACCCAGGCATAGGCGGCGAGAGCCGGCGCCGACCGTCCCCACACCGACCGGACCAGTGCACCCGGGCGTAACACCGCGGGCAGTCCGCTGGCCAGGAACCAGCGTTCGGCCTCGATGCAGTTTCTCATCACCGCTACTGCACCAAGCAATCACCGGGACGGCAAGCACCGGGTGGTGACCGGCACGGCGTGTCGCGGTGCACGGCGCGCACCGATGTAGCCGAGGTGACGTCGGGCGTGTCTACGGATCGCTACGTATCGCTACGGATCGCGTGGTGTTGCCCGTGCAGCGGCGCGGCGGTCAACTCCGAGGCAACGGCTGCGGGGAGAAATCTCCGAGCTTATTCAACTCAAAAATGCACCCGGGCGGCACCGGCAATTATTAAAATTCGATTGGAATTTCTGCCCGGGATTATTCGTGTCGAATCCTTCCCCGGATGCACTCGGATCGCTTCTTCGGGCGAGCACGCGAGGAGTAGCCGGCGACATGCCGTGTGGTACCGCTGTGCCGATGTAACGATCAGATAACGACGCAAATCCTTTTCTGGGATTGAAGTGTGACGAAGTTGATGCAGGTCAACCCGCATGATTGCGGATGAATCAGCGCGCCTGGAGCGCTGGCGGCGCTTGATCCCGACACGGCGGTGTGCTTACGTCGAGGCACCGATGACATGAAACTGACGATGATCGCTGAGAAGTTCGGTGGTGACTTTTAACTCGATATGCACGTTTTAGAA
Source organism: Mycolicibacterium alvei (assembly GCF_010727325.1). Taxonomy (NCBI): domain Bacteria; kingdom Bacillati; phylum Actinomycetota; class Actinomycetes; order Mycobacteriales; family Mycobacteriaceae; genus Mycobacterium; species Mycolicibacterium alvei. The sequence goes on from NZ_AP022565.1 coordinate 406,836, forward strand.
AGCGAGCCGGGACGCCATTCCCGGCAAGAATTCCTGCGCCCTCCACGGGGTACCGATGCGATTGGCATCCGCGACCTTGTGGCAGCAACCGGGGTGCTCGATCTCAATTCCACCTATGCCTATCTGCTGCTGGCAACGGATTTTGCTGCCACGTCAATAGTGGCCGAACGTGACGGTGACCTGCACGGATTCATCACTGGGTACCACCCGCCGTCGCGACCGGATGTCCTCTTCGTGTGGCAGGTCGCGGTGGCGCCGTCGGCGCAAGGCGGGGGACTGGCCAGCACGATGCTCGACGCGCTCGTACACCGGGTGCGGTCGCAGCGCGACGGGCGTCCGGTCGCCGTGGAGGCCACAGTCGCTCCGGGCAACACCGCATCGCGCGCATTCTTCGGCGCCTTCGCGCGCCGTCACGGCGTCCCGCTTGTAGAAGACCCGCACTTCGGGAGTGACCTGCTGGATGCAGGCGGAGCGCACGAGGATGAGCCGATCCTGCGGATGGGGCCGATCGCCACACCGCTTTCTCGCTGAAATCAGTTATCTGATAACCATTTTGATTCACATTGGAAGGATTTTCCCTTGCTGCTGGCTACGACAGCGCCCCTGACCGAGTCTGACCTGCCCGACGTCTTCAGTTCGGTCGAATCCGAGGTCCGAAGTTATTGCCGCAGCTGGCCTGCAGTGATGGAAACCGCCAGCGATTCCTGGGTGACCGACACCTCGGGGCGCGCCTACATCGACTTCTTCGCCGGGGCGGGGGCGCTGAACTACGGCCACAACAACGCCCTGCTCAAGGAGCCACTGCTCCAGTACCTCGCCTCCGACGGGATCGTGCACTCTCTCGACATGGCGACCACGGCCAAGCAGCGATTCCTCGAGAGCTTCGAACGGCTCATCCTGCGGCCGCGCGGACTCGATTACAAGGTGCAGTTCCCCGGGCCGACCGGTGCCAACTCGGTGGAGTCGGCACTCAAGCTGGCCCGGAAGGTGACCGGTCGCGAATCGATCATCAGTTTCACCAACGCATTTCACGGTATGACACTGGGCGCACTGTCGGTCACCGGCAACTCGATGAAGCGCGCAGGCGCCGGTATTCCGCTGGTGCACGCCACCCCGATGCCCTACGACAACTACTTCGGCGGGGTCACCGAGGACTTCCACTGGTTCGAGCGTGTGCTCGACGATTCGGGCAGCGGCCTCAACCGGCCCGCAGCGGTGATCGTCGAAACCGTCCAGGGCGAAGGTGGTCTCAACGTCGCGCGGATCGAATGGCTGCGTGCGCTGGCCGAGTTGTGCCGCAAACGCGACATTCTGCTGATCGTCGACGACGTCCAGATGGGATGTGGCCGCACCGGGCCGTTCTTCAGCTTCGAGGCCGCGGGCATCGTGCCCGATATCGTCACGATATCGAAGTCGGTCAGCGGCTACGGGCTGCCGATGGCGCTCACGTTGTTCCGCCGCGATCTCGACGTGTGGGCACCGGGCGAGCACAACGGCACGTTCCGTGGCCACAACCCCGCTTTCATCACGGCCACGGCGGCGATCGAGACATATTGGAAGAACGACGAATTCAGCGCCGCAACGGTTGTCAAGGGCGAGCTGATCCGGACCCGGCTGGAGGAGATCGCCGCGGCTCACGACGGAGTGACCGCCCGCGGTCGCGGGATGGCGCAAGGCATCAAGTTCGAACAGACGGACCTGGCCGGGCAGGTGTGCCGGGCCGCCTTCGACCGCGGTGCGCTGATGGAGACCAGTGGGCCGTCCGACGAGGTGGTGAAACTGCTGCCGCCACTGACCACTTCGGCCGCCGACCTGTCCGAGGGACTCGACATCCTCGCCGAGTCCGTCGCTGTCACTCTGGCCTGAGGGAGGCTACAAAATGATCGTTCGCACCACAGCTGAGATCACCGGAACCGACCGCGATGTGGCCGGCAACACCTGGCGATCCAAGCGGATCATCCTGGCCGGTGACGGCGTCGGGTTCTCGTTCCACGAGACGACCATCGAAGCCGGCTCGGTCAACGAATTCCACTACCAGCACCACATCGAGGCGGTCTGGGTGATCGAGGGCACCGGCACGCTGACGGATCTGGGGACGGGGCAGCAGTATCCGCTCGCCGATGGAACCATGTACCTGCTCAACAACAATGACCGGCACCGGGTGACCTGCGATGAGCAACTGCGCATGCTGTGTGTGTTCAACCCTCCGGTGACCGGGCGGGAAGTGCACGACGAGAACGGCGTGTACCCGGCACCGCAACCAGTGGCATGACGGCAGGCCGGCGAGAAGCCGAAGGTTGTTCGCGGACCGGCCTGCCCATCGGGGACCCGACGGATCAGTACCCGACCCGGCTCGACCACGCCATCGAGCCGATACCCCGCCATGAGCCTGCGGTGTGGGGTGGCGCAGCCGAGGGCCCGCTCAGTCAGCTTCACCTGGACGGTTTCGCCGAATACGGGTACCTGGTGGCGCCGGAGACCGTGTCGGACGACTGGCTGCCGCTGTTGCGGCACGAAATGGACCGGATCGCAGCCGATCTGGACTCCGATGACAGCCGGGTGATCCGGGAGCCGGGTGGCGCGATCCGGTCGATCTTCGAACCGCATCTGCTCAGCGACCTGGTCGCACAGCTGGTCCGGCTCGACACGGTCTTGCCGGTCGCGCGGCAACTGCTGGGCGGCGACGTCTACATCCACCAGGCCAGGATCAACCTCATGCCCGGGTTCACCGGGACCGGGTTCTACTGGCATTCGGACTTCGAGACCTGGCACGCCGAGGACGGGATGCCGGCGATCCGCGCGGTGTCGTGCTCGATAGCCCTGACCGACAACTACCCGTACAACGGGTCGCTCATGGTGATCCCCGGATCGCACCAGACCTTCTATCCGTGTGTCGGTGCGACGCCCGCGGACAACCACGACACCTCACTGGTGGCCCAGAACGTCGGTGTGCCCGATCAGACGACGCTGACCAAGGTCGTCGACCAGCACGACATCCATCAGTTCACCGGGCCGCCCGGCACCGCGCTGTGGTTCGACGCGAACCTGCTGCACGGCTCGGGATCCAACATCACACCCCTGCCGCGCTCGAACGTTTTCCTGGTGTTCAACTCGGTGCACAACGCGCTGACCGACCCGTTCGCCGCGGACCGCCCACGGCCCGAATACCTGGCGGCCCGGCGTGTGCACGCCGTCACCTAGGCTGACCCCATGCAACGGATCATCGGAACAGAGGTCGAATACGGCATCTCCTCGCCGTCGGATCCGACCGCCAATCCGATCCTGACCTCGACGCAGGCAGTGCTGGCGTACGCGGCAGCCGCCGGGATCCAGCGCGGCAAGCGCACCCGGTGGGACTACGAAGTCGAATCCCCGTTGCGCGACGCTCGCGGATTCGACCTGTCCCGGGCCTCCGGGCCGGCTCCCATTGTCGATGCCGATGAGGTCGGCGCGGCCAACATGATCCTCACCAACGGTGCCCGGCTGTATGTGGACCACGCCCACCCGGAGTACTCGGCGCCCGAATGCACCGATCCCATGGACGCGGTGATCTGGGACAAGGCCGGTGAGCGCGTGATGGAGGCCGCCGCCCGCCACGTCGCCAGCGTGCCCGGGGCGGTCAAGCTGCAGCTCTACAAGAACAACGTGGACGGCAAGGGCGCCTCGTACGGCTCGCACGAGAACTACCTGATGAGCCGCCAGACCCCGTTTTCCGCGGTGATCGCGGGGTTCACCCCGTTCCTGGTGTCGCGACAGGTGGTGACCGGTTCGGGTCGCGTCGGCATCGGGCCCTCGGGTGACGATCCGGGGTTCCAGCTGTCCCAGCGCGCCGACTACATCGAGGTCGAGGTCGGCCTGGAGACCACGCTCAAGCGCGGCATCATCAACACCCGCGACGAGCCGCACGCCGACGCCGACAAGTACCGCCGGCTGCACGTCATCATCGGTGACGCGAACCTGGCCGAGACGTCGACCTACCTCAAGGTCGGCACCAGCTCCCTGGTGCTCGACCTGATCGAAGAAGGCCCGCAGCACGGGCTGGACCTGTCCGACCTGGCACTGGCCCGGCCGGTGCACGCGGTGCATGTGATCAGCCGCGATCCGTCGCTGCGCGCCACGGTGGCACTTGCCGACGGTCGCGAGATGACCGCCCTGGCAATGCAACGGCTCTATCTGGAGCGCGTGGCCAAGCTGGTCGAGATTCGTGATCCGGATCCGAGGGCCTCCCACGTCGTCGAGACCTGGGCCCACGTGCTGGACCTGCTCGAACGCGACCCGATGGAATGCGCCGAGATCCTGGACTGGCCGGCCAAGCTGCGGTTGCTGGAGGGGTTCCGTCAGCGCGAGAACCTCAGCTGGCAGGCGCCGCGGCTGCACCTGGTCGACCTGCAGTACTCCGACGTCCGGCTGGACAAAGGCCTGTACAACCGGTTGGTGGCGCGTGGTTCGATGAAACGCCTGGTCACCGAGCAGCAGGTGATCGACGCGGTGGACAACCCGCCGACCGACACGCGCGCCTACTTCCGTGGGGAATGCCTGCGCCGATTCGGCGCCGACATCGCCGCGGCGAGCTGGGACTCGGTGATATTCGACCTCGGCGGCGATTCGCTCGTCCGGATTCCCACGCTGGAGCCGCTGCGCGGCAGCAAGGCCCATGTCGGCGCCCTGCTGGACTCCGTGGACAGCGCCGCCGAACTCGTCGAACAACTCACGAACTGACCCATTTCCGGCGGTGAGCTATCCCGGGCAATCGGGGTGGCGACCGGTACTGTGGAAGAACCGGTTGGGCGGTTAGCCCGGCCGATCACAATTGCAGGAGGCAGCGATGGCTCAAGAGCAGACCAAGCGTGGCGGTGGCGGCGGCGAGGACGACGACCTCCCGGGTGCATCCGCCGCCGGCCAGGAGCGTCGCGAGAAGCTGGCCGAGGAGACCGACGATCTGCTCGATGAGATCGACGATGTGCTGGAAGAGAACGCAGAAGATTTCGTGCGCGCGTACGTCCAAAAGGGCGGCCAGTGACCTGGCGCGAAAATCTGTCCCTGTCCCAACCCTCCCGCTCCGGAATCACCGCTCCAGCCATGGACCTGTCATCCTTCTCTGAACTGCTGCGTCGCCAGGCCCCCGAATTGTTGCCGGTCAACCGTGTCCCCGACGGCGCGGCCAACCCGACCAACGTGGTGCCGCACGGGACGACCATCGTCGCGATCAAGTACCCCGGCGGGGTGCTGATCGCCGGTGACCGCCGCGCCACCCAGGGCAACATGATCGCCGGGCGCGACGTGCAGAAGGTGCACATCGCCGACGAACACACCGCCACCGGTATTGCGGGCACCGCCGCGATCGCGGTCGAGTTCGCCCGGCTCTATGCCGTGGAGCTGGAGCACTACGAGAAGGTCGAAGGCGTTCCGTTGACCTTCAAGGGCAAGGTGAACCGGTTGGCGACCATGGTGCGGGGCAATCTCGGTGCGGCCCTTCAGGGTTTCGTGGCGCTGCCGTTGCTGGTGGGCTTTGATCTTGATGCCATCGACCCGCTGGATGCCGGGCGGATCGTGTCCTTCGACGCGGCCGGCGGCTGGAACATCGAGGAAGAGGGCTACCAGTCGGTGGGCTCGGGCTCGATCTTCGCCAAGTCGTCGATCAAGAAGCTGTATCCCCAAGTGGCCGACGCTGATTCAGCGCTGAAGGTGGCCATCGAATCGCTCTACGACGCTGCCGATGACGACTCCGCCACCGGTGGTCCGGATTTGGTGCGCGGCATCTTCCCGACCGCGGTGCTTCTCGGAGCCGATGGGGCCGAGGAAGTCGCCGAGGAACGCATCGCCGAGTTGGCTCGCGAGGTCATCGCGCGCCGGACCCAGACGGGCGGTGAGGGGTAAATGAGCTTCCCGTACTTCATCTCGCCTGAACAGGCGATGCGTGAGCGCTCCGAACTGGCGCGCAAGGGCATCTCCCGTGGGCGCAGCGTGATCGCACTCGCCTACGACAGCGGCGTGCTGTTCGTCGCGGAAAACCCGTCGCGCTCCCTGCAGAAGGTCAGCGAGCTCTACGACCGGGTCGGGTTCGCCGCCGTGGGCCGGTTCAACGAGTTCGACAACCTGCGGCGCGGCGGCATCCAGTTCGCCGACACCCGCGGCTACGCCTACGACCGTCGGGACGTGACCGGTCGCCAGCTGGCCAACGTCTACGCGCAGACGCTCGGCACGATCTTCACCGAGCAGGCCAAGCCCTACGAGGTCGAGCTGTGCGTGGCCGAAGTGGCGCATTACGGCGAGACGAAAGCCCCTGAGCTGTACCGGATCACCTATGACGGGTCGATCGCCGACGAGCCGCACTTCGTCGTGATGGGCGGCACTACGGAGCCGATTGCCACCGCGCTGGGGGAGTCCTACACCGAGAACGCCGATCTGGCCGCTGCGGTCAAGATCGCGGTGGAGGCGTTGGGTGCGAGCAGCAACGGCTCCGAGCCGCGCACGCTGGGCCCGTCCACCCTCGAAGTGGCGATCCTCGATGCCAACCGGCCTCGCCGTGCGTTCCGTCGGATCACCGGCGCCGCGCTGGAAGTGCTTCTGCCCGAGGTCGATTCGGAAGTGCCCGCGGCCGATGAGTCGCCGGAAAAGCCGAAGAAGAAGTCAGAGAAGTAGGTTGATCACCTCGCGGCTGCGTCCTCGGGGCGCCAGCCGACGTAGGTGAACCACAACCCCATCGCGGTCAGTAGCAGAAAGAAGCCACGCGCGGTGAGCAGTAACCCGGGGCTGGTCACTGTGGCGTCGGCGCCGGATTCGATGGCGGACGGAATGGCCATCATCGCGGCCCCGCGCACCGCGACGAACCAGCCGAACAAGGAGATCAGCACCGCCGTGACGCTGTACCAGTACTGGTGGAAGGCGATCACGATCAGCCCCATCAGCAACATGGCGGCGCCCAGAATCCAGGGCAGGGCGCCGCTGGCGAACAGGTCGCCGAGCAGGTTCTGAAGGCTGGGCAGCCGGATCGCGATGATCAAGGTCGCGACGGTGACGAAGGGGCCGAGAACCCGGGCGAACGCGCGGGTGCGCTGCCGGGCCTGCGGTGTGGATTGCGGCATGTGCGGCTCCTGATCAATCAACCGAACGCATCCTCGGCGTACCCGCCGTGTCACTGCACGAGTCGGCGACGTCAGCTCAGGGGGAAACGTAGCTTCGCGACGGCCGTCTGATTCCAGATGCCGGCGGTGATCTCGTCGGGCCGCACCGCGTAGGCCGCACCGCCGTTGTCGAGGACCGTCACCGCGACGCGGGACAGGACGTCATAGCCGGAATCGTCGTAGTGCAGCGCTCCGGTGGCGGCCTCGATCCGGCCCAACACGTCGACGGTGAAGTTGTACACCAGCGTGTCCACCGCCCCGGCCGTGGCGGCCCGAGCGATGTCGCCGAGATCGCCGGCCACCAGCCCCTTGCTGATGTCGTCTCCCAACTCGTCGACCCAGGCACTGGCCTGCTCGGCGTTCAGGGCGGGCAGCGACTCGCGGATGGCGCCGTCGATCTGATCGGGCCGCAGCTGGTCTGCCGCGCCGGGCACCGCCACGATCTGGCGTTTGTGATCGAGGCCGCGGTACATGTCGAGCAGCGGGTCGGTCGCGAACAGGTACAGCGGCCGCGTCGACGACGGATCGAGTTGTCCCAGTTCGCTGTCCACCGCGTCGGCGACCCGCTTGGCGTACTGCTCGAGCAACACCTTCTTGCCCTCGTCACCGACCAGGCGCCGCACGTGGCCCCGGTCGCGCACCGTGGCGCGGTTGGTCGCATCGGCCACGTCGATGGCGTGCTCGCCGGTGAGCTCCAACTCCTCGGCCCGCGTACTCGCGGTCGCCTGCCAGAGATTCCAGCCGTCAGCGGACAGCGTCAGCGCGTAGGCCTCCTGCGGTGTGGTGACCGCCCGCACCAACTGGCCGATGTCGAAGTATCTGCCCACCTGCATTTGGCTCTCCAGCGAGTTGGGCAGCACGTAGACCTCATGGAAGTCATCGGCGATGAAGATGGCCACCGAACGGGACAGGCTCAGCCACAGCTCCGATTCGGCGATCTCTGTCCAGCGTGATCGCAGCTGTTGCTCGACAGCATGCCGCGCCCCGGATTCCCGGATCGTGCGCAATGCCCGGTCGATCGCACTCTTCGCCGTCAGCACGCTCTTTTCCCGCTCGTCCGGTCCTGGTGCGGTTTCCGCGTAGACCGTGATGGCGTGCTCGTGAGGCTCGCCGAGGCGGATCAGGTCGGCGACATCAGGCAGTTCATAGCGGGTCATCACCACTCCTTTGTGCGACTCCCTCCAACCCTATGCCTCCGAGGGCCGCTGACCAGGGTCAAACGTCCTAGATCGTTGGCGCCACGAACACGATGGACGAGCTTGCCCACCGTTACCGTCAGGCAACCCGTAAGCTCGATGGCGTGCAGCGACGAATCATGGGCATCGAGACGGAATTCGGTGTGACCTGCACGTTCCATGGCCATCGTCGGCTCAGTCCCGACGAGGTCGCCCGCTATTTGTTCCGGCGGGTGGTGTCGTGGGGCCGCAGTTCCAACGTGTTCCTTCGTAACGGCGCCCGGTTGTACCTGGATGTGGGCAGCCACCCGGAGTATGCGACCGCCGAGTGCGACAACCTGACCCAGCTGGTCACCCACGACCGCGCCGGCGAGCGCGTCCTGGAGGATCTGCTGATCGACGCCGAGCAGCGGCTCGCCGACGAGGGCATCGGCGGCGACATCTACCTGTTCAAGAACAACACCGATTCGGCGGGCAACTCCTACGGCTGCCACGAGAACTACCTGATCGTGCGTGCCGGCGAGTTCTCCCGGATCTCCGACGTGTTGCTGCCGTTCCTGGTCACCCGCCAGCTCATCTGTGGTGCGGGCAAGGTGTTGCAGACGCCGAAGGCAGCCGCCTTCTGCCTGAGCCAGCGGGCCGAGCACATCTGGGAGGGCGTCTCCAGCGCCACCACCCGGTCGCGGCCGATCATCAACACCCGCGACGAGCCGCACGCCGACGCCGAGAAGTACCGCCGGCTGCACGTCATCGTCGGCGACTCCAACATGTGCGAGGCCACCACCATGCTCAAGGTGGGCACCGCCTCGCTGGTGCTGGAGATGATCGAGGCCGGTGTCCCGTTCCGGGACTTCTCCCTGGACAATCCGATCCGGGCCATCCGCGAGGTCAGCCACGACCTGACCGGGCGCCGTCCCGTGCGGCTGGCCGGTGGCAGGCAGGCCAGCGCCCTGGATATCCAGCGCGAATACTTCAGCCGGGCGGTGGAGTACCTGCAGACGCGCGAGCCGAGCACCCAGATCGAGCAGGTGGTCGATCTGTGGGGTCGCCAGCTCGATGCGGTCGAGAGCCAGGATTTCGCGAAGGTCGACACCGAGATCGACTGGGTGATCAAGCGCAAGCTGTTCCAGCGCTACCAGGATCGCTACAACATGGAGCTGTCCGACCCGAAGATCAGCCAACTCGACCTCGCCTACCACGACATCAAGCGCGGCCGCGGCGTGTTCGACCTGCTGCAGCGGAAGGGCCTGGCCACCCGGATCACCACCGACGAGGAGATCGACGCGGCGGTCAACACCCCGCCGCAAACCACGCGGGCCAAGCTGCGCGGCGAGTTCATCAGCGCGGCACAGGAAGCCGGGCGGGACTTCACCGTGGACTGGGTGCACCTCAAGCTCAACGACCAGGCTCAGCGCACCGTGCTGTGCAAGGATCCGTTCCGATCGGTCGACGAGCGAGTCAAGCGCCTGATCGCCAGCATGTGAGCTCTAAGCTTTCATCTCGTGGCGGTATCCAAAGTCGAGCGGTTGATCAATCTTGTCATCGCGTTGTTGTCCAGCGATCGGTACCTGCCGGCCGACAAGATCCGCAACATCGTCCAGGGCTATGAGGACAGTCCGACCGATGAGGCGTTCTCCCGGATGTTCGAGCGCGACAAGAACGAACTCCGCGATCTCGGAATCCCGTTGGAGACCGGGCGGGTTTCCAAGCTCGACTCGACCGAGGGCTACCGCATCAACCGGGACGAGTATGCGCTGCCCCCGGTCCAGCTGACCGGCGATGAGGTGGCGGCCGTCGCGGTGGCCACTCAACTGTGGCAGTCGCCCGAGTTGATCACCGCGACACAGGGGGCACTGCTGAAGTTGCGCGCCGCGGGCGTGGACGTCGATGCAGACGGGGCCGGTGTGGCCATCGCATCGACCGCGACGCTGCCCGGGCTGCGCGGGGCTGAAGAGGTTCTGCAGATCCTGTTGTCGGCGATCGATTCCGGGTATGCGGTGCGGTTCCGGCACCGTGCCTCCCGCAACGCCGAGCACACCAGCCGCACCGTCGAGCCCTGGGGTGTGGTCACCCATCGGGGCCGGTGGTATCTGGTCGGACACGACCGCGACCGCGACGACACCCGTACCTTTCGCCTGTCACGCATCGATCCCGACGTCAGCACCGTCGGCCCGGCCGGCGCGGTGACCAAGCCCGAACATGCCAATCTGCGTGACATCGTCGCCCGGGCGGTGGCCGAACTGCCAACCGGCGAACAGGCCAGGGTGTGGATCGCCGGCGGCCGCGCCACTGCGTTACGCCGTCAGGCGATCGAGACCGTGCCCCGCACGCTGGGCGGGCGCGCCGGGGAGGAGATCACCGTCGATATCGGAATGTTGGACCGGCTGGCCCGTGAGATCGCCAGCTACGGCGTCGATGCCGTAGCGCTGGAACCACGGTCATTACGCGATGACGTGGTGAGTCGGTTGCGAGCGCACGCGGAACAGTCATGAGCGCCAGCGAGGAGCCGGAGGCGGATCGCGCATGAGCCAGGTTTCCACCCGGTTGGTCCGGATGCTCAACATGGTGCCGTATTTCCAGGCCAACCCGAAGGTCACCCGTTCGGCGGCCGCGGCCGCCCTGGGGGTGACCGCCAAGCAGCTCGACGACGATCTGCGACAGCTGTGGATGTGCGGGCTTCCCGGCTACAGTCCCGGCGATCTCATCGATTTCGACTTCGAAGGGGACACCGTCGAAGTCACCTTCAGCGCCGGTGTCGATCGCCCGTTGCGCCTGACCTCGACCGAGGCCACCGGCATCCTGGTGGCTCTGCGTTCACTGGTCGACGTGCCCGGGATGGTCGACCCGGAGGCCGCCCGCAGCGCCATCGCCAAGATCGAATCGGCGGCAGGCAGCCAACGCGCCGGTGTCGAGGAGAGCGTGCCCCAGGAAACCGGGACGGCCGCGGCGGTCAGGGCCGCCGTGCGTGACGCCCGAGCGCTGACCTTGGAGTACTACTCGGCGTCACGTGACTCTCTGACCACGCGCACCGTGGACCCGATCCGCGTCGTGCTGATCGGTGACAACAGTTACCTGGAGGCGTGGTGTCGCAGCGCCGAGGCGGTCCGGATGTTCCGGTTCGACCGGATCGTCGCGGCAGAGCGTCTCGCCGACGCCGCTGAGCCACCGTCACCGGCGGTGCAGGCAGGCACCGACACCTCGCTGTTCGATCCCGACACCGCGGATCCGTCGTTGCCGTCGGCAACACTGCTCATCGACCCCTCCGCGTCGTGGATGTTCGACTACTACCCGCTCCGGGTGGTCAATGAATTGCCCGACGGGTCGTGCGAAGCGGTGATGACATACGCCTCGCCCGAGTGGATGGCGCGTTTCCTGCTCGGATTCGGTTCGGCGGTGCGGGTGTTGGCCCCACCGGACCTCGCGCAGCGGGTGCAGGAATCGGCCGGAGCGGCGCTGCGTGTCTACGACGCCGAAGACACACGCGGGTAGACTCGGCCCAGACGTCTGGAGGTAACCAAATTGGGTGGTCTACAACCCTGGCACTGGATCATTGTTATCGCGGTGTTCGTGCTGCTTTTCGGCGCCAAGAAGCTGCCGGACGCAGCGCGGTCGCTCGGTAAGTCGATGCGGATCTTCAAGTCGGAGATCAAGGAGATGCAGTCGGATTCTGCGGCCCCTTCCGCGGAGACCCCGCCGGCCAAGCCGATCGCCTCCGAGCGGGTCGACGCTCCTGCCCCTGAGCAGTCCCCGGACCGCCACACGGCCTGACCGGTCCGGCGCCCGATCGCGGTCATCGTCCCGCGGTGACACAGCGCGTCTACGACCAGGCCGTTAAAACACGCCCGTGACCTCCGGATTCATCAAGAAGCTCGATCCCCGGCGCCGCCGATCGCGGGTCAACCCCGACGGCACGATGTCGTTGGTCGACCACCTGCACGAGCTGCGCAACCGCCTGTTGATTGCCGTGGCCGCCGTTCTGCTGACCACGATCTTCGGCTTCCTCTGGTACACCCACGGCTTCTTCGGCTTCCACAGCCTGGGGGAATGGCTGCGCGGTCCGTACTGCGCGCTGCCCGACTCGGCGCGCGCGTCCATCGCACCGGACGGTGAGTGCCGCCTGTTGGCCACCGGGCCGTTCGACCAGTTCATGCTGCGTCTCAAGGTGGCGCTGGCGGCCGGGCTGGTGCTGGCCTGCCCGGTGTGGCTCTACCAGCTGTGGGCATTCATCACCCCGGGCCTGTACAAGAAGGAACGCCGCTTCGCGATGGCGTTCGTCGGACTCGGCGCCTCGTTGTTCATCGCCGGCGCCATCCTGGCCTACGTGGTGCTGGCCACCGCCCTGGGTTTCCTGCTGACCGTCGGCAGCGACGTGCAGGTCACGGCGTTGTCGGGCGAGCAGTACTTCGGGTTCCTGATCAACCTGCTGCTGGTGTTCGGTATCAGCTTCGAGTTCCCGCTGTTGATCATCATGCTCAATCTGATCGGCATGCTCAGCTATGAGCGGCTCAAGGCCTGGCGCCGCGGACTGATCTTCGGGTTGTTCGTATTCGCGGCGTTCGCCACCCCCGGGTCGGACCCGTTCACGATGCTGGCGCTGGCCGGCGCGCTCAGCCTGCTGCTCGAGTTCGCCATCCAGGTGGCGCGGATCAGCGACAAGCGCAAGGCCCGGCGCGAGGCACAGGAGGTGCCCGACGACGAGGCGGCGCCGATCCCGACGGCCGAGCCGGTCGAGCGGCCGGCCCCGGTCGCGGGAGCGTCGCGAATCGACATCGACGACGATGCCACCTGACGCCGGTAACCAACCCGGCGGTGAGCTGACCAAGTTCACCGCCGAATATCCCTTCGCTCTCGACGACTTCCAGCTGCGTTCCTGTCGCGCATTGGAAGGCGGTCACGGCGTGCTGGTGTGTGCGCCCACCGGGGCGGGCAAGACCGTGGTCGGCGAGTTCGCCGTGCACCTGGCGTTGGCAGCCGGCGGCAAATGCTTCTACACCACCCCGATCAAGGCGCTGAGCAACCAGAAACACAACGACCTGGTGTCCCGCTACGGCGCCGACAAGATCGGGTTGCTCACCGGTGACCAGTCCATCAACGGTGACGCCGACATCGTGGTGATGACCACCGAAGTGCTGCGTAACATGTTGTACGCGAATTCACCTGCACTGCATGGACTTTCCTACGTCGTGATGGACGAGGTGCACTTCCTGGCTGACCGGATGCGCGGAGCGGTATGGGAAGAGGTGATCCTGCACCTGCCCGAGGAGGTGCTGCTGGTCAGCCTCTCCGCGACGGTCAGCAACGCCGAGGAGTTCGGCGGCTGGATCCAGACCGTACGCGGCGACACCACCGTCGTCGTCGACGAACACCGGCCGGTTCCGTTGTCGCAGCACATGCTCGTCGGGCGGCGGCTTTTCGATCTGTTCGAGGGCACCGGAACCTTGGTGGACCCGGATCTGTTGCGGCACATCAGCCACCGGCGTGAAGCCGACCGACTGGCGGACTGGGAGCCACGGGGTCGTGGACGTGGCCGCGGTGGCGGCCGTCCTCAGCTCTACCGGCCGCCGAGTCGGCCCGACGTGATCGCCACCCTGGATTCCGCGGGGCTGCTGCCCGCCATCACCTTCGTGTTCTCGCGGGCCGGCTGTGACGCGGCTGTCCAACAATGCCTGCGGGCGCCGCTGCGGCTGACCACCGACGAGGAACGCAGCCGGATCGCCGAGATCGTCGACCGGCGCTGTGCGGATCTGGCCGAATCCGACCTGATCGTGCTGGATTACCACCAATGGCGCGAAGGCCTGCTGCGCGGGCTGGCCGCCCACCACGCCGGAATGCTGCCGGTGTTCCGGCACACCGTCGAGGAACTCTTCACCGCGGGCCTGGTCAAGGCCGTGTTCGCCACCGAAACCCTGGCCCTGGGCATCAACATGCCCGCGCGCACCGTGGTGCTCGAGCGGCTGGTGAAGTTCAACGGGGAGCAGCACGTTCCGCTGACGCCGGGGGAGTACACGCAGCTGACCGGGCGGGCCGGGCGCCGCGGCATCGACGTCGAGGGCCATGCCGTGGTGCTGTGGCGGCCCGACGACAGCAATGCCGAACCGGCCGAGGTTGCCGGCCTGGCTTCGACCCGTACCTTCCCGCTGCGCAGCTCGTTCGCGCCGAGCTACAACATGACAATCAACCTGGTGCAGCAGATGGGGCCCGAACAGGCCCACAAACTGCTGGAACGTTCATTCGCGCAGTACCAGGCGGACCGATCGGTGGTCGGTTTGGTGCGCGGCATCGCGCGCGGCGAGCGGATGATGGGCGAGCTGGCAGCCGAACTGGGCGGTGCCGACGCACCGATCCTCGAATACGTCCGGTTACGGACCAAGATCGGCGAACGGGAGCGCGCCCAGTCCCGGGCGTCACGGGTGCAGCGGCGCAAGGCCGCCACCGACGCGCTGGCCGAACTGCGCCGCGGCGACATCATCACGATCACCCAGGGGCGCCGCGGCGGGCTGGCGGTGGTGCTGGAGGCCGCTCAACGCGACAGCGACGACCCCCGGCCGCTGGTGCTGACCGAACACCGTTGGGCCGGCCGGATTTCGTCGGCCGACTACTCGGGTGCCTCGGCCCCGTTGGGCGCGATGTCCTTGCCCAAGCGTGTCGAACACCGGCAGCCACGGGTCCGTCGCGATCTGGCGTCGGCACTGCGGTCGGCGGCCGCAGATCTGTCGGTGCCCTCGAAGCGCTCGAGCCGTGGCGCCGCAGCTCCAGAACGGGATGTCGATCCCGAGCTGGCCGGGCTGCGTGAGGAACTGCGTCACCACCCGGCACATACGCTGCCGGACCGCGAGGTCCAGGCGCGGATCGCCGAACGCTATCTGCGGATCGAACGTGACAACGCCCAGATTCAGCAGAAGGTGAATGCGGCGACGAACTCGCTGGCCCGCACCTTCGACCGGATCGTCGTGCTGCTCAGCGAGCGTGGGTTCATAAAAGCGAACAACGACGGCGAACTCAAGCCGGATCTCAGCGTCACCGATGCCGGCCGACTGCTGGCCCGCATCTACAGCGAGAGCGACCTACTGGTGGCCGAATGTCTGCGTGCCGGTCTGTGGCAGGGCCTGCAGCCGGCGGAACTGGCCGCGGTGCTCTCGGTGGTGCTGTTCGAGTCGCGCGGAGACAGCGCGGGCGGTGTGCTGGGAGCCGACGTACCCACCGCGGGCCTGCGCCGCACGTTGGCCCAGACCCGACGGATGTCGGTGGACCTGCGCGGCGATGAGCAGCGGCACCGGCTGGCCCCGAGCCGAGAACCCGACGAAGGATTCGTCACCGCCGTTTATCGGTGGGCTACCACCGGTGATCTGGCCGCCGCACTTGCGGCCTCCGATGTGAACGGGTCGGGTTCGACGCTCTCGGCGGGTGATTTCGTACGGTGGTGCCGCCAGGTGCTCGACTTGCTCGACCAGGTCCGTAATGCCGCGCCGCAATCCGCCCTGCGCAATACCGCGAAACGCGCTGTCAACGATGTTCGGCGCGGCGTTGTTGCTGTTGATGCGGGGTAGGGTGTTTCAGGCGACACCGAACAGGATCAAGGAGAACCATGAGCGGACCGCAGGGATCTGACCAGGGACAGCAATGGCCTGGTCAGCAGCCTGAGCCCGGGGCGGACCAGGCGTCGGGCGCCGAGGCATGGCAGCCGCCGGCCCCCGCTTCCGAGGACGCCACGACCAACGCTCCGGCCTGGCAGCCTCCGGCGTACACGCCGCAGCAGTACCCGTCGTACCCGCCGCCGCCGCAGGGCGTTCAGCAGCCGGATTACCCGCAGCCGCAGCAGCCCCAGTACCCCGGGCCCGAGCAGTACGGCCAGCAGGCGTACCCGCAGCCCGGCCAGCCGCTTCAGTACGGCCAGGTTCCCGGCTACGGTCAGCCGCCGCAGTACGGTCAGCCCGGTCAGCCGGGTCAGTTCGGTCAGCCAGGGCAATTCGGTCAACCGGGCCAGTACGGCGCCCCCGGTCAGTTCGGTCAATACGGCATTCCCGGTGCCGACCAGGGCTCCAAGTCTTCACTCGGCGTAATCGGCGGTGTTGTCGGCGGCGTGGTGGCGCTGTTGCTGATCATCCTGGCGGTGACCGCGTTCTGGCTACCCGGCTGGGCGGTCACCACCAAGCTCGACATCGACAAGGCCCAGAGCGGCGTCGAGCAGATCCTGACCGACAAGACCAACGGCTACGGCGCCACCAAGGTCACCGGCGTCAAGTGCAACGATGGCGAAAACCCGACGGTGAAGAAGGATTCGACCTTCGACTGCGAGGTCACCATCGACGGCACCAAGCGCAAGGTGACGGTGACCTTCAAGGACGACAAGGGCACCTACGAGGTCGGTCGACCCAAGTAAGTCAGCCCGAGTCATCCGCCGCTCGTCGGTCACCACTCGTCGCCGGTTTCTACGCCAGGGTCGCTTCGCCGTGCGCGAGCGACCCTGAGGTGGAAAACGGCGCGGTCAGAGTGAGCCGGGCAGGCGGTCCAGGGCCGACTGCAACCGGCTGATCGACGAGGTCACCCCGTACGCCGCGGCCAGTTCGGCGACCCGCGCCGGGTCACCGGCAGCCAGCGGCAACTCATCGGTTGTGGTGGACATCCGCACCGGGGCGTCGACGGCCACCCGCACCACCGGTTCGGCGGCGGCCATATAGTCGGCGGCGGCCAGCAGTTTGGCCCGATGTGCCTTGGACAGTGAGGATTTCGGGTCCTGAGTGGCCTCCTGGATACCCTCCAGCGAGCGGTAGCGGTCCAGCAGCATCGCGGCTGTCTTCTCGCCGATGCCCGAGACCCCGGGCAGCCCGTCGGACGGGTCACCCCGCAGCAGGGCCAGCTCCGCATACGCCCGTCCGGCCCGGTCGATGGGAACCCCGTACTGTTCGGCAACTTCTTCCGGACCGAACTTCGTCGCCTTGGCCAGCCCGCGGCCGATGTAGAGCACCCGCACCGGGGGAGCCGGCTCGTCACGGACGAGTTGGAGCAGGTCGCGGTCACCACTGACCACCACCACCGGGTCGTGTGCTTCGCGGGTGGCCAGGGTGCCGAGCACGTCGTCGGCCTCGAACCCAGCCGCCCCTGCCGTCGCGATGCCGAAGGCGTCCAGCAGTTCCATGATCATGTCGACCTGGGGGGTGAGGTCGTCGGGAACCTCTTCGACGTCAGGGGTTCCATCAGGTTGGGGCTCTTCGACCCGGTGGGCCTTGTACGAGGGCACCAGGTCGACGCGCCACTGCGGTCGCCAGTCGTCGTCGCGGCACACCACCAGCCGGCGCGGTCGCTCCCGGGTGACCAGCGTGGCGATGGAATCGAAGAACCCGCGCACCGCGTTGACCGGCCGGCCGTCGGGCGCCTTGATCGACGACGGCACGCCGAAGAACGACCGGAACCACATGCTGGCGCCGTCGAGCAGCAGAACAGGGTCGCTCATCGGGTTTCCTCCATCCGACCGAAGACATAGGACGCAGCCGTGACGGCTTTTCCGTCGGCACCCTCATCGTGCAGCGTGGCTCTCACCGCAACGGTGCCGCCCGCGCCGGACAATACCTGGGTGTCGGCCCGGAACGGGCCGGTCTTGCCGCGGGCGAGAAACATCACATGTGACGAAAGCCCTTGCAGTGCATCGGTTTTTGCCGCTTCTGCTGCCCTTTCTGAGGCGGCCGTCTCCAGGATCACGAACTGAGGGCCGATGTGCAGTGCCGCATCCGGTGAGGCCACCTCGACTGCCAGTTCCGGCAATCCCCAGTGCCCGTCTGAGCGCTTGGCTCCGCCGAACACCTGCCACAGCGGCGGCAGCTCCGGACCGTCTACGACGACGATCGGGTCGACGGGCATCTTCTCCAGACCTCCCGGGGGCACGCCGATCGAGATGCCCTGCCCCTCGGTGAGCGCGATGACCCGGTCCGGATGGTCGGCGTCGACGATCACCGACCGGCTGTAGGCCAGTTGCCTACCTTGTTTGAGCACTTCGGTGTCCACCCGGATGCGCTTCACGTCGCGTGCCGGGTCGAGGACCTGACAGGAATGGATCACCGGGTTCGGCACGGCCTCCAGATCGCTCACCCCGCCGCTGTCCGGCGAGGAGATACCCAGCACCGCGAGCAGCAGACCACCGGACGAATTGCGCATGTCGCGGCGCAAGGTCACCGTGTCGTCGACCGGACCCAAATCCATCGAGGAGTACGAACGCCCGAGATAGCGGTAGCTCAGCAGGCCACCCCAGCGCCGGCGCAGCTCGGCAGCGTACGCCGCGGGATCGTCGGTGAGATCGCGGATATCACGCAACATTCCAGCGACAGTAGCCGGTGCGGGGTGCCTGCCTGGACGGCACCACCGAGGCATACCTATTAGCCTCGATCCCATGACGGTCAGCCGATTCAGCACCGATGTCTACGCCCATCGTCTTTCGGCGGCCACGTCAGCCGCCGCGGATGCCGGTCTGGCCGGTCTGGTCATCACCCCGGGCTATGACCTGCGGTACCTGATCGGCTCGCGAGCGCAGACCTTCGAGCGGCTGACGGCGCTGGTCCTACCGGTCGACGGTGACCCGACCATCGTGGTGCCGCGTCTGGAGCTGGCGGCGCTACGCGAATCAGCTGTCACCGAACTCGGTGTGACGGTACGTGATTGGGTGGATGGACAGAACCCGTACCAGATGGTCGCCGACGCGCTCGGCGGGCCGGGCGCTGGGCAATCTGGACGGCCCGCCGTCGCCGTGGCGGTGACCGATTCCATGCCTGCCCTGCATCTGCTGCCGCTTGCCGACCTGCTCGGCCGGGTCCCCGTGCTGGCCACCGACGTGCTGCGGAAGCTGCGGATGATCAAGGATCCCGCCGAGATCGACGCGCTGCGCAAGGCCGGTGCGGCGATCGACCGGGTGCACGCCCGGGTGCCCGAATTCCTGGCGCCCGGCCGCACCGAGGCCGACGTGGCCGCCGACATCGCCGAAGCGATTGTCGCCGAAGGACATTCCGAGGTGGCGTTCATCATCGTCGGCTCCGGCCCCAACGGTGCCGACCCGCACCACGAATGTTCGGAGCGTGAGCTGAGCGCCGGTGACATCGTGGTCGTCGACATCGGCGGGCCATACGAGCCGGGCTACAACTCCGACTCCACCCGCACCTACAGCATCGGTGAGCCGGATTCCGAGGTGGCGCGTCGCTATGCGGTGCTGCAGCGCGCCCAGCAAGCAGCGGTCGCGGCCGTGCGTCCCGGCGTGACTGCCGAACAGATCGACGCGGCGGCTCGCGATGTGCTGGCCGCCGAGGGGTTGGCCGAGGCGTTCGTCCACCGCACCGGACACGGTATCGGGCTGTCGGTGCACGAGGAGCCCTACATCGTGGCGGGCAACGACCTCCCGCTGGAGGCCGGGATGGCGTTCAGCGTGGAGCCCGGCGTGTATTTCCCGGGACACTGGGGTGCGCGGATCGAGGACATCGTGGTGGTCACCGAGGACGGCGCGGAGTCGGTCAACAACCAGCCCCACGATCTTGTCGTGGTGCCGGTGAACTAGGCCGGGCTCAGCCCTCGCTGCGGTCCAGCAGCTCCGAGGAACCCAGCACGCGCTCGATCCGCACCTCGATCACCACACGACGCGGATTCACCCGGGGCGTGCGATACCGCTGGGCATACCGAAGCTCGGCGTCACGGACCGCGTCGGGCTCGCTGCTCACCGTGGATTTGCCCTCCAACGACAACCAGCGGGCGCCGTCGACCTGGCTGAGCACCGCGATGCCACGCTCATGCGCGTTCACCGCTTTCTGCGAGCCGCCGTTGGTGATCACCCGCGCGATGTGTGTCTTGGGATCGAAGGTGAAACCGACCGCCACGACGTGCGGTGAATTGTCCGAGCGCAGCGTGGTCAACATGGCCAGGTGACGTTCGGTGAGAAACGCCAGCGCCTCGCCGGTGAGCTTGGTGGTTGCCTTGCCACGAGATGTAGCCATCGGGGTCCACGCTAGCGCAGGACATAATCGCTGCCATGGATGACACGGCTGGCACGAATCCTCGTGTCGTGGTGATTTTCGGGGGGCGTAGCGAGATCGGCGTCGAAATCGCGGTGCGGCTCGCGCAGGGGGCGGTCGTGGTGCTCGCCGCCCGCCGCGCCGGCGAGCTCGATGAGCAGGTCGCGGCCGTCCGGGCAGCTGGTGCCGCGGCGGTACACACGTCGGAGTTCGACGCCGACGACGTCGCCGGCCACACCCGCGTGGTCGAGGCAATCGAAACCGCTCACGGACCGATCGACACCGCGGTGCTCGCGTTCGGGGTCCTGGGCGATCAGGACCGCGCCGAAGCCGATCCGGCCCACGCCGTGGCCGTCGTGCACACCGACTACGTGGCCCAGGTCGGCCTGCTGACCGTGCTGGCGCAGCGCATGCGGGCCGCCGGCCGGGGCCGGCTGGTGGTGTTCTCCTCGATCGCGGGAGCCCGGGCCCGCCGCGCCAACTATGTCTACGGCTCGGCCAAGGCCGGTCTGGATGCGTTCGCCAGCGGGCTGACCGACGCGCTGCACGGTACCGCCGTGCACCTGCTGATCGTGCGGCCCGGATTCGTGATCGGTCGGATGACCGAGGGCATGGACCCGGCGCCGTTCTCCAGCACCCCGGCGCAGGTGGCCGCAGCCACCGTCAAAGCACTCAGCAAGGGCAAGCGTGCGGTGTGGGTGCCGTGGGTGATCCGCCCGATGATCTTCGTGACGAGGTTCGTGCCCAGGACGATCTGGCGGAGGATGCCGCGATGATCACCGTGGTCGGCATCGGAGCCGACGGGATGGCCGGATTGTCGCGCACCTCGCGCGACGAGTTGGCCGGCGCCACGGTGGTGTACGGCTCGCCACGGCAATTGGAGCTGCTCGACGACAGCGTGACGCCGGACCGCCGCGAGTGGCCGTCGCCGATGCTGCCCGCGCTGCCGACGCTGTTCGGCGATGCCGATGTACACGTGGTGGCCAGCGGTGATCCGCTGCTGCATGGCATCGGCGCGACGCTGATCCGGTTGTTCGGCGCGCAGCGGGTCCGGGTGCTGCCCCATGTGTCCAGCGTGACGTTGGCCTGCGCCCGGATGGGCTGGACGGTGCCCGACACCGAGGTGATCAGCCTGGTCACCGCCGCGCCGCACACCGCGGTGCGCCGCGGTGGGCGGGCGATCGTGCTGTCCCGCGACGCGCAGACCCCGGCCACGCTGGCACGGCTGCTGAACGAATCCGGCCGGGGCGACTCGGAATTGACCGTGCTGGAACAGCTGGGCGGGCCGGGGGAGCGTCGCCACGACGGAACCGCTGCGCAGTGGACGACCGCACCGCCGGCCGAGATCGACGATCTCAACGTGGTGGCGGTGGCCTACCGTCCCGACGACCGGCGGGCCCAGGCGTTGCCCGACGAGGTGTTCGCCCACGACGGGCAACTCACCAAGCAGTCCATCCGGGCCGTCACCCTGGCGGCGCTGGGGCCACGGCCCGGTGAACTGCTGTGGGACGTCGGGTCGGGTTCGGGAAGCATCGCGATCGAGTGGTCGCGCAGTGCACCGGGCTGTGCGGCAGTGGCATTCGAACGTGACGCGCAGCGCCGCGAACGGATCTTGGGCAACGTCAAAGCTTTCGGGGCCCGGGTGGACGTCCGCAGTGGTGCGCCGGATGCGCTCGACGGTGCGCCCGAGCCCGACGTGATCTTCATCGGCGGCGGCGTCACCCAGCCCGGGCTGTTGCAGGCCTGTTTTGACCGGCTGCCCGCCGGTGGGCGACTGGTGGTCAACGCGGTGACGCTGGAATCAGAAGCGGTTGTCGCGCAGTGGTATTCGAAGGTAGGTGGCGAGGTGCGGCGTTATCAGCACTATCAGGGCGGTGCGATCGGCGGGTTCACCGGCTGGCGCCCGGCGCTTCCGGTCACCCAGTGGGCGGTGACCAAGCCGTGACGGTGTACTTCATCGGTGCCGGCCCCGGTGCCGCCGACCTGATCACCGTGCGCGGTGCGAAACTGCTCGGCAACTGCCCGGTGTGCCTGTACGCCGGGTCGATCATGCCGGACGATCTGCTGGCGTTGTGTCCGGCCGATGCGAAGGTCGTCGACACCGGGCCGTTGAACCTGGATCAGATCATCGACGAGCTGGTGGCCGCAGACAAGGCGGGTGTCGACGTGGCCCGGCTGCATTCCGGTGACCCGTCGATCTACAGTGCGCTGGCCGAGCAGTGCCGCCGGCTCGACGAACTGGGCATCGGGTACGAGATCGTGCCGGGCGTACCGGCTTTCGCCGCGGTGGCCGCCGCGCTGGGGCGCGAGCTCACGGTCCCCGGCGTCGCGCAGACCGTCACCCTGAGCCGGGTGGCCACCCTGTCCACGGCGATGCCCGAGGGGGAGGACCTGCGCACCTTGTCGGCACCGGGGGCAACGCTGGTGCTGCACCTGGCCGCGGCCCAGATCGACAACATCGTCCCGCAGCTCCTCGACGGTGGATACCGATCCGAAACCCCATGTGCCGTGGTGGCATTCGCCAGCTGGCCGCAGGAGGTCGTGTTGCGCGGAACGCTCGCCGACATCGCCGGGAAGATGCACGCCGCCGCGGTGACCAAAACCGCGGTCATCGTGGTCGGCGATGTGCTTGCCGCCGAAGGATTCTCCGACAGCTACCTGTATTCATCGGATCGGCGTCGCGGAGTGACCCACTGATGAAAGTTCTGTTGCTCGGCGGAACCGGGGAGGCCCGCGCCCTGGCCGCCGCGTTGCATCCCGAGGTCGAGGTGATCAGCTCGCTGGCCGGGCGGGTGCCGGATCCGGCGCTGCCGGTCGGCCCGGTGCGCATCGGCGGGTTCGGGGGTGTCGACGGGATGCGTCGCTGGTTGGTGGACGAACACGTCGACGCGGTGGTCGACGCGACCCACCCCTTCGCCGCCACCATCACCGCGCACGCGGCGCAGGTGTGCGCCGAACTCGGGGTGCCGCACCTGGTGCTGGCGCGTCCGGCCTGGGCGCCGGGATCGGCGCTCGTGGTCGGATCGGACCGGGAGGCGGCCGAAGCCGTGACGGCAAACGGTTACTCGCGGGTCTTTCTCACCACCGGTAGATCCGGCACCCGCGTATTCAGAGATGTCGACGCCTGGTTCCTGATCCGGGCGGTCACCGCGCCGGATCCCGACACCCTGCCCGTCGATCACCAACTGCTGCTGTCCCGCGGCCCGTACGACTACGACGGGGAGCTGGCCCTCCTACGCGAGCACCGGGTCGACGCGTTGGTGACCAAGAACAGTGGCGGCGCGATGACCGAACCCAAGCTGCGGGCCGCCGAGACAGCGGGTGTGGCGGTGGTGATGGTGGACCGTCCGCCGCTGCCGCCCGGAGTGCACTCGGTGGCCACGGTCGAGGAGGCGGCGGGCTGGGTTAGGGCCGAAACCGCAGGCTGACGCACCCGGCAGCAGTAGGCTCCGAACGTGGCGGAGACGTCATATGCACCGTGCGGCGGTCTGAGTCTCGCCTATCAGGTTTTCGGCGACGGACCCGTCGAGCTCGTCTACGCCGGTTCATTCGTCAGCCACCTCGAAGTGTTCTGGACCATGCCCGAGTTCGAGGCCTTCATGGAGCGACTCTCGACGTTCTGCCGCGTCCTGCTGTTCGACAAGGCCGGTGTGGGTTTGTCGGACCCCGTGCCACAGGTGCGCACCCTCGATGAACGGGCGTCCGAGCTCGAGGCGGTGATGGATGCCGCGGGATTCGGGCGTGCGGTGCTGTTCGGGTTGAGCGAGGGTGGCCCGGCGGCGATGTTGTTCGCGGCGACCCGGCCCGAACGCACACGGGCGTTGATCCTGAGTGGCACGTTCGCGTACTTCGGCATCACCGAGTGGGCTGACTTCGACCGTGGCGCAGCCGACCTGCACGCGCGGATCATGGGTGAGATGGGCGAGGACTACAGGCCCTCGATCGAGCAGATCGCCGCCTTTCAGGAGTTCGGCCGGGCCAGTGGCTCGGTGTGGGGCACCGGTGCCGCACTCAAGCGCTTGTTCCCGGCCGCCGGGTCGGTGCGGCAACTCGGCATGTTCGAGCGCATGAGCGCCAGTCCGGGAATGGCCCGGGCGACACTCGAAGCTCTGTTCCGGATCGACGCCCGACCGATTCTGTCGACGATCACGGCGCCGACCCTGGTCATCCATGCCACCGGCGATCTCGTTCCGGTGCAGGGCGGGCGGTATCTCGCCGACCACATCCCGGGGGCACAGCTGCTCGAGGTCGACGGCACCGACCACGCACCCTGGATCGCCAATCCCGACGAGATCACGAGTGAGATCGAGGAATTCCTCACCGGCAGCCATGCCGCGCCTGCGCAGTCCCACCGGGCTCTGCGCACCGTGTTGTTCACCGACATGGTCGCCTCCACCCAGCACGCCGCGGCGACCGGGGACGAGCGGTGGCGGGCGGTGCTGCACCGGATGGGGGAGATCACCGCCGACCTGACCGGTCATTTCGGTGGTGTCGTGGTGAAGAGCACCGGTGACGGGCACCTCGCCACATTCGACGGCCCGACCCAGGCGATTCGCTGCGCAGAGGCGCTGCGCGATCAGACCGAGACCATGGGCATCGAGATCCGCGCCGGCATCCACACCGGCGAATGCGAGTTGCTGGACGGCGATATCGGGGGAATCGCGGTCCACATCGCGGCGCGCATCCTCGGCCTGGCCGGCGCCGGGGAGATCCTGGTGTCGAGCACCGTCCGAGATCTGGTGGTGGGCTCGGGAACCGGCTTCGAGGACCGCGGCGACGTCGAGTTGCGCGGGGTGCCGGGTATCTGGCGACTCCTGGCGGTCGATCGCCACGGCGCACGGGCCGGTACACCCGAGGCGGAGCTGGCCTCGGTGCCGACGCCTGGCCCGAGGCCCACGATGCGCCGGTCGGATCAGGCCATGGCGGTGATGGCGAGGCGGATGCCGCGCATCGTGCGGGGGATCGCCCGCGTCACGCCTGGCACGCGCGTCATGGGACCGCCCGTCAGGCGTTGATCAGGTCGAGCGTGCCGAGCTCGCGGATGGCCTGACAGCCGCGCTGGGCCATCACCACCATCATGTCGTCGCCGCGTTCGGTGGAGTTGGCGAAAGCGGTGCCGAGCACGGTGATCAGCGGCGCCTGCAGCATGCCCAGACGGTAATCCTGCCAACAGGTTTCGCGGTCGTAGCCGGTGACACCGTGCGACAGCAGCCGGTCGTGGTAAGCGCCGACCAGGTCGGCTTCGGCGGCGGCCCGGACGGCGGGTTCCAGGCTGGTCGCGGTGAAGTAGGACAGGTCGCGGGCCGGCAGGCCGGAGCCGAGGGTCTGCCAATCCACCACGGTGATCCGGGTGCGGTCGGGGTCGAACAGCATATTGTCCAGCCGGTAGTCGCCGTGCAGGACGGCGAACCGGTCCGGTTCGGCCAGTAACCACGGGGTGACCACCGACATCGCTGCGCGCATGGTCTCCTGATCTTCCAGGGACAGGCGTGCGCCGATCTTGTCCAGGGTGATGTCGGCCGCCATCTTCGCGACGTCACCGAATCCCTTGGCGGAGTCCGGTTCCGGCTTGGGCATGGCGATGCCGGGGAAGTTCGCCCACTGCGGGTCGGCCCAGGTCGGCCCGTGCAGATCGGCCAGTGCCAGGACGGCCAGCGTGGCTTCGGCCGGTGTGCACCCGGTGATTTGATCACCTTGTTGAGCAGGTGCCATGTCCGCCAGGACCAGGACGAAATCGGCTCCCTCGCCGGCGATTTCACAGTGGTGACAGTGCGGGACCGGGATCTGCACGTGGTCGGCCACGTTGGTGTAGAAGGCATGCTCGGAGCGGTAGCCGATGGTGACGCGGTCACGTACGGTGTCGTCCTGCGACGGCAGCTTCACCGCGAAGGTGCCGGGCAGGCCGGTGTCGTCGCGATAGGTGACCGAGATCCGGTAGGTGGCGCCGGTCTGGCCCGTGCCGATCGGCGCGGTCTGCACCGAATCCACTTCGGCGCCAAGGATCTTCGACAGCCATCCGGTGGTGACCTCGGCGGGCCTGCTCGGGATGGACACGGCCGCCGTCATCGGGATTCTCCGGCTTCGCCGATCGTGCCGTAAATCGTGCCCATCCACATCGCTTCTGCACCTTCCAATAGTTGTCGGCGGGTCAGCGGCCCGCCGACGATGATCCGCTCCACCAGTCGATCGTTGAGTTCCATCAGCAAGCTCGCCAGCACCCCGGCGTCGGGGCCGTCGGGGGCGCGACCGGCGGCCCGATCTGCGACGATCACCGCGGCGACGGTGGGGACGAAGGACTCCCGCGCCGCATCCCACATGTCGCGGACGGCATTGTTGGCTCCGCGGGCCTCCCACATCGCCTCGAACAGGTAGCGGTGTTCCTCGGCGGTCCGCGCCACTGCCTCAAGCGTGTCGCGGACCCGGGAGCGGGGCGGTTCGGCGGTGTTGGCCAGGATCGTGTTGGCCGCCAGCAGGGCCTCGTGCATCGGTTCCAGCAACGCGGCGACCGCGGCCGCCTTGTTCTCGAAATAGAAGTAGAAGGCCGAGCGTCCGACGCCGGCTGCCCGGGCGACCTCGGCGATGTTGAGTGCGTCGAACCCGGTCTGTTTCAGGTGTTCGTCGAGTGCCGCCAGGATCGCGGTGCGGCGCTGATCGCTGCGCTGCGGTTGTCGACGGTCGACCAGTGACCGGGTGGCTGCGCCCTGTGGTGCCGTCGGCATGTGGTGTCCGGCCCTCCCATTCTCGACGGGTGTGACGCCGGACACTATCGGTCATTCTGACAGCAGTCAATAAAACTCGACGCGAGTCAGTCGATAGGTCCCGCGGGGTAGTGGCGCGGGGTGAACACCCGGTCCTCGGTGGTGTCACCGCCAGCCGAACCGGCGTACCACTGCGTCTGGGACGAGCCGATGATCAGCATGGTGCGCATGTCCACCTGGGCCGGATCCAGATCGGCCAGTCGCACCACCGACACCCGCTCGCCTGGACCCGGCTCGGCACCGGATACGGCGCGCGCGACGACCACCGGGGTGCTCGGATCGCGGTACTCCAGCAGCACATCGCGCATGGCGCCCACCTGCCAGGTCCGGGTTTTCGACGCCGGGTTGTAGATCGCCAACGCCAGATCTGCCCTCGCCGCGGCGGTGAGACGCTCCACGATCACCTCCCACGGCTTGAGCCGGTCGGACAGCGAGATCACCGCGTAGTCGTGGCCCAGTGGCGCACCCACCCGACTGGCGACCGCTTGGGCCGCCGTCATCGCGGGGATTACCCGGACCTCGACGCCTGGCCACTGTTTGGCCTCCTCGAGCACCGCGGTGGCCATAGCGAACACACCCGGATCGCCCGAGGACACCACCGCCACCGTCCGGCCCTCCTGAGCCAGCTTGCAGGCCAGTTGTGCGCGGGCCGGTTCGTCGGTGTTGTCGCTGGGGTGGTGATGCTGTCCGGCACGGGCCCCGACGCGATCGAGATAGGGGGCGTAGCCGATCAGATCGGTGGCGGCGGACAGTTCACGTCGGCTCTGCGGGGTCATCCAGTCCGAGTCGCCCGGTCCGAGCCCGACGACCACCACACTGCCCTGCGGGGTGGTGGCCCGCGACCGCCCGGGCACCATCGCCAGCGAGAAGTACGGCACCTTGATATCGCCGACCTCGCCGGCCGGCGATACCCGTTGCCGGTCGGTGCTGGCCCGCTCGACGTAGTACGCCTCGTCCAGGCGTCCGGTCGACGCCAGAGCTTCGCGCACCCGGGTGTAGGACCGGCCCAGCTTGAGCACCACGGCCGCGTCGGTGTCGGCCAGGCGGCGTTCCAACTCGGCGGTGGGCAGCGTGCCGGGCAGGATCGTCAGGACGTCATCGCCCTGCACCAGCGGGGTGCCGGTGGCGGCGGAGGCCGCGCTCACCGAGGTGACGCCGGGAACGATGACGGCGTCGAACCGCTCGGTGAGCCGGGTGTGCATGTGCATGTAGGAGCTGTAGAACAGCGGATCACCCTCGGCCAGCAGGGCCACATCGCGGCCGGCCTGCAGGTGCGCGGCGATGCGCTCGGCGGCCGCGGCGTAGAAATCCTCCATCGCGCCGACGTACCCGCCGGGGTGCTCGGTGGTCTCGGTGGTGACCGGATAGACCAGGTGTTCCTCGATCTGGCCTTCCCGTAGATAGGGCTCGGCGATACCTCGGGCGATGCTCTGGCCGTGCCTCGCGCTGTGGTAGGCCACCACGTCGGCCGCCCCGATCAGCCGGGCCGCCTTGACCGTCACGAGCTCCGGATCCCCCGGGCCCAACCCGACGCCATACAGAGTTCCGTGGGCTCCACGTTCTGTCGTCTCGGTGCTCACTCGCGTTCACTCGCAATCGCATTGACGGCGGCTGCGGCCATGGCGCTGCCCCCGCGCCGGCCGGTCACCACCAGATAGGACATGCCCCTCGGGCGTTCGATCAGTTCTTCCTTCGACTGCGCGGATCCGACGAAACCGACCGGACCGCCCAGCACCGCCGCCGGTACGGGCGCGCCCTCGTCGAGCAGTTCCAACAGCCGGAACAATGCGGTCGGTGCGTTGCCGATCGCGACCACTGCGCCGCCGAGCCGGTCGGCCCACAGGTCGACGGCGGCCGCCGAGCGGGTGAATCCCAACGTCGCTGCCAACTCCGGGGCACGGGGATCGGCCACCAGCGAGACGACCTCGTTGTCAGCGGGCAGCCGCGATCGGGTGATCCCGGCCGCGACCATCGACGAGTCGCACAGCACCGGGGCGCCCGCCGCGAGTGCGGCATGCGCCCGGGCCACGACATCGTCGGTGTAGGACACGTGGTCGGCGACATCCACCTGACCGCAGGTATGGATCAGCCGGACCACCACCCGCGACACGTCATCGGGGAACCGCGACAGGTTCGACTCGGCGCGGATCGTCGCGAATGACTGCCGGTAGATCTCGGCGGCGTCACGGATGTAGTCGAGCACCCGAACACCCTACGGGGACGTGCTACGCAGCCGGTATCCGTCCTCGGTGGCGATCAGGACCTCGGCGGTGGGTGGGCTGCCGCAGGCCCGCTCGCAGCCCACGAAATGCCGGTGCGTTTCTGTGGGCGCTTCGACCGCTTGGGCCGCATCGGCGCGCACATCCGCGATGGACTTGGCGCATCCTGGACTGCCGGTGCAGGCGCTGACCCGCAGCCAGGGTGAGTTCTCGTCGAACACGAGCCCGAGCGGGGCAAGAACCCGCAGGGCGGTGTCCGCGACGCCCTCGGGGACGTCGCACACCAGGACCGAACGCCACGGGGTGATCACCAGCGGAGCCTCGATGGCGGCCAGGAAGCGCGCGACCCGCGCCTGCACGACGCCGAGCGGCACCGCGGCCCCCAGCGCGACGTCGCCATCGCGTTGCTCGATCCAGCCCACCGGCGGTGTCATCGTCGGTGGCCAGGTGGCCCCCGCCGGGGCGCTGGGATCCAGGCCGTCCAACAGCGCCGAATGATTGTCGAGTTCAGTTATCCGCCAAGCTGTTCCGCGGATATCGACGAAACGCCTGGCCACCTCGATGAGGGTGGGCACCGCGTCGCCGGAGTCCAGTCGCACCCCGGTGTCGCGTCCGGCCAGCAACAGCGCGAACGTGCCGTCATCGCGGGCATGCACCCCGGCGTCGGCGTCGATCCCGGACACGTCGCCGCGGCCGTCGTCGAGGCTGAACCAGAACCTGCCCGGCAGGCCGGCCAGCACCGGCTCCTCCTGGATGGCGCGGTCGAGGTCGATGAGCAGGGGGCGGACATCGGTGACGCCGCCCGAACGTCCGGAAAGGGGCGAGGCCACGATGTTGCGGGCCCGTTCGTGGGTTGGTGACGGCAGCAGGCCCGCTGCGGTGAGAGCTCTGGCGGCGTTGTCGGTGTCGGTCACCGCCCGGATCTGGATGTTGCCGCGAGACGTGAGTTCCATTGCGGGAGAGCCGAACTGCTCGGCAATCTGGGCCAGCGTCGTCAATTGGGCGGAGGTGATCATCCCGCCGGGTAGCCGGATTCGCACCAGGGCGCCATCGGCGGCCTGGTGCACGGTCAGTGCACCAGGGCAGGCGTCCTGATCGCGGGTCCTGGTCATATTGCCCGCCATCTTACTTTCGTCAATCGCTGTGACATCGGTCACTGGTGCGGAAACCTGTTCGGTCGCTTACAGATCGGTGGTTTTCGGCGGCGTTGGCCGTACCGTCTAACCAGATTCCCGGGACCGCCGGTACCGGGAAGTTGACAGCCAGATCCAAGGCTCTGACGAAAGGAGCGATTCATGCTCGCATTCGGTGTCTTCGCCACATTTGTCCTGGTGCTCGTTGCGACGGCAGGCAGGCCCTACCGGCAGTCGTGGCACGACCGCTTCGGCGAAACCCAGCCCTGACTCGGATCTATCCATACGCACCGGCTACCCCGATCGGGTAGCCGGTGCGGTACGAATGGGGGGTGTTTGCTCCCACTGTCTTGCTGCTGTCGACCTCGGACACCGATCTGATCACTGCCCGCGCCAGCGGGGCCCGGTACCGCTGGGCCAATCCGTCGCGGCTGGTCGCCGGTGAGCTCGAGGAGCTTCTCGACGGTGCTGACATCGTCGTGATCCGCATCCTCGGCGGCTACCGGGCCTGGGAGGACGGTATCGACACTGTGGTGGCCAGTGGCCTGCCGACCGTCGTGGTCAGCGGTGAGCAGTCACCCGACGCCGAGCTGATGGGGCATTCGACCGCCCCGCAGGGCGCCGCTCTGCAAACCCACATCTACCTGGCCCAGGGCGGCATCGAGAATGTGGCAAACCTTTATTCCTTCCTGTCCGACACCCTGCTGATGACCGGGTTTGGCTTCGCTGCCCCGGTAACCACCCCGACCTGGGGTGTCCTGGAGCGCACCACCGGCTCCGGCGCCGGACCGACCGTGGCCGTGCTCTACTACCGCGCACAGCAACTGGCCGGGAACACCGGCTACGTCGACGCGTTGTGCAACGCGATCGAGCAGGCCGGCGGCCGCGCGTTGCCGGTGTTCTGCGCATCCCTGCGCACCGCTGAACCCGAACTCCTCGAGCTGCTCGGCACCACCGACGCGCTGATCACGACCGTGCTCGCGGCCGGTGGCGCCACCCCGGCAGCAGTCGGCGCAGGCGGCACCGACGACTCGTGGAACGTCGCTCACCTTGCCGCGCTGGATATTCCGATCCTGCAGGGCCTGTGCCTGACCAGTTCCCGGGACCAGTGGTCGGATAACGACGACGGCATGTCACCGCTGGATGTCGCCACCCAGGTCGCGGTTCCCGAGTTCGACGGCCGCATCATCACCGTGCCGTTTTCCTTCAAGGAGATCGACTCCGAAGGGCTGATCTCCTACGTCGCCGATCCTGAGCGTTGTGCGCGGGTGGCCGGCCTGGCCATCCGCCACGCCCGTTTGCGTGCCATCCCGGCCGCGGAAAAACGGGTGGCCGTGGTGTTTTCGGCCTATCCCACCAAGCACGCCCGCATCGGCAACGCCGTCGGCCTGGATACCCCGGCCAGCGCGATCGCACTGCTGCGCACCATGCGCGACGCCGGTTACGACATCGGCGAGGCCACCGCCCCCGGCGACCTCGCCACAATTGTCGACTCGGGCGATGGTGACGCGCTCATCCACTCCCTGATCGAGCGCGGCGGGCAGGATCCGGAGTGGCTGACCGACGAGGCATTGGCTGCCAATCCGATTCGCGTCCCCGCCAAGGACTACCGGTCCTGGTTCGCGACGCTGCCCGCCGAACTCGCCGATGCCGTCGTCGAGCACTGGGGCCCGCCGCCGGGTGAGCTCTTCGTCGACCGCAGCCACGATCCCGACGGGGAGATCGTCATCGCGGCCATCCAGGCCGGCAACGTGGTGCTGATCGTGCAGCCGCCCCGCGGGTTCGGGGAGAACCCCGTGGCCATCTACCACGACCCCGATCTACCGCCCAGCCACCATTATCTGGCCGCCTACCGCTGGCTGGACTCGTCGTTCCCTGGTTCGTTCCGCGCCGACGCCGTGGTGCACCTGGGCAAGCACGGCAACCTGGAGTGGCTGCCCGGAAAGACGCTCGGCATGAGCGCGGCCTGCGGCACCGACGCCGCCCTCGGCGATCTGCCATTGATCTACCCGTTTCTGGTCAACGATCCGGGGGAGGGCACCCAGGCCAAACGGCGGGCGCACGCCACTCTGATCGATCACCTCATACCGCCGATGGCCCGCGCCGAAACCTACGGCGACATCGCCAAATTGGAGCAGCTGCTCGACGAGCACGCCAATGTGTCGGCGCTGGACCCTGGCAAGCTCCCGGCCATCCGCCAGCAGATCTGGACGTTGATGCGGGCGGCCAAGATGGACCACGACCTGGGCCTGGAGGATCGCCCCGACGAGGAATCCTTCGACGACATGCTGCTGCACGTCGACGGTTGGCTGTGCGAGATCAAGGATGTTCAGATCCGAGACGGCCTGCATGTGCTGGGGCAGAAACCCACCGGCGCAGGCGAACTCGACCTGGTGCTGGCGATCCTGCGGGCCCGCCAGCTGTTCGGCGGCGAGCAGACCGTGCCCGGGCTGCGTCAGGCCCTGGGCCTGATCGAGGACGGCAGTGACGACCGTGCCGCCGTCGACGCCGCCGAGGCCGGGGCCCGCGCGCTGGTGGCTGCGCTGCAGGAGTCCGGTTGGGACCCTTCTGCGGTCGACAAGATCACCGACAACCCCGAGGTCGCCCAGATCCTGCGCTTCGCCGCCACCGAGGTGGTGCCGCGGCTGGCGGGCACCGCAAGCGAGATCGACCAGGTGCTGCGCGCCCTGGCCGGCGGCTTCATCGCGTCGGGGCCGTCCGGTTCGCCGCTGCGCGGCCTGGTCAACGTGCTGCCGACCGGCCGCAACTTCTACTCGGTGGATCCCAAGGCGGTTCCGTCCCGGCTGGCGTGGGAAACCGGTGTGGCGATGGCGGATTCACTTCTGGATCGCTACCGCACCGACTACGGCCGCTGGCCGCAATCGGTGGGGCTCTCGGTCTGGGGCACTTCGGCCATGCGTACCGCCGGTGACGACATCGCCGAGGTGCTCGCCCTGCTGGGGGTGCGGCCGGTGTGGGATGACGCGTCACGCCGGGTGGTCAATCTCGAGGCGATCGACCTGGCCGAACTCGGCCGACCGCGGATCGACGTCACGGTGCGTATCTCCGGGTTCTTCCGCGACGCCTTCCCACACGTGGTCACGATGCTCGACGATGCGGTGGCATTGGTGGCGGGCCTCGACGAGTCGGCCGCAGACAACTACGTGCGCGCCCACTCCCAGGCCGACCTGGCCGAGCATGGCGATCTAAGGCGTTCCACGACAAGGATTTTCGGTTCCAAACCGGGGACCTACGGTGCCGGCCTGTTGCAGCTGATCGACAGCCGTAACTGGCGCGATGACGCCGACCTGGCCGAGGTGTACACCGCGTGGGGCGGATTCGCCTACGGTCGCGGGCTCGACGGTGCACCCGCCGCCGACGACATGAACCGCGCCTACCGGCGAATCGCGGTGGCGGCCAAGAACACCGACACCCGCGAGCACGACATCGCCGACTCCGACGACTACTTCCAGTATCACGGCGGCATGGTGGCCACCGTGCGGGCGCTGACCGGCCAGGCCCCGGCGGCCTACATTGGTGACAACACCCGGCCGGACGCGGTCCGCACTCGCACGCTGTCGGAGGAGACCAATCGCGTCTTTCGGGCCCGGGTGGTCAACCCGCGCTGGATCACCGCGATGCGCAGGCACGGCTACAAGGGGGCCTTTGAGATGGCGGCCACGGTCGACTATCTGTTCGGCTACGACGCCACCGCGCACGTGATGGCCGACTGGATGTACGAACGGCTCTCGGCCGAGTACGTGCTCGACGACGAGAACCGCAAGTTCATGTCGGAGTCCAATCCGTGGGCGCTGCACGGCATGGCCGAACGCCTGCTGGAGGCCGCAGGCCGCGGCATGTGGGCCCAACCCGAGCAGGCCACTCTCGACGGGCTACGTCAGGTGCTGCTGGAAACCGAAGGCGAGCTCGAGGGCTGAGCGCGTCAACGGCCGCGGGCCTGTTGGCTTAGATTGGGCACCATGGCTCCCACCTTCGCCGATGTCGCCAAGGCCAACTACGTCCTGCTGACCACGTTCACCAAGGACGGCCGGCCCAAGCCGACTGCGATCTGGGCCGCGCCCGCAGCGGAGGGGCTGGTCGTCATCACCCAGGAGACATCCTGGAAGGTCAGACGCATCCGCAACACCCCGCAGGTCACCGTCGCGGTGTGCGACGGGCGTGGCAACCCCAAGAGCGAGGCAGTCGAAGCCGTCGCCGAGATCCTGCCCAAATCCGCCAACGGAACCACCTACGACGCGATCGGCAAGCGCTACGGCCTGATGGGTAAGGCGTTCAACGTCTTCTCCAAGCTTCGCGGCGGGATGCAGAAGAATGTTTCGATCCTGCTCAAACCGGTGAACTGAGCAGCATGACACCGATCTTCGACGACGTTTACCGCGAGAAGTACCTGCTGCTGACCACCTTCACCAAGGACGGCAAACCCAAGCCGACCGCGGTGTGGGGCGTTCCCGACGGCGACAAGCTGGTGATCATCACCGACGACGGATCGTGGAAGACCAAGCGCATCAACAACACTCCACGCGTCACCATCCAGAAGTGCGGTGTGCTGGGCTCACCCAGGGGCGAGCCCGTGGAGGCGGTGGCCCGCAATCTGCCGAAGTCGGACACCCGGCGGGTGTTCGATGCAATCGTCAAGCGGTACTGGAACCATGCCTGGTACTTCGTGCCGCGGGCGCTGTTGCTCGGCGGCGTCGACAAGGTGCACAGCGCCATCGAGGTACGCGCCGTCGACAGTCCTGACCCCGATCAGGAACCGAACCGCCCGCCCAACCGTTGATGGTGCATGGCTAAGCGGCTGTTTCTGATCTACCTCCTCGTAGAGATGGCGGTGATGGTGGCCCTGGTGGCCACCATCGGGTTCGGCTACACCGTGCTGCTGCTGTCGGCCACGTTCGTCCTCGGGTTGGTGCTGGCGGGCTCGCAGCTCAACCGGCACATCCGCCGGTTGCGCACCGGATTGTCCGGTGGCCTGTCCGATCCTCAGGGGGCAGTGTCCGACAGTGTGCTGGTGGCGCTGGGCACCGTGTTGGTGGTGATTCCGGGATTGGCCAGCTCGGCAGTCGGCGCACTGTTGCTGCTGCCGCCCACGCGGGCGGCCGCACGACCGGTGCTCACCGGCCTGGTCTCCCGGCGCGTGCCGCTCATCGTCGCCGCGCCCGCCGGTTTCGGCGCAGCGACCGGTGCCGCCGGTTATCGACAAGGGACAGGCGACTACATTGACGGCGAAGTAATCGACGTCACCGATACCGCTGACGTCGATCCCTACCGCCTGCCTCCCAAGGCCTGACCGCCACCCGAAACAGCTTGACCACACTCCTGATCAACGGGCGAATCCACAGCCCCAGCTATCCCGACGCGACCGCATTCGCCGTGCGCGACGGCGTTGTGGCGTGGCTGGGTAGCGATGACGTCGGCCGGTCACAGTTCCCCGACGCCGAGATCGTCGACCTCGACGGCGGATTCGTCGCGCCGGCGTTCGTCGACAGCCATGTGCATCTGACCGCCACCGGGCTGAATCTGGACGGCCTGGACCTTCGTGGGGCCACTTCGCTGTCGCACTGTCTGCGGCTGGTGGACGAATACGCCCGTCGGCATCCGGACGGGCTGGTGTGGGGGCACGGCTGGGACGAGTCGGGTTGGCCCGACCAAACCCCACTGCGCACGGCCGACTTGGACGGCGTACTGGGGGACCGGACGGCCTATCTGGCTCGGGTCGATGTGCATTCGGCCGCCGCCACCACCGCGCTACGCCGGTTGGCGCCCGCGCTGACCGAGGCCGCCGGGTTCGATCCGCAGCGCCCTCTGAGCGCCGAGGCGCATCACCTGGTGCGTGCGGCCGCGCGGGAGCAGCTGACCCCCCGACAACGGCACGCCGCCCGCGTCGCCGCCCTCGATCACGCGGCCGCGATGGGGATCGCCGCCGTCCACGAGTGCGCGGGGCCACAGATCGGCGGCCTGCTGGACTGGCAGGAGTTGCGGGCTCTGGAGCACGGTGTCGAGGTCGTCGGTTACTGGGGTGAACCGGCGCAGGACGCCGAGCATGCCCGCCACCTGATCGCCGAGACCGGAGCGCGTGGCCTGGCTGGAGATCTGTTCGTCGACGGTGCGCTCGGCTCACGCACCGCTTGGCTGCACGAGCCCTACCGTGACGCCCCGGACACCTGCGGCAACAGCTACCTCGATGTCGGCGCCATCACCACGCATGTGCAGGCGTGTACGGAGGCCGGCATCCCGGCTGGATTCCACGTGATCGGCGATGCCGCCGTGGCTGCGGTCGTCGAGGGATTCGAGGCTGTGGTGAAGCGGGTCGGCGGCCCGGCCGTGGCCCGCTGCGGTCACCGCCTGGAGCATCTGGAGATGGTCAACGCCGAGCAGGCAGCCCGACTGGGGGCCTGGGGTGTGATGGCCAGCATGCAACCCAACTTCGATGCCCTCTGGGGCGGCGAGGACGGCATGTATGCCCAGCGTCTCGGGCTTGACCGAGTTCACCAGCTCAACCCGTTCGCGCTGTTAGCATCCGAAGGCGTGCCCCTCGCCTTCGGCTCAGACACCCCGGTTACCAGCATGAATCCCTGGCAAACCGTGCGTGCCGCGGTGTCACACCGCAGCGCGGGCAGCGCCATTTCAGCTCGGGCCGCGTTCGCTGCGGCCACCCGCGGGGGCTGGCGGGCCTGCGGGGTCCACGACGGCGTCACCGGGACGCTGACTCCCGGCGCCCCGGCCAGTTACGCGGTGTGGGAGGCCGACGACCTGGAGGTCAGCGCGCCGGCCAACGCCGTCCAGCGGTGGTCCACCGATCCGCGATCGCGCGTGCCCGCGCTGCCGCGGTTGGCGGCCGACGCCGACCTGCCGCACTGCCGGCAGACCGTTCACCGGGGTGTCGTCATCCATGGGCACTGACCGCCCCCGGAGCAGATCCGAACGACCGGGACCCAACGAGATCACCGATGTCATCCCGGCCGTCGAAGAAGACGAACTCGCCGAACTGGACGACCTCGACGACGGATCTTTCGACGAGCTGGATGAGAACGTCACCGGCGATCCGGTGGCCGACACCGATCCCGATGACGAAACCGAGGAGCGTGGGTACCGCCTGACGGCAGCGGGCACGCCGGACCGCTGGTCGGTGGTGACCGCCTGGGCGTCGAGGTTAGGCCGGGCCGCCGCGGTGCGGTGGGCGCAGTTGAGCGCATCGGTCGCCGGTGGGCTCGCGTTGTGCCTGAGCTATCCGCCGACCGGTTGGTGGTGGGCGGCGTTCGTCGGGTTGGCGTTGATCGGCTGGGTGCTGACGTTGCGTTCCACCACCCGCGCCGGCGGCTTCGGCTACGGATTCCTGTTCGGCCTGGCGTTCTATATCCCGCTGCTGCCGTGGATCAGCGGGCTGGTCGGGGCGGTGCCGTGGCTGGCCCTGGCCGCCATGGAGGCGCTGTTCTGCGGGCTGTTCGGCCTGGCGGCGGTCATCGTCGGGCGACTGCCCTGGTGGCCGCTGTGGTTCGCCGCACTGTGGGGCACCCAGGAGTGGCTGAAATCCACCGTGCCCTTCGGCGGATTCCCTTGGGGTGTGCTCGGATTCGGTCAGACCAACGGACCGTTGCTGGCCCTGGCGCGCTGGGGTGGCGCGCCGCTGCTGTCGTTCGCGGTGGCGCTCGTCGGCTTCAGCGCGACGCTGCTGTTCCTGGAGATCGTGCAGTGGTGGCGTCACGGCCACAAGCCGGGCTTCCCGGCGCCCGCGGTCATGCTGCCGGGCCTGAGTATCACGGTGGTGCTGCTGGCCACCGCGGTGCTGTGGCCGGAGGTCCGTCATTCCGGCACCGGCGCGGGTGACGAGCAGAGCGTCACCGTGGCCGCCGTGCAGGGCAACGTGCCCCGGCTCGGCCTGGAGTTCAACGCCCAGCGCCGCGCGGTGCTCGACAACCACGTGAAGGAGACGCAGCGACTCGCCGACGACGTCCGCGCGGGCCGGGCGCCGAAACCGATGTTCGTGGTCTGGCCCGAGAACGCCTCCGACATCGATCCCATGGCCAATGCCGACGCCGCGGCACAGATCACCGCAGCGGCCGATGCCATCGGTGCGCCGATCCTCGTGGGAACCATCACCAAGGCCGACGGCTACACCGCGGACAACCCGGTGGCCACCAACACCGTGATCGTCTGGGATCCCGAACACGGGCCCGGTGAGCGTCACGACAAGAAGATCGTGCAGCCTTTCGGCGAGTACCTACCGTGGCGCAGTTTCTTCCGGCATCTGTCGTCGTATGCGGACCGGGCCGGCTATTTCGTCCCCGGTGAGGGCAACGGCGTCGTGCATGCCGCCGGGGTACCGATCGGGGTGGCCACCTGCTGGGAGATCATCTTCGACCGGGCCGCGCGGGAATCGGTTCTCAGCGGCGCCCAGGTGCTGACGGTGCCCACCAACAATGCGACGTTCGACGAGAACATGAGTGCGCAGCAGCTGGCGTTCGGCAGACTGCGGGCCGTCGAGCATGATCGTTACGTCGTGGTTGCCGGGACCACCGGCATCAGCGCCGTGATCGCGCCGGACGGACGTGTACTGGCTCGCACCGAGTTCTTCCAGCCCGCCTATCTGGACAGCCAGATCAGGCTGAAATCAGGGCTGACACCCGCGACCGAGTGGGGTCCGGCATTGCAGGTGGCGCTGGTCACGCTTGGAATTGGGGCGTTGCTTGCCGCAATGCTGCACAATGGAGGGTTCGTGCAAAGAATGGTGAGGCGTCGCAACGGCGAAGGCCCCGCGACGATGAAGGAGTCACATGACAGTCCCTGGTGAAGGAGCGAAGCGGCCGGCGGAATCCAGCCCTCGCCGGGACGGTGAACGCCCGAGTCAGCGCACTCTGGTGATCATTCCCACCTACAACGAGCGGGAGAATCTGCCGCTGATCGTCGGGCGTGTGCACCAGGCCAGCCCCGAGGTACACATCCTCATCGTCGACGACGGCAGCCCCGACGGCACCGGCCAGCTGGCCGATGAGCTGGCGCTGGCCGACCCGGATCGCGTCCACGTGATGCACCGGACCAGCAAAGCGGGCCTCGGCGCGGCATACCTGGCCGGTTTTGCCTGGGGGCTTGGGCGCGGGTATTCGGTCCTGGTCGAGATGGACGCCGACGGTAGTCACGCACCGGAGGAATTGAGCCGGCTGCTGGACGCCGTCGACGCCGGGGCTGATCTGGCCATCGGTTCGCGGTATGTCGCCGGCGGTACCGTGCGCAACTGGCCGGTCCGCCGGTTGGTGCTGTCCAAGACGGCCAATACCTATTCCCGGTTGCTGCTGGGCGTCGGCATCCACGACATCACCGCCGGGTACCGCGCGTACCGGCGCGAGGTACTGGAGAAGATCGACCTGTCGGCGGTGGACTCCAAGGGCTACTGCTTCCAGATCGACCTGACCTGGCGTGCGATCAACAACGGGTTCACGGTCGTCGAGGTGCCCATCACGTTCACCGAACGTGAACTCGGGGTCTCCAAGATGAGCGGTTCCAACATCCGCGAGGCGATGTTCAAGGTCGCGGAGTGGGGTATCCGCGGGCGCCTGGACCGCGCGAGGGGCGTGGTGCGCGGCTAGCCGGAGACGCAAAAACCGCGATATGCCCTTGACGGGCATATCGCGGTTTTTTTATGCGATTCAGCTGCCGCGACGCTTGGTCTTGATCAGGTCGAGGCGCTCTTTGAGCAGCTCTTCGAGTTCTTCGACCGAGCGACGCTCCAGCAGCATGTCCCAGTGGGTACGCGGCGGCTTGACCTTCTTGGGCTCCGGCACGTCACCGTCGATCAGGGTGCCCTCGAGGCCGTTCTTGCAGGGCCAGGTGCCGGGAATCTCGGCGTCGTCGGCGAACGGAACGTCGAACTCTTCGCCGTTGTCGGTCCGGTAGCGCGCGACCTGACGCGGCGCCAGGTCATGGTTGCGGTCGGTCTCGTAGCTCACGGCTCCGAGGCGACTGCCTCTCAGGACGCGATCAGCCATCGTCAACACTCCTTGTTCGGCGTTTTTGTCCGGAAGAATCAACGCAGCATGGCGTTGCCAAGTTCCCGACTCGACTGTCAATGATACGCGGGTCACGGGGCAGGGCGGTCTACAGTCGTGACCCATGGCGCCCCACCACAGAAAGAACCGCCCGCAACCGTGCCGGTGGTGTGGGCGTGACGTCGCCGATGCGCAGATGGGCCGCCGTCGCCAGTACTGCAGGCAATCCTGCCGGCAGCGGGCCTACGAACAACGCGCCATGGTGAAGGGCACCTCCCTGGCGCCGGATTCGGTGGTGCTCACCGCCGACGAGGCCGCCCAACTGTCCGACCGGGTGTATCAGGTCAGGTGTGCGGCCGAGGATGTCGCGATCGCGGTCGACGAGGGTGCCGGGGTCGACGAATTGCGACAGCTGTGTGGCGCGCTGTTACAGGCAGCGAAGGCCGCCGACGGTTGGCGTTAGTCGGGTGGGCAGCTGAGCTGACGTCCGATGCCCACCGGCGGGGGGACCGGCTTGAGGCAGCCCAGTGGTTCGACTCCCGACGAGTTCAGCAGCACCGCGGACTGGTGTGCGTAGTTGACGCACACCAACGTCGTGTCGTCGGCCCGGCACCGGTAGTCACCGAAGGCCAGTGACGTGCCGGTGGCCAGTTCGGCGCCGTCGCCGTAGTTGAACCGGCCCGGATCTCCGTGCAGCGAACCGATATCCACGGTCTCTCCGGCGAAATCCACCCACCCCGGAATCCACTGACCTTCGACGTCCGACGGTTTCGACGGCAGACCGTCGGCCTTGATCAGGCATGCCAGTCGGCCGTCGACGTTCTTGTCGGTGGCGCAGCGCGCGGTGCCTGAAGGTGCGACGAACGCGACATCGTCGCCGAGATCGGTGGACTGGCCCGCGCGCGTTGCGGTGTGGAAACCCGACGGATCGGCAGGGGTGCCTGCCTCGACCCACTTGATCACCCGGCTCATGGGGGCCCCGGGAGCCGGTGCGGTGGTGGGCAGCGGCGAGGTCGTCGTCGGGGTGGACGTGGTGCTCCTGGTGTGTGGGGCACCGGCCGGCATCGACATTCGGGAATGCGCGGTCGGCTGCGTCTCGTGCCCCCCTCCCGATGAGCAGGCGGCCACGCTCACCGCCAAAAGCGCAGCAGCCCCAACAGTCACAGCGATTCGCATACCCGCAAGGCTAGCGGTCGCGTGCCACGCCTACCGCGTGTCCGCCCCCAGTGCGGTTGTTCGATACGGTCGTCCTATGCACGAACGGACTGTCCGGGCAAAGATCAGCACTGGCCTCGTCGAGGGGTTCACGCGCGACGGCGTACACCGTTGGCGTTCCATCCCTTACGCCAAACCGCCGGTCGGGCCGTTGCGTCTGCGGGCACCCGAGCCCGCCGAGCCGTGGCCGGGCGTGCGCTACTGCCACGGGTTCGGTTACTGCGCGCCCCAGCAACGTCGTTACACGCTCATCGGCGTGGGTAAGCACCAGCCGATGAGCGAGGACTGTCTGACTCTCAACGTGGTGGCGCCGGAAGAACCGAACTCCGACGGCCCACTGCCGGTGATGTTCTTCGTGCACGGCGGTGGCTACATCATGGGCAGCTCGGCCACACCGGTCTATGACGGTGCCGCGCTGGCTCGCCGCGGGTGTGTGTTCATCTCGGTCAACTACCGGCTCGGCATGCTCGGGTGCGTCGAACTCTCGTCGCTGTCGACGCCGGAACATCCGATCGACGACAACCTGTTCCTGCGGGATCTCGTGTTGGCTTTGCGCTGGGTACGCGACAACGCCGCGGTGTTCGGTGGGGACCCCGACAACGTGACGATCTTCGGGGAGAGTGCCGGTGCGCA
This sequence comes from Mycolicibacterium alvei, assembly GCF_010727325.1. Taxonomy (NCBI): domain Bacteria; kingdom Bacillati; phylum Actinomycetota; class Actinomycetes; order Mycobacteriales; family Mycobacteriaceae; genus Mycobacterium; species Mycolicibacterium alvei. The sequence continues at coordinate 449,078 of NZ_AP022565.1, forward strand.
CGCGGTCGCGACCCTGCTCGCGGTCCCCGAGGCCGAAGGGCTGTTCGCCCGGGTGATCTCCGAGAGCCCGGCCAGCGGGATGGTCAGCTCCGCCGATGCGGCCGCCGGGATCGCGGATCAGCTCGCCGAATTGGTCAGTCCCGGTGGGGGATCGGCAGCCGCTGCGCTGATGGCCGCCCGCCCCGCCGACCTGGGGCGGGCGCTGGAAGGGCTGATCATGCGCGGTCAGACGGACATGCCGGGCGCCTTTCCGGTCGGCCCGACGTTCGGTACCGAGTACCTGCCCACCGATCCGGTGACGGCGATGGCTGAAGGCAGCGCACACCGGCTTCCGTTGATCGTCGGCAACAATGCCGACGAGGGGCGCCTGTTCACCCGCTTCCTGCCGCTGCTGCCGACCAATGAGCCGATGATCGAAAAACTGTTCGCCCGTAGCGATCCCGAGGACCGCCGGCGGATCGTTGCGGCCTACCCGGACTATCCGAGCAGTGCGGCCTGTGTCCGCCTCGGTGGCGACTTCGCGTTCGCCTCGGCCACCTGGCAGATCGCCGAGGCCCACAGCCGGCACGCGCCCACCTATGTGTACCGCTACGACTATGCGCCCCGGACCCTGCACTGGGCGGGGCTGGGGGCGACACACGCCATGGAGTTGCTGGCGGTGTTCGACTCGTACCACACGACGTACGGCGCGCTGCTGACCGCGGTGGGCGACCGGGAGTCGGCCCGGAAGGTCAGCCGCGAGGTGCAGCGGCGGTGGCGTGATTTCAGCCGGACCGGTGACCCGGGGCCCGGCTGGCCTGCCTATGACACAGATAAGCGGGCGGTGTTCGTATTCGACCGCCGGCCACGCGTCGAATACGACCCCCGGGCGGTGCGGCGGCGGGCCTGGGAAGGGTTCACCCTCGCCGAGCGCTGAGATCGGCATTTTTACTCTGGGCGATTTGCTGCAGGGAGTCCCCCGGATGTGGTTGCGTATTTGGTGTGGACTACCCCCTGGATCCGCTGTCCGCCGACGAGTTTCGCGCGGTGGCAGCGATACTGCGCCGTGAGCACGGGGTCGGGGAGGGCTGGCGGATTGCCTCGGTAGAACTCCTCGAGCCGTCCAAGGCCGAACTGGCCGCCTTCGACCGGGGTGCTGCGCCGCCGGCCCGCCGGGCCGCCGTCATCTGCCTGGACCGATCGGCCAACGCCACCTACAAGGGCGTGGTGTCGTTGACCGGCGACCGGGTCGAGAACTTCGATCATGTACCGGGCGTCCAGGCCAATTTCACCGTCGACGAGTTCGTCGAATGCGATGAGGTGCTGCGCCGGCATCCCGACGTGATCGCCGCACTGGCCAGACGCGGCATCACCGACCTGGACAACGTGTTCATGGACACCTGGACCTACGGTGACGCGGTTGCGCCGCCCGAATATCGCGACCGGCGGATCGGCTGGTCGGACACCTGGTACAAGCAGGCCGCCGGTGCCAATCCGTACGCCCACCCGGTCAGCGGTCTGCATTGCGTGATCGACATCAACACCATGGCGGTGCTGCGTGTCGAAGACGACGGCAGTTCCGAAAAGCCGGACGTGATGGGCGAATACGTACCGCACCACATCCCGGAGTGGATCCGGTCGGCGTCGCGGCGGGAGCCGCTGAAACCGCTGGGCATCATCCAGCCCGACGGTCCGTCGTTCACCTTGGACGGCAATCTGCTGCGGTGGCAGAATTGGTCGCTGCGGGTCGGGTTCAACCACCGCGAGGGCATGACGCTGCACACCGTCCGGTACCGCGACGGTGAGGTGAATCGCTCTGTGGCCCACCGGATGTCGTTTGCCGAGATGGTGGTGCCCTATCGGGATTCCTCGGTCGATCACTACCGGCGGACCGCGTTCGACATCGGCGAGTGGGGCCTGGGCTTCATGACCACCTCGCTGGAGTTGGGCTGCGACTGCCTCGGTGAGATCCGTTATCTGGACGCGGTGCTGCACAACAGCGCCGGCGAGCCGTACACCATCACCAACGCGATCTGCATCCACGAGGAAGACAACGCCGTGCTGTGGAAGCACGTCGACCACGACGCCGGGGCCGAGGTGCGCCGGATGCGCAGGCTCACATTGTCATTCCACGTAACCGTCGCCAATTACGAATATCTGGTGTACTGGCGGCTCTACCAGGACGGCAACATCGAGTGCGAGGTCCGCGCCACCGGGATCATGGTCACCACACCGTTCCCGGCCGGGTCGACGCCGAAGAACGGCACGCTCGTCGACGAGCGCACCTACGCACCGTTTCATCAGCACTTCCTGATCGCCCGCTTGGACCTGGACGTCGACGGCACCGACAACACGGTGTACATGACCGAGTCGTACGCGGAACCGATCAGTCCGGACAATCCGTACGGCCTGTCGCTGGTGGTGCGCAATCAGGCGCTGCGCACCGAACAGGAGGGCAAGCAGGACGTCAACTTCGCCACCCAGCGGGCCTGGAAGGTGGTCAACACCAACGTCGTCAACGGACTGGGGACGCACCCGTCCTACAAGCTGGTGCCCACCGGAGCGATCCCGGCGATGTTCGACCCGTCCTCGCCGGCGGTGCAACGCGCCAACGTCATCACCCACACGCTGTGGGTGACTCCGAATCAGCCCGACGAACGCTGGCCGGCGGGGGAGTTCGTCAACCAGTCGGTGGCCGATACCGGGTTGGGCGAGTGGACGAAGGCCGACCGGTCGATCGACAACACCGATGTGGTGCTCTGGTACGTGTTCGGTATCCACCACATCACCCGCCCGGAGGATTGGCCGGTGATGCCGGTGGACGTGGTGTCGTTCTGGCTCAAGCCTTTCGGGTACTTCGACCGCAACCCGGCGCTGGACGTGACGGCTTCCCCGCCGGACTCCTGCGCGCACGGTCATGCCAGAGCAGCGCACCATTAGCGATTAGTTGACACCTGTCATATGTGATGCGGAACACTGCTAGGTTGCCTGTGTGCAACCGACTCAGACCGCTGTCCTGGACCGCCCCGAAGACCTGACCTGCGACTGGCTGGCCGCTGCCCTCGGCGCCGGTCCGGTCAGCGGATTCAGTTTCGAGCGGATCGGCACCGGGCAGATGAGCGAGTGCTACCGGGTCGTCGTGGAGTACGCGGCGGGCACGACGGGGCCGGCGTCGGTGGTGCTGAAGGTGGCTGCCACCGATCCCAGCAGCCGCCAGACCGGGTTGGCTCTCGGACTCTACGAGCGTGAGGTGCGGTTCTACACCGACATCGCGCCCGCTCTCGTCCCCGGGCCGGTGGCGCCGTGCTACCACGCCGCGATCGACGTGCAGACCGGTGCCTTCGACCTGTTGCTCGGCGATGCCGTGCCCGCCGTGGTGGGGGACGAGATCCGCGGCGCGACAGCCGAACAGGCCGCCGTCGCGCTCACCGAACTGGGCCGCATGCACGCGTCGAAGCCCGGAGCCGAGGCGCTCGACCGCGCCGAATGGCTCAACCGGGAGGCGCCGGTCAACCAGGCGCTGATCGCGGGCCTGTACGCGGCGTTCGTCGACCGATACGCGGGCCTGATCACGCCGGAACAGCGCCACGTGTGTGACCGGCTCGTCGAGAGCTTCGACGCCTACCTGGCCGACGAGGGCGCGCCCGCGCGGCCCCAGGGGCTGGTGCACGGTGACTACCGGCTCGACAACATGCTGTTCGGCGACTCCGGTGCCGAGCGGGCTCTGACGGTGGTCGACTGGCAGACCGTCACGAAGGGGCCGGCGTTCACCGACGTCGCCTACTTCATCGGCTGCGCCCTACCCGTCGAGCAGCGCCGCACGCACTACGACGAGCTGTTGACGGCGTATCACCGGGCGCTCGGCACGGACTCGGCGCCCACGCTCGACCAGGTGCGCGACGGCGTGCGTCGGCAGAGCTTCTTCGGGGTGATGATGGCGATCATCTCCTCGATGCTGGTGGAACGTACCGAACGCGGTGATGCGATGTTCATGACGATGCTCGACCGGCACTGCAGTCACGTGCTGGATACCGGAGCGCTGGATATCCTTGCACCACCGGTGATTCCGGAGCCACTGGTACCCGCGGCCGAGGACGACTACCCGCACACCCCGACCGATGAAGAACTGTGGAACGAGAGCTGGTACTTCGACTTCACCGATGCCGCAGCAGGTTTCGGTGGCTGGGTCCGACTGGGCCTGATCCCCAACCAGGAAACCGCATGGGTCAACGTGCTGTTCTGCGGTCCGGGAATGCCGACCGTGGCGCTCAACGACTTTCATGCCGCACCCGCCGAACCCGCATCGATCACGGGTGAGGGCGTCGAACTGAGCCTGCAACCGCTCGAACCGCTGAAGGTCTACCGGGTGACCGCTTCGGGTACCGGCCAGGCCCATGACGATCCGGCGGCGTTGCTGCGCGGTGAGACGGGCACGCCGGTGGCGGTGACCATGGACCTGACCTGGACCACGGTCGGAACTCCATACCAGTACCGGATCACGCCCCGCTATGAGATTCCGTGCACGGTCTCGGGCACGGTGACCATCGGTGAGCAGACCTTCGACATCGCCGGTGTGGCAGGCCAGCGCGACCACTCGTGGGGTGTGCGGGACTGGTGGTCGATGAACTGGGTGTGGAGTGCCCTCCATCTCGACGACGGCACCCACCTGCACGGCGTCGACATCCGGATTCCCGGGATACCGCCTGTCGGTATCGGCTATTCGCAGCGTGCGGGTGAACCGCTTGTCGAGTTGCATTCGGTGACTGCGGATTACACGCTCGGTGCCGATGACCTGCCGGTGTCTACAACGCTGACGCTGCAACCCGGTGACATCGAGGCGACCATCGACATCGTCGGCCACGCGCCGGTGCTGTTGGTCGCTGCGGATGGCCGGGTGAGTCAGTTCCCGCGGGCCTGGGCGAAGGTGCGGACCGCCGACGGGCGCGCCGGTATCGGCTGGCTGGAATGGAACCGCAACCTGGGGTAGCGCCGGCACCACTTTTGCGCACGCTCGTCGCCGTCACATGATGCGAAAACGCTTGAGCCGCGCAGTCGCTCCGGAGATCAACTCCACGCGGCTGCGCGGCACACCCAGATGTTGGGCAAGCAATTTGGTGACGGCGTCATTGGCCTTGCCGTCGACGGCGCGTTCCTGAACGTAGATGGTGAGCGCACCGTCGTCGCCGACCTCGACCAGCGGGCCTTTACGGCTGCCGGGCTTGACGCGGACTGTGACGTTCTCGCTCATGTGCCGAACGTGAAGAAATGTGCGAATTTTCGAGAAAAACTCGACATCTTGTTCACGTTCGGCGCGACGCCACTACCGCGCGACGATCACCGACGAGCCGTGACCGAACAGGCCCTGGTTCGCCGTGACACCGACCTTCGCACCCTCGACCTGCCGACCGGTGGCCTGACCCTTGAGCTGCCAGGTGAGCTCGCACACCTGCGCGATGGCCTGGGCCGGGATGGCCTCACCGAAGCACGCCAGCCCGCCGGACGCGTTGACGGGCACCCGCCCGCCGATGGTCGTGGCGCCGGAACGCAGCAACTGCTCACCTTCACCCTTGGCACACAGGCCCAGGTGCTCGTACCAGTCCAGCTCGAGTGCGGTGGACAGGTCGTAGACCTCGGCCAGGCTGACGTCCTCGGGGCCGATGCCGGCCTCGGCGTAGGCCGCGTCGAGGATCTGATCCTTGAACACCCGCTCGGGTGCGGGCACGACGGCGGTGGAATCCGTTGCGATGTCCGGCAACTCGGGTAGGTGCTGCGGGTAGCGCGGGGTCACCGTCGAGATCGCACGCACCGACGGCACACCCTCCAGTGAGCCCAGGTGCTTCTCCGCGAACGACTTCGAAGCCACGATCAGTGCGGCGGCACCATCGGAGGTGGCACAGATGTCGAGCTGGCGTAGTGGGTCGGAGACGACCGGGCTGGCCAACACATCCTCGACCGAGGCTTCCTTGTGGTAGCGGGCATTCGGGTTCTGCAGGCCGTGGCGCGAGTTCTTCACCTTCACCTGGGCGAAGTCCTCGGCGGTGGCGCCGTAGAGGTCCATCCGGCGCCGGGCCAGCAGCGCGAAGTACACCGGGTTCATCGCGCCGAGCAGGTGGAAGCGCTGCCAGTCCGGATCGTTCTTGCGCTCGCCGCCGACGGGCGCAAAGGCCCCCTTGGGCGTGGTGTCGGCGCCGATCACCAGCGCGACGTCGCAGAACCCGGCCAGGATCTGGGCGCGGGCGCTCTGGAGTGCCTGCGAACCTGAGGCGCACGCCGCGTACGACGACGACACCGGCACGCCGTTCCAGCCCAGCTTCTGGGCGAACGTCGATCCGGCGATGAAGCCGGGGTAGCCGTTGCGGATGGTGTCGGCGCCCGCGATGAACTGGATCTGCTGCGCGTTCAGGCCGGCCTCGGTCAGCGCCGCGCGGGCGGCGACGACGCCGTACTCGGTGAAGTCGCGTCCCCACTTGCCCCACGGGTGCATGCCCGCGCCGAGGATGTACAGCGGTTCAGGTGCGCTCATCAGGCGATCCTCCAGGCGTGGGTGGTGCGCTCGACGCCCTCGTCGTCGGTGTAGAGCGTCATCGTGGTCAGCTCCATCTCCATGCCGACCTTGAGATCGGCGGCGAGGGTGCCGGTGACGACCTTGCCGAGCACGATCAGGCCTTCGTCGGCCAGTTCCACCGCGGCGATCGCGAACGGCTCGAACGGGTCGGTCTTGGGGTACGGCGACGGCGGGAGGTACCGGTTCTCCGTATAGCTCCACACCTTCCCGCGCCGCGACAGCGGTACCAGGGAGAGGGTGTCGCTGTCACAGGCCGGATTCGGGCAGTTGTTCTCGCGCGGCGGGAAGACATAGGTGGCGCACTGAGTGCACTTGCCGCCGATCAGATGCGTGGCACCGGCGTCGTCGGTGGCGAACCATCCGTCGATCGCGGGTTGCGAAGATGCTGCTGGCACGAGGCCAGCCTAAACGATCAAGACCGCGAAACTGAAACGTGTTGCAGTTTGGCCCGGGCGGCCGATCCGGGTGGCCGCTCCGGAGTATTGAACTGCACGGTCGACAGCTGTTCGCGTGGCGGGTGCAGGGGTTGGGGGGTCCGGCCGTCAGCGCGCGATCCAGTTGACTCGTCGCACTCTGCGCGTCGGTCACCCCGCATAGAGTGTGGGCCGTGAGCCCCGCGAAGACCGAGACGAAGAACGCGCCGAACCCCTCCGCCGACGAGAAACCGACACTGATGCTGCTGGACGGCAATTCGCTGGCTTTCCGGGCGTTTTACGCGTTGCCCGCCGAGAATTTCAAGACCCAGGGCGGGCTGACCACCAACGCGGTCTACGGCTTCACCTCGATGTTGATCAACCTGCTACGCGACGAGCAGCCCAGCCATGTGGGGGCGGCGTTCGACGTGTCGCGGCAGACGTTCCGTAAGGAGAAGTACCCCGAGTACAAGGAGGGCCGCTCCGCCACACCCGACGAGTTCCGCGGACAGATCGACATCACCAAGGAGGTGCTCGGCGCACTGGGCATCACGGCACTGGCCGAACCCGGTTTCGAGGCCGACGACATCATCGCCACGCTGGCCACCCAGGCCGAGCGTGACGGTTATCGGGTGCTGGTGGTCACCGGCGACCGTGACGCGCTGCAGTTGGTCACCGACAACGTCACCGTGCTGTACCCGCGCAAGGGGGTCAGTGAGCTGACCCGGTTCACCCCGGATGCGGTGGTGGAGAAGTACGGTCTGACCCCCACGCAGTATCCGGACTTCGCCGCCCTGCGCGGGGACCCGAGCGACAACCTGCCCGGCATCCCCGGGGTCGGGGAGAAGACCGCGACGAAGTGGATTGTCGAATACGGCTCCCTGCAAGCGCTCGTCGACAACGTCGAGAAGGTCAAGGGCAAGGTCGGTGACTCGCTGCGCGCCAACCTGTCCAGCGTGGTGCTCAACCGTGAGCTGACTGATCTCGTCCGTGACGTTCCGCTCCCGCAGACCCCGGACACGCTGCGTATGCAGGCGTGGAATCGTGACCAGATCCACCGATTGTTCGACGACCTGGAGTTCCGGGTGCTGCGTGACCGTCTGTTCGAGACGCTGGTTGCCGCCGAGCCCGAGGTCGAGCATGGATTCGACGTGCGTGGCCGGGCACTGGAACCCGGTGAGCTGGCAGCCTGGCTGGCCGAGCACAGCCTCGGCAACCGGTTCGGGCTTGCCGTTGTCGGTACGCACCTGGCCTACGATGCCGATGCCACCGCGCTGGCAATCGTGGCCGCCGACGGCGACGGGCGCTATATCGACACGGCGACATTGACACCCGAGGACGAGGACGCGTTGGCTCGCTGGCTGGGCGATCCGGGTCCGCCGAAGGCGCTGCACGAGGCCAAACTGGCGATGCACGACCTGGCCGGGCGGGGCTGGACACTGCGCGGGGTCACCTCCGATACCGCGCTGGCTGCCTACCTGGTGCGACCGGGCCAGCGAAGCTTCGCGCTCGACGACCTGGCGGTGCGCTACCTGCGTCGTGAACTGCGCGCTGAAACCCCTGAGCAGCAACAGCTTTCGCTACTGGACGACTCTGAAGGAGTTGACGAGCAGGCAGTGCAGACGCTGATCCTGCGGGCCTGCGCGGTGCTGGACCTGGCCGACGCGCTCGATGAGGAGCTGGCCCGTATCGACTCATCGTCGCTGCTTGGCCGGATGGAGCTGCCGGTGCAGCGGGCGCTCGCCGAGATGGAGTCGATCGGCATCGCGGTCGACATGGACCGGCTGCAGGAGTTGCAGAGCGAGTTCGCCGATCAGATCCGGGACGCCGCCGAGGCCGCATACGCGGTCATCGGCAAGCAGATCAACCTCGGCTCACCGAAACAGCTGCAGGTCGTGCTGTTCGACGAGTTGGAGATGCCGAAGACCAAGAAGACCAAGACCGGCTACACCACGGATGCGGACGCTCTACAGAGTCTTTTCGATAAGACCGGGCATCCGTTTCTGCAGCACCTGTTGGCGCATCGCGACGCCACCCGGCTCAAGGTCACTGTCGACGGTCTGCTCGGATCGACGGCCGGAGACGGCAGAATTCATACCACCTTCAACCAGACGATTGCGGCGACCGGCCGGCTGTCGTCGACCGAGCCGAACCTGCAGAACATCCCGATCCGCACCGAGGCGGGCCGGCGGATCCGTGACACGTTCGTCGTCGGACAGGGTCCCGACGGGCCATACGCCGAGCTGATGACCGCCGATTACAGCCAGATCGAGATGCGGATCATGGCGCACCTGTCCCGGGACGAGGGCCTGATCGAGGCGTTCAACACCGGTGAGGACCTGCACTCGTTCGTGGCGTCGCGGGCCTTCTCGGTACCGATCGACGAGGTGACCCCGGAGCTGCGCCGGCGGGTCAAGGCGATGTCGTACGGCCTGGCCTACGGACTGAGCGCCTACGGTTTGGCCAGCCAGCTCAAGATCTCCACCGAAGAGGCCAAGGTGCAGATGGAGCAGTACTTCGACCGGTTCGGTGGGGTGCGCGACTACCTGCGCGATGTCGTCGACCAGGCCCGCAAGGACGGGTTCACCTCGACTGTGCTGGGGCGTCGGCGTTATCTGCCCGAACTCGACAGCAGCAATCGCAATGTGCGCGAGGCCGCCGAGCGGGCCGCACTCAACGCGCCGATCCAGGGCAGCGCGGCCGACATCATCAAGGTCGCGATGATCAACGTCGACGAGGCGATCAAGCAGGCCGGGCTGAAGTCACGGATGCTCCTTCAGGTCCACGACGAGCTGTTGTTCGAGGTGGCCGAGGGGGAGCGGGAGACCCTGGAGGCCCTGGTCCGCGAGCACATGGGTAACGCGTATCCGTTGGACGTGCCGCTGGAGGTGTCGGTCGGATATGGCCGCAGCTGGGACGCCGCCGCGCATTAGCGGCGCATCGGCCGCCGCCGCGCATTAGCGGCGCATCGGCCCTCAGTACTGGATGGGCGCCCGGTAGTTGGCGAGCCAGTGCAGTATCGGTGCGGCCGACCGAGCGGCGGTCACGTAGTACACCTCTTCCTGCTGCAGTGCGTACACCTGCGCATCGCCGAAGCCGCGGTCGATGCGGTCACGGACGAAGGCCAGTTCGACGACGGCGGCGGCGAATGCAGCGACGGCCTTGCCCGCGGGGCGGCCGCCGGCCGCTGTCGCCTGTCGGATGGCGCCGTGGCGGGCTTTCAACGACCCGAGCCAGGTCGCCTCGTTGGGGGTGATGAGGCCGGCGGCGACCATTCCGGGCAACTTGGCGGCCACCACTCGCTGTTCGCGGCGACGGCTGGTCACGGCGACCACGATCATCCCGATGAAGATCGGCACCATCCAGACGATGTAGACGATGAAGTAGGTTCCGGCCCCGACCAGCGACGAGCCGTTCCACAACCCGTGCATCAGTACGGCACCGAGGTAGCCGGCCAGGATGCACAGCGCCTTGCCGATGCCGCTGCGCCGCTGCAGCGCGAAGTACACCCCGATTGCGGTCATCGTGGTGAACAGCGAGTGCGCGAACGGCGCCATGACCAGGCGCATCGCCGCAGTCAGCAGAGATCCCGCCAGCGAATCCGCGCTGGCGATGTACATGATGTCTTCCAGCCAGGCGAAACCGAGACCGACCAGGCCGGCGTAGACGAGGCAGTCGGTCAGCGAGTTGAGCTCATTGCGGCGCCTGCCGGTCATCATGATCAGCAGGAACAGGCCCTTGGCGGCCTCTTCGATGAACGGGGCCCGGATCGCCACCGCCGCGAAACTGTGTGTAGCGCCAGCCGGGTCGACACCGGGTGTTGCCAGCAATGCTTCGCTGAACAGGCTCAGTACCAGGGACAACACGATGGCAACGGCGGCGCCCCAACCGAAGGCGAGCAGCAACAATCGGGGCGGTTCCGGCTCCCAGCGGTCCAGCCACAGGTAGGCGAACACCGCCCAGGTCATCACGATGCTGGACAGCGTGAACCCGATGATGGCGCCGACGGGGTTGAGCGCGGTGAACAGCAGGACCAGTGCACCGATGACGACGCCGCAGGCGATGATCGCGGCCAGTGGGGCCCCGACCTTGCGGACCGGCCTGGGCATCGGTGCGGTGATCGGAAACCACGGCCGATGGACGGGGCCGGGGGTCGGGTTGTACGCCACGTGCAGAGCGTAGCGGTGGGTGGGCTGCATCCCCGGCACAACTTCTGACGGCGCTCCGCACGCCGGAACCATCCGCCGCCGGGGCGGTTTGTCCTGCGTGTGCCTGGTCGAGTACCCTCGTTAAGTATCTGTGCGTACCGCTGGACATCGTCTAGTCGCCGGCACTGATCTGCACGACCTCAATACATGCAACATAACTGTCCCTACGAGTGAACCTGTCCGGAGCAACCCACCACATGCCAAGTCCCTCCATCACCTCGCCGCAAGTAGCCATCAACGACATTGGCTCGGCTGAGGATTTTCTCGCCGCGATCGACAAGACCATCAAGTACTTCAACGATGGTGACATCGTCGAAGGCACCATCGTCAAGGTCGACCGTGACGAGGTTCTGCTCGATATCGGTTACAAGACCGAAGGTGTCATCCCTTCCCGCGAACTCTCCATCAAGCACGATGTCGACCCGAACGAGGTCGTTTCCGTGGGCGATGAGGTCGAGGCCCTCGTTCTCACCAAGGAGGACAAGGAAGGCCGCCTGATCCTGTCCAAGAAGCGCGCTCAGTACGAGCGTGCCTGGGGCACCATCGAGGAGCTCAAGGAGAAGGACGAGGCCGTCAAGGGCACCGTCATCGAGGTCGTCAAGGGCGGCCTGATCCTCGACATCGGTCTGCGTGGCTTCCTGCCCGCATCGCTGGTCGAGATGCGTCGTGTCCGCGATCTGCAGCCGTACATCGGCAAGGAGATCGAGGCCAAGATCATCGAGCTGGACAAGAACCGCAACAACGTGGTGCTGAGCCGCCGCGCCTGGCTGGAGCAGACCCAGTCCGAGGTGCGCAGCGAGTTCCTCAACCAGCTGCAGAAGGGCGCCATCCGCAAGGGTGTCGTCTCCTCGATCGTCAACTTCGGCGCCTTCGTCGATCTCGGCGGTGTCGACGGCCTGGTGCACGTCTCCGAGCTGTCCTGGAAGCACATCGATCACCCGTCCGAGGTGGTTCAGGTGGGCGACGAGGTCACCGTCGAGGTGCTCGACGTCGACATGGATCGCGAGCGGGTTTCGCTGTCGCTCAAGGCGACTCAGGAAGATCCGTGGCGCCACTTCGCCCGTACCCACGCGATCGGTCAGATCGTCCCGGGCAAGGTCACCAAGCTGGTGCCGTTCGGTGCATTCGTCCGCGTCGAGGAGGGCATCGAGGGTCTGGTGCACATCTCGGAGCTGTCCGAGCGCCACGTCGAGGTCCCGGACCAGGTGGTCACCGTCGGCGACGACGCGATGGTCAAGGTCATCGACATCGACCTGGAGCGTCGCCGGATCTCGCTGAGCCTCAAGCAGGCCAACGAGGACTACACCGAGGAGTTCGACCCCTCGAAGTACGGCATGGCCGACAGCTACGACGAGCAGGGCAACTACATCTTCCCCGAGGGCTTCGACGCCGAGACCAACGAATGGCTCGAAGGCTTCGACAAGCAGCGGGAAGAGTGGGAGGCGCGCTACGCCGAGGCCGAGCGCCGGCACAAGATGCACACCACCCAGATGGAGAAGTTCGCCGCAGCCGAGGCCGAGGAAGCTGCCCGTCCGACCTCGTCGTCGTCCAACGGCGCTGGTCGCGAAGAGTCCACTGGTGGCACGCTGGCCAGCGACGCACAGCTGGCGGCTCTGCGCGAGAAGCTCGCAGGCAACGCCTGATAAGTACGGCAACGAACGCCCCGGCCCTTTGGGTCGGGGCGTTCGTCGTTCCGGGGGCCTGACAGACTGTGGGCGTGCTTCGCATCGGGTTAACCGGCGGTATCGGCGCCGGGAAGTCAACAGTGTCTTCCACATTCAGCGATCTCGGCGGCATCATCGTCGACGGTGACGTCATCGCGCGGGAGGTGGTCGAGCCCGGGACCGAGGGCCTGGCCAAGCTGGTCGAGGCGTTCGGGCACGGGATCCTGCTGCCCGAGGGGGCGTTGAACCGTCCGGCGCTGGCCTCGGTCGCCTTCAGTGACGACGAGAAGCGCGCCACCCTGAACGCCATCGTGCATCCACTGGTGGCGCACCGCCGGTCGGAGCTGATCGCTGCGGCCCACGAAGATGCGGTCATCGTCGAGGACATCCCGCTGTTGGTGGAATCTCAGATGGCACCGATGTTCCCGTTGGTGATCATCGTCGACGCCGACGAGGAACTGCGCGTCAAGCGGCTCATCGAGTATCGCGGATTCAGCGAGGAGGATGCCCGCGCCCGCATCGCCGCGCAGGCCACCGAGGAGCAGCGCCGCGCCGTCGCCGACGTCTGGCTGGACAACTCGGGCACCGCAGGCGCCCTGGTGGAACAGGCGCGCGCACTCTGGCACGAGCGCATCCTGCCCTTCGCGCACAACCTGCAGATCCGGCAGCCGGCCCGCCGCGATTCCGTCGTGGTGCCCTACGACCCGACGTGGCCGGATCAGGCCCGCCGCATCATCGCCCGGCTCAATACGGCCTGCGGCCACCGTGCGGTGCGCATCGATCACATCGGTTCGACCGCCGTGCCTGGGATGGACGCCAAGGACGTCATCGACGTGCAGGTGACGGTCGAGTCGCTGGATGTCGCCGACGATCTGGCCGAGGCGCTGTTGACGGCCGGCTATCCCGCGGTGCCGGGGATCACCGCCGATACGCCGCACGATGACAACCCGGCGATGTGGCAGAAGCGTTTTCACGCCTCGGCAGATCCTGGCCGACCGACCAATGTCCATATCCGGGTGGACGGCCGGTCCAATCAGAGGTTCGCGTTGATGTTCGTCGACTGGCTACGGGCCGCCCCAGGTGTGCAGGCCGACTATGTGGCGGTCAAGCGCGCCGCGCTGACGACCCCCGACTACGCAGTAGCCAAGGAGCCGTGGTTCCTGGACGCCTACCAACGCGCCCGGGAGTGGGCGGATACGACGGGCTGGCGGCCCTAGATCCCTGAGGCGCACCAGATTTCGCGCCTGGTCAGTCAGCGGTACCGGAAGTGTGTGGGCCGCTTTTCTGCGGTAGCGTCTGAAGCGTCCGAAGGGGGGCGCATGTCGAGAGCCAAACCGGCGTTGGTTCCGGTTCGTCAGATTGCCGCGCACGAATTGGTCGTTGACCAGATGCGTAGGGCGCTGGAACTTGGTCAGTTTCGGCCTGGTGACCGGTTGCCGAGCGAGCGCGAACTCTCCGACATACTCGACGTTTCCCGCACCACGGTGCGTGCCGCGGTGGCTGTTCTGGAGCAGGAAGGGCTGATCACCGTGCGGCGCGGCCGTGGCGGTGGGTTCACCGTCCACGCTCCGAAGTATGACTCGGCCCAGATGCGCCGGGAACTTCGCAGCAACAAGCGCGCGATCCGCGATGCCTTCGACTACCGCGCCGTCGTGGAAATCGGGGTCACTCGCTTGGCCGCCGAACGGCGTCGCGCTACCGATGTGACTGCACTGCGCAGGCTGCTCAGAAGTATGGATTCCGCCCTACAGATCGGGATGAACGACCAGTCCGCCCAGCACACCACGGATTTTCAAACGCTGGACTCGGCGTTTCATCTCGGTATTGCCCAGGCTGCGCAGAATGAACGGCTGCTTGAGGCGGTCCTGGATGCCCGCCGGAGGATGTGGCTACCCGTCGGTGCGATTTTCGGCCGCCTGGAACCCAACGCCAACGACTATCACGAGACGATCCTCGAAGCGATCGCGAACCGCGATCCGGACCTGGCCGCTGCGCAGATGGCGGCGCATATCGACGACACCCGGCACACGGTCGAGTCCTGGCTGAAACGCTGACGGTTAGATGGCCGGCGGCTCAGGGTCCGCGGGCGGCGGGGGTAGTGCAGGATCGGTGCCGTCCGGGGCGGTATCGAGGGGATTGACCGGCGTCGGTGTGTTCAGCGGGGCGCCGCACGGCAGGCTGCCATAGGTCGGGTCATCCTTGGGCCTGGTCAACCGTGGGCCGACGAAGGTATCGGCCTGGGCGACGATCTGGTCGTCCACCAGGATCTCGCAATGCAGGTTCGCCGAGTAGGGCCAGTCGATGCGGACGGCCATGCCGGCGGTCTCCGGATTGGACACCACACCGGTGGCTTCGAAGATCCGGCCGGGCAGCATGGACGGGTCGGCGGTATTGATGTTGTCGTCGTCGATCTTGTACGCGATGGTCGCGTTGCGCGATACGCCGTCGATCCTGGCGCGGTAGGTGACGTTGTGGAGTTGCTGGTCGGGCAGTGGCTCCACCTGAGGAGGCGCCTCCGGGTCGGCCTGTGCCGCGGCGGGAATCAACAGTGCGCCGGTGAGCAGTCCGGCCAGCGCGGGGAGGATTCCCCAGGGGTACTTAGCTGCACTCATGAATCCCGACCTTACGCTCCCCGCCACGTGAGGGCCATTCCGTTGCCGGACAGCCACCGATCCAGGTGGTATCCGCAGCTCGCCAGGCCCTCGATCGCGGTGACCGCGGTTTGCACCGCCTGCTCGCCGACCTCCGGACTCAGCAGCCCGTGGCGGACCGCGGTGAGCAACTCGTCGACGTCGCACAGCTCGACCTCGCGGCCGGTGCGGACCACGAGGTCCAGGTAGTGGTCCTCGGAATGCCACACGGTCGGACCGGCGGTATAGCTGCCGATGTCGAGGTAGAAGTCCTGATCCCGTTCGTGGCCGGGGCTGAAATGGAACACACTCGCCCGCAACCCGAGCGCCGGCAGCAGCCACGATTCCAGATAGTGGAACTGAGCCCGACCCGGTGTCGGCCGCGCCATGTAGAGCCCCCAGGGCTCAACTGTGTAGACGTCGACGGCCCGCACGATGCCCTTCGGATCGGTGTTTGTGCGGGCCACCAGGTCGAATATCTCGTGTTTGGGTGGGTGGATGGGCCCAACACTACGCGGGGAGTGAACACCGCGGAACTTGTCGGTGCACAGCTCTACGCTGGTGAGCATGGCCTTCGCGACTGAACATCCTGTGCTCGCGCATTCGGAGTACCGGGCAGCTGCAGATGCCGTAGAGGGCCTCGTCCGGGCCGGTGCCCAGTTCGAGGTGGTCAGTGAGTATGACCCGGCCGGTGACCAGCCGGCCGCCATCGACGAACTCGAGCGCCGGATCAGAGCCGGTGAGCGTGACGTCGTGCTGCTCGGCGCCACCGGTACCGGAAAATCGGCGACCACGGCGTGGCTGATCGAGCGGCTGCAGCGGCCCGCCCTGGTGATGGCGCCGAACAAGACGCTGGCCGCGCAGCTTGCCAATGAACTACGGGAGATGTTGCCGCACAACGCGGTTGAGTACTTCGTCTCGTACTACGACTACTACCAGCCCGAGGCGTACATCGCCCAGACCGACACCTACATCGAGAAGGACAGCTCGATCAACGACGATGTCGAGCGGCTGCGGCACTCGGCGACGTCGAGCCTGTTGTCCCGGCGCGACGTGGTGGTGGTGGCCTCGGTGTCGTGCATCTACGGCCTGGGTACGCCGCAGTCGTATCTGGATCGTTCGGTGGAGCTGGAGGTCGGTCAGGAGGTGCCGCGCGACGGGCTGCTGCGGTTGCTGGTCGATGTCCAGTACAACCGGAACGACGTGGCGTTCACCCGGGGCTCCTTCCGGGTGCGCGGTGACACCGTGGAGATCATCCCGTCCTATGAGGAGCTTGCGATCCGGATCGAGTTCTTCGGCGACGAGATCGAGGCGTTGTACTACCTGCATCCGCTGACCGGCGACATCGTCCGGCAGGTCGACTCGCTGCGGATCTTCCCGGCCACTCACTATGTGGCCGGCCCGGAGCGCATGGAGCACGCGATCTCGAGCATCGAGGCCGAGCTTGAGGCGCGGCTGGCGGAGTTGGAGGGGCAGGGCAAGCTGCTGGAGGCGCAGCGGCTGCGGATGCGCACCAACTACGACGTCGAGATGATGAAGCAGGTGGGGTTCTGTTCGGGCATCGAGAACTACTCGCGCCACATCGACGGCCGTGGTCCCGGTACCGCTCCCGCGACGCTGATCGACTACTTCCCCGAAGATTTCCTCCTGGTGATCGACGAATCCCACGTCACCGTGCCCCAGATCGGCGGCATGTATGAGGGCGACATGTCGCGTAAGCGCAACCTGGTCGATTTCGGCTTCCGACTGCCCTCGGCTGTCGACAACCGGCCGTTGACCTGGGAGGAATTCGCCGACCGGATCGGCCAGACGGTATATCTGTCGGCCACCCCGGGGGCCTACGAGATCAGCCAGGCCGGCGGCGAGTTCGTCGAGCAGGTGATCCGCCCGACCGGTCTGGTCGACCCGCAGGTGGTGGTGAAGCCGACGAAGGGCCAGATCGACGACCTGATCGGCGAGATCCGCACCCGTACCGAGCGCGACGAGCGCGTCTTGGTCACGACGCTGACGAAGAAGATGGCCGAGGATCTCACCGACTATCTGCTGGAGCTCGGGATCAAGGTCCGCTACCTCCATTCCGAGGTCGACACCTTGCGCCGGGTCGAGCTGCTGCGCCAGTTGCGGCTCGGTGAGTACGACGTGCTGGTCGGCATCAACCTGCTGCGCGAGGGCTTGGATCTTCCCGAGGTGTCGCTGGTGGCGATTCTCGACGCCGATAAAGAGGGCTTCCTGCGCTCCACCCGCAGCCTGATCCAGACCATCGGCCGCGCGGCGCGCAACGTGTCCGGCGAAGTGCACATGTACGCCGACAAGATCACTGACTCGATGCGTCAGGCGATCGACGAGACCGAACGCCGTCGGGCCAAACAGGTTGCCTACAACGAGGCCAACGGGATCGACCCGCAGCCGCTGCGCAAGAAGATCGCCGACATCCTCGACCAGGTGTACCGCGAGGCGGAGGACACCGAGTCGGTCGAGGTCGGCGGCTCGGGGCGCAACGCCTCGCGCGGCCGGCGCGCACAGGGTGAGCCCGGTCGGGCGGTCAGCGCCGGGATCGTGGAAGGTCGCGACACCGCCAACATGCCGCGGGCCGAATTGGCCGATCTGATCAAGGATCTGACCGAGCAGATGATGACGGCCGCCCGCGATCTACAGTTCGAGCTGGCGGCGCGGATCCGCGACGAGGTTCAGGATTTGAAGAAGGAGCTGCGGGGGATGGACGCGGCCGGCCTGAAGTGATCCGGTGTTGACCTCAACACCGGTTGAGCTTCTAACGTCGTTGTCGTGACCGACACCGTGACGCCTGATACCGGGACCTGGCGGCAGTTGTTGGGTGCCCGGTATCTGGGCGCCTCTACCGTGTTGGCCGGCGGCGTGCTCCTCTATGCAACCAACGAGTTCCTGACCATCAGCCTGCTGCCCAGTGCGGTGGCCGAGATCGGCGGGCAGCGGTTCTACGCCTGGGTGACGACGGTCTATCTGGTCGCTTCGGTGATCGCCGCGACTACGGTCCACTCGCTGCTGATGCGGCTTGGAGCGCGGCAGGCATATCTCTTGGGGCTCACGGTGTTCGGTGTCGGAAGCCTGGGATGCGCATTGGCCCCGAGCATGGAGGTGTTGCTCGCCGGGAGGATCGTGCAGGGCTTCGCCGGCGGACTGTTGGCCGGCCTGGGGTACGCGGTGATCAATACTGCACTGCCGAATACCTTGTGGACCAAGGCATCTGCGTTGGTGTCGGCGATGTGGGGCGTGGGCACACTGATCGGCCCGGCGGCGGGCGGGTTGTTCGCGCAATTCGGGCATTGGCGGTGGGCGTTCGGTGTGCTGGTCGTGTTGACCGTCGCGATGGCCGTCTTGGTGCCCGTCGCCTTGCCGGCCGGGGGCGCGGCATCGGCTGTGACGCCCGGCATTCCGGTGTGGTCGCTGGCTTTGTTGGGTACCGCGGCGATGACGGTCAGCGTGGCGGGTATTCCGCACGACTGGCGGGGGACCGCAGCACTACTGGGCCTCGGGCTGGTGCTGATGGCCGGGTTCCTGTTCGTCGATCGTCGCGCCGGGGCTTCGGTCCTGCCGCCCAGCACATTCGGCCCGGGTCCGCTCAGATGGATCTACCTGAGCCTCGGCGTGCTGATGGCCGCCACCATGGTCGTGATGTACGTGCCGCTGTTCGGTCAACGCCTGGCACACCTGACGCCGGTGATGGCCGGATTCTTCGGTGCGGTGTTGTCGGTCGGTTGGACGGCGGGGGAGATCGTCAGCGCGTCGCTGCGGAACCGGCGGGTTATCGTGCGCACGGTGGCGTTCGCCCCTGTGGTGATGGCCGCGGGCCTGGCCGCCGGTGCGGTATTGATCCGGGACGGAATGACACCGTGGCTGGTGGTGGCGTGGGCTGTGGCACTCATGGTCACCGGTGCCGGAATCGGTATCGCGTGGCCCCATCTGTCCGCGTGGGCGATGGGTAGCGTCGACGATCCGGCCGAGGGACCGGCCGCGGCGGCGGCGATCAACACCGTGCAATTGATCTGCGGGGCGTTCGGGGCGGGATTGGCGGGCGTCGTCGTCAACCTCAGTGCCAACGGTGACGCGTCAGCGGCGCGCTGGCTGTTCGGCTCATTCGCAGTGTTCGCCGTGGCTGGTGCCCTCGCCTCGTTCCGGTCCACCAGCGGGGCTCACTAGCCCGGGCTCTCGCGCGCGATGAGTTTCAGCGGCACCGCGAGTCTCATCCGTATTGGACCGATACGAGGAGTGATTCGATGTCCCTGACACTCAATGCCTACCCAGACGTCGTCACCCGCGGCGAGTGGCGACAGGCGCGTACCAAACTACTGGCCGCCGAACGCGAGGCGACCCACCTGCGCGACGCGGTCAATGCCCAACGGCGCCGGCTGCCAATGGTGAAGGTGGAGAAGGACTACACGTTCGAGGGGCCCGGCGGTGAAGTAAAGCTGCTCGACCTGTTCGAGGGCCGCAGTCAGCTCTACATCCACCACTTCATGTGGATCGATGCGATCGACGCGGGTTGCCCGAGCTGTACTGCCGCGGCTGATCTGACCTTCACCGAAGAGGATCGAGAACTGTTGCACGGCAAGGATGTCACGTTCGCCTGCGTGTCTCGGGCACCCTACGCCAGCATCGCGGCGTACCGCGACGTCCACGGTTGGACGTTCCCGTGGTACTCGTCGCGCGACGGTGACTTCACCTATGACTTCCACGTGACGCTCGATCCGGCTCGCGCGCCGATCGAATACAACTACCAGTCCGTCGACGAGCTCCACGATGCCGGCTTCACCGACGACGACCTCCGGGGCGACTGGCCGGGAGCCAGCGTCTTCCTGCGCCGCGGCGATGAGGCCTTCCACACCTACTCGACCTTCGCCCGCGGACTCGACCACTCCGCGGTGGGGTACCCCTTCCTCGACCTCACCCCGTACGGGCGGCAGGAACCGTGGGAAGACTCGCCGGCCGGGTGGCCGCAGGGTGGGCCGGTGGTCGGTAGGCCGGTGGGGGACTCCGACTAGTTAGTGATCATTGAGATCGAAACTATGGGCCGAGGCCGGATCGGCTGGCACAGTAGCCAATCGATGCGGGTGTGTCTGAGTGGCCAGGAACCGGCCTGCAAAGCCGTCTACACGGGTTCGAATCCCGTCACTCGCTCAATGAGGAGAAAGCGGCACCTCGACCCGAGGTCGAGGTGCCGCTTCCCGTCGCTATCGCTGCGCTAGGCAGGTGAAAGTCACTGCTCTAAACGGTCTTTGACCTTGTTTGAAGCGTCTACGGCGACCTTCTTGTTGCTGACCCAGGTGGCGGATCGTTAACCGGCCGAGGTCAACGAATCGATGCCCTTCTCAACCTTTTTCAGGCCGCTACGAAGCTTGACCGCCTTGATGATCTGCGCAACGCCGATGATGACGAGCGAGACGCCCGTGACAATGGTCAGCATCACGATCGAATCGAACGGCCAAACGAGCACGACCATTCCGGCGATCACGGTGATCACGCCGAGAACGATCTGCCAACCCCGGCCGGGAAGCCCGGGCGCGCCTGAGGCGACGGCGATCTCGGACGCCCCCTGGAAGACGAATCCGATGCCGATCCAGATCGCGAGGAACAACACGCCGTAGCCTTCGTCGAAATGGCGGAACGCCAGCACTGCCAGCACCACCGAGATCGCACCGCTGACGAACAGCAGGGCCCGACTGCCGAACCTCTCGTGGAGGCCGAAGGCGGACGCCACCTGCAGGATTCCCGATACGAAGAGGTAGGCGCCGAACAGTACGGCGGCCACCAGGATCGACACCCCCGGCCAGAAGAGGACCAGGCAGCCAAGGAGTACTGCCGAGAGGCCCCACAGAAGTGCCGTTTGCCACAGGGCGGTCACCAGCTTCGGGGTGACCAACGAGTCGGTTGACGCATTCACGGTGAAGATTCCTTTCGTTTCGACTGCTCGGTAAGTGGAAGTCGGTTAGGGCCGAATGGTTGGCCCAAAGGGTTCGCGGAGAGAAATTCCAATTCTCACAACGGCATTCGCCACACTGATGATGGTAGCCCGCCGGGCGGGTTTCGTCTTTGGTCTGGCGAACATCGAATCGCGCCCGACGGTGTTTGCGCGAACAGGCTCCCCGGGTCGTCATGGATGCCAATCGAGTGGCAGGCCATCATTGCTGGGCAGCCATGGTGGAGTTGGTCGGCGAACACCCCGATATCGGTACCGTCGAAATGGCCGGAGCGTTGCCGGGGGTCGGGGTGGAGTAGCCGCCCGCCGGCTCGGCGATAATGCTGCGGTGCCCATGCTGCTTCTTGCCGACATCCTGTCCACGCTCGATCTGGTCGAGTCGGGTGACGGCATCTTCGTTGCCGAACAACGGGACAACCCCAGCCATCACATTGTGGGTGGGCATATCTCCGCCCAGGCGCTGATGGCGGCCAGCCGAACGGTTCCCGGCCGACTGCCGCACAGCCTGCACGTCTATCTGCTGCGCGCCGGTGACGCCCGGTATCCGGTGCAGATGGAGGTCAGCAGCCTGCGGGACGGCGGATCGCTGTCCACCCGCCGGGTCATCGGCCGCCAAGGCGGTGAGGTGTTGCTGGAAGCGCTCGTCTCGTTCAGCGTTGACATGGACGCCGCCGATTACCATCAACCCCGGCCTGTGGTGCCTGATCCAGAGACTCTGCCCCCGGTGGAGGAGCAACTGCAGGCGTTTGCCGATGAGGCCGGTGGGTACTGGGTGAACCCGCAGTGGATCGAGCGGCGCTACATCGATCCGCCGCCGCGGCTGGCGATCGATCTGCCCGAACCGCCGGCGCGCACCCGGATGTGGTGGCGCGTGGGCGAACCGGTAACCGATGATCCGATCGTCAACAGCTGTCTGCTGACGTACTTTTCGGGCACGGCGTTGCTCGACACGACGGTGACGATGCGGCGTGCGACGCAGGTGAGTGTTTTTTCGGCGCTGATCGACCTGGCCATCTGGTTCCACCGCCCCGCTGATCTGTCCGATTGGTTGCTGTCTGACCAGGTTTCACCCAGCGGCATCAACGGGCGCGGCCTGGCCAGTGCGACGCTGTACAACCGCGCCGGGCAACTCGTGTGCTCGACAGCGCAGGAGATGTACTTCGGCCGCCGCCGCGACTGACTCATACTTTCTTCGGCGCTATCCCTCGACTTCAGTCGGGGGATAGCCGATCCCATGGTTCGGTCCGCGTAGCAGACAGTTGATGTCGTAGGCGTGGTTTATCGTGAGGTTCATGCAGTACCAGTCGACACGTAAATCGGTGTTTTCGGTGCACTACCACGTGATTTGGTGCCCGAAGTACCGCCGTGATGTGTTGCGTGGGCCGATCCAGACGCGGTTGAAGCAGATCATCGGTGAGGTGGTCGCCGAGATTCTGAAAGGGCGCTCGTCGCGGCGCCTTAGGCAGGAGTTCGCGCATCTGGCGAGGATGAAATGCTTGTGGTCACCATCGTGGTTTGTCTCTACGGTGGGCGGTGCGCCCTTGGAGGTGGTTGGCCGCTACGTGGAGAATCAGAAACCTACGGCTGGGCGAAAGGTGACGGCTGCATAGCGATGGCGCACCGTTACCGCATGTATCCGACCGCTCAGCAGGCGGTGTTCATGTTGGAACGGCACTGTGCCGATGCCCGTTACGTGTGGAATCTTGCTGTCGAGCAGTTCAATTGGGGGCGCTCTGGTAGATCGGCGCCGGGTCCGGCGGCTCGGCAGAAACAACTCGCTGCAGCCCGGCAGGCGTTTGAGTGGCTGGCGGCGGGGTCGTCGGCGGTGCAGCAGCAGGCCCTGCGGGATTTCGACCGCGCCGTGGCGGGATTCTTCACAGGCACCCATCGCCGGCCGACGTGGCGACGTAAACATCTCGATGAGGGCTTCTGCATTCGCGACAGCCGTGTCGAGCCGGTGAATCGTAAATGGGCGCAGGTGTTCGTCCCGAAACTCGGGCTGGTCATGTTGCGGCTCTCTCGCCCGCTGCCGGCCGGCAAGCTCGGCATGGCCCGGGTCACCTGCAAGGCGGGCCGCTGGCACGTCAGCTTCCCGGCTCCCCAGCCAGGGGTGCCGGCTGCGGCGGGCCGTGAGGAGTGCATGGTCGGAATCGACCGGGGCGTGAAAACCACGCTCGCACTCTCGGATGGCACGATGCTGCGGGCCCCGGTCATGCGCCGCGTCGAGCAGAACAAGCTGATCCGGCTGCAGCAGCAGCTGGCGCGTTGCCGCAAAGGCAGTATCCGCCGAGGCAAGGTGAAAGCCCGTATCGCCACACTGCACGCGAGAGTGGCCGATCGGCGCCGCGACTGGATCGAGAAAACCACCACCAGAATCACGGCCACCTATGGTGTGGTCGCGGTGGAGAAACTGCCGACTCGGAACATGGTGCGGGCACCGAAACCCAAGCCCGACCCCGAGGTGCCGGGTCACTACCTGCCGAACGGGAAAGCCGCGAAATCCGGTTTGAACCGGGGGATCTATGCGAACTGCTGGGGTGTGATCGCCCAGCGTTTGGAACACAAAACGTCCGCGTCCGGTACCACCCTCATCGAGGTGCCGGCCGCGTACAGCAGTCTGGAGTGCCGCAACTGTGGCCACAGCGTGAAGGAAAACCGTAAGAGCCAAGCGGAATTCCAGTGCGTGAAATGTGGCCACCAGGACCACGCGGACCTGCAGGCAGCCAACACCATCCTCGTCCGGGCCACCCGGCCCGCGCACACCTCCGGACTGGAGGCAACACCCGCCACCACGGGTGTGCTCGCGCAAGCGAGAAGACCCGATGACGCACACGCGGCATAGGGAATCCCGCGATCTTCAGTCGCGGGAGAGGGTCACTCATCGGGTGGACTTGACCACCTGGGCGAAGTTGAACTGCCAGCGTTCCACGATGTGGAAACCCATGCTCTCGGGTACCTGATAGGCCGGAGCGCGGTCCAGTCGGGGTCCGGGCTGCAGTCTTTCACCGCTCTGTCGGCTCGGTACTGCGGGGTCGCGTTCGGACACCGTCCACAACACCGTGCAGCGACGCACCTGGTCGGCGACGCCCCAGATCCCGAGATGCGCATCCCACAATCGATTCCGTTGCCAGGCCGGCCTTCCTCGGCCGGGGTCGATGAGGTCGGCGTAGGCGGCGGGCCGGGCGGCGGTAATGGGGCGAATGGGGCCCGGCTTCCACGAGGCGGTGTTGTCGAAGATCACGCAGTCGCCGGGGGATGAGTGCGCCGAGATGACGTCGGCCACCTGACTGAAGTCCATGCCCTCCTTGGCGTACGGGCCGCGCTGCACCGTCAGGTAGTTGGGCGTCGCCGCGACGGCGAACACCGCCAATGTGGCAGTGACCCATTCCCTGCTGCGAGCCACCGCGACCACACACACGGCGAGCAGCAGCGCCATCCCCGGCGTGGTGAAACAGAGGTAGCGAGGGTAGTAAAGCGGTTGGGCAACAGCCGAATACGCCAGTAACACGGCGGTCGGGGCGACAACCCACACCACGGCCACGGCCACCAGCCGCCGGGTGCCGTCATCGGTGGGCCGCCGCCTGGTCAACAGGGGCGCGCTCAGCACGACGGCCGCCAGTACCGCGAACGCCACACTTTCGTCGAAGTACTGGTTGACCAGGACTTCGGCAAACGAATGCAGTCCCAGCGGTGAGATCCACCCGACCTGGAAGCTCTGCGAACGACACCACAAGACGAACGGGACCACGACGACGACGGCTGCTGCCGTAACCGAGGCCCACCTGATCCGGGTGCGACGCCGGTTGCAGACGATCGCGACGGCCACGGCGTGCGGAACCACCATCAGCACCACGAACATGTTCAGCACGGTGGAGCCCGCCAGCAGCGCACCGTATGACAGCCACACCGCGGTGCGGTCGCGCCGGATGGCGGAGATGAGCAGAACTGTCAGCCAGACCGCGGCCAACGTCGACCAGGAGTAGGAGCGGGCCTCGATACCTGCCCACGTGATCCTCGGCAGCATCGCGAAAAGAATGCCCGCACAAACGGATACCGTCCGGGTACTGAACTGCCGGCCGAGAACCACGACCCCGGCCGCGGCGCCACCGATGGCCAGACAGCTGGAGAACCTGGACCAGAACTCCGTTGCCGGAAAGATGGCGAACCAGCCGTGCATGCCGAGGTAATACAGCCCGTGCACGGCGTCGATGTGGCCGATCAGGTCCCACAGCTGCGGTATCGAGCGGGTCGCCGCCGATATGGTGGCGGCCTCGTCGAACCACAGCGACGGACGGGCCGCTCCCGCCGCGCACAGTGCTACGGCAAACGCCGCCACCGCCAGGGCGTCGATTCGGGCTTCGCGAACGACGCGCCGGTCCGCGCCCTCGGCGCGCTCGTTCAGCGATAAATCCACGTCAGCGATGGTGCAACCCCCTCAGGTGATGGCAAACAATAACCTGAGGCACCCCGACTGGCTTTGTCCGGCAGTGCTGTTACCGACCGGTCACCGGTTCAAATGGGCTGGATCACTCCGGCGGCGAATCGTCCTGGCGACAACCTGGATTCGGCCGAGATCGACTACGTCACGGTCGGCACCGTATTTGTGCCTCCACGCGTTAACATCAGTGCCAATTCGCCGCACCGGACGCCAATAGTGGGTCCAGTTGTCGGCTGGCCGTGCGGGTGTCGTGATTTGCGCCCCTGGCCAGCGGGCGACGGGTTACTGTCTCGGGTGGCGTTGCAACTGACAGTGGGAGGGTATTGATGAGCGCGTATCGAACCGTGGTGGTCGGCACCGACGGATCTGATTCGTCGTTGCGTGCAGTCGACCGCGCCGGTCTGATTGCCGCCGGGTCGAATGCCAAGCTGATCGTGGCAACCGCGTACTTCCCTCAGAGCGAAGACCAGCGTGCCGCCGATGTGCTCAAGGAGGAGGGCTACAAGATGGCGGGCAATGCGCCGATCTACGCCATCCTCCGCGAGGCGACCGAACGCGCAAAGGCGGCCGGCGCCACCGACATCGAGGAGCGGCCGGTTGTCGGCGCTCCGGTCGATGCGCTCGTCGAGCTGGCCGAGGACGTCCAGGCGGATCTGCTGGTGGTGGGCAACGTCGGCCTGAGCACGATTGCCGGCCGTCTGCTGGGCTCAGTGCCCGCGAATGTGGCACGCCGGTCCAAGACCGACGTGCTCATCGTCCACACCAGCTGAGCCGCCGGCTGCCCGACTACCAACCGCGCTCGCGCCACTCCCCGACATGGGGACGTTCGGCGCCGAGCGTGGTGTCGTCGCCGTGGCCGGGGTACACCACCGTGCTGTCGTCGAGACGTCGAATCGTAGATCCCACCACTGATGTGAATGAGATTATCGGCGTTGAACGACTTGAAAGTTCAGCGTGCCTGGCAGGATGCAGCGCGGCTGTCCAGTGAATTTGATGGTTTGCTGGTGCCGCTGATCGCCGCCGCGATGAACGCTGGTGTGGCGCATCCCGCGGCGAAGGACAGCGTGGGCGGGTCACGGAGCCCGAAGACGAAATCGTTGGCGTTCGGGTTGGTAGTGGACACCACGGGCGTCGAGGACTACCGCACGGCGTGGAATGCGTGGGACGCCGATAATGCGTGGGCCGAGCTGCTGAAGGTTGGCGCGAAGATCGCCGCCAAGGATCTGGATAAGCAGGGGCGGCGCGCATCCCGTCACGCCTCGTCGACCGGAAGACGTTGCGCGAGGACGGGACGTATGTCCTCGTCCAGGTTGATCATGAATTGGAGCCGGTCACGACCTCCGAGGCCAGCGCTTAGGATCACATGAAGAAACCCCCGGCCCAAATCACTTGTGGGCCGGGGGTCTTAATGGGGGTCACTTCTCGTGGATAAAGAACATCCCAAACGTATCCGGCCGCACGTGAACGCGTGTCTCTTTGCCATCGACCAAGACCGTTAAGTAGCACCACCCGCCGGGGGGTGTTCCTGTGACAAGTTTGACCACGTGATCCACTGGAGCATCTTCTGGCAACTCCAGATTGACTGGAGCGCCGTGCGGACCGACGAACGACAGAAGCTTAGTCATCAGTCTTCACCACTCGACTGCGAAGCATCCATACGAGGTGGCCGACGCCGTAGATCCCCGTCGCGGCACCCAGTACGACAGTGGTGGTGCTGACTCGCGATGAAAACGCCACGCCAATCCAGCACGAAATAGACATAGCAATCATGGCCAGCGCAGAAGCGAGGTGCGTGCGCTGCACAAGCTGTGGGCGCGATCGCGTACCCCGGCGCATGTACCAGGTGATCGCAAGACCAAGAACAAGTCCCGCGAGAATCGCCAGTGTTAAAGCCCCTATGGGCGTCATCCGCAATGCCTCATCTCGTTCAACGAATTAGCTACCAGCGCGCCACCGCTGAGGATGACTGGAAAGGTGCCACCAAGGGTAAATGGCATGCCAGCTATGCCAATTGCTACACCAGTGGTACCGGCAAGGGTTTGGCCAATATTGTTCCACACGTCGATGTTGTCGCAGGTGGGGAACATCTCAGGTGGACTGGCGTCGATCACCGTGGGCTGTGAGGGTGTCTGCTCGGTCTTGATCACTGGAGGCTCCCACGGGTCTGGGTCACCACCGTCCTGCTTGAACCCGCCCCAGCTGGCGGCTTGCACCGTTGGCCCGCTGAAGCCTATGCCGTCCAGTTCGACGGCCTTTTCCTGGAGGCGCTGACCGACCAGCGAATCGGCCTGTGCAAGCTGGTCGGCGTTCCACTGGATGTTCTCGGCATGCTCGCGGCAGGCGGTGTATCGCGCACTCATCGTGGCGACGTCTATCCGCCTGGTGTCGCGCACCTTCAGATCCTCGCTGACCTGAAACCCGGCTCCCTCGGCCTCGGCAATGGCGTCTACGGTCTTCTGCACGGCATTGCGTTGATCGGTGGCGCTGTCCTGAGCAATCGTGGCAGCTGCCCGCTGAACCTCACCCTGAGTCTGTACGACACGAGCGTCGGAGCTGACGTGGTCATATGCCGCATCGCGCCCCGTGCCGGTCCAGTCGGCATCGCCTACCGTCTGCCGGTACTGGCTGAATAGTCGGTCTGATTCGTCGGCAGCGGCACGCCAGCGGGTTGCCGCGTCATCGAGGTAGGACACGTCCCAGCCGGCGATCTCGGACCGCCTCACAGCGTCACCGCGATATCGTCGGCACCGTCACTGTCGGTGGTCTGATAGCTACCGGTGGCGACCCGGAGGCCATCGGCGAGCTCGGATGCACGGCCAGACTGTCTGTCCCGAACCGACGTCAGTGCCGCGTCCATGGCCGCAACGCCAGCGTGGCCCTGCCGGTTACCGCCGGGACCCCCGGCGGTGCTCGTGGCGAGGCTGGCGGCAACGTCGTCCCCCGTCATCGCCGCCGATGTCAGCCCATCGGTGTTGACCCGCAAATCTGCCACCTACGCCCCCTCAGATCAAAGGTGTGTAGCAACGCTACCAAACGCGCTGACTGGGGCAGCCCGCAAACAAAAGCCGCCCCGTCGATTCGTGACGGGGCGGTTTGGTTTAGGCGAGACTCACTGGTGGCGCTCGATCTCGGCTGCGGCTGCGATCATGTCCTTGCCCCACTCGCGGGCTTGGTCGGCCGTGCACGGATCGGGGACCTTCCCGGCGAACACGACCCGCTCGGCACGATCGTCGTCCCACTGCTGAATGACGATCTTCACGTCGCCGCGCGCCGTGCCATCAAAGAATCTGTACACGCTTGCGCCGTCGTCAATCCACTCGCTGCCCTTGCTGACCGCTCCCGCCGGCACGGGAACATCAGCCAGCCAGGTTTGCAACAGGTTCTCTTGGACGAGGCTGCGAGCGTATGCCACGAGCATCTCGTCCCTACGGGGATGGTCCATGCGGCTAAGCCCCTCCACCTGGGCTTGCTGGTCGGCATCGAGCTCACCGCGGAAGTCATTCCAGTCGTTGGTCATTGGGTGGCCCTTTCTCGCTTCTCTATGTGCGGCGACCCTCTGCGATTCACCAGCCGCGTTCGCGCCACTCAGATAGATGTGGACGCTCTGCGCCAAGGGTTGTGTCGTCGCCGTGGCCGGGGTACACCACCGTGCTGTCGTCGTAGACGTCGAACACCTTGGTGCTCACATCACCCAGTAGCCGCTCGAAGTCGCCCGGCTGCCAGGTCTTACCGACTCCGCCGGGAAACAGGCAGTCGCCGGTGAACAGGTGGGTTACTCCGTCAGGTGATTTCAGGGCCAGGGCGACCGAACCCTCGGTGTGCCCCTGAAGGTGGATCACGTCGAACGTCAGGTCGCCGATCGTGATGGTGTCGCCGTCGGCCAGGATCCGGTCGGGCGTCACCGGCAGTGGCTCGGCGTCGAGGGAGTGCGCGGCCGTCGGTGCGCCGGTGACCTCTGCCACAGCTTTCAGTGCCTGCCAGTGGTCGAAATGCTGGTGGCTGGTGACGATCAGGGACAGCTCGGGGGCCTGCTGCTTGATCACATCGAGGAGCACCTCGGCATCGTTTGCGGCGTCGATCAGCAGGGTTTCACCGGTGGAGTTGCAGGTCACGAGGTAGGCGTTGTTGTCCATCGGGCCCACCGACACCTTGATGATCGAGGCGTTCGGCAGGGTGCGCCGGGCGGCGGTCCGTGGCTCCTGGTGGCCGGTGTAGGTGTCGTCAACCGCGATGTGAGGGCTGGTCATAGCGCCACGGTATCCGGCTTGTCGGTGGGCGCACATAGCATGGGCGTGAAGTCTGTCGTGGGAAAGGAAACGCGTGGCTGACCGCCTGATCGTGAAGGGTGCGCGCGAGCACAATCTGCGGGGAGTCGACCTCGATCTGCCGCGTGATGCGCTGATCGTGTTCACCGGCCTGTCCGGGTCGGGCAAGTCCTCGCTGGCCTTCGACACCATCTTCGCCGAGGGGCAGCGCCGCTATGTGGAGTCGCTGTCGGCCTACGCCCGGCAGTTCCTCGGCCAGATGGACAAACCGGATGTCGACTTCATCGAGGGCCTGTCCCCGGCGGTGTCGATCGATCAGAAGTCGACCAACCGAAACCCCCGCTCGACGGTGGGCACCATCACCGAGGTCTACGACTACCTGCGCCTGCTGTACGCCCGCGCGGGCACCCCACACTGCCCGGTCTGTGGTGAGCGCATCGCCCGGCAGACTCCGCAGCAGATCGTGGACCAGGTCCTGGCCATGGACGAGGGCCTGCGTTTCCAGGTGCTGGCCCCGGTGGTCCGCACCCGCAAGGGCGAGTTCGTCGACCTGTTCGAGAAGCTCAACACGCAGGGCTACAGCCGGGTGCGGGTGGACGGCGTGGTGCATCCGCTGACCGACCCGCCCAAGCTCAAGAAGCAGGAAAAGCATGACATCGAGGTGGTCGTCGACCGGCTGACGGTCAAGGCCAGCTCCAAGCAGCGGCTGACGGACTCGGTGGAGACCGCGCTGAACCTGGCCGACGGCATCGTCGTGCTCGAGTTCGTCGACCGTGAGGACGACCATCCGCACCGGGAGCAACGCTTCTCCGAGAAGCTGGCCTGCCCCAACGGCCACCCGCTGGCGGTCGATGATCTGGAGCCCCGGTCGTTCTCGTTCAACTCGCCCTACGGCGCCTGCCCGGAGTGCACCGGCCTGGGTATCCGCAAGGAGGTCGACCCCGACCTGGTCGTCCCCGATCCGGAGCTGACCCTGGCCGGCGGCGCCATCGCGCCGTGGGCCGTCGGGCAGAGCGCCGAGTACTTCACCCGGATGCTGTCCGGGCTGGGCGATCAGCTCGGGTTCGACATCGACACCCCGTGGAAGAAGCTGCCGGCCAAGGCGCGCAAGGCGATTCTGGAAGGCTCGGATCACCAGGTCCACGTCCGGTACAAGAACCGCTACGGCCGCACCCGGTCCTACTACGCCGATTTCGAAGGCGTGATGGCGTTCCTGGCGCGACGCATGGAGCAGACCGACTCGGAGCAGATGAAGGAACGCTACGAGGGCTTCATGCGCGACATCCCCTGCCCCGAATGCAACGGCACCCGGCTCAAGCCCGAGATCCTCGCCGTGACACTGGCCGCCGGGGACCACGGTGCCAAGTCCATTGCCCAGGTGGCCGAGCTGTCGATCGCCGACTGCGCCGATTTCTTGAACGCCCTCACCCTGGGGACGCGTGAGCAGGCCATCGCCGGTCAGGTGCTCAAGGAGGTCCAGTCGCGGCTCGGCTTCCTGCTCGACGTCGGCCTGGACTATCTGTCGCTGTCGCGGGCAGCCGCGACGTTGTCCGGCGGTGAGGCGCAGCGCATCCGGCTGGCCACCCAGATCGGCTCCGGGCTGGTCGGTGTGCTCTACGTGCTGGACGAGCCGTCCATCGGCCTGCACCAGCGCGACAACCGCAGGTTGATCGACACCCTGGTCCGGTTGCGCGAACTGGGCAATACGCTCATCGTCGTCGAACACGATCTGGACACCATCGCGCATGCCGACTGGGTGGTCGACATCGGCCCGGCCGCCGGTGAGCACGGTGGCCGGATCGTGCACAGCGGAACGTATGCAGACCTGCTGACCAATCCTGAATCACTCACCGGCGCTTACCTTTCCGGCAAGGAGAGTATCGAGGTCCCGGCTGTTCGCCGACCCGCCGACAAGCGGCGCCAGGTCACCGTGGTCGGGGCGAGGGAGAACAACCTCCGCGAGATCGACGTCGCGTTCCCGCTCGGCGTGCTCACCTCCGTCACCGGGGTCTCAGGTTCCGGTAAGTCGACTCTGGTCAACGACATTCTGGCCTCGGTGATGGCGAACAAACTCAACGGTGCCCGGCAGGTGCCCGGCCGGCACACCCGGGTCAACGGACTCGACCAGTTGGACAAGCTGGTCCGCGTCGACCAGTCGCCGATCGGCCGGACGCCGCGCTCCAACGCAGCCACCTACACCGGGGTGTTCGACAAGATCCGGTCGTTGTTCGCCGCCACCACCGAGGCCAAGGTCCGCGGTTATCAGCCCGGGCGATTTTCGTTCAACGTCAAGGGCGGTCGGTGTGAGGCCTGCTCGGGTGACGGCACCATCAAGATCGAGATGAACTTCCTGCCCGACGTGTACGTGCCGTGCGAGGTGTGTCAGGGCGCCCGGTACAACCGGGAAACCCTCGAGGTGCACTACAAGGGCAAGACCATCGCCGAGGTCCTGGACATGTCGATCGAGGATGCCACCGAGTTCTTCGAGCCGATCAGTTCGATCCACCGCTACCTCAAGACCCTCGTCGACGTCGGCCTGGGTTATGTGCGGTTGGGACAGCCGGCGCCGACGTTGTCCGGCGGTGAGGCGCAACGCGTCAAGCTTGCTGCCGAACTGCAGAAGCGGTCTACCGGGCGCACCGTCTACATCCTCGATGAGCCGACCACCGGCCTGCACTTCGAAGACATCCGCAAACTGCTCAAAGTGATCAACGGCCTTGTCGACAAAGGCAATACGGTGATCGTCATCGAACACAACCTCGACGTGATCAAGACTTCGGACTGGATCGTGGACATGGGACCCGAGGGCGGGGCCGGGGGCGGCACCGTTGTAGCGCAGGGCACGCCCGAGGAAGTCGCGGCCGACCCCGCCAGCTACACCGGCCAGTTCCTCGCCGAGCTGATCGATGTACCGGCACCGAAACCCAAGCGCCGCAAGGCCAGCGCCTAGCGGGGTCAGCGCTTCGACAGGGGCGAGGGAAACCGGGGAACGGCACGGACTCCGGCCAGCCATTCGGTCAGCGCGTCCGCACGCTGCTGCAGCGCGCGCGTGCCGTCGCGGCCGAGGTCCTCCAACAGGTGTAGCTGGATACGGCCCTCAGCGTCCTGACTCCAGCCGCCGACGATCCGCCCGTCCCACCACGCGGTGGGCCCGCCGTTGCCGTTGGTGTCGAACACCTCCGGGCGATGATCGCCGAGGTACCAGTCGCGATCGAACCACCCCATCGTGGTGACGTCCAGGCCCGGGAGCAGGGCTGCCCACGGCTCAGGTTGCGGTTCAACCTCAAGATCGTCGGGCAGGACGTAACCGGTTTTTCCGTCCAGATCCACCTCGACAGCGCAGATGTCGCGCAACGCGTGACGGGCCCAGGTCAGAGTGTTGCCGAACCACCATTTGATGTCGGTGACCGTGGCCGGGCCGAATGTCTGCAACCAGGTGCGCACCAGCTCGGCGCGGGCCCGGTCCGGCTCGGCCGCCGGTCCGGTCGTTCCGAGCCAGTCGGAGGAAACCGTCCATCGTGGGCGGGAGGTGGTCCAACCGCCGTCGTTGGGGCCGCGCACGATCTCGCCGCGCACCCCGAGAACTGTCAAAACCCTTGGAGAAAGCGGTGCTTCACCGCCCCAACGCTTTCCTGGTGCCGGGTCGAAACTGCCGGCGAGTTCGGGCAGCGCGGCGCGCAGTTGTGCAGCAGGGGTAGGTCCGTGCTCACGCAGGTGGGCCAGCACCGCCTGGCATGCGGTGGCGACCCACTGGGAGCCGTCAACGGCCACCCCGGCCCTTTCCACATCGCCGACAAGTTTGCGGTGCTCGGTGCCGGCCACTCGGTCACTGGCCCCGGCCTGCACCAACGGCAGGTCCTCGGCGCGGACGACCCACAGCGTGCGGCGCATCGCAAGGTGTTTGAGCACCGTGCGCCGCTGATACAGGTCGTGGTCCAGAGTGTCGGTGGTGAACCCGGGCAGCCGCGCCCACAGGGACAGGTAGGGCGTCGAGGGGTCAGTCGCATGCAGGCCCACGAAAGCGCCAACGGTCGTGGCGACCGAGGGTGCCGGACGGCTCAGAAAGTGACGCCGGGCCAGCCGGGCACGGCGCTCGGCGACGGTGAATGTGCGCACGAATCAGGCGTCGTCCGACTTGCCCATGGACTCGCGGATCTGCTGCAGACGTTCAGCCGCCGCCTGCTGGCGCTTCTCATACTGTTCCTCGACGGAGCGGCCCTCCGGAGTCTCGGATGCCAACTCCGACGCCCCGATCGCCGTGCCGTAGCGGGTCTCGATCTTCTCCCGGACCGCGTCGAACGTCGGCACGCCTGCGGATGTGTAGCCGGTGTCGGCCGGGCTCGAAACCGGCCCGGGACCCTCGACCGGAGCCGCGGGAACGATCTCACCCTCCACCTCGGCGGCGTCCTCGGGTTGGTCCGGCTGCTCTGGATCCTTCGTCACGAAACCCACGTTACCTGCGGGAACCGACATTTCTTGGGATCGGTAGCACTTCGGCCCGCCAAGACTTCAGGACACGACGGAGCCATCGGGGCAACGCGGAACGAAGGGGAAGACGCAATGACCATGAATCGAGTGATCGCAGGCGCCATGGGACTGCTCGCGACCGGTGCGGTGCTGGTGGGCTGCTCGAACGACAAGCCGGCCGGGTCGGCGACCGATACCGAGGTCAGCTCCGGAGGCAACACCCAGGTGAAGGTGGACGGTTCGGACCTGGCCGGCCTCGACCTGAACTCGGTCACCTGTGTCAAGCAGGGCGGCAAGATCAACGTGGCCAGCGCTGCGACCGGCGGCCAGCAGGGCCTGGGCGTGGTGATGACCGACGAGGCCACGCCGAAGGTCGAGTCGCTCGGACTGGTCTTTGAGGGCAGCGCGCTGGCCGTCAGCGAGGCCATGGGTGTCAAGGTCGGTTCGGCCGAGGTCAAGGTCGACGGGGACACCTACACCATCACCGGTGAGGCGTCGGGCGCCGACATGAAGAACCCGATGGCCGGGATGATCAACAAGCCGTTCACCATCACGGTGTCCTGCAGCTGATCTCCCGACAAGGCGGGCGTGCCCGGCACACCATCTGCCGGGTACGCCCGCCGCTTTTGTATGGTGCGGAGGTGACCATCGTCGGCGAGCTCCACCTCGCCCGTCACCTGGCGCTGGCCGCCGACGAGGGTGCTGCCCACGACCTCCTGGTGTCCTTGCTACCCCGGATCGAGCAGGCCGACCGCGACGACCATGCCTTCGAGGTGTTCGCCCAGCTCGGCGAGATCTTCCTGGTACGAACCGCGTATGACGGTGTGGTGGAGAGCATTTCCCGGATCCGCGACACTTTGGCGATCTACGCCGCGATTCGCTCGGGGCAACGGCCCGATCTTGCCGCACAGACCACCATGGCCGATCCCGAGATCGACCACATGATCTGCCGCTACGCCCGCCGGCTGGAGTTCCTCGAAGCCGGACTGGCTGCTGCACGCGGCGATCACGACGGTGCGGCAGCACATCTGGCGACCCTGATCGAAACCTCAGGGGATTACGACGATTTACGGCGCGAGCATCGTAACCTGATCTGCCACACGCGAATTCTGATCGCGAGCAGTCTGTGCGACGACGATCTGTATGCCGCATCGGTGCCGGTGTGGGCCGAGG
This sequence comes from Mycolicibacterium alvei, assembly GCF_010727325.1. Lineage (NCBI taxonomy): Bacteria > Bacillati > Actinomycetota > Actinomycetes > Mycobacteriales > Mycobacteriaceae > Mycobacterium > Mycolicibacterium alvei. Next base: position 484,833 of record NZ_AP022565.1, read on the forward strand.
TGCTCGAGGTCCTGCAGCATCCGGAGGCCGACGCCGAGACCGATCACCTGTTCGTCACCGGAGCACTCGGCTACGGTCGGTTCTGCATCGAGTCCGGCCGTCTGGACGAGGCCGAGCCATGGTTGCGCCGGGCCGGTGCCCGTGCAGCGGCCCGGGGCTGGAAACTCGCCACCGCCCGCACCCAGCTTGAGCGGGGGGCCGCGGCCTGGACCGCCGGTCGGTACGCCGAGACCCAGGACCTGGTGACCGAGGCCTACCCGGTGATCGCCGAGCATGCCCGCGCCCACGACGTGTCCCGGAGTTGGCTGTACTTCGGACTGATCCGGGTGGGCCTGGGGAAGTTGCGGGAGGCCGACGAATGCTGGGAGCACGCCGAGCGGCATTGGCGCGAGATCGAGCGGCCCTTGCATATTCACCGGATTCTGCTGCAGCGCAGCTGGATCGCCCTGTTCCGGGGCGCCTTCGACGAGGCGATCGCGATGGTGGAGGAGGCCAGGGCGCTGCTCGATGCGTCGCCGCGGCACAGCTGGTTGCAGTACGCGCGACTGGACGCGCACCTGGGCAACATCTGGCGGGCCGACGCACTGGCGGAGATGGGTTTCGACGGCCTGGGCAAGCCGGGGCAGAGCTGGGAGCAGGTCGAGGCTCGGCATGCCGCGGGAACTGGCACGTTCAACTGCCGCCCGGGTAGCCGCAAGTACCGCCGGGGGATGGTCAAGCTGGGCCGGGCCGCGGATCTGAAGGTGCCTGCGGCGCTGGCGGTTGATTCGGTTCGCTACACGATCACCGACGCCGGGGCCAGGGCCCGGTGGGCCGGCAGCGTCTCGGCGCCGTTGCTGGCGGGGGCATTCGCGGTGGCCTGGGAATCGGACAATACCGAGCTGACCTGTGAGTTGATCGAATACCACAGTGCGCGAGGGACGTTCAGCACCGATCGGGCCGATCAGCCGGGGGCGGTCGCCGAATGGGCGGAGACGGCGACGGCCGTCGTTCCGGTCGAGGCCGAACTCGCCCCGCAACTCGCCGTCGCGGCCGCGGCGGCGCCGGTCGACTTCGAAGGCTCGCTGACCCGGCTGGGACCGTTGCCGCCGCTGCGGATCGACCCGACTTCGGGTCCGATCCTGAGCGACTACCGGCTGCTGGCGCTGCAGCGGTATGGGCGGGACGTCACCGCACCTGGCACGGATTGGACGACCTGGCCATGACCGACACGCTGGTGATGCGATTCGCCGACGTCGGCATCGCGACCTATGTCAGCCTGCGCGTGGTGGGAGAGCCGCAACGTTCGGTGACCTGGGTGATCGAGGAACCGCACATGGAGGCGGTGGAGTCGTTGTTCACCCCGGCGCTGCCGGATCCGATCGGTACCGAAACACCCGCCGAGGCTGTCGAACGGGCGGTGGCTACCGGCGCGTTCGCGGCCCCGGAGACCGAATTCGAACTGGCCCGCGTGCTCGGTTCGAATCTGATCGGCATGGACGCCTGGCAACTACTTGCCGATTGCGTCGCCGACATCCGTCCGGTGCTGTTCGTGACGCCGAGCCCGCGGTTGGGCCGGGTGCCCTGGGGTCAGCTGGCGATGCCGGGCACCCACGGCTTCCGGCTGATGGAGTTGGTGGACGTGCTGATGGCGGTGCCGCCCAACATCGTTCATGCCCCGCGCAGCCCCGCCCGGTGGCCCGAACGCCAGCACCGTCCACCGGTGCTCGTCCTGGATCCCCGCATCCCCGGGCAGCGACCAGATTCGGCGCTGGGCTCGGTGCTGGGCCGCCCATCGCCGAACACGCCACTGTCGGAGCATTTCGGTGAGCTGGTGGCCGGCGACTCTGTCCTGCCCGAGGTGGACGAGGCGGTCGAGCTGTTCCGCCGCACCGACACCGACCGGCAGTGGTTGGCCGATGCCTGCGCGCAGCACCCGAGCCGGCTGCTCTACGTCGGGCATGCCAGCGCCGCAGACGGTGCCGCCGGGCACGCCGATCGTGCAGCCCTGCACCTGGCCGAGGCGCAACCGCTGACCGCGGGGGAGATGATCGCGACGCAGCTGCCGATTCCACCCCGAGTGGCGTTGCTGGCGTGCGCATCCGGCGGTGACTATCGATTCGACGAGGCGGCCGGACTCGTTGCCGCGATGATCCTGGGCGGTGCGCAACTGGTGACCGCCACCTTGTGGTCGCTGCCGACCACGGCCGGGTTCCGTCAGTTCGGTCCGGCCGGTGCACAGGCCGATCCGATGGCGGAGACCATCGTCGGGGTCGATCTGGCTCATCGGGCGGACGACGCGGGCCTGACGGTGAACCGCTGGCAGCGGGCGTTGATGCGCCGGTGGCGTGACGGCGACCTGACCGCCAGCCCGCTGCACTGGGCCGCTGTGGCCACCTTCACCGTCGACGGCACCCGCTGAGTCAAGCCGGCGTCACGCAGACGGCCACTCTGTTCTCATCGCCCGGCCGGTAGTACGCATCGATCACGTTGCCCGGTGACACCTTCGCCAGCGCCGACGCCGGGATCAGTGCGCGCTGACGCACCGGGAACTGGCCGCCGTCGCGCCGGCTGACCATCAGGTCGAGTTCAACCTCGCGGTAGTCCTCGCGGATGGTCCCGGTGGCCCGCATCCCGGTGACGATCCCGGGCGACCGGGTGCCGGTGCGGATCAACTCGAGCTGCACCCTGGTCATGAGCCCCTTGCGGATCAGCATGTGGTCGAACTCGGCCACCAACTCCCCGAGGGTGACCAGACGCTCGTCGGCCTCGTCGTCGCGCAAGACACCCCGCACCCGGCGGGTGGCGGTCAGCACACCGGCGCAGCACAGGCACAGGACGGTGAGCAGCACGGTGTCGGTCATGTCCCCAAGGGTCCGGCCGAGCAACCGCTACCGAACCCAACTTCGGCCTCTATCCTGGTGCCGGTGAGCATCGGGTCCGAAACGTCTGGGGCGCAGGCCCGCCCCGTTTCGGGTGCGGAACCTGGCCAGCCGCGCCGCGCGGTGATCGATCGCGCCTGGCGCGCTCTGGGCCCCGGCGTCGAGGTGTTCAGCGGCGGCGACGGCGGGCCGCTGCGGCGCACGGTCAAACGGATCATTGACCCGCTGGTGCTCAGGCTGCGCAGCAACACCCACTATTCGGCACCGGTGCTGGCTCCCAGGGTGGCTGCCGAACTGCATGCGCAGATGATCGGCAACGGGCCGCAGTTACGGGCCGCCGCAGCCTGGTTCACCGAGCTCAAGCAGCAGCGCCGGCGCCTGCGCATCACCACCGGCAACGCCCAGGAACTCTATTTCCCGGTGTGTTTCGAACTCGCGGTGACCCGAGGTGCCCCGGCCTCCGACCGAGCGGACGTGGCCGCAGAGGTGCTGGCCGATCTCCACCAGGGCCGTGACCGTACCGCCACCGAAGCTCTCAACCGGCATGTGGCCGAGCCGCACGTCGTCGACCGGTTGCGTCGCCAGCTCGACCGCAGCTGGGCCGACGTCGTCGCCTCCGACGCCATCACCGGTCCCTTCTTCGCCGGTCTGGCCACCGTGCTCGGCCCGGCCGACAGCCACCGCGCCGAGGCGGCCCGGCAGCGGGTGTGGTCGGCGCTGGTGGCCGACGCCACGCCGTACAACCTCGGTGCCGGGATGCGGCACGCGGACGCCGAGCTGCCGTGGTCGATCGTCGATATCGGACTGAGTTCTGCTCTGCCGCAACAACACCCGTCGATCAATGGCCCGGCCGCGGGGGACCGCCCGCTGGACCGCACCGTGGTGGACCGGGTGCGGGCGACCCTGCGCCGGGCACTGGACCGCGACGAACTGCCCGACATCCCGATGCTGTGCGCCGAAGAGGTGGACCGCGCCTGCGCCCCGTGGGGCCTGCTGGCCGAGGACAGGCAGGCCGGGCTGCTGGCCGGCATCGAGGTGGCCACCGACCTGCGTCCGCTCGATGCGTCGGCGGCGGGACGCTACCAGCTCTCGGCGCGCATCCAGTCCCGGCTGGCCAAGGAGGCCTACGTGCTGCATGCCCGCCGCTACCTGGCGGCCGGTACCGCGATGCACCCGCGTCAGCGGCAGGTCATCGACGATCTCGCCGACTTCTGCCGTCCCTATCTGAGCCGGTTGTGGGCGCGGTTGCACGGCCGAGATGTCTGGCAGGAGTCCTGCGCGGACGTCGCCGACCTGCGGTCACTGCTGGAAGGCGTGGCCAGATCGGTCAGCCTGGATCACCGGCAGCGGATCAAGGCGATGCTGGAAGTGCAGGTGGCGCAGTGAGACTGAGTGCTGACGGTGGGCTGTGGAGCACCGGTCCGCCGGCCGACGATGTGCCTCTGGTCGCGGTTCTCGAAGTCAGCGGCGCAGTCCTGTCCTGGGTGGTGGATGCGGGTGTCGGTGAACCACCGTCCATCACCTTTACCGATCCGGAGCGGGCGGATTGGCTGTGGCGCGTGCTCGGCGAGTCGGGTCATGTCGCGCTCCTGGACGCTCTGCGGCACCGGGAGTCCGGGGAGTCGGTGGACCTGGCCGAGGTCGAGGTGCTGCCCGGTACGACGGGTCTCTTGCGGCGCTTGGCAATCGGGCACTGGCTGCGGCGGTGGTGGCCGGCCAGTGACCGGGATGGCATCGCGGCACTGGAACGCCCGGTACTCGATGCCGAACTGGCATTGCTGACGTTGACCGCCGAGGACTTCTTCACCGACGACACCCTGGATTCGGATGTTGCAGGCCTGCTGGCGCCACATCTCGGCGTGTTGAATTCTTTTGCCGGCCAGGGTGATCCGAGGATTGCGGCCCTGGTCGAGGAATGCCGGGAGCTGGCCGGAGAGATCGGGCTGGACTGGCCCGACACCCTCGATGCGGTGTCGCGGCGCGACGACTACGCCCTGGCGGCGGGTGCCGCCGACGGATCGGACGGGACCGGCCTGATTGCTCGGGGGACTGCGACCGTGGCCTGGTCGGCGGTGCCACCCGGGGTGTTCGACGCTGCCGAGGGCACCGTCGAGTGGTCGGTCAGCGCGGTCGGCGAGCGGGTGCAGGCGCTGGTGCGGGTGGCGCTCGGAGGCCCGGACTCATCGGCGGGTATCGACGTGTGGATAGGCGACAACGGTTGCGAAGGCGCCGGTTTCCTCGATGCCACGGGTCGTGCGGTACTCGATGTGCATGATCGGCAGGGGCAGCCGGTCACCGAAACCCAGGCGTGGAACCTGGACTGGTCCCACCTCTCGGTGCGCGTCGGGGCCGCGGGCGCCGCAGAGTCCACATCCGACCGCGACCGGGTGCGGGTGTTCGCCCGGGCCCGGCTCGCGGCGGGGTCCAATTCGCGGCTCGCCGCGGGGTCCAATTCGCGGCTCGCCGCGGCAGGCGACGATGCCTTCCTGGCCGAGGTGCTGGCCGCCGAATCCGACTACTGAGCGCTATTTGGCGGCAGTCTGGATGAAGGCCGCTGACGGCGACGATTGCGGCAGTCCGGTTGCGGGCACCTGCGGAGTGCCGAGCACGCCGGCCAGCCAGGGCAGGGCCGCCGAGAAGGCGTGGCTGGCGAACGGCCAGTCGTGGGTGCCCTGGTGAGTCACCACCGCACACTCGACGCCGTGTTTCGAACCGAGCGCACACAGCGTGTTGGCGGCCTTGGCCTGATCGTTGGCGCGGGCTGCGGGCTTACCCGGTGTGGACGTGTCGTTGACGTCGAACCAGCCGGCCGTCTGGTCGTACGAGCCGTGCCGGTTGATCACAGTGCTCGGGTCGAACGCGTCCCATGCGGCGGCGTTGCCGCCGAACAGGCGGTCGACGGTCTGCGCCTTGGTCCCCGAGTTCGGGCCGCTGTCACCGGCGATGTCGACGAACGCGCTGAACAGTTCGGGGTGCATGACCGCCAGGTCCACCGCGCAGGTGCCGCCCATGGACCAGCCGACGATGCCCCAGCCCGAGGCCGCCGGTTTGACCCCGTAGTGGCTGTTCATATACGGGACGACGTCTTTCGTGAGATGGTCGGCAGCGTTCCCGCGCTTGCCGTTGACACATTCGGTGTCGTTGTTGAAGGTGCCGCCCGGGTCGACGAACGCCAGTACCGGCGCGTACCCGTGGTGGGCGGCGGCGAAGTCGTCCATCGTCTTGATCACGTTGCCGGCCCGCATCCAGTCGGCCGGGGTGTTGAACTCCCCGCCGATCATCATCACGGTGGGCAACTGCGGAGCAGGGTTGGAACCGAACCACGCCGGCGGCAGGTACACGTATTCGCCGCGATGCCGGAAACCCGAAGCGGTGTTGGGGATTTCGACGGGGATCACACTGCCTTTGGCGGGGATGGTGCCCCGGCGCTGCATCGCCGTCACGGTGACCTGATCGGTCTGGTCGGGGAGTGGACCGGCGGTCAACTGGTTCCACGCGGTCTGCACCCACGGGAAGTAGCCAACCCACAGGTTCAGTGCCAGTGCCGTGCACAACAGGGTCAAAGGCACTGCCATCACAGCGGTTCCGCGCCGCCACCACCGGCTGCCGCGCCAGCCCGCAGCCAGGACGACGACCGCCACACCCGTCAGCGCGATCCACAGCCACAGGGACCGCGGCGCCGGGTTGCCGGCCAGCCCCTCGGACTCGATGTACCAGTTGGTGCCCACGACCAGGATCCCGCCGACCGCGGCGGCGAACGGTAGCCAGATGAGTGCCCAGCGGCGGGTACGCCAGCCGATGGCGGCGATCAACACCACGGCGGTGATGACTTGGATGCTGGTCGGAACCCAGCCGTGCATCAAGGACAGGTGGTGAGTGAAGGTCACAGCAATATCGTCGCCGCCCAATCTTGGGATCGGCTGTGAGGAGCCTGCTAACGAGGTTTGGCCAGAGGAAACGGCAGCGTTTCGCGGATGCTACGGCCAGTTATCAACATGACCACACGGTCGACACCCATCCCGAGCCCGCCGGTCGGCGGCATCGCGTACTCCATGGCCTGCAGGAAGTCCTCGTCGAGCTCCATCGCTTCGGGGTCACCGCCGGCGGCCAGCAACGATTGCTCCTGCAGCCGGCGGCGCTGATCGACGGGGTCGGTCAGCTCGCTGTATGCGGTCCCCAGCTCGACACCCCAGGCCACCAGATCCCAGCGTTCGGCGAGCCCGGGGGTGCTGCGGTGCGGGCGGGTGAGCGGCGATACCGAGGTCGGGAAATCCTTGTAGAACGTGGGCTCCTCGGTGCGGTCCTCGACGAGGTGCTCGTACATCTCCAGGACCACGGCCCCGGCGTCCCAGTGGGTCAGATAAGGGATCTGCGCCGCGTCGCAGAGCCGGCGCAGCGTGGCCAGATCCGTCTCGACGGTGACGTGCTCGCCGAGGGCTTCCGATACCGCGTCGTGCACCGTCTTCACCGTCCACTCGCCGGAGATGTCGACCGGCTCGAGGACCCCGTCGGCACGGGGCCGCCGGAAGACCTGGGCCCCGTTGGCGGCCTGGGCGGCGTTCTGGATCAGCTCGCGGCAACCGTCGATCCACACGTTGTAGTCGGCGTGGGCCTGGTAGGCCTCCAGCAGGGTGAATTCGGGGTTGTGGCTGAAATCCACGCCTTCGTTGCGGAATGCCCGGCCCAGTTCGAAGACCCGTTCCACACCGCCGACGCACAACCGCTTGAGGTAGAGCTCGGGTGCGATCCGCAGATACAGGTCCAGGTCGTAGGCGTTGATGTGGGTCAGGAACGGCCGGGCGTTGGCGCCGCCGTGGATCTGTTGCAGGATCGGGGTTTCCACCTCCAGGAAACCCTTGGCGTACAACGTTTCCCGGATGGCGTGCAGGGCCCCGCTGCGGGCCCGGATCAGGTCCCGGGCTTCGGTGTTGACCGCGAGGTCCACGTAGCGGGCCCGCACCCGGGCCTCCTGGTCGGTCAGGCCCTTCCACTTGTCCGGCAACGGCCGCAGGCATTTGCCGATCAACCGCCAGCCCTCGACCAGCAGTGACTGGGTGCCATTACGGCTGCGCCCCATCGCACCGCTGACCTCGATCAGATCGCCGAGGTCGATGGTGGCGGTGAACTCGGCGGTGCCTGCCTGGGTCAGGTGGGCGTTGTCGAGCAGCAACTGCACTTCGCCCGACCAATCGCGCAACTGGGCGAACAGCACGCCGCCGTAATCCCGGACCCGCAGGATCCGCCCGGCCACGGTCACGTCTCCGCCGTCAGCGGATTCCAGTGCAGCCGCGACCGTATGGCTGGGAGCCCGGCCCACGGGATAGGCGTCCACGCCGTCGGCCTGCAACTGCCGCAGCTTGGCCGTTCGGACCCGCACCTGCTCGGGTAACCGCTGCTGATCGTCGTCGGTCAGATCGTCCCTCAGCCCGGACGGATCGGGTGCGCTGCCGTCGTGGTGTAACCGACCCGAACCCACCAGATTCGCCGGGGCCGCGACGTGTTCGCCGGTGTGCTGTTTGTTTCGCCGAGAGAACGGCAGCACCAGGAAGCCCTCGGCGATCACCGAGGCCACTCCGACCCGTGGGATCAGGCGGGCATCCTCGTAGCAGGCGTACCGCGGAACCCACTCGGGCTGGTACTTCATGTTGGAGCGGTACAGCGTCTCCAACTGCCACCACCGGGAGAAGAACACCAGTAGGGCCCGCCAGAGCCGGGCCACCGGGCCGGCGCCCAGCTGTGCGCCCTGCTGGAAGGCTGACCGGAACATGGCGAAGTTCAGTGAAATCCGGCTGACCCCAATACCTTCGGACTGCATGCACAGTTCGCTGACCATCAGTTCGATGGTGCCGTTGGGGGACTGTGGGGAGCGGCGCATGACGTCGAGCGAGACACCGTTGGCGCCCCACGGCACCAGCGACAGCAAGGCGACCACCTCGGGTTCGGAATCGTCTCCGCGCTGCTGTACCGCCTCGACCAGCAGGCAGTCACCGTCGGCCGGGTCACCGAGCCGGCCCAGTGCCATCGAGAAGCCGCGTTCGGTCTCGGTGTCGCGCCAGGCATCGGCGCGCCGGATCACCTCGGCCATCTCGGCCTGGTCCAGCTCACGGTGGCGTCGGATCCGTACCGAGGTCCCGGCGCGCCGGGACCGGGTGACCGCCTGGCGCACCGCACGCATGTCGGGCCCGGACAGCCGGAAGGTGTCCGGATGCAGGATGGCTTCGTCGCCCAGCTGCAGCGCGTTGAGCCCGGCCGCCCGGAATGCCTCGGCCGCAGCTGAACTGGCACCCATCACACCTGGCGCCCACCCGTAGGTCTGGCACAGCTGCAACCACGCTGCGATCGCCTGCGGCCACGCCTTGGGATCACCGACCGGATCGCCGCCGGCCAGGCACACGCCCACCTCGACGCGGTAGGCGATTGCGGCCCGCCCGTTCGGGGCGAATACGACGGACTTGTCGCGCCGGGTGGCGAAGTACCCCAGGGAATCGTTCTTGCCGTAGATCTCCAACAGGCCGCGGATCGCCGATTCGTCCTCACCGGTGAGCGCATTGGAGGCCCGTTGTGACTGGAAGAGCACCACTGCCGCGGCCATCAGCGCCAGCGCGCCGAACAGACCGAAGATGGCGTTGAGGAAGGGGTGCGAATAGCCCTCGAAGACCTCGGTCGGCACGGTGGCGAAGCCGCTGACCCGGTTGACCGCATAGGGCAGCCGCCATTCCGGGTCGAGGGTGCCGGGGAAGAGTTCCAAGAGTCCCCAGGCGGCCAGGATGCCGATCGCCATGCCCGCGACCAGTACGACGGCCGACTTGAGCAGGGCGCCGCGGCGCACCTTGGCCCAGAATTGATTGCGGGCCAAGACCAGCGCGGCGATGGCGGCCAGGTGGAACACCACGCCGATGACCTCGCCGACATCGTCGGCGACGGGGTCCCCGCCGGTGGCGAGATCGCCGAGGTTCCAGCCGATGGCGCCGACCATGTACAGCACCAGGATCCACCAGGCGATCCGCTTACGGGCCGCCAGTGCCGCGGCCAGCAGCGCCAGGACGAAGGCCCACGAGAAGCTGGTGTCGGGAAAGTTGAAGATGTAGTCGTTGACGAACTCTCGCGGCACCTGGATCAACCAGCGCACCGCCGGAGACACACTGGCGATCAGCGACAGGGTGGCGATGACGCCGACGGTCCAACCGGCGGCGGCAGGAACCCACGAAAACCTCGACGCGGGCTGTATCCCGGTGCGGCGGCCGCGGCTGATAACGGTCATACGCCCGGACAATAGGCGGTCAACCCGTCAATTGGGCCGATCGCGCGCACAGACACCGCCCAACGGATTACCAGACCGGGCCGGTGTACTTCTCGCCCGGACCTTTACCCGGCTCTTCGGGCGCCGCGCTGGCTTCCCGGAATGCCAGCTGCAGGCTCTTGAGACCGTCGCGCACAGGGCCCGCGTGGGGTCCGAGGTACTCGGCGGAGGCCGTCACCAGACCGGCCAGCGCGGTGATGAGCCGACGCGCCTCGTCGAGATCGCGGTGCGGGCTATCCTCGGGGTCTTCGGCAGAAAGCCCGATCTTCTCGGCTGCGGCGCTCATCAACATGACCGCCGCTCGGGTGATCACTTCCACCGCGGGAATGTCGGCCATGTCCCGTAGCTGCGGAGTCGCTTCGTCGGGCGTTTCGGTCGGATCCGTCATGGCTGCTAGACTGTCATGCGCGACCGTCCCGGCTTATGTCAGGGACAGTAAGTGGAGTCCCACTCCCACCGTTGGCCACACTGGTACAACGGTCCGGTCGCCGGTGTCCTCGGACACCGGTTCTGTGCTTCAGGTTTGGAGTCGCAGGCGGCGCAAGCCGTGATCGGTCGGCATTGGGCCCTGCTGTGAGCAGGGCTTTTCTGTTCTACAGGGCAGAAGTGCGGATGGGTGGGTCTCCTCAGCAGACCCAACATAGGAGGCCCCATCAGCACTGAGACCCGCATCAACGAGCGCATCCGCGTACCTGAAGTCCGCCTGATCGGACCCGCAGGCGAGCAGGTAGGCATTGTCCGCATCGAAGATGCTCTCCGCGTCGCCGCGGATGCCGATCTCGACCTCGTCGAAGTTGCACCAGCCGCAAAACCCCCGGTCTGCAAGATCATGGATTACGGCAAGTTCAAGTACGAGACGGCACTCAAGGAGCGCGAGTCTCGCAAGAACCAGCAGCAGACCGTCGTCAAGGAACAGAAGCTGCGTCCCAAGATCGATGACCACGACTACGAGACGAAGAAGGGCCATGTGGTCCGCTTCCTCGAAGCCGGGTCCAAGGTCAAGGTGACCATCATGTTCCGTGGTCGTGAGCAGTCCCGCCCCGAACTCGGGTACCGGTTGCTGCAGCGACTGGGCGCCGATGTCGCCGATTTCGGCTTCGTCGAGACGTCAGCCAAGCAGGACGGCCGCAACATGACGATGGTGCTGGCACCGCACCGCGGCGCGAAGACTCGCGCCAAGGCGGCAGAGCAGGCCGAGCGCCCGGGTGGGCAGCAGGCCGAACCAGCCGCATCAGAAGAACCAGACGTTACGCAGAACTAGTTTCAACACAGAACTGAGGACTCATGCCCAAGGCGAAGACCCACAGCGGAGCATCGAAGCGCTTCCGTAAGACCGGGACCGGCAAGATCGTGCGCCAGAAGGCCGGCCGGCGCCACCTGCTGGAGCACAAGGCGACCAAGCGCACCCGCCGCCTCGACGGCCGCACCGTCGTGGCAGCCAACGACACCGCGCGTGTCACCAAGATGCTCAACGGCTAGATCTGCCGCTCCCCGTACCGAACGAGAATAGGACCATCCCATGGCACGCGTGAAGCGCGCACTCAACGCCCAGAAGAAGCGGCGTACCGTACTCAAGGCCTCGAAGGGCTACCGGGGCCAGCGGTCCCGCCTGTACCGCAAGGCCAAGGAACAGCAGCTGCACTCGCTGACCTACGCCTACCGCGACCGGAAGGCCCGTAAGGGTGACTTCCGCAAGCTGTGGATCACCCGCATCAACGCGGCTGCCCGCGCCAATGGCGTCACCTACAACCGACTCATCCAGGGCCTCAGGCTCGCCGGGGTCGAGGTGGACCGCAAGAACCTGGCCGAGATCGCCGTGAGCGACGCCGCCGCGTTCACCGCGCTGGTCGAGCTCGCCAAGGCTGCTCTGCCGGAGGACGTCAACGCTCCTTCCGGAGAGGCCGCCTGACGCTCACCGAGCGTTCTGCCCGGGTGGCCGCTGCCGTCAAACTGCAGCGCCACATCGGGCGCCGCCGCGCCGCACGCTTCCTTGCCGAGGGGCCCAACCTCGTCGAGGCCGCGTTGCGGCGCGGACTTGTTTCCGAGGTGTTCGCCACCGAAGCTGCCATGGACCGGTTCGCCGCGCTCCTGGCGGACGCACCGGTGCAGTTGGTCACCGAGCGTGCGGCAAAGGCCTTGTCGGACACCGTGACCCCGGTCGGCCTGGTGGCAGTGTGCCGGCTACCTGAGGTCTCCCTCGATGAGGTTCTGGCGTCCGAACCCCGGTTGATCGCGGTCCCCGTGCAGATCTCGGAGCCGGGGAACGCCGGTACGTTGATCCGGGCCGCCGACGCGATGGGCGCCGACGCGGTGGTGCTGGCCGGCAACAGCGTCGACCCCTACAACAGCAAGTGCCTGCGGTCGTCGGCCGGCAGCATCTTCTCGGTGCCGGTGATCAGCGCGCCCGACGAGACCGCAACAATTGTCCGGTTGCAGGCCGCCGGGTTGCAGGTGCTGGCCACCACGGTCGACGGCGAGGTCAGCCTCGACGAGGTGAACCTGGCCGGACCCACTGCCTGGCTGTTCGGGCCCGAAGCTCACGGTCTGCCAACTGAATTGGCTGCGGCGGCCGATCACCGGGTGCACATTCCGATGCCCGGACACTCCGAAAGTCTCAACATTGCCTCGGCGGCGTCGATCTGTCTGTATCAGAGCGCTCGCGCCCACCGTCTTTAGCGCCGAATGGCCACTTATCTCACGCTTTTTCGCGATTCGTGTATCCCAAGTGGCCACTCGGCCGATGTGGAACGATGCCGTGGGGAGGTAAGCATGTGTCAATACTGCGGCTGCAGGGATATGCCGTTACTACGTGACTACATCGCCGAGCATGAGCGGTCTGTGGACCATGGCCGTGAAGCAGTGCGCGCCCTGGACCGTGGCGACCTGGATACCGCCCGGCGGCTTCTGGCAGCCATGTACGACGAGCTCAGATCGCACTGGCAAGGCGAGGAGAACGGGCTGTTCGCCGTGATGCACAGCGACGAGCTCTACGCCGAGCACATCGACCCCCTGGTGGCCGAGCACCGCGAGCTGGCCGGGTTCCTCGAAATCGTCGACCTGTCCGATCCCGCCCACCAGAAGCGGGTTCGCGCGGAGATCGAGGACCTCTATCTGCACATCGCAAAGGAAGAGGATGGGCTGTTCCCGGCTGCGCTCACCGCGCTCGACGGTGTGGACTGGGATGCCGCGATGGCCGGGTGGCGCGAGGCGCACCCGGGCCGCGAGATGATCCAGGGATAGCTCTAGCTGAGCAATCCCCGTGCCACGTGGGTGATCTGAACCTCGTTGCTGCCGGCGTAGATCATCAGCGACTTGGCATCGCGGGCCAACTGCTCCACCCGGTACTCGGTCATGTAGCCGTTGCCGCCGAACAGCTGCACGGCCTCCATCGCGACATCGGTGGCGGCCTGCGAGCAGTACCACTTGATCGCCGAGGCCTCGGCGAGGGAGATCGGAACCCCCTTCTCGGCGGATTCGATGACGCGGAACAGCATGTTGCGCACGTTCATCCGGGCCACTTCCATGTTGGCCAGCTTGAGTTGGATCAATTGGAACTGGCTGATCTCCTGGCCCCACAGGGTGCGGGACTTGGCGTAGTCGACGCTCAACCGCAGGCATTCCTCGATCACGCCGAGGGCCATCGAGGCCACCCCGATGCGTTCGGCCGAGAAGTTCGACCGGGCGCTGGCCCTGCCCTCGTCGGCCCCTTCGTCGGAGCCTTCGGTCTCTCCGAGCAGCCGGTCGCGTCCCAGTCGGACGTCGTTGAAGAACAGTTCGCCGGTGCGCGAGGAGTGGATGCCCATCTTGCGGAACGGCTTCGACTGCACGAAACCTTCCATGCCGCGATCGAGTACGAAGGTCAGCACCTTGCGATTGCGCTTGTCGGCCCCGTCGCCCTCGTCCAATTTCGCGTAGACCACTACGACGTCGGCGTCGGGACCGTTGGTGATGAAGGTCTTCTGGCCGTTGAGGATGTAATCGTCGCCGTCCCGAGTGACATAGGACTTCATGCCACCGAAGGCATCCGAGCCCGAATCGGGTTCGGTGATCGCCCACGCCCCGATCTTCTCGTAGGTCACGAGTCCGGGCAGCCAGCGTTCCTGCTGGGCCAGGGTGCCCCGGCTCTGGATGGTCGACACGGTCAGGCCCAGGCTGACGCCCAGCCCGGTGACCAGGCCCATCGACACCCGGCACAGTTCGCTGATCAGGACGAATCCCATGCCCGGCGACCCACTGCCGCCGAACATTCCGCCGCGGGCACCCGAGGGCTTGGCCTCACCGCTGCGCAGCTTTTCCAGCCGCTTGTCCAGCGATTCCTTGGCCATCGCGTCAATCCCGAACGTGGCGAACAGTTTTCGCACGATCGGGTACGGCTCCATGTCACCGCTCTCCAGCTCGTCGAGGTGGGGGCGGATCTCCTTGTCCACAAACTCGCGTACTGCGTCCCGGACAGCGATATCGACATCAGACCAATCAAGCATTTCGACAGCTTAGACAGGTGTCAAAAGTCAGGCCGCACTGCGCCGGGCGGGTCGCCGCAGCGCCGGCAGGGAGAAGGTGGTGTGTACCAGCGCGCCGGCCCGGTCCAGCAGGGTCTTGTGGCGCGGCAGATAGTGCATCGGCAGTCCTCTGCGGTCACGGGGCGGCGCCATGAAGCCCGGCGCTTCCACCAGGGGACCGTCGCCGGGCAGCTTTCCGGCTGCGCGGCGGTAGGCCGACAGGGCGCGCGGGTGCAGCCTGATCTCGTCGGGGACCGCGACGAATGCCAGTTCGACCATCTTGCCGAAGATCCGCAGCAGTACCTCGTCACCGGGTGTCCAGCGCATGCCTGCCTTCTCCCGCACCGCCGGGTCGAACAGGCCCGCTGCGATCCAGCGTTGCGCCCCGACAAGGGGTTTGAACAGTTGGTCCCACACGGGCGTCGGCATCAATACGAACCACGGTTTGGGGATCCGGATGGTGAAGATGTCGAGTGTGGCCCGGTTGATCTCGAGCTCGTCGCGGCACTTGGCGTCCCAGTAGTCCTGAAACTCCTCCCAGGTCTTGGGAACTGGCCGCATGCTCATCCCGTACATGCGATACCACTGCACATGCTCGTCGAACAGTTGGCACTTCTCGGCCTCGGTGAGACCGCCGCAGAAGTACTCGGCCGTCTTGATGATGAGCATGAAGAACGTGGCGTGCGCCCAGTAGAACGTTTCCGGGTTCAGTGCGTGGTAGCGCCGGCCCTGGCCGTCGACGCCCTTGATGGTGTGGTGAAATCCCTTGATCTGCGCGCCGGTGTCGGCCGCCCGGTCGCCGTCGTAGACCACGCCCATGATCGGGTACACCGATCGGGCCACGCGCTGCAGGGGTTCGCGGAGCAGGATCGAGTGCTCCTCGACGCCGGCGCCGAGTTCGGGATACATGTTCTGGATCGCGCCGATCCAGACGCCCAGCATCCCGGTACGTAGGTCGCCGAAATACTTCCAGGTCAACGAATCCGGGCCGAGTGGATCGTGCTCGCTGCCGGTCGTGGCTCGTGTGGTCATTGCGCCCTCGTTGACTCGTCATGACGTGAATCACAGTTGAGCCCGACGATAGTAGTGACAACGCATGTTGTCTACGACGCCGCGCCGCGTCGCGCACACTGTTATTCGGCGGCTATCGCGGCGCCACAGCGCTGTGACCAGGTCGATTTACCGCCGGCAGGGGAGTGCACACGTACCCGCTCGTGGCGCGATTGCCGCCCGGTCGGCGCGCCACCTACCCTTGCGCTGTGGATGGCGAGCCGTTCGATGACCCGTCCGGCGAGGTCGGTGACATCGAGCAGGCGTCACAGCAGCGCCCAGCGAAGGCGCCCGGGTTGCCGGGTCCGTTGGGGTGGCTGCAGCGCACCAATCACAGCCCGGCGGTCGTCGATCTGGTCCGGCGGATGCGCCGGTCGCTGCCCGGGGATCCCGATTTCGGTGACCGCCTCTCGGCGTCGGGTGAGGGCGGACCGCGGGCAGCCGCCCGGGTGGCCGACCGGCTGTTGGACCGTGACGCCGCCTCGCGGGAGATGAGCTTGGGTGCGTTGCAGGTCTGGCAGGCGCTGACCGAACGTGTCTCGGGAACGCCGGCCAATCCCGAGGTGACACTGGTGTTCACCGACCTGGTCGGGTTCTCGTCGTGGTCGCTTCGCTCCGGCGACGACGCCACATTGCGGTTGCTGCGACGGGTGGCCCAGGTGATCGAGCCCCCGGTGCTCGAAGCCGGCGGTCACATCGTCAAACGCATGGGCGACGGCATGATGGCCGTGTTCTCCGATCCGGAAACCGCCCTGAGCGCGATGCTCGTGGCGCTCGAGGGTGTCAAGAACATCGACCTGGACGGTTACGCGCCGCGGATGCGGGTCGGCATCCACACCGGACGTCCGCAACGTATCGGGTCGGACTGGCTCGGCGTCGACGTCAACATCACCGCCCGGGTGATGGAACGGGCCGCCAGCGGCGGGCTGGTCGTATCGCACACCACATTGGAGGGCATCTCCGAAGACCGGTTGGCCGAACTTGCGGTCACCGTCAAACGTCAGCGGCGCCAGATGTTCTCAAACAAGCCCGAGGGTGTGCCCGAGGACCTGGTGATGTACCGGGTGAAAACCTCCGGGTAGTCGCCGGCCCGCTGGCGGCCTGGCGGCGGAAACGGATTCGAAGCGTGATCACGCCATCGCCTATGATCGCCGAGTGGCTGAGCAGCCCAGTGATCTCTCAGAAGAAGCCCTGACCAAAGCCGTCAGCGCGGCCCGGCATGCCTTTGAGCTGTCCGGTGACCTTGACGCGCTCGCGCGCGCCAAGACCGAGCACCTCGGTGATCGTGCCCCGATCGCCCTGGCCCGCCAGGCGTTGGCGACGCTGCCGAAGGCAGATCGTGCCGACGCAGGCAAACGGGTCAACGTCGCCCGTGGTGAGGCCCAGCGCGCGTACGACGAGCGGTTGGCCGCGCTGCGTGCCGAGCGCGACGCCGCGGTGCTGGTCGCCGAACGCATCGATGTGACGTTGCCCTCGACGCGCCAGCCGGTGGGCGCTCGGCACCCGATCACGATCCTGGCCGAGAATGTCGCCGACACCTTCGTGGCGATGGGCTGGGAACTGGCCGAGGGGCCAGAGGTCGAGACCGAGCAGTTCAACTTCGACGCCCTCAACTTCCCGCCGGATCATCCGGCCCGCAGCGAGCAGGACACCTTCCAGATCGCCCCGGACGGATCGCGGCAGGTGCTGCGCACGCACACGTCGCCGGTGCAGATCCGGGCGCTGCTGGAACGCGAGCTGCCGGTCTACGTCGTCTCGATCGGCCGGACCTTCCGCACCGATGAACTCGACTCCACCCACACCCCGGTGTTCCACCAGGTGGAGGGGCTGGCGGTGGACAAGGGTCTGACCATGGCGCACCTGCGCGGCACGCTGGACGCGTTTGCGCGGTCCCAGTTCGGGCCGGAGGGACGCACCCGGTTCCGTCCGCACTTCTTCCCGTTCACCGAGCCCTCGGCGGAGGTGGACATCTGGTTCCCCGGCAAGAAGGGCGGACCCGGCTGGGTCGAATGGGGCGGCTGCGGCATGGTCAACCCGAATGTATTGCGCGCCTGCGGCATCGATCCGGATATCTACTCGGGCTTTGCCTTTGGAATGGGATTGGAGCGAACCCTGCAGTTCCGCAACGGAATTCCCGACATGCGCGACATGGTCGAGGGCGATGTCCGGTTCTCGCTGCCGTTCGGGGTCGGTGCCTGATGCGCATTCCTTTCAGCTGGCTCCGTGAGGCCGTCCGTGCCGGTGCACCCGATTGGGATGTGACGGTCGAGGAGCTCGAGCAGACATTCATCCGGATCGGACACGAGGTCGAGGAGATCATCCCGATCGGCCCGGTGAGCGGTCCGCTGACCGTCGGCCGGGTCGCCGAGATCGAGGAACTCACCGAGTTCAAGAAGCCGATCAGAGCCTGCAAAGTTGACGTAGGTATCCAGAATGTCGACGGCGAGCATCGCGACATCGTCTGTGGAGCAACGAATTTCGCGGTGGGCGACCTGGTGGTGGCGGCCTTGCCCGGCACGGTATTGCCCGGGGACTTCACCATCGCCACCCGCAAGACCTACGGGCGGGTGTCCGACGGCATGATCTGCTCGGCATCGGAGATGAACCTGGGTGTGGACCATTCGGGCATCCTGGTGCTGCCGCCCGGCACCGCCGCTCCGGGCACCCCGGCCGCCGAGATCCTCGGCCTCGACGATGTGGTGTTCCACCTGGCGATCACGCCCGATCGCGGCTACTGCCTGTCGATCCGCGGCCTGGCCCGGGAGATCGCGTGCGCGCACGACCTGGATTTCGTCGACCTGGCCGACGTGCCGCCCTTGCCCGCCGAGGGGGAGGCCTGGCCGCTGACAGTCCAGCCCGGAACTGGCGTGCAGCGCTTCGGATTACGCCCTGTCACGGGCATCGACCCGGGGGCAGTGACACCGTGGTGGATGCAGCGGCGGTTGACGCTCAGCGGGATCCGCGCCATCTCCCCGGCGGTCGACGTGACCAACTACGTCATGCTCGAACTCGGCCACCCCATGCACGCCCACGACAGCAGCCTGATCACCGGGGGCTTCGATGTGCGGTTCGCCGGGGACGGCGAGAAGGTGGTCACCCTCGACGATGTCGAGCGGACCTTGAACTCGGCCGATGTGCTGATCGTCGACGATGTCGCCACCGCCGCGATCGGCGGCGTGATGGGCGCGGGCACCACCGAGGTGCGCGGTTCCACCACTGACGTGCTGCTGGAGGCGGCGGTGTGGGATCCGGCCGCGGTGTCGCGCACCCAGCGTCGTCTGCACCTGGCCAGCGAGGCCGGCCGCCGTTACGAGCGGTCCGTGGACCCGGCCATTTCGGTTGCCGCCCTGGACCGTTGCGCAACCCTGCTGGCCGAGATCGCCGGGGGTACCGTCGAACCAAAGCTCACCGACTGGCGCGCGGACGGGCGCACCGACTGGTCCCAACCGGCCGTCGAGATCTCCGCCGACCTGCCGGACCGCACTGCCGGTGTCGAATACCCGGCAGGCACCACGGCACGGCGGCTGACCCAGATCGGCGCCTCTGTCGTCGAAGCGGCCGGTTCCGGCGTACTCACGGTCACTCCGCCGAGTTGGCGGCCCGACATGCGTCAGCGAGCCGACCTCGTCGAGGAAGTGCTGCGACTGGAGGGCCTGGAGGCCATCCCGTCGGTGCTGCCGACGGCACCGGCCGGACGTGGTCTGAGCGCGGTCCAGAAGCGTCGCCGGGCGATCGGAAAGTCACTGGCACTGGCCGGATTCGTCGAGGTCCTGCCCTCGCCGTTCCTGCCCGCAGGCGTGTTCGACGCGTGGGGTCTGGCCGCCGATGACGCCCGTCGCAACGCCACCAGGGTGCTCAATCCGCTGGAGGCCGACCGTCCGCAGCTGGCCACCACGTTGCTGCCGGGATTGTTGGAAGCATTGGGCCGCAACGTGTCCCGTGGTGCCGCAGACGTCGCGCTGTTCGCGATCCAGCAGGTGGTGCATCCCACGGCCGAGACCCGGTCCGTCGAGCGCATCCCGAATGACCGCAGGCCCACCGACGAGGAGATCGCCGGGCTGGACGCCTCGCTGCCGAATCAGCCGCAGCACATCGCCGCAGTGCTGACCGGGCTGCGTGAGCCCGCCGGACCGTGGGGGCCGGGCCGTCCGGTGGAGGCGGCCGACACCTTCGAGGCGGTACGGGTGATCGGCCGGGCCGCCGGGGTGGAGTTCACCTTGCGCGCCGGCCAGGAGCTGCCATGGCATCCGGGCCGCTGCGCCGAGGTGCTCGTGGGCGACACCACGGTCGGCTATGCGGGGCAGCTGCATCCGGCGGTCGTCGAACGGACCGGCTTGCCCAAGGGAACATGTGCGGTCGAACTCGACCTCGATGCGGTACCGATCGTGGAGGTGCTGCCGGCGCCGTCGGTGTCACCGTTCCCCGCGGTGTTCCAGGACATCAGCGTGATCGTCGACGATCAGGTGGCCGCGGCGGCCGTCGTCGACGCCGTCCGCGACGGGGCCGGTGAGCTGCTCGAGGACGTCCGGTTATTCGACGTCTACACCGGCCCGCAGGTCGGCGAGGGGCGCAAGTCCCTCGCGTTGGCGCTGCGGTTCCGCGCCGCTGACCGGACCCTGACCGAGGACGAGGCCAGCGCCGCGCGCGACGCCGCTGTCGCGGTGGCCGGTGAGCGCGTCGGTGCCGTGCAGCGCGGCTGACCCCGACCTACCCGGGAAGCTCGTCATATTTCTGCCAGAACCGACTGCGCAGCCGGACCCGGACCGGGTCATTGAGCTCGTAGCTTCCGAGGGCGTCGGACAGGTCCAGTAGCAGGGCCTTGTCGATGTCTTGTGGAATCGACGGCCGTCCGTCGGCCAACGCGCCGAGGGCCTCATCGCTTGCGCTGTTTCGGAACGACTCGATCACGTTGGCGATGACGCGGTCGATCTGCCGGTCGTCCGGCTCGTCGTGGTAATCGGCCATGCTGTGCGACTGGCCGCCGGTTGAGCTGCTGTAGACCGCCACGGACAACGGCTCTCGGGCCGGTGCCGGTCTGGCCGGTAGCGCGGCAGGACGCCGCGCGGCCAGGTCACCGGGCGACGGAGCATGCGTCCCCGTTGACGGCGTTGCTGTGGCCACCTGCGCGGACCTGGCCGGCGGTGTCTCGACCCTGATGACGTTGGTATCGATGGTCGACGAGCACAGCGTCGCCAAATCGTCGGCCGCACGCAGCAGGTGCCGGCTGACGGCGTGCGGTCTGCCGTCCGCGTTCGGCACCGCCAGTAGGACGACCTGCACGCCGTGGGCCTGTGCTTCCTCCACCGCCTCGGTCAGATCGTCGTCGCCGGAGACGACGAAGAACACGTCGGCTGTCCCGCTGCGGGCGTGCGCCACCAGGTCGAGGCCGATTCGGAGGTCGACGCCCTTCTGCTGGCCGTCGACGCCGAATCGGCCGAGACGTAGTTTTACCCGGGGTAGCTCGCCGATGCGTTCCTGCTGCCTGTCCGGAACGCCGTTCTTGGCCGAGTCGTACCAGTGCACCCGGAGCGCGGGCAACCCCGAAATTTCCTGTGCCTGCTTGATCAGAGCTGCGACCATCGGCCCGAACTCGACATGGATGCCGTTGCGCAGGGATGTACCGGTGACGCGCGTGGCGGCGGCCGCTAGTAGGTAGCCCACATCCACGTACAGGGCGCAGTTGGAACGCATGTCGTCTCCTTGGGGTCGGCGTGCATGATGCTATAGCCGGGGCATGACGACCCTAGGGAATTAATTTGCATCTACATGCATAACAATGCAGAATTGCGGTATGACTTCGATAGCGGTGGCCGGCGCCAGCGGCTACGCCGGCGGAGAGATCCTGCGATTGCTGCTCGGACACCCGGCCTATGCTGACGGCCGGTTGACCATCGGGGCATTGACCGCAGCCTCCAGTGCCGGGACCACGATGGCCGAGCATCACCCGCACCTGCTGCCGCTGTCCTCGCGTGTCCTGGAGGCCACCACCGCCGAGGTGCTGGCTGGGCACGACGTGGTGTTCCTCGGGTTGCCGCACGGTCATTCCGCGGCACTGGCCGAACAGCTGGGCCCCGACACCCTGATCATCGACTGTGGCGCGGACTTCCGGCTGACCAACGCCGCCGACTGGGAGAAGTTCTACGGATCGGTGCACGCCGGCAGCTGGCCCTACGGGCTGCCCGAGCTGCCGGGTGCCCGCGACCGGTTGAAGGACACGAAGCGCATCGCGGTGCCGGGCTGTTATCCGACCGCCGCACTGCTGGCGCTGCTGCCCGCCGTTGCCGCCGACCTCGTCGAGCCGGCGGTCACGGTCGTCGCCGTCAGCGGCACCTCCGGCGCGGGCAAGTCCGCCAAGGTGGACCTGCTGGGCTCCGAGGTGATCGGCTCGGCACGGGCCTACAACATCGCCGGTAAGCACCGGCACACCCCCGAGATCGCACAGGGCCTGCGGTCGGTGACCGACAAGAACGTCACCGTCTCATTCACCCCGGTGCTGATCCCCACCTCCCGGGGCATCCTGGCCACCTGCACCGCCCGGACCGAGGCGTCGGAATCCGAGATTCGCACCGCGTACGAAAAGGCTTACGACGCAGAGCCGTTCATTCATCTTCTGCCCGAGGGGCAGCTGCCCAAGACCGGATCGGTGATCGGCAGCAATGCTGCACAGGTGGCGGTCGCGGTAGATGAAGAAGCGCAGACCCTGGTGGCGATCGCAGCCATCGACAACCTCACCAAGGGCACCGGCGGTGCTGCAGTGCAATCGATGAACCTGGCGCTGGGCTGGCCCGAAACCGAAGGACTTTCGATCGTGGGAGTGGCACCGTGACCGAGGCAACCAAGTTGGTCCGCACGCAGGGTGTCACCGCGCCGGCCGGTTTCCGGGCCGCCGGAATCACCGCCGGTATCAAGGCGTCCGGCAAACCGGACCTGGCCCTGGTATTCAACGAGGGGCCGGACTACGCCGCGGCGGGGGCGTTCACCCGCAACAAGATCAAGGCCGCGCCCGTGCAGTGGTCGCAGCAGGTGCTGACCACCGGCAGGCTGCGCGCGGTGGTCCTGAACTCGGGCGGTGCCAACGCGTGCACCGGCCCGCTGGGTTTCCAGGACGCCCACGCCACCGCCGAGGCCGTGGCCGACGCACTGAGCGACTGGGGGACCGAGACCGGTGCCATCGAGGTCGCGGTGTGCTCGACGGGCCTGATCGGCGACCGGTTGCCGATGGACAAGGTGCTGGCCGGCGTCACCGAGATCGTGCACGACATCGCCGGCGGCCTGACCGGAGGCGAGGCCGCCGCGCGGGCCATCATGACCACCGACACCGTGCCGAAACAGGTTGCGCTGCACCATGCGGTGGAGTCGGGGGAGAACTGGACCCTGGGTGGGATGGCCAAGGGTGCCGGCATGCTGGCACCCTCGCTGGCCACCATGCTCGTGGTGCTGACCACCGACGCTGTCGCGGATGCTGCCGCGCTGGACACCGCGCTCAAGCGGGCCGCGGCCCTGACCTTCGACCGGCTCGACGTCGACGGTAGCTGCTCGACCAACGACACCGTGCTGCTGCTCGCCTCGGGTGCCAGCGAAATCACGCCGAGCCAGGACGATCTCAACGAGGCCGTGCTGCGGGTCTGTGACGACCTGTGCGCGCAGCTGCAGGCCGATGCCGAAGGTGTCACCAAGCGCGTCGTCATCACCGTCGTCGGCGCCGAGACCGAGGACGACGCACTCGTTGCGGCCCGCGTCATCGCCCGCGACAGCCTGGTCAAGACCGCGCTGTTCGGCTCTGACCCGAACTGGGGCCGGGTGCTGGCCGCCGTCGGCATCGCCCCGGTGAACCTGGACCCGGAACGGATCAGCGTGTCGTTCAACGGTTCTCCGGTGTGCATCGACGGGGCCAGCGCGCCGGGTGCCCGTGATGTCGACCTGTCCGGGGAGGACGTGGCCGTGGTGATCGACCTGGCCGTGGGAGGCCACACTGCTTCGATCAGGACCACGGACCTGTCGCATGCTTATGTCGAAGAGAATTCGGCCTACAGCTCATGAGTCAGATCGAGCGCAGCGTCAAGGCCGAGGTGCTCGCCTCGGCGCTGCCGTGGCTCAAGCAACTGCACGGCAAGATTGTCGTCGTCAAGTACGGCGGCAACGCCATGACCGACGACACCCTCAAGGCGGCCTTCGCCGCCGACATGGTGTTCCTGCGCAACTGCGGCATCCATCCCGTCGTGGTGCACGGGGGTGGGCCGCAGATCAGCGCGATGCTCAAGAAGCTCGGCATCCCAGGTGATTTCAAGGGCGGCTTCCGGGTGACCACACCCGAGGTCCTCGATGTGGCGCGGATGGTGCTGTTCGGTCAGGTGGGCCGGGAACTGGTCAACCTGATCAACGCCCACGGCCCGTACGCGGTGGGTCTCACCGGTGAGGATGCGCACCTGTTCACCGCGGTGCGGCGCAGCGTCACCGTGGACGGGGTGGCCACCGACATCGGGCTGGTCGGTGACGTCGAACACGTCAACGCCGAATCGCTGTTGGATCTCATTGCCGCGGGCCGGATTCCGGTGGTCTCCACGATCGGTCCGGATATCGACGGCGTGGTCCACAACATCAACGCCGACACCGCGGCCGCGGCACTGGCCGACGCGCTGGGCGCCGAGAAGCTGGTCATGCTCACCGATGTGGAGGGGCTCTACACCGATTGGCCCGACCGCGCCTCGCTGGTCAGCGAGATCGACACCGCGACCCTGACGCAGCTGCTGCCCTCACTCGAATCCGGCATGGTGCCCAAGATCGAGGCCTGCCTGCGGGCGGTGGCCGGCGGCGTGCCGAGTGCGCACGTGATCGACGGCCGCGTCGAACACTGTGTGCTCGTCGAGCTTTTCACCGATGAAGGAACCGGAACCAAGGTGGTGGCCAAGTGACCCTGCAGGACCGCTGGGAAGCGGTGATGATGAACAACTACGGCACCCCGCCGTTGGCACTGGCCAGCGGTGACGGCGTCGTGGTGACCGACACCGAGGGCAAGCCCTACCTGGACCTGCTCGGCGGGATCGCGGTCAACCTGCTGGGGCACCGCCATCCTGCGGTCATCGAGGCCGTCACCACCCAGCTCAACACGCTGGGCCACACATCCAACCTGTACGCCACCGAGCCGGGGATCGCGCTGGCCGAAGCCCTGGTGGGACACCTGGGAACCCAGGCGCGGGTGTTCTTCTGCAACTCGGGCACCGAGGCCAATGAGGTGGCCTTCAAGATCACCCGGCTCACCGGCAAGACGAATGTCGTTGCCGCCCAAGGCGCATTCCACGGACGCACGATGGGTTCGCTGGCGCTGACCGGGCAGCCCGCCAAGCAGGCGCCGTTCGAGCCGTTGCCGGGCAACGTCACCCACGTTCCGTACGGGGATGCCGACGCCTTGGCGGCGGCGGTCGATGACACGACCGCCGCGGTGTTCCTGGAACCGATCATGGGGGAGGGCGGCGTCGTCGTCCCACCCGCCGGATACCTGGCTGCCGCCCGCGATATCACCACGAAGAACGGCGCACTCCTGGTCCTGGACGAGGTGCAGACCGGCGTCGGGCGTACCGGCGCGTTCTATGCCCATCAGCACGACGGCATCACGCCCGACGTGGTGACCCTGGCCAAGGGCCTGGGCGGCGGACTGCCGATCGGGGCCTGCCTGGCCATCGGGCCGACCGGTGATCTGCTCACGCCGGGCCTGCACGGCAGCACCTTCGGCGGCAACCCGGTGTGCACCGCCGCGGCGCTGGGTGTACTCAAGGCGCTGACTGATGGGGACCTGATCGCCCGGGCCGGGGTGCTCGGCAAGACCCTGAGCCACGGCATCGAGGAGCTGGGCCATCCACTGGTCGATCACGTGCGCGGCAAGGGTCTGTTGCAGGGCGTGGTGCTGACCGCGCCGAGCGCCAAGGCCGTCGAAACCGCGGCCCGCGACGCCGGCTTCCTGGTCAACGCCGCGGCCGCCGACGTGGTCCGCCTGGCGCCCCCGCTGATCATCACCGAAGGCCAGATCGAGACATTCCTGTCCGCTCTGCCCGCCGTCCTCGATACTGCTGTGGAGGCCAGTTCATGATCCGGCATTTTCTGCGCGACGACGATCTGTCGCCCGATGAGCAGGCCGAGGTCCTCGCCCTGGCCGCCGAACTGAAGAAGGCGCCGTTCTCGCGCCGCCCGCTCGAAGGCCCGCGCGGTGTCGCGGTGATCTTCGAGAAGAACTCGACCCGCACCCGGTTCTCGTTCGAGATGGGCATCGCCCAGCTCGGCGGGCATGCCGTGGTGGTCGACGGCCGCAGCACCCAGCTGGGCCGCGAGGAGACCCTCGAGGACACCGGGGCGGTGCTGTCCCGCTACGTCGACGCGATCGTGTGGCGGACTTTCGCCCAGGAGCGGCTGACGGCCATGGCAAGTGGTGCCTCCGTCCCGATCGTCAATGCGCTGTCCGACGAATTCCACCCCTGCCAGGTGCTGGCCGATCTGCAGACGCTGGCAGAGCGCCGCGGGGAGCTCAAGGGCCTGCGCATGACGTATCTGGGTGACGGTGCCAACAACATGGCGCACTCGTTGATGCTGGGCGGGGTCACCGCGGGCATCGATGTCACGATCGCCGCTCCCGCCGGTTTCGAACCCGACCCCCACTTCGTCGACGCGGCCAAGCGCCGTGCCGCCGAGACCGGGGCGACCGTCACCCTGACCGACGATGCACAGGCCGGGGCCGACGGGGCCGACGTGCTCGTCACCGACACCTGGACGTCGATGGGCCAGGAGAACGACGGGCTCGACCGGGTGCGGCCGTTCCGTCCGTTCCAGGTCAATGCCGAGCTTCTCAACCGTGCCAACCCGGAAGCCATTGTGCTGCACTGTCTTCCGGCGCATCGCGGTTATGAGATCACCGATGAGGTGATCGACGGGCCGCAGAGCGCGGTGTTCGACGAGGCCGAGAACCGCCTGCACGCGCAGAAGGCCATGCTGGTGTGGCTCCTGGAGCGAGCCTGACGTGAGTGCACCGACCCGCGTCGGCCGTCAGGCCCGCATCATTGCCCTCCTGTCGGCCAGGCAGGTGAGCAGCCAGACCGAACTGGCCGCCCTGCTGGGACAGGAGGGCATCGAGGTCACCCAGGCCACGCTGTCGCGGGACCTGGAGGAACTCGGTGCGGTGAAACTGCGCGGCGCCGACGGCGGCGTCGGCGTGTATGTGGTGCCCGAGGACGGCAGCCCGGTGCGGGGTGTGTCCGGCGGTACCGAACGGTTGACCCGCTTGTTGGGGGAGCTGCTGGTATCGACCGACGCCAGCGCTAACCTTGCCGTGCTGCGCACCCCGCCCGGGGCGGCGCATTACCTGGCCAGCGCGATCGATCGCGCCGCCCTGCCGTATGTGGTCGGCACCATCGCAGGTGACGACACCATCCTGATGGTGGCGCGCGCACCGATGACCGGGGCCGAACTTGCCGACACCATCGAGAACTTGAAGTAGAGCTCAAAACAAGGAGATTGCTCATGTCCGAACGCGTCATCCTGGCGTACTCCGGAGGTCTGGACACCTCCGTCGCGATCAGCTGGATCGGTAAGGAGACCGGTCAAGAGGTCGTCGCCGTCGCCATCGATCTCGGCCAGGGCGGTGAGGACATGGAGGTCATCCGGCAGCGCGCCCTGGACTGCGGTGCGGTCGAGGCTGTCGTAGTCGACGCCCGTGACGAGTTCGCCGACGAATACTGCCTGCCGACCATCAAGGCGAACGCGCTCTACATGGACCGCTACCCGCTGGTGTCGGCCATCAGCCGCCCGCTGATCGTCAAGCATCTGGTGGACGCGGCGCGTGCGCACGGCGGCACCGTCGTCGCGCACGGCTGCACCGGCAAGGGCAACGACCAGGTGCGCTTCGAGGTCGGATTCGCCTCGCTGGCACCCGAACTGGACGTCATCGCACCGGTTCGCGACTACGCCTGGACCCGGGAGAAGGCGATCGCGTTCGCCGAGGAGAACGCGATCCCGATCAACGTCACCAAGCGCTCGCCGTTCTCGATCGACCAGAACGTGTGGGGCCGCGCGGTGGAGACCGGGTTCCTCGAGGACCTGTGGAACGCCCCGACCAAGGATGTCTACGACTACACCCAGGATCCGACGGTCAACTTCAACGCCCCCGACGAGCTGATCATCAGCTTCGACAAGGGACGCCCGGTGGCAATAGATGGACGCCCGATGTCCGTATTGCAGATCATCCAGGAGCTCAACACCCGGGCCGGTGCCCAGGGCGTGGGCCGGCTCGACGTGGTCGAGGACCGGTTGGTCGGCATCAAGAGTCGTGAGATCTACGAGGCGCCGGGAGCGATGGTGCTGATCACCGCGCACACCGAGCTGGAGCACGTGACGCTGGAGCGTGAGCTGGGCCGGTACAAGCGCGGCGTCGACCAGAAGTGGGGCGAGCTCACCTACGACGGCCTGTGGTTCAGCCCGCTGAAGCGGTCGCTGGAGGCGTTCGTCGAGCACACGCAGCAGCACGTCTCCGGTGACATCCGGCTGGTTCTGCACGCCGGGAGCGTCATCGTCAACGGCCGCCGCTCGGGTGAGTCGCTGTACGACTTCAACCTGGCCACCTACGACGAGGGCGACAGCTTCGACCAGAGCGCGGCCAAGGGCTTCGTGCAGTTGCACGGTCTGAGCTCGAAGATCTCGGCCAAGCGCGACCTGGGCCTGTAAGTGACATGAGCACCAACGACGGAACCACCAACGAGGGATCGCTGTGGGGTGGCCGGTTCGCCGACGGACCCTCGGCGGCTCTTGCCGCACTGAGCAAGTCCACGCATTTCGACTGGGTGCTCGCGCCGTACGACGTCACGGCGTCCAAGGCCCATACCAGGGTGCTGCACCGGGCCGGCCTGCTCACCGACGAGCAGCGTGACGGGTTGCTCGCCGGCCTGGACAGCCTCGGTTCCGATGTCGCCGACGGCAGTTTCGAGCCGCTGGTCACCGACGAGGATGTGCACGGTGCGCTGGAGCGCGGCCTGATCGACCGGGTCGGGCCGGACCTCGGCGGCCGGCTGCGGGCCGGACGCTCCCGCAACGATCAGGTGGCCACACTGTTCCGGATGTGGCTGCGCGACGCCGTGCGCCGCGTCGCCGACGGCGTACTGGAGGTGGTCAACGCGCTGGCGGTGCAGGCCGCGGCGCATCCGACGGCGATCATGCCCGGCAAGACCCACCTACAGGCCGCCCAGCCGATCCTGCTCGCGCACCATCTGCTGGCGCACGCTCATCCGCTGTTGCGCAACGTCGACCGGCTCGCCGATTTCGACGACCGCACCGCGGTCTCACCCTACGGCTCGGGGGCGCTGGCCGGCTCCTCGCTCGGGCTGGATCCCGACGCGATCGCCGAGGATCTCGGATTCGCTTCGGCGGCAGACAATTCCGTCGATGCCACCGCGGCGCGGGATTTCGCTGCCGAGGCGGCGTTCGTCTTCGCCCAGATCGGGGTGGATCTGTCCAGGCTCGCCGAGGACATCATCCTGTGGAGCACCACCGAATTCGGCTACGTCACGCTGCACGACTCGTGGTCGACCGGCAGCTCGATCATGCCGCAGAAGAAGAACCCGGACATCGCCGAGTTGGCCCGCGGTAAGTCCGGGCGGCTGATCGGCAACCTCACCGGTCTGCTGGCCACGCTCAAGGCGCAGCCCCTGGCCTACAACCGGGATCTGCAGGAGGACAAGGAACCGGTCTTCGACTCGGTCGCGCAGCTCGAGCTGCTGCTGCCGGCGATGGCCGGACTGGTCGGCACGCTGACGTTCGACGAGGCCCGGATGGCTGCGCTGGCACCCGCCGGGTACACACTGGCCACCGATATCGCCGAATGGCTGGTCCGCCAAGGGGTTCCGTTCCGGGTCGCCCATGAGGCGGCGGGGGAGGCCGTGCGGGTCGCGGAGGGCCGCGGCGTCGGACTCGACGAGCTCACCGACGACGAGTTCGCCGCGATCAACCCGGCGCTGACCGCCCAGGTGCGCGAGGTTCTTACCGTGGAGGGTTCGGTCAACGCGCGCAGCGCGCGTGGCGGTACCGCACCGGTCCAGGTCGCCAAACAGCTCGGTGTGGTCCGCGAATCGGCGGCCGAGTTGCGGGCCCGGTTGCGCTGATTCACCGAGATACGGTGAACCGGCCCCATATCGACATGCTGCAGACGCCTACGGTCCCCAGATCATCAGATCTTGCATGCCGTTGTTCATGGTGACGGTGGTCGCCCTCCACAATCGGTAAAGCAGTGACGTATGCCAGCTAACTCCGATGAGGTGGAACTTGTCGACACTTCCCGGTGACTGATTCGCGAAGTTCGGACGGCGACGAATCCGGCTGCGTCCTCAGCCGATCTGCTCGCCGAGTTCGAACCAGCGTTCCTCGACTTCGGTGACTTCGTCCTCCAGCGCGCGGATGGCGGCCACCTTGACCGCGAGTCCCTCGAAATCGGACTGGTCGTGGTCTGCCATCGCCGTCCGGGACCGGTCGATCTGTTCCTGCAGTTTCTCCAGCCTGCGTTCCAGAGCGGACACCTCCTTCTGCGCTGCCCGCAGCTCGGCGCCGGACAGCTCGTCCGGTCCGGTACCGAGGGTCGGTGCCTGCGCCGCGCCGGTGGCCGACGCGTGGGCGGCCCGCAACCGTAGGTACTCGTCCACCCCGCCCGGCAGATGCCGCAGCCGTCCGCCGAGGATCCCGTACTGCTGGTCGGTGACCCGCTCCAGGAAATACCGGTCGTGGCTCACCACGATCAGCGTGCCGGGCCACGAATCGAGCAGATCCTCCATGGCGGAGAGCATGTCGGTGTCCAGGTCGTTGGTCGGCTCGTCGAGGATCAGCACGTTGGGCTGTGCCAGCAGGATCAGCAGCAGTTGCAGGCGACGTTGTTGTCCGCCGGAGAGGTCCTTGACCGGTGTCGACAACTGGGCACTGGAGAAGCCGAGACGTTCCAGCAGCTGCCCGGGGGTGAGTTCCTGGGCCTTCGACCCGCTGCCGAACACATAGGTCGTGCGCAGGTTGGTTAGTACCGTCCGCACCGGATCGGCGAGGTGGGGCTCAAGCTCGTCCACGGTCTGGGTGAGGGTCGCGACCTGCAGCGTCTTGCCGTGTTTGACCCGTCCCGAAGTCGGCTGCACCGACCCGTCGATAAGGCCGAGCAGCGTCGATTTTCCGGCGCCGTTGACGCCGAGGATCCCGGTGCGCTCGCCCGGGGCGACCCGCCACTCGACCTGGTGCAGCACTTCTCGGTCGCCGTAGCTCACCGACACGTCGAGCAGGTCGACGACCTGCTTGCCCAGCCGTGACACCGCCAGGGATTGCAGTGCGACCTTGTCCCGGATCTCCGGCACGTCGGCGATCAGGGCGTTGGCCGCGTCGATGCGGAACTTCGGTTTGGAGGTGCGGGCCGGAGCGCCACGGCGCAGCCAGGCCAGTTCCTTGCGGGCCAGGTTCTGACGACGCGCCTCGATCGTGGCCGCCTGTCGGTCGCGTTCCACCCGTTGCAGGATGTAGGCGGCGTAACCGCCGTCGAACGGTTCGACGATGCGGTCGTGCACTTCCCACGTGGTCGTGCAGACCTCGTCGAGGAACCAGCGGTCGTGCGTCACCACCAGCAGCCCACCGGAAGACGCGGACCAGCGCTTCTTGAGGTGCTCGGCGAGCCAGGTGATCGCTTCCACGTCGAGGTGGTTGGTCGGCTCGTCCAGCGCCAGGACGTCGTGATCGCCGGCGAGCAGCCTGGCCAAGGCGACCCGGCGCCGCTGTCCACCCGACAGGGTTCTGAGTTCGGCGTCCCAGGGCAGGTCATCGAGCAGGCCCGCGATGACATCGCGCCCGCGGGGGTCGCCGGCCCATTCGTGTTCGGGGACGTCACCGACCACGGCGTGGCCGACCGTATCGGCGTCGTCGAGGGTGTCGGCCTGATCGAGTACGCCGACCCGAACGCCGCCGCGCACGGTGACCCGTCCGGAATCGGGTTCGAGTCGGCCGGCCAGCATGGCCAGCAGGCTGGATTTGCCGTCGCCGTTGCGGCCGACGATGCCGATTCGGTCGCCTTCGCTGACGCCGACGGTGACCGAGTCGAACACCACCCCGGCGGGGTACTCCAGATGCAGGGTTTCGCCCCCGAGCAGGTGTGCCATCGCCGCCGACCCTATCGTTCGGCGACTCCGGGACCGGCACCGCATGGGGCCACCACAGGGCCGCAGGCGATCACACAAGGAATCGGTTGCTGCTGTGCCATGATGACCACGTCAATCGGGGTCGGGGCGAGTTGTGGTGTGGGGAGCGAGCTGGTGGATTTCTCGGCAGTGACCAAACCGGTCGAGCGGTTGCTGGCAACCGCCCAGAATGGTCTGGAGGTGCTGCGCTACGGGGGCTTGGAGACCGGAGCGGTCCCGTCGCCCTTCCAGATCATCCAGAACGTGCCGATGTACCGGCTGCGGCGGTACTTCCCGCCCGACGTCCGCCCCGGCGCCCAGAATCCGCGCCCGCCGGTGCTGATGGTGCATCCGATGATGATGTCGGCCGACATGTGGGATGTGACGCGCGACGACGGTGCGGTCGGCATTCTGCACGCCGCGGGTATCGACCCCTGGGTGATCGACTTCGGTTCGCCGGACAAGATCGAAGGCGGAATGCAGCGCAACCTCGCCGATCACGTGGTGGCGTTGTCGGAAGCCATCGACATCGTCAAGGAGACCACCGGCCGCGACGTGCATCTGGCCGGCTACTCGCAGGGCGGGATGTTCGCCTACCAGGCCGCGGCGTATCGACGGTCCAAGGACCTGGCCAGCATCATCGCCTTCGGCGCCCCGGTGGACACCCTGGCCGCGCTGCCGATGAACCTGCCGGCGGGCTTGGCCGCCGGCGCGGCGGATTTCATGGCCGATCACGTGTTCAGCCGAATCGACATCCCGGGGTGGTTGGCCCGCACCGGTTTTCAGATGCTCGATCCGATCAAAACCACCCAGTCGCGGCTGGAGTTCCTGCGGCAGCTGCACGACCGCGAGGCCCTGCTGCCGCGCGAACAGCAGCGGCGATTCCTGTCCTCGGACGGCTGGATCGCGTGGTCCGGGCCGGCGATCGCCGAACTGCTCAAGCAGTTCATCGCCCACAACCGGATGATGACGGGCGGCTTCTCCGTCCACGGCGACCTGGTCACGCTGTCCGACATCGACTGCCCGATCCTCGCGGTGGTCGGCGAGGTCGATGATATCGGCCAGCCCGCCGCGGTCCGGGGGATCAAGCGGGCCGCACCCGATGCGGATGTTTACGAATACATGATCAGGGCCGGACATTTCGGTTTGGTCGTGGGCTCCAAGGCCTCCAGCCAGACCTGGCCGACGGTGGCGCAGTGGGTGAAATGGCTTGCCGGCGAACAGATGCCCGAGGGTGTGGTCCCGATGGGGTTGCAGCCGGACGATCACCCGGAGGGCGGGGTGTCGTTGACGGCGCGGGTCACCCATGGTGCGACGGCGGCCACCGAGATGGTGTTCGGCGTGGCGCGCTCGGCCGCCGAGGCGTTGGCCTCGGCGAATAAGAATGCACGCACGCTGGTCATCGAGACCGCCCGGACGTTGCCGCGTCTGGCCCGGTTGGGTCAGGTCAACGATCACACCCGGATCTCGCTCGGTCGGATCATGAGCGAGCAGGCACACAGCCTTCCCAACGGTGAGGCACTGCTGTTCGACGGTCGCGTGCACACCTATGAGGCGGTCGACCGCCGGATCAACAACGTGGTCAACGGTCTGATCGATGTCGGCGTGCGCCAAGGTGCCCGGGTCGGAGTCCTGATGGATACCCGGCCCAGTGCGCTGGTGGCGATCGCGGCGCTGTCC
This sequence comes from Mycolicibacterium alvei, assembly GCF_010727325.1. Taxonomy (NCBI): domain Bacteria; kingdom Bacillati; phylum Actinomycetota; class Actinomycetes; order Mycobacteriales; family Mycobacteriaceae; genus Mycobacterium; species Mycolicibacterium alvei. The sequence goes on from NZ_AP022565.1 coordinate 518,392, forward strand.
CGGCTGGGGGCGGTGGCGGTGCTGCTGCCCGAGGTCGATGTGGCCGAAGCCGCCCGACTCGGTGGCGTGGCCGAGATCATCGCCGACCCGAGCCATCTCGAGATGGCACGCAAGCTCGACATGCGGGTGCTGGTTCTCGGCGGCGGCGAGAGCCGCGACCTCGATGTCCCCGAGGACGCGGACGTCATCGACATGGAGAAGATCGACCCCGACGTCGTCGAACTGCCCGGCTGGTACCGACCCAACCCGGGCCTGGCCCGCGACCTGGCATTCGTCGCCTTCAGCGAGGTCGGTGGTGAGCGGGTGGCCCGCCAGATCACCAATTTCCGATGGGCGCTGTCGGCGTTCGGCACCGCGTCCGCGGCCAACCTCGGCCGCGGTGACACGGTCTACTGCCTGACCCCGCTGCATCACCAGTCGGGGCTGCTGGTCAGCTTGGGTGGCGCCGTGGTCGGCGGCTCGCGCATCGCGCTGTCCCGCGGTCTGCAACCTGACCGGTTCCTGCAGGAGATCCGGCAGTACGGCGTCACCGTCGTCTCCTACACCTGGGCCATGCTGCGTGAGGTCATCGACGATCCGTCGTTCTCGCTCACCGGCAGTCACCCGGTCCGCTTGTTCATCGGCTCGGGTATGCCCGCTGGATTGTGGAAGCGCGTCGTCGACGTGTTCGAGCCGGCCCAAGTCGTGGAGTTCTTCGCCACCACCGACGGACAGGCCGTGTTGGCCAACGTGGCCGGAGCCAAGATCGGCAGCAAGGGGCGCCCGCTGCCCGGCGGCGGCACCGTCGAACTCGCCGCCTACGACGCCGACGACGACCTGATCCTGGAAGACGAGCAGGGTTTCGTGCGCAAGGCCGAGGCCAACGAGGTGGGTGTGCTGCTGGCGCACCCGCGCGGCCCGGTCGATCCGACAGCCGTGGTCAAGCGTGGTGTGTTCGCGCCGGCTGACACCTGGGTGTCCACCGAGTTCCTGTTCCGTCGCGACGAGGACGGTGACTACTGGCAGGTCGACAACCGCGGTGCGGTGATCCGGACCGAACGGGGCCCGGTGTTCGCGGCGAGTGTCAACGATGCGGTCGGACGCCTGGACGCGGTCGACATGTCGGTGACCTACGGCGTGGAGGAGGCGGGCCGGCAGTTGGCGGTGACGGCGCTGGCGCTGCGTCCCGGCGGGAGTGTCCCGGTGGCTGAGCTGTCGCTCGCCCTGGACGATCTGGCCGCGGGTAACGCGCCCGACGTCGTCCACGTGGTGGCCGACATGGAGCTCGGTGCGTCCTACCGTCCGCTGATCGCGCCGTTGCGGGCGGCGGGTGTCCCGAAATCCGGCCGGCGTAACTGCTGGTACCTGGATACCGATACAGGTACGTACAAGAAATTGACTGCGGCCGGCCGGGCCGAACTCGTCGCGGGAGGCACTGACGACGAGCCGGAGTCCGACTAGGCCGGTTCGCCGAGGAAGTGCCGGTGCAGGTCTGCGCTGTTACGCTCCGGCAAACGCAGGACGACTGGAGGATCGATGACATCGGAATCGGGTGCGAGCAGCTGGCGTCGCGTCGTCACCGGAACGGTCACCGGCGGTGCGCTGGTCCTGGGCCTGCTCGTAGGTGCCGGTGCGCAGACGGCCGCCGCCGATCCCGCCCAGCCGACTCCTGCGGCAGATGCACCCGGCTCCGAAGCGCCGGCCCCCCGGCAGATGACGGCCGACGAAGCGTTGGCCATCATTGCCAGGGATTACGACACCGGTGAGGGCGGTGGCCAGATCTCGACGCTGATCCACGACATCCTGAAGCTGCGTCAGCACGGCTACAAACCGTCGAATGCCAACCGTGAGGCCATCACCAAAGCCCTCGACAAGCGTCCCAACCAGGTGCCGTTGATCAACGCGCTCAAGAACACCTTGGCTTACCAGCGCAAGTTGCAGGCTCGGTCCAGTGCTCAGATTCCGCAGCAGGGTGGGTTGAATCCGGGGGTCGGCCAGGCCCCGGCAGGCATCGCTCCGATTCCCGGCGGGGCCGGGATGCCGCCCGGCCCGAGTGGTGGCATCCAGATCCCGTTGGGCTAGCTTCACGTGGTGGTCGACGACAAACTTCTGAGCATCCTGGTCTGCCCGCAGGACCGCGGGCCCCTGCTACTGGCCGGAACGGACTGGCTGTACAACCCCCGATTGCGGAGGGCCTACCGGATCGAGGACGGCATCCCGGTGCTGCTCGTCGACGAGGCCGTGGCCATCGACGACGACACCGAGCATCGCCGGCTGCTGGATCTGGCCGGGTCATCCGAGTCTGGGTAGTTCACCGGTCAGGTAGCGCTGCAGGGTGGGCGCGATGGTCTTGACGATCTGATCCACCGGCAGCGTGGCGAAGGGTTCCAGTTCCAGGATGTAGCGCGCCATCGCGACCCCGACCAGTTGCGAGGCGACGAACTGGATGCGAACCCGGGAGCTGCCGGGAGGGTTGTCTACCCGGGGACCGATCTCGCCGATGATGATGTCCTGGAGAAATGACCGGACCAGCGATACGTCGTTGCCGGCCAGTATCGAGCGCAGCGTCGCCACGAAGCCTTTGCCAATCTCGGAATCCCACAGCGGCAAGAGGATTGACGGCAGCACGTGTCCGATCTGGTCGACCGGCACCTCTTTGAGCTGGCTGATCACGGTCATCGGATCGATGGGAATGTGGATCGCGGCGGCGAACAGTTCGGTCTTGGTGCCGAAGTAGTGATGTACCAGGGCGGCGTCCACCCCGGCAGCGGCCGCGATGGCACGGATCGAAGTTTTGTCGATTCCGTTGCGGGCAAACAACTCCCGCGCACTGTCCAGAATGCGTTCGCGTTTGTCTGACGGCCCTGCGGGGCGGCCGGGGCGCTTGCGTTCTCGTTCGGAGTCGATATCGGTGCTCACGGCTTCCTAGGGGGTTCGGCGGCGCAGGGTGGCCGCTGCCAGACACAGTGCCACGATGGCGAACCCCACCACGATCGCGATGTCACGGGCAGCGATGGCAGTCAGCTCGGAATGGGCGCCCACCTGCTGCAACGCTTCGAGCGCATAACTGGCGGGCATCACATTGCTGACCCACTGAAGCCAGTCGGGCAGCGCGGCCCTGGGTACCACGATGCCGCACAGCAGGAGTTGCGGCGCGATCACCAGGGGCATGAACTGGACTGCCTGGAACTCGGTCCGGGCGAACGCGCTGCACAGCAGGCCCAGTCCGACGCCCAGCACGGCGTTGATGATCGCGATCAGAAACACCAGGATCGGGCTCCCCGCGGTGTCGAACCCGAGGAACCAGAACGAGACGATGCAGGCCAGGGTGGCCTGGGCCGCCGCGGCGATCGAGAACGCGGTGCCATATGCGGCCAGGAGGTCGGAGCGGCGTAGTGGTGTGGTCAGGATCCGCTCGAGGGTTCCCGAGACGCGTTCGCGCTGCATGGTGATCGAGGTGATCAGGAACATCACGATCAGTGGGAAGACGCCGAGCATGATCAGGCAGGCGTTGTTGAACGGTGCCGGGTGCCCCGGCGGATGCGGCGCGTTCTGGAACATGAAGTACATCAGCGTGATGACCAGGCTGGGCACCACCAGGATCATCGCGACGCTGCGATGGTCGGCGGCCAGTTGTCGCAGGATCCGGCCGGTCGTGGCCAGGTAGGCCGCCGGGCTCAGTCGGCTCGGTTGATCCCGCTCGAATCGCTGCGCCGGATGACGGTGAGAAACGCTTCCTCCAGGGACGTGCATTCCGTGTCCTTCCGTAGCAGGTCAGGGGTGGTGTGGGCGAGCAGCCGGCCTTCGCGCATCAACAGCAGGTCGCCGCAGTGGTCGGCCTCGTCCATGACGTGGCTGGAGACCAGCAGCGTGGTGCCGCGCCGTGCCAGGTCGTTGAACTGCTCCCACAGGTCGACGCGTAGGACGGGGTCGAGGCCGACCGTGGGTTCGTCGAGCACGAGGAGTTCTGGTTCGGCCACCAGGGCGCAGGCCAGCGAAACCCGGGTGCGCTGACCACCGGAGAGATTGCCGCAGTAGGCGGCGCGGTGATCGTCGAGGCCGACGGACCGGATGGCGGCCGTCGCCGAGGCCGACGACGTTCCGTACAGCGCGGCGAAGTACCGCACGTTGTCGATCACCCGCAGGTCGTCGTAGATCGTCGGGTCCTGGGTGACGTATCCGACCCGGTGACGCAGGGGCGCCGAACCGGCAGGGTGTCCGAGCACCGTCACAGTGCCCGCCGCGACGATCTGGGTCCCGACGATGCAACGCATCAGAGTGGACTTTCCGCAGCCTGATGGGCCGAGTAGGCCGGTGATGGTGCCGTCGGCGATCTGCACGGTGAGGTCGCGGACAGCGGGCCGGTCACCACGGTTGACCTGCAGTCCGACGATCTCGATGGCCGCGGGTGCGGCACGGTTCGGGAATCCGGCGGAGAATTCATCAAGCGATGAAGTCATCATGTGATGAATACTGCGCCCACGCGTGGCCGGTGTCAACAGCGGATGTGGCGACGTGCAGAATCGCTCGGGTGGGCTTGCAGATGGGCGCCGAGCTGCTCGCCGGGGATCCGGTGCTCGCCGCCCGCCGATTGTTGGGAGCCGAGCTGACCGGCCGCGGCGTCAGCGCCCTCGTCGTCGAGGTCGAGGCCTACGGCGGCCCACCCGACGGGCCGTGGCCCGACGCCGCCGCGCATTCGTTTCGCGGTCCGAGTGGGCGCAACCTGGTGATGTTCGGCCCGCCCGGGCACCTGTACACCTATCGCAGCCACGGCATTCATGTCTGCGCGAACGTGGTGTCCGGTTTCGACGGCGTGGCCGGTGCGGTGCTGCTCCGCGCGGCGGCAGTGTCTTCGGGCGCCGACGTGGCCGGGCGGCGTCGTGGGCCTGCGGTGCGTCCGGTCGCGTTGGCGAGGGGGCCGGGGAATCTGTGCTCTGCTCTGGGAATCGTCATGGAGGACAACGGAATTGACCTCTTTGCGGCAGACAGTCCGGTTCGGCTGTCGCTGCGTGACCCAGACCCCGCGATCGACGGGCCACGGGTCGGCGTGAGCAAGGCCGCCGACCGGCGGTGGCGGTTCTGGGTGGCCGACCGGGGGGAGGTTTCGGCGTATCGGCGTAGCCCGCGCGCACCTGCGCCCGGTGCCAGTGATTGACCTCCGCGATGCGGCATGATCGTCGTCATGAGCATGGGAATCCTGGATGAGCTGGACTGGCGTGGGCTGATTGCCCAGTCGACCGACCGCGATGCGCTGGCCGATGACCTGGCCAAGGGACCCATCACCGTCTATTCCGGTTTCGATCCGACCGCGCCCAGCCTGCACGCGGGCCACCTGGTCCCGCTGCTCACGCTGCGGCGGTTCCAACGCGCCGGGCACCGGCCGATCGTGCTCGCCGGTGGGGCTACCGGAATGATCGGCGATCCCCGTGACACGGGGGAGCGCACGTTGAACACCGCCGACACCGTCTCGGACTGGGCCGGCCGCATTCGTGGCCAGCTGGAGCGGTTCGTCGAGTTCGACGACACCCCCACCGGTGCCATCGTCGAGAACAATCTGAATTGGACGGCGGAGTTGTCGGCCATTGAATTCCTGCGTGACCTCGGAAAATACTTCTCGGTCAACGTGATGCTGGACCGCGAGACGGTCCGGCGCCGGTTGGAGGGCGACGGCATCTCCTATACCGAGTTCAGCTACATGCTGCTGCAGGCCAACGACTTCGTCGAGCTGCACCAGCGCCACGGCTGCACATTGCAGATCGGTGGCTCCGATCAGTGGGGCAACATCGTGGCCGGCGCCCGCCTGGTCCGTCAGAAGCTGGGCGCGACGGTGCATGCCATGACGACTCCGCTGGTCACCGACTCCGAAGGAAAGAAGTTCGGCAAGTCGACCGGCGGCGGCAATGTGTGGCTGGACCCCGAGATGACCAGCCCCTATGCCTGGTACCAGTACTTCGTGAACGCCGCCGATGCCGATGTCATCGGTTACCTGCGCTGGTTCACCTTTCTGACGCCGGACGAGATCGCCGAGCTCGAGGACGCCACCAAGAACCGCGGGCACGAACGTGCTGCGCAGAAACGGCTGGCACGGGAGCTCACCACGTTGGTGCATGGGGAAGGGGCGACGAAAGCCGTCGAGCTGGCCAGCCAGGCGCTGTTCGGTCGGGGGGAGTTGGCCGATCTCGACGATTCCACCTTGAGGGCTGCCCTTCGCGAGGCCAGTAACGGTCAGGTGGCCGAGCTGAGGCCGGGCGGCCCTGACTCGATCACCGATTTGTTGGTCGCCACGGGACTGGCCGCCAGTAAGGGTGCCGCGCGCCGCAATGTCGCCGAGGGCGGTGTGTACGTGAACAACATTCGTATTGAAAGCGACGAGTGGATACCACAGCATTCGGATTTTCTGCATGAGCGTTGGCTCGTGTTGCGACGTGGCAAGCGGCACATCGCCGGCGTCGAACGGGCCGGCGACTAGGCCAACCGACGACCCGGCCCTGACCTGGGAAAACTTCCGGGTGACCAGGCGATTTGACTCGCTGTTAGCGCTCACGTAACTTATTGCAAGTCAGAGCGACACGGACAAGCGCCGGAGAGCGAAGACAAAATCCGAGAGAGACACCCATTACGGTGGGTATTCTCACTGTCCGCAGTAAAGTTCAGCGGCTTTTAGCCGCAGGATTTCTGCGCGGCAAACTCGGGCGTGTTGTTTGAGAACTCAATAGTGTGTTTGGTGGTTTTTGTTTGTTGTTTTTGGCCATGCTCTTTTTCCCGTTTAGGGTGTGGTTTTGTTTTTTTGATGCCAGTTTGTTGGTGTCTTTTGTTTTGATCGGATTTTTCTGATTCGAATTCTGCCTGTCCTTGGGATGGGAAGTTTTTGTTTGGAGAGTTTGATTCTGGCTCAGGACGAACGCTGGCGGCGTGCTTAACACATGCAAGTCGAACGGAAAGGCCCTTCGGGGTACTCGAGTGGCGAACGGGTGAGTAACACGTGGGTGATCTGCCCTGCACTTTGGGATAAGCCTGGGAAACTGGGTCTAATACCGAATATGACCATGCACTTCCTGGTGTGTGGTGGAAAGCTTTTGCGGTGTGGGATGGGCCCGCGGCCTATCAGCTTGTTGGTGGGGTAATGGCCTACCAAGGCGACGACGGGTAGCCGGCCTGAGAGGGTGACCGGCCACACTGGGACTGAGATACGGCCCAGACTCCTACGGGAGGCAGCAGTGGGGAATATTGCACAATGGGCGCAAGCCTGATGCAGCGACGCCGCGTGAGGGATGACGGCCTTCGGGTTGTAAACCTCTTTCAATAGGGACGAAGCGCAAGTGACGGTACCTATAGAAGAAGGACCGGCCAACTACGTGCCAGCAGCCGCGGTAATACGTAGGGTCCGAGCGTTGTCCGGAATTACTGGGCGTAAAGAGCTCGTAGGTGGTTTGTCGCGTTGTTCGTGAAAACTCACAGCTTAACTGTGGGCGTGCGGGCGATACGGGCAGACTAGAGTACTGCAGGGGAGACTGGAATTCCTGGTGTAGCGGTGGAATGCGCAGATATCAGGAGGAACACCGGTGGCGAAGGCGGGTCTCTGGGCAGTAACTGACGCTGAGGAGCGAAAGCGTGGGGAGCGAACAGGATTAGATACCCTGGTAGTCCACGCCGTAAACGGTGGGTACTAGGTGTGGGTTTCCTTCCTTGGGATCCGTGCCGTAGCTAACGCATTAAGTACCCCGCCTGGGGAGTACGGCCGCAAGGCTAAAACTCAAAGAAATTGACGGGGGCCCGCACAAGCGGCGGAGCATGTGGATTAATTCGATGCAACGCGAAGAACCTTACCTGGGTTTGACATGCACAGGACGCCGGCAGAGATGTCGGTTCCCTTGTGGCCTGTGTGCAGGTGGTGCATGGCTGTCGTCAGCTCGTGTCGTGAGATGTTGGGTTAAGTCCCGCAACGAGCGCAACCCTTGTCTCATGTTGCCAGCACGTAATGGTGGGGACTCGTGAGAGACTGCCGGGGTCAACTCGGAGGAAGGTGGGGATGACGTCAAGTCATCATGCCCCTTATGTCCAGGGCTTCACACATGCTACAATGGCCGGTACAAAGGGCTGCGATGCCGTGAGGTGGAGCGAATCCTTTCAAAGCCGGTCTCAGTTCGGATCGGGGTCTGCAACTCGACCCCGTGAAGTCGGAGTCGCTAGTAATCGCAGATCAGCAACGCTGCGGTGAATACGTTCCCGGGCCTTGTACACACCGCCCGTCACGTCATGAAAGTCGGTAACACCCGAAGCCGGTGGCCTAACCCCTTGTGGGAGGGAGCCGTCGAAGGTGGGATCGGCGATTGGGACGAAGTCGTAACAAGGTAGCCGTACCGGAAGGTGCGGCTGGATCACCTCCTTTCTAAGGAGCACCACGAGACCTGGGCCGGCCCCGCAAATCGCGGGATCAGCTGAGCTTTCAGGCGATTCGTTGGATGGCCTCACACCTGTAGTGGGTGGGGGTCTGGTGCACTCAACAAACTTAGCGTGGGATGCGGGAAAGCATCTGCGGAGAATCATCAGACACACTATTGGGCTTTGAGACAACAGGCCCGTTTTTCCCTGGCCCCTGTGTGGGGTGGGAGGCGTGTTGTTGCTCCATCTTTGGTGGTGGGGTGTGGTGTTTGATTTGTGGATAGTGGTTGCGAGCATCTAGCACGCATAATGTGGCGCCGGCCTTCGGGTGGGTGCTGTTTTTTGTGTGCAATTGATGTGCAATTTCTTTTGAAACTCATTTTTGGTGTTTGTGTTGTAAGTGTTTAAGGGCGCATGGTGGATGCCTTGGCACTGGGAGCCGATGAAGGACGTTGGAGGCTGCGATATGCCTCGGGGAGCTGCCAACCGAGCGTTGATCCGAGGATGTCCGAATGGGGAAACCCAGCACGAGTGATGTCGTGTTACCTGTACCTGAATACATAGGGTGCAGGGGGGAACGCGGGGAAGTGAAACATCTCAGTACCCGTAGGAAGAGAAAACAAAAGTGATTCCGTGAGTAGTGGCGAGCGAAAGCGGAGGATGGCTAAACCGTATGCATGTGATACCGGGTAGGGGTTGTGTGTGCGGGGTTGTGGGACCTGTTTTTCCAGTTCTACCTGACTGGAGGGTAGTGAGAAAATGTCGTGGTTAACGGAAGTGGTTTGGGATGACCTGCCGTAGACGGTGAGAGCCCGGTACGTGAAAACCTGACATCTGCCTTGAACAGTGTTCCCGAGTAGCAGCGGGCCCGTGAAATCTGCTGTGAATCTGCCGGGACCACCCGGTAAGCCTGAATACTTCCCAGTGACCGATAGCGGATTAGTACCGTGAGGGAATGGTGAAAAGTACCCCGGGAGGGGAGTGAAATAGTACCTGAAACCGTGCGCTTACAATCCGTCAGAGCCCTCCTTCGTGGTGGGGTGATGGCGTGCCTTTTGAAGAATGAGCCTGCGAGTCAGGGACATGTCGCGAGGTTAACCCGTGTGGGGTAGCCGCAGCGAAAGCGAGTCTGAATAGGGCGTATCCAATCCAGAGGGGTTGGTGTAGTGGTGTGTTCTGGACCCGAAGCGGAGTGATCTACCCATGGCCAGGGTGAAGCGCGGGTAAGACCGCGTGGAGGCCCGAACCCACTTAGGTTGAAGACTGAGGGGATGAGCTGTGGGTAGGGGTGAAAGGCCAATCAAACTCCGTGATAGCTGGTTCTCCCCGAAATGCATTTAGGTGCAGCGTCACATGTTTCTTGTTGGAGGTAGAGCTACTGGATGGCCGATGGGCCCCACAGGGTTACTGACGTCAGCCAAACTCCGAATGCCGACAAGTCCAAGAGTGTGGCAGTGAGACGGCGGGGGATAAGCTCCGTGCGTCGAGAGGGAAACAGCCCAGATCGCCGGCTAAGGCCCCTAAGCGTGTACTAAGTGGAAAAGGATGTGCAGTCGCGAAGACAACCAGGAGGTTGGCTTAGAAGCAGCCACCCTTGAAAGAGTGCGTAATAGCTCACTGGTCAAGTGATTGTGCGCCGATAATGTAGCGGGGCTCAAGTACACCGCCGAAGCCGCGGCAACGAACTTGTTTCGTTGGGTAGGGGAGCGTCCTGCATCCGGTGAAGCAGCAGAGTGATCTAGCTGTGGAGGGTGTGGGAGTGAGAATGCAGGCATGAGTAGCGAATAGGCAAGTGAGAACCTTGCCCGCCGAAAGACCAAGGGTTCCTGGGCCAGGCCAGTCCTCCCAGGGTGAGTCGGGACCTAAGGCGAGGCCGACAGGCGTAGTCGATGGACAACGGGTTGATATTCCCGTACCCGTGTATGTGCGTCCATGATGAATCCATTGTGCTAACCATCCAAAACCGTCGTGACCGATCCCTTCGGGGTGAGGCGTTGACGGGGCTGCGTGGGACCCCGGTGGGTAGTAGTCAAGCGATGGGGTGACGCAGGAAGGTAGCCGTACCAGTCAGTGGTTGTACTGGGGTAAGCCGGTAGGGAGAAACGTAGGCAAATCCGCGTTTCATATATCCTGAGAGGTGATGCATAGCCGTTTGAGGCGAATTCGGTGATCCTATGCTGCCAAGAAAAGCCTCTAGCGAGGACATACACGGCCCGTACCCCAAACCAACACAGGTGGTCAGGTAGAGAATACTAAGGCGTACGAGTGAACTATGGTTAAGGAACTCGGCAAAATGCCCCCGTAACTTCGGGAGAAGGGGGACCCCCATATCGTCAAGGCTTTTGCGGCCGGCAGCGGGAGGGGGTGGCACAAACCAGTGAGAAGCGACTGTTTACTAAAAACACAGGTCCGTGCGAAGTCGCAAGACGATGTATACGGACTGACGCCTGCCCGGTGCTGGAAGGTTAAGAGGACCCGTTAACCCTTCGGGGTGAAGCGGAGAATTTAAGCCCCAGTAAACGGCGGTGGTAACTATAACCATCCTAAGGTAGCGAAATTCCTTGTCGGGTAAGTTCCGACCTGCACGAATGGCGTAACGACTTCTCAACTGTCTCAACCATAGACTCGGCGAAATTGCACTACGAGTAAAGATGCTCGTTACGCGCGGCAGGACGAAAAGACCCCGGGACCTTCACTACAACTTGGTATTGGTGCTCGATACGGTTTGTGTAGGATAGGTGGGAGACTGTGAAATTCACACGCCAGTGTGGGTGGAGTCGTTGTTGAAATACCACTCTGATCGTATTGGGCCTCTAACCTCGGACCGTATATCCGGTTCAGGGACAGTGCCTGGTGGGTAGTTTAACTGGGGCGGTTGCCTCCTAAAATGTAACGGAGGCGCCCAAAGGTTCCCTCAACCTGGACGGCAATCAGGTGTTGAGTGTAAGTGCACAAGGGAGCTTGACTGCGAGACATACATGTCGAGCAGGGACGAAAGTCGGGACTAGTGATCCGGCACCTCTGAGTGGAAGGGGTGTCGCTCAACGGATAAAAGGTACCCCGGGGATAACAGGCTGATCTTCCCCAAGAGTCCATATCGACGGGATGGTTTGGCACCTCGATGTCGGCTCGTCGCATCCTGGGGCTGGAGCAGGTCCCAAGGGTTGGGCTGTTCGCCCATTAAAGCGGCACGCGAGCTGGGTTTAGAACGTCGTGAGACAGTTCGGTCTCTATCCGCCGCGCGCGTCAGAAGCTTGAGGAAATCTGTCCCTAGTACGAGAGGACCGGGACGGACGAACCTCTGGTGTACCAGTTGTTCCACCAGGAGCACGGCTGGATAGCCACGTTCGGACAGGATAACCGCTGAAAGCATCTAAGCGGGAAACCCTCCAAGACCAGGCTTCACCCTTTTAGAGGGATAAGGCCCCGCAGACCACGGGATTGATAGGTCAGACCTGGAAGCCCAGCAATGGGTGAAGGGAACTGGCACTAACCGGCCGAAAACTTACAACAACCAACAAACAACCAATGTTTGATGAGTTTCAAGTAAGACGCACATCTGCTACGCAACCACACCACAAACACACCCACACTTGTGTCGGGAGTGCTACACGCACCCCACCACCAAAACACAAGATGTACACTCAACAACGAGTGAATAGAGTTACGGCGGTCCATAGCGGCAGGGAAACGCCCGGTCCCATCCCGAACCCGGAAGCTAAGCCTGCCAGCGCCGATGATACTACCCTGTCGGGTGGAAAAGTAGGTCACCGCCGAACACAAATTAAGACCCGAGCCCTCCAATACCCATTGGAGGGCTCGGGCATTTGTGTATACAAAATATTCGTAATTCAGACGCGAATTCCGTTGATATTCGAGCGATTACCCGCTGCGTCGGCGCTCACATGATTATGTCGCCCGCGCCTGCTGCCAGTATCCTTTGCGGAAGGGCGGGTAGAAAGGCACACGTGGTCGGAGACAGACAAGGCGACGCAGAGCGGCGCCCGCGGCGTGCTTCCAACGACCGCGCAGCGAGCAACAATTCAGGACCTCGGCGGTTTCACGACCCGAAAAGCCGCGATCAACGTTCCGGCGGTCCCCGGGCATCCGGGTCGAGCCGGCCGCGTCCGGCCCAAGCCGGTCAAGACGGCGACCCCAAACATGACGGTCCGCGTTTGCCGTCGGATGTCGAGGCCAAGGAACTGGCACCCGATGTCCGTCGGGAATTGATCACCCTGGACAAGACGACCGCAGATTTCGTTGCCCGGCATCTCGTGATGGCCGGCAAGCTGCTGGACGAGGATCCGGAGACGGCGCTGGCTCACGCTCGTGCTGCACGCAACCGGGCCAGCCGGATCGCAGTCGTGCGAGAGGCGGTGGGTATCGCGGCGTATCACAGCGGCGACTGGGCCCAGGCGCTCGCCGAGTTGCGCGCGGCGCGGCGGATGGGCAGCAAGTCGGCATTGCTGCCGATGATCGCCGACTGCGAGCGCGGTGTCGGACGGCCCGAGCGGGCACTGGAACTGGCTCGCGGCGACGAGGCCGTCGCGCTCACCGGCGAGGATGCCGACGAGTTGCGCATCGTCACCGCCGGCGCCAGATCGGATCTCGGGCAGTTCGAGCAGGCGTTGGCGATTCTGTCCACGCCGCAGCTCGATCCGACGGCCGTGGGATCGACCGCGGCCCGGCTGTTCTACGTTTACGCCGACACCCTCCTCGCGCTCGGCCGGGGCGAGGAGGCACTGCAATGGTTCGTCCACGCCGAGCAGGCTGATATTGAGGGAATCACCGACGCGGAAGACCGGATCGCGGAGCTCTCCTGACGTGACCACGCTTGCGCGGCAACATGATTGCCTGCTGCTCGATCTCGACGGCACGGTGTTTCGCGGTCATGAACCCACCGCAGGCGCACACGAAAGCCTGGCCGGAGTCGATTCCCGGGTGCTCTACGTGACCAACAATGCGTCACGGGCGCCGGAGCAGGTCGCCGAGCATCTGTGCGAGCTCGGCTTCGCCGCCGAATCAGACGATGTGGTGACCAGTGCGCAGAGTGCGGCACACCTGTTGGCCGCCCATGTGCCTGCGGAATCAGCGGTTCTCGTCGTCGGGACGGATGCGCTTGCCGGCGAGGTGAGCAAGGTCGGGTTGCGGCCGGTTCGGATGTTCGACGAGGGTCCGGTCGCGGTGGTGCAGGGGTATTCACCGACTACCGCATGGCCGGATCTGGCCGAAGCTGCGTTGGCCATCCGAGCTGGTGCGTTGTGGGTGGCGGCCAACGTGGACCTGACGCTGCCGTCCGAACGCGGCCTGTTGCCGGGCAATGGCTCGATGGTCGCGGCGTTGCGGGCGGCCACCGGACAGGAGCCGTTGGTGGCGGGAAAGCCCCAACCGACGCTGATGAACGACGCACTGAGGCGCGGAACGTTCGCGACCCCGCTGGTGGTGGGGGATCGGCTCGACACGGATATCGCCGGTGCCGTCGCGGCGGGATTGCCGAGTCTCATGGTGCTCACCGGAGTCAGCACGGCCGGTGAGGCGGTGCGTGCGGTTCCTGCCGAGCGTCCCGGTTACCTCGCCCCCGATCTGCGGGGATTGCACGCCGACGCCGACACGCTGCGGATTGCGGCGCATGCGGCCTGGCGGATCGACATCGACACGGATCGGGTCACGGTGTACGCCACCGGGCAGGATCCCCGGGACGACCTGTCGGTGGTACGGGCCACGGCCCATGCGGTGTGGGAAGCGGAGCTCGATCCCGCGGCGTTCACGGTGTCGGCGGGCGACGACACAGCGCGTGCGGCGCTGCAGCGGTGGTCGTTGCTGTCGGCACCCATCGACTAGCGTGGGTGTCGCTATGAGTACCGATCCCGACCAGCTGCGCGCGCAGGTCGCCGCCGTGCTGGCAGACGTGCCGGATCCGGCGGAGGACCCGTCCGCCCTCGACGGCATGGACATGGACGTGGTGGCCGCCCGGCTAGAGCAGGCCCACGATCTGCTCGTACAGGCACTCGAATCCGTCGACAGAGGGCAACCGGCCGGACCACAGGCGACCGGAAGGTGAGCGCCGGTGGCGCGGCGCGCTCGCGTTGATGCCGAGCTGGTGCGTCGGGGCCTGGCCCGGTCACGCCAGCAGGCAGCCGAGATGATCGAGGCCGGCCGCGTCCGGATCGACGGCATGCCGGCGGCCAAGCCGGCTACCGCGGTCGCTCCGGACACCAACATCACTGTGATCGCCTCGGTGGAACGCACCTGGGTCTCCAGGGGTGCGCACAAGCTGATCGGCGCGCTCGACGTGTTCGACGTCGCCGTCGGGGGCCGACGCTGCCTCGATGCCGGTGCCTCGACCGGGGGCTTCACCGAGGTGCTGCTCGACCGCGGTGCCGCCGAGGTGGTGGCCGCCGACGTCGGTTACGGGCAGCTGGCCTGGCCATTGCGTTCCGATGAGCGGGTCCACGTGCTGGAGCGCACGAATGTGCGGGAGCTGACCCCCGCGGCGATCGGCGGGCCGGTGCAGCTGATCGTGGCCGACCTGTCGTTCATCTCGCTGGCCACCGTGCTTCCTGCGCTGACGTCCTGCGCGGTGCCCGACGCCGATATCGTTCCGATGGTGAAACCGCAGTTCGAGGTCGGCAAGGATCGCGTTGGCGCCGGCGGCGTGGTGTCCGATCCCGAGTTGCGGATCGACGCGGTGTGCACGGTCGCCCGCAAAGCGGCCGCATTGCAGTGGCATGCTGTCGATGTGACGGCCAGCCCGCTCCCGGGACCTTCGGGCAATGTCGAGTACTTCCTGCACCTGCGTGCACAGTGTGACCGCTCGCTGGAGGGCGAGTCGCTCGAGCACGCAGTACGGCGGGCGGTCGAGGAGGGGCCGCAATGACGGCTGAACGCACGATCCTGCTGGTGGTGCACACCGGCCGGGACGAGGCGACTGAAGTTGCCCGCCGCGTGGAAAAGGTGCTCGGCGACAACGGTATTGGTCTGAAGGTGCTCTCGGCGGAGGCGGTGGACCGCGGCCCGCTGCACCTGGCGCCCGATGATATGCGCGCCCTCGGTGTCGACATCGAGGTGGTCGATGCCGAAGAGCGCGCTGCCGAAGGGTGCGAGCTCGTTCTGGTGCTCGGCGGGGACGGTACTTTCCTGCGCGCCGCCGAGCTGGCACGCAATGTCGAGATCCCGGTACTGGGAGTCAATCTGGGCCGGATCGGATTCCTGGCCGAGGCCGAGGCCGAAGCCATCGACCACGTACTCGAGCGGGTCATCGGGCGCGATTACCGTATCGAGGAACGGATGACCCTCGATGTCGCGGTGCGGGTGGGAACCGATGTGGTGACTCGCGGTTGGGCGCTCAACGAGGCGAGCCTGGAGAAGGGCCCTCGACTCGGAGTGCTCGGCGTGGTCCTGGAGGTGGACGGACGGCCGGTGTCGTCGTTCGGCTGCGACGGGGTTCTGGTGTCGACCCCGACGGGATCCACTGCCTACGCGTTCTCGGCAGGTGGCCCGGTGTTGTGGCCGGATCTGGAGGCGATTCTGGTGGTGCCCAACAACGCTCACGCATTGTTCGCCCGTCCGATGGTCACCAGCCCGCTGGCCAGTATCGCGATCGAGATCGAGGCGAGCGGCAACGATGCCCTGGTGTTCTGTGACGGTCGCCGCGAGATGGTGGTACCGGCCGGAGGCCGGCTGGAAGTGACCCGAAGTGCGACGCCGCTGAAGTGGGTGCGGTTGGACTCTGCGCCGTTCACCGATCGGCTGGTGCGTAAGTTCCGGTTGCCGGTCACCGGATGGCGGGGACAGTAGATACCTGTGCTGTCGGAGATTCGTATCGAGTCGTTGGGCGCGATCAGTTCCGCCACCGCGGAGTTCGACCGCGGCTTGACCGTGCTGACCGGGGAGACCGGGACCGGCAAGACGATGGTGGTGACGAGCCTGCACCTGTTGGGTGGGGCGCGGGCGGACGCGACCAGGGTGCGTTCGGGATCTGACCGCGCGGTGGTGGAAGGCCGTTTCAGCACAATCGAACTCGGCGAGGAAGTCTCCGGACGGGTCGAGGAGATCCTGGATTCCTCCGGTGCCGAGCGCGATGACGATGGCAGTGTGATCGCAGCCCGCTCGGTGAGCCGGGCCGGTCCGTCGCGAGCATATCTGGGTGGACGCAGCGTGCCGGCGAAATCCTTGAGCAGCTTCACCGCCCAGGTTCTGACGTTGCACGGCCAGAACGACCAGTTGCGGTTGATGCGGCCCGACGAGCAACGGGCGGCGCTGGACCGGTTTGCTGACGTCGACAAGCCGCTGGCCCGCTACCGAAGCATCCGCGACGAATGGCTGACAGCGCGTCGTGACCTGGCGGACCGTCGTCGGCGAGCCCGGGAACTGGCCCAGGAAGCCGACCGGCTGAGCTTCGGAATCCACGAGATCGATGCGGTCGCACCGGAACCCGGTGAGGACGAGGCGATCGTCGCCGACATCCGCCGACTGTCGGAACTCGACTCACTGCGGGAAGCCGCGCAGACGGCCCGGTTCGCGTTGACCGGCGAGCTCGACGAGCCCACGCCGGAGTCCACGTCGGCGGCAGACGGTGTGGGCCGCGCGCAGACGGCGCTCGGGTCCACCGACGATTCGGCGTTGCAGGCACTGGCCGTGCGCTTGACCGAGGCGATGGCAGTGATCGGGGACGTGTCCGGCGAACTCGGTGACTATCTGTCCGAATTGCCCAGCGATGCCAGCACTTTGGAGACCAAACTGGCGCGGCAGGCCGAGCTGCGCACGCTCACCCGTAAGTACGCCGCTGATGTCGACGGGGTACTGGCATGGTCGCGCGACGCCGCCGAGCGGTTGGCGCAGCTCGACGTGTCCGAGGAGAGCCTGGCTGCGCTGGACAGCAAGGTCGCCGAGCTTGAGGGGCAACTCGTCGCAGCGGCAGGCGAACTCACCAAAGCCCGGTCCAAGGCGGCCAAGGGGCTTGCCAAGGCGGTAACCGCGGAACTGGCCGGACTGGCCATGGCCAATGCGGTTTTCACGATCGGTGTGCTTCCGATGCCGGCCCGGGCCGACGACTCTGCACCGGTGAGCATGCCCGACGGTGAGATGCTGCACGCCGGTCACGACGGTGTGGACGCGGTCGAATTCGGGTTCACCGCGCACCGTGGTGCGGATGTGCTGCCGCTGGCCAAGAGCGCCTCCGGCGGTGAGCTCTCCCGGGTGATGCTGGCCCTCGAGGTGGTGCTGTCGGCATCGACGGCGGGCACGACGATGGTGTTCGACGAGGTCGATGCCGGAGTCGGCGGTCGGGCCGCAGTGCAGATCGGGCGCCGTCTGGCTCGGCTGGCGCGCACCCATCAGGTCATCGTGGTGACCCACCTGCCTCAGGTCGCAGCCTTCGCCGACGCACACCTCGTGGTCGACAGCGGAAACGGCCGGGCCAAGTCCAGCGGTGTGCGCCGCATCGACGAAGAGGACCGGGTCGCCGAGTTGGCCCGGATGCTGGCCGGATTGGGGGAGTCCGACAGCGGCCGTGCCCACGCCAGGGAGCTGCTCGAGGCCGCGCAGCAGGAGCGCAGCGCGCAGTAACACCGGCTTCCGGTGGCGTTGCGATGAGTTGCGCTTTAGTCCTGGGCGTCCTCGTCGGCGTCGCTTTCCACACCTGGGTCGTAGATCGCGGATTTCCACAGCCCACAGGTGGAAACCGGTGGGCTGCGCGAAGGCGGCACGGCATTGTGCAGCGAAGCGGGATTGAGACCGAACTGCTGTTACTGGTGTGACAAAAACCAACTTGTGAGGCTGGTGTTACGGCGCGCCTCCGCCCCCTGACCGGCGATGCCGGACAGAATCGGCGCATGAAGATGTCCACGCTGCTCACCCGCAATGCCAGTACGCGTCCGGGAGTTACGGGCACTGCGCGAGTGGACCGCGACATCGATCGGCTGCTGCGCCGCGTCGGCCCCGGCGACATCGTCGTCCTCGACGCTCAGGATCTGGACCGGATCACCGCCGATGCGCTTGTCGAGGCCCAGATCGCCGGTGTCGTCAACGCCTCACCGTCCATCTCGGGGCGTTATCCGAACCTGGGACCGGAGGTGCTCGTTGCCAACGGTGTGGTGCTGATCGACGAGGCCGGACCGGACGTCTTCAAGAAGATCAAGGACGGGGCGCGGATCCGCCTGAACAACGGCGGCGTCTACTCGGGTGACCGACGGATCGCGGTGGGCACCGAGCGCAACGATCAAGAGATCCACGAACTGATGCACGACGCCAAGAGCGGCCTGGTGGCGCACCTGGAAGCGTTCGCGGGCAACACCATCGAGTTCATCCGCAGCGAGAGTCCGTTGCTCATCGATGGCATCGGAATCCCGAACGTCGACGTGGACCTGCACCGCCGTCACGTGGTGATCGTCGCCGAGGAACCCGACGCGGCCGAGGACCTCAAGGCGCTCAAGCCCTTCATCAAGGAATACCAGCCGGTGCTGGTCGGTGTCGGGTCCGGCGCGGATGTCCTGCGCAAGGCCGGATACCGTCCCGCGCTGATCGTGGGCGACCCGGACAAGATGAGCGTCGAGGTGCTGCGATGCGGTGCGCAGGTGGTGTTGCCCGCCGACGCCGACGGTCACGCCGCCGGGCTGGAGCGCATCCAGGACCTCGGGGTGGGCGCAATGACCTTCCCTGCCGCCGGATCGGCGGCTGACCTGGCGTTACTGCTGTGCGATCACCACGGGGCGTCGCTGATCGTCACGGCCGGTCACACTGCCTCGATCGAAGAGTTTTTCGACCGCTCGCGCCAGCGCAGCAACCCGTCGACGTTCCTGACCCGGTTGAAGGTCGGGGAGAAGCTCGTCGACGCCAAGGCGGTCGCGACCCTGTACCGCAGTCGGGTGTCCGGCGGGGCGATCGCCCTGCTGGTCCTGGCGATGCTGGTGGCCGTGGTGGTCGCGCTGTGGGTGTCGCGGGCCGACGGTGCGGTGCTCGACTGGGTCGTCGACTACTGGAATCGCTTCACGCTCTGGGTGCAGGGCCTGATCAGCTAGTGGGGCGGTGAGCTGTGATCACGCTACGCGCACACGCGATTTCGTTGGCGGCGGTGTTCCTGGCACTGGCGGTCGGGGTGATCCTGGGTTCGGGCCTGCTGTCGGACACAGTGCTATCCGGACTTCGGGGCGACAAGTTGGACCTTCAGCATCAGATCGAGACGCTGAATGACGGCAAGAACGCGCTGAACGAAAAGCTCAATGCCGCAGGTGAATTCGATGCCCAAATGGCGCCGCGGATAGTACGGGACGCATTGAAGGGTAAGTCGGTGGTGGTGTTCCGCACACCCGACGCCGCAGATGGTGACGTCGACGCGGTATCGCGGTTCGTACGCGACGCCGGCGGGGCGGTGACCGGGAAGGTGTCACTCACGAGCGAGTTCGTCGAGGCGAATTCAGCCGACAAACTGCTCTCGGTGGTCAACTCGCCGATTGTGCCGGCAGGCAAACAGCTGAGCACCGCGGCGGTGGACCAGGGGTCGCAGGCCGGCGATCTGTTGGGGATCACGTTGCTGATCGACCGGAACCCGGCCGTGGCGCCCGTCGACGACATGCAGCGTCAGACCGTGCTCGCCGCGCTGCGCGACACCGGCTTCCTGACCTATGACGATCCACACATCGGCGCAGCCAACACAGCACTGATCGTCACCGGAGGCGGGTTTGGTGACGACGGCGGCAACCGCGGTGCCACCGTGGCCCGGTTCGCCGCCGGGTTGGCGCCACACGGCACGGGGACGGTGCTCGCCGGCCGTTCGGGGTCGGCGTCGGGAACTGGTCCGGTGGCGGTGACCAGGTCAGATGCCGGGTTGGCCGGGATGCTCAGCACGGTGGACGACGCCGATTCCAGCGCCGGCCAGATCACCGCCGTTCTGGCGCTGAGCGACCTCGTGGCAGGGGGGAAGCCGGGCAAGTACGGGACCGGGCAGGGCGCGACGTCGGTGACCATCCCGCAGTAGGGGCGAACCGGACTCCAATTTGTCCACGGCGTGTGCGGCGCGCCAGCGACGGCCTGTCGGTGTCGGTGTTAAGGTGAGATTCCGTGGGTCGGCAGGCCACAGCAGTTTTTCGATTCCCTGCCCGTCGTCACGGAGGATGCTTTTGCCCGCCTTACGCAAGCACCCGCAAACCGCCACCAAACACCTCTTTGTGACCGGTGGCGTGGCGTCTTCACTCGGTAAGGGGTTGACCGCTTCGAGCCTCGGTCAGCTGCTGACCGCACGGGGACTGCAGGTGACAATGCAGAAGCTCGACCCCTATCTGAATGTCGATCCCGGCACCATGAACCCGTTCCAGCACGGTGAGGTGTTCGTCACCGAGGATGGCGCGGAGACCGACCTCGACGTCGGTCATTACGAGCGATTCCTGGACCGCGACCTGTCCCAGTCGGCCAACGTGACGACCGGTCAGGTCTACTCCACGGTGATCGCCAAGGAACGTCGTGGCGAGTACCTGGGCGATACGGTGCAGGTGATTCCCCACATCACCGACGAGATCAAGAGCCGCATCATGGCGATGGCCGAGCCCGACGCGTCCGGTCACCGCCCCGACATCGTGATCACCGAGATCGGCGGCACGGTCGGCGATATCGAGTCGCTGCCATTCCTGGAGGCCGCGCGCCAGGTGCGCCACGAGGTGGGCCGGGACAACTGCTTTTTCCTGCACGTGTCGCTGGTGCCGTACCTGGCCCCGTCCGGTGAGCTCAAGACCAAGCCCACGCAGCATTCGGTGGCCGCACTCCGCAGCATCGGTATCACCCCCGACGCGCTGATCCTGCGGTGTGACCGCGATGTGCCCGAGCCGCTCAAGAACAAGATCGCGCTGATGTGCGACGTCGACATCGACGGAGTGATCTCCACCCCGGATGCGCCGTCGATCTACGACATCCCCAAGGTGCTGCACCGCGAGGAACTCGACGCCTACGTGGTGCGTCGGCTCAACCTGCCGTTCCGCGATGTCGACTGGACCGAGTGGGACGATCTGCTGCGCCGGGTGCACGACCCGCAGGAGACTGTCCGGATCGCCTTGGTGGGCAAGTACATCGACCTCTCGGACGCCTACCTGTCGGTGGCCGAGGCACTGCGTGCCGGTGGGTTCAAGCACCGCGCCAAGGTGGAGATCCGTTGGGTGGCCTCCGACGACTGCGAGACCGATCAGGGCGCAGTGGCCGCGTTGTCCGATGTCGACGGGGTGCTGATCCCCGGCGGGTTCGGCATCCGCGGCATCGAGGGTAAGCTCGGGGCGATCTCCTACGCCCGCAAGCGCGGCCTGCCGGTCCTGGGACTGTGCCTGGGCCTGCAGTGCATCGTGATCGAGGCGGCCCGATCGGTCGGGATCACCGGCGCCAACTCTGCCGAATTCGACCCCAAGACCCCGGATCCGGTGATCTCCACGATGGCCGATCAGGAGGACGCTGTTGCCGGCGAGGCCGATCTGGGCGGCACCATGCGACTGGGTGCGTATCCCGCGGTGCTGACGTCTGGATCGATTGTGGCGCAGGCCTACCAGGCCACCGAGGTCTCCGAGCGGCACCGGCACCGCTTCGAGGTCAACAACGCCTACCGGGACCGGATCGCCGAGAGCGGGCTGCGGTTCAGCGGAACCTCCCCGGACGGGCACCTGGTGGAGTTCGTGGAGTACGACTCGAAGATCCACCCGTTCCTGGTCGGAACGCAGGCCCACCCCGAGCTCAAGAGCCGGCCCACCCGGCCGCATCCGTTGTTCGCGGCGTTCATCGGAGCGGCGCTGGACTACAAGGCCGAGGAACGGTTGCCCGGTATGGACCTTCCCGAACATTTCGCCGAGGAGGCTGAGGACGGCGCGAGTCCGGTGGGCGAAGCCGAAGCCGCTTCCCTTGGCTGAACACGACTTCGAGACCCTGGCCAGCGAAACCGTCTACGTCGGAAGCATTTTCGCGCTGCGGGCGGACGAGGTCAGCATGCCCGGCGGCGCGTCGGCCCGGCGCGAGGTCGTCGAGCACTACGGTGCGGTCGCCGTGGTGGCCCTCGACGAAGACGACAACGTGGTACTGGTGTACCAGTACCGTCACCCGCTGGGGCGTCGCCTCTGGGAACTGCCTGCCGGCCTGCTCGACCTGGGCGGGGAACCTCCCGAGGTGACCGCCGCGCGCGAACTCGCCGAAGAGGTCGGCCTGTCCGCCGCGCACTGGCGGGTGCTGGTGGACCTCGACTCGACGCCGGGGTTCTCCGACGAGAGCGTCCGGATCTTCCTGGCCACGGGGTTGACCGACATCGGCCGTCCCGAGGCTGAGCACGAGGAAGCCGACATGGTGGTCGAGCGGGTGCCGTTGGCCGAAGCCGTGCGGCGGGTGTTCTCCGGCGACATCGTGAACGGCATTGCGGTGGCAGGCATTCTGGCCGCGCATGCGATGTCCGACGCGGAGGCGTTGCGCCCGGTCGACGCGGTGTGGACTGACCGGCCGACAGCGTTCAGGCGGCGTAAAGGTCTGTTATGACGACCCCGTCACCCCTCCGATCAGCCCTCGACGACCAACTGCGGGGCTACCTCGATCACCTGACGATCGAGCGGGGCGTGGCGGCCAACACCTTGAGCTCCTACCGGCGCGACCTGCGTCGCTATGCCGAACATCTGACCCAGCGCGGCATCGAGGATCTGGCGCAGGTCGCTGAGTCCGATGTCAGCGACTTCCTGATCGCCCTGCGCCGGGGCGACCCCGAATCGGGAGTCACCGCATTGTCGGCGGTGTCGGCGGCCAGGGCCGTGGTCGCAGTCCGCGGTCTGCACCGGTTCGCCACCGCCGAGGGCATCACCGAGAGCGACGTCGCCCGCGGGGTCAAACCGCCCACACCCAGCCGTCGGCTGCCCAAGAGCCTCACCCTCGACGAGGTGCTCGCGTTGCTCGAGGCCGCCGGCGGGGAGAGCGAGGCCGACGGTCCGCTGACGCTGCGTAACCGGGCACTGCTGGAACTGCTGTACTCCACCGGCGCCCGTATCTCCGAGGCGGTCGGACTCGACGTCGACGACATCGACACGCACGCGCGTTCGGTGCTGCTGCGCGGCAAGGGCGGCAAGCAGCGGCTCGTGCCCATCGGACGCCCGGCGGTCACCGCACTCGACGCGTACCTGGTGCGGGGGCGTCCCGACCTGGCTCGCCGGGGCCGGGGCAACCCCGGAATCTTCCTCAACGCCCGCGGCGGGCGCCTGTCCCGCCAGAGTGCCTGGCAGGTGCTGCAGGACGCCGCTGCGCGGGCCGGCATCACCTCGGCGGTCTCCCCGCACACGCTGCGGCACTCGTTCGCGACCCACCTGCTCGACGGCGGCGCCGACGTGCGCGTCGTACAGGAACTGCTGGGCCACGCCTCGGTGACCACCACGCAGATCTACACCATGGTCACGGTGTCCACACTGCGCGAGGTCTGGGCCGGAGCCCACCCGCGGGCGCATTAACCGTCCAGGTACTGCGACTCCAACACCAGATCGGGCAGCAGGCTCTGGTACTCGGCATGCGTCTTGTGATGCGTCGTATCCCAGAGCGTGCCCTGCCGCTCCTGCATGTAGGCCAGGTACTTGGGTGCTCCCGGAAGCTTCACGTTGTCGGCGACCACGATCGAGCCCCGGTGCAGCCAGCCCCGGTCCAGCAGGCTCTGCAGATCGGTCAGGTAGGCGTTCTTGTCGTGGTCGAGGAACACGAAATCCAGCCCGCCGGTATCGAACCCGTCTGCCGCGAGCGCGTCGAGCGTGCGTCCGCCGTCGCCGATGGTGCCGGCCACGCAGGTGATCCGGTCGGCCACCCCGGCATGGGCCCAGATGCGTCGCGCGATGTCGGCGTTGGTGGGGGAGAACTCCACCGAGAACACCCGGGCGGCCGGCGCGGCGCGGGCGATGCGCATCGCCCCGTAACCGCAGTAGGTGCCCAGTTCGAGGGCCAGCCGCGGGTCAGCCCGGACGACTGCCGCGTCGAGTAACGCACCCTTCTCGTCGCCGACGTTGATCAGGAACGACTTCTCGTAGGCGAACTTGTCGATGGTGGCAATGACGTCATCGAGGTCGCCGGCGCGGGCGTTGGCCACCACATAGTCGGCGGCCGCGGCCTCCCGTCCGTCACCCCATTGCCCGGTGCGGGCGAAGTGTCTGGCGCCGATTCCCATGCGGATGAACGACCACCGCAACAGCGGTAGCCGCTGTTTGAGACTCATGAGGCACACCATATGCGCAGGTTTGCCCGCGGGTCTGCCCGTTCTTGCTGCGTGACGACGTTAAACTTGCCGGGATGTGCGCCGAGACTGCGGGATGCCCGACCAGGAGTGGTGGGGTATGACCGACGACAGCGCACACGACGGACTCTTCGAACACAGCTCACCCGAACTCGGCCTGACCGGGCGGCCACCGCGCGACATTCCCGAACCGCGGCCCCGTTCGACCCATGGTCCGGCCAAGGTCATCGCGATGTGCAACCAGAAGGGCGGGGTCGGCAAGACCACCTCGACCATCAACCTGGGTGCCAGCCTGGCCGAGTACGGCCGCCGGGTGCTGCTGGTGGACCTGGACCCACAGGGCGCATTGTCGGCGGGCCTCGGGGTGCCGCACTACGAGCTTGCGCACACGGTCCACAACCTGCTGGTCGAACCGCGGGTGTCGATCGACGATGTGGTGATCAAGACCCGGGTCAGCGGCATGGACCTGGTGCCCAGCAACATCGACCTATCGGCCGCCGAGATCCAGCTGGTCAACGAGGTCGGTCGCGAGCAGTCCCTGGCCCGGGCCCTGTATCCCGTGCTCGACCGCTACGACTACGTGCTGATCGACTGCCAGCCCTCGCTGGGCCTGCTCACGGTCAACGGGTTGGCGTGCGCCGACGGTGTGATCATTCCCACCGAATGCGAGTACTTCTCCCTGCGCGGGTTGGCGCTGCTGACCGACACCGTGGCCAAGGTGCACGACCGGCTCAACCCGAAGCTGTCCATCAGCGGCATCCTGGTCACTCGCTACGATCCGCGCACGGTCAATGCGCGTGAGGTCATGGCCCGCGTCGTGGAGCGGTTCGGCGACCTGGTGTTCGACACCGTGATCACCCGGACCGTCCGATTCCCGGAGACCAGCGTGGCGGGCGAGCCGATCACCACCTGGGCGCCCAAATCGGGTGGTGCCATCGCCTACCGCTCGCTGGCGCGCGAAGTCATCGACCGGTTCGGCGCGTGAACGATGTCCTGAATACCCCGATCACCGATGGTGCCGAACCAGCTGCCCCGGTCGGGGATGAGTCGACCACCGGTGATCAGCACAACCGCTTCCAGGTTCGGCTCACCAACTTCGAGGGGCCGTTCGACCTGCTGTTGCAGCTGATCTTCGCGCATCGCCTTGACGTTACCGAGGTGGCATTGCACCAGGTCACCGACGATTTCATCGCCTACACCAAGGAGATCGGCGCTCGGCTAGAACTCGACGAGACCACGACGTTCCTGGTGATCGCGGCGACGCTGCTGGATCTGAAGGCGGCCCGGTTGCTGCCGTCGGGCCAGGTGCACGACGAGGAAGATCTCGCCCTCCTCGAGGTCCGCGACCTGTTGTTCGCGCGGCTGCTGCAGTACCGGGCGTTCAAACACGTCGCGTTGATGTTCGCCGAACTGGAGGCCGCAGCGCTGCGCAGCTACCCGCGCGTCGTGTCGCTGGAGGACCGCTTCTCGGACCTGCTGCCCGAGGTGATGCTCGGCGTCGACGCCGGCAAATTCGCCGAGATCGCGGCGGCCGCCTTCACCCCCCGCCCGGTGCCCACGGTCGGCATCGACCACATCCATGCGCCCAAGGTGTCGGTGCCCGAGCAGGCGCACCGGATCATCGCCCTGCTCGAACAGCGGGGGATCGGCGAATGGGCAACTTTCTCCGAACTCGTGGCAGAGTGCACCGACGGACTCCAGATCGTCGGCCGCTTCCTGGCGCTGCTCGAACTGTTCCGGGCCAGGGCGGTAACATTCGAGCAACCAGAAGCGCTTGGAGTGCTCCAGGTTTCGTGGACCGGAGATCGGCCGACCAGCGAACATCTGGCCACCGCTGATGCGGAAGAATAGCGAGAACAATGACTGACGAGATCTCCGATATCGGAGTTCAGTCCGATGATGCCCCGGGTGAGGTGATCCCGGTCGGAGATGACCTGGGCATCGATGTGGCGACGGTTCCCGAGCTTGAGGACGGTGAACTGGGTGCGGTGCTCGAAGCGTTGCTGCTGGTGGTGGACACGCCGGTGACGGTGGATGCACTGGCGTCGGCGACCGAACAACCGGCTTACCGGGTGATGGCCAAGCTTCGCCTGATGGCCGAGGACTTCGCCGCGCGTGACAGCGGCATCGACCTGCGCGAGGCCGCGGGCGGCTGGCGGATGTACACCCGGGCGCGCTATGCCCCGTATGTCGAGCGGCTCCTGCTCGACGGCGCCAGGTCCAAACTGACCCGGGCGGCCCTGGAGACCCTGGCGGTGGTGGCCTACCGGCAGCCGGTGACCCGGGCGCGGGTCAGCGCGGTGCGCGGCGTCAACGTGGACGCGGTGATGCGGACGCTGGTGGCGCGCGGTCTGATCACCGAGGCAGGCACCGATCCGGATTCCGGCGCGGCGGCATTCGCCACCACCGAGTTGTTCCTGGAACGGCTGGGCCTGTCCTCACTGACCGATCTGCCCGACATCGCGCCGCTGCTGCCCGATGTCGACGTGATCGACGATCTCAGCGAATCGCTCGGCGACGAGCCGCGTTTCGCCAAACTTAACAGCGGCTCCTCCGGCAGCAATCAGCCGCTGGCCTTCGACGTGGACAAGGACTGACATGGCTGACGAAGGTGTACGACTGCAGAAAGTATTGTCCCAGGCCGGAATTGCCTCCCGGCGGGTGGCCGAGCGGATGATCACCGACGGCCGCGTCGAGGTCGACGGCCGGCTCGTGACCGAGCTCGGCACCCGGGTCGACCCGGCGACGGCCGAGATCCGGGTGGACGGCTCACGGGTGGTCATCGACGAGACGCTGGTGTATCTGGCGATCAACAAGCCGATCGGCATGCTGTCCACGATGTCCGACGAGCGTGGCCGCCCGTGCGTGGGAGATCTGGTGGAGCACCGGGTTCGGGGCAACAAGAAGCTTTTTCACGTCGGTCGCCTCGACGCGGACACCGAGGGGCTGCTGCTGCTGACCAACGATGGGGAGCTCGCACACCGGCTGATGCACCCGTCGTATGAGATCCCCAAGACCTATGTGGCGACGGTGCTCGGCACGGTGCCGCGCGGGCTCGGCAAGAAGCTGCGCGACGGGGTCGAACTGGAAGACGGCCCGGCTCACGTCGACGACTTCGCGGTGGTGGACACGGTCCCGGGTAAGACCTTGGTGAAGGTCACCCTGCACGAGGGCCGTAACCGCATCGTGCGGCGCATGCTGGCCGCGGTGGATTTCCCGGTGCAGGAACTGGTCCGCACCGACATCGGTTCGGTGGCGCTGGGGAACCAGCGGCCGGGCAGTATCAGGGTGCTCAGCCGCAAGGAAATCGGCGAGCTTTATCAGGCGGTGGGAATGTGAGCGGGTCTCTGGTGGTGGCGGTCGATGGACCGGCGGGGACCGGGAAGTCTTCGGTTTCACGAGGTTTGGCGAAAGCCCTGGGTGCAAACTATCTCGATACCGGCGCGATGTACCGCATCGTCACGCTGGCGGTCCTGCGTGCCGGGACCGACCTGGACGATGCCGCGGCGATCGACGCGGCGGCATCGCGAGCGGTGATCGGTGTCGGTTCGGACCCCGGTGAGGACCGGGCATACCTGGCCGGCGAAGACGTCTCGGCCGAGATTCGCGGTGACGAGGTGACCCGCGCGGTATCGGCGGTCTCGGCGGTGCCGCAGGTGCGTGCCCGACTCGTCGACCTGCAGCGCGAGTTGGCGTCCTCGGGTGGACGCGTGGTGGTCGAGGGTCGCGATATCGGCACCGTGGTGCTGCCCAAGGCCGACGTCAAGATCTTCCTGACCGCCTCGGCCGAGGAACGGGCCCGGCGCCGCAACACCCAGAACATCGCGAACGGCCTGCCCGACGACTATGCGACGGTGCTCGCCGATGTGCAACGGCGCGACCATCTGGACTCCACGCGGGCTGTTTCCCCGTTGCAGGCGGCCGAGGACGCACTGGTGGTCGACACCAGTGACATGGACCAAACACAGGTCGTGGCACACCTTCTCGACCTGGTAACTCAGCATGCGGGGGTGCGGCGATGAGCGTCGATGACGGCGATGGCACCTGGTCGGACGAGAGCGACTGGGAGTTCGGCGACGAGGTCGCCGAGGTTCTCGAGGAGGCCGCCGCCCCACCACCGGTGTTGGCCGTCGTCGGCCGGCCCAACGTCGGGAAATCGACTCTGGTGAACCGGATCCTGGGGCGTCGCGAAGCCGTCGTGCAGGACATCCCCGGGGTGACCCGCGACCGGGTGTCCTACGACGCGAACTGGCTCGGGCGCCGCTTCATGGTGCAGGACACCGGCGGATGGGAGCCGGACGCCAAGGGCCTGCAGCAACTGGTGGCCGATCAGGCACTGGTGGCGATGCGCACCGCCGACGCGATCATCCTGGTCGTCGACGCGGTGGTCGGTGCGACCTCGGCCGACGAGGCAGCCGCCCGCATGCTCCGCAAGTCCGGTAAGCCGGTCTTCTTGGCGGCCAACAAGGTTGACACGCAGCGGGGCGAGTCCGATGCGGCGGCATTGTGGTCGCTGGGTATCGGCCAGCCGCACGCGATCAGTGCCATGCACGGTCGGGGCGTGGCCGACCTGCTCGACGTCGTGATGGAGAAGCTGCCGACGATCTCGGAGGTGGCCGGCGGTGGTACCGGTGGCCCACGCCGGGTGGCGCTGGTGGGTAAGCCGAACGTCGGCAAGAGCTCCCTGCTGAACCGGCTGGCCGGCGACGAGCGGTCGGTCGTGCACGATGTCGCCGGCACGACCGTCGATCCTGTCGACTCGATGATCGAATTGGGCGGCAAGACATGGCGTTTCGTCGACACCGCGGGTCTGCGCCGCAAGGTCGGCCAGGCCAGCGGGCACGAGTTCTACGCCTCGGTGCGCACCCACGGCGCGATCGATGCGGCCGAGGTGGCGATCATGCTGATCGATGCCTCCCAGCCACTGACCGAGCAGGACCTGCGGGTGCTCTCGATGGTGATCGAGGCCGGGCGCGCACTGGTCATCGCGTTCAACAAATGGGATCTGGTCGACGAGGACCGGCGCTATCTGCTGGATAAAGAGATCGACCGTGAACTGGTGCAGGTGCAGTGGGCGCCGCGGGTCAACATCTCGGCCATGACCGGCCGGGCGGTGCAGAAGCTGGTGCCGGCCCTGGAGACGTCACTGGCCTCCTGGGACAAGCGGATCTCGACCGGTCAGCTCAACAACTTCCTCAAAGAGATCGTGGCCGCGACGCCGCCGCCGGTGCGTGGCGGCAAACAGCCCAAGATCCTGTTCGCCACCCAGGCGGCCACCCGGCCGCCGACGTTCGTGCTGTTCACGTCGGGCTTCCTGGAGGCCGGCTACCGCCGGTTCCTCGAGCGTCGGCTGCGTGAGCAGTTCGGTTTCGACGGCAGCCCGGTGAAGATCAACGTGCGGGTGCGCGAGAAGCGCGGAGCCCCCAAGAAGCGTTAGCGATTTGTGCACGCTGGGTAACGCCTGGCGTGACGCGCGGTGCACAAGTCGGGCCGATAGGCTGGCCCGAGTGTCCGTCACCCACATGGTCCTGATCACGCTGGCCGGTGTCGGTGCGGGCGCGATCAACGCCGTCGTCGGATCCGGCACACTCATCACCTTCCCCACGCTGGTGACGCTGGGCTATCCGCCGGTCACCGCGACGATGTCCAACGCCGTCGGTCTGGTCGCCGGCGGGGTATCGAGCACCTGGGGCTATCGCCGAGAACTGCGCGGCCAGTGGAAGCGGTTGCGTTGGCAGATTCCCGGATCGCTGATCGGCGCCGGTCTGGGTTCCTGGCTGCTGCTGCACCTGCCGGAAAAGGTGTTCGTCGCGGTGGTGCCGGTTCTGCTGATCCTGGCGCTGCTCCTGGTGGTCGTCGGCCCGCGGATCCAGGCCTGGGCACGGCAGCGCGCCGAGGCATCCGGTCAGTCCGCCGACCATGTCAGTCCGCGGCGGATGGTGGTGCTGGTGATCGGCACGTTCGCCGTGGGTGTGTACGGCGGCTACTTCACCGCGGCCCAGGGAATCCTGCTGATCGCGGTGATGGGGGCGTTGCTGCCGGAGTCGATTCAGCGGATGAACGCCGCCAAGAACCTGTTGTCGTTGTTGGTCAACATCGTTGCCGCCGTCGCCTACACGGTGGTCGCGTTCGACCGGATCAGCTGGGAGGCGGCGGGCCTGATCGCGGCCGGCTCGCTGATCGGCGGTTTCCTCGGCGCGCACTATGGACGCCGGCTGTCGCCGAACGCGCTGCGCGCCGTGATCGTGGTGGTGGGATTGATCGGGCTGTATCGGCTGTTGAGCCTGTAGGGCCGAGTCGGGTCTGCCCGGGGGCTCAGGTAAAGTCAGCGCAACTGTCGAGCAGGAAGGGGTGACTGGTGGCTGAACTCGCCTACCGCACCGCACCTTCTGCTCTGGCTGCCCTCGAGCCCTTCTGGCCGTCGCGCCGGTTGATGGCTTTCGACGAGTGGTGTCGCGCGGGTCGATAGACACGCGCCCAACCTTCCGTCGGGTCACTGTGTGCGGTGACCACAATCGAAAGCAGTCGAACCTATGCGTTCGCTTCTGATCTTTGCGCTCGTCGGCCTCGGGGCCCAATTGGTCGACGGTGCGCTCGGCATGGCCTTCGGTGTCACCGCGTCGACCCTGCTGGTGCTCAGTGGAGTGGCTTCGGCGCAGGCCAGCGCCGCGGTGCATCTGGCCGAGGTGGGCACCACGCTGGCCTCGGGTCTGTCGCACTGGCGGTTCAAGAACATCGACTGGAAGATCGTGCTGAAGCTCGGTGTTCCCGGTGCGATCGGCGCATTCGGTGGGGCGACCGTGCTGTCGTCGTTGTCGACCGAAGACGCCGCGCCGCTGATGGCCACGATCCTGCTGTGCATCGGTATCTATGTGCTGCTGCGGTTCTCGCTGCGCACGCCGCCGGCCCTGCGTTCGGGCAGCACGCCGCATACCGCGAAGTTCCTCACCCCACTCGGCCTGTTCGGCGGCTTCATCGACGCCTCCGGCGGCGGTGGCTGGGGCCCGATCACCACCAGCACGCTGCTGTCGCGGGGCAAGACGGCGCCGCGCACGGTCATCGGCTCGGTGAGTGCGTCGGAGTTCCTGGTGGCGGTATCGGCATCGCTGGGCTTCCTCGTCGGCCTGCGACAGGAATTCCTGAACAACCTGCCGGTGGTGCTGGGCCTGACGATCGGCGGCGTTCTGGCGGCACCTCTGGCGGCCTGGTTAGTGTCGAAGGTCAGCCCCGCGCTGCTGGGTACCGCCGTCGGCGGTGTGATCGTGCTGACCAATGCCCAGAAGCTACTGAAGTACTTCGGCATTCACGGCGCGGCCTCGACGGCTGTCGTCGCCACGATCGTGGTGGTCTGGGCCGGGCTGGTGCTGTACGCCTGGCGCGTCTCGCGGGCACCGGAATACCTGCCCGAGGAGCTCGACGCGGAGGAGCCGGCCGAAGAACAGCTGGCAGACGAGCCGGACACCGCAGCGCGGTGACGCACCGGGGGAGCGATTACGGCGAAAGCGGGTCTCTACGGTAAGCTTTCGACTCGCTGCCGGTGCAAGCCGGAAGCACGCGGGCTGTGGCGCAGCTTGGTAGCGCACTTGACTGGGGGTCAAGTGGTCGCAGGTTCAAATCCTGTCAGCCCGACAGAGAGTTAGCAGTTCAGAGGCGGTTCCGGAGAGATCCGGGACCGCCTCTGTTGCGTTGAGGCAGCCTTGGATAGCAACGTGGATAGCAACGGCCTCAAATGTCGAGGATGCCGAGCTGGTCGGTCAGCGCGTCCACGGCAGACCGCGCTGTGGTGTCCGACGTGTGGCCGTAGATATCACCGGTCACCGCGATAGAGGAGTGACCCAACAGGTCCGCTACGGCTTTGATGTGCACCTGACCCTCAAGCCACGCGACCGCCGCGCTGTGCCTCAAGGTGTGCACGCCAACGTCGGCCATGCCTGCTTTCTGGGCTGCGATCTGGACGGTGCGCAACACGTTGCGCGGGTCCACGGGCGTGCCCGACTCGGTAGCGAACACCAGGTTGTTGTCCTGCCACTGGTCACCGGCTGCCAGGCGTTCGGCGTCTTGGTCGGCACGATGTGCCCGGAGCATCGACACCAGGGGAGCCGATAACGGCACCGACCGTCGTGACCGATCGGTCTTGGGTTCGGTGATGATCAGCTCACCGTTGACCCGTCCGAGGGTGCCGCGCACCGCCATTGCCCGGGCCGCAAGGTCAATGTCGGACCAGCGCAGCGCTAGCGCCTCACCGCGCCGCACGCCGGTACCGGCGACTAGTGTCAGCACGTTGCGATACCGCAGACCCTCCGCGCACAGCAACAGCTTGGTCACGTCGACCGCCTCGACGTGTCGGGCCTCTTTGCGGGCCACACCGGGACGTTTCACCGCTGCTGCCGGGTTCTTGGCCAGCAGACCGTCACGTACGGCGCCGTCGAGGCCGGCCCGCAGAACGGTGTAGATCTGCCGAATGGTCGCATCAGAGAGCGCACGGACCGGCGAGGGGTTCGGGTTCGTCTTGCTGGCGTTGCCCGGTTTCATCTTGGCTCGCAGCGCCAACACCAGACCCTCGACATCGGACGGTTTGAGCTTGTCCAACCTGATCGAGCCGAACGGGTCGACCTCAAGGTGCCGACGCGACAGATTGCTGTACAGCTCTTTGGTCGAGGCCTTGCGGTCTGACGCGGCCAGCGTGGTGGCCCGCCAGCGCGCCAGCCAATCGGCCAGGTTGCGCTTCGAATCCTTCACCGTCGCACCGTTATCAAGCCGTTCGCGAACGGCTTTCATCTTGTCGCGCACGTCGCTGCGCGTCTTGCCGTACACCATGTGACGCTTCGGCTGGCCCGATTCGTCGATGTAGCTGACCGCGCCGATGTAGCCGGTCTGCTTGCCGTCGCGCATGCGCTTGTAGATCGAACCCTCACCGTTGGCGTTCGCCATGGTCTTGTCCTCTCAGGCCTTCTTCTGTCCCTGCTTGGTCGGGGGCAGGAATCCCTTTTTGCGTGCCCTGTCGACATAGGTAGATGCCATCCGGTCCTTCACCCCGAAGTGCTTAGCCACGGCCTTGGTCGGTGCGCGCTCGATGTTGGTGCGGTAGACCTCGGCCACTAGACGCAGCATCTCGTCAGAGATGATTCGGTAGTCGCGCGGGAGGCGCTGGCGCTC
This sequence comes from Mycolicibacterium alvei, assembly GCF_010727325.1. Lineage (NCBI taxonomy): Bacteria > Bacillati > Actinomycetota > Actinomycetes > Mycobacteriales > Mycobacteriaceae > Mycobacterium > Mycolicibacterium alvei. Next base: position 552,119 of record NZ_AP022565.1, read on the forward strand.
GATCAACTTCTCGGCCACCCGCATGGCCCGGGACTCGTCGTCTCGTGACGGGTTCTCACCAAACTCTGCGACAAACACCGCATAGAGATCACTGGCCAGTTGGTCGACTTCCACCGCCCGTAGGTGCTTCTGGCGAACCTCGGTCTGACCCGATTTCGCCTCAAAACTCAGTTCGACGACTTCGGGAGAACCATCTCGCACGGCGACCTTGATGACGAGATCCGGGCCGCCAACACCGTGCCGTCGTTCCGTGGCCCACTTCGGAACTGGCACGCCGTTGAACTCGACCGTCTCGGATGAGAACTCCCAGTCGACCAGCTGACCCTTGTACCGAAACCGAAAGACAGGCGCGCCGATCATGCTCGGTCTATCCATGGTTTGACGAAACCTCCTGAACCGTACCTATCGGGAACTGTAACTCTGCATTAATCCCTGTAATTATGTCAATAACCGCCTGAACGCCGGCGGAACGACACAAAGGCAGGTGAGGTAGTGGAGAACAGCACCGTTAGGCGGTTGGTCCCGATCCCCGAGGCGCGCCACGCACTCGGTGACATTGGTCGCAGCACGCTCTACGAATTGGTTTCCCGGGGTGAGATCGTCAAGGTCAACATCGGGCGACGCGGGTTCATCACAGCGGATTCACTCGGCGAGTATGTCGACCGCCTGACGGCCAGCGCGGGAGGCGTGGCGTGAGGAACGGACAGCGCCCCAACCTCGATCAGTCGGCCCGCGACGCGCTCGACGATCTGGGCCTTGTCGAACTCGTCGACATCGCGGGCAGCGGCGTCGACGCTCATCACGCCGAGGAGGTCACGCCAGCGTGACCGCTACAGAGAACCGGCCCGACGCGGAGAACGTCGGACCGGCCCAGGAAGCTCACAACGGCAACGGAGCTACCGGCAACCGTACCTCTAGGGGGTACTCATGTGCACAGGATGAATACCTGCAACGCGGGTGGCGCGGTGTACTCCCACTGCCACCTCGGTCGAAGACTCCGCCGCCGTCCGGGTTCACCGGGCGGGAGGGTGCGTGGCCCTCCGTAGAGCAGTTGAGTCAATGGGCGCAGATCTACCCGCACGACGCCAATCTGTGCCTTCGGCTGCATGAGGGCACGATCGGTATCGACATCGATGCCTACGGCAGCAAGACCGGCGCGCAGACCCTCGATGAGGCCGAGAAGCGTTGGGGTGTATTGCCGCCGACTGTGAATTCGAGTAGCCGCGACGATCGCGTATCAGGCATCCGGCTGTACCGCGTACCGGTGGCCACCGAGTTGCGCGACCGCATCAAGTTCGACGACATCGGTGTCGGAGATATCGAGATCCTGCAGCGCCATCACCGCTACCTCATCTGCTGGCCTTCGGTACATCCCACCACCAAGGCCCAGTACGTGTGGCGGGATGCCGACGGTGCCGTCCTGCCTGAACCGCCGTCGCCCGAAGAACTGCCGGACCTGCCCGAGGCTTGGCTGTCGGCGCTCAAAGCTGATCCGGTCAGGACCGAAACCCGTTCCGGTAGTGGCCGGTCTGGGGCACCGGCCTACGACGTCACCGATGCGATGACCGGCGGCAGGCCGACCGACAAGGTTGCTCAGCGCCTCGGTGTCGCGCTTTACGAACTCAACACCGGAACGTCGCGGCACGACACGGTGCGCGGCCATATTCTGGCGCTGTTGCGCTTCGGTTCGCGTGGCGAGTCCGGTGTCGAGTTCGCGCTGTCGTCGCTCTACGCCGCGTTCAGCGAGGCCGTCGGACCGGACAGACCTGACGGGCAGGCCGAGGCCGAATCGGAGTTCGCCCGCATGGTCGCCAATGCAGGGAGGTTCCTCGACGACCACGACGACACCCGAGACCCATTTGGGGCCAGGGCTCGCCGACCCGCTGCACGGAATGTAGACCGTGAGGCTGAGCCGCTGGTTGACGACGATCAGTTCTGGGAGCAGCGCGAGATCCTGGCCCACATCCGGCAATTCTCCCGTGCTCGACTGGCCGCGCCGCACGCCGTTCTCGGTGCGGTGTTACGCCGTGCCCTCACACTGGTTGAGCCGACGGTGCAGCTGCCGCCGATCGTCGGGTCTGCTGTGTCGCTGAACCTGTTCACCGTCTCGGTGGGCCGGTCGGGACAGGGCAAGGACGCTGCCAACGGCGTTGCCCGCGACGCGGTTCGGTTCGTGACACCCGACGGGGAGCTGCACAGCGATCCGGCCTCGGCGGTGGGCATCGGTTCGGGGGAGGGGCTGGCCCGGATCTTCCGGGGATTCGGTGGTGAAGACTCGCCGCCGCCTCACGTGAACCTGGAGGTCAACGAGATCGGCACGTTGGGCGCGCTGGCCGACCGCAAGGGTTCGACCCTGATCGGCGAATTGCTCAAGGGCTACATGGGTCAGGCGCTCGGGTTCACCAACGCGCAGCGCGCCACGACGACGTTCGTCCCTGCGCATAGCTACCGCCTGTGCCTTGGCGTCGGAGCGCAGCCTGAGAACGGTGGCTTGCTGCTCGACCGTGAAAAGGACGGGTTCCCGCAGCGGTTCCTGTGGGTGCCGACCGTCGACCCGTTTGGCCCGACCTCGACCGAGGACGAACCCGACGAACCGGCTGCCGCCGACGTTGTGGTGCCGACGTTTCCGACGATCATCACTGGCACGCCGTACATGGTTGGTATCCCGCCGAGTGTCCGCGAGGCGGTCCGTTCGCTGCGGCGTAGGGCCAACGTTGGGTCCGCTGATGTCGACCCGCTCGATGGACACCTGAACCTGACCCGGCTCAAGGTGTCATTCGGGCTGGCGCTGCTCGACGGTCGCCGCGACATCACCGAGGACGACTGGCGCATCGCCGGTCAGCTCGTCGAGGTGTCCAACCGCACTCGCGCCTGTATGCGGACGGCTCTGGCCAGCCGGCACAAACAGGCCAACCGCGCTCGTGCGCTTGACCAGGCCGACCGCCAGACGCTCATTGACGAGCACCTTGCTGACGAACGACAGCAGCGGGTCTGGAAGACCATCGACCGCAAACTTCAGCGCGTCGGGACCGCTACTCGTCGTCAACTTCAGCGAGCTTGCGACTCGTCGATCGCGTCTGACTTTGCTGCGGTATTCGATCTGGCGGTTGACCTCGGTCGATTGCGTGCGGTGGGAGGTGACGGCGACAGTGCTAAATATGCCCTCGGTGACAGATAGGTGTCGGGGACCCCGACATCTTCCCGACAGGCAGAAACTGTTGTCTAGCTGCGCTTCTGGGGGTCGGGGCTGTTGTCGGGGACACCGACACCCCACGGCACTGACGCTCGTGCTGAGTGTAGTCGGTCAGCAAACCTGGGAAGGTGTGGCATGACTTGGCCTGCAGCGATGGCGCTATTCCATGGCAGCGCCGTTGCATATCTGCTCGTGCGCTACGCCTTTCGGCGTGCTCTTGCGGCCCAACGGCCATCGACACATCAACGGAGGACACCTCGTGACTGACCATCTGTACCGCGTGCGCGTGATCGCGTTCCCCGAGGGCTCGACCAAGACGGTTAACTACCCCGGCGACGAAGAACCCGACCATCGGGTTCCGGTGCCTGGCTGGACACCGCCGGGCTGGAAGCCGGAGGGCGACTACATCAGGTTGGTCGGCACTGCCCAGTTTGTGTGGCCGTCCACGCGGCAGGTCTATCGCTCGCGATCGACGGCAAAGAGGCGCGCCGAGCTGCTGGAGTCTCTTGGGGCCACTGTGGTGATCGAGCGGTCCAACAAGATCGTCTGGCCGGAGCGTCCAGTCGATGAGGCCATCGAGCTTGTGACTGTGCGCCCACAGAAGGCTGTCCGCCGCAACGCTCCTGAGGAGGTGGAACGCTTGGACGAGTTTACGGTGTCGCGCCTGCGGCGACGCCTGGAGAGCCATCAATAGCTCGCACTGCCACGCACGCCGCTGAATTTGCGCAGCCAGCAGTTCACGATGCTCAGAACGGCGTGGGCACAGATCGTTGTGAGACTCAGGCCGTCGGCTTCAACCCCTGGTAGATGATCGGCACCAGTTCGCCGAGCAGCTTCTGGGATAGCTCAGGGTTGTTGAGAATCTGCGTGGAGAGATCCTCCGAAGATGCCATGGCCCCAATCACCGCGCCGACGAACTCGTTCTGCAGATCAGGACTGGCCGAGAACTGCGCCAGGGTGTTGTTTTGCGCCTGCTGCTGCAGGGTCTCGCTTTCTTCGAGCCGGTCCTTGATGTGGGTGACTACGTTGCGGACGCTGGAGTCGGGGTGTTCGCCGGAGAACAGGTCATTGATCTGGGCGATCACCTGTTCCAGCGCGACCAACTCCGGATCGCGGGCAGTGCCGGTTCCCCCAGCTTTGGCCGGCTGCAGCACGACACCGCCGGAGAGCTTGCCGTCCGTAGCCTGCTGGGCGTGCTGGGCAAGGTAGTCGAAGTCGACACCCGACAGGTCGATGTCATGGTGGAGTTGTTCGCTGGCGATCATGGGTGCGAGGTGCCGTATGTAGATCGACAGCTTCTCGATGGCGGGGTCTTCGTAGTTGACGATCTGGGACAGGAAGTCGTATTGGCGCAGGAAAGTGCCGATGTCCTTGCGGAAGATGTCCAGCTCTTCCAGGGCCAGGCTGTCGCCGTGGTCGCGGGCATGGCGCTCCCGGTCTCGGAAGACATCTCGCGCTGGCTTGATCCACTTGTTAAGGGCCTCATGTCCCTTGCCGGGCTGCTTCGCGTACTTGAGGTAATCGACAACCAGTCCGTTGACCTCTGATTCTTGGTAGATCCCGGCGGCGTCGAGCTTGTTGACCGTCTGGTGCACAATGTTCGGGTCGGTGACATCGGCGAGGGTGGTGGCGTCGTAGTAGGGCTCGAAGGCCTCCACGATGTCCTCGGAGGCGTTGGCGAAGTCCAAGACGAAGGTCTGGTCCTTGCCCGGTGCGGTTCGGTTGAGCCGAGACAACGTTTGGACCGCCGCCACACCCGACAAGCGTTTGTCGACGTACATCGCCACCAGCAGCGGTTGGTCAAATCCGGTCTGAAACTTGTTGGCCACCAACATCACCCGGTACTCGTCGGTGGCGAACGCATCGCGCAGATCGCGGCCCTTCAGCCCAGGATTCATGCTGGTTTCAGTGACCTTTTCCAGCCCAGAGTCGGGGTCGGTGACCTCGCCGGAGAAGGCCACCAGCGCGGCGATGTCGGTGTACTTGTGCTCGGCGATGTACTTGTCGAAGGCCAACTTGTAGCGCACCGCAGCCCTACGTGAGGAGGTGACGACCATGGCCTTGGCCTTGCCGTCGAGCCGCCATGCCACGTTGTCGCGGAAGTGCTCGATGATGATCGCGACCTTCTGGCTGATGTTGGTGGGGTGCAGCTTGACCCAGTTCATCACCGACTTGAGCGCCGCACTCTTGTCCACCAGTTCGCCGGTGGATTCGCCGGAGACCTGGACGGTGCCGGAGGCGGCGGTGTCTTCGGTTTCGAAGATCTGCCCGTTGTGAGTCAGCCGAAAAGCCGTCTTGTACGGCGTGTAGTTGCGCAGCACGTCGAGGATGAAGCCCTCGTCGATGGCCTGCTGCATCGAGTACAGATGGAACGGGTGTGGCTTGCTGTGGATGCTGGACCTGTGGCCGAACAACTCCAGGGTCTTGGCCTTGGGGGTTGCCGTGAACGCGAAGAAGGACAAGTTCTTCGTCTCGGCGCGCGCGGTCATTTCAGCGGCCAACACGTCCTCAGCATCGAGGGTGCCGCCGTCCTCGAGGTCGTCCCGCTCGCTTTCCGACAGTGCGGCCTTTAGTCGTTTGGACGATTCCCCGGCCTGTGAGGAATGGGCTTCGTCGGCGATGATCGCGAAGCTTTTGTCTTTGAGGTCGGCTTGCTCCTGGATCATTTGCAGCGCGTAGGGGAACGTCTGGATGGTGACGATGATGACCTTCGTCCCACCGGTCAGCGCATTGGCCAGCTCTTGGGACTTCGCGCCACCCAGCCCGGCGATATGGGCGACTACCCCTGGGGTGCGGTCGATCTGGCGGATCGCCTCCTGCAACTGGGCATCCAGGACGTTGCGGTCGGTGATCACGATGACGGAGTCAAACACTGGCTTGTTGGCGTCGTCATGGAGGACCGACAGGCGATGCGCCAACCATGAAATGGAGTTGGTTTTCCCTGAGCCGGCGGAGTGCTGGATCAAATACTTCTGCCCCGGTCCCGTGCGGCGGGCATCTGCGACCAGACGGGTGACTACGTCCCATTGGTGGTAGCGCGGGAAAAGCATCCGTTGGGTGCGGAGCTTCTTATTGGTGGCCGGGTCGATTTTCTCGTCGATCTGTAAGTGCAGGAATCGCCCGAGGATGTCCAACCAGGTGTCACGGTCAAGGATCTGCTGCCACAGATACGCCGTCGGCGAGCCATGCGGATTGGCCGGGTTTCCGGCGTGGCCGTGATCACCTCGGTTGAACGGCAGGAAGGCGGTGTCCACGCCCGCCAGCTGGGTGGTCATCTGCACTTCGGAGTTCGACACCGCGAAATGCACCAACGCTCGCGAGGCGAATTGCAGCAGGGGCTCACCTTTGGGCAGGCGGTGATGCTTGTACTGAAGGACCGCGTCGGTGACGCTCTGAATGCTGAGGTCGGTCTTCAACTCCGCAGTGGCCACCGGGATGCCGTTGACGAAGAACACCAGGTCGATGCTGTTGGAGTTCTGGGTCGAGTAGTGGACCTGGCGCATCACCCGCAACCGCACTGCGTCATACCGTTGCTGGGTGGTCTCGTTGAGCGTGGTGTTGGGCCGGAACTGGCACATCGCAAACTGAGCATTGAGGTCCTTGAAGCCGCGCCGCAGCACCGACAATGTGCCGCCGTTGGCCCTGTACGGATCGGCCCCCAACTGCTTCACCAGCGTGGCCAGCACCCCGGCCCGAGCCTTGGCCAGCGCCTCACCCGTCAGCTCCGGCTTAACCCGCTTGGCCAACTGGCCAGGCTGCGTATCAGCCAGCCACGCAAACACATCCTCGGTGAATAAGGCGAGCTCACGGTCATAGCCCGCATCGGTCGGCGAGTACAGCCAACCTTGCTCGGCCAGGTACTCGCAGATCTCGGTCTCGAATGATGATTCATGATGCTGGGTCATTATGGCTGCGCCTCATCGGTTCTCGGTCCCACCGTGAGCTGCTCCAGTTCGCTGATGGATTGGCCTTCGGCGTTGCGCCAACTCTTCCGCCCGTTGTTTTCCCCGCCGACGAGCGCGCATCCCGCCGCCGATGGGGAACCGAAGAGATGATCCTTCAGAAATATCAATTCCTGCTCGCCGACTTCGATCACTCCTTCCTCCTCCAGAGCTTTCCGCTGGACAGCGATGCCAGGACGTGCAGAGGCGCGTACTCCGGCGCGGCCCTTGGACCCGGCCAACACCAACAGTCCCTCCGAGGTCTGGTAACCGGTGGCATCACAGCCGGCCTCGCGGAAGAACAGAGATTCTGGTTCGCTGGTACTCGCTTGCGTAGGGTGCAATGCAATGGGCTTCACTGATTCGAGCACCGGAGCGCCGAGCGTGGCCAACAGCACCGCGATAGTGTCTATGAACTCCTGGCAGTCGGCCTCCAACGGCTCAGGGGTGAACGGGTTCGACGCCTGATTGCCATTCAGCAACGTGTACCGCCCAGCAGCCTTGGCCCGCGCTAGCGACAACCATTCGAGGTAGGCCACGTGGGTCGAGGTCCACTCGTTCGTCAGCGACACCGCCACAATCGCCTTGGTCCAGAAATCCTTGGTCGCAGTGTGCTGCTGAAGCCGCCCCCCTACATTGCCGGACTGACCGATGTAGCACTGCGGCGTCTCGTCCTCATGCGATCCGAACAAGTAGTAGACACCCACCTGCCCGGCCTCAGGACGCTGGAGGAACTGACCGAGAAGTGAGCGGGGCACCTCGAATGCACGCACGGTGCGTGTCGTCAGGTTTGCAACACGTAACCCCGCCGGATCCCCAGAGGGCAAATAAATCTGGATCGTCTGTGCGCGCGCCATTGCTAGGCCACTGCCCCCCGCACGTCGATCTTGCCGGTTACTGCATCGGTGATCAGTGCGGCGCGGTACTCCCTTAGGGCTTCAATGACACCAGTTGATTTGCCGATCAGATCGTCGATCGTGTCGGTGCGGGTTGATAGGAAACGAGCGATGGCGACTTGCTCATCCATAGGAGGCAATGCGATCGCGACGTTTCGGAAGTCCGTCATCGCAAGGTTTTGCATGCTGGAGCTTGCACCAACACACATCGCCACGATCTGCGAGCGATAGACCTCCGTCTGTGTCCAGTAGTAGATGAACCGCGCCGATGCGCCATTGAATCGGACCTGCCATAGCTTGTCAGAGAGAAACAGGTTGGGGCGTCCGCTCTCGGCATATCCGGCAGAGCCAACCAATAGCGGCGTGTTGGCACGGTTGACGATTAGCGAATCGGCCTTAACGGGACAGGTGGTGCGGTCAATCTCGTTCTGGTCAACAACGGTTTTGTTGGCTGCCGGATTGAACCACCCTGCAGACACGCAACTCGTTTTGAGGACGGCGACGTCGTCGGCTCCGGCTGGCCAGTCGCCAGCATTGACACTCGTTCCCGATTCGATCGAATGGATGACGTTTTTCAACCGAGAAGTCATCCAGCGGCGCGGTTCGTCGCCAAGCCATTCAACTCCGGAGTCTTTCATCTCGGTATCAGGGTCGAGACCCTTGGTGACGGCGTGTGTGATGGTGGCGGTGCGGTCCTCGCGAAGGGTGGCGATGAGCTGTTCCTGCTTGGCGATCAATGCGTCGATCTTGGAAGTTTCATGCTCCAAGAATTCAACGATCGCTTTCTGCTCGTCCTGCGGTGGTACAGGCAGCTTCACTGCGCCTAGCCGACCGGCGCTGATAATTGGGAGGGTATTACCCATTGATGAAGCCCGAATGCGATCTTGACTCGCGATCAACGCGAAGTAGACAAATTTGGGACATTGTGCACCGACGATGGCATTGATTTGTTGGTTTGAGGCAGCCAGTTGGTCGACATAACCGATCTTGCCAAGTGTCGCTCCGATAGACACGACGTGTACCGAGGGTGGGGTGAGGTGCGGTACTGCCGCCCAGCCGGATTCGGATAGATGGCGGGATGCCACTGAGGGCTTGCCCGTGGCATCCAAGTCCTCTGGCCGGAACCAAGGAAAGCTATCGTCGCCGCCGTCGGCGAAATGCTGTTGTTCGCCGGTCGTCGCCGGGGTGCCCCCTGTCACCAACTGACCGATGAACTTAATCGGGAGCATCGTCCAGTGTGCCGGTATCGCTGGCAGATCGATTTCTCGGGAGGTCACGCTCCCACCTCGCCAAGCATCACTTGGATTTCACTGACCAAGACGCGCAGGTCCTCTTGGATCTCACTCAGAGGTCTCGGAGGTATGTAGCGGTAGAAGTGCCGGGTGAAGGGGATTTCGTAGCCGATCTTGGTCTTATCTTGGTCGATCCAGGCGTCGGGAACGTGGGGTAGGACTTCGCGGGCAAAATACTCCTCAATGTCCTCAGTCAAGGGGACGTTCTCGGTATCGCGCAGCGCAGGGTCGGGTTCGGGGTTGCCCTTGGCATCGGTGACGATAGTGGCGTCATCGTCATGCTCCCCGACGGTCGACCAGATCGTTTTCACAAGCGGGGCGGACGGTTTCGTCAGGCCTGCCTTATGGAGCGCGTCCTTGAGCTCGGTGATGAACTCGTCGCGGTCCTTCCACTCCCACCCGATCAGGCCGGTAAGAGCCTTGCTGATCGCGGCCTTCTCGCCGTCCTTGAGCTTGTCGACATTCTTCTGCGCCAGCACTGCCTCGACCTTGTCCCTAGTGGGTGTGAACCGCAGCTGCAGGGGTCGTTCGACGGTGATGGTGGAGTAGCCGAACTCCTCGCCCTTTAAGGCCTTCGAGTGTGCGTCGTGTTCATCGGTCGCCTGCTGGTTTCGGAAGCTGTCGTACAGGTTGCAGATCCGCTCGATGTCCTTCGGGCGCAGTTCTTTCCGCTTGGAGCCGAGGGACTTGCTCCTCCTGCCGTACATGTCGACGGCGTTGATGAGCTGCACTTTGCCCTTGCGCTTGGCAGGCTTGTTGTTGTCCAAGATCCAGATGTAGGTGGCGATGCCGGTGTTGTAGAACATGTCGGTCGGCAGCGCGATGATGGCGTCCAATAGGTCGTTCTCGATGATCCACTGCCGAATGTTCGACTCGCCCGATCCGGCTGCGCCCGTGAATAGAGGCGAGCCGTTCAGCACGATGGCCAGGCGGCTGCCGCCCTCCCCGTTCTTGACCGGCTGCATCTTGGAGATCAGGTGCATCAGGAACAGCAGCGAGCCGTCGGAGACGCGGGGCAGGCCGGGGCCGAAGCGTCCGGCGAAGCCGCGTTGTTCGTATTCGTCGGTGACTTTCTTCTGCTGGGTGTTCCAGGCCACCCCGAAGGGCGGATTGGATAGCAGGAAATCGAAGTGCTTGGTGCGGAACCCGTCATCGGCCAGTGTGTCGCCGAGGTAGATGTTGTCGACGTCTTGGCCCTTGATGATCATGTCGGACTTGCACATTGCGTATGAACGGGGGTTGATGTCCTGCCCGTAGAGCACAGGGCGTGCCTTCGGGTTCATGGCTATGAGGTGATCGTAGGCGGTGGAGAGCATGCCGCCGGTTCCGGCGGCGGGGTCGTAGATGGTGCGGACCGTGCCGGGCTTGGTCAGTACGTCGTCTTGAGCGTGAAAGAGGATGTCGACCATCAGCGAGATGACCTCGCGGGGGGTGAAGTGATCGCCGGCCTGAGCATTGTTGGATTCGGCGAACTTGCGGATTAGTTCTTCGAAGATATAGCCCATGTCGTGGTTGGTGATCACGTTGGGGTGCAGGTCGACTGCGGCGAACTCCTTGACGATCAGGTAGAGCCGGTCCGACTTGGCGAGGTCACCGATGAGGTCGATCATGCGGAAGCCGTCGAAGATGTCGCGCACGTTGGGTGACAACCGCTCGATGTAGTCGATGAGATTGTCGGCCACGCCTTCGGGATCGCCCACGAGTGCTGCGAATGTCCACCGTGAGGTGCTGTAGAAGGGCAGTTTGAACTTGGTCTTGAGCATCACGCCGGGTTCGACCTTGGTGGCCTGGATCTTCTTGTATTCGGCGAGGACCTTGTCCTTGGTGGGTTCCAAGATGCAGTCCAAGCGGCGCAAGATTGTGAACGGCAAAATCACATCGCCGTACTGGTTGGGCTGATATGGCCCCCGCAGCAGGTCAGCAATCTTCCAGATCAAGTTGGCATTGGTCTGCGCCATAGTGCAGTTGGCTCCTTGGTTCCAAGTCTTAGTTAAGCGGAAGTTACCGCGAATCGTGGTCCATCACGGCGAAGCGCCGACGAATGATGTGTCGCGCTTCAGGCAGTCCAACGATGACGTACGTTCGCGACGCGAACGCTCGAGTTACTCAGAAGCGAGCGCGTCGGGGCCAGCAGTCTACGATTCTGCAGCGTGTGGGAATGGGGGTTGTTGGTCGCTTGATTCCTGATCTAGTTGATGGCCATCTGCCAGTGGGAACGTACTTGTGCACATTGGAGGAGTTGGAGGCAACGTTCGTCGATGCAGCTCAGTTTGCTGCGTCGGGTAGCCGACGCGCAGTGTTCGATGGTCTTGTGGACTATCTCGCCGACTGGGAAGCCGTCGAATCCGACCTCCAGGTCAAGGTGCTGAAACGGCTGTGGGTAGGTGGGAGCTTCACCAGTGGCGCCGTAGAGGTCGGCGACGTCGACATCTCGCCATTTCTCGACAGTGACGTGCTGGGCTCGCTGCGTGGCCGCCCAGGTGCAGGACAACTTAAAGCGTTGTATCAACACCGGGACAAGATTAAGTCGACCTACCGGGTCGAACCGTTCGTCGTACTATGGAAGCCATTCACCACCCTTAAGCTGCGGAATCTGGAGGCTGAGGAGTACGAGTACGTAGCTACTCGGGGCATGATGGACGATTTTTGGCAACGCACAACGGACTTGTCGGTCAAGCAAGCGATGCTTTCCGAAGATGCTGAACCAGCCCGAGGGTATCTGGAGGTGACGTTATGAGCCTGGCTGACAGGTATCCACGCCTCCGACGTCGTCAGTTGCCAGAATGGGTAGTCAACAATACCGACGACGATTCGGACCTCGTCCAGGCCGCCCGCCGATCCTTCGTGGGTGCGATTCAAGACGTCACCTCGAACGCCCGCTTTCCAATCCACTTGGATCTGCGGCTCATTGGCCCATCGACGGAGGGTGGACGATTGCCATCCGACGTCTTGCAGGTGGCAGACCGTTTCCAAGGTGAGGTGCGAGAGGCGCTCAGCTCAGCAGCGGCAGCCCGTATCGCAGACATTGATTGGGTCGGTGTCAGCGAGGGCAGCGCGATCATGCATATGGTGCCCCGTTTTGTTGCCGTAAGCCTGGATCAGCTCGACGTTGCGGTAGTCGACGAGTTTGAGTCGGCGGTCGCGCACGTTCTCAAAGTGCACGACGACCTTGAGAACGAGGCTGACGATAGCGCGTTTGCAGACGAACGACCCGACTTCCTCCACCAACTTCGACTGCTCACATCCGAGCTAAATGACCGGAACCTTGACCTCGAGGTCACTGCGGCAGGGAGCACTGGAAGTCGGTTGAACTCCACTCTGTCCAGGAAGGGCCGAATCCGAGCAAAGGCACTTTTCGAAAGATCGGCCGTGTCGTCCCCACAGGTTTTGTCGGGGCGTGTAGTGAGCGTGGATCTTGAAGGCAACGCCATTGAGATGCGGGTGGAGAAACAGCGGGCGAAGGCGAAAATTGTGCAGGTGCCATCTGGTGTTCTTGTTGGTGGTGAGGTCATGGTTGGCCAGCCACTGGCCGTGTCCGTCATGACCGAACACCAGGCGGATCAGACTGGTAACCGGACCGCCGACAAGCATGTGTGGGTCGGCATCGCGGCGGATCAACTCCCACACTGACCGCTTTCAACTGCCGGCGCCGCATGCCAGCGGCCCGTGACCGACGAGGCATCGGCGCACGCGCTGGTCGACGACCACCCCCGGCCGGCTCAACCAGCTTCGTGATTGAGGTACCGGTAGAGCGTCGCCCTGCTCACCCCTAGGTACTTCGCGATGTCCTTGGCGGTGTGGCCGTCTGCTTTCATCCGCGTGGCAGTGGCGATGTGGTCGCCGTCGCCGACCTTGCGCGGTCGCCCAAATTTGGTCCCATTGGCGCGAGATGCCGCTCGCTTCAAGGCAGTACGCTCCTTGACCAACTCGCGTTCGTACTCCGCGAGCGACCCGAGAACGCCGATCATCATGCGACCAGCGGGAGTTGACGAATCGATACCGTCGGTGACCGACACCAGAGTGACGCCACGGGTAGTCAACTCCTTGACGGTCTGCAGGATGTGCAGCATGTTGCGACCCAAACGATCTAGCTTCCACACCACCACGGTGTCGCCGTCACGAACGTATGCGAGCAGGTCGGCCAGGCCGGGCCGGTCGTCGCGGGCACCCGACATGACGTCCGAGAACACCTTGGTCACGCCGGCTGCGGTCAGCGCCTCATTCTGTTGATCCAAGGTTTGGGTGACGGTGCTGACCCTGGTGTAGCCGACCCGGGTGCCGATGGATGCCGACTCGGCATTGCGCTGGCTCATAAATGGTCCCAACGCCAGTTTCGAGACAGATATTTCTGAGACGAACTTTCGAGACACCACGACCTGGGCGCGTCCGACGGCCAATCCCGGCTGCGGTGATGTCTCGTATGTGGTCATTTTTGGGACGGTTACTGCGATCAATGGTTACCGATCGGGTTCACGCTGAGCGGTGACGCTCGCAGAACCCGGCAAGTTCCTTCGCCAAGTCGGCCCAGATGGATTAGGTTTCTCGCCAATACCAGTCTGATGCTTCTGTTGCCTCGGCATCGACAACCTCGGCGTCCACCACGTTGTCGTCCGCATTGGACGAATCGGCAGCTCCACCCGATCCACCGGCGGCCTGCTCGGCCTGCGTGGCTTCGTAGATCGCCTGGCCCAGACCCTGGGACTCGACACCGAGCTTCTCCATGGCGTCCTTGATCGCGGAGATGTCGGAGCCTTCCAGCGCCGACTTGGCCTCGGCGATCGCACCGTCGACCTTGGTCAAGGTGTCCTCGGGAACCTTCGACCCGCCCTCGGCCTCACGCTGTTCCTTGACGAACTTCTCCGTCTGGTAGACCAGCGACTCGGCCTGGTTGCGGACGTCGGCCTCTTCGCGACGCTTGCGATCTTCGTCGGCTTGTGTTTCGGCGTCCTTGATCATCCGGTCGATCTCTTCCTTGGACAGGCCGGAGCCTTCCTGGATCTTGATCGTGTTTTCCTTGCCGGTGCCCTTGTCCTTGGCGGTGACGTGCACGATGCCGTTGGCGTCGATGTCGAAGGTGACCTCGATCTGCGGCACACCACGCGGGGCCGGCGGGATACCGGTCAGCTCGAAGGAGCCGAGCAGCTTGTTGTGCGAAGCGATTTCGCGCTCACCCTGGAAGACCTGGATCTGCACCGACGGCTGGTTGTCGTCGGCGGTGGTGAAGGTCTCCGACCGCTTGGTCGGGATGGTGGTGTTGCGCTCGATCAGCTTGGTCATCACGCCACCCTTGGTTTCGATACCGAGGGACAGCGGGGTGACGTCAAGCAGCAGAACGTCTTTCACCTCGCCCTTGAGCACACCGGCCTGCAGCGCGGCGCCCACTGCGACAACCTCGTCCGGGTTGACGCCCTTGTTGGGCTCCTTGCCCCCGGTCATTTCCTTGACCAGCTCGGTCACGGCGGGCATACGGGTGGAACCACCCACCAGCACCACGTGGTCGATTTCGCCGACCGAGATGCCGGCATCCTTGATCACCGACTGGAACGGCGAACGGGTGCGGTCCAGCAGATCCTGAGTGATCTTCTGGAACTCGGCGCGGGTCAGCTGCTCGTCGAGGAACAGCGGGTTCTTGTCGGCGTCGACGGTGATGTAGGGCAGGTTGATCGAGGTGCTCTGCGAGGAGCTGAGTTCGATCTTGGCCTTCTCGGCGGCCTCACGCAGCCGCTGCATCGCCATCTTGTCCTTGGTCAGGTCGATGCCGCTGGTGGCCTTGAACTTGTCGACCAACCACTCGACGATCCGGTCGTCCCAGTCGTCGCCACCGAGGTGGTTGTCACCGGAGGTGGCGCGCACCTCGACGACACCGTCGCCGATCTCCAGCAGCGAGACGTCGAACGTGCCGCCACCGAGGTCGAAGACCAGGATGGTCTGTTCCTTGCTGCCCTTGTCGAGGCCGTAGGCCAGGGCGGCCGCAGTGGGCTCGTTGACGATGCGCAGCACGTTCATGCCGGCGATCTGCCCGGCTTCCTTGGTGGCCTGACGCTGAGCGTCGTTGAAGTACGCTGGCACAGTGATGACCGCGTCGGTGATGTCCTCACCGAGGTAGGCCTCGGCATCGCGCTTGAGCTTCATCAGCACACGCGCGCTGATCTCCTGCGCCGTGTAGTTCTTGCCGTCGATCTCGACGGTCCAATCGGTGCCCATATGGCGCTTGACCGAACGGATGGTCCGGTCGACGTTGGTCACCGCCTGGTTCTTGGCGGGCTGACCGACCAGCACCTCACCGTTGCGCGCGAACGCGACGACGGACGGGGTAGTCCGGGAACCCTCAGAGTTTGCGACGACGACGGGTTCGCCACGCACCAGCATTGCAACGACGGAGTTGGTGGTCCCGAGGGTAATTCCTACGCTTCTCTGGGGTTGACTGCGCCAAGGCGGCGCGCTGTCGTTCGTTCCAATATCGGCTTGGTGTAGAAACGCCAGCCCCGTTTGCGACCGAGGCAGTCCGAAAAGATGTGACGGAGATGCATGCGAGGGGCTGGAGCCGGTAAAGGTAATAGTTGCTTGGCCGAGGTCGGTAGCGGCCGCGAGGGGCCGAACCTGCCAAAGGGCGTCACGAACCTCCCGATCCTTTCCTGCCGCCTCGAAATCGAGCAACTTCAGCCCCGCGATGAGGAGGCGGAGTCCCTCCGTGTAGACGGGGGTTCCGCGCTCGGCTGCCCCGAGCAGCTCGTTCCGGGCACCGGCAAGCGACGCAGGGGACCGCTGCTCGGCCTCCTGCTGTTCGCGAATAATTCGCCACGCGCGGATAATCGCACCGTCGGGCATCCAGTCTGTCCAGGTGGGGCGGTTCATTGGCCATGCGCGTAAGCGCTCCAGATCGCAGACCCGAAGGAGATAGTAGCCCCCCACCGCCGCGGCGGCCGGGTTGACCAGCAGCAACTTCTCTACTTGCTCGTTGATCAAGCCAGCGTTACCTAATGCGCCGATCGAGACATAGCCGAGCAGTGCCTCGACTAGATTGTTATCGGTCGCAACTGTGACCGCTAGCTCCGGCTCAGCCTTACTACCAGAAGGACGAATGGTTACCTCCAGCCGGTCAGCCGCGGGCAGTGACACCATCGTCCATCTGATGTGGGGTCCGCCGAACTGAAGCATGTGTTCGCGTCGGCTGATCTGGAACCAGAACCGAACCGCATCGGATTCCCATGTGGCCTTTGGCCGGGGCCAAGGTTCGACCCTCCACTTATCGTTGCTGCGCGACCACAACCGCAACCACACCGACCCATAGGCCGGCTCGTCGAAACTTGCGTTGGGTCCAAGGGAGGCCGACTTAAGCACGGCCGTCCTTTGTAAGAAATCGTGCGGTGAAATCTGGCTAAGATCGATTACAAGTGGTGCCGGCGCGCTTACCCTTGCGACGACACTGCCGGTCAGCGACCGGCCCGACGGCAGCAGCATCCGAACGCCGTAGCGTCCCGCGGGCACCTCAACGTGTCGCTGATCGCCGACTTCTATCGTTTGCTGCATGATCAAGCGAAGTTCTTTGTCAAGAATTTCGACCACCACCGGCGCGCCGGCTAGTTCCGGCTCATAGCTCTTCAGCTGAAGTTGAAACCCGCTCATTTCGGCCGCACCCTCAGCACCTGAGGCGAGAATGGAGGTTCGAGAAGGACGCCGCGACGGCTCTTCTCGAAAGTCGAGTCGGCGAAGGAAGCCCCGACCGTGTAGTAGCCACCCCGGACCGTTAGTTCCCACGCGACAGATGCTGGCGGCGTCCGCATAATCCGCTTGGCTCGTGGTGGCGAGTCCGGCTTGTAGAACAGCGTTGCCTTGTCCAGAGCCAGGCGCGGGTCGCAGCCCAGTGTGAGCTTGACATCTGGGGGCGCATCCAGGCGGTAGAGCACCGTGGAGGCCAGACCAGGTCCTTTTGCTGTTGGCTGGCGTCGCCCGGACTGTGCCTCCAACAAATCGTCGATCCGCGCGCTGACGCGTTCAGTTCGAATAACCCAGTCCCCGTACTCGTCGGTGGTTGCAGCGCCACCTTCAAATGCACAAATCAGAGCTGCGGTGAAGTGGGAAACCGCGCCAATCGGGCCGAAGGCGCTCTGAAACGGAGCAGACGATTGAAGGGTCAGGTCGTGTTCGCATTGGCGCTTTTTGTATGCAGTCAGCGTGACAAGTGGTAGGACGGTCGGACTTCCGAGCTTCTCCACCACCCCTGGCGTGACTCCGCGGCAAGCATCGATGAAGAAACACTGCGTCTGCGGTGGGTGTTGGAGAAAACCGTAGCGCGAGCTCTCGAACCCGAATGCTCCGACGAAATGGTTGTCGAACTGACCGAAATCACTGGCAAGAAGAATTTGTTCCGTGCTCTGGAGGCCGTGGCCACAGAAGTAGAACACCGCGACGTTGCCGGGGTTCGTGCTACACCGCGACATCCAGCTTTCCCACGCTGTGCGAATCCCGGCGATGGTCGGCTCGTGGAAGGACATGCCTAGGCCGGCTGGCGACGGATCGGCAGGTGACGGCGAAATCAGCATGTCAACGCTTGCCAGTGGAGCCTTCCAGCGTTCGTGGGCGTTTTGACATAGCCAGTTTGCGAATGCCAATGCCGAGCGTGGCGGCGACGTGAGCTGGCCGAGGTTACCGTACTGCAGCGGGTCCTCAATCGGGGTGCCCGTGCCGCCCTCCAAATGGGGATACCCGCCAACGCCGACGATCAATGCATGTGTCCCCGGCATGGCCGGAGACGCTCTGATCCGCCCCGGCGTGTCTGGAGAGTTCTTCCGTTGGGAAGGATGGGCACGTGGGATCGAAGTCATCGAGGCGGTATCCAGACGAGCTGAAGGTGCGGGCGGTGCAGATGGTGGCCGATCTGCGCAGCGAGACAGTTTCGGAGTGGGAGGCGATGGGCCGGGTTGCTGACCTGCTGGGCGTCGGTACTGCCGAAACGGTGCGCAAATGGGTTCGCCAGGCTGAGATCGACGCCGGCTCTCGGGCGGGGCAGACCAGCGAGGAATCCGAGGTCCTGCGCAAGCTGCGCCGGGAGAATGCCGAACTCAAGCGGGCCAACGCGATCTTGAAGGCGGCCTCGGTTTTCTTCGCCGCCGAGCTCGACCGGCCCTCTCAGTAGTCGTGGAGTTCATCAGCGCCCACCAGCACATGCGGGTGGGCGTTGATGGTCTCAAGTGGGGTGTCGAGTCGATGTGCGCTGTGCTTTCCGAGTACGGCGTCACGATCGCCCCGTCGACGTATTACGCCCACCGCGCCCGTCAGGGCCCCTCGAAAGCCGACTGGGCCGATGCGCAGGTGATCGATGCGATCTGGCAGCTTCGCCAATCGCAGAGTCTGTACCGAGTCCTGGGCGCTCGTAAAACATGGATTGTATTGCGCACCAATGGTATCGACGTATCGCGCTGTGTCGTGGAACGGGTCATGCGGGAGATGGGTTGGCGGGGTGCGTGCAAGCGCCGGCGGGTGCGCACCACCGTCGCCGATCCGGCAGCGACGCGAGCCCCGGATCGGGTCCGGCGTAATTTCGTCGCCGGTGCGCCTGACCGATTGTGGGTGGCCGATTTCACCTACTGCCGGACTCGTGCCGGCTGGGCCTACGGCGTTCGTCACCGATGTCTATGCCCGCAAGATCGTGGGTTGGAAGGTGGCTACCGAGATGACCCAGAAGCTGGTGACCGATGCGATCGACCACGCTATCGACACCAGAAAGCGTTCGGGTGCAGCATCTTTGGATTCACTTATCCACCACAGCGACGCGGGCTCGCAATACACCGCGGTCGCGTTCACCGAACGTCTGGCCGCTGAGGGATCCTGCCTTCAGTCGGATCCGTCGGGGATAGTTTCGATAATGCTCTGGCCGAATCGGTGAACAGCAGCTACAAGACCGAACTCATCGACCGCCAGCCGCTCTATCCCGGTGCCACCGAACTGGCGCTGGGGACCGCCGAATGGGTGGCCTTCTACAACCGTCAGCGACCCAACGGCTACTGCCAGGACCTGACCCCCGATCGGGCCGAAGCGCTCTACTACCATCGCCAACGGCACCCTCATGCCGAGGAGGCACTCAGATAAGAGAACCTCCCGACATGCCGGGGCGGATCAGCCTGCTCCGGGGTGAGTTCTAGTCAACGTCGCAACAGCGACGGACCACTGGAGGCTAACAGCGCTGCGAATAGATCGGCAGGGCAACGGTCTTTGAGAACCATGCGGGGGCGGTTGTCGAGTGGCGCTGGCTGCCGCGGCCCAAGCTTGGCTCGCGAAACAAACCACTTGCCCTGCGACCGCGTGATCCTACGGCGCGGTGCCGCTCTCCGGCATCTCGATCTCAACGATGCGACCACGCCCACGCCGCAAACGTGGTTTGAGGACCCAAAATCTCAAAGCTTGTCGTTTGCGCCATCGAAGTCGGATCTGACCACTAGGAGTCGCCACGTACTCATTCGAATGTCCCCGAAGTTCATCACGCATTAGGGCGTTTAGATCTACTGCGAACCCAACGCTCAGTTGAAGTCGCAGATTGTCGAAGGTCTCCCAGTCTTTATCGCGTCTGGCGCACACAGCTCGGTCGACGACGCGCTCCATTTGCGCGAAATGCTCGACGATGAAGGGGCTGGCAAAGAGCCTGACCCTCATCATGGTGTCAAGGTCGGGAGATGGCGGGTCATTTCGATGTCCTCGGTCATCCCATTCATAGATCGCATGAAGCCATCCCTGGAGTTTCAGGTAGGTGTTGGTCCGTTCTTGCCATAGGTTCTGTTCCCGTATCGCCGACCGCTGAGAACGGTAGGCAACAACCATGCTGACGACCGCCGTGGTGCTACTGGCCAGGACCGCGACCGCAGCAACAGCAATTTCTGCGCTGATCATCGAAGCTCTCTCCCCACTCAGCAGTGGTTCGTCCACTCGGACAGTTCCGTCCTAAGTGGGGCACGACGAAATTTCAACCTTCAGCGTCTGAGGCCGTGCCACCCGGTGGGCCGGCCGGCGGGCTCGGACGTCTTGTCAAGGAACGATGTCGTTGCACAGGGGATGTGGGCCGTCGGCGTTGCCCCCGGTGCCGATGTAGCCACCGCTGTTAATGCTGTACATGGCTTCCTTGCCGAGGAAGAAGGCGCTCTCGTCACTCAGGCCGTAGCGATTCATCAGCATGCGCTTGAGGTCGGTGGTGTAGTCGGCTCCACCCAAGACTGCCCTGCAGGCGAACGCGGCCTGCTCGGGCGTCCATTGACCACACTTGTCCAGTCGCTGGGGTGAACACCCAGGCCCGTTGGGATTGGGCGCAGGCGTTGTCACCGCCACCGAGGGTGTCGCTACCGGACTCGTCGGAGGGGCAGGCTCCGGCGCAGCAGAAGTCGGGACAGGGGCCGGTGCCGCTGTCGTCGCGGTCGGGGATGGAGCCGATGTGGTCGGCGCATTGTTCGATGTGATGACGGTGGTAGTTGATTGCGGGTGCTGCCAAGGCCGCCACAGCACCCCGGTAACACCGAGCAGCAGCAACACCGCCGCAACCGAGCTGCCGATCAGCCACCGTCTGACCGAGCTAGCAGAGTCGCCACGGGCAGTAGCGCCAACGGGTTTGGACGGGGAAGCCGTGCGGTGGACCCTACGCACTGCGGGGCCAGGGGTGGTGGGCGCTGCACCAACTCTCCGGGTTTGCGGTGCAACGGTTTCGGTGAGTGCACGGGCGTAGTCGGTACAGCATGCGAACCGATTCTCGGGATTCTTGGCCAACGCGGCAGCCAGAACTGGGTCGAGCGATGCGAGTTCGGGTTGTATGCCACCAAGGAGAGGAACTGGCGCACTGAGGTGGCGACTGATGACGACGGCGGGGTTGGTGTTCGGGAAGAGCTGCGACCCGGTCAACAGGTGGTAGGTCGTCGCTGCGAGGGCATACTGGTCGGCCCGCCCATCCATCGAGTCACCCATGAGCTGCTCCGGGGCCGAGTAGGCCACTGTCCCGACTGTCATGTTGGTGGTTGTGATGCCACTGGTGTCATCGAGGGGGCGGGCGATCCCGAAGTCGGCGAGGTAGATCTTGGGGTCATCGGTGTCGAGGTCGGCGACGAGGATGTTGGCGGGCTTGACGTCTCGGTGTAGTAGGCCCTTCTTGTGGGCGTAGTCCAGCGCGCTGGCCACAGCCGTGACGATCGGCAGGACGTGACCGACCGGCATGCCCTGCGGGTAGCGCTGCTCCAGGAGATGGCTGAGGTCGGTGCCGTCGATGTAATCCATCGCGATCCACAGCTGGCCGTCGTGCTCGCCTCGGTCGTGAATGCCGACGATGTGGGGATGGCGCAGTCCCGAGGCGAGATCTGCTTCGCGGATGAACCGCTCCCGAAACGACTCGTCCTGGGAGAACTCGGGGCGTAAGACCTTCAGGGCTTCCTGGCGGGGAAGCCGGGGATGCTGGACGAGGTAGACCTCGCCCATTCCCCCGGACCCAAGCAAACGCAGAATCCGGTACCCGGCGAAGGTCTCACCGATCCGCAGCGGCATGGGCGAATGTTAGCCGCTGCCATCGCCATGCCCGACGACTTCATGTAAACGTGCTTGTTCGCTTGAGCGGTCGGTCACGTCGCCCGCAGTTAGCCGGGCGCATATGGCGAGTCCAAGGGTGTGGTAGGTGCCTTCAGGTGATGTGCACCAAGTTGTGCGAAAGTCTTTCGAGACGCTCGGAACTCGACTCTTACGAGACGGTCACGAGATGCCCGACACCGACACCGCACCTCCAACGACTCGCGCACCACCAAGCAGCATGATGTGTCAACGCTCTTGGCAAGTCCTTCGCGTAGACCGACAGCCCAGGGGCTTAGCCGCTAGCGCATCTCGCCGTCGATAAGCGCTGAAACTGCCTCACGTTCAGCGAGACCTAAGATCAAGCTGGTAGCGGCCATGGTGGTAATGATTGCGTTCACCTCCGTCATATGGGACGGGTCAGCCCAGTGTGCGACGACATGGCGAGACGGCATGGACGGCATCGGCTTCGGAATGTCGGGCCGCCACTCCTCCAACAATGAATGGAGTGGACGCTCAGCGAGTGCCACTCGAAATTCGTTCTTTGCAACGGCTTCTTGAAGTTTGATCTTCACCGAGCCGGTTCGGACGACGTTGTAGTTGAACGTTTTCTTCGACGTTCGCCGGAGCGCCGAGTCGATGACAGAAGTTGCGAGCGTGCAACATGCAGCCACATGCCCAGCTTCCAGAACGTCGATTGCTTCGAGCAAGAGCGGGGGCAGCATGGCCAGCGACTCCGCTACTGGACTTCCGTCGTCAGGATCGAGGGCGTCTCGGCAGTCCTTTAGTATGCGGTCCTTCGAGTCCATCAAGATGTCGAGGCGGTCGCGGCCAGTGTCTGCCGCGACAAGTGCATGGACAATGCTTGGGCACGGAACGAAGGCCAAGGGAATCCCCGTCCCGGTGATGTCCCAAGCCTTTTCGGTGTCAAGGTCGCTCGGCCAGTTGGGTACCCACTCCCGCAAAAATGCGGTGATCTCCCCAAACATGTCATAGGCCGGCACCAGAGACGGCAGCCAGTCCGAGAAGCTTTCGAGCACTGGGAGCACTGTCTCCCGTACCGAGTCGATTACGGGTTGTATCGCGATCCGCAGGTCTTGCACTGTTGTCGCAAGCGCTTGGGTCAACTTTGCGCGGGTCTCTGCGTCGAGGTCTTCCCATCTAGGCGCTGGTGCCCCTTGTCGACCCAGGTTGTAGTCCGGTTCGTCACCCATCGAAGTGACAATCGCTATAAATCACCCCGTCGGCCCGGTCTGCTCCATGGCGAGCCGCGCCAACTCGTCGGCTACGTCGAACAGGGGCGTCGTCGAGAGTTGGTGGTTTGGCTGCTGGCCGTGTTCCAGGCGTATTTGGGAATGTCATCGCCCTCAAAGCTACTGAATGCGGGCAAGATTTGGTGCATCACAATCCGTATTCTCGAGGTGGCGAACAGGATCTTGGAGCACGCGGCTATCGTCACCTCGAACCGTCCAGACTCGTGGGACCGTGCGCAGCAGCCTCGTGGAGACACACGGCGCACTCCACTATGTTGGAACGATCGCGCCGTGGCCTCGAATCCGTTATCGGCGATCTCCCCAGAGTCGTGCACTGGCACACTTGCGCCCGATCCACTCAATCGTCGGTGCGGAATCCGGAGCCGCATTCGAGCGACTGTGACGCTCGATGTCGTCAGGATCGAGGGTCGCAGGGGAGAAGCCCAGCTCAGCTGTCAACACGGCACACAACCGGTGCTCCGGCTCACTGGACGCATATTGCCTAGAGGTCTGCGACATCAGAGCGGCCCTGTTCCTCGGCATCGCACCGCCGCTTCTCCTCCCGATACCACGCCCACCGCCGGTGGATCTCTTCCAGGCCTAGCTTGCCCCGATCGGCGGCGGCGGCCAGCCGATGTTGCGCGATATCGTCCGAGTCGAGGGTGGCGGGCCAAAAGCCAAGTTCCCTTGCCAGCTCGGCACGTAAGCGGCGATCCTGATCCGTACTCACTCCTGGCCCTCTGCGATCTCATCTTCGGTGTGTACCTCTACGTAGCCCACCTCGTCCATCCAGCGGGCGAAGGTGATCTCGGCACGGTGGGCGGGTTCCAAGTCGCAAACGTCCTGCGCGAACTCAGCCTCGATCTCATCGGGGCTGAATACCTCACCGTCGCTGATGCGTCGGAATGCGACCTCGGGGCCAACGCTGGTGTAGATGCCGACAAGAGACGCCTCGATGATGTACTCACGGATGGCAGCATCACCGTGGAGATCGTACTCGCGCTTCAGTAGCTGCTCGTCGTCCAGCTCGGCTATCTCTTCGCGTAGCGCTGCAACAAGCTCGTGGTCGATCCAGACGATGTCGGTGGTGGTGTCGCTGTACAGCACGGGCAAGCTCCTCAACAGGGGCCTCCGAAGAGACGCTCTTCCTCACACCGGTTGGTGCGCGGCACCTCGTCATCCGGGCCACCTATGAACGTGGGGTTGGCGGACCGCTAGCCGGAGCTTGACGCGGCATCTCCTGAAGCTCAGGGAGATCAACGACATTCGGGCCGTCTACATTCCGTGAGTCGTGCGGGCACTACAGCGACTGTGTGGCGCATCAAAGCGGTTAATGACGATTCACCCGGTACTTACTTGAGGCGGAGAGTTCCGAATAATCCCTGGCCAGGGCAAAGGTTCTCGCTAGAAGTACCGATACGACACGGGATTGAGTCCTTTCGGGTGCTCAACGATTTCACTTCATCTATAGGGCGACTGCCAACCCTACTGCAGCACAACAAAATTACGGTGCCGCGTGCGCGCCGCGCGGCACCGGTCATACGATCGGCGTTGACTTCGTGACTGCCGAATGTCGCAACGACCACTTCAGTTTTGAAGCCCGACTCTGTGCGTGACTGCCGCATCACTCGCCAGGCTTTTGCTATCCAGCCCCACCCGCGAGTGTTACCGCTGGCGCGAGGTCGAATAACATCCAGTACGTTTCGGAAAGAATAGCTGAGGTTGGGTCTGCTGCACGGATAGATGACCACTGAGACGGCTTGCCCGGGTGGGCGGGCTGGCGGAATGGCCATCATGCGAGGCCCTAGGTGGACTCGTTGTCACGCGTGCCCAAATCGGTGTTAACCCCAATACCGTTCAGTTAAGGGCGGTGATTCTGATATGCGGCGGATGCTCGGGTTGAGGCCAGTGTTGGTGCGCAGTCCTTTTGACGTGCCACCTGGGCATTTTGCGTTTGATCACGCGGGGTGCTGAGCGGGAGCGCCGTGCTGGGTTGAGTCGACCAAGGAGTCGGTGCACGAACGCGCGCCAGTGCCGGTCGGCTGATCGTCGCTGGTTAGGGGGAAAAAGCGCCCTGCTGGGCGACGGATTGACGGGCGATACGCAGTGCCGCGGTGAAACTGACCAGATCGGGGTCACGGCCGGCGTGCGCGGCGGCCTCGCCCATCAGTGATCGAATTGCATAGTGGCAGCACAGATATCCCCAGATCTCCTGCAGGACGAGATCTGGGGATTTCAGCGCAACACCACCTTGGATCCACGTTGGTGGGTCTTGAGTTCGTCGAAGACGCTTTCGATCTCCCACCGTTGGGCATACGCGGTCGCCAGCACATCAGCAGGAGCTTCGGCGGGATCGAGCAAGGTCGTCATGAGTCGATAGACGGTGGGATTGTCGCGGCCATCATCAAGGGTGTAATCGATGACCCGCGCCAGCATCGGCTCGCTATGACGATCCTTGGACGCACGCAGATGCGCCAACCATGAACCGTCGGGCAGGTCTTCGACGTGTATCGGCGTCGGCCCGTTGCGTCCCGTGCTCACCCGCCACAGCAGGTCGCATCCGGTGTCAGAAGTATTGCGCCACAGAGCGTATGAAAAGAAACCGCGGTCGGCCAACAGCAGCATCCCCGGACTCAGCGCACCCCGTACACGCTCAACCATCGAGGCTTCAGAGTCCCGATAGGCGCCGATCGTGGCCGCAAAGATAGCGTGCGTACCGCACTCGGCGACAGCCAACAACCTCGCCTGCGGGAACGCCGACTTCTCGCCCTTGCTCACTGCGGGCCGACCGAAGAACTCGTCATTGACCGGGGTATCCGCCACATCAACGCACGTTCCGTCGATGGCGACCACTCGCCGCCGGGCCACCCACGTCCCTGGCGTATCAGGCCCACCCAACGGCTGAGCCACCCGCTCGAACAACGCCGCCAGCGGTGCCGATCCCAACCGCTCCCGAGCCTGAAAGATCGCCGACTTACCAGGCAACCGATACTGTTCGCGCCACCCCGATGCCCAGGCCAAACCATCAGTGAGCTGGGCCAACACATCCTCATACGAACCCTCGGAATACAGGCCCATCCCGATCGCGAAATAGGCCATCACCCGCGCCGGCAACGCACGATGACGCACCTGCATACGACCCGACGCCTCAATCACCTCATCGACCAACGCCGGCGGAAACACCCGCGTCAACACACCCACCGACACCAGATCCGACAACCGCCGATCCGACTCAGGCTTACGCCAACCCGCACGAGGCATGACTACAAACTACACCCTTGTAGTCTTAACTGAACGGTATTGGTGTTAACCCCCCATGGGCTGCCTGCGAGCAGCATCCGCGTGTTCGCGAGGTGATGACCGTACGACGATGAATCGCGATACCCCTCTTGCATTGTAGGAACATCGAATCCGGCTTTGTTTAGCATGTTCGTCCGCAGCACCCACGCGATGGAGTAGCTCAGCGCGACGAGCAAGTCCAGAAACTGGTCGGCGTCAACGTCATCAGGCAGCGACGGCTGATGAGCCATGAGGTTGCGTGCCGTTGACACAGCATTTGGCCAATCTGCAAAACCGGCGCCAAGACTCGGGATCGAGCGTCGGGCGTCGGTCAGCAAGTCTTCCATGCGGCTGCGAAAGGTCTGTTCGTTTATGTGTGAGAACGCTTCATTGATTGCTTTACCGAACTCGGCACGGTCTTCGTCTGAGTACTCGGGCTCCGTCATCCTCGTGAGCGCGGCCTCACGGGCGAGGCGGCGCATTTTCTCGATCCTGCTGCTTGACAATCCCTTTACGCGCTTTTCACCCTGGCCAAACAGGCGCCGGTGTAGTCCTTCGGCGACCGATCCAAGCGTCAGCACGCGTGTCTGAATTGCAACGCCAGGAAGGTCGTCCAGGACAGCAGCGTCGAGTCCTTGAGTCTCGTGACGGAAATCAATCCACGTTGCGAACTTCTCGGCGGTGAGGTGCTGCGTGCCTATCAGGGGATGGCCAGACTTCTTGACGGATTGTTGGCCGCGATCGACGATCCGCCATGCCCCTTCGGCCTCGGTCCGAACCTGTACGTTCGCGTCCGTCACTTCGTTCGTCGTGGCCAGTTCGATCAGCGTCGTGACTGCGTTAATCACTCCGGAGTCGAGATCGCCCAACGTCGCTCCAGTCAAGGCCGTAAATTCGAACCATCGCGTGCCGTCTTCGTTGTAGATGCGCAGGTGATCGCCGCTGAGGCTTTGCGCCTCGTCCTCGGCGTCTCCCCACCAAGACGCGGACACAACCTGAAACCTGACTGAGTGGTATACCTCGTCGGCCTTGATGTGCTCGCCGATGACGGCGTACCTAGCGCGGAACTGTTGGTGTGCCTCACTCGGCTCACGAAGGAACCCGAGCCTTCGGCTGCCGCCCTGCGCGCCAACGAGTGTGACCCGGGTGCCGTCAGCAAGTTCGCCGTGGATCGTCCTCTCCTGAAAGTCGGCGACGTGATGCTCCGGGTCGCCCGAAATGGCGACCATCGCCCCGCCGGTGGGCGTCCGGGTGAACGAGAACCGTCTCTCGATGAAGATCGCCTTATCCGTCTCCAACGTCGGGCGATCGTCACCGCCGGTGAGCAGTTGGCCCGGCACCCGCCGTTCGGTTGTATCGATCTGCCAGAACGTGCCTGCCGACGGTGAATCCATCCGCCGAGTATGCATCGGGCTACTGACATGCCAGCCGCGTCATCTCAACCGGCGGCAAACCACGATGGTCGCCCGGGGAGAACCCGAGTAAGGACATCGGGTCGCGCAGCCAGACACCAGATGTGGCGGATAGCAACGTGGATAGCAACGCGTTTCAATCCACCTGTATCCGTGGCTGTCCGGCGAGAACCGGATACCGGGCTTGACGTGCGACAACGGGGCGCCGGCGTACATTGGCGGACCCGCTAGACGACACTGGGGGTCAAGTGGTCGCAGGTTCAAATCCTGTCAGCCCGACAGACTAAAACCCGCTCTGACCAGTGTCGGAGCGGGTTTCTGCATCTCGGGATAGTGCCCATCGAGGCGGTCCGGTGTCCCAGTGGCCCAAGAGTGTCCCAGTAGCGCAGAGCAAGCAGGTCGCTCGACGTACAGGTATGCGCCGCATATGCTGCGCTACTGCTATTGAGCCGCATCATCGATTGCCTTCTTCAAGACAACAGCGGCGTAAGCGACTCTGTTGGTCAGCGAAGCGTTCCTCACATCAACTTCATCCTCTGCGACCTGAGGAAGTTGGTAGTCCGCCCAGGTCTCCTTCGGAACTAGTTGGCTGAACTCGGTCGTCATGAATTCGTGAATACTGTGCCCCCCAAGCGCGTCGGGTTGAATTACAACGAACCGCGCGCCCAACTCGGGGTGCCAGCTGGTGCAATCGTCGCCTTCCATCCGCCTCGCTTGCTGACCGTGACGAGGCGTCGGTTTTGCAAGGCCGCCGCAGTCGCCTTATAGCCGGTGTTGGTCCATCGACCGTCGGGACAGCCGTCACCGATCCACCGGAGCACATCGAGCTGGCGTGTGTTGAGCGGAGTGTCTAGCGCCATCGAGAAATTCTCAGCGACCGACTACCACGGCGCGACCCGAGAATGCGACGGTGGCGAAAGCCCAACTCCGAACCTCGGCGAGGCGTACTCGTACCGTTCCATGAGGAAGGTTGTCAGCACCTGTCAATCGGGTCACGGTGAGCGCAACGGTAGATGCTGCGAAAGGTTGCGAGGTTGCCCGATGCCGCGGGACAACAAAGCCCGTCGTCATGTCGGTGGTCTTTGCTATGGTTCCGCGCGTTGACGGCGATGAGACGGAGGGGTGCGGTGGCAACGGCAGACTACAAAGATGCTGTGCAAAGGACCTGCTCAAACGATGAAGGCTCGGCGATGACTCGCCTGAACAAACAGGAATTCCAAGCCTGGGCGTACGACGACCTCCTCACGAACACCACCCGCGGAGTGCTGGCCGAGTACATCGTGGCCAAAGCACTCGGCATACACAAGACCAAGCGCCTCGAATGGGACCAGTACGACCTCGACGTCGACGGTGTCGGCGGGGTAGAGGTGAAATCGGCTGCCTACGTGCAAACGTGGGAGCAAGCCCGGATTTCACAGATCACGTTCGGCATCCGCCCCGCACAGGGCTGGAACGCCCGCACCAACACCTATGCGGACAGTGTGAAGCGAAGCGCCGATGTGTACGTCTTCTGCCTGCTCGAGGGTGAGGACCGCCAACATATCGACCCGCTCGACGTAGCGCAATGGACCTTCTATGTGCTGCCGACGAGTGTTCTCAACCGAGAAGTTAAGGACCAGAAGACGATTCGGCTCGGACCGCTGAAGGCCCTCCGTCCGCGCCAGTGCACCTACCACGAGCTCAAGGCCGCTATTCACGAGGCAGCAGCGGTCAATCGCGCTGCCTAACTGAAGCGTCGTCCGCTGTCGCATCGACGCCCACAGCGGCGCGGTGCCGCCGGTGCACGCCACCGCGCCGGCAACAAGGGTGGTGATGATTCATCTGACGCGATATGCAGTGGTTAGCCCCCGACATAGTTGGGGATTATCGGAGTCGGCAACGACGACACGGCGAGGTGAATCTCTCGTCGCTGCATGACAGGGGTGCTTCAGTTGGATCGGTCCTCTAATCACGACCACGATTTGGAGGTATCCGGTCACCTGTTCGATTTCGGGCCTGTCGGGTGGTTCGTTGTCACGGATTGTCACAACACAGGTGACACGCCCTGGGAAGCAGGGGACACCGGGGGACGGTTTTCCAAGCTCGTTGGGAATGCTGACACGCCCTAGGACGTAGGGGGACGCCTCTGGGTGGACTGGGGGTCAAGTGGTCGCAGGTTCAAATCCTGTCAGCCCGACAAAGATTTACGCAGGTGAGAGGCGGTTTCGGAGAAATCCGGAGCCGCCTTTTCTCATTGCCTGGCTCGGCCGTCATGTACGTCGACGTCGGGCGAGGAACACGAAGACCACCGTGGCGATGACCCGGACGACGACGTTCGCGATCAGCACGGTACTTGCGCCCTCCATGAGCATGTACCTGACCTCAAGGATTGCGGTCGCACCGTGAAACGCCGCGAAGCATACGGCGATGAACCGGACGGCGTCCGCGTCGCGTAGGCGCGCGGCCCCGATGGACAGCACGCCGATACCGAGTTCGGCAGCGGCCAGGAAGTACGAGAGCAGGTACTCGGTGGATCCGAGCGTGATGCCCACGGTGGCCGGGATGGCCGCCGGGCGGACGACAAGCACGACGGCCGCGGCAAGTGTCACCACACCGTGGACGATGAAGACCGCCCGCGTGAACATCACTGTCCCGATGCCCGCCGGACCTCGGCTTCGCGCGACACCAATTCGAGGCTGTCACCGATGTCCACCGTCACCTCCGCCGCCGTGGCCTGGAACAGGCCGTAGAAGTCATTGGTCCTGGCGAAGGTGTGTGCACGGGAGAAGAGCGGCTGCACGTCGAACACCTTCACCCGAAGCTTCTCTCGCGTGAGTCTGCCCAGTTCCCGGCCGGATTCGGGATCGGTGATCACCTGATCCGACTCGGACTGCACGGCAAAAACCATGCCTGGCGTCACACCCGCCTCAGCCCCACGATTGATGACCAACGTGTAGTCGTCCTCGACGAGGGCGACCTGACCGGAGAGGGTGTGCTCGGTCATGATGCGGCCAGGGAACTGTTTTCGCGCAACGATGTTGACGCGGAGCCCACCCGAATTCGGGGCCGCGCGTCGTGGTCGCCCACGGCCGGCAACGCGTCGAGGGGGCTCGCTGTGTCCTGTTCTGTGCCGAGTGTGAGTTCGACCGCGGTCTTGGCCTGGAACAGGGCGATCATCGCGTGTTGTTGACGTTCGGCGCCAAAAGCGTTGAGCGCCAGCGCGAGCTTCTTGTCGACGTATTCGATCGAACGCTGCAGGTCTGGCACCGAGGCCACCCGGCCTTCCGAGCGCGGTGCGGGTTGGATGCCGAGTCCGCCGTACCAACGGTGTGCGAGCGCACCGAGGGCGAACGAGCACACCGGGATCACCACGACGATGCACGCGAGGCCGAGAGAGTTCTGCATGGCGATCGCGCCGACGATGCCCAGCAGCACGGTTACGCCCACCGCGGTCACCATGCGCACGGCCGGGGGCACAGCCTCGATCGCCACCGACAGTTGCCGCACGCTGCGGGCGACGTAGCGGGCAATGTCGGCGAGGAACGCGATGATGGCGGTTACGGCGTTGCGGGCGATCCGTCCGGCCTCATCGGCGTGCTGGCGCGTCACCGGGGATTTCGGCATCGTCCAGACGCGCTGTTGCGTGGACGGCGAAATGGCAACTGTCTCGGGTTCGCTGCGCACCTCGCCGGCGTCCGGCCCGACCGTCGGAGGCGCGGGCTCAGCGTTGGTCACATTCGCATCATCAGCCACATCTGCATCATCGCGCTGTTGCTCACGATGATGGTTCCGGCGCGCCGATGAACGGCAATTCACAGCGACTTAGACGGGACACCGGCTCGGGTGTGCCGGCCGAACTACGTCAGATACGTTTCGTTTCCGGTGGGGAATCCGCCGCCGTTCGTGGCGATGTGGACGTGGTCGTAGTGGTTGGCGGTGGGGCCGCCGCGGTCCGACATCATTCGCGGAGCCCTGCCGTGGGAGTAGATCTGCTGCCGGAAGATCACA
This sequence comes from Mycolicibacterium alvei, assembly GCF_010727325.1. Lineage (NCBI taxonomy): Bacteria > Bacillati > Actinomycetota > Actinomycetes > Mycobacteriales > Mycobacteriaceae > Mycobacterium > Mycolicibacterium alvei. The sequence continues at coordinate 583,903 of NZ_AP022565.1, forward strand.
TGGTTCACGCTGAAACGATCCGCATTGTCGAGGGCGTACGCGACGATCCGGTCTCCGAGCGCCTTACCTTCCGGGGTGGCGTAGTTCGGGATCATCACGTCGATCGCCTGCCCATTGGGGTGCCACTTCATCGAATCGGCCCGGACCCCGCCGATGTCGAGAATCTGGGGGAAGCGTGCGCTGACGGCGCGGGCCGCCAGGATGGTCTCGACCTGTAGGCCCTTTTCCGGGGCGCGACCCGCAGGCAGCGGGAACCTCATGTTCCGGCGCACGGCGCGCTCGGGCGGTGCAACCGGAGCCGCAGGGGCGGCGGCCGGCCGGACGGCCGCTACGGGCACGACCTCGGCATCGCGCGTGGCGGTCGGCGCGGCGTCTGCGCCGACGACGATGAGTGCGGCGGCAGGCGCGACCACCGCAGCCATGGCTGCGGACCGGCGGCGCCGATCCATCTTGAACTGGTGTCTACCCACGAGGACCGGACCCTACCGGCGGGACGGACGATCACCGGAATCGCGGAGTTGTCTGGTGCTGTCGATGGCAACCAGTTCGTCGACCAGGCGTCAACCATGGCTTGACGCACCTGGGTGTGGCGGGAAGGCGAGGTGGGCATCGGGTGATTCCGGGCGAACAACCAGGTCAGGAATCCTCGCACGGACTGCTGCCGGTCCGGATATGGGGGGTGGGCGTGACGTTCGGGGCCGTCCCAATTCGGCTCGATCGGAGTGATCCGTCCCCGGGCGGGCAAAACGTGTGGCATTTACCACAGCTGTCGGTCAACAGTGCCTCCGGGGCGGCCGGTGACGGCGTAATTTGAGCGAATCTGGCCCGTCGAAAACGGGGAGGGTGATCCATGACCGAGGTCGACTGTTGCGTAGTGGGTGCGGGGTTCGCGGGCCTGACCGCGGCCCTGCGGTTGAAGCAGGCGGGCCGCACCGTGGCGCTGCTGGAGGCCCGTGATCGGGTTGGTGGCCGCACCTTCACCGAGGTGCTGCCGGACGGCACGTGGATCGACCGGGGCGGGGCCTGGATCGGACCGGGGCAGGATCGAATCAAAGCCCTGATGGTGGAGTTCGGCGTCGACGAATACAAGGAGTACGTCGACGGCAACGCGATGATGGTCCTCGACGGCAAGCAGCACCGCTATTCCGGCACGATTCCGTGGGCGATGAGCCCGTGGGCGATCGCCAACCTCGGCGCCGGATTACTCGAGGTGGAGCTCATGTGCAAGACGATTCCTTTCGACGCCCCGTGGGAGGCGAAGAAGGCCGTCGAGTGGGACCGGATCAGCTTGGGCGAGTGGATCAACCGTCATATGCGCTCCAAGCAGGCCCGCGAGATGCTCGAGATGGCGCTCGCCGGCATCTATACCTCGACGGGAGCCGAGGTGTCGTTGTTGTGGGCGCTGCACCAGATGGGTCGGGCGGCGGGCCTGGCTTCGTCATCTCCAACCGGGGCGGTGCCCAGGATGCTCGGGTGCGCGGCGGCATGGGCGCCATATACGGGCCGATGTCCACCGAACTGGTTGAGGCACTGCATCTTTCGCAGCCGGTGCACCTCATCGCGCAGGACAACGATGGTGTGACGGTCCACGCCGACGGAATGACGGTGCGGGCGCGGCAGGCGATCGTCGCGGTCCCGTTGGCCGTGGCGAGCCAGATCGTCTATGAACCGATGCTTCCCGTCGACCGGATGTTTCTTCATCAACGGATGCCCAGCGGGGCGGTCTTCAAGATCTCGGTCGTCTACGACACGGCGTTCTGGCGCGAGGACGGGCTGTGTGGGCAGTCCGCTGCTCCGGGCAGCGCTGCCACGTTGACCATCGACGCGTGCACCGATACCGGTACCCCGGGGATCATGTGCGTCATCACCGAAGGACCTGCCGCCCGCCGGCTCGGTCTGCTCGACGCCGCGGAACGCAAATCGGTGGTGATCGGCGAATTGATCGACCGGTTCGGTCCGAAGGCGGCGTCCCCGCTCAGTTATCACGAGCAGAACTGGACAGTGGAGCGCTATTCGGGTGGCGGGATGATCAGTCACGCACCGCCGGGGGTGCTGACCGAATTCGGTCATGCCCTCCGGGAGCCGTGCGGGCGCATTCACTGGGCCGGCACGGAGAGTTCGGCGGTCATGTGCGGCTGGATCGACGGTGCGGTTCGTTCGGGCGAACGCGCCGCCGCGGAGGTGTTGGCCGCCGAGAACGTGGCGGCAGCGTAATTGGCCCGCGTAGCGCCCCGACGAGGGTTACCGTGCAATTCGGCGGCGTTCGATCGCGAGGTGATGCCGATGCGCACACTCGACGAGTCCGTGCTGGCCGATGTCGACGAACAAGACCGGCCGGTCGTCGATTTCCTGCGGGCCACACCGGGCCGGATAGCGGTGCTGGCGGTGTTTCTGGTTACGGCAGTTCTCATCGTGGGTGTCGCAGCGTCTGTGACGGAGTCCAGCCGGCAACGCCAACTGGCGACCCTGCGGTCGCACACCGAACCGCTGGCCGATGCAGCGCAACGGATCTACGGTGCGCTGTCGTCGGCCAACACCACCGCGGCCACCGCGTTTCTGGCCGGCGGCGTCGAACCGCCCGAGGTCCGCAAGCGTTACGACGCTGCGATAGGGGAGGCGTCGGCCGGTCTGGTCACCGCATCGAATGGGGTGTCGCCCAACGACATTCCATCGCTGACGTTGCTCACCGACCTGTCCAACCAGCTGGCGGTGTACACCGGCATGATGGCGACCGCTCGTGCGACCAACCGCGGCGGCCGCCCGATCGGCGTCGGGTACCTCAGCGAATCGTCCACACTGCTGCAGCAGTCCATCCTGCCCGACGCCGAGCGGCTGTACCGGACGCAGGCCGATGCCGTCACGGCAGCGGGACGGTCGACGGCCACACCACCGGTGTTGATCGCGGGAGCCGCACTCGTGGTGGGGTTGTTGGTGCTGGCGCAGGTCTATCTCGCCAGGCGCAGTCATCGGCGCCTCAACCCTGGTCTGGTGATGGCGTCGGTGTTGATGGCCGCGCTCGCGGTGTGGTTGGCCGTGGCCGGACTGATGGTGACGCACGCGGTCAGCAGCGCCCGCATCGAAGGCGGTGAGCCACTGGAATCGGCGGTGACGGCCCGGATTCTGGTTCAGCAGGCCCGTGCCGACGAGATCCTCGGACTGCTCAAACGCGGGTCCGATCCGCTCTCCGACATCCGATTCGAACAGCGCACCGCCGATGTCGGCCGGATACTCGACGGCCATCCGGTGATCGGGGCGCAGGACGCGTTGCGTGCCTGGACGGCATCGCACGCCGAGGCCCGGCGAACATTGGGCCGCGGCAACTACGCCGAGGCCGTGGCGATCGCGCGGGACGACGGGCCGCAGCAGTCCACGGCCCAGTTCGGCCGGCTCGACGAGGCGTTGGGGGCCGACATCGCCCGCCTGCGCGATCGGCAGCGCGACGGCCTCACCCGCGCCTACGAGGCGCTGAGCGCACTCCCGGCCGGTGCCGCAGCCATCAGTGTGCTGGCCGCACTAGCGGTGGCCGCCGGTGTCGCACCGAGGTTGAGCGAGTATCACTGATGCGAGCCGTTGCCGGACTTCTCCTGCTCGCCGCGACGGTGATGGGAGGATGTTCCGCGGCGCAACCGCTCGCCGAGGTGTCCGCCTCGCGCACCACGCTGCCGCTGCCCAGCGGGGCCGCCGTGACATCACACGTGCCAGGTGTTCCTGTCGAGAGTTGCGATGCCACAGCGAGTTTGCATCCGTCGACGGTGTCTGGCCCGGCGGTGCAGGCGATTCGGCAACGGGGCCGACTGGTGGTCGGTATCGACCAGAGCACCAATCTGTTGAGTTTTCGCGATCCGGTCTCAGGTGAACTGCGCGGCTTCGACGTCGACATCGCCCGCGAGGTGGCCCGCGATCTGCTCGGCGATCCCACCAGGGTGGAGTTCCGCCTGCTGACCTCACCCGAGCGCATCAGTGCGCTGCAGGACGGCTCGGTCGACATCGTCGTGAAGGCCATGACGATCACCTGTGCCCGTGCGGAGCAGATCGCCTTCTCCACGGTGTATCTCGACGCGCACCAGCGGTTGCTGGTGCCGAAGGATTCGCCGATCGACGGGCCCGCAGATCTGGCCGGGAAACGGGTGTGTTCACAGGTGGACACCACCTCCCTGGCGACTGTCGCCCGGGTGGCACCCGACGCGACCCTGCTCGCGGTTCAGAATTGGGACGACTGCCTGGTGGCACTGCAGCAGGGGCAGACCGATGCGGTCAGCACCGACGACTCGATACTGGCCGGCATGGCGGTGCAGGATCCCAACCTGCACCTGGTGGGCCCCGGCCTGGAGGCCGAGCCCTACGGCATCGGGATGAACAAAGCCCGCGAGGATCTGGTCCGGGCAGTCAACGGCACCCTGGAACGGATCCGGCGCGACGGCACCTGGTCGTCGCTGTACCGGAAGTGGCTCAACGTTCTCGGCGATGCGCCGCGTCCGCCGGAGCCGAGGTACCGGGACTGACATGGCAGGACAAGAGGGAACGCGAGCCGTCCTGGTGACCGAATCGGCACCGGTCAAGGCCGAGGGCACGCCGACAACCCGTCCGCGGTTGCGCACCGGGCGGCGGCGCGTCGGCAATGGCTTGGTCGAGATCCCGATCCGAGGGGACATCGAACCCGCCAGTGCTATTCTCGCCAACCCTGTTGTCGCCGAGGAGAAACGGGTGTGCCCCGGCTGCGAACGCCCAGTGGGGCAGGGCAGTGCCGGACAACCCGGCTCCAGCGACGGGGTGTGTCCACGGTGCGGTGCCATTTTCTCGTTCTCACCGCATCTGGAGACCGGGGAGTTGGTGGCCGGTCAGTACGACGTCCAGGGCTGCATCGCACACGGCGGTGTCGGCTGGATCTATCTGGCGATCGACCGCAATGTCAGCGATCGGTGGGTGGTGCTGAAAGGTCTGCTCCAGCCCGGAGGACAGCAGGCGCAGCAGATCGCTGTCGCCGAAAGGCAATTCCTCGCGATGGTGAATCACCCCGGCATCGTCAAGATCTACAACTTCGTCGAACATCCTGGCTTCGATGGCCGCCCGGTGGGTTACATCGTGATGGAGTACATCGGCGGAACGACTCTGGAAGCCATCCTGGCGGAGCAGCAGGCTGCCTCGGGTGAAGAAGCCAGACAGATGATGCCGGTGGAGCAGGCACTCGGCTATCTGCTCGACCTCATGCCGTCGCTGTTTTATCTGCACTCACTGGGCCTGGTCTACAACGACCTCAAGCCGGAGAACATCATGCTCACCGAGGACAACGTCGAGTTGATCGACCTGGGCGCGGTTTCGGGCGTCGAGGAGTTCGGATACATCTACGGCACCAAAGGATTTCAGGCACCCGAGATCGTGCGGACCGGACCTACCGTCGCCACGGACGTCTATACGGTCGGCCGTACGCTGGCCAAACTGACCGTGGACCTGCCGAACGACCGCTACGCCGAGACGTTGCCCACCCGCGACGAGGTGCCGCTGTTCGAACAGTACGAGTCCTTCTACCGCTTGCTTGTCCGCGCTACCAACCCCCGCCCAGCACAACGGTTCTCGTCGGTGGACGAGATGGCCGACCAGTGCCGGGGTGTGCTCCACGAGATTCTCGCCGAGCAGACCGGTTCGCCGGCCCCGAGGACCTCAACGCTGTTCAGCCCGCCGCGCTCCACCTTCGGTGCCGATCTGGCGTTGCGGAGCACCGATGTATTCGTCGACGGCCGTCGACGCACCGTTGCCCTGGACGCCCGCGACATCGCCTGCGCCTTGCCTGAACCCGTGCAGGTCGAGGAGTCCGACGATGACTGGCGAATCGAGTGGGACGACGGGATCGCCGGCCTGCAGGCCGGCGACCTCGGGACGTCCCTGACCTGTTTCGAGCGTGTCGTCGCCCTGCTTCCCGGTGAGGCCGCACCCAAGTTGGCGGCGGCCGCGACGGCGGAACTGTTGCTGGACACCGACGACGCGCCGGACGCGGAACGCTTGCGGGCCTTGGCCGAACGGTACTACCGCACGTTGTGGCGTACCGACCACGCGATGGTGAGCGCAGCGTTCGGCCTGGCTCGCGTCCTCTTCCACCGCGGCGATCGGGTGGGAGCGATCGACGTGCTCGACCAGATCCCGGTGACCTCGCGCCACTACGGTGAAGCCCAACTGACGTCGGTGGTGCTGCTGCTCGAGGGGCGGTCCAGCGCGGACATCACCGAGGCAGACTTACGCGATGCCGCGCGGCGGGTGGGTGGCCTGCCCGAGACCGAGGCACGCGTTTTGCAGATCCGAGCGCTCGTCCTCGGCACCGCCCTCGACTGGCGCCGCTCGGGCGCGGTGAATGCCTGCGGGGAACGGCTTCTCGGCCATGACTTCGACCAACGGGGACTACGCGTCGGTGTCGAGGAAGCGTTGCGGGAGCTTGCGCGACACTCGCCGCGGCGGCGTCACCGCTACCGCCTTGTCGACGTGGCGAATTCGATCCGGCCGCCGAGCTGGATGTGACGCCTAAACGTCCGACCGGGTGACGCCGCGAACCACGGCGACGCAGAGGGTGGCGCATTCGGCCGCGAGTTCCTCGGGCGTTTCCGCGGGGTCCTCGAGCCAGGCTTCGATGATCTGGTTCACCCCGCCGACCATGAACTGTGCGCCACGGCGCAATTCGGCCGGGCCCGGCGCCGCCGACTGCAGCACATCCGGTGCGAGCTGGACGATCAGGCCGGTGATCATCTCCAGGATGTGTGTGCGGTGCTCGGTCAGTCCGGCGACGCTGCTGACATCGCCGGTGGCGATGCGGTGGATGTGCGGGTCGGCCGCGATGATCTCGAGGAATGCGGTGAGTGCCGACCGGAGTTTGTCGGCCAGCTTGCCCGGGTCGCCGACGCCGGCGTTCACCAGCGCGGTCAGCAACTGATCCCGGACATCGTCGGAAATGGCGAACAGCAATGCGTCTCGGGTCTCGAACTGCTCGTAGAAGTAGCGTGACGTCAACCCGGCGGCACTGCAGACGGCACGTACGGTCACCTCGGTGATCCCGGATTCGCCCCAGATCTGTCGTCCCGCGGCGAGCAGCTTGCTCCGTCGTTCGGTGCGGCGGTCGGCCGCGCTGATGCCGCCGTATCCGCGCACCACCTGTACGCGCTTCATCGACAGCACCCTACCTGCCGACTCAACGTTGCCCCTTCGGCTTCCTAGCGGCTTATCGACCCCAGGAAATAGGTCTCGTGCCCGGTGGGATACCCGCCACCGTCGGTGGCGATGTGCACATGGTCGAAGTGATTGGCAGTCTCGTTGCCGTAGTCCGCGGTCCAGTGCGGTGCGCCGATCCCGGGATAGAGGCCCTGACGCCAGATCGCATGCAGCACACCCCAACGTTCGGCGTTGGCCAGGGCGAAACCGGCGATCTGATTTCCGAGCTCGATGCCCTGCTTGGAGTGGTAGTTCGGGATCATCACGTCGATGGCCAGACCGTTGGGGTGCCACTTCAGCGCGTCCTGCCGATACCCGCCGATCGTGGTGATCTCGGGGAACATCACAGCGATGGCACGGGCCACCCAGATCGTCTTGAGTTGCAGCCCGCCCTCGGGCGCCGGGCCTTTCGGCAGGGAGAACTGGAAGTCACGGGCCACGACGGGTGCGCTGGCCGCCACCAACTCGGCCTGAGCCGGGACCGGCACCGGTGGCTGACTGCTGGGCGGCGGTGTTACCGATGGGGCCTCCGGACGCCACTTCGACTCGGTGCTCTGCGCATACACCATGCCCCCGGCGAGAGCGACCGAGGCGGCAAGTGCCAGCAAGCGTCCTGCGCCGCCGGCCAACCGTCGTTTCCCCACGGCAGCAATCTACTGCGGTCACCGCCGCGGCGGGTAATCTTTGCCATCGGCGGGGCCCGGTCCTGCCCGACACGTAGTAATACCCATTCGCACAGTGCTCTCAGACCGGCAGACTGGAGCCATGCCCATCGATGAGGTCGTTCCGACCTCGGACACCGTCGCCCGCGACACCACACGCGACCGCGACCGCGCCGTCGACGTGGCGCGCCTGGGCGCCCTGCTCGTGGTCATGTTCGGGCACTGTGCCCTGCTGTTGGCCACCATCGACTCCGGCGGCGTGCGGGTCGGCAACATCCTCGGCGCGTTGCCTGCGCTGGCCCCGGTTACCTGGGTGCTGCAGGTGATGCCGCTGTTTTTCATGGCCGGTGGGGCCGCGGGCGCCTACAGCTGGCGCGACGGACGACCCTGGGGAGAATGGCTGCTCGCCCGCGCACAACGGCTGTGCCGGCCGGTGTTCTGGTACCTGGCCGTGTGGACGGTGGTCCTGCCGGTGGTCCACGCGACGATGGGAGCCTCGTCCGCGTCGGCACTCGGGCGCGAATGCGTGGCGCTGCTGTGGTTCCTGGGCGTCTACCTGGTGGCGCTCGCCTTTGTCCCGGCGCTGATGCGCCTGACCACCGGTCGGACCCTGGCCTGGGTGGTCGCCGGACTGCTCACCACGTCCGCGGTGGTGGATGCGATCCGGTTCGCAGTGGGAACGCCCGAGGCGGGCACCGCCAACCTGATCATCGTTTGGCTGATCCCGGTCGTGATCGGGGTGGCCTATGCGCGTCACCTGATCTGTGCACGGCGGGCGCTGGGGATCGCAGTCGTCGCCTTGACCGCGCAGGTAATCCTCGCTCTCACCGGTATTTACGACGTGTCCCTGGTCGTCACCGGAACCGAGCGGGTGTCCAACGTGTCACCTCCGACGCTGCTGCTGGCACTGCAGTGCATCTGGATGCCATGTCTGTTCATCGCCGCCGCGAACCCGGTCCGGCGCTGGGCCGCCCGTCCACGCGTCTGGTACGTGGTGGCGATGGGCAACGGGGGAGCCATGACGCTGTACCTGTGGCACATCCCGGTGATCGCGATCGCCGCGTTCAGCCTGCACGCTCTCGGCCTTGACGCCTTCGATCCACATGCCCCGGGCTTCTGGGCCCACCTTGCCCTGCGCGCAGCCGTTTTCGCCGTTCTCATGGCGGTGGCTTTCCGGCTGCTGTCACCACTGGAACACCGTCCGCTTCCGTGGTGGGACAGCCGGGTTCTGATCAGCGGGCCCCGGTCGGTACTGACCGGTGTCCTGCTGTGCGTCGCCGGTACCACATTGACGCTGATGGCCAAGAACGGGCTCGACGGTGTGCTGGGATGGTCAGCACTCGTCGGATTCGTCATCGCGGTCGTCGCTGCGCGGGCCAGCGCGGGCAGGGCTGTCACGGTCTGATTCACCAAGGCACCCGTGCATCGGATTCCAGGACCGGGTGCGAACACCCGGCGAAAACCTCAGTCCTCCTTGCGGATCAACCGTCCCAGCGCCTCACGATCGGGTGCCAGCAGCTCATCGATGCGGGCCTGGTTCACGTCGGCCACGATGATCTCGCCGACCTCCTGGTACACATCGCTGAAGATGCCGTGCGCCTTCATCTTCTCGGTCTGATAGAGGTTGTCCTCGGTCGGTGTCACGTAGTAGACGATCTCCGGCTTGAACCGGTGGATCAGCCACACGTGGATCAGATCCATCAGGCGCTTCTTGCGCAGCTTCTCGGCGAAGGTGTTCTGGTCGCGCACCGTGAGGATGTTGCGGCCATGCCGGTCCTTGATGGGGTCGACGACAACGTTGGCCAGCGGCTCGTCACCGCTGCCGTAGATACCGAGATCGAGCACGTCCGATCCGGCGCGGCGCGGTCGCAGTTGCACCCGCAGGTTCTCGCCGATCTTGTAGTGATCGCCCCACATCGCCAGCCACTCCTCGAGCAGCTTCTTGGGCACCTCGGTCTGCACCAGATGCTGGTGCTGTGTGGAGCCGGCGCCCATCGACTTGGTGGTGGCGGTGCGGCCCGAGGACGCCGCGAGCGCTGCATCGCTGCGGGGGCCGCCCACCAGGGTTTGCGGTGTTCGGTAGGGAGATTCGACGAGTCGCATCTTGCGTTGCAGACGGGCCAACGCCAGCATGCCTTCCTGCTGGAGCGAGGTGGCGAACTCCTCGCACGCCACGCCGTCGACCTGGTGGCCGCCATAGGTGATGAAGTTGAAGACGAACCCCATCTTGCCGAGTTCCTCGGGGAACGCCCGCATCTCGTCATCGGTCATCCCGGTGGTGTCCCAGTTGAACGACGGTGACAGGTTGTAGGCGAGCATCTGGTCGGGGTACTCGGCGTGGATCGCGTCGGCGAACTGCTTGGCGTCGGCCAGGTCGGCGGTCTTGGTCTCCATCCACAGGATGTCGGCAAACGGCGTGGCCGCCAGCGACTTCGCGATCGCATACGGAATGCCGCCGCGAACCTGGTAGTAGCCCTCGGGGGTCTTCACCCGCTCGCAGTCCCAAGCCACGTCGACGCCCAGCTCGCGCGCCTTCTCCTGCGCCGTGTACAGCGATGCCCGCGCGGCGAAGGTACGCCAGTCGTCGGCGCCCATCGCGATCGGCTCACCCTCGCGTTCCCGGTATTCCAGCAGTTCGGCGACCGCCTCGCCGTAGGTGTTCAGGCCGGCGTCGGCCTGCCACGCTTCGACGAACGCCGACTCGACCTTGTCGAACAGGGCATCCACCGAATCGCCGGACCGGTGACCCTTGGCGGCCTCGTCGATCGTGTTCGTGATGCCCTGGCGTTCCAGCCAAGCCTCGGCGGTCGCGTACTCACCGTCGGGCAGCGCGTAGAGCAGGTGGCCGTTGAGTTCGGTGACGCCCTGGTCGTAGAACCGGCGCACCATCGCCAGGAAGCACGACTTGTAGGTGGGCACCGAGAGGTTCGTCGCCCCCAGTAGGAACGGTTGGTCGCGCTCGTCGGCGCGGCTGTCGATCAGGTTGGCCGCCTCGGCGTCGGTGCGCGCGACGATGATGCCGGGCACCCGCATGATGTCCAGCTGGAACCGGGCGGTGTTGAGCCGCTTGATCTGCTCGTCCGACGGCACCAGCACCTTGCCGCCCTGGTGACCGCACTTCTTGGTGCCGGGACGCTGATCCTCGATGTGGTAGCCCGGCACCCCGGACTCGACGAAGCGGCGGATCAGGTTGCGCACGTGCGGATCGCCGCCGTGGCCGGTATCGGCGTCGGCGATGATGAAGGGCCGGTAGTCGTAGACGGGTGATGCTGCTTGCTGCTCCGGGGTCATCCGCAACCGCAGGTACTGCTGATTGCGATCGGCGGTCAGCAGGGCACGGACCAGCCCGGCCGCCTCGTCGGGTACCTGGCTCAGTGGGTAACTCGCCAGGTCGGGCCCGGGATCTTCGCTGATCGAGCCCTTCGCCGAAGTGGCCCAGCCGCCCAGGTAGATACCCCCGATGCCCATCCGTTTCATCACCACCGCCTGGCCCGGCGAATACGGCCCGAAGGTGGTGATGCTCTTCTTCTGGGCGAACAGCTCGCGAAGGTGAGGATAGAACGCGGTGGCGGCCTCGCGGGCCACCGGATAATCCGACGGGATGGTGCCGCGCTGCTCAGCGACCTGCCGCGCCGTGTACAGCCGGGTGATGCCCTCGAACCGAGGGCTGTCGATGTAGGCCTGCGTGGCCTCGACATCCTTCTCGAACGACGAGTTGGTCTGTGCGTTGGCGTCGGTGGTGGCCATGTCTGCGCTCCTGAACTCGGGTACTGGTGATTATCGCGGGATGCGGGCCCGGACGGACCGAGTTGGCGCAAATCGGCAAACTACCCGGATTCGAGGTTGTCGCACGTTCCGGCGGGAAAATCCCAAAGACAGCCGATGTCAGGGTGTTTCGCTAACGGCATGGTCGAGTTGGAACGGTGTCGCCGTGAGCAACCCGCCGGGGCCCTAGGATCGGCAGATGTCGAAGTTCACCAGGAAAGTGAAATCGATCTTCAGCAGGCGTCGGCCGGTGCCACCGGAGGATGCCGCCGAGATCAACGACTGGGTCAACGAGGGCGGTGCGTTACATCCCGACGGTCCGCCAGAGGTCATCGTTCCGAAGAAGAAGCACTGATGGCTGACGCAGTCGCGCTGGCCGCCGGCGCCGTCCGCTTCGCGTCGGGCGTCTCGTTTCTCGTCGACCCGTTGCGAGCCAACCGACTGTGGGGCGCACGGAACGAACCCGACATGACGGCGCAACTGCTGCTGCGGTCGATGGGATATCGCGATGCGCTGATCGGCGGGCTGCTGCTGGCGGCGGGATTACGCGGCAAGGACACTCGCGGCTGGTTCCTGGCCTCCGGCGGTGCCGACGCCGCCGACCTGCTCGGCGGCGTGGCGGTCCACGACCAGATGCCCCGGTCGCAGCAGGTCATCGGCCTCGGGGGAGCCGTGGTCGGCATCGGGGTCGGCCTGTGGGGCGCCACCCGCCGGCGGGAGCGGGCCACCGACCGGCAGTCGATCAGCCCGGACTAGGCAGCCGTCTCGATGATGTCGTCGCGGTACCAACGTGCGGCGATGAGGTAGCAGCCCATTGCCATCAGCTGCAGCGCGGGCACCAGGATCAGCAGGGCCCGTCCCAGCGCCTGCGCGCCGAGGTCGGCGGTCAGCGTGTCACTGATCAGGCCGGTGACGAACGGACCGACGGACCCCAGGGTGGCGTTGAAGAACAGGAAGATCGCCGACGCGGTAGCCCGTTGCCCGGGCAGCACCAGACGGTGGATGGCCGCGATGGACGGAGCCAGGTACGCCGTGCCGATGACGTAACTCAGAGCCAGGAACCACACGCACGCCACGCGGCTCTCGACGGTGAACGCCAGCACCGAGGCCGGCAGCAGCAGGGCCGTCGTCGCCACCACAATCCACAGCAGCCAGCGTGCATCGCGTACCGCCAGCCGATCGGCCAGCCGACCCACGATCAGCAACCCGAGCACCCCGGCCAGGCCGGTGGCCAGGCCGTACTCCCACCCGACCTCGCTGAGCGACATGGACCGCGTCCGCATCAGGAAGGCCGGGGAGAATGTGGTCAGCGAGTAACCGGCGGCCGAGACCAACGCCGTCCCGCCGATAACGGCCAGGAAGCTGCGTTTACGCAGCAGCGCCCACCACTTGACCGTGATGTCCGGTTCCTGCCGGACCGCAACCGGCAGCGATTGACGGGTCCCGACGATCCACAGCACCAGCGGGGCGAACACCACGCTGAACGCACCTATCACGACGAAAGCCGTTCGCCAGCCGAGATTTTCGGCCAGCAGTCCGCCGCCGATCAGGCTGGTGGCGCTGGCCAGGGGAATCGCGAACGTAATGACTGCCAGCGGTGCCGCGCGACGTTCCGGGGCGAAATTGCGGGCCACGTAGGCATGCGCGGCCGGGGTACTGCCCGCCTCGCCGACCGCGACACCCACCCGAGTGAGCGCGAGCTGAAAACCGGATTGCACGGCACCGCCGAGCATGGTCATGGTGCCCCATAGCGTCAGACAGGCGGCGATCACCGCGCCGTACGCCCCGCGGTCGGCGACCCGGGCCACCACGACGCCGAGCACCGCGTACACGATCAGGAAGCCGAAGCCGTTGATCACCCCGATCGCGGTGTCCGACAGGGCAAGGTCGTGTTTGATCGGCTCGGCCAAGACCGAGGGCAGGAATCGGTCGACGTAGTTGAGGGTGCCGACCAGGGCCAGCAGTGCGACCGCGGACCACGCGCGCCGCGGTGGGTGTCCCGCCTCAAGCACCCCGAACGCCGCGGGTGAATCGCCACAGGTACCGCGGCAACCGGTGCAGCGGCACGGCCTTCGGCCACTCCTGGGGGCGGAAGAAGGCATCGGAGCCGCCGTCGACGAAAATCACACTGCCACAGAGGAAATCGGCCGAGTCCGACAGCATGAAACACATCCAGTCGGCGAGGTGGCCTGCGTCGCCGTACCCGCCGACCGGTACCGGGAACTTCCGCACGGCGGCACCCTCGCGCGGATCGGCGAGTTGGGCCTGTAGGAGTGGCGTCAGGATGGCGCCCGGGGCCAGCGCGTTCATTCGGATACCGGCTCCGGCCCAGGCCGCGGTAACGGCATTGGTCCGCAGCCAGCGGCTCACCGCAATCTTGGAAGCCGCATACATCAGGGCCGATCCGTTCCGGCCCAACAGGCGCAGCGATCGGACCGCCTTGTCGGTGTCGCGTGCCATCAATGCGCGGATGGTGCGGCGGGGAACGATCGGTACCGTCGTCGTCGAATTACTCGAGATCACTACGACTTTGGCACGGTCGGCTTTAGCCAGAGCGGGCCGCCAGGCTTCGAGGAGTTCGACCACTCCGAGAAAGTTGACCTCGGCGATCAACCGGTTGCGGTCGGCCCCCGGGCCAGGGCCGAGGCCGGCGGCCAGCACGGCCCCGTCGAGCACTCCACCGCACGCGGCCAGCACGCCGTCGGCCGCTGCGCGGCGGCCCTGCGGGGTGGACAGGTCGGCTACCACCTGGCCTTCTTTGAGGTCCACACCGATCACGGTGTGTCCGAGATCCTGGAGTCGTTGGGTGACCTGCAATCCCATGCCGGATGCGGACCCGGTGACCGCGTATGTACCGATGATTGCCTCCTTGCCGCCCGGATCCGGGCTGGTCTGGCGGCCAAAGATAGCATCCGAGGGATGACCGACCTTGCCAGATACGGGCCGTGGGCCGTGATCGCCGGCGGCTCCGAAGGTGTGGGCGCGGAGTTCGCCCGCCTGCTCGCCGAGGACGGGTTCAACCTGGTCTTGCTGGCGCGCAAGGCCGGCCCGCTGGAAGCCACCGCGCAACGGCCGGGAGCTGGGCGTGCAGGTGCGCACGCTGCCGGTGGACTTGGTGGACAGTTCGTCGACCTCAACGTGACCCGGATGATGGAGTTGTCCAGCACTTCGGCAGGCCGATGGCCGCGCGCGGCCGGGGCGGCATCCTGCTGGTGGGGTCGCTGGCGGGTTATGCGGGATCGATGCGCCACAACGTCGACGTGCTGGAGCTGGTGCTCGGGGTGACCCGCACGCCGGCGATGCAGCGCGCCGGCCTGAACTTCGACGCCCCGGGCATGCTGATCAACGATCCCGCCGAGGTTGCCCGCGAAGGACTGGACCACCTTGGTCGGGCCCAGGTGATGCTCACGTCCGACGCTGCCATCCGCGACCTGATCAACAGGCGAGCGCAGTGACGACGTCCGAGGTGGCAGCACCGGAGGCGCGGCTGCGCCGCCTGGAGGACGAACGCGACATCGCCCGGTTAGTGGCGTCCTACGGCCCGCATGTGGACGCCGCCGACGCCGACGGCACTGCCGCGCGGTGGGCGACCGACGGCCAGTTACGAGGTCGAGGGCTGGACGATAGCCGGCCGCGCAGATGTCCACGCGATGGTCAGCTCGACATCTCACTGTGCCCTGGTGGCCTCGGGCTGCAGCCACTTCCTCGGGCCCGCTGTGGTGACGGTTGACACCGACACCGCGGTGGCGGTGTGTGAGTCGCTGGTGCTGGTGCGCCGATTCCGGTGATCCGGGAGTCGGTGCCGACCATCGCGCAGGCACCCGGCGGCCCACCGGCAGCCGAGCCGCACCTTGCGGCAGATCCGGCGCCCGGCCCGGCGGCAGTGCCACTGCCCGCACCTGCGCCTGCAGCCTGTGTTTCCTCGGCGCGATGCCGTAGCAGGGAGCCCGCCCGAATTACGGCATGGTCGCCACGTTGTTCCAGAAATGCCTGAGACTGTCGGTACCGCCGAACAACGTTGTGAAATTGGTGGAATCGACCAGGACGATATCGCCGGCCCGACCACCCGCCGGGGGCATCCAGATCAGCGCGTTGAACTCGGTGTTGCCCGCCTCGGTGAACGGATGCGGCCGGGTCGGGTCGACGCGCTGGCGCCCCAGCACCCGCAGTGCGCTGCTTTCCGGTGCGGTCAGTTGGTAGTGCGGCAGGTGCGGGTGGAAATTGAAGGTGGGGACATCGGCGAGCAAACCGGGGGAGTCCAGATCGCGCAGTGCCGTCAACGGGGCGATCTCGGTGGTGCCCTCCACCACCGCCGGACGTAGCCCCCAGACGTTGTGCACCGGGACGTCGAGCGCCGACATCAGCGAGCGGGTGTACTGCCCGAACCGCTGCTGCCGTGGCACCAGCGGATCGCCGTGATGCAGATACTCGACCTGGCGTCGGGCGTAATCGTCGGTGTCGCCGACATCGTGATGCGGCGCCAGCAGTAGACAGGTGCCCTCGCGCCGCAGCCAGCGACGGATCGCCTCGATCTCGGCGGCATTGGCCTCCTGTTCGGACAAGATGTGGTCGAGGCCGAACACCATCAGGGTGTCGCAGTCGTCGAGAATCCGCTCGTCGATCGGTAGCCGGTAGCCGGCCTGGTCGATCCGCTGGAACACGGCCACCGGGTGCCCGGTCGCTTCGCCGGCCAAGTCCTGGAAGGCCAGCGTCGACCGGTGGAACAACTCCAGCGTTCCGGCGATGCCCTGCAGAAAAGCGGCTCCGTCGTATTCGGGTGTCTCGTATGCCGGCCACAGCACGTTGCGGACCTCGGTCATCGTGGAGAACCGGTTCTCCATGGCGGCCGGACTGCGCTGGGCTTCCCACGGGTAGCTCCACGTCCAGTAGATGCTGATCCGGCGGCATCCGTCGTGGCGGCGGGGAACGTGTGTCTGGTTGTAGGTGCGGGCACCGGTCAAGAGACGGCCTTTCCGTCTCCGGCGGCCAGGTACCGCAATGCCGACATACCCGGTAGTAAGAAGTAGGCGCCACCCCGAAGCGTGGTGAATGCCGGAATTCCCTTGTGTACCTTACGTATCGGCCGTTTGGGTACGGTGAAGTCCAGCGTGCCGTCCTGGGTGCCGCAAATCGGGTCGTGCTCGTTGTCCAGTTCGTGGAACGTCTTGTCGTTGATCCAGACGTTCTGCGCGAACTCGAACTGGCGCACCAGATCGGCGCAGATGATGAACGCCGCGATACCACGCTCGGCACCGTCGTCGGGTGCGCCGTCGGGCAGGGCCGGGCCGTAGGTGGCGCCGCGCCGGATCATCCGGCGGCGGTTCATGTAGTGCGCGGTGTCCCGTGGGTTGAGTCGGCGCGCATGTGACCCCAGCGGGCAGGCGTAGCCGAAGGGATCCATCTCTTTGTAGTTGAAATCGTTGTTGCGCATGGGATCTGCACCCAGCTCGGGATCGTCGTGCTCGGGTGCCAGCACCAGGGGAGCGCCGCTGCGCCACCGCCCCATGAACTTCGCCGCCAGCAGTTCCCCGGCTTCGGGTGAATCCGACCGTTCACGGATGTAATCCCGGAACAGCGTGACGTGCTCCTCGAGCCGGCGGTAGGCCATATAGCTGCCGTTGCGGGACAACACCTCCGGCTTGGGCAGATTGGCGACCGGTCCGTCTTCATCGGGATAGCCGAGGATGAACTCACCGGGCTCCAGCGGATCACCCGAACCCGGGGTCGGCTCCTCCCCGGACCCCTTCATCACCGGTTGGGACAACCGGTCGCGAAATCCGAAGTGATCGTGGGCGTAGTTGAACGGTGGGCTCGCGTTCAGGTCCAGATAGGACAGGCTGCGTACCCCGTCGGTTCTGTCCAGCAGCTTGTCGTGCTCATCGATGGAACGACGGCACTGCTCGTCGGTGCGGGAGAACAGGATTGCGATGGCATGCAGGTCCTCGCCGGCCAGGCCGCCCAGCCAGTGTTCGGGTGCGGCCGCGCCGGTGTCACCCAGGATCGAGGCACGCTCCGCCATGCCCTGCCGGAACGCATCCGGGAAGCTGGCCAGCGCCTCCTCGTCGACGCCGAGTGCCCGCAATCCGGTCCAGGTGAAGGCCAACGTGACCCAACGGTCGGATTCGTCCATGGTCGCCACCGCGTCCGCGGCCGAGGACACCTTGTCCAGCAGCGCGGCGAGCCAGGCCCGGCCACCCTCGGGGGTGTCGAACGTCAGGAACTCGTAGCGCCCGGTCAGCGCCGGGGTGCGGGTAAGCAGGATGTGCTGGATCTCGTCGAACTCGAGCACGGTCGGCTACTGCATCTGGTCGAGCATGTCCGAGAAGGCCGCCTTGAGTCGCAGGGCCTTCTTGATCTCATCGGCGGTGACGTACGGATACTCGCCGTATTCCAGGAAGCTCGGAACCTGGTGCGCCCGGACGAACTCGATGAACGCCTGTGGGTTCTCCTTCCAATCCTCGGGAAACCCCTCCAGATGGGTGAACACCGTGGTGATGCCGGTGCTACTGAACAATTGCACCGCATCCTCGGTGTACTTGTCGAAATCGGTGTCGAAGATGCCCTGGTATTGGAAATGTAGACCCGACCCGACATCAAAAAGTACCCAACGCAAATAATGCAGTCGCAGTGGCGCGAGTACGTCCGGACTGCCGGCGATCGCCGCCTCGATTTGCTTGCCGTATTCGCGCACTACCTCTTCCCGCCCCTCCTTCACCTTCGCGATGATGGAGAAGCCGTGGCAGGCAGGTGTCCTCGGGTAGACGGGCCCATACCTGCCTTGTTCGAGTTCGAAATAGCCCTCCGGCGGAATGGCCAGCGCGGCCGGCTTGGTCCAGTCGGGTTTGTTCGCAGTCACTTTGGCACCCCCAGGTGTAGTCAGGTAGGACGGAACGCTAGCACCCTCATTAAGTCGGGGACGGGGATTGCATTGACGGCTTGTCTGAATTTGTCGGGGCATCTGAGGGAAAACTCGGAAAACGCGCGTACCGGGCGTATCGTTCGCTGGGTCGGGGCCATTTGAGGGGTTGGCCGCGGCCATCTCCTGGCCCGATCCACTACGCGTTCTCGGTGCCGCTCAGAACGGCAGCGCGGGCGAAGGCACGAACCCGGTCCTTGGCGACCTTGCCGTTGCCGGTCAGCGGCAGCGACTCGGTGAACAACACCACCCGTGGCCGTTTGAAACCGGCGATGATCCCGCGGGCGTGGCCGATCAACTCGTCGGCGGTCGGTTGACGCCCCGGCACCGGGACGACCACCGCACACACCGCCTCGCCCCAGTAGTCATCGGGGACCGCGACCACCGCCACCTGGTCGACCCCGGGGTGGCCGGACAGAGCGTCCTCGACCTCGCGGGAGGACACGTTCTCACCGCCGGTGACGATGATGTCCTTCAGCCGGTCGACCACGAACAGCCGACCATCGGCGTCGGTGCGGCCCATATCGCCGGTGTGCAGCCAGCCATCCTCGGTGCCGGCACCGTCCGGCCAGTATCCGGGAGTCACCTGTGCGCCGCGCACCAGAATTTCGCCGACCTTACCCACCTGACCGGTCGGCACCAGCCCGCCGTCCGGGTCGGCGATGCCGATCTCGACCGCGCGGTGTGGATGGCCGGCGCTGGTGAGCAATTCGGGCCGTCCCGCGGCGCCGGCCCGGTGGTCGTCGGGACCGAGAAACGTGATGTTCCCACCGGTTTCGGTCATCCCGTAGCCCTGGTGGAAGTCGACTCCGAGCACCTCGATCGCGCGGCGCAGCAGATCCAGCGGCATCGCGGCAGAGCCGTAGGCGACCGTGTTGAGGGTGGGCAGGTCGGTCGCGGTGCGTTCCAGATAGCCCAGCAGCGCGTGCAGCATCGTCGGCGCCAGCGAGCACGAAGTGACCCTGTGCGCGCGAACCAGTTGTGCGAAACTCTCGGGGCGAAATTGTGCGCACAGCACGACCGTGGCGGCGACCGCGTGCTGAACCAGCATATTGTAACCGGCGATATGGCACATCGGGAACGGCAACAGGTACACGCCGGCCGGCTGCACCGAGCGACCCTCCACCGAGCCCCACACCGCGGTGAGGATCGAATGATGGCTGTGTAAAACAGCTTTCGGAACACCAGTGGATCCGCTGGTGAACAGTAGCCAGGCCGGATCGTCCGGACCGGCGTCATCGGCGAAGGGGAGATCGCTTGCGGGTGCGGCTTGCCACTCTGCGGATCCGAACGCGACCGCCGGCGCCGCGGTGCCGGTAAGAGCCGAGAGATACCGGTCATCACCGAGCAAAAGGGTGGGCCTGGCGGTGGCCAACTGCGCCACCTGCTCGGCCGGGCTGAGACGCTGATTCATCAACGTGAGCACGCGCCCGCTGCGCGGCACACCGTAGTACAGCTGGGCGTAGGCGGCGCTGTTGTCGGCGACCACCGCCACCCGGTCACCCGGGGCGGTCCGGGCGGCCACCCAGCCTGCGACACCGCGGACCTGGCGGTCGAACTCGGCGAAGGTCGCGGTGGTCCCATCGTCGCCCACCACGGCCTGGCGTCGCGGTGTGCCGGCGGCGGCCACCGAAATCAGCTCGTGGAGAAGACTCATTCCGGATCACCCGGCGGCAGTTCGAACCGGTCAAGGTAGCGGCGCACGAAATCCTGGGCCTGGCCGTGCCCGCGGCTGATCCCCAGTCCCTGTTCGAGCACCAGGATGCGGGCCAGACTCGCCACGATCATCGACATCACCACGGGCGGAAACTCGTCCGTGTCGACCCCGTGGGCCTGTAACGCCGAGGCCATCGCGGTCTCCTCCAGAGCGCGGAACCGGTCGGCGTAGCCGGCGATCTCGGTGCGGATGGCCTTGCGGTGGTTGGCCAGAGCCGTGAACTCCATCCACAATGCTGCACCCTGTGTGCTGTTGAGCTCCCACAGCGCGTGCAGCGGGCCGTCCTCGGCGAAGGCCTCCTGCTGTGTGCTCAGGTTGCTCTCGGCTCCGGCCTGCAGCACCGCCACGAACAGGTCGTCCATGCTGGGGAAGTAGTAGTGCACGAGTGCCGGTTTCACCCCGGCATGCGCGGCCACCCGTCGTGATGTCGCGGCGGCATAACCTTCCTCGAGCATGACCTGGGCGGTCGCCCGGATCAGGGCGCGCCGGGTGGTCGACTCACGTCCGGCGGGGGCCTTGTGCGTACTCATCGCATCCTTGACCACGCGCGGCGGCGGCTGCTAGACATGGCCTGAGTGTAATTATTGGGCGATCGCCCAAGGTAGGCAGTGTGGCGGTAACCCGACACCTGCCCCGGCATTGAGGGCGGGCAATGACTGGACGGGTCGACGGCAAGGTTGCACTGATCACCGGAGCCGCCCGGGGGCAGGGGCGCAGCCACGCGGTGCGGCTGGCAACCGAGGGCGCCGACATCATCGCCGTGGACATCTGTGCCACCTTCGACCGGTCACCGGTCTCGGGTGCGACTGCCGAAGACCTGGCCGAAACTGCCGACCTGGTCAAGAACCTCGGCCGGCGCATCGTCACCGCCGAGGTCGATGTACGCGATTTCGGCGCGCTCAAGGCGGCGGTCGACAGTGGCGTCGAGCAGCTGGGCCGACTGGACATCATCGCGGCCAACGCGGGGATCGGCACCACCGGGGTGAAGCTGGACCGGATGGACGAGGACCTCTGGCAGGAGATGATCGACGTCAACCTCAGCGGGGTGTGGAAGACCGTGAAAGCCGGTGTGTCCCATATGCTTGCGGGTGGACGTGGCGGTTCGATCATCCTGACCAGCTCGGTGGCCGGGTCGAAGGCCTACCCCTTTACCGGGCACTACGTCGCGGCGAAACACGGCGTGGTCGGCTTGATGCGCAGCTTTGCCGTCGAACTGGGTCAGCATTCGATACGGGTCAACACCGTGCACCCGACCCACGTCAACAGCCCGATGCTGATGAACGAGAAGACCTACCGTATGTTCCGGCCCGACCTGGAGAACCCCGGCCCCGACGACCTGGCGCCCATCTGCCAGACCTTCCACATGCTGCCGGTCCCGTGGGTCACCCCGGAGGACATCAGCAACGCGGTCCTGTTCTTGGCGTCGGACGAGGCCCGCTACATCACCGGGGTCACCCTTCCCGTCGACGCCGGCAGTTGCCTCAAATGACCGTCTACTACGACCCGTACGACGTCGGCATCGTCGCCGATCCCTATCCGGTGTACGCCCGACTGCGCGACGAGGCACCGTTGTATTACAACGAGCGCTATGACTTCTGGGCGGTGTCGCGGCACGCCGATGTAGAAGAAGCGTTGTCGGACTGGGAAACATTCTCCAACAGTCGAAGTGACATCCTCGAACTGATCAAGTCCGACTTCGACATGCCCCCGGGCGTGATGATGTTCGAAGACCCGCCCATGCACACCCTGTTGCGCGGGCTGATGTCCCGGGTGTTCACCCCGCGCCGGATGGCCGAGATCGAGGACCAGATCCGGCAGTTCTGCGTGCGCTGCCTGGACCCGCTGGTCGGGTCGGGTGGTTTCGACATCATCGCCGAACTGGCGTCGATGATGCCGATGCGGGTGATCGGGATGCTGCTCGGCATACCGGAATCCGAGCAGATCGGGGTGCGTGACGCCAACGACGCCAATCTGCGTACCAAACCGGGCGCACCCATGAAGGTGGTGCAGGCCGACCGCATCGCCGACGGCCGGATCTACGCCGACTACGTCGAGTGGCGGTCGAGGAATCCCTCCGACGACCTGATGACGGCGCTACTCAACGTCGAGTTCACCGACGAGTTCGGCGTCACCCGCAAGCTCGAGCGCAAAGAGGTACTGCACTACACCCAGGTGGTGGCGGGTGCGGGAAACGAGACCACCGGCAGGCTCATCGGCTGGCTGGCAAAAGTGCTCGCCGAACATCCCGACCAGCGTCGCGAGGTGGAGCGGGACCGCTCACTGCTGACCCGTGCGGTCGACGAGACGCTTCGCTTCGAACCCACCGGTCCGCATGTGGCGCGCTGGGTGGCAAGGGATTTCGAATACAACGGTGTCACGGTTCCGGCCGGGAGCGCGATGCTGCTGCTGTTCGGGGCGGCCAACCGCGATCCGCGCCGCTACCGCAACCCCGACACCTTCGACGTCCACCGCGACAACATCAGCCACCTCACCTTCGGCAAAGGGTTGCACTACTGCCTGGGCGCCAATCTGGCCCGGCTCGAAGGCCGGGTGGCCCTCGACGAACTGCTCAACCGTTTCCCAGAATGGGAGATCGACTACGACAGTGCGCAACTGGCGCCGACCTCGACGGTGCGCGGCTGGGAACGATTGCGTCTTGTGGTGAACTGAACACCGTGAACATCTGGATCGGTCAGGCCCGGCGCAATGTCAGCGGTGAGGTGCCCGCACCGCCCGAACAGGTGCGGGCGTTCTACGTCGATCTGGACAACATCCCGCGGGTGCACCCGCTCGTGCAGTGGGTGCGCAGCACATCCCGGGTGGACCTGGCCGACGGATACCAGCAGGACTATCGGGTGCGCGATCGGATCCCGTTGGGGCCGATGGGTCTTCCGATCACGTATCGCGCCCGGGTGATCGTCCCCACCGCCGGCCCGGTGACCGCACACGCCAGACAGTTCCCGCAGGTGCGGCTGGACAGTCGGGTGGACTTCGTGACGATCGTCACCGGCACCCGGATCACCGAAGAGTTGACCATCGCCGCGCCCAGGCCGTTGTTGGCGCTCACCGTGGAGCAGGCGGTCGCCGCCCACACCACGATGCTTGCCGCCATCGCCAAAGTGATGTCGGACTAGGAGGTACTGACGGCCTCGGCGTGCTCGGTGGCCACCGACTTGGCCCAGCGGTAATCGGCCTTGCCTGCGGGGGAGCGCACGATCTGAGGTGACCGGACGAACGCCTTGGGAATCTTGTAGCGCGCGATCGCAGTCTCACACACCGCCACGAGTTCCTCGTCGGTGGCCGAAGCGCCTTCGGCGAACTGCACCACCGCGACGACCTCGTTGCCCCAGCGCTCCGAGGGGCGCCCGACCACGACCACGTCGTAGACGGCCGGGTGTGCGGCAATGGCCCGCTCGACCTCCTCGACGAAGATCTTCTCGCCACCGGAGTTGATCGTCACCGAATCCCGGCCCAGCAGCTGAATACGCCCGTCGTCCAAGACGTTTGCCCGGTCGCCCGGAACCGCCCAACGGACTCCGTCGATGGTGGGGAAAGTGCGTGCCGTCTTGGCCTCGTCGCCCAGGTAGCCCAGCGGGATCAGATCGCGTCGCGCCAGCCAGCCGCCGCCCTCGCCGGCGCCGAGTACCCGCGACAGATCCTCGGCAACCACCGCGGTATCGGATTGGGCATTGAAGGTGGCGGCCTCGGAATCGGTGCCTGCGGTGGAAGCGGTGCTCATCTGGGTGCCCGACTCCGAGGAGCCCACGGCATCGAGCAACATCAGGTGCGGCAGTGCGGCCAGGATGCGCTCGCGGACGGTCGGGGAGAGGGGCGCGCCGCCGTTGGTGATCGTGAACAGGCCGGACAGGTCGTAGTCGCCCTTCTCGATCTCGTCGATCAGCGGCCGCGCGATCGCATCGCCGACGACGGGGATGCTCAGCACCCGTTCGCGTGCGGCCAGTGCCAGCACGTTGTCCGGGCGCATCCGCACGACATCGTCGGGAATGACGAGCTTTCCGCTCATGGTGATGGCGTTGTAAGCGGCCCACTGTGCGGCGCCGTGCATGAACGGAGGGATCATCAGCAGCGACAGCCCGCCGCCCGCGGTGGCGGCCCGCTCGGCGAGTTCCTCGTACGACGCGATGAAGGTGTCGCTGCCGAACGGCCGGCCACCCATCGAGGACAGGAAGATGTCGTGCTGGCGCCACAGCACGCCCTTGGGCATGCCGGTGGTTCCGCCGGTGTACAGGATGTACAGGTCATCACCCGAAGGGGTCGGCATACCCGCCTGCGGCGCAGGGGTCTTCAGGATGGTCTCGTAATCGACGGCACCCGGCAGCAGTTCGTTGCCGGATTCGTCGGCGACCTGGATGAGCACAGCCAGATTCGGCAACTGGTCGCGGATCGCCGCCACCCGGGGCGCGAACTCGGCGTTGTAGATCACCGCGCGGGCGTTCGAATCCTTCAGCAGGTAGAGGAGTTCCTCCTCGACATAGCGGTAGCTGACGTTGAACGGTGCCACCCTGGCGCGGTAGCTGCCGATCATCGACTCGAGGTACTCGTTGCCGTTGCGCAGGTAGATGCCGAGGTGATCCTGACCCGATTCGTGCCCCGCCAACTCATCGCGCTCGGTGTGCGTGCCGAGGCCGGCCGACACCAGATAGTGCGCGAAGCCCTCGACGCGCGCGTCGAACTCTGCGTAGCTGAACCGGTGCTCGCGCCACACCAGGAAGGTGTTATCGGGCACGGCTTTGGCCACCGTGGAGAACACTGTGGACAGGTCGAACTTCACGTCAGCGCTCATGGCACTCCTGGTGTGCACGGATTCGGGCCCCACGACCATACAAGGAGCGCTTGGCTGTATGGCCGAGGGGGTGTGACCCGCGCCTCAGACCGGGAAGAAGCCGTCGCCGGTCAGTACGCCGGGCTGCCAGCCCTGCGCGCCGAGGCACAGCATCGGCCGGCCGTCGGGAGACTGTGCTGCGGCCTGCGGCCCCGGGCACGGTGTGCCGATCTCCTGCACGCCGTGCAACGGATAGGCATAGGTCCAGAAGCCGGTGTAGACCGGTGGCCACTGGTTGGGGATCCAGCGGCACTGCATCGCCGTGCCGCCCGGCCCGCGGCCGAACACATTGCGTTCCCAGCTGAAACAGGGTGCGCCGTTGGACGCCTCGTAGCTCATGCCGGGGACGTCGGTGGGATAGCGGCCGGGATTGTCCGGGTACATATTGCTGTTGTCGTCGGCGAGCGCGCCCGGCGCCACCGAAATCGCCGTTGCCAGCGCCGCCGCCGCGACCGCCGTGGTACCGAAGAGCTCGCGAATCATGTTCCACCCTCAGTAGCGCCGGCCGCCTGTCGAATCGGGCCGGCCAGTTCATTGACTTTGGCTCAGAAGCCTAGCCGGTCGCGCAGCGGTGCAGTCCACATTCGGACCCGTTGTTACTCGCCGGTATCGGTGTCGAGCACGCTGACCGCGATGCCGTAGGGCAAGAACCGCACCCGGCGGCCGGGATCAGTGTTGGCCGCGTTGGCCCGCAGGGCATCGAGTTCGTGCGGGTAAACCTGCTCGATATGGGCACCACCGGCATCGTCGACGGTGTAGATCGCCCACACCCCGTCGCCCTTCTCGCCGGTGGTCTCGGGCTCGGTTCTGGGTCGTGAGAACCGGGTGACCTCATCGATCAGTCCGGCCCACCCGGTGGCCTGGCCGGAATTTCCGAAAAGCTTGCCCAACCCGTCGAGGGCATCGCGGGCGACGCGGTCGAAGTCCTCGGGGTCGAATCCGAACGGTCCACTGCCACTCATGCGCTCTCCTCGGTGGTTGTGGGCATCTGAAAGTGTCAAACACCAGTGTGCGCGCACGCGGCGCCGGGCGGGATGGTAAACGATCCATATGGTCTTCACACAGGACGAACTGTTAGCCACCGTCGAGTTGTCGCCGCAGGCAGCGGGTGCGCACGACCGTCAAGGATGGGTGGGACTGTTCGCTGCGGGCGGACAGGTCGAAGATCCGGTGGGCTCACGGCCGCACCGCGGACCCGCCCAGATCGAGCGGTTCTATGACACCTTCATCGCCCCGCGCGACATCACGTTTCACCGCGACGTCGACATCGTCGCCGGATCGACGGTGATCCGCGATCTCGAGCTCGAAGTCGTCATGAGCCCGTCGGTCACCATGCGGATCCCCGCCTACCTGCGCTACGCGGTGACGTCCGCCCCGGCAGGCCCGCGAATCGACGAACTGCAGGCGTACTGGGAGCTGCCCACGATGATCGGGCAGTTCGCCCGGGCCGGTCTCGGCGCCGTGCCGGTCGGGCTCCGCCTGAGCACGGCACTGCTGCGTAACCAGGGGCCTTCGGGCGCACTCGGGTTCGCGCAGGGAATGGGCGGCGCGGGCCGCGCGGGTAAGCGCCTCATGACCGGATTGCTCGACGAGCTGTGTGCCGGCGACGCGGTCGCGCTACAGCGGCGGCTGGGCGCCGGCACCGTCATCTGCGCCGGCGACGACGCACCCCTGAGCACATCGGGGTTGGTGGAACGCACCTCGGGTGCGTCGTGGCGCAAACTGATCGCGTCCGGGTCGAGTCTGGTGGCCGGGTTGGACCGCGACGGTCGACGGGCGGTGCTGATCGCGGATCTGGCAAGCCGGCCTCGCACGGTCGCCCGATTGCGGTACTTCGCCGACGCGACCTGAATGCGGCATGGACACGCACAGGGACCCGGCTGCACCATCCCGATATACCGGCGTGAGACCGTAGAAGGATCATGGCTGATCACGCTTTCATCACCTACGAGGAATTCGGGCGACGGTTCTTCGAGGTGGCGGTGTCGGAAGACCGGGTCGGCGACGCCATCGGCTCGATCGCCGGCGACGCGTTCGAGATGGGTCCGATGGCCCAGGGGCCGGGAAAAATCGCCAAGGTCACCGCGCGGGTCAAGGTCCAAAAACCCCGGGTGAACCGCATCGTGGGCGAAACCATCACGTTCTCCATCCGGATTCCACTGGAGATCGACATGGTGATCGACCTGCGCATCGACCGGCCCAAGTTCATGGTGTTCGGTGAGATCGCCCTGCGGGCCACGGCGTTGGCCGCCGAACCGCTCCTGCTGATCCTCGATGTCAAGAAGCCGCGGCCGTCCGACATCTCGATCCACGTCACCTCCACGTCGCTGCGCGCCGAGGTGCTGCGCATATTGGCGGGTGTCGACGCGGAGATCAAACGCTTCATCGCTGCGCACGTGGCCGGGGAGATCGACAGCCCGGCGTCGGAGCAGGCCAAGGTGATCGATGTCGCCAAGGAACTCGACTCCGCCTGGGGCGGGATCTGACGAGCGCCCGAAAAAGGCTTCCCTCCTTGAGGTTTCGTGGAGTTTCTCGGCTTACTTCACGTCCACATAGACCGTCTTGTTGACGACATTGGTCTGCAAGCTGTCGCCCGGGTTACCGGAGTCCGTCCGACTGTAGGTCTGGCCCTGCCGTACCGACACCACCGTCGCCTGGTCCAACGGAGTGGAGCCGATGTGGTTGACGACCACCGTGTAGCCCTGCGCCTGTAACTGGCCGATGGTCTGCTGGGCGTTGCCCGGGCCGGTCGGTGCCGACTGGGCGGGTGCGGCCAGGCCGATCACCGCTGTGGCGGCCGCGCCGGCAAGTGCTGTGCCAAATCCGATCCTCATCATCTTTGGTGCCTTCTTTCGATCTTCTGTTGTTTCGCTTGTGCTTCGACTTCGGCCGCCCGCCCTGGCGCCGCCGTCGGCTCCGTTCTGCTGTTACCCAATGCGTAACCGGCAGTTCACAATTTAGATTCCGGTCGGACGAAAAGAATTGACGAGTGGTGCGTCACACCGGGCAACTCAGCATCCGCGTAGCGTGCACCGTGTGGCGAAGCTGAGCGCAGGTGTCCTGCTGTACCGTCTCGCCGGGTCCGAGGTGGAGGTGCTGATCGCCCACCCGGGCGGACCGTTCTGGGCCCGCAAGGACGCCGGGGCATGGTCGGTGCCCAAGGGGGAGTACGTCGACGGCGAGGACCCATGGTCAGCGGCGCAACGCGAGTTCACCGAGGAACTCGGTTCGCCCCCGCCCGTGGGGCCACGCATTGACCTGGCTCCGGTGCGGCAGGCGGGCGGCAAGGTGGTCACCGCGTTCGCGGTTCACGGAGACTTCGATCCCGCCACGGCCGTGAGCAACACCTTCAGCGTCGAGCTGCCGAAGGGGTCGGGGCGGCTCGTCGAGTTCCCCGAAATCGACCGCGTCGCCTGGGTTTCGGTGGCGGTAGCCCGTACCAAGCTGCTGAGCGGGCAGCGCCCACTGTTGGACGAGCTGATGGCCGCACCCGAGCTGGCCGGCTACGGAGAAGGCGATCCCGAGGCCAGGTAGCGGCTCAGAGATCGAGTGTCAGCCGGTGCCCCGCCTCTGCCCGCGACACGCAGGTCAGCAGATACCCGGCGTCGCGTTCCGGGTCCGTCAACAACGTATCGCGGTGCTGTACGGTGCCCTCCGTTCCGGGCAGGGTTCGAATTCGACAGGTGCCACAGAACCCCTGCTGACATGAGTACGGCGCACTCACCCCGGCCCGGCCCAACGCCGCCAGCAGGGTCTCGTCGGCTCCCACCGACACCGTCGCGCCCGTGGAGGCGACGGTCACCGAGAACTCCGCACCGTCGACAACCGGGGGCGCCGCGAACCGTTCGAAATGCAATTCCACGTCGTCACGGCCGGCGAGCGCGGTCCGGATGCCGGTCAACATCGGGGCCGGACCGCAGGCGTACACGGTGGTGCCGTCGGGGCAGTCGCCGAGCAGGTCGTCGGCTCCGGGCTGTCCGTCGACGTCGTCGGTGCGGATCTCGATGCGGTCGCCGAACCGGGCGAGTTCGCCCAGGAACGGCAGGCTGTCGCGACTGCGTCCGGCGTACACCATCGACCAGTCGACACCCAGTCGCGCCGCCAATCCGAGCATCGGCAGGATCGGGGTGATGCCGATGCCGCCCGCGATGAAGCGGAAACGCTGGGCGGGCGATCCGTGACCGGGCACCGTCAAGGCGAACGCATTGCGCGGGCCGTGGGTGCTGACCCGGCTGCCGACCTGCAGTCTGTCGTGCACTTCGACGGAGCCACCGCCGCCATCGGGGATGCGCCGCACCGCAATTCGATAGCTGTCGGTCACTGTGGGATCACCGCACAGCGAGTACTGCCGTACCCGTCCGCTGGCCAGATGCAGGTCGATGTGTGCACCCGGATACCACTGCGGCAGCGGGCTGCCGTCAGCCGCAGTCAGGGTGAGCGCGATGACATCCTGGTCATGGGCCACCACTTCCCGCCCGGCGACGCTCAATGTGATCGTGCGGTCCAGCTCCGGCGGCAGGGCCGGCCGTCGGACAAGTCGGCCCACCGTCCAGATCGTGGCGATGGCGGCACCGGCGGCACCGAGCATCGGATCATGCCGAAATCGGCCCGAGATGCTCGGCGGCAGGCGGCGATATCGGGATATCAGTGACAGCGTCGGCACGGCTGAGCCCGTCACAGGTGGGCGGCCCGCGCCGCGGGCGAGCTCGCCAGGTACGCGACCGCCTGGGCTGTCGACCCCATCTCCTCCGGTGAGAAGCCCGGCCGACAGTAGGCCAGGGTGTGGGAGCCGAACATCTGGGAGAACTTGGGCAGCAGTCCCAGCTTGGAATCGCGGATACGCATCTTGTTCATCCGCCACCAGCCGATGTCGAGGGTCGGGTCGTTCTTCACCATCGCCCAGCAGCCACGCTGGAAGAACAGGTAGACCGCCGTCGCCGCGATCGACATCGCGCGCACCCGGCTGAAGTAGCTGTCCTGGAAATAGACCGCGACGTCATGGGCCACGCTGCGGTGCTCGACCTCTTCACTGCCGTGCCAGCGGAACAGATCGGTCATCGTCGGGTCGGCGGCGTAGTCCTCCCAGGAGCAGTTCAGCACGAAGTCGCCCAGCACCGCTGTGTAGTGCTCGATAGCCGCGATCAGCCACAGCCGATCGCACAGGTGGGCCAGCCTGCGGCGCGGATCGGGGGAGTCCGACGGTGCCAGTGTCTTGGTGAACACGTGCTCCACCAGCGACAACACCGGCTGGTAATCCACCCCGTGGCTGGTGAAGAACTCGTCGAGCACCTGATCGTGTGTCTCGGCGTGGGTGGCTTCCTGACCGATGAAGCCACGCATGTCATCGGCGAGCTTGGGATCGCGCACGTACGGCAGCGCTTCGTTGAACGTCGCGACGAACCAGTGCTCGGCTACCGGCAGCACCACATTGAACAGGTTCACCATCGACGAGGCCACGGGATGACCGGGGATCCAGTGCAACGGGATGTCGTCGAGATCGAAGTGCACTTTTCGGGCCTGGATCTGTACCGGGCCCGGGTCGATCTCATTGTCGAACCGCAACGGACGCAACATCGAGAGCCTCCTGGGATGAGTGGACTCTCAGCAGTGTACGGATTTAGGTGGGAACAGCGGTACCGGGTTCGGTCAGGCCGGCGGTGGAGTACCCGCGCCGGGGGCACCGGCGATCGGAACGACCGGGGTCGGCGTCACCGTGGTCACGCCATTGCTGCCGACCCTCGGGCCGCCGGGTACGGCCGATTCGGCGGACTGTTCGGCGGCGGCCTCGGTGCAGTCCAGTGTCAGGATCATCTTGCCGCTGGAGTTGACCTTCTGGGAATCGACGAGGCATTCGGACTGCGGCAGCGCGCTGCCGAAGGAGCCGCCGAACGTGGCCTTGACGCCCTGGCTCCTCAGGATCGCCAGCGCCTTCAGATACGGCTCGCCGACGACGTTGACCGAAGTCGAGCTCGGCTGTGAGGTGGCCGTGCCCGGGGCCATCAGGGCCAGCGAACCGGCGGCAAGCAAACCGCCGCCGAGTGCAACAAGCTTCTTCACGTGAACTCCGTCAGTCGGGTGCGTTTGCGAACATATCGCAGCGGTGACGATTGTGAAACCGGAGCAGGGGCCAGAAGCGTTACATCCCGGTCCCGTCTCGGTGTCCGGTGATCCCGGCCACCACCTCGCTCAATGCGGCTGCCCGCGGATCGGCGAACACGTCTTCGAGTAGCAGTCGTCGGCCGTCCGGACCGGCCAGCGGGATCCGCCAGTTCGGGTACTCGTCGGTGGTCCCCGGCTGATTCTGGGTGCGCAACTCGCCGACCGCATCGGCAAGCGACAGCGCCAGCAGCTTCGACGGGGTTCGGGACAGGTACCGGTACAGCGCCGTCACGATCTGATCGGTATCCGGGTCGGGTCCGAGCAGGCCGACCCGGCGAAGCTCGTCGAGCCAGGCCGCCTGCGCGGCACGGTCGGCGGCCGACTCCTGATCGGCAGACCGGGTGAGCAGGCCGAGCTCCTCCCGTAACCGCACATGCTCGCCGGCCAGATAGCCGGGCGTGGGCGGCAGGTCATGCGTGGTCACCGAGGACAGGCAGTACTCACGCCAGCGTTCGGCGGGGAGCGGCTGTCCGGACCCGTCCGACTCGAACCACAGGATCGAGGTGCCGAACAGGCCCCGCTCGCGC
Source organism: Mycolicibacterium alvei (assembly GCF_010727325.1). Lineage (NCBI taxonomy): Bacteria > Bacillati > Actinomycetota > Actinomycetes > Mycobacteriales > Mycobacteriaceae > Mycobacterium > Mycolicibacterium alvei. The sequence goes on from NZ_AP022565.1 coordinate 615,683, forward strand.
AGGTAATCCCGCACCCACGGCTCCACCGTGCCCAGATCCTCGCCCACGACGAGCGCGCCGGCCCGGTGCGCCTCGAGCGCGATGATGCCGATCATCGCGTCATGGTCGTAGCGCACATAGGTACCTTCGGTCGGCGCGGCGCCCTTCGGGATCCACCACAGCCGGAACATGCCGATGATGTGGTCGATGCGGACCCCGCCGGCGTGCCGGAGCGCCATCTCGACCGACGCCCGGAACGGTTCGTAAGCCTGCTCGGCGAGCCGGTCCGGGCGCCACGGAGGCTGCGACCAATCCTGGCCGAGTTGGTTGAACTCGTCCGGTGGGGCGCCGGCAGTCACCCCGAGGGCCAGTACGTCCTGAAGGGCCCAGGCGTCGGCACCGTCGGGATCGACGCCGACCGCGAGGTCGCTCACGATGCCCAGCGTCATCCCCGCCTGCACCGCAGTGGCCTGCGCCGCGGTGAGTTGGTCGTCGAGAACCCACTGCAGCCAGCGGTGGAAATCGACGGCGTCCGGATGGGCGGCGGCGAACGCGGCGACCTCCGGGTTTCCCGGATGTTGCAGCGCGCGCGGCCAGGCATGCCAGTCGGCGCCGTACTGCTCGGCCAGCGCGCACCAGACCGCGAACTCTTCCAGGCTGCGGCCCTGCCGGGACCGGTAGGCGGCATACGCCCGCTCCCGGCCTGCCGACCGTTCAACCCGGTACACCTGTTCCAGTGCGGTCCGTTTGGCCTGCCAGGCCGCATCGCGGTCGATGGTCGCCCGGCGGTCGGCGCGCTTGTTGACCGTGGTGCGCAGCCCGCGGAGGCGGCCGCGGTGTCGGACCGAGGCGAATTCGGTGATGGCCTCCACCCGCAGGTAGAGCGGATTGCCGAAACGCCGCGACGTGGGAAGGTACGGCGAGGGCTCCATCGGTGCCGTGGGGGCGGCCGCGTGCAGTGGGTTCACCAGAATGAATCCGGCGCCGTGCTCGGCGGCCGACCATACGGCCAGATCGGTCAGGTCGGTGAGATCGCCGGTGCCCCACGAATGGTGCGAGCGGACGCTGTAGAGCTGGACTGCCAGACCCCAGGCCCGACGCCGGTCCAGGCGGGTGGGCAGGCCCACGGCGGCGGGGGAGATCACGACGGGCGTCTCGGTATGGAAGTCGCCCTCGCGCAACCGCAGCCGGTGATAGCCCAGCGGCAGATCCGCCGGCAGCTCGAACGTGGCCTCACCGACCAATCGGTCGCCGAGATCGTATGGGGGCCGGTTGTTTTCGAGTTGCCTTAGGTCGCCGCGTTCGGTGCCGTCCTCGAGCGACAGTGCGAGGTGCACCGGATCCCCGTGCGTGACGTGGACCCAGAAACTCGACGGCATCCCGGCCTGGCCCAGCACGATCGGCGGCAGCCGTTGCTGCCAGTACCGCCGGTCGTGCGCCGCCAAGGCGTCCGCGCACTCCCGTTCGGTGCCGGCTTTCACGCCCAGCGCGTCCAAGACGGCGACCAGAGTGGACGCCGCGACAGCGGTACGGCAGCCGGTCCAGTCGTCGAACTCGGCGGCCACGCCATAGCGACGGGCCAACTCCAGCAGGGCCGGCGACGAAGAAGTCATGACGCCAATCTTGGTGCACCTTCGGCTCACGTGCTCACGGCCGCTGTAGGGTGTCTGTAACGATCCTTACAGACAGGTGATACAGATGACCCAGCCGGCCACCCGACGACAACAGCAGGGTGCGGATTCGCGGGAGCAGATCCTCGAGGCCACCGAGCGGCTCATGGCCACCCGCGGTTACGCCGCGACCTCGATCAGCGAGATCCGAAAGGCCTGCGGCCTACCGGCCAGCTCCATTTACTGGCATTTCGGATCCAAGGACGGCGTCCTCGCCGCGGTGATGGCCCGTGGGGCCGAACTTTTCTTCGCGGCGATACCGAGCGAAGGCAGCATCGACGAACAACTGGCGGTCCTCGCCGAACTGCATTCGCAGCGCCCCGAATTCCTGCGGATTCTCTACCTGCTGTCCCTGGAGCGCAGCGATGATCCGACGGTGACGCAGGTGGTGCGCCGGGTCCGTGACACCGCGATCGCGCGATTCTCCGACGCCGTTCGCCGCCTGCTGCCCAACGGACTGCCGCCACAGCGCGCCGAGCGGGTGGTCGCCGAACTCACCGCCTTCGCCGTCGCGCAGTCCGACGGCGTGTTCTTCGCCAACCACCTCGAACCCGACACCACCGACGTCGTGCGCATGTACCGGAGGCTGTGGCAAGCCGTCACCGCTCTGGTCCCGATACTCCTGGAGGACGAACAGTGAGCGACAAGACCGCGATCATCACGGGCGCGAACACCGGGCTTGGATTCGAATGTGCGCGTGCCCTGCTGGAATCCGATCCGGGGTGGCACGTGGTGCTGGCCGTGCGCGATGCCGAACGTGGCGCCGACGCGGCGGAGCGGCTCGGCAGCCCCGGCCGTGTCACGGTCAGTGAACTCGATCTGGCCTCGCTGCGGTCGGTGCACGACTTTGCCGGCAGATTGCCGCGATTGGACGTGCCGCCGGTGACCGCGCTGGTCTGCAATGCCGGGCTGCAGATGGTTGCGGGTTCGCAGGCGACCGCGGACGGCTACGAAATGACGTTCGGCGTCAACCATCTCGGTCATTTCGCCCTGGTACAGCACCTGCTCGAGCGCTTGGCCACACCGGCACGGATCGTGGTGGTCAGCAGCGGCACCCACGATCCGGACAAGTTCACCGGTATGCCGGCGCCCCGCTACACCACGGCTGACGACCTGCTCAGCCCGCCGCCGGGCGGACTCACCGGCGAGGAGGGCCGGCGTCGCTACACCACCTCCAAACTGTGCAACCTGTTGTTCAGCTACGAGTTGGACCGGCGGCTGGGCCACGGTGCCCGCGGAATCACGGTCAACGCGTTCGATCCGGGCCTGATGCCGGGCTCGGGGCTGGCCAGGGATTACTCGGGCGTTCAGCGAATGGCCTGGCGTCTGTTCATGCCTGCCCTGCGGATACTGCCCAATGTCAACAGCCCTCGACGCTCCGGAGCCAACCTCGCCGCCCTGGTGGCCGGTCCGGACCTCGACGGCGTCACCGGCGCGTACTTCGAAGGGAGTCGCCGGATCCGGTCCTCGCGTGATTCCTATGACGGGGCCAAGGCCGCCGACCTGTGGCAGGTCAGTGAACGGCTGGTATCGGCGGTCGGCTGACCCAGAGGGCGCGCAGTAGTGTCGGCTCAGTGGCATCGACGTTGCGCCGGGCCCGGATCGCGGTCGGGGCGCTGTTCCTGACCAACGGCGCGATCTTCGCCAATCTGCTGCCACGCTATCCGGAGATCAAGACCGATCTTCACCTGAGCAATGCGGTGTACGGGGCGGCCGTCGCCTCGTTCTCCGGTGGCGCGCTGGTCGCAGGATTGGCTGCGGCGACGCTGATTCGACGGTTCCACAGCGCGCGCGTGGCGGTCATCGGCACCGTGGCGCTGGCCGCCTTCGTCGTCATGGCCGGTGTGGCGAGTACACCGCTGACGCTGGCGGCCGCGCTGTTCCTGGCCGGCTCCTGCGATGCGGTGGTCGATGTCGCGCAGAACGCCCACGGGCTGCGGTTGCAGCGCGCACACGGCCGATCGATCATCAACTCACTGCATGCGGTGTGGGCCGCCGGGGCGATCTTGGGCGGTCTCACCGGTGCCGGTGCCATCGCCTTGGGGATCCCGCGCGCCGTCCACCTCTCGGTGATCGCCGTGCTGTTGAGCGCGGTGGCCCTGGTGGCCTACCGCTACCTGTTGCCCGGACCCGACCATGACGAACATCGCGCGGCACACGCCCCGGCCGGGACCCGCGCCGGTCCACGGATCTATCTGATCCTGCTGGCCCTGGTGCTGATCGCCATCGCAGGCGCCACGGTCGAGGACGCCGGAAGTTCCTGGGCCACCCTGTATCTGCGCGACAGCCTGCACACCCCGCCGGCCCTGGCGGTCTTCGGGTACATCGCGCTCGTCGGGTTCATGTTCGTCGGGAGGTTGATCGGCGATCGGCTGGTCGACCGATTCGGCGAGGCTGCCGTGGCGCGGGTGGGCGGACTCATCGCCGCCGCCGGGATGGGGACCGCACTGGTTGTCCCGAACATCGCCACCACGATCGCCGGCTTCGCGCTGGCGGGCCTCGGGGTGGCCACGCTGGTGCCGGCCGCGATGCACGGCGCCGATCAGCTGCCGGGCCTGCGACCGGGGACCGGGCTGACCGTGGTCACCTGGCTCATGCGGGTGGGGTTCTTCGGTGCGCCACTGCTGGTCGGGCTGGTCGCCGATGCCGCCGGGCTGCGGGTCGGCCTTCTGGTCGTGCCTCTGGCCGGGCTGGCCGCCGCCCTGCTGGCCGGGGTACTGCCGAAACGGCCGTCGTCAGTGCGTCGTTCCGGGGCCGATACCGGCCAGCTCGATCGTGAACACACCCGACACGATGAGCGCGATACCGAGCAGCATCACCGGGGTCAACGGTTCGCCGAATAGGAATTTGGCGATGACGGCGACCAGCGCGACCCCGCACGCGGTCCAGATGCCGTAGGCGATGCCCACCGGCACCCCCGACGACAGGGCCAGCCACAGCAGGTAGAACGACAGCACGTACCCGGCGATCACCGGCGCGATCCACACCTTGCGGCGGAAGCCGTCCGACGCCCGCAACCCGAGCGTGGCACACACCTCGACCAGGATCGCCCCGGTCAGGGCCAGCCACATCATGACTCCGCCTGACGCGGGCGTGACCCGAGCTCGACCAGCAGCACGCCGGCGATGATCAGACCGATACCGGCCACAATCGGCCAGGTGAACGGATCGCCGAACAACGCCGCGGCCAGCACCGCCGTCGCTGCGGTACCCAGCGCACCCCAGATGCCATAGGCGACACCGACGGGCATGCCCGCCCGCAGCACCAGGGTCAGCAACAGGAATGCGGTCAGATAACCGGCCACCACCAGCACCAGCCACCCCGCATGGTCCTGGGATGCGCGCAGCGACAGCGTGGCCGCGACCTCGGCGATGACAGCCGCGATCAGCAACGCCCACTTCTGCACCGGACAAACCTAGCCGAGCCCCGCCGACGGGTGAGTACCGTGGGGGAGTTCGCCCCAGCTTCACCGAGGAGTCCGCATGACCGGGTCCGTCCTGGACTTTCTGCCCCCGCCGATGCGCGATCCGGTTTTCTTCGCGATCCCGTTCTTCCTGGTGTTGTTGACCGTGGAATGGGTTGCCGCCCGGCGCCTGCAGCACATCGAATCGCAGCGGGAACCGGCAGGCGCGTTCAACGCCCGCGACGCATGGACGAGTATCTCGATGGGTTTGGTCTCCATCCTCACCATGGGCGGATGGAAACTGCTGGCGCTGTTGGGTTATGCGGCCATCTATGCCTATCTGGCGCCATGGCACTTACCCGGGAACCGTTGGTACACCTGGGTGATCGCGATCGTCGGGGTGGATCTGCTGTTCTACGCCTACCACCGGATTGCGCACCGGGTGCGGTTGATCTGGGCGACGCATCAGGCCCACCACTCGAGTGAGTACTACAACTTCGCCACCGCGCTGCGTCAGAAATGGAACAACAGCGGTGAGATCCTGATCTGGATTCCTTTGCCGCTGCTCGGCATCCCACCCTGGCTGGTGTTCACGAGCTTTTCGCTGAACCTGGTCTATCAATTTTGGGTGCACACTGAACGAGTCGGAAAGTTGTGGCGGCCAATCGAATTCATCTTCAATACCCCGTCTCATCATCGGGTGCACCACGGCCGCGATCAGCTGTATCTGGACCGCAACTACGGCGGCATCCTCATCATCTGGGACCGGATGTTCGGCACGTTCCAGCCGGAAGTGTTCCGCCCGCACTACGGGCTGACCAAGCAGGTGGACACCTTCAACATCTGGAAGCTGCAGACCCACGAATATGTGGCGATCGCCCGCGACGTGCGGCGGGCCGGCCGGTGGCGTGACCGGCTGGGCTACGTCTTCGGCCCACCGGGCTGGCAGCCCGCCGAGGTTCGGCGAATCCAGCCGGTCGGCTAACCGGGCGCGTGAAGATTCCCGGCGTTTCCCAGTGTTTGCGCGGCGTTTGAATTCGCGCCGAGCTGAATCCCGCCAAAGCAAACGTGAAATCAGTAAGGTCAACAGCGCCCGGGTGCCTTCACCCGGATCACGGTCACGAAAGGGGCATTGCGTGGGAGACACACTCACCGAAGGTCAGAAGCTGGAGAAGGGTGGTTCGCTCACCTCCAACAACGGCGCGTACACGCTGACTTTGCAGGATGACGGCAACCTCGTGTTGGAGGCGCGTGGCCAAGCGGTCTGGTCGACTTCCACCAACGGCCAGGACGTGGTGCGGGCCGAGGTGCAGACCGACGGCAACTTCGTGCTGTACACCTCCGAGAAGCCGGTGTGGCACACCGACACCAAGGGCAAGAAGGACGTCAAGCTGGTCCTCCAGGACGACCGCAACCTGGTGCTGTACGCCGCGGACGGCCCCGCGTGGTCGTCCGAGACCGCGACCTCCGAGCCGCCGCCGCCGGCGCCCGAGGCCGACGTCGCCCCGGCTGCTGTCGAGGAGCCGGTTGCCGCTGCTGAGCCGGCCGCGCCGCCGCCACCCCCGCCCGCGCCCGAACCGCGGACCTACACCGTGGTCTCCGGCGATACTCTCTGGGCGATCTCCGAGCGGTTCTACGGGGATGGCAACAAGTACCAGCAGATCGCTGATGCCAGCGGGATCTCCAATCCCGACCTGATCCACCCCGGCCAGGTCCTGACGATTCCTTGACCTGAACAGACGCACGGCCCGGACCTCGATGGTCCGGGCCGTTCGTTGTTTCTGCCGATGGATGGCACGGGATAGGCGGACCGCCGGTAACGAAGTTGCCACCTGACCGATATTGATGTCAGTAGGGTGACGTTCACCACGTCCGTGCAGCGAGGGAGGTCGGCTGTGAGTAGGTGGCTAGGTGGGGTGATGCGGGTGCTGGCCGGGGTTCCGGTGGCGGGCCTGATGGTGTGTCCGGTGCCGGCGGCGGCCGCCGCGGGTTCGCTGGTGTACCCGGGTATGGAGATCAGGCAGGGCACGAACGTCTGCACACTGGGTTACGTCGACCCGATGAGCCGCGTCGGCTTCACCGCGGGCCATTGCCGGGGCGGCGGGTCGGTGGGGGACCGGGACGGCAATTTCATCGGGCACCAGGGGTCTTTCCAGGACAACACGCCCGACGGTGCCACGGTCGACACCAACTACATGATCTCCGATTGGGAGACCATCCAATTGGCCGCTGACGTCGCGGTGAACAACATCCTGCCAGGTGGGCGGATGCTGGTGGAGGATCCCGCGGTGGTTCCGACGCCGGGTGCGCCGGTCTGTCACTTCGGTGTGGTGACCGGTGAGAGCTGCGGCACCATCCAGGCCGTCAACAACGGCTGGTTCACCATGGCCAACGGTGTGGTCAGCCAGAAGGGCGATTCGGGTGGCCCGGTGTACGTGCTCACCCCGGATGGCAGTGCCGCCATCGTGGGCATGTTCAACAGCACCTGGGGTACCTTTCCGGCCGCCGTGTCCTGGCAGAACGTCAGTGGGCAGGCCCGCGGTGGCGGGTTGCCCGCCGGCGAGGTGTCGAACCTGGTGGGACAGCCCTGACCACTAACTAGAACACGTTCTAGCCATCCCGCCGGGTGGGCGATATCCTCATGGCGATGCTTAATCAGACACCTGTCCAGATCGCCTGGGTTACCGCTGATCTGGATGCAACCGAACGGGCACTGACCGCCATGCTGGGGGCGCGACGGTGGGTGCGGATGCCCGCGGTGCATTTCAGCCCGGAGACCTGCCGCCACCACGGCCGGCCGGCCGATTTCGTGGCCGACATCTCGCTAAGCTACGCCGGTGACACCCAGCTGGAACTGATCGCTCCGGTCAGCGGCGAGAGCATCTATGCCGAGTTCCTCGAACGGCACGGCGCGGGTCTGCACCACATCTGCATCGAAGCGGCTGACGCGGAGACGTTCGAGGAGCGGCTGCGCGACGCCGAAGGCGAGGGGACGCCGGTGGTGTGCCAGGGCGAGATGCCCGGGGGAATGAGATTCGCCTACCTGTCGGCCGCAGGCGCCGGGGTGCCCTATCTGGAGATCGCTTACATTCCGCCCGAGATCCGGGCGTTCTTCGAGTATGTGAAACAGGAGCAGCAGTGAAGGAAATCCCCGAGGTGCTAGAGGCCTCCGAGGTCGACGCCATCGAATCCTGGTCCGACGAGTTCGACGTCGTGGTGGTCGGATTCGGCATCGCCGGAGGATGCGCGGCGGTCAGTGCCGCGGCGCAGGGAGCCCGGGTTCTGGTGCTGGAGAAGGCTGCCGCAGCCGGCGGCACCACCGCGATGGCCGGTGGGCACTTCTATCTCGGTGGCGGCACCGCGGTGCAGGAGGCCACCGGGCACCCCGACACCGCCGAAGAGATGTACAAGTATCTGGTCGCCGTCTCGCGCGAACCCGATCTTGACAAGATCCGCGCCTACAGCGACGGTAGCGTCGAACACTTCAATTGGCTTGAGGCACTGGGCTTTCAGTTCGAGCGCAGTTTTTATCCGGGCAAGGTGGTGGTGCCGCCGGGCACCGAGGGGCTGTCCTACACCGGCAACGAGAAGGTGTGGCCGTTCACCGAGCAGGCCGAACCGGCGCCCCGCGGCCACTCTGTCCCCGTGCCCGGTGAACTGGGCGGCGCGGCGATGGTGATCGACCTCCTGCTCAAACGCGCTGAGACGCTGGGCGTCACGATCCGCTATGAGGTCGGGGCGACCAACCTGATCGTCGACGGTGCTGCGGATGACCGCCCGGTGGTCGGGGTGAAGTGGAAGCACTTCGGCGAAACCGGTTGTGTCAAAGCGAAATCGGTCATCATCACCGCCGGGGGATTCGCGATGAACCCCGAGATGGTCGCCGAATACACGCCGGCGCTCGGCAAGAAACGCCGCACCAAGCATCACGGCGAGGTGGAGCCCTACATCCTGGGCAATCCCAACGACGATGGCCTGGGCATCCGGATGGGTGTCGCGGCAGGCGGCGTGGCCAACGGGATGGACCAGTTGTTCATCACCGCCGCGGCCTACCCTCCCGAGGTCCTGTTGACCGGTGTGATCGTCAACAATCAGGGTCAGCGCTTCGTCGCCGAGGACTCCTACCATTCGCGTACCTCGGCGTTCGTCCTGCGACAACCCGATCAGCAGGCCTACCTGATCGTGGATGAGGAGCACATGGAGATGCCGGCCCTGCCGCTCATCAAATTCATCGACGGCTACGAGACGATCGCCGAAACCGAAGAGGCACTGGGCATCCCGGCGGGCAACCTGGCGGCCACCCTGGACCGTTACAACGAGTACGCGGCCAAGGGTGAGGACCCCGATTTCCACAAGCAACCCGACTACATCGCCGAACAGCGCAAGGGTCCGTATGCGGCGTTCGACCTCTCCCTCGGCATCGCCATGTACTCGGGATTCACGATGGGCGGGCTGACGGTCTCTATCGACGGCGAGGTACTGCGGCAGGACGGAAGTGTCATCCCGGGTCTGTACGCAGCGGGGGCCTGCGCGTCCAACATCGCTCAGGACGGCGAGGGCTACGCCAGCGGTGTACAGCTCGGGGAAGGGTCGTTCTTCGGGCGCCGCGCCGGTACGCACGCCGCGACACGTTAAGTCGGCAAGCCGACCGGTGTGAGCTCCCAACGACCGCCGCCGAGCAGTTCCAGGCGACGGTCGTGGAGCCGGTTCACGCTGTCCCGATGGCTGATGCTGACCACGATGCAGTCGGGTAGCTCGCTGCGCAGGGTCGAGTACAACGCGTACTGCTGACCGGCATCGAGCGCCGAGGTGGCCTCGTCGAGGAATACCGCTGCCGGCCTGGCCAGCAGCACCCGGGCGAACGCGATCCGTTGCTGTTCGCCCGGGGACAGCACCTTTCCCCAATCGGTGTCCTCATCGAGGCGAGAGGTCAGATTTCCCAGGGCGACCGCATCGAGCGCGGCCCGGATCTCGTTGTCGCCGTAGGTACCCGCCGGTGCGGGATAACAGACCACGGTGCGGAGATCGCCCAGTGGGGCATAGGGGAGTTGGGACAGGAACATGACCTCACCCTGTTCGGGGTAGCGCACCGTCCCCGATCCGTACGGCCACAGCCGGGCCAGGCTGCGCAGCAGTGTCGTCTTCCCGGTACCGGACGGTCCGGTGATGACCAGCGAATCGCCGGGGGCCAATCGCATGTCGAGGTCGTGCAGCAGCAGCTCCCCATCGGGCGACCGCACCTCGACGTCCTCGAGTTCGACCCCGCCGCAGGCGCTCACCCCGGTATCCAATCGTGGTAGCGCCCTTGCCTGTTCGTTTGCGCTCACCAGTCCGTCGAGGCGAATGATCGCAGCCCGATATCCGGCGAATGCGTCGTACACCGAGCGGAAGAAGCTCAGCGACGTCTGCACCCGGTTGAACGCATTGGCCGACTGCAGGGCGTCGCCGTAGGTGATCTGGCCCGCGAACAACCGCGGCGCCTGAACGATCAACGGGAGCGGATCGATGATCTGGTTGATGGACCGGTTCCAGCCGAGGAACGCCACGCCCCGCAGGACGAGTCGCCGGTAGTTGGTGATGACCTTGTCGAACCGGTCTGACAGCGTGCCACGTTCGGTGCGTTCACCGTGATAAAAGCCGACCGCTTCGGCGCCGTCGCGGACACGCACGAGTGCGTACCGGAATGCGGCGTTGGTCAACGAGTTGCGGAAGGTCAGACGAATGATCGGCCTGCCGATCCAGATCGCCACGACGGTCGTGATCGCCACCCACAGCAGCGCGATCCAGAACAACGCCTTGGGCACGGTGACGCCCAGAAACGTCAAGGGGCCGGACAGATTCCACAGGATCGGTGTGAACGCCACGACCGAGACGAGCGAGTAGACCGACCCGAACAACAGGGTCTGCGCAGTGGCGACGGTCGGTGTGTTGGTTTCGGGTCCGGTGCCGGTGGTGAACACGTCGATGTCCTGCTGGATGCGCTGATCCGGGTTGTCGATCGGAGTTCCGCCGAAGCCGCCGATGAATCGGCCGCGGTAGTAGGCCCGTTGATCGAGCCAGTCGCCGGTGAGTCGGTGGGTGAGCCAGACCCGCCAGCGCACGATGAAGTACTGCATGAGATACAGGTCGAGCAAGGTGCGGGTGATGTCGACGGTCACCAGCAGCCCGAAGATCAGGATGGAATGCCAGAAGCCGTCGATTCCCGAGCTGCGGACCGCGTCGTTTCCCGAACCGGCGCCGGAGAACGCCACCTGCAGCGCCGTGGTCTGGTCGTTGACGTAGTAGCTGAACAGCACATCCATACGCACCGAGAACATCACCGAAAGGAGCAGCACACCCAGCAGTCCCCACACCGGAATGCTTTCGCGGCCAAGGAAATAGCCGCCGGTGACCCGCCAGAACTGACGGCCCCACGTGGTGAGACGCGCCAGCACGGCCACCGCGAAGACCAGGGCCACCGCACCGATCGCCCAGGCCTTGGCGACCCACCACATCGACGCCAGGATCTCGTTGCCCCAGTCCAGAGACTGGGTGAACATCTCCATACTCGGGCAAGTTACCGGGAACTACCGCCTGATCACGGTTGCTTGACCAGGTCGGCCGCGTCGTCGTCGACCTCGCCCAGGCTCCAACGACCCCCACCGTGCAGCTGCAGATGCTTCTCGTGGTGCTGGCCCACGGTGCTGCGATGGGTGACGCTGACCAGGATGGTGTCCGGCAGCTCGGATCGCACCAGCGCGTACATCGTGTACTCCAGGCCTTCGTCCAGAGCGGAGGTGGCCTCGTCGAAGAACACGGCCCGCGGACGGGTCAGCAGGATCCGGGCGAAGGCGATTCGTTGTTGCTCACCGGGGGAGAGCACCTTCGCCCAGTCGGCCACTTCGGAGAGTCGCTGGGAGCACTGCGGCAGTGACACCTTCTGCAGCGCCGCGTGCAGATCCTCGTCCGGGATGCTGCCGGGCTCGGCCGGGTAGGAGACCACCGCGCGCAGATCGCCCAGTGGGACGTATGGCATCTGGGACAGGAACATCGTCTCGTTGGGGTCGACCGGATAGCGGAAGGTGCCGGTGGCATAGGGCCACAGTTGCGCCAGGCTGCGCAGCAGGGTGGTCTTTCCGGCGCCGGACCTGCCGGTGACGATCAGGGTGTCGCCGAGGTCCAGCCGCAGGTCCAGGTTGTCGACCAGCGGCTCGCCGGCCGGGGTGCGCACCTCGACGTCCACGAGTTCGACCAGGCAGTCCTGGCTCGGCTCGACCGTCAACTCCGGCAGCGCCCGGGCCTCTTCATTGGCGATCACCAGGCCATGCAGACGCATCACCGACGCCCGCCAGCCTGCGAAGCCGTCGTAGTTGTTGCGGAAGAACGACAAACCGTCCTGAATGCTGCCGAAAGCCGAGGAGGTCTGCGAGATGTCGCCGAGCTTGATCTCGCCGGCGAACATTCGCGGCGCCTGGATGATCCACGGCAGCGGATTGATGATCTGGGAGATCGAGAGGTTCCAGCCGTAGAACCTCACCGAGCGGTTGATGAACCGCTTGTAGTTGTCGACCACGGGCGCGAACCGCTTGCGCAGCTGCATCCGTTCGGCGGCCTCGCCACGGTAGAACGCCACCGCCTCGGCGGCGTCGCGCAGGCGGACCAGCGCGTACCGGAACGCCGCGTTGAACTTCTCGTTGTTGAACGTCAACCGGATCAACGGCCGGCCGATCCAGAAGGCAATGACGGTCGCGACGAGCACGTAAGCGATACCGATCCAGAACATCGCCTTGGGCATGGTGAACCCGAACATCGTGAGGTCACCGGAGAGGTTCCACAGGATCACGGTGAAGGAAGCCACACTCACGATGGCGTCGATGGCACCGAACAACAGCGTGCTCTGGGTGAAGGTGTTCGGGTTGCTGGGCAGCGGTCCGATGCCGTTGGTGAAGATGTCGATATCGGACTGGATACGCTGGTCGGGGTTGTCGATGGAGTCGTCGATGAAGCGGGTGCGGTAGTAGGCCTTGCGGTCGAGCCAGTCGCCGGTGAGCCGGTCGGTCAGCCAGGCGCGCCAGGCCAACGTGAACCGCTGCATCATGAACAGGTCGAGCATGATCCGGGCGACATGAATCGTGGCCAGGATGCCGAAATGGATGAGGGCCCACCAGAATCCGTCGACGCCGGACTGTTTGACGGCGTCGTTGCCGCCGCCCATTCCCTCGAACGCGGTCTGCGCCGCCGACATCAGGTCGTTGCTGTAGTAGCTGAACAACACCTGTAGCCGGACTCCGGAGATGACCGACAGCAGCAACGCCGACAGCCACAGCCACACCTTGATGCTTTCCGAACCGGTGAAGTACGCCCCGGTGACGCGCCAGAACTGCCGGCCCCAGGTGGTGAACTTCGCGATCAGTACCAGCACGACCAGGGTGGGAATCGCGGTGTAAACCCACACCTTGGCGATCCACAGCAGTGAAACGGCCAGTTCGGCGCCCCAGTTCAGCGAAGGGCTAAACATCTCCATCCGGGCAAAGTACCCCGACGAACTTCGGACAGGCTCGGCCGATCCGGTTCGGTATCGCGCTCGGGGTCACGCTCTGGGGTACTCCGCGTGTCCGCGTACCGTGAACGTGTGTCGAAGACGTCCAGCGCCAAACCGGGCCGCTTGAGCAGCAAGTTCTGGAAGCTACTGGGGGCCAGTACCGAGCGGAACGAGGCCCGGTCGCTCTCCGAGGTCAAGGGTGCAGCCGAGTTCGAAGACAAGGCTGCCAAACTCGACGACGAGCAGCTGACCAAGGCTGCCAAGCTGCTCGAGCTGCAGGACCTGGCCGCATCGGCCGACATGCCGCAGTTCCTGGCGCTGGCCCGCGAGGCTGCCGAGAGAACGACGTCCCTGCGCCCCTTTGACGTACAGCTGCTCGGCGCGCTGCGCATGCTCGCCGGCGACGTCGTCGAGATGGCCACCGGTGAGGGCAAGACCCTGTCCGGGGCGATCGCGGCGGCCGGCTACGCGATCGGCGGCCGGCACGTCCATGTCATCACCATCAACGACTATCTGGCCAAGCGCGACGCGGAGTGGATGGGCCCGCTGCTGGAGGCGCTCGGCCTGACCGTCGGCTGGATCACCGAGGATTCGACGGCCGAAGAACGGCGCGCCGCCTACGGGTGCGACGTGACCTACGCGTCGGTCAACGAGATCGGCTTCGATGTGCTGCGTGACCAGCTGGTCACCGATGTCGCCGATCTGGTGTCACCCAATCCCGATGTCGCGCTCATCGACGAGGCCGACTCGGTCCTGGTCGACGAGGCGCTGGTGCCGCTGGTGCTGGCCGGCACCAGCCACCGGGAACAGCCGCGCGTCGAGGTCATCCGCATGGTGGGCGACCTGATCAGCGGCACGGATTCCTCGGAGAATTTTGCGACCGACGACGACAGCCGCAACGTGCATCTCACCGAGACCGGCGCTCGCAAGCTGGAGGCCCGCCTCGGCGGCATCGACCTGTACTCCGAGGAGCATGTCGCCACCACGCTCACCGAGATCAATGTCGCCCTGCACGCGCATGTGCTGCTGCAGCGCGATGTGCATTACATCGTCCGTGACGGCGCGGTCCACCTGATCAACGCGTCCCGCGGCCGTATCGCCTCGCTGCAGCGCTGGCCGGACGGTCTGCAGGCCGCCGTCGAGGCCAAGGAGGGCATCGAGACCACCGAGACCGGCGAGGTCCTCGACACGATCACGGTGCAGGCACTGGTCAACCGCTATCCGACCGTGTGCGGCATGACCGGTACCGCGCTCGCCGCCGGCGAGCAACTGCGCCAGTTCTACAAGCTCGGGGTGTCACCGATCCCGCCGAACAAGCCCAATATCCGCGAGGACGAGACGGACCGGGTGTACCTCACCGAGTCCGCCAAGAACCACGCCATCGTCGAGCACATCGCGGAGGTGCACGAGACCGGTCAGCCGGTGCTCGTCGGCACCCACGACGTGGCCGAATCCGAAGACCTGCATCGCAGGCTGGTCAAGGCGGGCGTCCCCGCCGTCGTGCTCAACGCCAAGAACGATGCCGAAGAAGCTTCGGTGATCGCCGAGGCCGGCAAGCTGGGCTCCGTCACGGTGTCGACCCAGATGGCCGGTCGCGGCACCGATATCCGGCTCGGCGGGTCCGATGTGGGTGACGACTCGACGGAGAAGGAAAAGGTCGCCGATCTCGGCGGGCTGCACGTGGTCGGCACGGGCCGGCATCACACCGAACGCCTGGACAACCAGTTGCGCGGGCGGGCCGGACGCCAGGGCGACCCCGGCTCGACGGTGTTCTTCTCCAGTTGGGACGACGAAGTCGTGGCTGCCCACCTCGACGACACCAAGTTGCCTACCGAAACCGACGAGGACGGCCGGATCATCGCCCCCAAGGCGGCCGGTCTTCTCGACCACGCACAGCGCATCGCCGAGGGCAGGCTGCTCGACGTGCACGCCAACACCTGGCGGTACAACCAGTTGATCGCCCAGCAACGGGCGATCATCGTGGACCGCCGCGAAACCCTGCTGCGCACCGACACCGCCCGCCAGGAGTTGGAAGCTCGCTCACCGGAGCGTTACGCCACCCTGGCCGAGGAGCTCGGCGAGGACGGCGAGGAGAAGCTGACCAAGATCTGCCGGCTGATCATGCTCTACCACCTCGACCGAGGCTGGTGTGACCACCTGGCGTTCCTCGCCGACATCCGGGAGAGCATCCACCTGAGGGCGTTGGGTCGCCAGAACCCGCTCGACGAGTTCCACCGGATGGCCGTCGACGCATTCGCCTCGCTGGCCGCCGATGCCATCGAGGCTGCCCAGCAGACCTTCGACACCGCGGATTCGATCGAGGACGAACCGGGAATCGATCTGTCCAAGTTGGCGCGGCCGACATCGACGTGGACGTACATGGTCCACGACAATCCACTCAACGACGACACCATGTCGGCGCTGAGCCTGCCGGGTGTGTTCCGCTAGGTTTTAGCCATGGACCATGCCGTGCGCGATCGGGTGCTGACGGTGCCCAACGCGCTCAGCGTGTTGCGCCTGCTGCTCGTGCCGGTGTTCCTGTGGCTGCTGTTCGGTGCGCACGCCAACGGGTGGGCCGTGGCGGTCCTGATGTTCAGCGGGTTCTCCGACTGGGCCGACGGCAAGATCGCGCGCCTCGTCGACAACCAGGCGTCCCGGCTCGGCGAGCTGCTCGACCCACTCGTCGACCGGATCTACATGGTCATCGTCCCGGTCGCCTTGGCGCTGTACGGCGTGGTGCCGTGGTGGTTGGTGCTGACCCTGCTCGGCCGCGACGTACTGCTGGCCGCCACGCTGCCGGTGTTGCGCCGCCGCGGACTGACCGCGCTGCCGGTCACGTATCTGGGCAAGGCCGCCACGTTCGCATTGATGTCGGGCTTCCCGTGGGTGCTGCTCGGACAGTGGGACGCGACGTGGAGTCGGGTCGCTCTGGCCTGCGGGTGGGCCTTCCTACTGTGGGGAGTGGCGCTGTACCTGTGGTCGGCGGTGCTGTATCTGGTTCAGGTGGGCATGGTGGTGCGACAACTCCCCGTGCAACGGGCATGAGCACCCTGGGCGGATACGAGTCGGGGGCCGGGCTCAACGACCATGAGGCCCACGCGCCCACGCGGATCCCGCTGCCGTCACTGCTGCGGTCGTTGTTGTCCGAGCATCTCGACCCCGGCTATGCCGCGGCCGCCGCCGCGCGTGAGGCCGGTGACCGACCGCGCCGAGTCCGGGATTTCGGGTGGTTGTTGGTCGGCGCGGGGGCGATCGCCACGGTGTTCGCCGTGGCCGCCGGCCAGGCCCAGACCGCGGCGCCGGCGGCCCGGGAAGCCCAGCACATCATGGCCGGGCGGGTGCGCGCGGCTCAGATCGGCGCGGACACGGCCAGCGCTCAACGCGACGCGCTGGTCAACCAGGTGGACGCCGAGCGGCGCAGCCTGCTCGGTAGGGACGAGAACGGGCAGCTGTTGCTCGGCAGCCTGGACACCGCCAACATCGAAGCGGCCGCCATCCCGTTGATCGGACCCGGGCTGACCGTGACGGTCACCGATCCCGGCCTGTCCAAAGACCTCAGTGACGTGTCCAAACAGCGAGTCGCCGGCGGCCAGCAGATCATCCTCGACCGGGACCTCCAGTTGGTGGTGAACTCCCTGTGGGCCAGTGGCGCAGAGGCGGTTTCGGTGGGCGGCGTGCGGGTCGGTGCCGGCGTCACGATCAGGCAGGCCGGTGGTGGAATTCTGGTCGACAATCAGCCGATCACGAGTCCGTATGCCATTGTGGCCATCGGACCACCGAAGGGGATGGCCGATGCCTTCGACCGCACCCCGGGTTTGCAGCGGATGCGGTTGTTGGAGACTTCCTACGGGGTAGGGGTGAATGTGAGTGCGGGGGACGGCCTGACCGTGCCCGCGGTGTCGGTGCGAGATGTCAACTTCGCCAAAAAGATTGGATAGGCCGGACGTGCACAGGATGGACCGTTAGATGATCGGGATCGTCGCACTGGTCGTCGGGATCGTGCTCGGGTTGGTGTTTCACCCCAGCGTTCCCGACTTCGTCGAGCCGTACCTGCCGATCGCCGTGGTGGCGGCACTGGACGCGGTGTTCGGGGGGCTGCGCGCCTACCTGGAGCGCATATTCGACGCCAAGGTGTTCGTGGTCTCGTTCGTGTTCAACGTGTTGGTGGCGGCGCTGATCGTGTACGTCGGTGATCAGTTGGGCGTCGGTACCCAGCTGTCGACGGCGATCATCGTGGTCCTCGGCATCCGGATCTTCGGCAACGCCGCCGCGCTGCGGCGCAGGTTGTTCGGCGCCTGACATGAGCGAAGCCGAACCACCACCCCAGGCCGATCCGGACCAGCCCGAGCGTCAGGCCGAGCACCAGGCTGAGCACCATGGCCGCCATGAGATGCCCGCCGACGTCTCGCCGCGCCGGTTCCGGAATCTACGGATCGTGCGTCGTAGCCGTTCGCAGTTGGTGTTCGGCGCACTGGGGGTGCTGTTGTGCCTCCTGCTGGGCATGGCGATCGTGACGCAGGTTCGCCAGAACGAGTCGGGGGATTCGCTGGAGACCGCGCGTCCGGCGGATCTGCTGGTGCTGCTCGATTCCCTGCAGCAACGTGAGGGTTCGCTCAACACCGAGGTGGCCGACCTGCAGCGGACGCTGCAGCAGCTGCAGGCCTCGGGCAGCAGCGATCAGGCCGCGATCGAGAACGCCCAGTCCCGGCTGGAGGCGCTGTCCATCCAGATCGGGACGGTGGCCGCCACGGGCCCAGGGGTGACGCTCACCATAGAGGACAACGCTCCCGGGGTGCCCGCCGAAACCATGCTCGATGTGATCAACGAGCTGCGCGCAGCGGGTGCCGAGGCCATCGAGATCCGCGGTGCAGACCAGCAGCCCGCCGTGCGGGTCGGCATCGACACCTGGATCATCGGCACACCTGGTGCGCTCACCGTGGACGACGTGACGCTGCGGCCGCCGTATTCGGTTCTGGCCATAGGGGATCCGCCGACCCTGGCGGCGGCGATGAACATTCCCGGCGGGGCAATGGACAGTGTCAAGCGTGTCGGCGGCACGATGGTGATGCAACAGGCCGAGCGCGTCGACGTCACCGCCTTGCGGCAACCGAAACAACGCCAATACGCTCAGCCCGTCAAATAGTGCAGCAGCAACCAACCGACCGACCTGAAGGAGCGCCGTGAGCGAGATCCCAGCCGACCTCTACTACACCTCGGAGCACGAGTGGGTAGTGCGTACCGGTGCCGACACGGTGCGCGTCGGCATCACCGACTATGCACAGTCCGCACTCGGCGACGTGGTCTTCGTCCAACTTCCCGACGTCGGCACCGAGCTGGCCGCCGGCGATGCGTTCGGCGAGGTCGAGTCCACCAAGTCGGTGTCGGACCTGTACGCACCCGTGGCAGCGAAAGTCGTTGCGGTCAACGGTGATCTGGACGGCAGCCCGCAACTGGTCAACTCCGACCCCTACGGCGAAGGCTGGCTGGTCGATCTGCGGCTCGAGGAGGGCACGCTCGACGCCGCTCTGGCCGGTTTGCTCGACGCGGACGGCTACCGCGCCGTCGTGACCGAGTGAGGGATTGTTAGGGTTTCGAAGGCCGGTCGCCAGGACCGGTTCGGCTGTACCCGGCGCGCAGATATCTTCCCCATCGGATCCGGCGGTGGTGGACACAACGACGCCTGAAGCGCGGTACGGTCGACGTGAGACCGACGATGGGCTGGGGCCGCGCCGGCCAACGCCACAGCAGCCAGTAGAGGAGCAGCGGGTGACGGAAAAGGACAGCAATTTGGGAGCCGACCAGTCGGAAGACGTGACGGTGGAAACCACATCGGTATTTCGCGCGGACTTCCTGAACGAACTGGACGCGCCCGCAACGGCTGGTTCCGAAGGCGCCGTTTCCGGCGTCGAGGGCCTGCCCGCGGGCTCGGCATTGCTCGTCGTCAAGCGTGGACCGAACGCCGGATCGCGTTTCCTGCTCGATCAGCCGACCACGTCGGCGGGGCGTCACCCGGACAGCGACATCTTTCTCGATGACGTGACGGTCAGCCGGCGGCACGCCGAGTTCCGGTTGGAGAGCAGCGAGTTCCAGGTCGTCGATGTCGGCAGCCTCAACGGCACGTACGTCAACCGCGAGCCGGTCGATTCGGCCGTGCTCGCCAACGGCGACGAAGTGCAGATCGGGAAGTTCCGCCTGGTGTTCCTCACCGGCCCTCGATCTGACGACGACAGCGGCCCCACCAGCTAGCCGATGACTGCCCCCGACAGACCTGCGCTGGCCGGGATGTCGATCGGCGCAGTGCTGGACCTGCTGCGGGGCGACTTTCCGGACGTCAGCATCTCCAAGATCCGGTTCCTCGAGGCCGAGGGCCTGGTCACCCCACAACGCACTGCGTCGGGGTACCGACGGTTCACTGCATATGACTGCGCGCGGTTGAGGTTCATCCTGACCGCCCAGCG
Organism: Mycolicibacterium alvei; assembly: GCF_010727325.1. Classification (NCBI taxonomy): domain Bacteria; kingdom Bacillati; phylum Actinomycetota; class Actinomycetes; order Mycobacteriales; family Mycobacteriaceae; genus Mycobacterium; species Mycolicibacterium alvei. Next base: position 635,714 of record NZ_AP022565.1, read on the forward strand.
TGACCAGTACCTACCGTTGAAAGTGATCAAGGCCCAGCTGGACGCCCAGCCGGACGGTGAGTTGCCGCAGACCGGGTCGGCCTACGGGGTGCCCCATCTGGTCGGGGTGTCCGAGGGCGGCGATGGGCCGGACGGCGCCGCCGGTGTTTCCGCTGTGGCGCCGACGCAGGTCCGGTTGTCCCGTGAAGATCTGTTGACCCGCTCGGGTATCGACGACGAGATGCTCGGGGCGTTGGTCCGCAACGGCATCATCACGGCCGGGCCCGCCGGGTTTTTCGACGAACATTCCGTGGTGATCGCCCAATGTGCGCGGGCGCTGGGTGACTACGGTGTCGAGCCCCGCCACCTGCGGGCATTTCGTTCCGCGGCGGACCGCCAATCCGACCTGATCGCGCAGATCGCTGGTCCGGTGGGTAAGGCCGGCACGGCCGGTGCGCGCGACCGCGCCGACGATCTGGCCCGTGAAGTGGCCGCCCTGGCGATCACGCTCCACACGTCGCTGATCAAGTCCGCCGTACGCGACGTTCTGGATCGCTGAGGACTAGACTCGTTTCGACGGCCAGCTCGTCTAAGTCGGGACCCCTGAGGCGAACTGGCGACGGACGAAGAATCGACGAAACGGCACGGCGGTGCGGAGGGCAGGCACAGATGGCTGAGGTTCGCGTGGTCGGCATTCGGGTGGAGCAGCCGCAGAACCAACCCGTGTTGCTGCTGCGGGAATCCAACGGTGACCGTTACCTACCGATCTGGATCGGACAGTCCGAAGCCGCCGCGATCGCTCTGGAACAACAGGGCGTCGAGCCCGCCCGGCCGCTCACCCATGACCTGATCCGAGATCTCATCACCGCCCTCGGGCATTCGCTCAAAGAGGTACGGATCGTCGATCTGCAGGAAGGCACGTTCTACGCCGATCTGGTCTTCGACCGTGACATCACGGTGTCGGCTCGGCCGTCGGACTCGGTGGCGATCGCCCTGCGTGTCGGCGTGCCGATTTACGTGGAGGAGGCAGTGCTGGCCGAGGCCGGCCTGCTGATTCCCGACGAGAACGATCAAGACGGCGGCACTGGCGGTGTGCCTGAGGACGAGGTCGAGAAGTTCAAGGAGTTCCTGGACAGCGTTTCGCCGGACGACTTCAAGGCCACATGACCGTCACCCGAGCCGCTGTGCCGTCGCAGATCACGGATACGTCTCAACTGGGCATACCGGTGTCGACACGCGGCGCGGGAGTCGATCAAGCCGGAATTCGGGCGCCATACTTTCTTCACAGCGGGCAATCAGGGCTCGGCGGAAAGCGTATGCTCGACACATTCGAGCTCACCGCAAACCGCCGCAGGAGAGATTGCTGCGGCGCAGGACATACAAGTACGGCGCGGGCGAGTTTGATCGGCGAGAGGATTCACAGTGGGTGACACGCCACGGCAGGAAGAGCTGGATCTGACCACCGGGAGCGGCGCGGAGCCGCCTGTCCGGCCAGCTGACGAACCCGTGCAGGGTGGCCTGTTCCCCGACGATTCGGTGCCTGACGAACTGGTCGGTTACCGCGGTCCCAGTGCCTGCCAGATCGCCGGTATCACCTACCGGCAGCTCGATTACTGGGCGCGCACCTCCCTGGTGGTTCCGTCCATCCGGGGTGCGGCCGGTTCGGGCAGCCAACGGCTCTACTCGTTCAAGGACGTCCTGGTCCTCAAGATCGTCAAGCGGTTGCTGGACACCGGTATCTCGTTGCACAACATCCGGGTCGCCGTCGACCACCTGCGCCAGCGCGGCGTGCAGGATCTGGCCAACATCACCCTGTTCTCCGATGGCACGACGGTCTACGAATGCACCTCGGCCGAGGAGGTGGTGGATCTGCTTCAGGGCGGTCAGGGTGTGTTCGGTATCGCGGTGTCCGGCGCCATGCGCGAGCTGACCGGCACCATCGCCGACTTCCCGGGCGAGCGTGCCGACGGTGGCGAGTCCATCCCCTCACCCGAAGATGAGCTGGCCTCGCGGCGCAAGAGCCGCGACCGCAAGATCGGCTGAGGTCCCCCGCGCCTGTTCGCGGACACCGGCGTGCTGCCGGTAGGATTGCCGACGCATCGCCCTCGTGCGGGAGAGCTTCGTGACAGCCAGCCACGGACGCCGAAGGAGCAATACCTCTCCGTCAACCTCTCAGGCACCCAGGACCGCGCCAGGCCCCGATGCCTCTGGAAAGTGGTGCCCGGTGGGCACCCGCCCATGGGGAAAAGCCCAGTTGCGGGGCTGAATCTCTCAGGCGCCCGGACCGGGTCGACGACAGAGGGAGAGGGACTGCTACGACGTCTCAGCACGTCTGCGCCTCAGGAGAGTGTCGTGTCCGACCAGCATCAATCGCGTTTCGCCGATCGTCACATCGGCCCGGACGCCGCCGCCGTTGCCACCATGCTCGAGGTGATCGGTGTGGCCTCGCTCGACGAGCTCGCCGCCAAGGCGCTACCCGTACGCATTCTCGATGCGCTGGGCTCTGACGGGGTCGCCCCGGGCCTGGATGGTCTGCCTGCCCCGGCCACCGAAGAGCAGTCGCTGGCGGAGCTGCGTGCGTTGGCCGATTCCAACACGACCGCCGTCTCGATGATCGGCCAGGGCTACTTCGACACGTTCACGCCCGCCGTGCTGCGGCGCAACATTCTTGAGAACCCCGCCTGGTACACCGCCTACACCCCGTACCAGCCGGAGATCAGCCAGGGCCGCCTCGAGGTGCTGCTGAACTTCCAGACCATGGTGTCGGACCTGACCGGACTCGAGGTCGCCAACGCCTCGATGCTCGACGAAGGTACCGCCGCCGCCGAGGCCATGACCCTGATGCACCGCGCCACCAAGTCCAAGACGAACCGACTGCTGGTCGACACCGACGTGTACGCGCAGACCGCGGCGGTGCTGGCCACGCGCGCGGAGCCGCTCGGCATCGAGATCGTCACCACCGACCTCCGCCAGGGACTGCCTGAGGGCGAGTTCTTCGGCGTCATCGTGCAACTGCCCGGAGCGAGTGGCCGGGTCGACGACTGGACGGGGCTGACCGGCGAGGCTCATGAGCGTGGCGCGCTGGTCGCCGTGGGTGCGGACCTGCTGGCGCTGACGGTGATCACCCCGCCGGGCGAGATCGGGGCCGACGTCGCCTTCGGGACCAGCCAACGGTTCGGTGTGCCAATGGGATTCGGCGGTCCGCACGCCGGCTATCTGGCGGTGCACGCCAAGCATGCCCGGCAGTTGCCGGGTCGGTTGGTCGGTGTCTCCGTCGACGCCGACGGATCGCCGGCGTACCGCCTGGCGCTGCAGACCCGTGAGCAGCACATCCGTCGGGACAAGGCCACCAGCAACATCTGTACCGCGCAGGTCCTGTTGGCCGTGATGGCGGCAATGTATGCCAGCTACCACGGTGCCGAGGGATTGACCGCGATCGCCCGCCGCGTGCACGGCCACGCCGCCTCCATCGCACGTGCGCTCGGTGATGCGCTGGTGCACGACTCGTACTTCGACACCGTGCTGGCCCTGGTTCCCGGACGCGCCGACGCGGTGGTTGCGGCGGCCAAGGCCAAGGGGATCAACCTGTGGCGCGTCGATGCCGACCACGTGTCGGTGTCCTGTGACGAGGCGACCACCGACGAGCATGTGGCCGCGGTTCTGGAGGCATTCGAGGTGGCGCCGGCCGATGTGGCCGGCGACGGCAGTGCCGCGGTGGCGACGCGCACCTCGGAATTCCTGACGCATCCGGCGTTCAACTCCTACCGCACCGAGACCGAGATGATGCGTTACCTGCGGATGCTGGCGGACAAGGACATTGCCTTGGACCGCAGCATGATTCCGCTGGGCTCCTGCACGATGAAACTCAATGCGGCGGCCGAGATGGAGCCGATCACCTGGCCTGAGTTCGGCCGTCAGCACCCGTTCGCGCCGGCCTCGGACAACCCGGGCCTGCGTAAACTGATCGCCGATCTGCAGGACTGGCTCACCGGGATCACCGGCTACGACCAGATTTCGTTGCAACCCAACGCCGGATCCCAAGGTGAGTACGCCGGACTGTTGGCGATCAAGGCCTACCACGTCTCCCGCGGCGACGTCGATCGTGACCTCTGCCTGATCCCGTCGAGCGCGCACGGCACCAACGCCGCCTCGGCCGCACTGGCCGGAATGCGCGTCGTGGTGGTGGCCTGCCGCGAGAACGGCGATGTCGACCTCGACGACCTGCGTGCGAAGATCGCCGAACATGCGGATCGTGTTGCGGCGCTGATGATCACCTACCCGTCGACGCACGGTGTGTACGAGCACGACGTCGCCGACATCTGCGCGGCGGTGCACAGCGTGGGTGGACAGGTCTACGTGGACGGCGCAAATCTCAACGCGTTGGTCGGGTTGGCCCGGCCGGGTCGCTTCGGCGGTGACGTCAGTCATCTGAACCTGCACAAGACGTTCTGTATCCCGCACGGTGGCGGCGGTCCCGGCGTCGGCCCCGTCGCGGTTCGGTCCCATCTGGCCCCGTTCCTGCCGGGCCATCCGTTGGCCGATGAGCTGCCCGACGAGCACACCGTCTCGTCGGCGCCGTACGGGTCCGCGTCGATCCTGCCGATCACCTGGGCCTACATCCGGATGATGGGTGCCCCGGGCCTGCGTGCCGCGACCCTGACCGCGATCGCATCGGCCAACTACGTGGCCCGCCGCCTCGACGAGTACTACCCGGTCCTCTACACCGGGGAGAACGGCATGGTCGCCCACGAGTGCATCCTGGATCTGCGGGGGATCACCAAGGACACCGGCGTGACCGTGGATGATGTGGCAAAACGTCTGGCGGACTATGGCTTCCATGCCCCGACCATGAGCTTCCCGGTGGCAGGCACGCTGATGGTCGAGCCGACCGAGAGCGAGAGCCTGGCAGAGGTCGACGCGTTCTGCGATGCGATGATCGCCATCCGGGCCGAGATCGACCGGGTCGGTTCGGGGGAGTGGTCGGTGGACGACAATCCGTTGCGTGGTGCCCCGCACACCGCTGAGTGCCTGTTGGTGGCCGACTGGGATCATCCCTACACCCGCGAACAGGCCGCCTACCCGTTGGGCAAGGGATTCCGTCCCAAGGTATGGCCGCCGGTGCGCCGAATCGACGGCGCGTACGGCGACCGGAACCTGGTGTGCTCCTGCCCGCCGATCGAGGCGTTCGCGTAGCGCTCCGTCAGGTGGGCACGTTCACCTCAGGCCGATGTGCCGGGGCGGTCTGAACGCGTCTGCCGGTTGCGCGAGCGCCACCGCGATACTGCTGCCGATCGGGCCGTGTCGGTCGAAGAGGGTGGCCGCCCCGGATGCGATACCCTCGCCGCTGTGGTGACTCTGGGCGGCCAGGCCGATGTAGTCGCCGTCGGGCCGGCGACTCAGTGACACGGTGAAGTCTGCGTTGATATAACGCAAACCTCCTGTGCCCCAATGCGTCAGCGCGCTCGTCACATCCCCGGCCAGGGCGAGTCGGGTAAACGGGGTCATCGCGCGGCCGACAATCAGCGGCCGGATCTCCTTCACCCAGGCGAACTTCGGTGCATGGCCCTGTTCCCATTCGGCCGACGTGCCGCCCAGCACGCCGGCCGATCCGCCGGAGCCGTAGGCCCACAGCAGAAATGGCATCTCGATCTCGGGTAGGTGGGAGTCGTCGGGGATCGGCGGCATGCTGACCGGGGCAGACCACACGGTTCCCTCCGGGCGGTCACCCCGGCGCAGAAACACCGCGCTGGCCCGTGACACCACGGTGTCGCGTTGCAGAACCTCCGCGTCGATCACCGTGATGCGCTTGCCCTCCCGCTGCACCGTCGTGCGTAGATGCACCGGCTCCATGAACGTGGGGCGCAGCAGATCGACGGTCAGGCGGGCGGGTTGCAGCGCAGGGTCGGCCTGTGCGTCCTCCACCGCCCAGCCGAGCAGCCCGCCGATGATGTGGCCGCTGACCGTCGACCCCCATGGACCCTGTGCCAACGGTCCGGGCACATAGCTGTCGCCGTCAACAGTGAAGAACGCGTCGGATTCTGGCACCGGGAGGCGGCTCAGCCCAACATCGTGTTGATCGCGGTGGTCAGCTCGGGCGAACTGGAGCTGGAGATGTGTTGGTAGGTGCCGCTACTGGCCTCCGCGACGCCTTCCCAGGTGGCCTTGTCGGAGCCACCGCCGAAGTCGATCACGTTGACCGCGATCGGACGGGCGGGGTCGAATGCGCCGCGGATGTACTCCTGCAGCCCAGCCCCATCCAGGCTCTGGTCGGTGTGCGGTCCGGTGGTGATCACCAGGATCGAATTAGTCTGGCCGTCCAGATATTTCGACAATGCATCGGTGTAGACCATGCGTAGCGTGGTGAACGACACCGCGCCGCCACCCGAGGCGGACTGCTCGTCAAGTGTCGAGGTCAGCACATCGGAGCGGCGCTGTCCGTTGACCGGTTCAGCCAGCGGACCGGTCGAGACCTCGGAACGTCCCTCGGTGCCGTCGAAGGTCCAGAGGCCTACTGCGGCGGTATCCGACAGTGCCTTGACCCGGCTGTCCAGCGCTGCCACCACGTTGGCCAACCGGGACTTGCCGCCCTCCTCGGTCGGCATCGACTGGTCGAGCATGATCGTGACCGCAGGCTTTCCCGACGGCGCGGCGGTGGCGTTGGACAGCGTTACCCGCGTGGCGTTGTCACCGACCGACAACGGCGCGGCGAGCTCAGCGAAAGCCGTGACATCGCTGGACGGTGGCGTTGTCCCCTCGGCGCGGAACCCCGCCTTGGCGAACTCGGCGAGCTGCTCGGGCTTGCGCAGGTAGCGGGCGAACTCGCTGGCTGCGGTGACCTGTTCCTTCTCCAGCCACTCCCCGGACAGCAGCACCGTCGGATAGTCGGCGGTGGCGGTGGGCCCCGGTGGCACCCAACCGGCCAACGAGGACCTGACGTCGTCGATCGAGGTGGCCCGCTGGAACAGTTGCTGCTCAGTGGTGGCCACGGCGTGCACCGGCGCGGTCGCCGGGTCGGAGGCGTTGAGCAACGCGTCGAAGGCGGTGCCCAGCTCGGAGTCGTCGAGTTTGGGCTGCCCCCCGAGCAGACTGCTCACGCCGCTCATACCGGAGGTCGCCGGCGCGCCGGACGGAGCCGTCGCCGCGGCGACAGCCTCGGCGGCCAGGGAGGCGGCGTCACCGTTGCTGTGGGTCGGTAGCGCCAGTTTGAGCGTGCCCCACCCGGGCAGCTTGAGCGCATTCATCGCGGCCGGGCTGCTCTGAAGTTGCGGCAGAGTAGCCCAGGTCTGTTGTGCCAGAGCGTTCTTCAGCTGCGGGCGGACCGCCAGCAGGACCGGTGAGGTCACCAGGGATCGGCTGTCGCTGACAACCTGCGTGCCCGCCGTCGCCTCCAGTCGCGCCTCGGCGATGCCGCTGGCCGGAATCCACAGCGCCGGGCGGTCACCGAGCTCGCTGGGCCAGGTGTTGGCGAAACCACCGACCACACGATCGGAATCGGCAGACTGCACCCGCACCTTGACGCAGCGGTCGCCGACCGGGCTGACCGACTTGTTGTAGGCGTTGGCCAATCCCTCGATGTGTGTCGAGATCGTCGGGTCGGCGATGACGGCGACACCGAGTTCACCGTCGACGCAACGTGCGGCGGCCGCGTCGCTGCGGCCGGCGAGGACATCGCCGAAGAAGTTCCACAGGATCACCGCGCCGACGACGGCCACCACGGTGACCAGTGCGACGATCACACTGACACTGACACCGCGCCGGCCGGACTGCACCGCCCGATGGCTGCCGGTCCACTCACCGCCGTCCCAGTCGCCGCCGTGCTGGCGACCGGACGGGCTGGAGGGCGGCGGCGGTTCGGCTACCGCACCGAACTGGGCGGTGGGCTGCTCGTCGCCGTATTCCGCGTCGTAGTCGTCGGAGTAGCTGCTGCGGTACCCGTCGATGTACTCGTCGTCGTACGAGTCGTCTTCGGCGTAGTCCGATGCCTCGTAGTTCGATTCGGTGCTGTCCGATTCGTCGTAGTCGGCGTACTCCGAGTCGCGGTAGTCGGACTCGTAGTCGTCGTCCCCGTCGGCGTACCCGGGTGCCCGGTACTCAGGCTCGTCCCGGTACGTGGGTGCATCCCGGTAGCCGCGATCGGGCTGACGTCGGGGCGGATCGAAGTCGTCGTAATCGTCGGAGTAGCCGTCGTCCCCGACGTGCCCGTGGTCGGGCTCGTCGGGTGCATCCTCAGGGTCGGGAATGCTGTGCCTGCCCATTCCTAACCCCTGTACGTCTCGCGCCGACTAGTCATCCGGACCCGCCGAAGTCTAATCACTTCCCGGCGGCGCTCGCTTTGAACTCGCGGCGGCGCCGGTGCAGGATCGGCTCGGTGTAGCCGTTGGGCTGTTGGGCTCCGGACAGGATCAGCTCCTGTGCCGCGCCGAACGCGATGCTGGCATCCGGGTTCGGCGCCATCGGCAGATAGTCGGGGTCCCCGGCGTTCTGCTCGTCGACGACCGCGGCCATCCGGCGCAGACTGGCCTTGACGTCCTCTTCGGTGATGATGCCGTGCCGCAGCCAGTTCGCCAGCAGCTGGCTGGAGATCCGCAGGGTGGCGCGGTCTTCCATCAGCGCGATGTCGTGGATGTCGGGCACCTTCGAGCAGCCGACGCCCGCGTCGATCCAGCGGACCACGTAGCCCAGGATCGACTGGCAGTTGTTGTCCACCTCTTCGTGGATCTCTTCGGGTGACCAGCTCAACGAGGAGTCCGCGAGCGGGATCGTCAGCAGATCTTCGATCGTGGCGCGCGTCTTGCCGGTCAGCTCCTTCTGCACCGCCTCGACGTCCACTTCGTGGTAGTGCATCGCGTGCAGGGTGGCCGCGGTCGGTGAGGGAACCCACGCGGTGGTGGCGCCGGCCTTCGGCTGACCGATCTTCTGCTCGACCATGTCGGCCATCAGATCGGTCATGGCCCACATGCCCTTGCCGATCTGAGCCTTGCCGGCCAGGCCGGTGGCCAGACCGGCGTCGACGTTGTTGTCCTCGTAGGCCTTGATCCACGGCTGGGTCTTCATCCCGCCCTTGCGGATCATCGGGCCGGCCTCCATCGAGGTGTGGATCTCGTCGCCGGTGCGGTCCAGGAAGCCGGTGTTGATGAACACCACGCGGTCGGCCGCAGCCTTGATGCAAGCCTTCAGGTTGACCGTGGTGCGACGCTCCTCGTCCATGATGCCGACCTTGAGGGTGCTCGCAGGCAGGCCGAGGACGTCCTCGACACGGCCGAACAGCTCACAGGTGAACGCGACCTCGTCGGGGCCGTGCATCTTGGGCTTGACGATGTAGACCGAGCCGGTGCGGCTGTTCTTCAGCGGGCCATTCGCCTCGTCGTCCTTGAGCCCGTGCATGGCGATCAGTCCGGTGAACAGCGCGTCCTGGATGCCCTCGGGAATCTCGTTGCCGTCGGCATCGACGATCGCGTCGTTGGTCATCAGATGTCCGACGTTGCGGACGAACAGCAGGCTGCGTCCGGGCAGGGTCAGCTCGCCCTCGCCGTCCGGGGTGGTGAAGGTGCGGTCGGGGTTCAGCACGCGGGTGAACGACTTGCCGCCCTTGCTGACCTCTTCGGCCAGATCGCCGCGGTTCAGACCCAGCCAGTTGCGGTAGCCGAGCACCTTGTCGTCGGCGTCGACGGCGGCCACCGAGTCCTCGAAGTCCATGATCGTGGTGATCGCGGATTCCAGCACGACGTCCTTGATGCCGGCGGCGTCGGTGGAGCCGATGGGGGAGTCGGGGTCGATCAGGATCTCGATGTGCAGCCCGTGGTTGGCCAGCAGCACCGACCACTGGGGTTGGCCGAGCTCACCGGTGTAGCCGACGAACTGCTCGGGGGTGGCCAGGCCGGAGGACAACCCGTCGCCGTACTCGACGAGCAGTTGGCCGGCCCCGTCTTCTTGGACGATCTTGAGACCGGTTGCCTCGGCCCAGGTACCCGCGGCCAGCGGCACTGCCTCGTCCAGGAAGTTGCGGGCGTAGGCGATCACCTTGTCGCCGCGGACCTTGTTGTACCCGGTGCCCTTCTCGGCGCCGTCGTCCTCGCTGATGACGTCGGTGCCGTACAGCGCGTCGTACAGCGAGCCCCACCGGGCGTTGGCGGCATTGAGCGCGAAGCGGGCGTTGAGGATCGGCACCACGAGCTGCGGGCCCGCGGTCGAGGTGATCTCGTCGTCCACGCCGGCGGTGGTGATGGTGAAGTCGGCAGGCTCGGGCAACAGGTAACCGATGTCGATGAGGAACTGCTTGTAGGCCTCGGGATCGACCGGCTCGAGCACATGAGAGCGGTGCCACTTGTCGATCTGCGCCTGCAGATCATCGCGACGGGCCAGCAGGTCCTGATTCTTGGGGGTGAGGTCAGCGACAACCTTGTCCACACCGGACCAGAAACTGTCCGGGTCGACGCCGGTGCCCGGCAGTGCCTCGTTGGTGATGAAGTCGTGCAGGACCTGTGCCACGCGCAGGTTTCCGACAGTCACGCGATTGGTCATGCGCGTTTCCTCCCTCGGCTCCAGGCCCCGTGCGGTGCCTGCCGTTTATCCAGCTTACCCATTGGTAACGTCGGCCTTTCAGCCGTCCAGCCTGGTGAGCAACAGCTCACACCGGTTTGCCAGAGTGACCCGCAGCGGAGCCGCTCGCTCGGCGATGCGCTGTTGGGCTCTGACGTATTCGGCGCGCCCGGCCGGTGTTTCGATGGCGATCGGCTCGAAACCATACTGCGTCAAGTCGTATGGGCTGGCACACATATCGAGTGCGCGTGCGTCGGCCGCCAGATCGAGTGCGTCCATGACCAATTCCGACGGCACCAGCGGGCCCAGTTTGTAGGCCCATTTGTAGGTGTCCATGGCGGCGTGGATGCAGCCGGGCTGCTCGGCGTCGAGCTGCTGCTCCCGGCGCAGTTGCCGGTCGTTGCGGGGAACTGCGGCGTCGGTGAAGAACCGGAATGCATCAAAATGGCTGCACCGTAACGGCATTGACTCGACGACGGCATCGGTTCCGGCGGTGCCCAGCCGCAGCGGAATCTTGTCGTGACGTAGCTGGGGCGCCCGATAGACCATGGCCCACTCGTGCAGTCCGAAGCAGTTCATCCGGGGCGCTCGCGTCGCGGTCGAGCGCATCAACCGGGCCACGAATCGGACCGTCTCGATGCGTGAACGCAGGCAGTCGTCCCCGACAGTGACGCCGTGCGGATGTCGGCCGTACCCGGTGCGCTGCAGATAGGACTCGGCGTCCTCGCCGGCGAGTACCACCCCGAAACCCGGATGCCATAGGCGTAGCTGGCGGGGGCGAAGGCTGTAGTAGGTGAACAGGAAATCCCACACCGGGTGCGGTTCACCGGCGTGTCGGCGCCGCACGTGCGGTGTGAGGAAGTCGTCGGCACGCCGCCGGTGTGATTCTGCTCGTGCAGCCCATTCCGGGGGCGCCAGGACCTGCTCGACAGATCCCGCGCGTCCTTCCATGTCTCCTCCACCAGGCGGCCCGTCGCCGCCGTGCGGCTCGAGCCTACCGATCGGGCCGGGGCCCACTTCGAGGGGTCAGATGCGGTGCGTACCGTCGCGTACTGTTCCGACCAGATCCTCGACCAGGTCTTCCAGCGCGACCATCGCGGTGACGGTTCCGGCCACGCCGCCGTTCTCGTCGTCCGGCGCCTCGTGACCCTGCTCGTCACCCGAGACCACCAGTGCGAGGTGACTGTTGCTTCGCCGCATCCGCGACAGCGCGTCGGGCAGCGGCAACGACGCCGAGACGCGGGGCAGCGGACGCACCATCGTCACGTCCAGTACCGCATCGGGATCGTTGATCTGCGGCAGCACATCCTTGATGTGCAGGTATCCGATGACCGATCCCGACGTGTCGGTCACCGGGAAACGGGAGTAGCCGGTCTCGGTGAGGGCCCGCTCGACCGCACCCACGGTCGGCCCGCTGCCTTCGGCGGCAACGGGTATCGCGTGAATGTCGGTCAACGGCATCGCGACGTCGTTGACCGTCCTGCTGCGCGTCTGCAGTGCCCGGGTCAGGCGACCGTGCTCCTCGGTGTCGAGCAGGCCTTCGGACACCGATTCGGCGATCATCTCCGACAGCTCGACGGTCGACACGGCCGAGGCCAGCTCGTCGACCGGTTCGACACGGAACAGGCGCAGGGTGGCGTTGGCGCACCAGTTGTAGAAGGCGATGAACGGCCGGGCCGCGTTGATGTAGAGCAGATACGGCGGGATCAGCAGCATCGCCGCAGTCTCGGGCCCAGCGATCGCGATGTTCTTCGGCACCATCTCGCCGAGCAGCACATGCAGAATCACCACGACGGCCAGCGCGACGAGGAACGAGACCGTGTGCAGCACGGTGTCGGACACCCCGAACAACGCGAACGGCTTCTCCAACAGATGCGCGACGGCCGGTTCACCGACCCGGCCCAGCAGGATCGAGCAGATCGTGATGCCCAGCTGGGAACCGGCCAGCATCAGCGACAGGTGCTCGCCGGCCCGAATGACCGTGATGGCACTGCGTTTACCCTGTTCGGCCAGGGCCTGCAGCCGGTCCCGGCGGGCCGAGATCAGCGCGAACTCGGCCGCCACGAAGAACGCATTCGCCGCCAGCAGCAGTACCGTCAACAGCACGCCGAGGATGTCACCCATGGCTGTTCCCCCGGTGGCCGAGGCTGGTCAGCTCCAGCAGGTCGATCCGGCGGCCGTCCATCCGGACCACGGTGGCCAGCCAGTGAACGGGTTTGTCGGGATCGCCGTCGGGGTCGAACGCGACGAGCTCCACGGACTCGCCGTTCTCCGGGATGTGGCCGAGTTCCTGCAGGACGAGCCCGCCGATGGTCTCGTATTCACCTTCGGGAGCGCGGAATCCGGTGCCGGTCGCCACCTCGTCGATGCGCAGCAGCCCGGAGACCTGCCAGCCGGCACCGGCCGGCACCACGTCGGGGGTGGCGTCGTCATGCTCGTCGCGTACGTCGCCGACGATCTCCTCGATCAGATCCTCCACGGTCACCATGCCCGCCGTGCCGCCGTATTCGTCGACGACGAGCGCGGTCTGCAACCCGTTGGCGCGGATCTGGGTCATGACGGCGTCGCCGTCGAGGGTCGAAGGCACGGTCGCCACCGGCAAGGCCAGTGCGGCCAGCCGCATCTTGGCGCGGTCCTCGCGCGGAATCGAGAACACCTGTTTGACGTGGACCACGCCGATCGTCTCGTCGAGGTCGCCCTCGACGATGGGGAACCGCGAATATCCGGTGCGGATCGCGGCGGCCATCAGGTCGGCCACCGAATCGCCTGCGTCGAGTACCTCGATCTTGGAGCGCGGAGTCATCAGTTCCTCGGCGATGCGCTCACCGAACTGCAGCGAACGGTGCACCAGCAACGCGGTGGTGGGATCGAGCGACCCGCTGCGGGCCGAGTTCCGGACCAGCGACGCCAGCTCCTGGGCCGAGCGCGCCGAGCGCAGTTCCTCGGCGGGTTCGACGCCGAGGCGGCGGACGATCCAGTTGGCGGTGCCGTTGGTCAGCTTGATGACGGGGGTGAACAGCAACGAGAACAGCAGCTGGAACGGCGCAGCCGCGCGCGCGGTCGGGACCGGGCGGGCCACGGCCAGGTTTTTGGGCACGAGCTCGCCGAACACCATCGACAGCGACGTCGCGATGAGTATCGCCAGGAACAGGGACAGCCCACCGGCGAATCTGGCGGGGATGCCGATGGCATCCAGGCCGGGGCGGATCAGTTCCCCGACGACGGGTTCGGCGAGGTAACCGGTGGCCAGTGTGGTGATCGAGATGCCGACCTGGGCGCCGGAGAGCTGGAATGACAGGGTGCGGTGCGCGCGGCGGACCAGTTGGTCGCGGCGGTCGCCGGAGCGGGCGTTGGCCTCGACCGTGCTGCGTTCCAGCGCGGTCAGCGAGAACTCGGCCGCCACGAACACCGCGGTGCCGACGGTGAGCAGGACGATCGCCAGGATCGACAGCAGGGAGAAGACGAGGTCTGGTGAGCTGCCCATCAGATCCTCACCAGAAATGCGCCGGGCCCGGGGCCCGGCCGACTAGAAGAGGGGTCGTCAGCTTCGGCGGACAGTAGGGACTGGTTTTCCACCCGGAAGGCCGGTTCAGAACCGGAGGCCTCGGTGGGTGCCTGCGGCACGTGAACCCTTTCGTTCGATCTGACGCAGCGGACGAAAGGGCAATGTCCGACCATCCGCGCGATACAGGAAGCTCAATAGTATCGCGGTCACCATCCGGTCGGCAGCGGATGACCCTCGGCGAAACCGGCGGCCGATTGCACGCCCAGCACCACCTTCTCGTGCAGTTCGGTGATGTTGCTGGCCCCGACATAGGTGCAGGTGCTGCGTACCCCCGAAGTGATGTGGTCGAGCAGGTCCTCGACGCCGCCGCGCCCCGGGTCGAGGCTCATCCGCGAGGACGAGATGCCCTCCTCGAACAGAGCCTTGCGGGCGCGGTCGAACGGACTGTCCCCGGCGGTACGGGCGGCCACCGCACGTTTGGAGGCCATGCCGTAGCTCTCCTTGTACGGCCGTTCCTCCCGGTCGTGCAGCAGGTCGCCGGGGGATTCATACGTTCCGGCGAACCATGAGCCGATCATCACGTTGGCGGCGCCGGCGGCCAGCGCCAGTGCCACGTCCCGGGGATGCCGGACACCGCCGTCGGCCCACACCTTTCCGCCGAATTCCTTTGCTGCTGCGGAACATTCGACGACAGCGGAGAACTGCGGGCGTCCCACACCGGTCATCATCCGGGTGGTGCACATCGCGCCGGGCCCGACGCCGACCTTGACGATCGAGGCGCCGGCTTCGATGAGGTCGCGGGTGCCCTCGGCGGAGACCACGTTGCCCGCAGCCAGCGGCAGGCCGAGGTCCAGCGATGCCACCGTCTTGACGGCGTCGAGCATCTTGAGCTGATGCCCGTGTGCGGTGTCGATGACCAGCAGGTCCACCCCGGCCTCGGCCAGTGCGCGGGCCTTGGCGCCGACATCGCCGTTGATCCCGACGGCCGCGGCGATGCGCAGTCGCCCCGTGGCGTCGACGGCCGGCCGGTAGATGCCTGCCCGTACCGCTGCGGTACGGGTCAGAACCCCGGCCAGGGAACCGTCCGGCGAAGTGAGCACCGCGAGATCGATCGGTGCGTGCTCGAGCAGGTCGAACACCTGTCTCGGGTCGGTACCCACCGGGGCGGTGACGAAGTCCGACACCGCGATATCGCGGATCCGGGCGAACCGGTCCACGCCGGCACAGTTGGCCTCGGTGACCAGACCGATCGGGCGTCCCTCGAACACCACGACCGCCGCGCCGTGGGCACGCTTGTGCAGCAGTGCCGCGGCGTCGGCCACCGAGTTCTCGGGGCCCAGCGTCACCGGCGTGTCCACCACCAGGTCGCGGCTCTTGACGAACTCGACGGTGTCGGCGACCACGGTGCTCGGCAGATCCTGTGGCAGCACCACGATGCCGCCGCGCCGGGCGATGGTCTCGGCCATGCGCCGACCCGCCACCGCCGTCATGTTCGCCACCACCACCGGGATGGTGGTGCCGGATCCGTCGGAGGTTGACAGATCGACGTCGAAGCGCGAAGCCACATCCGACCGTCCGGGGACGACGAAGACGTCGTTGTAGGTCAGGTCGTACGGCGGGATGTGTCCGTTCAGGAATCTCACTGCAACCTCACCCAACTGAGCCTACTCAGGCGGGGACCTCGCTGCGGTCGCCGCTCCACAGGGTGTGGAACTTCTGACCGGGCTCGGCGTCGGTGCGCCCGTAGGTGTGCGCACCGAAGAAATCGCGCAGGCCCTGAGTCAGCGCTGCGGGCAGCCGCTCGGTGCGCAACGCGTCGTAGTAGGACAGCGCCGACGAGAATCCGGGGACCGGGATGCCGAGCTGGGTGGCGGTGACGACCACCCGGCGCCAGCTGTCGATCGCCGATTCAACTGCACTGCGGAAATACGGGGCGGCGAGAAGGGTCGGTGACTCAGGATCCTCATCGAAGGCGTCTTTGATCCGGTTGAGGAACTTGGCCCGGATGATGCAACCGCCGCGCCAGATGGTGGCCAGGTCGCCGGGGGTGACGTTCCAGTTGTATTCGGCGCTGCCGGCCTGGATCTGGTTGAAACCCTGTGCGTAGGCGACGATCTTGGACGCGTACAGCGCCTGGCGCACGTCTTCGGTGAACTGGGCGGCGTCGGCCGGAGCGGTGCCGAGGCCGCCGGAGGCCAGCCCGACGGTGGCCTTGCGCTGCGGGACCGAACCGGACAGGGCCCGGGCGAACACGGCCTCGGCGATGCCGGTGACCGGAACCCCGAGGTCCAGGGCGGACTTTACGGTCCAGCGCCCGGTGCCCTTCTGCTCGGCCTCGTCCACGATCACATCGACCAGTGGCCTGCCGGTCTTGGCGTCGACCTGGCGCAGCACCTCGGCGGTGATCTCGACCAGGTAGCTGTCCAGCTCGCCCTTGTTCCACTCGGCGAACACGTCGGCGATCTCGGGGGCGGATTTGCCCAGCCCGTCGCGCAGCAACTGGTAGGCCTCGCCGATCAGCTGCATGTCGGAGTACTCGATACCGTTGTGCACCATTTTCACGAAGTGCCCGGACCCGTCCGGGCCGATGTGCGTACAGCACGGCACGCCGTCGACGTGGGCCGAGATCTCCTCGAGCAGCGGGCCGAGGCTCTTGTAGGACTCCGCGGGGCCGCCGGGCATGATCGACGGGCCGTTGAGTGCGCCCTCTTCACCACCGGAGATGCCCGCGCCGACGAAGTGCAGGCCGCGCTCGCGGATGGCCTTCTCGCGGCGGATGGTGTCGGTGTAGAGCGAGTTGCCACCATCGATGATGATGTCGCCCTCTTCCATGGCGTCGGCGAGCTCGTTGATCACCGCGTCGGTGGCATCGCCGGCTTTGACCATGATCAGCACGCGGCGCGGTTTCTCCAGGGCGTCAAGGAATTCGGCGATGGTCTCACTGCGGACGAACTTGCCTTCCGAACCGTGTTCGGCCAACAGTGCATCGGTCTTGGACACCGAGCGGTTGTGCAGGGCGACGGTGTAGCCGTGCCGGGCGAAGTTGCGGGCGATGTTGGAACCCATCACCGCGAGGCCGGTAACTCCGATCTGCGCAGTAGCGGTGGTGCTCGACGGAGTACTCGACGAAGTCATGCAGCAGCCTTTCGTTGTTTTGTTGTAGTAGAACGCCTGTCGTGCAGAGCGTTATCCGAGACCGGAGAACAGGCGGTGAAGTTCGGTGAGCCAGGGGACCGCGACGGCGACGGTGGGGATCACCAGCACTGCGGCTGCGGTCAGGTAGGCGGTGGCCGCCATGGCCACGCTGTTGGGCTTGCCGCCCAGGCGTCGTACCCGGATCACGGTGGTCGGCCCGCCGGCGGCCAGCGCACCCGAGGGGGTGCGGCCGCTCGCGCAGGCAACCAGCGCCCGGGCCAGGGGAGTGGGGCCTGCGGTCCGGACGGCGGCGTCGTCGGCCAGCAGCTCGATGAGCAGCCGGACGGCATCCAGGGCGTTGGCGCTGCGGACGAACCGCGGGAAGGCGGCGTGGACGGCGGTGAACATCTCCAGGACCAGATCGTGGCGGGCGCGCAGGTGGGCCCGCTCATGGGTGAGGATTGCGGCGATCTCGTTGTCGGACAACGTGGTCAGCGTTCCCTCGCTGACCACGACGCGACTGCGGACGCCGGGCAGGCAGTAGGCGAGCGGCTGGGCGACGTCGAGGATGCGCAGCCCGTCGCCGGCCAGCGGGCGGTGGGCCGTACAGAGGTGGGCCGGAACCGCCTCGCGGGATTTGCCGAGCAGGTCGACCATCATGCGGTGATGGGCGCGCCTGCGCCGGGTGGCCACCGCCACCTGGATCACGGCCAGACAGAGCCGCCCCCCGATGAGCAGGGTGAGCGTGAATACCACGACCAGCAGCAGCCACAGCGGCCAGCCCAGAGCCTCGATCTCGCTGGTGATGGTGGCTGTCGGCCGGCCGTCCGGGCCGGGAACGAACAGCCTGCTCGCGATGGCGATACCGGCCGAGAAGGCCGAGAGTACGGCGGCCAGCGCGATCGACTGCCACAGCACGATGGCCGCACGCGGGGCGCGCAGGGGCCAGGTTGCGCGCGCCAGCACCGCCGGTACCGGCCCGACCAGGGCCAGCGCTACGAGGGTGAAGGCCAGCGCGGACACGCCGTAAGTCTCTCTCAGGCGGTACCGGAATTGCCAGTCGGTCGGGACAGCTCGTGCTTGCTCTCCAGTTCGGCGAGCGCCCGGCGCAAGGCCTGGGCCTCATCGACGCCGACTCGCTCGACGAAATGGACCAGCGCGGCCTGGCGGCTGCCGGAGTCCGCGGCCTGGTCGAGGGCGTCCACCATCAACCCGGCGACCAGCTCGTCGCGGCCGTGCGTGGGCGCATAGCGGTGCGCCCGGTCATCGCGGTGCTGTACGACGAGGTTCTTCTTCGCCAGTCGTTGCAGCACGGTCATGATCGTGGTGTAGGCCAAGTCGCGGTGGGCGGCCAGCGCCTCATGGACTTGCCGCACTGTTTGGGGTTCGGGCTCGGACCATAAGCGGTCCATCACCTCGCGCTCTAGCTCCCCGAGACGCGTCAATTTGGCCATGTTCCGTTCACTCTCCTGAGCAGTAAAGCCAGCGTACTACGGGATTACTACCGTGCGTCGTATGCGGTTGCGGCTGGCCTCTGGACAACTGTCTGCATCGGTCGAGGGCGAGGTCAGCGCCCTTTATCGGGCTTGTTGTGAATCCAGTCACAGCAGGTAGCTCTCGTGCTTCATATGACTATAGTAAGGCTAACCTAAGTCAAACTGAGCCTTCGGAGGTGACATGACGGTCTTGATCGAAGATCCGCTGATCGCGGGCATGGACATCGGGCGGACGCTGCCGCTGCATGAGTCGAGTCGGCGTTTGCGTGAACTGTGTCCGGAGTGTCCGCGGGTCTACGGTGTGGCCGTGGTGGGCGACCTCTCGCGCCGGCGGTGGTGGCCGCTTACGGAGGCGTTGTCCGGGGATCGGCTGCGGGGAATGTTCGACGCCGCGATGGCCGAAACCGGGAACCGGGCCGCCGTCGCGCAGCAGTTGGCCGCCACGTTCACCCATGTGGTGATCGGTCGGGTCGTGCCGCTGTTGGTGCTGGAAGGGCGGGCCTGGGACACCGGATTGGAGAACCTGTGGGTCCATGTCGACTCCGAGGGTGCGATCGACTGGGTCGGCGTCGTCGATCCGACGCTGCGCGGACTGCCCGAGGATTCGTATTACTGCGGCCGGGCCGCCCGGTGCGCGAGCGTTTCTCGCGACGGGATCGTCGCGCTACCCAGTGAGGCGGCGCTGACCACCTGGGTGGCGCATCGCAGTCACCGCGCGCTCGCACCCTTGTTCGCCCGGTTGGCCGACGTCAGTGACGGCGCCGTGTCTGTCGCGGCGATGTGGCACCTGGTCGGCGCGGCGGTGGTCGGCGCGGCCACCCAGGTCCCGCTGCTGGCCGGCTCGAGTGAGGTCGTGAGCATGCGGCGCGGCCAGGCCCTGCTCGATGCGATGGTCGGCTTCGGCCTGCCCGTCCGCGGCTCGGGCCGGGCGGGGAGGGGCTTGTTGAATTAGGGTAGCCTTGCCTAGTATGTGAATACGAGACCAACGGACCGAGCCGGAGTCCTGAGGGCTGCAGAGACCCCCGGTCCGCTCGAGGGCGGGTCCCGCGTACTACGCGGGACCCGCCCGCATCTTTGCGGTGCCACAGCGTGTAGACACGAGGACTGTGACCACTGATTTCCCCGAGGGCCTGGGTAGAGGATTCGATACCGAGCTGGGCCTGACCTATCTGGATCTCACCCCCGACGGCGGTCGCGCACAGCTGACGATCCACGAAAAGCTGTTGCAGCCGTGGGGGATCGTGCACGGCGGCGTGTACTGCTCGATCGTCGAAAGCCTGGCCAGCGTGTCCGGCCACATCTGGTTGTCGGAGAACGGCGGCGGCACGGTCGTCGGGGTCAACAACAACACCGACTTCCTGCGCGCCATCGGTTCGGGCACGGTGACCGCAGTGTCGACGCCGATCCACCGTGGGCGGCGTCAGCAGCTGTGGTTGATCACCATCACCGATGAGGACGACCGCCTGGTGGCGCGCGGCCAGGTGCGGTTGCAGAACATCGCCGAGTAGTCGCCGGCCCGCCGTGCGCGCGCTGCCGAACTCCGCTCGCCGTGGCAATATCGCGCACTATGCGTTTGACCCCGCATGAGCAGGACCGCCTGCTCATCTCGTATGCAGCCGAGCTGGCCCGCCGGAGACAGGCTCGCGGCCTGCGGCTCAATCACCCGGAGGCCGTCGCGGTGATCACCGATCACCTGCTGGAGGGTGCGCGCGACGGTCGTACCGTCGCCGAGTTGATGGTGAGCGGACGAGACGTGCTGACGCGCGGACAGGTGATGGAAGGTGTGCCCGAGATGCTCGACGACGTGCAGGTCGAGGCGACATTCCCCGACGGCACCAAACTGGTTACCGTCCACCACCCGATCGCCTGAGTGATGATCCCAGGCGAGATTCTGTTCGGTGACGGCACCATAGTGCTCAATGCCGGTGCGCCACGGTTGATTCTGGACGTCGTCAACACCGGTGACCGGCCCGTACAAGTCGGCAGTCACGTACACCTGCCACAGGCCAATGCCGCCCTGGATTTCGACCGGGCCGCTGCTCGCGGCCATCGGCTCGACATCCCGGCCGGTACCGCGGTTCGATTCGAACCCGGTGTGGCCCAGCGGATCTCGTTGGTCCCACTCGGTGGCTTGCGCGAGGTACACGGAATCAGTCTCGATCCGCCCGGTCGATTGGACCCTTCATGACCGAATTGACCAGGGCCCGTTACGCGGCGCTGTTCGGCCCGACCGCCGGTGATCGGATCCGCCTGGCCGACACGGACCTGTTCGTCGAGATCACCGAGGACCGCAGCGGCGGCCCCCGCCTGGCCGGCGACGAGGCGGTGTTCGGCGGCGGAAAGGTGCTGCGCGAGTCGATGGGGCAGTCGAGGGCCACCCGGGCCGATGGCGCTCCGGACACCGTCATCACCGGCGTGGTGATCATCGACCACTGGGGGATCATCAAGGCCGACATCGGGATCCGCGATGGCCGCATCGTGGGGATCGGGAAGGCAGGCAACCCCGAAATCATGACCGGGGTGCACCCCGCCCTGGTCGTCGGTCCTTCGACCGAGATCATCGGGGGCAACGGCCGGATCCTGACCGCAGGTGCGATCGACTGCCACGTGCACCTGATCTGTCCGCAGATCATGGCGGAAGCACTCGGTTCCGGTATCACCACGATTGTGGCCGGCGGCACCGGTCCCGCCGAGGGCAGCAAGGCGACCACCGTCACCCCGGGTGCCTGGCACCTGGCCCGGATGCTGGAATCGCTGGACTCCTGGCCGCTCAACGTCGCGCTGCTGGGCAAAGGAAATACCGTCAGCGCGGACGCCTTGTGGGAGCAGTTACGTGGCGGCGCAGCCGGTTTCAAGCTGCACGAGGACTGGGGCACGACGCCGGCGGCCATCGACGCCTGCCTCACCGTCGCCGACGCCGCAGGCGTCCAGGTCAACATCCATACCGACACCCTCAATGAGGCCGGTTTCGTCGAGGACACCCTGGCCGCCATCAAGGGTCGCGGCATCCACGCGTATCACACCGAAGGTGCCGGTGGCGGGCATGCACCCGACATCATCACCGTGGCGGCGCACCCGAATGTGCTGCCCAGTTCGACCAACCCGACCCGGCCGCACACGGTCAACACTCTCGATGAGCACCTCGACATGCTCATGGTGTGCCATCACCTCAATCCGAACGTGCCCGAGGATCTGGCCTTTGCCGAGAGCCGGATCCGGCCCTCGACGATCGCCGCCGAGGACCTGTTGCACGACATCGGGGCGATCTCGATGATCGGCAGTGACGCGCAGGCGATGGGTCGCATCGGTGAGGTGGTCCTGCGGACCTGGCAGACCGCGCACGTGATGAAGCGCAGGCGTGGCGCGCTGGAGGGCGACGGTGCGGCGGACAACAACCGAGTCCGCCGGTACGTGGCGAAATACACCATCTGCCCGGCCGTTGCGCACGGTCTGGACGACGAGATCGGTTCGGTCGAGGTCGGCAAGCTGGCCGATCTGGTGCTGTGGGAACCGGCGTTCTTCGGCGTACGCCCGCACGCGGTGCTCAAGGGCGGAATGATCACCTGGGCGGCCATGGGCGATGCCAACGCCTCAATCCCCACCCCGCAGCCGGTACTGCCCCGCCCGATGTTCGGTGCGGCTCCGGCCGCGGCGGCCGCCACCTCCGTGCATTTCGTCGCGCCGCAGGCAATCGAGGACGGCTTGGCTGAACGCCTCGATATTCGTCGAAAGCTGGCTGCGGTCAAAAATGTTCGGCAGGTGGGCAAGGCTGCGATGCCGCTCAACGATGCGCTGCCGAGTATCGAGGTTGATCCGGACACCTTCACCGTGCGGATCGACGGGCAGGTGTGGCAGGAAGATCCCGCGGTCGAACTGCCGATGGCCCAGCGATATTTCCTGTTCTAGATGACCAGCCTGACAACCCTTCTGAACCTGGCCGATTCGCGGTTGCCGACCGGCGGCCACGTGCATTCCGGTGGTGTCGAGGAGGCGGTGACCAGCGGCCTGCTCACCGACCTGCCCACCCTCCGTGCCTTCCTGATCCGTCGCATCCGCACCAGCGGAATGGTGGCCGCCTCGTTGGCGGTGGCGGTACGCACCGGGGCCATGGATCCCGCGGATGCCGATGCCGAAACCGATGCCCGCACACCGGCTCCGGCGGCGCGTGACGCTTCCCGCGCCCAGGGTCGTGGATTGGTCCGGTTGGCCAGGCGGGTCTGGCCGCTGCAATCGTGGGACGCGCTGGGTCCCCGGCCGCATCTGCCGGTCGCAGCGGGCGCGGTCGGGGCGGCCGCCGGACTGGACGAAAATCAGACCGCACTATCGGTGGTCTATACCACCATGACGGGTTCGGCCACCGCCGCGCAACGGTTGCTCGCGTTGGACCCCACCGACGTCGCGGCCCTGACCTTCGAGCTGTCCGGGTTGTGTGACGACGTGGCCGCGGAGGCGGTCACCGGGTTGGCCGATCTGTCCGACCCGTTGCTCGACGTCCTCGCGCAGCGGCACACCGAACGGGACCGTCCCCTGTTCGTCTCGTAAATCTTCGTCAAGTTCTCGAAAGGCCCACCATGCCACCACATTTCCTCGACGGCGAACCGCACACCCACACCGACCGGCCCAAACGGGTACGCCATCCCGGCGAGCCGCTGCGCATCGGTGTCGGGGGTCCGGTCGGTTCGGGTAAGACGGCGCTGGTCGCGGCGCTGTGCCGGCAGCTGCGCGATGAGTTGTCGCTGGCGGTGTTGACCAACGACATCTACACCACCGAGGACGCCGACTTCCTGCGCCGGCATGCGGTACTGCCCGATGAGCGGATCGCCGCGGTACAGACCGGGGGATGTCCGCACACCGCGATCCGCGACGACATCACCGCGAACCTGGATGCGATCGATGACCTGATCGAGGCCAACCCGGCACTGGATCTGATCCTCGTCGAATCCGGCGGCGACAACCTCACGGCGACGTTCTCGTCGGGGCTGGTGGATGTGCAGATCTTCGTCGTCGACGTGGCCGGGGGAGACAAGGTACCGCGCAAGGGCGGCCCCGGCGTCACGTACTCGGATCTGTTGGTGGTCAACAAGACCGATCTGGCCCCGCTGGTGGGCGCCGACCTCGACGTGATGCGCCGCGACGCGGCCACGGTACGCGCACACCGGCCGACCGCCCTGATCTCACTGACCGAGGATCCGTCCGCGGGTCCGGTACTGGCCTGGGTACGCGAACAGCTCAAGGCCGCGCGGGCAACGTCGGTCTGATGCAGCCGCACGTCGTCATCGTGGCCGCGCCGGGCCGGTTGCCGCGCATCGAGGCCGCCGGTGGTCTGGCCGGACGGTGCACCGAACCCGACACGGTGCACTTGATCTCAACGGCTGCCACACCACTGGGGGGCGACACCCTCACAGTGCGTCTGGTCGTGGAGGCCGGTGCCCGGCTGCGGGTTCGCACCGCTGCGGCCACGCTGGTATTGCCCGGCGCCCACACACTCCGGTCGACGGCGCATTGGGACATCCAGGTGGCCGGGCAGTTGGATCTCGACCCGGAGCCGACTGTGGTGGCAGGCGGTTCGGCGCATTGCACCACCACGCGACTGCAATTGGCCGAACCTGCCCACATACGTATCCGGGAGCGAACCCAGATCGGCCGATCCGGGGAGCGGGAAGGTTTCTGGTCGTCGGCGATGCATGCCGACGTGGCCTCGGCGCCCCTGTTGCGTCATCGGATACAACTCGGCAGTGGAGCAGTGGCCGATGACGAACTGGCTGCCCCTCGGGCCTGCATCAGTGAATTGCGTTATCCCGCATCCTTATTCGAAGGACGCGGAACGGTGCTGGCATTGGCCCGGGGCGGCAGCCTGGCCACCTGGCAAGGTGACCGGCTACCCCCTGACGTCCCAGGGCGCTAGGAAGCCGCCTTCTCGGTTTCCTGCACCGCGGCGGCGATCTCTTCGAGTTCCTCGATCCGGGTACGGGCGTAGGCCTGCTGTTCGGTGATGGTGAGCTGACCGCGCTTGGTGCTCAGGAACGTCACACCCCACGACAACACCGTCACCAGACGACTCTTGAACCCGACGATGTACACCAGGTGCAGCACCAACCAGCACACCCAGGCGAAGAACCCGGAGAACTCGACCGGGCCGACCTTGGCCACCGCCGAGAACCGCGACACCGTCGCCATCGAGCCCTTGTCGAAGTACTCGAACGGCGCCCGGATTTTCGGGCTGGTCCCGGCGACCTCGCGCTTGATCAGCTTGGCGGCGTAACGGCCGCCCTGGATCGCCCCCTGGGCGACACCCGGCACACCGTCCATCGCGGCCATATCGCCGACGACGAAGACATTGGGATGGCCCGGAAGCGTCAGATCCGGCCCCACCTTGACCCGGCCGGCCCGGTCGAGCTCCACCCCGGACTGTTCGGCCAGATCCTTACCGAGCGGGCTTGCCGAGACGCCGGCCGACCACACCTTGCAGGCCGATTCGATCCGCCGCAGCGTGCCGTCGGAGTCCTTGACCGTCAGACCGTTGCGGTCGACGTCGGTGACCATGGCGCCGAGCTGAACCTCGACCCCCATCTTCTCCAGCCGTTCCTGGGCCCGTTTGCCCAGCTTCGGGCCCATCGGTGGCAGGACCGCCGGTGCGGCATCGAGCAGGATCACCCGGGCCTCGGTGGGGTCGATGTGGCGGAAGCTTCCGTGCAGCGTCTGATCCGACAATTCGGCGATCTGCCCGGCCATCTCCACGCCCGTCGGACCGGCACCCACCACGGTGAAGGTGAGTAGCTTGGCCCGACGCACCGGATCACTGGACCGCTCGGCCTGCTCGAACGCGCCGAGGATACGGCCGCGCAGCTCCAGGGCATCGTCGATCGACTTCATGCCGGGAGCGAACTCGGCGAAATGGTCGTTGCCGAAGTACGACTGCCCGGCGCCGGCCGCGATGATCAGACTGTCGTACGGAGTGGAGTAGTGGTGGCCGAGCAGGACCGATTCGACGGTCCGCTTCTCCAGATCGATGTGTGTCACGTCGCCCAACAGCACCTGGGCATTCTTCTGCTTGCGCAGGATCACTCGGGTGGCCGGGGCAATCTCGCCCTCGGAGATGATCCCGGTGGCCACCTGGTACAGCAACGGCTGGAACAGGTGGTGCGTGGTGCGGGCGATCAGCTTGACGTCGACGTCGGCACGTTTGAGGGTCTTGGCGGCGGTCAGACCGCCGAAACCCGATCCGATGATGACTACCTTGTGCCGATCCGATGCCGTAGCTCCGGCATGGCTCATTGCTGCTCCTCGCGGACGTGTTTGCCACTCGTATAACGAATAGGTTAGACGGCGGTATTCCGATCAGTGCGGTGAGATGGCTAACCGAACCGAATGTTTACCCGTAGATAAGTGGTTTCAACTCTTCGGCCACCGCGGTGATGCCACCCGGCACGTAACCGCCCGTGGTCACCGGGCTGAGGATGACCCCGTCGACCCCGGCATCGAGGACCTTCGTCTTGACCTGTTCGGCGACCTGCGCTGGGCTGCCGAACACCACATTCTGCTTCACCTCGTCGGGAATCATGTCCGCGGTGACGTGGTCGCCGATCATTGCGAAGACCAGCATGCTGGTCTCCAGTGTTGCCGGGTCGCGGTCGATTTCCTCGCAACGCTGTCTGACCACCTGAACTTTGCGGGGCAGTTCGTCGAACCCCGCGATGATGTTGAGGTGGTCGAAATACCGCGC
Organism: Mycolicibacterium alvei; assembly: GCF_010727325.1. Taxonomy (NCBI): domain Bacteria; kingdom Bacillati; phylum Actinomycetota; class Actinomycetes; order Mycobacteriales; family Mycobacteriaceae; genus Mycobacterium; species Mycolicibacterium alvei. The sequence goes on from NZ_AP022565.1 coordinate 662,091, forward strand.
CGCCAACGGGATGGTCTTCTTCTCGCCGCTGCCGCCGATCATCAGCGGAATGTGTTCGCGGAAGCGCGGTTCGGCAAAGGCGTCCTGGGTGCGGTAGTAGTTCCCGTCGATACTGACGCGTTCGCCGGCGAGCATCGGCACGATGATCTGCAGTGCCTCGTCGAGCTTCTCGAATCGCTCGGTGAAGGTGCCGAATTCGAAACCGAGGCTGTCGTGCTCGAGTTCGAACCAGCCGGTCCCGATACCCAGAACGGCCCGGCCCGCGCTGACCACGTCGAGAGTGGTGATGGACTTGGCCAGCAGAGTCGGGTTTCGGTAGGTGTTGCCTGTCACCAACGTGCCCAGGTGTACTTCTTGGGTTGCCTGCGCCAATGCGCCGAGAGCGGTGTAGGCCTCCAGCATCGGCTGATCGGGAGTACCGATCTGTGGCAGCTGGTACAGGTGGTCCATCACGAACACCGAATCGAATCCGGCGGACTCGGCCTCGCGGGCCTGGGCGATGACGGTGGGGAACAGCTCGGCGACGCCGGTGCCGTAGGTGAAGTTGGGAATCTGGAGTGCGAGTCGGATCGTCACTCCATCTACCGTAACCCTCTAGCCCAGAGTGGCCAACGCTCCGCGGCTGACGTGCATCGTCTGCCCGGTGATGTGGCGGGCGGCCGGCGTGCTCAAAAACACTGCAAGACGGGCGAACTCGTCGGCAACCGACGGCGGCGTGGTGCCGAGACCGTCATAGCTCGGCTGGGCGGAGAGACCGGGGGCGATGGCGTTGACGGTGATTCCGCGGGTGCCGAAGTACGTTGCCTGGCCGGCGGTCCAGTCGCCGAGAGCCGCCTTGACCGCGGCTTCGATGCTGCCTTCGCGTGGGCTTGCGGGCACCACGTTGATGATCGAGCCGCCCGAGCTCAGCTGATCGCCGACGATCTGCACGGTCAGCACGGCCGACACCACGGTGGCATCCAACGCGTTGCGCCAGGCGGTGGCCTGGTCGGCGAGTGTGAAGGTGCGGGGGTCCTTGGCCTCGAACAGCGGGGCCGGGACATTGACCAGAGTGTCCAGGTGATGGGGGAACTGGGCACGGGCGTTCTCGAGGCTGGCGGGATCGGTGTTGTCGAACACGATCGAGGAGATGTCGAGCTGTTTGGCCGCCAACTCCAGATCTTCGCGACGGGAGCCGGCAATGGTCACGTTGTGGCCGGCATCGAGGAAACCCGCCGCAATTGCGCGGCCGAGTTCGGTATCGCCGCCGGTGACCAGCACCTCCGCCATGATGTACCTCCAAGTACCTGGGGGTCGCCGCGCCGGACGCGGGCAACCACGGGTCAATGTTACTGGACGGTAGCTAGGTCGGGAAACTCGGCGCGCCCGTCGTCGGCTCGCATAAGGTGGCCGACGTGGTCGACAAGGCGGTGTCGTGACGAATTCGCCACGGCTTCCGCACTGGATCTATCTCCCTGCCGCGGTGGGTGCGATATTCGTCATGCTGCCCTTGGCCGCGATGGTGGCGAAGGTGGACTGGCCGCAGTTCGGGTCACTGATCTCCAGCCCGTCGTCGACGGCGGCGTTGAAGCTCAGCCTGAAGACGTCGCTGGCCAGCACGGTGCTGTGTGTGCTGTTCGGGGTCCCGTTGGCGTTGGTGCTGGCCCGCACCGAAGGATTCCTCACCCGAATCGTGCGGCCGCTGATCCTGTTGCCGCTGGTCCTGCCGCCGGTGGTCGGCGGTATCGCGTTGCTGTACGCATTCGGGCGACTGGGGTTGGTCGGCCGGTACCTGGAGGCAGCCGGGGTGCACATCGCGTTCACCACGGTGGCGGTGATCCTGGCCCAGACCTTCGTGTCCCTGCCGTTCCTGGTCATATCGCTGGAAGGTGCCGCGCGCACCGCCGGCGCCGATTTCGAGGTCGTGGCGGCGACTCTGGGTGCGCCCCCGGGAACCGTGTGGTGGCGGGTGACGCTGCCCTTGCTGGGGCCGGGCCTGATCTCGGGAGCCGTCCTGGCATTCGCGCGATCCCTGGGCGAGTTCGGTGCCACGTTGACGTTCGCAGGGTCACGCCAGGGAGTGACGCGCACCCTGCCTCTGGAGGTCTATCTCCAGCGCGAGAGCGACGCCGACGCCGCCGTCGCCCTGTCGGTGCTGCTGGTGGCGGTGGCGGCCGTCGTGGTCATCGGGCTCGGCAGTCGTCGGCTGCGGGCGGGCGGATGGTCATGACGCTGCAGGTGCGAGTTGTCGTCGAAAACCGGGGCTTGGACCTGGAATTCGAGGTAGCGGCCGGTGAGGTGCTGGCGGTGCTGGGCCCCAACGGCGCCGGCAAGTCGACCACGCTGCACTCCATCGCCGGACTGGTCGGCCTGGATGCCGGGCGGGTGCAGGTGGGGGACCGGGTGCTGACCGATACGGCCGCCGGGGTGCACGTGCCCACGCATGACCGTCGGGTCGGCTTGCTGCTGCAGGACTCGCTGCTGTTTCCGCACCTGAGCGTGCTGTCCAACGTGGCATTCGGTGCGCGCAGTGGGCATCGGGCAGGGCACCGCGCTGCCGATGAGAGTGCTCGCCGGTGGTTGGCCGAGGTCGACGCGACGGATCTTGCCGATCGGCGGCCGCGCAGGCTTTCGGGTGGCCAGGCGCAACGGGTGGCGCTGGCCAGGGCGCTGGCCGCCGATCCCGAAGTGCTGCTGCTCGATGAACCATTGGCGGGGTTGGACGTGGCGGTGGCGGCGTCGATGCGCAAGGTGTTGCGCCGCGTTCTCGCTACTGGCGGCAGGTGCGCGGTGCTGATCACCCATGACCTGCTCGATGTCCTGACGCTGGCCGACCGAGTGGTCGTGGTGGAGGATGGACGCATCGTCGAAAGTGGTTCTGTGGCAGAAGTATTGGCTACGCCGAAGAGTCACTTCGCGGCAAGGTTCGCCGGTGTCAACTTGATCGGCGGCACCGCGGGCGCCGATGGCGTGCTGACCACCCCGTGGCAGGCGAAGTGGTACGGCACGCCGGCGGTCGACGTGCAGCCGGGCGCCCCGGCCGTCGCGCTGTTCTCCCCGGCGGCGGTCTCGGTGTATCGCGACGAACCCCACGGCAGTCCGCGCAACACCGTCGCGGTGACGGTCGCCGAGCTGGACAGCCGGGGGCCGGGCATCCGGGTGCGGGCCGATGAGCAGCCCGACGGCGCACCCGGCCTGGCCGCTGACATCACCGCGGAGGCGGCCGCCGAGCTTCGGCTGACCCCGGGCGACACCGTGTACCTGTCGGTGAAGGCGCAGGAGGTAGCCGTCCACCCGGCGGGGCACCGGAAGTGACCCGGGGTTCTCCACGTAACGCGGGCGAGTGCAGTCCCGAATCACCTGTTGAGGGTCCGGTCCGGCGAATGTCGGCGAGCGGGTTGCCAGCTCCGGCGTGGCGCCCGGCACGCTCGCGCCTTAGCAATCGTCATAATTGTATTTACCTGGGACTTTCCTGTGATCAGCAATTTTACTTTTGAGCACTCTAAGAGCAACTCACACTTGCGTCACGGCCGTAACACGGTAGTTTCTTCCACATGGACGAGTCGGATGCGATGTCACATCGGCGCAGAGGTCTGTCGAACAAGCTGGCACTGGTTGCGCTGACCGGTGCAACCGCCGTGGCCGTTGCGCTGCCGGCGGTGGCGTATGCGGATCCCGAGCCGGCACCCCCGGCGCCGGCGCCCGCCCCAGCTGTGCCCGGTGCCCCCGCTCCGGCTGCTCCCGCCCCAGCTGCTCCCGCCCCGGCTGCTCCCGCCCCAGCTGCCCCGGCTCCCGGAGCGCCTGTGCCCGCGTCGCCTGCGCCTGCCCCTGCAGATCCGAACGCCCCGGCTCCGGCCCCCGCACCTGCTCCCGCAGATCCCAACGCCCCGGCCCCGGCCCCCGCGCCGGAGCCCGGCCGAGTGGACAACGCAGCGGGCGGCTTCAGCTACGTCGTACCCGGCGGGTGGAAGGTGTCCGACGCGACCCAGTTGTCATACGGCCAGGCGTTGTTGACCCAGATCCCGCCGGAGGGCACGCCCGAGCCCCCGAACGACACCAGCGTGCTGCTCGGGCGTCTGGATCTGAAGCTGTTCGCCGGCGCCGAAGCCGACAATGCCAAGGCCGCCGTTCGCCTGGCCTCCGATATGGGTGAATTTTTCATGCCCTTCCCCGGAACCCGGGTGAATCAGGAGACCGTTCCACTCGATGCCAACGGGCTCACCGGTGTCGCCTCCTACTACGAGGTGAAGTTCACCGATACCAACAAGCCGAACGGCCAGATCTGGGCCGGTGTGGTCGGTGCACCGCCGGCCCCAGGAACCCCGCGCGGGCAGCGTGCTCCGGAACGCTGGTTCGTGGTCTGGCTGGGTACTGCGACGCATCCGGTGGACAAGGCCGCCGCTGCGACGTTGGCCAACTCGATCCGGCCGTGGACGCCTCCGCCGGCGGCCGCTCCTGACCCCAACGCACCGCCACCGCCTGCCGACCCGGCCCATCCCGGTGTTGGGGTGCCGGTACCGGTCACAAACGCTCCGCCGGAGATGCAGCCCCCGGCCTGATGCCGGGTGGTTGATCGATGATCTATCTTTCCCGGGAACCCATCCCAATCGTTACGTTTGTGGAGTAGACGTAGGTGCTAACTACTCGTCGTGACTAGGGAGACTTCCTGTGGGAAACATCATCGGCACGATTATCTTCGGCGCGATCATCGGGGTTCTGGCGCGTCTGGTCGTTCCCGGAAAGCAAGCCATGGGGTGGATAATCACCATCGTCATCGGCATTGTCGGCGCGCTTGTCGGATATTGGCTCTGGGGCCAGATCGCCAGCCCTGGGAATGCCAACACCGGTGGAATCGACTGGATCCGCTGGTTGATAAGCATTGCCGTGGCAGTGGTCCTCACTCTCGGATATACGGCGCTCACTCGCAAGAAGTAAGGCCTTCTCGATACGCGTGTTTCTCGATCGGTGATTCCGCTATGACTGGTCGGAATGGTCCACCGGACCCGTTGACAGGTGCTTGGTCATGACCACCGGGACCATGAGGGCCTGGCAGGTCGTCACGCCCGGTCCGGTGAGTTCGCATCCGCTGCAACGGGTAACCGTGCCCACCCCGCAGCCCGGGCCTGACGAACTGCTCGTCAAGGTTCTGGCCTGCGGGGTGTGTCGGACCGATCTGCATGTGGCCGAAGGGGATCTGGCCGTACACCGGCCACGGGTGATCCCCGGGCACGAGGTGGTCGGGGAGGTTGTCGCGGTCGGTGCCGATACCGGCGGCGGGTTCGCCCCCGGTGATCGGGTAGGTGTGGCGTGGCTGCGGCACACCTGCGGGCAGTGTGTCTATTGCCTACGGGGTCGGGAAAATCTCTGTCCGTCCTCGCTGTACACGGGCTGGGACGCCGACGGCGGCTATGCCGAATTCACCACCGTTCCCGACGCTTTCGCGTTGCGGTTGCCGACCGGATATTCCGATGTCGAGCTGGCGCCGCTGTTGTGCGCGGGCATCATCGGCTACCGCGCTCTGTTACGCGCCGACCTGCCTCCGGGCGGACGGCTGGGACTCTACGGTTTCGGCGGCAGCGCGCACCTGACGGCGCAGGTGGCGTTGGCGCAGGGCGCCCGGGTGCATGTGATGACCCGTGGCGAGCGCGCCCGGGAACTCGCACTGGCGCTGGGTGCGTCGTCGGTGCAGGGCAGTGCCGATATGCCGCCCGAACCTTTGGATGCCGCAATCCTGTTCGCGCCGGTGGGGGATCTGGTGCTGCCTGCGTTGGCGGCACTGGACCGCGGCGGTGTCCTGGCCATCGCGGGCATTCACCTCAGCGACATTCCGACCTTGAACTATCAACAGCACGTGTTCTTCGAACGCGAGATTCGGTCGGTAACTGCCAACACCCGTGCCGATGCCCGCGATTTCCTGGCGTTCGCGGGTGCACACCGGATGGTGGTCAGCACTCCCGAGTACGCCCTGGACCGTGCCGGTGATGCGTTGGCCGACCTCGGTGCCGGACGTGTGGCGGGTGCTGCGGTGTTGCGGGTTTAGCTCAGAGCGCTGCGAGCGCGGCGCCAAGTCGGCCGTCGAGGTCGCCGTGACCGAAGGCGTACAGAGGGCCGAACCCGTCGTTGATCACCCGGATGAGGCGGGCCATCCCGCGAGCGTTGACCGGCAGCGGTGAATGCAGCCGCAGGGTGATGGCATCGATCGTGGCCTCGGCTGTGGAAATATTCTTGCGGTGCAACGGCATTCGTGACGACCACAGGATGCTGTCATTGCGGCTCTCGCTAACGCAGCGGCGCAGCAACCGGGCGATGGCTTCCCGTTCGGAGATCGACGTGAGTCGCGTGGCGCGGGCCGCGATGGCGCTGCCCGGGGGTGCCGGAGTGCCGACGGCCAGCATGGCGTCGAGGCGGCCGGATCGAATCCGTGCGGTCAGGCGGGCTCGAATGGACGCGCGCCGGAGGACGGGTGCACGACGGGGTGTGAGCGCTGAAATCGCAGAAATTCGGTTGTCGTTCATGGCGATACCTCGTAGTTCCCGTGGTGCTCGAATCCGGAATACATGACTATCTAAGACGGTACGCCGGTCACGGATGACTAGTCAAACCAATTTAGCGGTCACGGCGGTACGCTTGGCATCATGACGACGAGGTGGGCCGGCGACACCGAGACCAAACCCGCGCCCGGGCAGTTGGCCCGGATTCAGGCCTTGGTCAACACCATCGAATTGCCCGTCGGAACGGATCGCCTCGCCCGTCCTGACGACGCGGCACCGTGGCTGGCCGCCAACGGGTGGCTCGCTGCCGGTGCCAGCCCGACAGCGGCCGAGCTCGACCAGGTGCGCAAGGTGCGCGAGGCGCTGCGTGCGCTGCTGATCCACCACAGCGGCGGCACCGCACCGCAGGCCGATCATCTGGCGGCACTGAAGGCGCTCACCGATACCTCGACCGCGAAGGTCGACCTGACTCCCGAAGGGCAGGTGCACTTGTCGGCGGCAGGTGAGGGCGTGGGCGAGCGCCTACTCGAGGTGCTGCTGGTGATGCGCGACGCGCAGCGGGACGGTACCTGGGCCCGTCTGAAGGCATGTGCGAACGACGAATGCACGTGGGCTTTCTATGACCGGTCCCGCAACCACGGTGGTACCTGGTGCGACATGTCCAGCTGCGGGAACATGCTGAAGAACCGTGAGTTCAGGGCGCGGAGACGCGGCGGCAGTTAGGTCGACAGGTGCCACACCACGGCGGCGGCCAGTGCGCCGATCCCGTTGAGTGACCAGTGCAGGGCGATCGGCGCGATCAGGCTGCCGCTGCGTCGGCGCAGCCAGGTGAACACGAAGCCGGCGATGCCGGTGGCGATCACGGCGAGCACTACACCGGCGACCATGCCGAACAGGCCGCCGCCAAACAGTCGGGTGAACCCGACGTTCTCGCTCGTCAGGCCCAGCGAACTGGCGATGTGCCAGAGACCGAACAACAGCGAGCCACCCGCGGCGACGCCGCGAAACCCCCAGGCCCGGTTGAGGGCTCCGTGCAGTACCCCGCGAAACGCCAGTTCCTCGGGGATCACGGTTTGCAGCGGGATGATCACCATCGACGCCAGAAGCGCGCCCGAGATGGTGGCGTAGTTGTCGTTCATGAACATCGGCCGCGTCCACGGCAGCGCCGCCCCGATCGCGATCACCGAGACCACCAGGGCGACAGCACCGAGCGCGTACCCGGCGCCCGCGCGCCAGTGCTCGCGGCCCAGTCCGAGTTCCGTCCACCCCAGGCCACGGGCCCGCACCAGGATCAACAGGCCGACCGCGGCGGCCGGGACGGTGGCGATACTGGCCCACGGGGTGGTGAAGTGCGCGATCAGGTTGGTCAGCGTGAGGATGACGACGACGATGCCGATGTCGGCATAGATCCGGAAGCGATGCAACGCAGAGAGCTGGGCCACCAGCGGATGTGGGTGCGCGGCCACGGCGCTCTGATCAGACATAACTCGGCAATCGTACCGGTGCAGCGCAATTACCCAGGTCACACCGCATCCCAGGTCCAATTGGAGATCGCCGGGTCGTCCTCGCCGTGCTCGCGGGTGTACCTGCGGGCGGCCAACCGGGCATCGACCATGTCCTGCCGCAGCCCGGCAGCCCTGATCGCCAGGCCGTCGACCCGGTCGATCACGTCCATGACCAGGTGGAACCGGTCGAGGTCGTTGAGCATCACCATGTCGAAGGGCGTCGTCGTCGTACCGCGCTCTTTGAACCCGCGGACGTGGAGTTGGTCGTGGTTGGCGTGCCGGTAGGTCAGCCGGTGTATCAGCCACGGGTAGCCGTGATAGGCAAAGATGATCGGCTTGTCCGTGGTGAAGATCGAGTCGAACTCGCGATCGGGCAATCCGTGCGGATGTTCGGACTCGGGTTGCAGGCGCATGATGTCGACGACGTTGACGACCCGGACCGACAGGTCGGGAAGTTTGCGCCGCAGAATGTCGGCGGCGGCCAGGGTCTCCAGGGTCGGGATGTCGCCGGCGCAGGCCAACACCACGTCGGGCTCGCCGGTGGCATTGCCCGCCCACTCCCAGATCCCCAGCCCGCGCGTGCAGTGCGCGACGGCCTCCTCCATCGTCAGGTACGTCAACGCCGGTTGCTTGCCTGCCACGATGACGTTCACGTATTGGCGGCTGCGCAGGCAGTGGTCGGCCACCGAGAGCAGGGTGTTGGCATCCGGCGGCAGGTAGACGCGCACCACCTCGGGACGTTTGTTGGCGACGTGGTCGATGAAGCCCGGATCCTGGTGCGACGCGCCGTTGTGGTCCTGGCGCCACACATGCGAGGTCAGCAGATAGTTCAGCGATGCGATCGGCCGGCGCCACGGTAGCTGCGAACTGCTGAACAGCCACTTGACGTGCTGATTGAGCATGGAATCGACGATGTGAACGAAGGCCTCGTAGCAGTTGAAGAGCCCGTGCCGCCCGGTCAGGAGGTAGCCCTCCAACCAGCCCTGGCACAGGTGTTCGGACAGCACTTCCATCACCCTGCCGTCCGGCGCCAGGTTCTCGTCGACGGGCAGCGTCTCGCCCTGCCATGCCTTGTCGGTCTTCTCGAACACCGCGGCCAGGCGGTTGGAGGCGGTCTCGTCGGGACCCATCAGCCGGAACCGATCCGGATTACCGGCGATGACATCACGCAGGAACGTGCCGAGCACCCGGGTGGCTTCCGCGGTTTCGGCACCGGGGCGCTGCACGGTGACCGCGTAGTCGGTGAAGTCCGGCAGGTCGAGGTCACGCAGTAGTAGCCCACCGTTGGCGTGCGTGTTGGCGCTCATCCGCCGGGTGCCCGTCGGAGCGAGTGCGCGCAGATCGGGACGCAATGCCCCGGTGGCGTCGAAGAGTTCCTCGGGCCGGTAGCTGCGCAGCCAGGTCTCGAGCTGGGCCAGGTGCGACGGGTTGGTCCGGGTCTCCGACAGCGGCACCTGGTGGGAGCGCCACGTGCCCTCGACCAGTTTGCCGTCCACCTCGTGCGGGCCGGTCCAGCCCTTGGGGGTGCGCAGGATGATCATCGGCCACAGCGGACGGACGGACTCGCCGTCGGTACGGGCCGCCCGCTGGATCGCCGTGATCTGGTCGAACGCCTCGTCCATCGCCGCGGCCAACTGCTGGTGCACGTCGGCCGGGTCGTCCCCGGCCACTCCGGCTGATTCGTCGCTCGCGACGGTGATGGGCCGATAGCCGTAGCCGTAGAACAGGGATTCGAGCTCTTCTTGCGGAATGCGGGACAGCACTGTGGGATTGGCGATCTTGTAGCCGTTGAGATGCAGGATCGGCAGCACTGCCCCGTCGACGACGGGGTTGAGGAACTTGTTCGAATGCCAGCTGGCGGCCAGCGGTCCGGTCTCGGCCTCGCCGTCGCCGATCACGCAGGCCACCACCAGATCCGGATTGTCGAACGCGGCCCCGTAGGCGTGCACCAGGGCGTATCCGAGTTCACCGCCCTCGTGGATGGAGCCGGGTGTCTCGGCGGCCACGTGGCTGGGGATCCCGCCGGGAAACGAGAACTGGCGGAACAGTTTCCGCAGACCGTCGGTGTCCGGCCCGATTGCGGAGTAGACCTCGCTGTAGGTGCCTTCCAGGTAGGCGTTGGCCACCAGACCCGGACCGCCGTGGCCTGGTCCGGTCACGTAGATGAGGTTCGCATCGCGTTCGCGGATGATCCGGTTGAGGTGGGCGTAGAGCAGGTTCAGCCCCGGGGTGGTGCCCCAGTGACCCAGCAGTCGCGGCTTGACGTGTTCGGCGGCCAGCGGCTCGTCGAGCAGCGGATTATCCAGGAGATAGATCTGACCGACGGACAGGTAGTTCGCCGCCCGCCAGTAGGCGTTGAGCCGCTCGAGTTCTGTGTCGGTCAGTGCCGGTGATCCAGTCGCGTCGCTCATATCCTCATAGTGGCCGGTGTCGGTGAATGGTGTCTGCGATCCGGGTACCCGGATTCGTTCCGGTCAACCAACGCGACGCGAAATCACGCCGCCTCGCGTCGGCTAGGTTCGTGGGCATGACCCTCCCCAGGACTCTCGACCCACGCACCCCGGTACTGATCGGCTACGGCCAGGTCAACCTGCGTGAGGAGAATCCGGACGTCGAGCCGGTCGATCTGATGATTGCGGCCGCTCGGGAGGCCGCCGATCCGCGGGTACTGGAGGTTGTCGACTCGGTACGCATCGTGAACCTGCTGTCCTGGCATTACCGCGATCCGGGTTTGCTTTTGGCGCAGCGCATCCGGGCTGACAAGGCAGCGACACGCTATACCGGGGTGGGTGGCAACGTCCCGCAGTCGTTGGTGAACGAGGCCTGCCTGGATCTGCAGGGGGGACGGGCCGAGGTAGTGCTGATCGCGGGCGCCGAGACGTGGCGCACCCGCAGTCGCCTGCGCGCCGCCGGGACCAAACCGGACTGGACGCGTCAGGACGAATCCGTGCCGGAGGCACCGGGTGCGCATGACGGTGTGCCGATGGCCGGTGAGGCCGAGATGCGGATCAAGCTGGACCGTCCGGCCTACGTGTACCCGATGTTCGAACAGGCACTGCGCATCGCGGGCGGCGAGACCAGTGAGGAACACCGCAGCCGGATCGGCGAGCTGTGGTCACGGTTCAGCGCGGTAGCGGCCGACAATCCGCATGCCTGGAGCCAGGAGGCGGTGCCCGCCGAGCAGATCTGGAAGCCGGGTCCGGGCAACCGGATGATCAGTTGGCCCTACACCAAGTTGATGAACTCCAACAACATGGTCAACCAGGGTGCGGTGTTGATCCTGACCACCGTCGAGAAAGCCACGTATCTCCAGATTCCCACCGACCGTTGGGTTTTCCCGTACGCGGGGACGGATTCGCACGATACCTACGCGATCGGCGAGCGGGCCGAGCTCTACCGGTCACCGGCGATCCGGATCGCCGGACGGCGCGTTCTGGAACTGGCCGGGGTGGGCGTCGACGACGTCGATTTCGTTGACGTGTACTCGTGCTTCCCGTCGGCGGTCCAGGTGGCGGCGGCCGAACTCGGTCTGCCACTGGCAGATCCGGCCCGACCGCTGACGGTCACCGGTGGGCTGACCTTCGCCGGCGGGCCGTGGAACAACTACGTGTCCCATTCGATCGCCACCATGGCCGAGATACTCGTGGCCAATCCCGGGACCCGCGGGTTGATCACCGCCAACGGCGGTTATCTCACCAAGCACAGCTTCGGCATCTACGGCACCGAACCCCCGACCCACGAATTCCGTTGGCAGGACGTTCAGTCCGAGGTAGATGCCGAGCCCACCCGGGCACTGCAGGTGGACTTCACCGGCACCGGCACGGTGGAATCGTGGACCACCCCGGTCGGCCGCGACGGCACCGCGGAGCGCGCCTTCCTGGCGGTGCGGACCCCTGACGACGGACGCACGCTGGCCCGGATCGTCGACGAGTCCCAGGCGGTGGCGACCATGACCCAGGACATCGCCGGGGCCACGGTGCAGGTTCACGCCGACGGCAGCGCGACCCTGCTCTGAGCGGCCAGGGCGAGCACTTCGTCAGTGGTCGGCGGGCTGGGCGGATGGTGTGACAGACACCAGGGCGTCTGGATCTTGTGAAAGGCGTTGCCTTCCAGCGCAAGATAGAACTGTCCTGAGCGCAGCTTGCTGATGTCGGGTACGTGGCCACCCTTGACCCGGGCCATCTCCCGGGCCACCGCGATCTGGGCGGGGGAGTTCAGCAGACCGTAGAACTGCGTGGTGGCATTGCCCGGGATGTGGTTGTGCAGACCGCGCGGGGACTGCGTGGCGAACACGAGTCCGAGCCCGTACTTTCGGGCCTGCGAGGACAGCGCCAGGGTGCTGTGGGTACAGGCGGTCGTGTGGCTGGACGGTGCGAAGTTCTGTGCCTCGTCCATCACCAGCAACCCCCCCAACGGCCGGTCCCCGGCCGGGTTCCGCTTGATCCAGGCGAACAGCGCCATCTGCAACTGGTTGACGAATCCTTCGCGCTGTTGGTCGCTGGTCAGACCGGCCATGCTGATCACCGACACCCGCGCCCGGTAGCCCGGCGACGGTGTCAGCAACACCCCTGGGTCGGCGGCGGTCCCGGTACCACCGAACAGCGGATCGTTGACGGTCGCCGCGCGCAGGTTCTGGGCCAGCTCGGCGGCGAGCTTCTGCGCCCCGCCCAACGCGCTGACGTCGGCGGGCAGATTGTCGAGCAGGTCGATGAAGCCGCCCAGGGATACCGAGGGGCCGGCACCGTAGAACCGCAGCGCCTCGCGCAGCACCGCACGGGACCGCTCGGCCTTGGCGGTGTTGCCGGCGATCAGGGCGCGGGATTCCAGTGCGGCGACGGCGGATTCGACGGCGTCGGAGAACTCGTCGTCGTCATCGATGACACTGGCGAAATCGGGGAGCGGCTGGAAGGACAACGGGCGACCCGTCGACCGGCGCGGTGTCCACACCACCACTTCGGCGTTGTCGAAATACGCGTCGGCGCGTTCGTCGTCGGCCGGGTTCCATCCCGGCGGATTCTCGGGCCAACGGGCGCCGAGCCGGGACAGGTCGTTGTTCGGGTCCAGCACGATCGACGAGACGCCCCGCAGCGCGCACTCCTCGATCAGCCGCCGGATCAGCACGGTCTTGCCTGACCCGGAGCCGGCGAAGATCGCGGTGTGTTTGCGCAGTGCGGCCAGATCGACCGAGACCGGGCGCCCGCCGGGGCTTTCGGTGCCCAGGGTCACCGCGGTGGGTGAGTGCTCGATCACCGGTACCGGCGGCGGAATACGAATCGGCCCGGTCGCGAGTTCGGCCTCCACGTCGATCTGGGCCGGGGGCGGCGGATCACCTGCAACCTCCCCGAGGGCGGCACGCAGCCAGCCGATCCCGTGGGCCGGGCGGAGGCGGCGCAGCCACTCGGGCAGGTCGGGGTCATTGTCGTCGATGAGGTCGCGCAGCGCCGTCATCGTGCGCACGTCATCCTCGTTCATCGGCAGCACCCGGCCACCGGCCGCCTCGAACTCGGCGACCATCACGGCGGTTTTGGCACCCTTGGGCCACGCGGTGTTTCGCAGCAGGAACAGCTGGCGCCGGTCTGCATTGAAACCCGTTGCTTCCCAAGCCTTTCTGATTCGGTTCTGCACCGCCACGGCATTACCGGATGCGATGGCGCGAAACGCCCAGTGCCGTTCGTCGTCGGTGGCGGCATCGAGGGTCTGGCGTAGCCGCCCGTGCAGCACCACCCGTTGGCCCGGGAGCGGATCGGGGCGAAACGCCTGCCCGGCCTCGCCGAGTTCGGTGATCCACGCGTCCAGCGCTGCAGACAGCAGGCCGGGCATGGTGGTGTCCTCGCCGTCGGGATCGAGCGCGGCAACTGTCACCGCGCGACGCCGGTACTCGGCGAAACGGCGGTCCAGTTCGCCCGTGTCTCCGGGTGCGCTGTTGCCCCCGGCAGGTTGCGGGGTATCCACCTCGGCGGTCAGTTGGGACAGTTCTTCGACGGTGTCGCGTTCCAGGCAGCGCCGGACATGGGTGTCGACCCGTTTGAGCAGCTGGCGCGGTGTGTACTGGGTGGCCTCGTCGAACGCCGAGGGGAGGATCGGCCAGCTCGCGTACGGCGCGGTGAACCCGGTCGAGGCGTAGCTGGCGGTGAATCGGCGTTCCAGGATGGCGCGACCGACGTCGGGGGTCGGCAGGCCCTGCAACAGTGCGGTGGTGCGGAACCTGTCCTGCACGGTGGCGGTGGCCCGGTCTTGGATCGCCTCCCACGCTGCGGGCAGACAGGCCACCACGCCGACGGTTCGGCGCATGGTCTGCCGGATCGACATCAGGCCGTGTGCGATGTGCTCGAGGTCGGTGTTGCCTGGCTGGGCGCCGGCGGTGTCGGTGCGCTCGGTGGACTGGGCCAGCAGCGTGTCGATCTGGTCGAGCGCGAGAACCGAGGGCCCGGCCAGGGCGATCAGCCGAGAGATGTCACGGACCGATTCCTGCGCGGTGAGCGTCGGCGCGGGCAGTCCCCAGGCTTCCCGTTCGCCGCTGCCGGTCAGGAACGCCTCGCCGATGTCCTGCAGCTCGAGATCACCGGAGCCCAACAGGACGAGCGCGCGCAGGGTGTGGTGCGCGCGTTTGACGGTGTGGCGGTGGACCTTGTGCAGTGCGTTGACGAAGTCGCTGAGAATCTCGGGCGTCAGGTCGTCGTCACCGATCACCGCGCGGCGATTGGCCCGGGAGATGTGGGCGACCGAGGACAGCTCCCACAGCAGGTCTTTGAGTTGGGTCTCGCGCTCGCTGCCGGGCCGGCCCAGGCTTTCCAGGATGCCGGCGCGGGCGGACTGCCAGAAGCCGGTCGCATCGAGCAGTTCGACCAGGAAGAAGTAACCGCCGCCGGTTTGCACCTGCTCGCGGACCTGACCGAGGAGGTGGGTCTTACCTGATCCGGCCGGGCCGCGGACCACCACGCCCAACGGGCTGGAGTCGGTTTCGCGTTCGGCATCGCCGAAGGCCGCGATCACATCGGCCATCGGCCGGTCGTGCAGCCCGCGCACGTGCAGCGCGCCCTGCGAATGCCACAGATCGTCGGCGGTCGGCGCCCAGGTCAGGCGAAGCGCACTGAGCGCTTCGCGGTGCTGTAACTCCATCAGGACTCGATCGCGATCAGGTGCTTGTCCTGATTGCCTATCTCCACCGCGGCTTCGCGGTCGGCGGGGGTGAGCACCTTCTGGTTCTCCTCGGGGATCAGGCTGACGCCGGGCTGCTGGTAGAGGCTGATCAGCGCGGCGTCGACGGTGGGTCGGGGCAGACCGGGGACGGCCTGGCGTAGGTGCAGCAGACTGACCCACCCGCCGGGCCGGGTGGACAGCCCGGCGTAGGCGGTGCGCAACTGGACTTCGGGGGTTTGGCCGGAAACGTCGTCGCACGGCACGTCAGCCGGCAGGAAGACATCGGCGGGAACAAGGTCGGCGTGTTCGAAATAGCGGTGCAGCGCACCCAGCAGCGTGTAGAGGGCCTTGCCCTGTCCGGCGGACCGGGGCGGTGCGTCAGCCCCGAACAGGGTCCGGCACAGCGCCCACCCCGTGTCGGTGAGTTCGTGGACGAGGGGGCGGGTGCCGGTGGACTCGATCAGACCCAACCGGTTGAGTCGGTCCCGTCTGGGTTTGTCGAGCTTGGGCCCCAGCCGTGCGAGCTCGGCGTTGGGTACGGGGCGGGACTCGGCCATCAGTACCAGCAGGATCGCCTGCTCGGCGCCGGTCAGCTCGTCGGGCGTGACATTCACCGGATGCTCACCTTCCTGCCGTCGTGGATGTGGCGCGCGGTCGGGGCGATACCGGCACGTGTCTCATGCACGTTAGCGCGTACCCCCGACCGCGCGAGAATGTCGTTGTGCCGCAGGGTTTTCGCCCGTGCGGCCGATGTGGGACCCGCAGCTACCCGACGGACAGCGGCTGCGCTGGATCGGCGATGCGTTCCGGATCGACCGGCGCCGCCGACCGGATCAGCGCTTTGACGTCGTCAAGGACGTCCCACACGTTGACGTTCATGCCCGCCAGAACTCGGTTGTCGGCGTCGAGCCAGAACGCGACGAATTCACGCCCAGCAACGTCGCCGCGGAAAACGACGCGCCGATATTCGGGGGCATGGCCGACGTACTCCATGCCGAGGCCGTACTGATCGGTGAAGAAATAGGGCAGTTCGGCATATTCGGCATGCTTGCCCAGCATCCCCGCCGCCGCCACCGCGGGCTGTTTGAGCGCGTTGGCCCAGTGTTCGGTGCGGATCCGCGTCCCGAAGAAAGGATGCTGCGCGGCGGCGATGTCGCCGACGGCGTAGATGTCGGGGTCGCTGCTGCGCAACGATGCGTCGACGAGCACCCCGCCTTCGGCGATGGCCAACCCGGCGTTTTCGGCGAGTCCGATGTTCGGTGCGGCACCCACGGCGACCAGCACCGCGTCGGCGGTGACGGTCGAGCCGTCGCCGAGTCGTAGCCCGGTGGCGGTGCCATTCTCGGTGGTGATCTCCTGCACCGACTGGTCCAGGCGCAGGTCGACCCCGTGCTCACGGTGTAGTTGGGCGAACACCTCACCCACCTCGGCGCCCAGCGCGGCCAGCAGCGGCAGGTGTGCGGCCTCGATGACGGTGACATTCACGTCGCGGCCGCGCGCCCCGGCGGCGACCTCCAGCCCGATCCAGCCACCGCCCACGATCGCCAGCGTCGAACCCGGGGTCAGTGCCGCGCTCAGGGCCGCGGCGTCGTCGAACGTCCGCAGATAGTGCACCCCCGCGGCGTCGGATCCCGGAATCGGTGGCCGGCGGGAGGCGGACCCGGTGGCCAGCAGCAGCTTGTCGTAGCCGACGGTGGTGCCGTCGGGTAGTGCCAGCGTGTGCGCGGCGGCGTCGACGGCGGTGACCTCGGTGCCCAGCCGCAGGTCGATGTTGTGGTCGCGGTACCAGGCTGCCGGATCGACGGTGAAGTCGTCGAGTTTCTTCTTGCCGGCCAGGTACTCCTTGGACAGCGGCGGACGCTCGTAGGGTAGGTGGTCCTCGGCGGCGAACAGCACGACATGGCCATCAAAGTCGTTGTCCCGCAGTGCTTCAGCTGCCTTGGCACCGGCCAGGCCACCGCCGACGATCGCAATTGTGGACGACGTTGTCATGTCGATTCAGCCTACTCGCTTGAGCGGCCGTACACCTGTGATCGCTAGGGGACGTCGGTGTACTGCAGGGTGTAGCCCTCGTCGGAGAAGGTGAAGCCTCGGCCCGTCACCTCCCGCACGCAGGACACCCCGGACTGCTCCTGGACGTTGCAGCGGAATCCCGCGACCGCGAGTGCCTTGCCGAACGGCAGCACGACCGCGGCCGATTGGGCGAAATCCGGTTGTGTCAGGTTGGCGAAATGCGCGTCGGTATCCCGGTCGAGGACCAGGGCATTCGGTTCTGCGGTACCGCCGGTCGCATCGGGCACGGTCTCGGGGGCGCCCGTCACGTTCATCGTCGAGGTGCCACCCGCCGGTTGGCACCCGGCACGGTCGCGGGGCAGGATCGCACACTGCCAGCGCCCGCTCGGGGTGCTGAAGTAATAGGCCTTGCGACCGTTGACCTCGATCGCGTAGTCGGCGGCATCGACCAGGTGTGCGGTACTGAACTGGGGTGGCGGTGTGGTGCTGCTCGTGGGTGGCGGCCCGGCGCCATCGTCGGTGTTGACGACGGTTCCTGACGCACATCCGGTGAGCGCAGCGGCGGCGGCGACTACGACGAGGCAAGCCTTCACGACGCAAGACCCTAACCAACCGTCGCGGAAACCGGAACGGTAGCGTCGTCTTTCTGTGACCCCCGACCCGCGCCCGGCAGATGTCCGGGTCACCTCGGCCCTGCTGGCCGCCGGTGTGGTGGCCGGCCTGGTGCTCACCGCGGTTTCGTACACCCTGACGTTCACCCGACCTGGCTTCGACCCGGCCCGTCACGCCAATTCAATGCTGGCACTGGGGGATTGGGGCTGGGTTCAGTCGGTCGACTTCGTGGTGTGCGGCTTGCTGCTGATCGCGTTCGGGGCCGGGGTCTGGCGGGTGGCCGCCGGCATCAGGTCGGGCCGCATCGCGGCGGTGTGTGTGGCGCTCTATGGCCTGCTGGCCGGTGTCGTGGCGGGGCTGAACCCGACCGATCCGGGGTCCGGGTTCCCGCCGGGTTCTCGCAGCGTCGGCGAGCCCAGTACCTCGGCGACGGTTCATGGCGTGGCAGGCGGACTGGGCTTCCTGGCCATGACCTGCGGATGTTTCGAGTTGGCAAGGTATTTCGCACGCAGCGGCGATCGGGTGTGGGCGGTGATGTCGGCAACGATCGGGGTCGCGGTCCTGACCGTCCTCTCCTACATGGCTTCCGCGCAGACCGAGACGTTCGACTATGTGCCGACCTGGGTGGTCGGAACGTTGCTGTGGCTGTATGTCGCAGGTGTGGCGGCGCGGCTGCTGCGCTCACATCGCAACGCACACGTCGGCGCCCAGTAGCAGCACCGGCCACAGCAGCGTCACCTGGCCGAAGGCCACCAGATTGGCGCCGGCCGGAAATTTGGTCAGCAGGCTCGTCTCGATCAGCTGCACCTGTTCGGGATGGAAGAACGTCCAGACCAGTCCGATCACCAGGTAGGGCAGGGCCAGCCACATCAGGGTCTCGAGCATCTGCTCGACGCTGACCCGGTGGCCCAGAATCCGGCGAATCCCGTTCATCAGATCAGCGCCTTGTCGGAGGCCATCCGCCGGCGCACATCGGCCAGCAGCAGGTAACTGCCGCCCTGGCGGATGAACACCGGCAGGAACCGGTTGCCGAAAGCCACGGCCCGAAACAGCCATTCGAACAGTCGCTGCCGGCCCGGGCCCCAACCGAAGCCGACGGCATCCCGGAACACCGGCGCCAGAAACCCGGTGGTGAGGAACTTCAGCAGCGGCCGGAACGGTATCCGCAGCAGCGGGTTGATCATCCGCAGGTCCACCAGGTCGTGCAGATACCGCCTGACGACGTCGTCCATCTGGACCCGCCCGCACGCGGTGTCCCAGTACGTGTCGAAATCGGACCGCGTGGGCGGCCACTGCTGCTCGCTGACCTGCAGGGTGGTGCCCAGTGTGATGGCAGACCGGTAAAACTGCTCGGCCTGCGCGTCGGTCATCTGGCCACGCAGCAGTTGGTACACATCCTCGAGTCCGGCGAACAGACACGCCGCTACCCACATCTGCAGATCGCGGTCGAAGGCGTTGTACTGGACGGGACTTGCCGGCCCGGACCGGACCTGCCGGTGAGCCACGTCGACGGCCGAGCGGAACGCCGCCCGATCCTCGGCGTTGCCGAGGATCGCCACCGCCAGGTAGCTCAAGGTGGTGCGGGCGCGTTTCCACGGATGCTTGAGCAGATTGCCCGAATCCACGGTGCTCTCCACGACGCCGTAGCCGACGCCCGGCGCGGACAGTTGCATGATCACGTTGGCCGCACCTGCGGCGAACCCCCAGAGGTCCATGGCATCGGCGATGGTGACGTCGTCGTCGGACCAGCGCGAGGTGCGCCGGGTGATCGAGATCCGGTTGGCGGTGGTGGAATTCATCTGCAGCCCCCCCGTCAACTCATGCACACGTTGGTGAACAGCAGGGCCGGCCAGGAGACGATGGAGCCCAGGAAGGACACCGCAGCATCGGCGCCGTGCATTCCGGCCAGGTGGCTGGTGTGGGTGAGCGACCAGATCAGGCCGATCAGCAGATAGGGGACCGCGAGGATGATGGCGGTTCCTATCCACTCGGCAATGGTCATCTGGAAGCCGAGAATCTTGCGTACTGCGGTCAACATGTGTTGTGCGCCCCCGTCGTTGTCAGGCGGGCTCTATGTTAATGGTGATTCTGATCGGCGTCCCGAAAACTACTTGGGTGGCAGGCTCTTGGCGTAGTCGACACCGCGGGCGACCCACGGTTGGAGCTGGCGTTTGGTCTTGATGCCGGGACCCGCGACGCGTAACCAGCCCCGCATTTCCCGGCCGCCCATCACCATGGGTTCGACGTGGTCGCGCTGGAGCAGCTTGTCGGCGTCGTCCCGGGATAGGCGCACCATCAGGCCACCGTCGCGGGACGCTGCGACGGCCAGGTGCCCGTTGACCAGGAACGCCAGCCCGCCGAACATGCGCTTCTCGTCGACGCCGTTTTCGGACGCCGTCAACTCGCGGATGCGGTCGGCCAGGTCCGGGTCGAAGGTCAATCGGACCCCTTCGACTCAAGATCTGCGTAAAAGGCGGCTTCGCGGGCCAGGTGTTCGGGGCGACGCCGCAGCACCAACCAAGCGATACCCAGCACCAGGAACCACGCCGGCGTCACCAGTTCAGCCTGCAGGGTGTCTTCCTTCTGGGTGAACGCCCACAGTAGGAAGGCGAAGAAGGCCAGGACGACGTAGCACATGAAGACACCGCCGGGCATCTTGAACTTCGATGCCTCGTGCAGTTCCGGCCGGCGCCTGCGGTACACGAGGTAGCTGACCAGAATGATCGTCCAGACGAAGATGAAGCACAGCGACGAGATGGTGGTGATCAAGGTGAAGGCCGCGACGATCGAGTCGCCCGCGACCACCATGACCACACCCGACAGGAGGAACACCCCGGACAGGAACAAGGCGTTGGCAGGCACGCGCCGGGATGTGAGCCGGCCGAACAGGCTGGGTGCGTCACCTTCGGTGGCCAGGCCGTACACCATCCGGGAGGTCGAATAGATGCCGGAGTTGGCCGACGATGTCGCCGAGGTGAGCACCACGAAGTTGACCACCGACGCGGCAACTCCCAGGCCCGCGAGGCTGAACATCGCCACGAACGGGCTCAGGTTGGCGTCGATCTCGCGCCACGGGGTGACCGCGACGATGATGGTCAGGGCCGCGACATAGAAGAGCATGACGCGGACCGGGATCGAGTTGATCGCCTTGGGGAGGTTGCGTTCGGGATCCTTTGCCTCGGCCGCGGTGGTGCCGACGAGCTCGATTCCGACGAATGCGAAGGTTGCGATCTGGAATCCGGCGACGAAACCCATTGGGCCGGTGGGGAAGAAGCCACCGTCATTCCACAGATTGGCGAAGGACGCCTGGGCCCCGGTGGGGGCGGTGAAGCTGGTGAAGATCATGACCAGACCGATGACGATCAACGTCACGATCGCGATGATCTTGATCAAGGCGAACCAGAACTCGGTCTCGCCGAAGGCCCGCACGGTCGGCAGGTTCAATCCGATCAGCACCACGACCGTGGCGAGCGCCGGTATCCACAGCGGTAGGTCCGGCCACCAGAAGGCCACGTATCCGGCGATCACCACCACGTCGGCGACGCCCGTGACGATCCAGCAGAACCAGTACGTCCAGCCGGTGAAGAACCCCGCCCACGGGCCGAGCAGGTCGGCCGCGAAGTCGGCGAACGACTTGTAGTGCAGGTTGGACAGCAGCAGCTCGCCCATCGCCCGCATGACGAAGAAGAGCATGAAGCCGATGATCATGTAGACGAACAGCACCGACGGTCCGGCCAGCGAGATGGTCTTGCCCGAACCCATGAACAGGCCCGTGCCGATCGCGCCGCCGATCGCGATCAGCTGGATATGCCGGTTGGAGAGCTGGCGGGAGAGGTGTCGTTCGTCGGTGGCTGCGTCTGACGTCACACCGTGAAGGATTCCAGACGGCGCAATCTCGGTGTCAGGCGGCCGCGCTCACCTCGGCCGCCGGTTCCAGTGCAGCCACGATGATGTCGGCCACGTCGGTCATCGGCTTGACCTGTAGTGCCTCCAGCACCTCGGCCGGGACCTCGTCCAGGTCGGGCTCGTTGCGCTGGGGGATGAAGACCGTCTTCAACCCGGCGCGTTGTGCTGCCAGCAGCTTCTGCTTCACGCCGCCGATCGGCAGTACCCGGCCGTTCAGCGTGACCTCACCGGTCATGCCGACGTCGCCGCGGACCTGACGCCCGGTGGCCATCGACACCAGTGCCGTGACCATCGTGACGCCGGCCGACGGGCCGTCCTTGGGCACCGCGCCCGCCGGGACGTGCACGTGGATCTGGCGATCCAGCGTCGTCGGGTCGATGCCCAACTGCTCGGCGTGGGAGCGGACGTAGGACAGCGCGATCTGTGCCGACTCCTTCATCACGTCACCCAGCTGCCCCGTCAGCTTCAACCCCGGCTCTCCGGCATTGGCATTTGCCTCGATGTAGAGCACATCGCCGCCCAGGCCGGTCACGGCCAGGCCGGTCGCCACGCCGGGAACCGCGGTGCGTTCGTCGGACTCCGGCGTGAACCGCGGACGGCCCAGGTACTCAACGAGATCCGGTTCGTCGACGACGACGCGGTCGATCGGCCCGTCCTGCAGTTTGGTCGTGACCTTGCGCAGCGCCTTGGCCAGCAACCGTTCGAACTGCCGGACACCTGGCTCACGCGTGTAGTCCGCGGCGATCTTGCGCAATGCCGCGTCCGTCACCCGCACTTCTTCGGTGGTCAACGCCGCCCGCTCGGCCTGCCGGGGGAGCAGGTAGTCCCGCGCGATGGCGACCTTGTCGTCCTCGGTGTAACCGTCGAGCTGGATCAGCTCCATCCGGTCCAGCAGCGCCGACGGGATGTTTTCGATGACGTTGGCCGTCGCCAGGAACACGACGTCGGACAGATCCAGATCCAGCTCCAGGTAGTGGTCGCGGAACGTGTGGTTCTGCGCCGGGTCCAGCACCTCCAGGAGTGCGGCCGACGGATCACCGCGGTAGTCCGAGCCCACCTTGTCGATCTCATCCAGCAGCACGACGGGATTCATCGAACCCGCCTCGCCGATGGCCCGCACGACGCGGCCCGGCAGCGCGCCGACGTAGGTACGCCGGTGGCCACGGATCTCGGCCTCGTCGCGCACGCCGCCCAGGGCGACGCGCACGAACCTGCGGCCCAGCGCGCGGGCGACGGACTCACCCAGCGAGGTCTTACCGACCCCGGGCGGCCCGGCCAGCACCATCACTGCGCCCGAACCGCGGCCACCCACGACGGCCATGCCGCGCTGGGCGCGACGTGCCCGCACGGCCAGGTACTCGACGATGCGGTCCTTGACGTCGTCCAGACCGTGGTGGTCGGCGTCCAGGATCTCCCGGGCGCCCTTGAGGTCGGTCGAGTCCTCGGTCCGCACGTTCCACGGCAGGTCCAGCACGGTATCCAACCAGGTACGGATCCAGCCGCCCTCGGGGCTCTGCTCGCTGGACCGCTCCAGCTTGCCGACCTCGCGCAGCGCAGCCTCGCGGACTTTCTCCGGCAGGTCGGCGGCCTCGACGCGGGCCCGGTAGTCATCTGATCCGTCCGGCTCGCCGTCGCCGAGTTCCTTCCGGATAGCGGCCAGCTGCTGGCGCAGCAGGAATTCCTTCTGCTGCTTGTCCATGCCGGCGCGGACGTCCTCGGCGATCTTGTCGTTGACCTCGACCTCGGCCAGGTGTTCACCGGTCCACTCGATCAGCAATCCGAGGCGACGACCCACATCTGAGGTCTCCAGAAGCTCACGCTTCTGCACATCGGTCAGGTACGAGGCGTAGCCGGCCGTGTCCGCCAACGCGGAGGGGTCGGTGATCTTGTTGACCACGTCCACGATCTGCCAGGCTTCACGCCGCTGCAGCATGGCCAGCAGCAGCTTCTTGTATTCGGCGGCCAGCGCCTTGGTCTCGTCGGCGGTGGAATCTGTGGGTTCGGGCGCTTCCTGCACCTCGACCCACAGGGCCGCACCCGGTCCGGTGGTTCCCGAACCGATGTGTGCGCGGTGTTCACCGCGGACGACGGCAGCTTCTGCACCACCGGGCATGCGCCCGACCTGCACGATCGACGCGATCACACCGTGAGTGGGGTAGCGGTCGTCCAGGCGTGGGGCGATCAGCAGCTTGCCGGATTCGCTGGCCTGAGCGGCATCGATAGCCGCGCGGGCAGCATCGTCGAGTTCGATGGGCACCACCATTCCGGGCAGGACGATGGGCTCGCTCAGGAACAGGACCGGCACTGCGTTTGATTCGGACATCGCGTTTGATTCGGACATCAAACCTCCAAAGTTCAGTCTGATGCGCTCAACCTTGGTCGGGTCAGGTTTGTTCCCGGGATATCCGGTGTCCGGGTTCGCCGTGAGTGAACGGAAGCTAAGCGGCGCGTCTATTGACCACGATATGGATTTCGCGGGTGAGTACCCGCAGGCCGCCGGTCAGTGGTGGCGCGGTGGACCGGTAGGTGGCGCCGGTGGGGGTGATGTGTTTTGTGATGTGTCGGCCTGATTCGTCGACTCCCGCCACTACGTGCCAGCCGGGCGTTTCTTTGACGTAGTTGCAGTGTTCGCACAATCCCTGGCCGTTGGCGGCGCTGGTGGGCCCGTTCCGGTGATAAGGCTGCACGTGGTCGATGTGGCGGATCGGGGCGTTGCAGTAGGGCGTGCGGCAGGTTTGGTCGCGGATGGCGATGAATCGGGCGAGGCCTTTGGGGAAGCGTCGTGACCGGGATTCCATGGCGACCAGCGCTCCGGTGTCGGGTGCGGCGTAGAGGCGTCGCAGGGTGGCCCAGGAGTTCTCGTCGGCGAGGGCGTCGGCGATCATGCGCCGGGCTTCCGCTGCCGGAATCGGTCCGTGGCCCTGCAGGTAAGCGGGTTGCGCACTTCCGGCGAACAGGGTGTCGTCGGAGAGCACGAGGTTGACCCCGACGGGGACCGGTGTGGTGACATCGCGGCCGGTGACGCGGGCGACCAGGGTGTCGGCCATGGCCTGGCCGCGGTTGCGGCCGTCGGGGCAGCGGTCGGCCGAGTCGGTGAGTGCGTCGCGCACGGAGGCCGCATCGGTTGCCGGCAGCAGGGCCGTGACGATGGCCATGTTGTCGGCGGCGGGCCGGAAGGTGACGTTGCGGTCTTCGGGTGCCCTGGTTGCCCGGTCCATGACGGCTATCGGATCGAGTTGGTAGGCAATGGCTTTGGCGTCGTTGCGGATGCGGGTGTCGCCGAGTCCGATCAGGTTGGTGTGGTCGGCGCAGAGTTGATGGTCGAGGCGGCGCCGGTCGGTGGGGGACAGGCAGGCGGCTTCGCGCACGATCAGTCGGGCGCGCGCTTCGGTGAGTGTGCCGGTTTCGAGGGCGGCCAGGGTATGGGGCATGTCGTGGACGAGGATGCGGGCGTCGGAGAGGTAGCGGTTGCCGTGGGTTGGTGAGTCCATGCGGGCCAGGCCGATTTCCGAGCCGAGTCCTCGGCCTCGACGGGATATGGGTATTCGGGTGGCGGATTCTCTGGCGCGACGGGCGGTGTCGAGGGCGGCGGTGGCGCGGGCTTGTCCGGCTGCGGCGGCGGCTTTGAGCCGTTCGAGTTCCGCGATGCGATCCCGAAGCTCCGCTTCGCCGGCAGCGGGATCGATGTGATGTATCAGGACATCGGTGACAGTTCTGTATCAGGACATCGGTGACAGTTGATGTATCAGGACATTGGTGACGTTTCATCGGTCTTGGCGTGGGCCGCGGGGTTGTCCGTTGCCGACGTATCGCACTCCGGGTGCGGGTCGTGTGTGCTCGATGAGGACTTCGCCGTCGAGGTCGGCCACGGTGATGCTGTCGCCGTCGATGACGACGAGGACCTGGTCGAAACTGCGTCGGCCGTCGACTTGGTAGTGAATTCCGGCGACGCTGAACGAGCCTGTGCTGGTCAGCGTCTTGACGAAGGTGCCTGCGGGTAGGTCCTTGGGTGTCGGCGCGGGCCGGTGCTTCTTGGGTGTGGGTGGGGCGAATAACGGCTTGTCAGGCTTGGGGCGAGGAGCTTCGGCTTTGGGGGTGGCCTCCCACGCCGCGCGGCGTGACACGTCCAGGTAGTCCTTGGTGAGGACGTTCGGTGTTGTAGATGACATCGAAGGCGTCGACCTGGGCCTGTAGTTCTTCGAGCGTCTCAGCGAGGGGCTGTTTGTCGAGGTAGCGAAACAGGGTCTGGTGGAAGCGTTCGTTTTTGCCCTGGGTGGTGGGCTTGTGGGGCTTGCCGGTGATCGCCTCCACGCCCAGGCGCGACACATGCGCGACGAGTTGGCCGTTCTGCCCGCGTCGGGACGGATTCAGCGCAGCCCCGTTGTCAGAGAGCAGTCGTTGCGGGACGCCGTGGGCGGCAATAGCCTTGTCCACCACAGTGATTGCGTCCTTGGCGGTCTCGCCCCAGGCGACGTGGGAGGCAACCGCGTAGCGGGAGTGGTCGTCGATGAGCTGGAAGATCACGCACTTGCGGCCACCGGCGAGGACGTACTCGGTGGCATCGAGTTGCCAGCACGCGTTCGGGGCTGGATAGACGAACCGTCGCCACGCCGAGCGGGGCTTTTTCTTCGGCTCAAGCCGAGCGACCCCGGCCTCACGGAAGATGCGTGCCAGCGACGCGGTGGAGGGACCTGCTGAAGGCCCATCGCACCCATCTTGTCGTACACGCTGATCGGCCCGTGGTCAGGCCGGAGGCCTCCAGAGCGGCTCGCACGGCCACGGCCTGTTGTTTGAGCTCGTCGCTCAACGTTGCCGGACTGGACTTCGGTCGTCGGGTCCTGGGTTCGAGCACCGCGGCCGGCCCGTCGGCCTTCGCCCGCTTGCGCAACTCGTAGAACGTTTTTCGGGAGATTCCGTGCTCGGCGCAAAAGGTTGATACCGCCCCGCGGGGCGCGTCATCGGGCCACTGGGAGATCGCCAGGCGGATCCGAGGATCGATGGGTTCATTGACAGCCACCGCCTGAGCCTGCGGGCAGAAGTGTCACCACCAAGACCATCCGAACTGTCACCGATGTCCTGATGCAGAACTGTCACCGATGTCTTGAGACATAACACGGCAGCGGGATCGACCCTCACGAATCTATCGAACATGTGTTCGATACTACGCCACTCCGGTGACATTGTCTCGCAAATCTCGCCTTCGGAGTGCTTTCGGGTTGCACGATCGATTCTCGGCTGCCTTCCCGTCAGGCGAAGGCAGCGATCTCGCGGGTGTGAGGTGCCGCGGGCTGCGTACACCGAGCTGGAAAAGGGGCATACCAGAGGGAAATTGGTGCTGCGACCGTGACCGATCACGCCTTGCGACGTAGCATCCAGTCATGAACCGGGGATTCGTCGTTTCGTTCGCGATCGGTGTGATCGTGGCGCTGTTCGGCCTCATCTGGGCACTGCAAGGTTTCGGGGTGCTACAGGGCAGCCCGATGAGCAACACCACTACCTGGTCGGTCGTCGGCCCGATCACGGCGGTGATCGGGGTCGTAATCGCCGGGTGGAGTTGGCGCAAGCTCAAGTCACGGTGAAGTTCACCGAATGCCAACCGGTGGCGCCGTCGGGCACTGTGTCGGTGTGATCCGAGGTCTGGACCGCGCCGGTGTTGTCGGTGGCCCGCACCGTGATCGTATGGCTACCAGGACTGCTCGTCTGCCAGGGCAGGCTCCATAACCGCCACGTCTGGTTCGAATAGGCGGCACCCAAGAGCGCGGGTTGCCATGGACCGTCGTCGATTCGGACCTCCACGCCGCGCACGCCGCGGTTCTGTGCCCAGGCGACTCCCCCGAAAGTCGTCGGCCCCGCCGCCACTCGTTGACCCCGCTTCGGCACGTCGATGCGCGACTCGGTTTTGACGGGGCCGCGCGGGGCCCAGCCCTGTTTGGTCCAATAGGCAGCTGCCCGGTCGAATCGGGTCAATTCCAGGTCGGTGACCCACTTCGTTGCGGACACATAGCCGTAGAGTCCGGCCACCACCAGTCTCGCCGGATAGCCGTGCTCAACGGGAAGCGGCTGCCCGTTGAGGCCGATGGCCAGCATGGCATCGCGGCCGTCGCGCAGGGCGTCTAGCGGGGTGCCCACGGTGAACCCGTCTACCGAGGTCGACAGCAACATGTCCGCATCGGTGGCCACGCCGGCTGCCCGTAGTAGGTCGGTCAGCCGGTAGCCGGTCCATAGTCCGGTCGAGATCAGTTCGCCGCCAACCGGATTGGATACGCATGTCAGCGTGACGGCTTTCTTGACGACTTCGAACCGGCTCAGATCGCCGAAGCTGTAGGTGATCTGGCGGTCCACCATGCCGTGGATGCGCAGTCGCCACTCATCACGGCTCAACTGCGGAACGCTGAGTGCGACATCCACGCGGTAGAAGTCCGCGCTGTCGGTGATGAAGCTGGGCAGCGCAACGTCTTTCGGCTGGACGTCGGGCGGTATCGGGGGTGCTGGTATGCGTGGCGGAGGTAGCGCAGCGGTGTCGCGTTCTACCGCGACCGAACTCGTCACCCGGCCGACAATGACACCCAGAAGCCCCGTCGCCGCGCCGAATCCGAGCAGGCCGGCGGTGGCCAACCACGTTCGCCTGGTGGTGTCGAACTGTTCGGCATCGTCGTCGTGGGTGGTCCAGACGCGCTGCACGAGCAGGCGCAGTGCTGCCACTCCGCAGGCCGTGCCCACCACCGTCGGTACGATGTCGAACATTGTCGCGCCGGGGCGCGAGAGCACGGCCCCGCAGGCGAGCAGTCCGGCGACGACGAAGATCGCGCTGCCGGTCCGACGGCGCCGGGATTCATACGTCGCGGCAATGGCGGCGGTGGTGGCGATCACCGCCAGTACGACGAGGGCGAGGAACAGTTTGTCCAGGCTGCCCAGGGCTTGGATCACCCCTTCCTTGACGACACCCGGGGTCAGATCCACGATCGTCGAGCCGACCGCGTTGCGTGGATCGGCCGTCGCCCCAAACGGAATGCTGACGAGTTGAGCGATACCGAGGGAGACCGCGGCGGCGGCAATTCCGCCGAGCATCCGTGCGTTCGGCGAGGTCTCGGATGAAGACGACGAGGACTGTGCCATCGCCACCAACCTACTCGCGGTATAACGCCGGGAGCCTGCCGTTGGGGGTAACGGCAGGCTCCTCGGGTGGGTGGTTCGCTAGGTGGCCGACTGCGCGCCGAGCACCCGCTGGATATCGGGCTTCATCTGCTGGAGCTGCTGCCCCCAGTAGTTCCAGGAGTGTGTGCCGTTGGCCGGGAAGTTGAACACCCCGTTGGTGCCGCCGGCTGCGATGTAGTTGTCGCGGAACGTCACGTTGGTGCGCAGGGTCAGCCCTTCGAGGAACTGGGCTGCCAACAGGTTGCCGCCGTTGGTCCCGGCGTCGAGGTCCGACGGGGTACCGGTGCCGCAGTAGATCCAGACGCGGGTGTTGTTGGCGACCAGCTGGTTGATGTTGACCATCGGGTCATTGCGCTTCCAGGCCGGATCGGTCGACGGGCCCCACATGCTCTCGGCGTTGTATCCGCCGGCGTCGTTCATCGCCAGGCCGATCAGCATCGGCCACCAGCCCTCGGACGGGTTCAGGAAGCCCGAAAGTGTTCCGGCATAGATGAACTGCTGCGGGTGATGGATCGCGTAGGTCAGCGCCGCGCTGCCTGCCATCGAGATGCCGACGACGGCGTTGCCGGTCTGCGAGACGCCGCGGTTGGCGGCCAACCAGGTCGGCAGCTCGTTCGTCAGGAAGGTCTCCCACTTGTAGGTGTAGTCCTGACCGTTGCCCTTCGAGGGCTGATACCAGTCGGTGTAGAAGCTGGACTGACCGCCGACCGGCATGACGACCGACAGGCCGGACCCGTCGTACCACTCGAATGCCGGGGTGTTGATGTCCCAGCCGTTGTAGTCGTCCTGGGCGCGTAGACCGTCGAGCAGGTAGACCGCGTGCGGCCCGCCGCCCTGGAACTGAACCCGGATGTCACGGTTCATCGAGGGTGAGAAGACATCGAGGTACTCGACAGGTAGTCCGGGCCGGGAGAACGCTCCGGCGGTCGCCGAACCTCCTGCAAAACCGATCATCGCGGGCAGGGTGGCGGCTGCCATTGCCCCAGCGGCCAGCCGGCGCGTCCACGCTCCGCGAATCTTGTTGAGGAACTTCATAACGGCAACCAACCGTCCTTTCTGCACGTATACCAAGCAGTTCGCCGCTTGCCTCGGTAGTGAAACATGCGCCACACCAGTCACACGCGCAACAACACCGCACGGGCAGATCGCGGTTTACTAACGGTTGGAACTCGGCGCCGAGACCGACGGTCCGCAAACTCAGTGCGGCTGGATGATCAGCCACCCGTGCGGAGGGACCTCGGTCTGGCTGAGATCGTCTTGCGGTGGTGCACCCGAACCCGCGATCACCCGGCCCGAGCTCACCCCGAGGTCGGGCAATGACAGTGAGAGCGGCGCGTCCCCGATGTTGAGCGCGACGATCAGCGACTCGGGACCGGCGGCGGTCCGGTAGACGTACTGTGTGTTGGTCAGCAGCAACGGTGACGTGGTCGCGGTGTGCAGCCACGGATGCCGCCGCCGCAGTCCGATCAGGTACCGATGCAGCCGCAACACATCGGAATCATCTGGCGCAGTGGTGAATTCCGGTCGCACGGCGTCGTCGCCGCCGCGGCGCTCCTCCTTGACGCCGCGATAGGCCGACTCATCGCCGGCGTAGATGCTGGGCGTCCCACCGACCGTCAGCAGCAACACCAGCGCATGCTCGAGGTGCGCCGCATTCTGCAACTGGCTGGCGATCCGGGTCACGTCATGATTGCCCACGAATGTCAGCGGCACGAACGTGCCGAGAAAGTCGTTGTGCCGCTTCAGCGCCCAGTCCAGCTCGTGGAAGTTGCCGTCGTTCAGGCTGCTCCAGATCGCCTTCCACAGTTCGTACTGGGTCACCGAGTCGAAGGTGGCGGCCCCGACGGTCGCGGTGTAGTCGCCGTGGATCACCTCGCCGACGAACCAGGCGTCGGGGAATTCCCGGCGAACCGACGGCAACACCTGCGCCCAGAACCGGTCGGGTACCGCGTACGCGGCGTCGAGGCGCCAACCGTCGGCGCCGCGGCGCAACCAGTGCGCCATGACGTCGGCCGTGTAGGACACCACCTCCGGGTTGGCGTGGTTGAGCGTGATCAGTTCGCCGTGCCCTTCAAAGGTGGCGAAACCGTTGCCCCGCTTCTGAAACCATGCGGCATCGCCGTCGCGGTACCGGGCGAAGTCGGTGCCCACGTGGTTGAACACCCCGTCGAGCAGGATGCGCAGTCCGCGTGATCGGGCCTCGACGACCAGATGATCGAAGTCGTCGTCATCACCCAGACGCGGGTCGATGCTGAAGTGGTCGGTGGTGTCATATCCGTGGGTGCGTGACGCGAAGATCGGACCGAGTGCAATGCCGGAGGCGCCGAGTTGCACGGCGTGATCCAGCCAGTCGGTGATCCGCCGCAACCGGTGTTCATCGGCCGACGGCGGGTGGTCGGCGGGGAACGCACCGACGAAGCCCAGCGGATAGACCTGCCACCAGATGGCATGTGGGATCCACGCCGGTTCAGTCACGAAACTTCGCCGCGTACAGGGCCTTCATGGTCTCGGCCAGTTCCGGGGCCGGTCCGTCCACGTCGACACCGGGAGCCACGGTGGTGATGGGCAGCGGCGCCACCGGACCGGCCGGCACCCCCCATTCGGACAGCCAGCCGCTCAGCTGCGCCGAGGAGGTGGCGTAGACGATCCGGTTCAGGCCCACCCAGGCGTGCGCGGCGGAGCACATCGGGCAGTGCTCACCGGAGGTGTACACGGTGGCGCGGGCCCGGTCCTCGGGGCTCAGATGCGCGACGGCCCAGCGGGCGACGGCGAATTCGGGATGTTGGGTGGCGTCCCCGTCCTTGACCCTGTTGCGGTCTGTGAACACCGTCGTGCCGGTGTGATCGACCAGTATCGAGCCGAAGGGCTCGTCGCCGTCGTCGAGTGCTTCGCGGGCCAGATCGACACATTTGCGCAGCTGACCGAGGTCGTTGTCGCTGATGGCCACGGAGGGCAGTTTACGCCCGAACCGCCATCGGACTCCTCAGTCGCCGTCGCAACACGGCGTCGCCACGTCGAGGCGGCACGCGCAGGACGCGCGGACCGCGACGTCCGTGCGCGCCAGTGCCAACTCCAGTTGCTGTCCGATGATGAGCGCCTCGGCGTCGCGGCCCAAGCGAGAAAGACACTCGTGGTAACCGTGCAGACTCCACACGTTGTTCGGATGATGGCTGGACCGGCTCAGCGTGGGGTCCAGGCCGAGGTCGGCGGCGTAGATGCGGGCGGCCTCCTCGACGTGATTCTGTTCGAGCAGCAGTGCACCGAACGCATGCCGGGTCGGCTGCATCCAGCCCCACGGTTCGTCGTAGGGCAGGGCATCGTCGAGTTCGACGGCCCGGCGCAAATAGCCGAATGCAGTGTCGTAATCGCCTTCGCGGTAAGCGATTTCGCCATTGAGCATCTGCTCGGCGATGGCCAGGATGTCCAGGCTGGTGTTGTTGAACAGGTAGCGCGTATCGGGGATGCGCTGGTACGCCGCGAGGAACTTCTCCCGCTCGGCGCGGGCCTGCTCGACCTGCCCGGTGGCTGCGAAGGCGACGCCGCGGCCGTAATGGATCGTCGCGGTGGTGGTGCAGTACAGGTCGGGATTGGTGGGCAGTGGTTCGGCGATCAGGTCGTCCCAGCGGCCGAACCGCACCAGCACGTGCACCCGCAGGGGTACGAAGGCTTCGAGCCAGTCGGCCATCGGCGGTGACGAGACCAAGAGCACGTCGGGGGTGAGTTGGGCGGCAAGCTCCTCGGCCGCGTCCAGGGCAATCTGCGAACTGCCTTCGAACATGGCCGAATACACCACGAAATGCAGGTCGTGCGCGCGGTACAGCGAGTAGAAGTTGACGGCGCCCTCGCGTTCGACGAATTTCCGGTCAGCGTCGACCGCAGCGAGGTTGGCCCTCACGGAGTTGCGATAGTCGCCGCACAGAACGTCGATGTGGCTGGCCATGTGTTGCAGGTGCCCGGCGTCGGGAACCAGTCCGCGCAACAGGTCGGCGGCGGGCAGCGCTGCCTGCGGTGTCGTCGACATCTCCATCGCGTGGATGTACAGGTGCAGCACCCCCGGGTGTTGCCGTCCGGTACCGGTGGCCAGCGCCCTGTCAAGGATCCGTTTCGCCTCCAGCACGCGAGATCCCGGTGCGGGCTCACCGGTGCGGCCGTCCCACAGCGCCCAGGCGGTCACGTTGAGCAGGGCGTCGGCGGCCAGCGTCTGCACGTCGATGTCGTCGGGATGGGCGGCGGCAAGCGCCGTCATCGCGTCGGCGTAATGGGTATGTCCGGCCGTCAGGGGCTCCGCGTCATCGGCGTCGGCGGTGGGAAATCGCTTGTGCAGAGCGGTGATCAGGTCGCGCTCCAGCGCTGACGCGCGGCCCGTGGCAGCGCGCTCGAGTTCGGCCCGAGCGCGGGCCAGCGAGGTGCTCAGGTCGGTGGGATCGAACGCGTCCCAGGCCTTGTTGTAGTTGGGGCCGACCGCGTAGGCGATACCCCAGCGGGCGAGCGCGAAATCCGGGTCGAGATGTAACGCACGCTCGAAGCACCGAATGGCCTCCTCGTGGTTGAAGGCGTAGCACCAGACCATGCCGCGGTCGAACCAGACCTGCGCCGACGGTGAGGGAGTGTCCGTCGGGCGGTGGTAGATCCCGAGCCGGTAGTACGGTTCGGTCTCGGCGAGATCCGTCACGGTGCCGACGCTACCTGGATGGGTCGACACCGCAGCGCCGAACATGTTCTAGTTCACCCATGCCGGGTTATACCCATGTCGAGGGTCTCAGTTCCGCGGACGTGCAGCACCTGCGGTCGGTGTGGGCACCGCTGGCCGATTCCGTGCGGGCACTGATCGATGCCTCCATCCGTTCGGAGGTCGACGCCGAGGAGGTCGCGGCCGTGCAGGCCCAGATCGACGCCGCGACCGCGCGGTTGCAGGCCAAACAGATCGACGGGCCATTCGGTGTGCGGTTCACCTCGGACGGGGACCGGATGCCGTGGGGCAACCCGGCGATCGGCATCCGCAATCCGATCGCGCCGCCGCTGGTGATGGTGAAGGACCCCGACGGCAGCGTCCACACCGATTTCCGTCTCGGCGCCCCGTACGAGGGGCCGCCCGGCCACGTACACGGCGGCATGGTGGCGATGGTGCTCGACCATGTGCTGGGGGAGGTGGCCGCCAGCGATTCCGACCGTCCGCGGTTCACCGGGACCCTGACCATCCGTTACCTGCGGGCCACCCCGCTGGGCGATCTGCACGCCGAGGGGCGGATCACCCGCACGGACGGAATCAAAGCCTTTGCCTCCGGCCATGTTTCCGATGCCCAGGGAATCACGGCCGAGGCCGAAGGGGTGTTCATCCTGCCGAAATGGGCGCGCGGCTAGCGCGAATCACCTGCGGGTTCCACGCGATCGATCGCGATGTCCTGCAAGCTGCGGGTGATCGTGGTCAGTTCGCCGATCAGAATGCGCGCGGCGCCGTTGTCGGCGGACAACGTCGACGCGACG
The DNA here is from genome assembly GCF_010727325.1 of Mycolicibacterium alvei. Classification (NCBI taxonomy): domain Bacteria; kingdom Bacillati; phylum Actinomycetota; class Actinomycetes; order Mycobacteriales; family Mycobacteriaceae; genus Mycobacterium; species Mycolicibacterium alvei. The sequence continues at coordinate 696,376 of NZ_AP022565.1, forward strand.
TTGTGCACCCGCCGCAACGCGGCCGACACCTCGGCGGTGTCCAGGCTCCAGGGCACCGCGGGGCTCGGTGGCGCTCCGCGCAGGGCCTCCACGTAATCGTCCACCGCCGCGATGAACTCGCCGTGCAGGGCAGACGAGGGATGCGTCGGCAGGCTGTTCTCCAGCGTGGTGCACGCGCTGGTCACCGAATTCAGTGCGGAGCGGTAGGACCGTAGCCAGCGCCGCAGGATCGGCGGTTCCAGGCTGGTGGCGCCCCACGCGGCCTCGAATGCCGCACGGGCCCGGAAGGCCCGTTGCCAGGCCGCCGACAGGATCTCGGCGGGATGGTCGATTTCGTGGACGAATGCCTTGATCACGAGTGCGGCGTAGTCGATCTCGGTCATCAGCAGTTCACCGGCGCGTTGGCGCAGCCGGATGAGGGCGTGGTCGGGCAGCGCTACATGGGCCATCACGGCCAGGGCGCCGCCGATCAGCATGGCGAACAGTCGATCGGTGTCACCCGACCACGGTGCGGACGCGCTCACCCCGGCCGCGAACATCAGGATCGCACCCACCGCCGCGCCGACCGGGAGATAGCCGTACTGCGCGACGCCGTAGGCCAGTCCGACGAACAGGAGCGCGCATATCGCCGAACCGATCGGGCCGGGTTCCCACACAAACGTGAGAGCCGAGGCGACGATGATGCCGACGCCGAGGCCGGCGATCCGCCCGGCGCACCGCGTATAGGTGTGCGCCGTTTCGGGCCGCAACACCACGACGGCGGCCAAGGGGATCCAGTAGCCGTGCTCCAGCCCGCTGTAGCGGGCCGCGGCCGCCGCCAGCGCGGCGGTAACCGACAGTCGGATGGCATGGCGCAGGATCGGCGAGGTCCAGGTCAGGTGGGACCGGACCACGGCGGGTGCCGAGGCCAGCGAGCCGATCAGGTCGGGCCGGTGCAGGCGCCCGAACCTCAGCACCGCGGCCTCGCGCAGCTGTTCGCAGAAGCGTTGCGCCAGTGCAGCTTCGGGGCCGGTCACGGCGGCAGCGGCGGTGTGAACCCGCACCAGCGCGTGCTCGGCATCGCGGCGGGCGGTGTGACCGTGGTCGGCGATCGCATCGAGCAACACCGCCGCGGCGGTCAGAAGTTGGGGAAGCCCGGTGTCAGCGGAATCCTTGTCGTCCGCCGAGCCGTCACGGTCAGCCGTGGAGCGCAACGAGGCCAGGGTGCCGGCCAGGCGCTCCGGGAGGCGATATCCGCCGTGGTACGCCCGCGGCCGTTGACTCACCTGACTGTCGGCGAACACCTCGCGCAGCCACGTGAGCGGGGCATCGTCGACGGCCGCGGTGCCGTCGGCGGCGACGTTGCGGGCGTCACCGGCCAACGACTGGTAGGCCCGGGTGAGTCCGTGGCGCTGGGCGCGCCAGCGGCGCGGCGGCCACACGGCGATGAGGGCCGCCTGGACCACTCCGGCGACGATGACCAGGGTGGGTGCCAGCAGCGACTGGGCCAGCGTCGGTGCGACCGGTGGTGCCAGCACCAGCAATGCGCTGGCCGCGGAGGCCACCAGGCCGGAGTTGGCGCCCAGCGACCACTGCATGCCCGCGGCGAAGCACCACAGGGCAACCACCGCGATGAAGACGGGACTGTGCCCTCCGGCGAGGGTGCCCAGCAGGACCGCGATGGCCAGTTCCACGGAACCGGTGACCACCAGCGGCACCCGGCCGCCGGGACTGCGCTGCAGCGCGATCGCACCGGCGATCACGCCGCCGCCCAGCGTCCACATCGCTGTCGCGCCGGAACCCCACGCCACAGCGACCGCAGTCACCGCCAGAACGCCGATCAGGCTCCGGATCACCGCACCGGCGTCAGGGGTGTTGAGCCGGAGGGCATCGGCTGCCTGTCCACCTGTGTGCACCTCACCATTCTGGCTCGTAATCGGCCGTCGGTGGGGCAACCGCCCACGCGTGGCGCGCATTCCGCACCCGCGCGGTCATAGTGGAACGTGTTCTCGTTAGGCTGCAGCGGCTACGGCGCGCACGCGAGGAGTGAGAGATGACCCTGCTGATCGAGGACAACAATCGGGTACGCACGCTGACCCTCAACCGCCCCGATGCGCTCAACGCGTTCAACGAGGCGCTCTACGACGAGACGACGGTCGCCCTGCGTGCCGCAGCCGAGGATCCCGACGTGGCGGTGGTGCTGCTGACCGGGGCCGGCCGGGGGTTCAGCGCGGGGAACGACCTCGTCGAGATGCAGGCCCGCATCACCAACCCGGAGGAATCCACCCCGGGCGAGCACGGGTTCTACGGGATGCTCGACGTGCTTGCGGATTTCCCGAAGCCGTTGATCTGTGCGATCAATGGGGTCGGCGTCGGTATCGGCGTCACCATCCTCGGGTTCGCCGACCTGGCGTTCATGTCCTCATCGGCCCGGTTGAAGTGTCCCTTCACCAGCCTGGGCGTGGCGCCCGAGGCGGCCTCGTCGTATCTGATGCCACGACTGCTCGGCAGGCAGAACGCCGCCTGGCTGCTGATGTCCTCGGAGTGGGTGAGTGCGGCCGAGGCCCGCGAGATGGGCCTGGTGTGGAAGGTCTGCGAGCCTGACGATCTGCTGAGCGAGGCCAGGGGATACGCCGAAATCCTGGCAGCCAAGCCGATTTCGAGCCTGATCGCGGTCAAACCTGAGTTAGGACATTTGGCTTAGTAAGCCACTTTGATGCCGAGTGCGGTCAGGATTTTCCGTTGAGGCGTAGGAATTTCGGGTGGGAATGCTTGGCTGGCACCGTTGATGACGATGGTCGCTGAACGTAGTGGCCGTAGTTGTTTGATGACGTTGGCGATGGCCAGGCCACTGCGTTCCTGGATGCAGTGCGCGACGGCCAGGGCGGTGAACACTATGGTCAGGTGCGCTTCGATCGCCTCGCGGGTGCGATGGAACATAGGCCGGGCCTCGAGATCGGTCTTGGACATCCGAAATGACCGTTCGACGTGCCACAGGTCGTGGTACTTGGCGATGACTTCCGCGGCGGCCATGACCTCGACACTGAGGTTGGTGACGTAGCCCTTCAACCCGACCAGAGATTGCGCGCGAGCCAAACTGACTTCATCGAGGGCGCGTCCACCGGCAGTGGTTTTGACGAATCGGGTCGATTTCGCAGCCCGCTGACCGCTGATGACCTCCTTGGCGCGGGTCTCCTGGGCGTGCAGAGTCTTCTGATCACGGCGGGCGCGTTTGGCCGAGTAGGCCCAGATCGCCCGCCACGCCCCCGAATGATCCTCGGGGTTCCAGACCGGCTCGGCGCGCTTGTCGGTGTCATTGACGACGCTCTTGGCATGCCGGGGTGTCACGGTGTCGATGATCTGACCGTCGGTGAAAACATCACCGTTCCAATAGAAATGCGAGGCGAGATCGATTGGAGCCTTCACCGCTCGGGAGCCGACGATGAATCCCAATCCGGCGTCATCGAGGGCGGCGAGGTTGGTCGCTGAGAGCATGCCGGCATCCGCGGCGACCACGATCGGGGTGTCACCGAGGTCGTGGCGTTGCGCGAAGGCGGTGATGATCGGGATGAGCGTGGTGGTTTCGGCGGTGTTGCCCTCAAAGCAGCCGATCTCCAACGGAAATCCGGTGCGATCAACGAGTAGGCCGACCACGATCTGCGGATCCACGCGGCGTTCCTTCGAGTAGCCGACCTGGCGCAGGTCGTCTTCGTTCTCGGCCTCGAAATACAGCGTGGTGACGTCGTAGAGCAGCAGGCTCAAGGTGCCACGGTCGGCGGCATGGATGAAGCATTTGGTCGCGATCACGTCGCGGTAGTTGCCAGCGTTGACCTTGGCCAGGTGACGCTGAACAGTCTTATAGGACATCGGTTCTGCACCCAGGTCAGCCAGCACCCGCAGCGAATCCATCTTGCTGGTGGGTTCCACGATCCGGGCGATCACCAGATCCCGGAACACTGTATCGGCGACGGCATCGAACCCTATCCAGTCATAGATGCCTCCGATGACGTCGTAGAGCAGCCGCGAACTGGTCGCCGCGGTGCGCCCCGGCGCCGCCGGCGCACCCTTGGGGACACCGGCCGGCAACGTCAACGTGCCGTGGCGCCAATCGGCCACATCAGCGACGCGCTGCGCGCGAGCAGGTACCTCGAAATCCAGCACATCTTGATCACCGATAGCGATCCGCCGGGCTTGTTCGAGCAACACACCCAGTTCGGCGTCGGTATGAGCCGATCCGATGTGCTCGACCAGCACGTCACGGCGGCCGTCCTTGCGCATCACCTGCACCGCCACCGCGCCCGAGGCAGTGCGCACTTTACGCACGAACACCCACCGGACCCTACCCGCTTAGTAAGCCAAAACCCGACCATCGCAAACTAAAACCACAGGTCAAAGCGATTCCGATTCCAAAATCCGCCGGGGGTGTCCTAACTCAGGCGGAGGCCACCAGGCCGGAGTTGGCGCCCAGCGACCACTGCATGCCCGCGGCGAAGCACCACAGGGCAACCACCGCGATGAAGACGGGACTGTGCCCTCCGGCGAGGGTGCCCAGCAGGACCGCGATGGCCAGTTCCACGGAACCGGTGACCACCAGCGGCACCCGGCCGCCGGGACTGCGCTGCAGCGCGATCGCACCGGCGATCACGCCGCCGCCCAGCGTCCACATCGCTGTCGCGCCGGAACCCCACGCCACAGCGACCGCAGTCACCGCCAGAACGCCGATCAGGCTCCGGATCACCGCACCGGCGTCAGGGGTGTTGAGCCGGAGGGCATCGGCTGCCTGTCCACCTGTGCACCTCACCATTCTGGCTCGTAATCGGCCGTCGGTGGGGCAACCGCCCACGCGTGGCGCGCATTCCGCACCCGCGCGGTCATAGTGGAACGTGTTCTCGTTAGGCTGCAGCGGCTACGGCGCGCACGCGAGTGAGAGATGACCCTGCTGATCGAGGACAACAATCGGGTACGCACGCTGACCCTCAACCGCCCCGATGCGCTCAACGCGTTCAACGAGGCGCTCTACGACGAGACGACGGTCGCCCTGCGTGCCGCAGCCGAGGATCCCGACGTGGCGGTGGTGCTGCTGACCGGGGCGGCCGGGGTTCAGCGCGGGGAACGACCTCGTCGAGATGCAGGCCCGCATCACCAACCCGGAGGAATCCACCCCGGCGAGCACGGGTTCTACGGGATGCTCGACGTGCTTGCGGATTTCCCGAAGCCGTTGATCTGTGCGATCAATGGGGTCGGCGTCGGTATCGGCGTCACCATCCTCGGGTTCGCCGACCTGGCGTTCATGTCCTCATCGGCCCGGTTGAAGTGTCCCTTCACCAGCCTGGGCGTGGCGCCCGAGGCGGCCTCGTCGTATCTGATGCCACGACTGCTCGGCAGGCAGAACGCCGCCTGGCTGCTGATGTCCTCGGAGTGGGTGAGTGCGGCCGAGGCCCGCGAGATGGGCCTGGTGTGGAAGGTCTGCGAGCCTGACGATCTGCTGAGCGAGGCCAGGGGATACGCCGAAATCCTGGCAGCCAAGCCGATTTCGAGCCTGATCGCGGTCAAACAAGCGATGGTGGCACCGATCCGCGATCAGATCTCGGCGGCCGTGGAGCGGGAGAAGGCGTTGTTCGTCGAACTGGTGGGCGGGGCGGCCAACGTCGACGCGCTGGCTCAATTCGCCGACCGTAAGGGCTAGCGGGTGGCCCGCGACGGGCAACCGTTGGGCTGGTTGGGACACCCGTCAGCTGCCTGATGGGCGGCGATGATGGCGCGGATGGTGCGGCGGCACCGCCCGCAGTCGGCGCCGGCGCCACAGGCCTCGGCCACTTCTTTGGAGCTGGTGGCGCCGGACTCGACGATTTCGTTGACGACCTGACTGGTCGCGCCGGTGCACAGGCAGACGAACATCAGTCGTCCTGCTCGTCGACGTTCATGATGTGGGCCAACTTGCCCACGAACAGGCTCGGGTAGGCACCGAAACCGGCTGTGGTCATCCACTCGGCCGCCGCGTCCGGGTGGTCGATCCACTGCCGGGCGCTGATCTCGTCGGAGACCTCCTGCAGGATCATCACTTCCTGGCCGTCGTCGAGGGCCTGATAGATCCAGATCTTTCGGATGCCGCCCTGCTCGAAGCGCTCGAGACCGTCGTGCACCTTGCGCATCAAGGTCGGCACGTCGTCGACGGTGGCTACCGCGCCGACGATCACCCCGGCCACGTGACCTTCCGGGGACGGCTCGGTCAGGTCGATCTTCTCCACCACTTCGCCGCCGAATATCGGTGGAATATCTTCGACGCCGGAAATGTCGAACCACTCGAAAATTGCCGGTGAACGCAGTACGTCGCGGATTGACCGGGCATGCCGAATTCCGATCGTGACCAATACTCGGCCGGGCTCCCAAATTGATTTATAGAGCACCACATGGTGGGCGCCGATCGACAGCAATCCCGAGCGATGTTTCTTCATCCATTTCCACATTTGTTCGACATCGTCGACGCGGAAATCGCAGGACAAAATGAGCGAGTGCAAATCATACTCACTCATTTATTGCCGACCTTTCATTCGGGGTGGGATAGCGGATTAGTGCAGTCTAACCTTAGTTAGGACAGCCAGTCCACTCCTCCTGGACACGCCTCGGGTGCGGTGACGTGGGCTCCGCGGTAATGCCGCACGAACACGCCGAATTGGGCGTCAATCATTGCGCTACACCGTGATACCTGGACTAGATTGGACGTGCGCGGCACACGGCAACACTTGGCCGACCCTCAAGGTGCTTAGGAGTGATCATGCAAGGCGATCCGGATGTTCTGAAATTGCTCAATGAGCAATTGACGAGCGAACTCACTGCAATCAACCAATATTTCTTGCACTCGAAGATGCAGGATAATTGGGGATTTACTGAACTGGCTGAACATACCCGTGCCGAATCCTTCGAAGAGATGCGGCACGCGGAGACCATCACCGATCGAATCCTGCTGCTGGACGGACTTCCGAACTACCAGCGGCTGTTTTCGTTGCGTGTCGGGCAGACCCTTCGTGAACAGTTCGAGGCTGATCTGGCGATCGAGTACGAGGTCGTCGCCCGGCTGCGGCCCGGAATAATCATGTGCCGGGAAAAAGAGGATGCGACCTCGGCGCGGATCCTGGAGACGATCCTGGCCGACGAGGAAGGCCACATCGACTACCTGGAAACCCAGCTCGAGCTCATGGAGAAGTTGGGCGATGCGCTCTATGCCGCGCAGTGCGTCTCCCGGCCACCTCAATAAGGGCCGGTAGCGCCGCCAGTTTCAGTCGTGGCCGCCCTGGGTAGCCGGTGCACCGCCGGTTGTCCGGGGCGGCTTTGTTCGCGCTGTAACTTTCATAGCTTACCTAACGATATGGCTACCGGACCGTACCGGCAGACCGGCGAAAGGAAGCCATGACGAGCCCGACATCGACCGCCGAGCACCACTCGGGGCCGCCGCTGCTGAGTGTGCGCAGGCGCAACCTGGTGTTCGTCGCGGTGCTGCTCGGCATGCTGCTGGCCTCGCTCAACCAGACCATCGTCGCCACCGCGCTGCCCACCGTCGTGGCGGACCTCGGCGGTGCCGGTCATCAGGCATGGGTGGTGACCAGCTATCTGCTCGCCTCCACCGTCGTCACCGCCGTCGTCGGGAAAGTCGGCGACATCTTCGGCCGCAAGGCCGTGTACCAGGTGGCGGTCGTGTGCTTCCTGGTCGGGTCGGTCCTCAGCGGCATGTCGGGATCCATGGCCATGTTGGTGGCCGCGCGCGTGCTCCAGGGGATCGGCGGCGGCGCCATCATGGTGACGTCCTCGGCGTTGATCGCCGAGGTCATCCCGCTGCGAGACCGCGGACGTTATCAGGGTGCGCTCGGCGCCGTATTCGGCGTCACCACCGTGGCCGGTCCGCTGTTGGGCGGGTTCGTCACCGATCACCTCGGCTGGCGGTGGGCCTTCTGGCTGAGCATCCCGGTCGGCATCGTGGTCCTGTTCGTCGCGGCGGCGACCATCCCGGCGATGGTCTCCCGTGGCCCGCGCCCGGTGATCGATTACGCCGGAATCGTGTGGGTCGGACTGGGGGCGTCGGGTCTGACCCTGGCCACCAGCCTGGGCGGTGAACTGGACTGGACCTCGCCGACCATCATCGGACTGGTGATCGGGTCCGTCCTGGCGCTGGCGATGTTCGTCCGGGCCGAAATCCGAGCGGCCGAACCGATTCTGCCGATGCGCCTGTTCCGAAATCCGGTGTTCACGATGTGCTGCGTGCTGTCGTTTGTCGTCGGCTTCGCGATGCTGGGCGCCTTGACGTTCATGCCCACCTTCATGCAGTTCGTCGACGGTGTATCGCCGTCCGAGTCCGGACTGCGCACCATGCCGATGGTCATCGGGCTATTGATCACCTCGACGGTCAGCGGCAGCCTGGTGGGCCGCACCGGCCGGTACAAGATCTACCCGATCGCCGGCACGGCGATCATGCTCGTGGGTTTCGTGCTGCTGTCGCGGATGAACGCCGCGACACCCGTCCCGATCCAGTCGCTCTACCTGCTCATCCTGGGTGCCGGCATCGGCATGTGCATGCAGGTTCTCGTCCTCATCGTGCAGAACACCTCCGATTTCAGCGATCTGGGCGTGGCGACCTCGGGCGTGACGTTCTTCCGGACCATCGGGAGTTCCTTCGGTGCCGCGATTTTCGGGTCGTTGTTCGTCGGATTCCTGTCGGACCGGCTGCCAGGCGCACTTGCGGTCAGCGGCGCTCCGTCGGTCGCCGGCGATTCGCCCAAGGCCTTGCACGAGTTGGCCCCCGAGGTCGCGGCCCCGATCGTGAACGCCTACGCCGATGCGCTGGATCTGGTGTTCCTCTGTGCCGCGCCGGTGGCGCTGGTCGGCCTGATCGTCGCGCTGTTCCTCAAAGAAGTGCCACTGCTCGAGGCGGAGGCGACGATGGCGGCCGATCTCGGTGAAGGCTTCGGCATGCCGAGCTCGGAATCGGCGGACCAGGTGCTCGAAACCGTGATCAGCCGGCTGATGCGGAGTTCACCCGAGATCCGGCTGCGCAACGTGGCCGGCGGGCCGGGGTGCGAGCTGGACGTTGCGGGCTTGTGGGCGCTGCTCAAGATCTACCGGCACGGCCAGATCTTCGGCTCGGCTCGCCTGACCGAGATCGCCGACCGCCTGGTCGTACCCTGCGAAGTGCTCGAGCCGACCTTCAACCGGTTGGTGCAGGACGGCTATGTGTTGCGCACCGGGGACAACCTCTGGCTGACCCAGAGTGGGGTACGGCAGGTCGACGGCGTCTCGGCGGCACTCGTGGGGCGGATCGTCGACAAACTGGGCGATTCGTCGACGTTCGAGGGCCGACCGGACCGGACCCAGGTGGAGGCCGCGCTCGAACGCATCGCGCACCGGGTGGTGGTGCAAAGGGACTGGGGCGATGACCACCGTGTCGTGGAGCGGACCGGCTCCGGAGCCAAAAACTAGAACTTGTTCCAGAACTGCGGTGTTTTACGTACGATTCAGCACATGAGCCGTATCGGAGAATTTCCCGACGACGACGTGGCCGGCTGGATCCTCAGGTCTCCCGAGATCGGCACCGCCATGGCCAACTTCACCAACGCGGTGTACACGAAGGGGCGGCTGCCCCTTCGGGTGCGGGAGCTCGCCCGGATGGTGATCGCGCTCGACAACGAGTGCGTGGTGTGCCAGAACACCCGCGATTCCGAGGGGGCCGCGGCGGGGGTGGACGAGGATCTCTACGATCACGCCGCCGAGTGGCGGACCTGGCCGGGTTACAGCGCGCAGGAGCGGATTGCCGCCGAGTTCGCCGCGCGATTCGCCTCCGATCACACCGGACTGCGCGACGACGAGGACTTCTGGCAGCGCGCCGGTGAGCAGTTCGACTCCGAACTGCTCACCGATCTGTCGCTGTCGTGTGCGATGTGGCTCGGAATGGGCCGGATGCTGCGGACCCTCGACATCGGGCAAACCTGCAAGATCACCCTCTGATCGACGGGGTCAGACCAGCCCGGTGGCGTCGAACACCCACGACATGTCGGCGGTGGCGAAGTTCTCCAGCCAGTCCGGCGGGGCGTGGTTGGCCAGGGCGCTCATGTCCCAGTAGTCCTTCCACAGCGTCACCTTGCCGTTCTCGATCCGGTGCACGGTGACGAACTTCAGCACGGCGGATTCTCCTGTGGTCCAGTGCCATTCCTCGTGATGTTCGTACATGGCATCGCGACCGTTATCCACGAGCAGGCCCGGGAAGTTCTCGTAGGAGGCCAGCGGTTCGAGACCGATCTTGAGCCGCTTGACGATGTCCTCAGGGCCCTTGGCCGCCGCGGCGGGGCCCACCGGCATGTCGAGGTAGATGCAGTCATCGGACAGGTACGTCTTGAGAAGTTCCCAGTCGCGTTCCGACAGCGCTTTCCACATGCCGTGAACGGTTTCCTCGATCGAGACGTCTTCAACGGGCACTGGTCAACTTCCCATCGTTGGTGGAGATCGACGGGACGCGGTGTGCGGCCCGCAGGAACTGGCCGGTGCGCTGATTACCCACCAGGTCGGTCAGCGCACCGTCGGCGAATACGGTGCGTCCGCCGACGAGCACCGCGGTGACGGTGTCGTCGTTGCGGTTCACCATGCGCGACAACCCGCCGTACTGTTCGACGGCCTCCTCGGCGTAGGCGTCGAGAGAGTCGTCGAGGTGCGCCGGGTCGATGACCACGATGTCGGCGCGATCGCCGACGCGCAGATGACCGGCGTCGATCCGGTACCAGTCGCCGAGTTCACCGGTGAGTCGGTGCACGGCCTGCTCGATCGACATGAACGGCGTACCGGCCCGTTCGGCGTCGCGGACGTGGCGCAGCAGGCGCAGTCCCATGTTGTAGAAGGCCATGTTCCGCAGGTGCGCGCCGGCATCAGAGAAACCGAGCTGGATGCCCGGATCGCGGGCCAGCTTCTTGAGCACCTCGGGCCGGTGGTTGGAGATCGTGGTCCGCCAGCGGATCGCGGTGCCGTGCTCGAGTACCAGATCCAGGAAGGCATCGACCGGATGCAGCTCACCGCGCTCCTGCCCGACCTGGCCGAACGTCATGCCGACCACGGATTCGTCGGGGCAGGCCACGATTTCGGCGTCGAAGAAGTCGCGGTGCCAGACCCGCACGCCGAACTTGCTGTCGTAGTCCTTGCGGAACGCGCGCCGGTAGGACTCGTCGCGCAGCAGTTCGTTGCGCTCGACCTCGTCGCGCAGATGCAGAGCCGCTGCGCCGGAACCGAATTCCTCGAACACCACCAGGTCGATACCATCGGCGTACACCTCGAACGGCACCGGCAGATGCTGCCACCGGAAGTTCCCGCCGAGCGCGTTCGCGGCCTTGGCCAGCGGTCCCATCATCCAGATCGCATACGGGTTGGCCTTGATGTCGGCGGCCGAGAGCAGGCTGGTCTTGAGCTGCTTGCGGAACAACCCGAGGGACTGCGCGACCTGCGAGGCCAGGTTGAGCGGATTCTGGATGTCGGGACCGGACTGCAGCACGCGGCCCGTGCGCCGCAGCATCGACTTGAGCCGGCGCAACTCGCGTGGCTTGGCGTAGGTGGAGGGCAGGGTTCGAGATCGGCAGGTGTCACCGTCGATCTTGTCGAAAAGCAGTTGCTGTGAGGACATCCCGACGAACCCGGCGTCGAGGGCCTCTGTGAGCATCTGCTCCATGCGGGCCTGCTCGGCTGCGGTCGGTCGCTGGTCCTTACGGGTCGCCCGGTCGAGGCCCATCACTGCGGTCCGCATATCGGAGTGCCCGATGAAGGCGGTCAGGTTGGGGCCCAGTGGCAGCGATTCGAGTGCTGATACGTATTCGTCGCAGTTGGTCCACGTCTTATTGTCGTCGACGGCGGCGATCACCTGGTCGCGCGGGATCGCCTCGACCCGGCCGAACAGGTCACCGGCATCGGTGCCGCTGACGTGCACGGTCGACAGCGAGCAGGATCCGAGCATCGCGGTGGTCACGCCATGGCGCAGTGACTCCGACAGTGACGGGCCGTTGAGGACCTCGACGTCGTAGTGGGTGTGGATATCCAACATCCCGGGCATGACCCATTTGTCGGTGGCGTCGATGACCTGCGGGCAGTCCGTCTCGTCAAGAGGGTCGGGGGAGATGGTAACCACGTGCCCGTCACTGATTCCGATGTTGCGGACCGCTGACGGGGCACCGGTGCCGTCGAACCACCGGCCGTTGCGAAGGATCGTGTCGAAGCTCACCCAGCCCATAGAACCGTCCCGGTAGGGGCATGTCAATGAAATCAGTGAACAGATTTGAAAAAATGTCTACCAAAGTGGGAGGGGACGGGCTGAACTGGGGTTATAGCGGAGCCCAGGCGTCAGGAAGACGCCCGTCGAGGTCGGTGAATCCGTAGTGGCGCGCCAGTGCGGCCGAGCTGGTGGAACGTTGGTTCCACTGGGCTCTCTGCGGGTCGGCGGCCACCGCGGCGACCCCGCGCCCGACGAAGCGGGGGGACTCGGATTCGGCGAATCCCGGCGGAGCCGCCGGGTAGCCGTCGGTGCGGGCGAGGTCGAGTGCGCAACGCCAATTGGTCTCGCCGACGCCGTAGTTGTCGAGCATCATCTCCGAGCGCAGCCATCCCGGGGTGACCGAGACGGCGGTCGCACCGAACGCGGCGAGTTCGTACCCGTGGCTGAACGCCAGTCGGTTCACTGCGTTCTTGACCAGGTCGTAGAACACCGAGAGTCGGGGGTTCTCCGCATTGAATTCGGTTGTTCCATCGGTGATCTCGACCAACAGCCCACCGGGGCGGTCGGCGAGCAGCGGCAGCAGACAGTGCGACGTGATCAGGTGCGTGTCCAGTCCGAGACGCAGCATCCGTAACCCGTCGTCGAGGTCGTGCTGCCACATCGGTCGTCCCCAGGTATCCGGCGGCCCCTTGAGGACCTCGGCTCCCCAGATGTCGTTGACGAGGATGTCGATGTGCCCGTAATCAGCCTTGAGCCGCCCGGCGAGCTTGCGTACCTGCGTCACATCGAGGTGGTCGACCTGTGCGGCGACGCCGGATCCGCCCAGCTCCGTCACCAGTTCGGCGGTTTCCTCGATGGTTTCGGGCCGGTCGTAGTCGGAGAGGCGGTTTCCACATCTGCTGCTCCGACCGGTGCACACGACGGTCGCACCAACCTCACCCAGCGCTGCGGCGATACCCCGACCCGCGCCACGGGTAGCCCCGGCAACCACGGCAACGTGTCCCCGCAGCGCCTCCGGGTCGGGTATCCAGGCCATCCGACGAGTATCGCGCGACCTGCAGTTCTATAGCTGCAGTTCGGCATTTCAGCGCATACTGGCTGAAGTGACTCCACTGCAGCGCTACATCGCCGAGGAAATCGCGACCTGCGCCGGCTGGGAATGGTGCACGAGTTGATCACCGAATCCGACGCCAACCATGCGTTCTTCAACGACACCGGCGACCGCTACAACCCCGCGGCCGCGGCCGACGCCTGGCGCCGGATGCAGGACTGGTTCGCAGCACATCTGGCCTGAAACCGGCACATCGCAGCCCCGCGGGGCGGATAATCATCGGCGGTGACGACAATCTCAGGGGGCGAAGGTGCTTCGACTTGCAGCGTTGATAGCGTCGATGTTTCTACTCATGGGGGTGAGTGTTGCTTGCGGACAATCGAATTCGCCGACTAGTCATGGCGAGCAATCGGGCAGTGTCACCGTCAGTCCGGGTACTGGCGTACCGAACGGCCCGGTCATCATGATCGAAGGCATGGGGTTCAGCGCCCTGGGACCCGTGGCGCCCGGGACCCAGATCACCATCGTCAACAACGATGAGGTCGAGCATTCGGTGACGTCGCGGACCAAGGGGGTGTTCGACGTCCACGTGGAGGGCAAGGAACGGGCAACGCTCACCGCTCCGCAGGAGCCGGGGGAGTACCCGTTCTACTGCCTGTATCACCCCGCGATGCTGGGCACCCTGACCGTCAAATAGACCAGGCCACCGGCATGCGCTTGATGCCGTGGATGAACGGCGACAGGAGTCGGTCGGGTTCCTCGGTCACAACGAGGTCGGGCAATTGGCGGTGCAGTTCCTCGAACGCCACGGTGATCTCACGTCGTGCCAGGTTTGCTCCGAGGCAGAAATGCGCACCGCCGCCGCCGAATCCGAGGTGGGGATTGGGATGGCGGGTGATGTCGAACTTCCATGGATCGGCAAACTTGGACTCGTCGCGATTTGCCGATCCGTACCACAGGGTCACCTTGGCTCCGGCGGGCAGCGGTGTCCCGCCGAGCACGGTGTCCTGGGTGACGGTGCGGCGCATGTAGTTCACCGGCGAGGCCCAGCGCACGATCTCCTCCACCGCGGTCGGGGCCAGTTCCTCGTAGCGCGACCACCACTTCTGACGTTGCTCGGGGTACCGGGTGAGGGCGAGCACGCCGTGGCTGATGGCGTTGCGGGTGGTCTCGTTACCCGCGACCACCAGCAGGATGAAGAACGAGGCGACCTCGGCCGAGGTCAGCCGTTCCCCGTCGACCTCGGCCTGCACCAGGCTGGTTGTCAGATCCTCGGTGGGCACCGCACGTCGTTCGTCGGCCATCGCTGTTGCGTAAGCGCCGATGTCCATCGCCACCCGGAGGAACTCGTCGAAGTCGGTGGTCAGATCGGGGTCGCCGAATCCCAGGATCACGTTGGTCCAGTGGAAGATCCGCTGATGGTCCGGTTCCGGGATGCCCATCATGTCGCAGATGATCTGCAGCGGTAACGGTCCGGCGAGTTCGCCGACCAGTTCGGCGGTGCCGTCGGGATTTCTGGCCACCATGTCACTGACCAGGCGCCGGGCCCGGTCACGCACAGAATCCTCGATCAGGGCCACGACCCGCGGGGTGAACGCGCTGCGCACGATGTTGCGCAACCGGGTGTGACGCGGATCGTCCATCACGATCATCGAGCCGAAATACTCTGCCAATTCCGGGGTTTGATCACCGACGGTGATTCCGGACGCAGAGCTGAAGATCTCCGGATGGCGGCTGGCGTGGAAGACGTCGTCGTACCTGGTCACCGCCCAGTGTCCGGCAGTCTCCGGAGAGCCGTCGAGCATGCAGGCCGGGTGGAAGGAGATCGGGTCGTCACGGCGCAGCACGCCGAATGCGCCGTCCCGGAAATCGTCGTCTTCGCGCCAGAACTGCCAGGAACCGAGGTTGATCTCCGAGCGCGGCATGTCGTCGGGACGGGCTCCGTTGATTCGCGGTGCAATACCCACCCTGCCAGGGTAGGGCCGCGGCGGTCCAGAAAATGGGTAACGCTCGGATCGGCCACGGCGATACCCCTCGGGGGTGCACGTTTCGCCGCTCGCAGCCAGGTGAGTTGCAAGGCGTTGTGGCGCCCGGCCATTGGGGGATGGCAGGCGCCGGGTCACGACCGTAGGAGGTTCAGGTATGAGACTGACCAAGTTCGTGGCGGCCGCGTTGACAGTCGGTGCGTTCGGAATGGGTGTTACGGGGCTGGGGACTCCGGTGGCATCGGCGTCGCCCGTTGCGCCGGTTCCGCTCAAGCCGGGGCACGGCAACGACGACTGCTTCCCGTTCTGCAACGGCGGGCCGCCCGGCCATGACCGTGATTTCAACCGCGGGCACGATTTCGACAACCGCCGCCCTGATTTCGACAAACGTGGTCATTGGGACGACAAGGGTCCGTGGTGGGCGAACAACCGGCACGACTGGTGGGACGACCGACAAGGCCCGCCGCCGTGGGGTTGGGGTCCGCCGCCACCGTTCCAATGGCGGGGCGGCCCGCTGCCACCGACCATCAACTACTGGGGCTACAACTTGAACCCGGTGTGGGACCACGGGTTCCGGCAGTGGGGTGTGTGGTTGTTCGGCGTGTGGGTCCCGATCTTCGGCGTCGGCTGATGCCCCGCCGGTAGCGGTCAACCGCTCTCGCGGGTGGGGCCCTCGTCGCCGTTCCGGTCGACATCATCCTGATCGTGCCGAACGACGCGGACCCGCCCGTGGGCCAGGCATGCTGCATAGCCGTGGTATTTCCCGTAAAGCTCCCACGATGTCCGGTCCTCCTCGGGCCGGACATCGATGCGGTGCCCATCGGAAAAGCTCAGGTGCAGGCTGCCGTTGTCCTCCCAATCGGCATGTGTGCAGCGCTTCCCCGCGAAATCGAACAGCGGCCGAACCTCGTTGCGCAGTGACCGCGGGTCCAGCGACACCACTTCCGACGCGTCGGTATCGGTGGCCGGCAGTGTCAGTTCCAGCGGAACCGAGATGACCAGTTCGTTGTAGTCGTCAAGGTTGAGCACCAGGCCATCGCGAAACGCAATCCGCTGGACCAAGCACCCTTGAATCCATTGTTCGCTCATTGTCTTACTCTGAACCGCCGGACCACCGGGCACAAGAGGCGCCCACGCGGTGTTGAGTCGATCATGGATGGCATGGGAAACGTCGGATGAAGGTCCGGTTCGGGGTAGGCATCGGCGCCGAGACCGCCCCGGACGAACTGGGCGGCATGGTCGATCACCTGGAGGATTCCGGGGTCGACTCGCTGTGGTTCTCCGAACTGGTCTACACCCCGGCGGTGGATCCGTTCATCGGCATGGCCTACGCACTGGCACGTACCCGGCGGTTGAAGGTCGGGACCTCGGTGGCCATCCTGCCGGGCCGCCATCCGGTGCTGGTGGCCAAACAACTGGCCTCGCTGGCAGCGCTGGCACCCAAGCGGGTCCTCCCGGTATTCGGCCTGCATTCGGCCCTGCCGGCCGAACGGGACATCTTCGTCGTCCCCGACCGCCGCCGGGCCGCCGTCTTCGACGAATCGCTGCACCTGTTGCGATCGGTCCTGAACGGCCGTGACGTGTCGTTCGAGGGGGAGTACTTCACCGTCCGTTGCGCACAGGTGCAACCGGTACCGGTGAAACCGATCGACGTCTGGCTGGGCGGATCGGCACCGGCGGCCCTGACCCGTATCGGCAGATTCGGCGACGGATGGCTGGGCAGCTTCCTGACTCCGGCCGAGGCGGCGACAGCGCGCCGGCGCATCGAGGCCGAGGCGGAGGCCGCAGGCCGGACCATCGAACCCGACCACTACGGCATCAGCCTCGCGGTGGGGGACGGCGCGCTGCCTGCAGACCTGCTCGCCGCGGTGCGTCGCCGCAGGCCCGACGTCGACCCGACCGAACTGGTGGCGGCCGACTGGCCCGACCTGCACCGCCAGATCGACGGCTATCTGGCGGCCGGCCTGACCAAGTTCGTGATCAGGGCAGCGGGTCCCACCGGTCGCGCTGCATTCCTGGACCGGTTCACCGCCGAGTTGTTGCCCCGGCAGAACTGATCCCGCCGAAAGCTCGGCCGGTGAACTCGGGGGTGTCGGCTTCCGTGTTAGGGGGTATGCGCAGCCATGCGTGCGCTGCGCCCTGAGCGAAGGAGACTGCCATGAGGATGCGACTCCCGCGGTTGCGCCAATCAGTCATAGCCGGCCTGGCCGGCGTGCTGTCGACGGTGGCGATGGTGTTGGCGCTGGTTGCCGCACCGACTGCCATCGCCGACGATCGGCTGCAGTTCACCGGCACCACCTTGTCCGGCGCGCCCTTCAACGGGGCCGGCCTGGCCGGGCGGCCCGCGGTGCTCTGGTTCTGGACGCCGTGGTGCCCGTTCTGCAACGCCGAGGCGCCGTCGGTGAGCCAGGTCGCCGCGGCCAATCCGCAGGTCAGCTTCGTCGGTGTGGCGGCACACTCAGATGTCGGGGCCATGCAGGGATTCGTCGACAAGTACCACCTCAATTTCCCCAATCTCAATGATGCCGACGGGTCGATCTGGGCGCGCTACAACGTCCCGTGGCAGCCGGCGTATGTCTTCTACCGCCCCGACGGGTCGTCCACGTTCGTCAACAACCCCACCTCGGCCATGCCGCAGCAGGAGCTGGCCGATCGGGTCGCGGCCCTGAAGAGTTAGTCGCCGGGCGTGCCGGACAATCTGGTGGCGTTGGCGTTCGGCGCCGGACTCGTCGCGGCACTCAACCCCTGCGGATTCGCGCTGCTGCCCGGGTATCTGGCGCTGGTGGTGCGGGGCACCTCACCGCGCGGGCCGCTCAACGCGCTGGCGCGAGCGCTCGTGGCCACCATGGTGATGACCGCCGGATTCGTTGCGGTGTTCGGCGCCTTCGGCCTGCTGACTGTCGCCGCCGCAAACACCGTGCAGCGATACCTTCCCTACGTCACGTTGCTCATCGGGATCATCCTGATCCTGCTGGGGGTCCGGTTGCTGGCCGGCCGCCGGCTCGGGTTGATGTTGCCCGACGCGGTGGCCGGCCGTGCCGGATGGGCACCCACGGCGCGGCTGGGCTCGATGGCCGGCTACGGCGTCGGGTATGCGCTGGCATCACTGACGTGCACCGTGGGGCCCTTCCTGGCGGTCACCGGTGCGACGCTGGAATCGAACACCGCGCTGCACCGGGTGGCGGTGTTCGGCGCGTACGCGGGAGGGTTCGCCCTCGTCGTCGGTGTGCTGGCCGTGGCGACCGCGCTGGCCGGCACCGTAGTGCTCGACCGGTTGCGCCGCGTCGTCCCGTACATCAGCCGGATCAGCGGAGCCCTGCTGATCGCCGTCGGTGCCTACGTCGCCTACTACGGTTGGTACGAGATCCAATTGTTCAGCGCCGCAGGAGATCCCGATGATCCGGTGATCGCCGCCGCCGGCCGTATACAGGGCGCGTTGGCGGGGTGGGTGCACCGGCACGGCGCGTGGCCGTGGTTGGTGGCGCTGGGTGCGCTGGTCGTGGCCGGTCTGGTCGGCCGCTCGGCGGTCCGGTCGTTGTCGGCCGATCGACCAGGGGAGCGTCAGCGTTGAGGTCTTCAGCGTGCCGGCGGGCCCGCCGGGGTTTCGGTGGCGTCGCGGCGCCGTGCGGCCATCCCGGCCAGCGCCTCGAACACCACCCGGTGCGCGGCGTTCACCGTGAGCTCGGCGTGGTCGTAGGCCGGGGCCACCTCCACCAAGTCGACTCCGACGACGTCATGGGCGCGGCACAGCTCTCGCACCATCCGCAGTAGGTCTGCGCTGGTGATGCCGCCGGGCTCCGGCGTGCCGGTTCCCGGTGCATGGGCCGGGTCGAGGACATCGATATCCACGGAGACATAGAGCTTTTCGGCCTTCTGCAGTGCTTCGGAAACCGCGTCGGCCATCACCTCCTTGAATCCGCGCTCCCAGATCTCCTGCATGGTGTGCCACGTCATGCCCTGCTCCAGCATCCATTCGAACGTGTCCTGCGGTGGCCAGTAACCACGCAGTCCGACCTGGACGAAATGGGTGCCGGGCACCGCGCCGGACTCGATGAGCCGACGCATCGGGGTGCCGTGGCTGGCCAGATTGCCCTCGATGTTGTCGGCGGTATCGGCATGCGCATCGAAATGCACGATGCCGACGTTGCCGTAGCCGTGGACATCGGCCACCGCGGTCGCCGAGGGCCAGGTGATCGAATGGTCACCGCCGAGCACCACCGGAACGATGCCGCGCGAGGCCACCGCATGGACCCGCTCGCGGATGTTGGCGTGGGAGACCTCGGTCTGCCCGTGTGGGCAGTACGCATCACCGAAGTCGACCACTTCGATCCAATCGAAGATCTCCAGGCCCAGGTCGAGGTGATAGGTGCCCGGTTCATAGGCCGTCGCCCGAATTGCCCGCGGACCGAACCGGGCGCCGGGACGATTCGTCGTCGAAATGTCGAACGGCGCACCGACGATCGCCACATCGGGTTGCCAGGTGTCGAGTTGCGCCGCCTCGGTCAGGAACGGCCGGTGCCCGAACGAGACCATGCCGGAGTACGGCAGGTCGAGCTGCTCGGCCATGCCGGGCGGCAATTCACGCTGTGGATCGTGATCGTGCTGATCGCCCATGTCCAGACATTACCGCCGTGAGCATCGCGGTATGGCCGGGCCGAAAGATTCATTGCCGGGCAACGGAACTGAGTGCGGTGCGGACACGGTCGGGAACGGGTCGCTTGGACCAGTCATCGGTCGAGACCACGACATAGACGTTGCGGCCGCAGACCCTGGGCTGCTCGTCACCGGCGGCGTCTGTGCCGAGCACGGTGAAACTCAGGGTGAAACTGGTGGTCCCGATGTGCTCGCACTGCACTGCGACGCGCACCGACTCCCGCCACCGGACCGGCGACCGGAAATCGATCTCGGAGTGCACCACCTGCATGTCGAGGCCATCGGCGATCAGATCGGCATAACTCACCTTCAGATGGTCGAACAGCCCGGTGCACGCCTCGTCGAACCAGGTGAGGTAGTGGCCGTTGAACACCACACCCTGCTGGTCGATTTCGGCGTACCGGGGAACGATGCCGAAGCTGTACCGGGTCACCGCTTCACGGTAACCGGCCGCGGGAGAGACTGGAGTGGTGAAGCTGGTGACTCTCGAGGATATCGATGCCGCCGCTGGGCGGATCGCCGCCGACATCGTGCGGACCCCGTTGCTGGCCGCCGGATGGGGCGACCCTGAACGACCGTTGTGGCTCAAGCCCGAGAATCTGCAACCGATCGGCGCATTCAAGGTCCGCGGTGCATTCAACGCGTTGGGTCGACTCGATGCCGATATCCGGGCTGCCGGAGTGGTGGCCTATTCCAGCGGCAACCATGCTCAGGCAGTGGCCTACGCGGCTGCGGTGTTTGGCATTGCCGCCCACATCGTGATGCCCGAGGAGACGCCGACCGTGAAGGTGCAGGCCACCCGGGATCACGGCGCGCAGGTGGTGTTGTGCGGGGCCGGGCAGCGTGAGGCGGTCGCGGCCGAACTGGTCGAGCGGACCGGCGCGGTGCTGGTGCCGCCGTTCGACCACCCCGACGTGATCGCCGGCCAGGGCACCATCGGGCTGGAGATCGCGCAGGATCTGCCCGAGGTCGCGACAGTCCTCATCCCGATCAGCGGCGGTGGTCTGGCTTCGGGAGTGGGCACCGCGATCCGTGCGTTGTGCCCACAGGCCAAGATATTCGGGGTGGAGCCCGAGCTCGCCGCAGACACCGCAGCGAGTCTGGCCGCCGGTCACCTGGTGGACTGGCCTGTGGCACAACGTAATCGAACCATCGCCGATGGCCTGCGCGCGACGCCGTCGAGGCTGACATTCGCTCACCTGCAACGGGTACTCGACGGTGTGATCACGGTGAGCGAAGATGAGATCCGTTCGGCAGTAAGGCAACTGGCGCGCGGATCGCATCTGGTGGCAGAACCCAGCGGTGCCGTGGCGCTGGCCGGCTATCTCACGGCGGAAACACCGCCGGGGCCGACGGTCGCGATCGTCTCCGGCGGAAACATCGCGCTACCGTTGCTGGCCGAGATCCTGTCGGAGAGTCAGTGAACGCCTTCCATCAACCTGCTGATCCGCGGTGACACCAGCAGGACCACCACACCCGTGAAGATCGCCACCGCCCCGAGCGTGCCGAAGTAGGCGAACTCGTGGGCTGGGTCGTAATGCTGAGCCAGCACACCCGACATCGCCGTGCCGAGCCCTACCGAGAAGAAGAACAGCGCCATCATCTGGGCCCGGAAAGCCTCTGGCGCAAGCTTTGTCGTGACGGACAGGCCGATCGGTGACACCAGCAGCTCGGACACCGCGAACACCACCATGATGCCGGCGATCAGTAGTGCGGGCACCACCTTGCCCTGGTGCGACGCTGTCGGGAGAAACAGCAGGAACGCGGCGCCCATCCCGATCACCCCGTAGCCGAACTTGCGCGGTGTGGTCGGTGCCCGGTTGCCCAGTCGGGTCCACAGGATCGCGAACACGGGTGAGAGCAGGATGATCCAGACGGGCTCGATCGACCCGATCCAACTCGACGGCGCGGTCCAGCCGAACAGCGACCAGTTGACCCGTTCGTCGGAGTAGACGGCCAGCACCGTGAACGTCTGCTGGAACAGCGACCAGAACACCGCGTTGGCGATGAACAGCGGGATGAAGGCCCGAACCCGGATCCGCTCGCTATCTGAGACTTTGGCGCTGGTCAGCATCACCACGAAATACATCACCGAGGCCACCACGAGTACGGCGGTGGTGAACTGCGACAGGGTGGCCAGCGAGATCAGGTGCACCGCGAACAGAACCGCCACGACCGCCGCCAGCGCGGCCACGACGCTGATGACCCTGCCGATTGCCTGCGGCGCCAAAGGGTTCGGCACGACGCGCCCGTGGCTGCCGAGGTTGCGCCGGAATATCACGTACTGTGCCAGTCCGAGGGCCATACCGATGGCAGCGGCACCGAAGCCGTAGTGGAAGCCGATGCGCGTCTGCAACAACCCCGTGGCCAGCGGCCCGACGAAGGCGCCGAGATTGATGCCGAGGTAGAAGAGGGTGAATCCGCCGTCGGCGCGTGGATCGTTCTTGTCGTAGAGGGTGCCCAGCAGTGAGGACGCGTTGGCCTTGAGGGCTCCGGATCCAAGTGCCACCAGCACCAGGCCTACCGCGATGCCGGCCAGACCGGGAACGACGGCCAGCGCGATATGGCCGGCCATGACGACCACGCCGCCGTAGAACACCGTCCGCTCCATGCCCAGGATTCGATCGGCGATCCACCCTCCGAGCACGGTGGACAGGTACACCAGTCCGCCGTACGCGCCGACGATGCCCGTGGCGGTGCTCTTGGGCAGCCCGAGTCCGCCGTCGGCTGCCACGTAGTACAGGTAGTAACCGAGGATCGTCAGCATCCCATAGAAGGAGAAGCGCTCCCACAGCTCGACGCCGAACAGGTTGGCCAACCCGACGGGATGTCCGAAGAATGTGCGGTGACGCGATGAACCCTGCACTTCCTGCATGTGCCCCCACCTTGCCATGTGAACGTCCCCTGGCGGTCGAATTTGACGGCTTTGGCGGCAAACTACGACTGCGTTGTGTACTGGCGATTCTGTGGCACAGCACATTTCATCAGCGATGCTCAACAGCGCCCGAGGATGCAGGGGGTGGGCACGAAGCTGCCACCGGGTAATGTCACTGTGAAACGTTTGGACGACGGCCACACTTTTCGGGGGTGCACGTGGACGCGGTGCTCGGTGTTTCGTTGACACCGTCCACCGTCGGTCTGGTCCTGTTAGAGGGCTGCGAGGCCGACGGAGCGACCGTCGACCATGACTCCTTCGACATCCGCGGCCTTGCGCCCGCGCGAACTGATGACATTTGCGCCGATGTGGTGAAGGCGGCTCTGCGCGCCGAAAGGGTTGCGGCAGAACGTGGTCTGCGGCTGACAGCGATCGGTGTCACCTGGAGTTCCGGGGCGGCTGCCGAGGGTGCGGTGTTGTTGAGGAAGTTCGCCGATGCCGGGTTCGCCAATGTGGTTCCGGTGCGGCTGCCCCAAGCGACCGATGCATTGGCGCGGCGCGTCGCGGGCATCGTGGGATTCGACACGACCGGCGTGTGCGTCCTGGAACCCGATGTCGTGCAGGCGATGACAGTGGGCGGCAACAATCCGGTACAGACCGCAGTCAGCCGTGGCATCGAGACCGTGGCCGGCCTGACCACCTGGTTGGCCGACATTCTCGGCGCGGCCGATCCGCGGCCCGATGCTCTGGTGGTCGTGGGATCCGCCGTCGACCTGGACTCGGTGCTGCCGAAATTGGAGCAGGCCCTCCGGGTGCCGGTGTTCACCCCTGCCGAACCCGGATTGCCGTTGGCCAGGGGGGCCGCGTTGGCCTCGGTGCGCCGCGACCGGTCGAACTACGATGACGACGGCGCGGCACCGTCCGGGTGGCGCTGGCCTGTAAAGCAATTGGCGCCGCTGGCGATATTGGTCGGTGGGGTGCTGGCGTTCGCGGTCTCGCTCTCGCTGGCGATCGGCCAGCAGCTGGTACCCGGTTCAGAGCCGCCGCCCCATAGGAGCACGCGTCCGGTGGTGAGCACATCGGGTGATTCGGCCGCCGTGCCGCAGACTTCTGCGGTCATGTCTACGGTGCCGTCTGCGTCGATATCCGAAGCGCCGCCGGAACTCGAGCCGGTGGCAGAGGATGTCCAGCCCGATTATGTCATCGATCAATCCACCACGGTCCCACCCGAGAACACCGCGTTTCCCGGCGAACTGACGGCGCCTCCCGCGCCCGGACCGGATGCGGTGCAGCCTGGGCAGTCACCGCCGTTATCAGAGCCTGTCCCAGGTGCGCCGCCGCCGGAACCGGTCCAGCCGCCCTTGCCTGAGAGTCAAGTGCCGCCGGAGCCGTCCTCGGCATCGGAGGTGCCTCTGGCCCCCGAGGTGGCGCCGCCCATACCGCCCGAGGCGGCGCCGGTGCAACAGACGGCTGCGCAGGCTCCGGTGACCGAACCCGAGCAGGTCCCGCCCGCGCCCTGAGCGCTGTGACGTTGCTGAGGCCCATGCAAGGGCGCCGATGCGTGCGGTGAAACGTTCTGAGTTGCCGGGCCGATGAATTCACCATGGGCAACCTTCTGCGCCACCGCCGACCTCGAATTGTCGCTCCCACGCTGCGCCTGAGAGGTGCAGTGCCGGCGCTCACCTACACTGGTGGAATGCTGAGTGCCCCATCGTCGTCATTCGGAACCGTTCGAGTGTCGGTACTGAAAGTGTTTGCGGCGATTGGTGTCGCCACCCTGGCCGCCGCGAGCACGGCCCACGTGGCGTCTGCCGCAGTGAGCACACCTGCACCCGGTGCGGCCATCGAGCCCGCATCGGGTTCGACGGTCGGTGTCGCCATGCCGCTGACGGTGACGTTCGACAACCCGGTGTCCGACCGGGATGCGGCGCAGCGCAGCCTGAAGATCAGCTCGCCGGACACCCCGACGGGCACCTTCACCTGGCTCAGCGACGATGTGATGCAGTGGAAGCCGGATCAGTTGTGGCCGGCTCATTCGAAGATCTCGGTCACGGCCGGCGGTGCGAAGACCAGCTTCGAGACCGGGTCCCAGGTGCTCGGTGTCGCCGACATCAGCGCCCACACGTTCACGGTCAGCATCGATGGTGTGGTGGCCCGCACCATGCCTGCATCGATGGGCAAGCCTAAGTTTCCGACCCCCATCGGTACCTTCACTGCATTATCGAAAGAACCTGTCGTGGTGATGGATTCGCGGACCATCGGGATTCCGCTGAGCGATCCCGAGGGGTACAAGCTCACCGTCTATGACGCGGTCCGGGTGACCTGGGGCGGCGTCTACGTGCACGGCGCACCGTGGTCGGTGGGATCGCAGGGCTATTCCAACGTCAGCCACGGGTGTATCAATCTGAGCCCCGACAACGCCGACTGGTACTTCAACACGGTGAGCCTCGGCGATCCTATTGTCGTGCAGTCATAGTCGCGTGCAGGTTTTTCGACGTCGGTGAGGTGGGCACAGCCGCCGGGTCCGGACAGGTCCGTAGTATCCGGTCCGCGGTCCCGGCGGTGGTGACGGTAAACCAGTAGTGCTCGTTTTTGTAGTGGTGTTGCCGATGGTTACGCCAAACCGCTCGGTATACAGGGCTTTTCGGCGTGTAATCGCTGTGGATCAGGTAGTGGCACCACTCGTAGGTCAGGCCGAGCAGCGTCAGGAACGACAGGAAGGTCAGCCCGAGGCCGACGCGCGGGAAACCCAGCAGTGCAACGGTTATCGCCGCCGGAAGGATCCACAGCAACGCTGGCCACGGGATGAAGATCAACGGGATGTCGCGTGGGTCGACGTGGTGCCGCCGGTGGTCGCGGGCCAGCAGCGAGTCCACCGTGATCCGGCCGATCGTCCGAGGTTTCCAGTGCAGGACGAACACGTGCACGATCCACTCGAAGAACGGGAACGCCGCCAGCATGGCCGCCGGCACCAGCAGATCGGTGAGCTGCCAGTCGCCGACTGCGGTCCGCGCGGCCACACTGATGACCAGGGCCGTACCGATCATCCAGGGGGAGGGGTGCCTGATGAATTCCCGTGCCGCGTCGGCCAAGCCGAAGGTCTTGCGTGTCATCAAGGTTGCACCAATGCCTCGAGTGCGCTCATGAGTGCGTTGGTGGCGGGCTCCAGCAGGTCCTGAGCCGCGCAACTGGCTGCCGTCGGGTCACCCGCTTCGATGGCCTCGACGATCCGGCGATAGGCCTCGGGACGGCCGACCTCGGCGGCCATCATGGTGGCCAGTGCCGGGAGCGCAGGCTCGTAGGTCTGCCGAAGGGTGTTGTACATCAAGCGGAATGCGATCGAATCCGCACCATCGACGATCAGATCCCAGAAGGTGAGTGCCAGGCGCTGTTGCTCGACCGGATCCGGTTCGGCCGCCAGCGTATCGACGGTGCGACCGAGTTGCGCGACCACCTCGGACGGGGCCCGGTGCGCCGCCAACTCGGCAACCTTGGGTCCGTTGTGCAGGCGGGTCTCCAGAATGCTGCGCACCACGGTCACGTCGAGTTCCCCCGCGCGCAGCAGGAGCCGGGGCAACAGGTCCAGGCCGGCATGCTTGCGGAAGTCCCGCACCGTGGTCGAGTCACCCTGTCGCACCTCGACCAAGCCGGCTTCGGTGAGCCGTTTGATGGCCTCACGCACCGCCGGGCGGGACACCCCGAGTACCTCGGCGAGGCGCCGTTCACTGGGCAGTGGTTCGCCGGGCTGCATCTGACCGCTGAGTACCTCGGCGACGATCTGCTCGAATACATCCTCGGGCACGGATCGACGGTTGACCGGTTGTAACGCCATAAGCGATATGCTGCCCGGCTAGCGGTCAGAGGTCAAGTGGTCAGACCACTGAAGCCGACCGCAGTGCGTCGGTGGTCTCGGCGTCGGCCGGCAGAAACGCTTCGATGCTCAGTTCCGCGGCGGTCAGGTCCAGCGCGGTCCCGAAGGTGGTGACCGTGCTGAGGAAGGTCAGCACGGTACCGTCGGATGCGGTCAATTCCAGTGGGACGACCACGCCGCCGAGATCGCGGACCGGCTCCAGCCCTCCCGGATAGCACTCGATCTCGGCGAGGAGGCCGGCAAGCTCGGCTGATCCGCTCACGGAGACCTCCCGGCGCAACCGGCTGACCAGGTGATGGCGCCATTCCGCCAGGTTCCGGATCCGAGGTGCCATGCCCTCGGGGTGCAGGGTGATACGCAGCGCGTTGGGTCGGGCCAGCAGGTGCGGTGCGACGCCGTCCAGCATCAGCGCGGCGCCCGCATTGGCCTGCAACAGGTTCCACGTGCGATCGACTACCACGCAGGGAAACGGGTTGTAGGCGTCCAACATTCGGGTTACACCGTCGCGTACGGCAGTCATCGCGGGATCGTCCAGCGTCCGCTCGGCGTACACCGGTGCCAGCCCGGCGGCGAGGAGCAGTTGGTTCTGGTCCCGCGGAGGCACCTCCAGTGCCTCGGCGAGGCGCAGGACCATGGCCCGGCTCGGCACCGAGCGTCCGGTCTCGATGAAGCTGAGGTGACGCGCCGAAACCTCGGCCTCGATGGCCAGGTCCAACTGACTGATGCGGCGGCGTACTCGCCAGTCGCGCATGAGCGCTCCGATGGGTGTCTGGGTTGCCGGGCCCGTCACCACTCGAGTCTCGCTCACGCCGGGGGCGATAACCACTACCTGAGAGGTAATTGCCCCGATTACCCGATTGGCGAGATGGTGGTCTCGTCCCCATGAAGGAGGTGGCAATGAGCGAAGACACCCCGTCGATCCCGCATTGGCTGCACGCCGTCATGGCGGCCGACCGGGCCGGATCGGCCGCCTACGTCGGAGCCGGGTTCTTCTTTGCACCGGTGCTCGCGGTCCTGTCACCGTGGCCCGCACTGACCACGGCGCTCTGGATTGCGATCGCGCTCGCGGGCCTGTGGCTCGGGCTGCTCGGTATCGCGATGGCTACCGGTCTGGCGATCGTGCTGCGGTCGAACGCCGAAATCCCGGAAGACTACTGGCGATCGATCATCGACTATCCGACGGGCCGCGGTAATCCACCTGCCAATGTTTGATGCCGTTGAGCCAACCCGACCGGAGCCGTTCGGGTGCCGCCAGCGGCGTCAGGTCGGGCATCCCGTCGGCGATCGCGTTGAAGATCAGGTCGATCGTCATCCTGGCCAGGTTGGCGCCGATGCAATAGTGCGCACCCGTGCCGCCGAATCCCACGTGCGGGTTCGGGTCACGCAGGATATCGAATGTATAGGGGTCGTCGAACACGTCCTCGTCGAAGTTCGCCGAGCGGTAGAACATCACCACCCGTTGCCCCTTCTTGATCGGCACACCGGCCAGTTCGGTGTCTTCCAGTGCGGTGCGCTGGAATGAGGTGACGGGGGTGGCCCACCGGACGATCTCGTCGGCGGCGGTGGCCGGGCGCTCGCGTTTGAACAGTTCCCACTGGTCGGGGTGGTCGGCGAAGGCCATCATGCCCTGGGTGATCGAGTTCCGGGTCGTCTCGTTGCCGGCCACCGCGAGCAGGATGACGAAGAAGCCGAACTCGTCGTCGGAGAGCTTGTGCCCTTCGACGTCGGCCTGCAGGAGCTTGGTGACGAGGTCATCGCCGGGGTTCTTCGTCCGCTCAGCCGCCAGTTGCATGCCGTACATGATCACCTCGACGGAGGCGCTCATCGGGTCGTTGGAGTCGAACTCCGGGTCCTGGTCGCCGACCATCTGATTGGACCAGTCGAACAACTTCTTGCGGTCTTCCTGCGGCACGCCCATGAGCCCGGCGATCGCCTGGAGCGGCAGTTCGCACGCGACCTGCTCGACGAAATCTCCCGAACCCTCGGCTGCGGCGGCCGCGACGATGGCCCGGGCACGCTCGGCCAGGTCGGCGCGCAGGCGTTCGATCGCCCGGGGAGTGAAGGCCCGGGAGATGATCTTGCGCAGATGGGTGTGGTGCGGGGCGTCCATGTTCAGCATGACGAACTTGCCCTGGTCGATCTGCTGCTGGACAGTGCCTTCGCGGTAACGCGGGAGCGCGGTCTTCTCCTGGCTGGAGAAGACGTCGCTGCGCAGCGACACCTCCTTGACGTCCTTGTGCTTGGTGACGACCCAGAACCCGCCGTCGTCGAAACCGCCTTCACCGATCGGCTGTTCGTTCCACCAGATCGGGGCCAGCTTGCGCATCTCGGCGAGTTCCTCGACGGGCAGTCGTTCGGCATAGATGTCGGGATCGGTAAAGTCGAATCCTGGCGGAAGATTCAGAGTCGGCATGGCGGTGGACGCTCCTCGCGACGACGTTGTGTAGTGGCTTAAAGCCATTGCTACACCACAGGTGGGGCGTGCCGATGCCGGTTCCGGAAACTCCCACCTCGTGGGTATTGGAACGTGTTCCCATCCTTGCGCTGTAACGGTTCGACGAGCGCGACGATGCACTCAGCGTTACCATTCGTCCCTGGAGTAACAGCGAGAGGTCACAGCGATGAGAGTCGACATCCGAAAATGTGCGTCCATGTTGGTGTGCGGCGTGGCGGGCCCTGTGGTCGCGCTGTCGGTCGCCGCGAGCGCGCTTGCGGAGCCGGCCACCCCATCGGAGCCGCCCACCCCCGGGCCGGCGCCCGCACCCGTGACTGAACCAGCCGCTCAGGCGGCAGCCGGCGATCTGGGCGCACCGCAGCTGGAGACCACCGGGGGCACCCCGCACCTGGCGAGTCCCGACGCCCTGCCGCCGGGGTCGACGATGGATCGCACCGGGCAGGGGACTGAGACGCCCAACTTGAGCTATCTCAAGGATCTCTGGCACGCCGTGCAGAACCAGGACATCAGCGGCAAGGAAGCACTGATCCTCGGGATCGCGCAACGCGGGATGAACACACCCGTCCCGAATCAGGTGAGGGGGACCCATTCGGTGGTCCAGTCGCTATGCGGCTTGGGGTTGGTGGGTCGTGGTCCACTGTAGGGCGAACTCGGCTGGGCTGAGTCCGCGGTGGGCCGAATGCGGTCGGTTGGCGTTGTAGTCGATCCTCCAGTCTTCGATGATCACCCGGGCTTCGAGCAGTGAGTCGAAGCGCCAGGAGTTGAGCAGCTCGTCGCGCAGTCGGCCGTTGAACGACTCGATCCATGCGTTCTGCCAGGGTGATCCGGGGTCGATGAAAGTGAGCCGGTGCCGTTGAACCGGCACCAGTCGTTGACCGCGTGGGCGACGAACTCGGGCCCGTTGTCAAAGCGCACGTAGTGCGGCGCGCCATGTTGGTCGACCAGTTGGTCGAGGATGTCGACGACCCGGTCGGCGTTGATGGCGCGATCGACGTGGATCGCCAGGGCTTCGCGGGTGAACTCGTCGATGATGTTGAGCATTTTGATGGTGCGCCCGTCGGCGGTGGTGTCGAACTGAAAGTCCATCGCCCAGATCACGTTCGGCTGGATCGGGCACATCGCGCCGACCGCGGTCCCGATGCCGGTCAGACGTTTCTTCTTGCGGCGCTGCGGGACTCGCAGGCCCTCGTCGCGCCACAGTCGGCGGACGCGCTTGTTGTTGACGACCCAGCCCGCTTTTCGTGCGGCAATCGCCGCTCGTCGCCAGCCAGCGGGGCCGGTCGGTGGAGAATTTCCGCAGCCAGGCCCGCAGCTCGGCTTCCTCGTCGGTGATCGGTGGCGGCGTCAGTCGCATCGTGGAGCGGTGAATGCCGACCACCGTGCAGGCTCGACGCTCAGAGACCCGAACCGCTCACGCAACGCCGTGACGGCGCTGCGCTTGCGATCCGGGGTCAGAAGTTTCCGACGAGATCTCCTTGAGCATGTCGATGTCGAGGGCCTGATTGGCGACCAGCTTCTTGAGCCGGGCGTTCTCGGCCTCGAGTTCCTTGAGCCGTTTGGCCTCGTTGGCTTTCATGCCGCCGTACTGGGCGACCCAGCGATGCCAGGTCGACTCGGTGACCTCCAGGTGCCGGCACACCTCGGCCAGCTCCTGCCCGGTCCCGAGGAGCTTGTTGCCCTCGGCGAGCTTGCGGATGATCTGATCCGGCGTGTGCCGCCGGCGCTTGTTCGATGCCATGTCGTCGTCGATTCTTCCTGCCCGAACACCGGGCATCAGAGTCGCACAACAACTGGACCACTACGAAGGGCTCACCTCACAGGCACCCGGGCCGAACGTACCGATCTCGCCGGTCGCGCCGGAAGCGCCCGCGCCACCGGCCGCACCTGCACCGGCCGCACCTGCACCGGCGCCGCTGCCCTGAGGGGCTAGGAGGATCGATCAGGCCGGCCGGCTCACCACCGGAATCCGCTCTACTCGGGCGGGCACGTGCTTGTGCCACGGCGTACCCGCGTACTGGTCGCGCCACTGAGACGAGGTGAGCTCATTGGGGGCGACTCCGGGCGTAATCGACCGGCCCTGGGCGTCGGTGTAGTCGAGACCGAACCCGTTGGGCAGTGAGATGTGCCCGGGCAGCATCGCGTCGTTGACCTCCACGGTCACCTCCGCGCTTCCCGTCGCGGTGGTGAGTCGGGCCCGGTCTCCGTGGTCCAGGCCGATCGCTTCGGCGTCATCGACGCTGATCCGCAGGGCGCCCTCGGTGTCGCGCTTGCGCCACGCGGGGTCGCGGAAGATGTCGTTGGCGGTGTAGGCCCGACGCTCGCCGGCCGAGAGCACCATCGGAAATTCCTCGGAGGTCAGTGCCGACGGCATGGTCGGCAATGCTCGTACCGCGTCGAGCATCTCGGGCATGTCCAGCGCGATCTTGTGATCGGCGTGGCTGATCAGGGCGAAATCGTCGGAATAGTCGTGCTCGGTGAACGTCAACCCGGACCGGCCGGCCAGGATGGCCTCGAACAGGGCGTTGCCGTCGCCGTGGCCGGCACGGCGCACTGCGTCGGGATAGGTCATGGCCGTCTTCTGGGCCAGCCCCCACAGGGCCGCGGCACCGGCCAGGCCATCCGGAAGCACGGGCCCGAGCGTCTCGTAGAGCACGTACGGCAGGACCCGCCCCAGCCCGGGATTGGCGCCCACTGCGCCGAGAAAGGCTGCCGCGTAGGCGTCCAGACCTTCGTGGGCCGCACGTCGCAACGGATCCAGTTCGGACTCGTCGACCGCACCGATGGCACGCACCAGGCGGGCCCAGATCTCCGGCTCGGGCAGGGTGCCGGGCAACGGTTCGAACAACGGGTGGCGCAGGTGGAAGTTGTTACGCGGGAACTCCAGATTGAAGAACGTCGCCTCGGGCTTCTCGAACTGATTGGCCGCAGGCAGCACATAATCGGCCAGGCGCGCAGTTTCGGTCATCGCGACGTCGATCACCACGAGCAGGTCCAGTGATTCCAGTGCGGCCCGCACGGCAGCCGAATCGGCGACCGAATGCGCCGGGTTGCTGCTCTCGACGATCATCGCCCGGAAGCGGTCGGGATGGTCGGTGAGGATCTCCTGCGGCACCACGTTGGACGGCACCAGGCCGGCGATCACCGGGGCACCGGTGACCGGGCTGCGCCCGACCCCGCCCGAACCGAACAACGGAGCGAACGACGAATGCAGGTGCTGCCCACCGCGTTTGGCGAAGTTACCGGTCAGGATCCACAACATCTTGTTCAGGTAGGAGCACAGCGTGCTGTTGGGGGCCTGCTGGATGCCGAGGTCCTCGAACACCGCCACACTGTCGGCCGCGGCGATGCGGCGCACTGCGCGGCGCAGCAGGGTTTCGTCGACACCGCACCGCGTGGCGTAGTCGCCGACCGGGACCTGCTGCAGTGCGTCCCGGACCGGTTGGACGCCGTTGACGTGGTCAGCCAAAAATACTTCGTCGCATAGGTTTTCCTGCACCAGTACCGCGGCCATCGCGGCCAGGCACCAGGCGTCGGTGCCGGGTCGGACCCGCAGATGGAAGTCGGCGAGCTTCGCGGTGTCGGTAATCACCGGGTCGATCACGATCATCGCGCGGTCCGGATCCTTGGCGATCTCGTTGAGGACGACCCGGGCGCGGGGGAAACTCTGTGACATCCACGGGTTCTTGCCCACGAACACCGAGACCTCGGCGTGCTCGAACTCGCCGCGGGTGTGCCCGCCATAGAGGTGGGCGTCGATCCACGCCTCACCGGTCTTTTCCTGCGCCAGGGCATTTGACCGGTACCGCGACCCGATCGACTTGAGGAACGCGCCGCTGTACGCGCCACCCAGGTGGTTGCCCTGCCCGCCGCCACCGTAGTAGAAGATCTTGTCCCCGCCGTGGGCGTCTCTGACGGCCAGGAATCCCGCGGCAATCTCGGAAACCGCGGCATCCCAGTCGATCTCCTCGTAGCTTCCGTCAGGTCGACGGCGAAGTGGCGAGGTCAGTCGGTTGGCGCTGCTCTGGTAGTGGTCCAACCGCAGCGCCTTGTTGCAGGTGTAGCCCGCCGACGCCGGATGATCTTTGTCGCCCCGGATTTTGGTGATGGACCGGCCTTCGGTCTGTACCACGATGCCGCAGTTGCACTCGCACAGAATGCACGCGGTGGGCTGCCATTGATCGACGGTCATGACGATGTTCCTTCCGGCAAAAGTGCGCGTAGCTGACGGTGGATCAGTTCGAGCGGTGTGACGTCGCGGGTTGCCCGCGCCATCACCACCGCACCTTCGATCGCGGTCAGGATCAGCGTTGCGAGTTCCTCGGCGCGCTCGGCGGACACTCCGTCGCTCTGCAGGCGGCGGGTGATCTGGCCGGCCCAGCGGGTGAAGGCCGACCCGGCGCGGTCGAGGGGAGTGTCCGCCTGCGTCCCCGTGGCCGCGGGTTCGCCGGCCTCGACGGTCACCGCGACGATCGGGCAACCGGCCCGGAAGTCGGTGGCGGACAATTGCTTACGAAAGTCGGCGATCATGGCGTCGAGCAATGCCCGGGCGCTGTCGGCCTTGTCGATCCGCGCTGCGACTTGATCGCTCGCGTAGTCAATTGCCTCGCAGAGAAGTTGGCTGCGACCGCCGGGGAAGTAGTGGTACGCCGAGCCGCGTGGGGCCCCGCTGTGCGCCAGTACATCGGCAATCGCCGTCGGGTGCGCGCCACGCTCCCGGATCAACAGCGCGGCCGAAGCCACCATGCGTTCACGAGGACTGGGCACGGTCGAACCCTTCGTCGATTATATATGCAACCATACATAATCAATCGGCACGGGTTTATCCCTGGCCGACCTAGACGCTCACCAACCAGAGCACGAGGAACGCAGACATACTCGTCAGGCACAGCAGATGGTCGCGACAGATGGAACGTGCCAGGTGTGACTGTTCGGCCGGACTGCCGGTCCGCAGACCCAGGGCGACTGCGCTGGGCACGGTGTGCAGCAGTGCCAGCAGCACCGGGCCACCGGCAAGCACCGCGTACAGACCGGACAGCCAGCCCGGGCCGGTGCCGTCGACAGCGTGAAAAGCCAACGCCGTCAAGAGAACCACCATGACGGCGGCGATCAGCAGGCTCATCGGGCGCGACGTGGTGGTGGCTCGGTGGTAGTAACCGGCGATGGACGCCAGCACGGGTTCCGGCAACTCGGCCGACCTGCGATGGGATAGGACCTGAACATCGAAGATGAGGTCCATCCACAGGACGGCGATGAGGAACCCGCTGCCGGCGGCCTCGATCACACGCCGGCGGCCTCGTTCAGGGCGTTCAGGTGGCCGGTCGCCTCCAGGTACTCCTGCACCCAGCGTTCGATCACCGCCGAGGTCTTCTCGACCTTCGTGAACTGGCCGACGACCTGGCCCACCGGGTTGAATGCGACGTCGACACTCTCATTGGGGTACTTGTGCGTCGCCGCGACGGCCATACCGGACACCATGTACTGCAGCGGCATACCGAGCGGCTTCGGGTTGTCCGGGTTCTCCCAGGCGTCGGTCCAGTCGTTGCGGAGCATGCGGGCCGGTTTACCGGTGAACGAGCGGCTGCGCACGGTGTCCTTGCTGGTGGCCTTGGCGTACGCGGCGTGCTGCTGCTCGGTGTGCTCGCTCTCCTCGACCATCACCCACTGCGATCCGGTCCAGGCGCCCTGCGCGCCGAGTGCCAGGGCAGCGGCGATCTGCTGACCGCTGCCGATGCCGCCGGCGGCCAGGACCGGAACCGGGGCCACCTCCTTGACCACCTGGGGCCACAGCACGATCGAGCCGATCTCGCCGCTGTGGCCGCCGGCCTCGCCGCCCTGGGCGATGATGATGTCGACGCCCGCGTCGGCGTGCTTGCGGGCCTGCGACGGCGAACCGCACAGCGCCGCGACCTTTCGGCCTTCGGCGTGGATGCGGTCGATCATGTCTTTCGGCGGGGTGCCCAGCGCGTTGGCGATCAGCGTCATCTTGGGGTGCTTCAGCGCGATCTCGACCTGAGGTGTCGCGGTGGCCTCGGTCCAGCCGAGAAGTTGCAGGGCGTCGTCGTCGCTGTGGTCGACCGGCACCCCATGGTCGGCGAGGATCTTCTTGGCGAAATCCAGATGCTCCTGGGGCACCAGGGACTGCAGCATGCCCTTGAGGTCGTCGGCGGACATATCGGCGTCCATGCCCTCGTACTTGTTCGGGATGACGATGTCGACGCCGTACGGATGGTCACCGATGTGGTCGTCGATCCAGTTCAATTCGATCTCGAGCTGCTCGGGGGTGAATCCCACGGCGCCCAGCACGCCGAAACCACCGGCCTTGCTTACGGCGACCACAACGTCGCGACAGTGAGTAAATGCGAAGATCGGGACGTCGATCCCGAGCTCGTCGCAGAGTGCGGTGTGCATTAGGGGCTCCTTATAGTGGCGGTGCGGTGTGAGAGTCCTCGACCGGACCGGCCCGCATGGAAGTGAAACGTGTTCTAGTTTAGTACCACCTCGGGATAGTTTGGGTGCATCATTCCTAGTCTCGACTGGCCGATCGTCGTGGCGGCTTGGTGTACTAGGCCCATGGTCCGGATGCTGTCGACACCCGAGTCACTCGAGGAAATCGGGGACGGTCCGGGTGGCGCGCAGGTGGGGGCCTTCTTCGACCTGGACGGCACACTGGTGGAAGGGTTCACCGCCACGGCGCACGCCGGCCATCGCATCCGCCGGCGACAGGCCGCCGCCGGCGAGATCCTGGGAATCGTCGAAGCCGCGGTGCGGTACCGGATCGGCCGGATTCCGTTCGATCGACTGTTGGTCCGAGCGGCCGGGTACCTGCGGGGCGAATCGCTGCTCGAGCTCGATGAGCTGGGCGAGTACCTGTTCGAGAGCCGCATCATCCAGCGGGTCTACCCGCACATGCGCGACGTGGTGCATCGTCACCAGGACCGCGGCCACACCGTCGTGATGAGTTCCTCGGCCCTGACGATCCACGCCGAGCCCGTTGCCCGGCACCTCGGGATCAGCCACGTGCTGTGCAATCACTTCCTGACCGATGGCCAGGGGCGGCTGACCGGGGGAATCGTCGAACCCGTCATCTGGGGTGCGAGCAAAGCCGCTGCGGTGCAGCATTTCTGCCACGACACACAGATCGACCTCGCCCACAGTTACTTCTACGCCGACGGTTACGAGGACGATGCGTTGATGCGGTTGGTGGGCCGGCCCCGGCCGGTGAACCCGCGGCCGCGTCTGGCCGCCATGGCCTCCGACGAGGATTGGCCGGTTCTCACCGTGCCGCGACCCTAGGCGCGCCGGCCGCACGCACCACGGCAGAATGACCCGGTACGGCATCGACTCACCGACCCGGTGTCGTACCGGTCCTTGAGGAGTTGCCCATTTCCCCCCGGAATCGTCGCGCCGGCAGCAGGCTCATGGGTTTCGCCGGCCTTGTTGTGGTCGCACTACTCGTGTTGTCGCTGTGCGTGGCCGATTTCCCGCCGTTCGCCAAGCCGGAGCCGCCGTCGGGGCGGGTAGAGCTGGCCCAGGGCTGGCAGCTGGCCTCGGCGCGCACCGTGACCGCCGACGGTGCGTCGCTGTCCATGCCGGGCGAGGTGAACGCGGACTGGCACCCCGTCAAACGGATGCCGTCCACGGTCTTGGCGGCACTGCAGGACGACGGCACCTACCCCGACCTGTACGTCGGGGACAACCTGACCGAGGTGCCCGACGACCTGTACCGCCAGGACTGGTGGTACCGCACGACGTTCGTCGCGCCGCAGGGAAGCTCGAGCTACCGGCTGGAGTTCCCCGGCGTCAACTACCGCGCCGAGGTCTGGCTCAACGGCAAGCTGATCGCGGGCAATACACTGCTGGTGGGCATGCATACGGTCCACGAGATCGACGCGACTCCGTGGATCAACCCCGGCGGGGCCAACACGTTGGCCGTCAAGGTGACACCCGAGCAGGCGCTGCAGGACATCGACGGGGTAGAGCTGGCCGACAGCTGGTGGGACTGGCTCAACTGGAACCGCATCGGCTACCAGGGGCCGGACAAAAACCCACTGCGCGGCAATTCCTATGTGGCCGACCGCAATGCGGGCATCTTCAAACCCGTCTATCTGAGCTATTCGGGCCAGGTCGTGCTCAGTGACCCGCTGGTCACCACCGAGCTTCCGTTGCCCGCCAACGACAGCGCCCGGCTCACCGTCTACTCCGACATCCGCAACACCGCTGACGTGGCGATGCGCGGAGTGGTACGGGCCCGGATCAGCCGGCCCGGAAGGCCGACCATCTCGGTGGATCAACCGGTCAGCCTGGCGCCGGGGGAGAAGCGTGAAATCCGTTTCGACCCAGATGCTTTCACCGCGTTGCAGGTGCGCAACCCCGACCTGTGGTGGCCCTACACCATGGGTCGGCCCGATCTCTACGACCTGCGGTTGGATTTTGTGCGCTACGGGCGGCCCACCGACAGCCTGGATTCCCGGTTCGGTATCCGCTCGGTGCAACAGCACCGGGACAACGACGAACAGTTTCCCGACCTGGGTCGTGGCGGCAACTTCTACCTGACCGTGAACGGGCGGGATTTTCTGGCCCGGGGTGCGGCGTACACGCCCGATCTGCTGTTCCAGTACGACCCACAGCGTGAGGACGCCATCCTGGGATACGTCCGGGACCTGGGGCTGAACATGTTGCGCCTGGAGGGAAAGTTCCCGGGCGACAACATCATCGAGCGGGCCGACGAATTGGGCATACCGCTGATGTACGGGTGGATGTGCTGCAACCAGTGGGAGAAGTGGTGGCAGTGGGACGACGAGGATCGGCGGGTGGCCGACGAGAGCATGCGCTCGCAGATCCTCTCGCTGCGCGGGCACGCGGCGGCGTTCTTGTGGGCCAACGGCAGCGACGGCAAGCCTCCGGCGCCGGTGCTCGACGGCTACCGCCGCATCCTGGGGGAGCTGCACTGGCCCAACACCGTCGTCGACACGGTGTCGTCCATGGCCCGCGGCGCCGACGGTGAGCCCGATTGGGATGGCATCCACATGGCCGGCCCGTACACCTGGCGCCCGCCGAGCTACTGGTTCGACGGGCGTTATCAGGCCACCCGCGGCTCCAACGCCGAACAGGGCGACAACGAACACATCCCACCGTTCGCCAGCCTGCAGAAGTTCATCCCGCCGGACAGACTGTGGCCGATCAACGAGGCCTGGTATTTCCACGCCGGGGCGAATCCCAGCAACGCCGCCCTGGAGAGCATCCGTACCGCGGTCATGCAACGCTACGGATCATCCCGCGGCGCTGAGGAATTCGCCCGCAAGGCCCAGTTGGCCCACTACGAGTCGACGCGCGCCCAGTTCGAGGCGTTCGCCGCCGGCGGGTGGGACAACCACAAGATGACCATCTACTGGATGCTCAACAATCACTGGCCGTCGTTCTTCGGACACCTCTTCGACTACTACCTGCGGCCCGGCGGCGCCTACTTCGGGGCCAAGAAGGGGCTGCGCCCGCTGTCGGTGGTGTTCGACTCCTACGCCACCGGCAACCACGACACCGCCGAGGTCAAGGTGGTCAACCAGTCACCGCAGGAGCGCACGGGCCTTCGGGTGCGGGTGCGGACCTACGATCTGACCGGCCGGATGCGCGATGACCGAGGTTCCGAGGTGCCGGCCGTGCCGTCGAACGGGGTGGTGCCTGGATTGACGCTGCCCCGGCTGGCGCTGGATTCGCCGGTGGTGTTCGTCCGCTGCGAACTGCTCGACGAGTCCGGCGCTGTCGTCGCCGACAACACGTACTGGCAGTCGCAGAAACTCGACGATGTCGGCCCTCCGGTCAACGACCAGGCATTCGACCTGGTGCAGAGCAGCTGGGCCGATATGACCCCGCTCAACACCATGGCACCGGCACCGTTGGAGGTGACCGCACACCGGACGGACTCGGCCGAGGGCGCGAGCGTGCTGATCCGATTGCACAATCCGGGACACCAGATCGCCTTCTTCGAGCGGGCCGAGATCACCACGACCCGCGATGGTGAGGAGATCCTGCCGATCGAGTACTCCGACAATTACGTCACGGTGTACCCGGGCGAGACGGCCGAGATCACCGGCACGGTGACCGGGTCGGAGCACGGACCCAACTGGGTCCGGGTCGGCGGTTACAACAGCGCACCGACGGTGGTACCGATCGACCAGCGGGCACGACGATAGGATCGGCAGATGACCACAACCGATGAGCGCCATGAGGTCGGCCGGCTGGCCGAGAGCGTCGGATGGATGCACCGTGACCTCGAGCGGGTGGACGTCTACCAGCGTGGGGGGAACCGGATCAGGGTCGTGTGGCAGGGCCCGAGCGTGATCAGCGGTGCAACGCTGTACCAGGACGACATCATGACCACCTATACCCGTGAACTGGCGACACTGAACAACTGGCTCAAGCGCTGAGCGGAAGCCGCTGCGTAGTGTTCATCAGGTGAGCGCACGCGCAGGCATCATCGTCACCGGAACCGAAGTACTCACCGGCAGGGTTCAGGATCGCAACGGCCCGTGGCTGGCTGACCAGCTGCTCGAGCTTGGCGTCGAGCTCGCACATATTACGATCTGCGGCGACCGCCCCCGCGACATCACGGCCCAACTACGGTTCCTGGCCGACGAGGGCGTGGACCTGATCGTGACGAGCGGCGGGCTGGGGCCGACGGCCGACGACCTCACCGTCGCGACGGTTGCCGAGTTCTGCGGTCGTGAACTCGCACTCGACGTGGCCATGGAGGAGCGGATCGCCGCCATCCTGCGCAGGCTGATCGGTGACCGGCCCGGCGTGGATTTCGATGCGGTACGTGCGGCCAACCGTAAGCAGGCCATGGTGCCCGTCGGTGCCGAGGTCCTCGCGCCCGTCGGTACCGCCCCCGGCGTCGTTGTGGGCGGCGACGGCCCCACCATCGTGGTGCTGCCCGGCCCGCCGCGGGAGTTGCAGCCGATGTGGCACACCGCCGTCGCGACCGAGGCTGTGCAACAGGCTATTTCAGGCCGAACGCAGTACCGGCAGGAAATGCTGCGGATGTTCGGCCTCGCCGAATCCGGTCTGGCCGAGACGTTGCGTGAGGCCGAGGGCGCCATCGCGGGTTTCGACGCACTGGAGATCACCACGTGCCTGCGTCGCGGCGAACTTGAGATCGTCACGCGATATGAGCCCGACGCCGCCGATGCCTACCGGGATCTTGTGACGCTGTTGCGCGACCGGCACGGTGCCACGCTGTACTCCGAGGACGGCACCACCGTCGACGAGCAGGTGGCCGGGTTGCTCGCCGGACACCGGATCGCCACCGCCGAATCCTGCACTGCCGGACTCCTGGCCGCCCGATTGGCCGATATCCCAGGCTGTTCCGACTACTTTGCCGGTGGGGTGGTCAGCTATTCGAACGAGGCCAAGGCCGAAATGCTGAACGTAGATCCGGTTCTGATCGCCGAGTGCGGTGCAGTGTCCGAACCGGTGGTCGAATCCATGGTCAACGGCGCGCTATATCACTTCGGTGCCGATACCGCGGTGGCGATCAGCGGCATCGCCGGACCGGACGGCGGCTCCCCGGAAAAGCCCGTCGGCACCGTATGTTTCGCGGTCCGGGCCGGATCGGTGGCCATCACCCGGACCCTGCTGCTCCCGGGCAACCGATCCGACATCCGGGAGCGAGCCACCACGGTTGCCATGCACCTGCTGCGTCGGGCCCTCACCGGGGTTGGCGACTGAACGCCGGCATCAACGGGTCACCGGTATCGAGCGCCGCGCCTCATCGACACATCGGGACCAGTCCTCGGCCCCGTCGATGGCGGTGACCGCACGTAGCCCGAAGGCGCTGGAGATCACGACATCGGGTTGCAGACTCGCCAACAGGTTCAGGCTGTCGGCCATGGCTGCGGCGTCGCCGTAACCCGGGACCACAAAGGTCGCCCACCGTCCGTCGGCAGCAACGAACATGGAGTCCCCGGTGAACAGGTAACGGCCCTCGGCACCTCGCACGAGATAGCAGGTGCTGCCCGGCGTGTGTCCGGGGGTGGGTATCACCTCGACGCCGCGGTCATCGACATGCCGGGAGGACAGCGGTACGTCGATCGGATGGTGCTGCCCGATCCTCTCGCGTTCGGCGGCGGGCGCGTGCAACAGGGAACCGAACCGCTCGGCGATGCGGGCCAGCATCGGCCCGGCCTCGTCCTGATGCGACAGATAGTGATCGTCGACCCCGCCCAGCGAATCCAGCGTGGCGAAGTCGGCGTCACCGGCGGGGCAGTAGAACAGCGCGTTGTGTCCGCCCGGCGTCCACAGGTAGGCGTGCGTGGTCAGTCCGGGAAACGGTGTATCGGTGCGTGTTTCCCAGAGATCCGTCCGGATCTGGGTCATCGAGGTGGTCATGACGACAGCCTCGACCCTCAACATTGGTTGAGGTCAACCCTCGGCGGACTCAGTCGGTTTTCGACTCGTCCCACATCGAGATCATCGTGCCCATGATCTCCTCGGCGCAGCCCAGTCCACCGAGGTGGCTCTCGTAGGGCAGTTCGGTCATCACCGCATCGGGCAGTCGCGACACCACATGCTGGCCGTGCGCGAACGGAACGATGTGGTCATGGTCGCCGTGCCACCAGCGCACCGGAACCTTGACCTCGTCGAGTCGGAAGCCCCAGTCACGCTCGAACACCACGATGTCGTAGAACGGGGCGGCCAACTGCTTACGGCTGCCGTTGAGCAGATCGTCGAGGAACATCGCCTTGAACTCGGGCCGGCCGAGCATGCGTCGGTCACCCTCGGGGGAGATCCGCGCATAGATCTCCAGGGCCGGGGAGGCGACCGGGCGGATCAGCCGGATCAGTCCGGAGGCGGCCAACCGGATCGGGGCACCGGCCACCTCCAGAATCGGTGCGACCGCCGCGCCGAGTTGCATCAGGGGACTGCTGATCGCGTCGGGGCCGATCATCGGAGCCACCCCGCCGAGCACCCCGGCCGCGACCACCCGGTCGGGCATGGCCGCCGCGGTGGCCAGCGTGTACGGCCCGCCCCCGGACAATCCGATGACGGACATCTTGTTTATGCCCAGGGTGTCGGCGATGGTGCGCAGATCGTCACCGAAATCGAGCACGCGGTCGTACTGGTGTGGGGTGGACGAACCGATGCCGGGCCGGTCCACGCCGATCAACCGGATGTGGTTGCGTTCGGCATAGATCCGGGCCTCGGTCGGGATCTGCCGGCGGGCACCCGGGGTGCCGTGCAGCCAGAACACCGCACGGCCCTGCGGGTCACCGAATTCGGCGAAGCCGAGCTGACGGCCGTCGCCGACGGCAACATTGCCTTCCAATTTGGGGCGATCGATCGGAATGACCATCTTCGTGTGCCTCGCTTCGCCGGAGTCCGCGTCTAGCCCGCGACGGACGCGTCGTAAATGGACTGGATGGACTTGTCCAGCGTGGCGTTGAACTCGTCATCGCTCTGCTGGGCCGAAAGACCCTCGGTGAGCGCCCGGCTGAAGCTGGCGATCACACCGGTGTTCTCGGCGAGCATCTTGTTGGCGTCATCGCGCGAGTAGCCGCCGGACAGCGCCACGACCCGCATCACCTTCGGATGACCGACCAGCGACTGGTAGTGGTTGGCGACGGTCGGCAGCGTCAGCTTGAGCATGACCAACTGGTCGGCGGGCAGCGCGTCGAGGTTCTTGGTGATCTCGTCGCGGAGCAGGTCCTCGGCCTCGGCCTTGTCGGAGATCGAGATGGTGACCTCGGGTTCGATGATCGGGACCAGACCGTGCGAGAGCACCTGCTTGGCCACCTCGAACTGCTGGGCGACCACGGCGGCGATACCGTCGGCGTCGGCAGCGCCGATCACCGAGCGCTCCTTGGTGCCGAAGATGCCGTTCTTCGCCGCGCGGGCCAGCAGATCGTCCAAGCCGGGCATCGGCTTCATCACCTGCACGCCGTCGGCGACGTCGGCCAGACCCTTGTCGATCTTCAGCAGCGGCACCACGCCTTTGTCCTCCCAGAGGTAGGTCGCGGTGGGCTTGCCGTCGATGGAGCGGTCCATGGTCTGCTCGAAGAGGATCGCGGCCAGCACCCGGTCACCGTTGAACACCGGGGAGGTGATGATGCGCGAGCGCATCTGGTGGATCAGGTCGAACATCTCCTCCTCGGAGGAGTAGGCGCTCTCTTCGACCCCGTAGAGACGGAGTGCCTTGGGGGTCGACCCGCCGCTCTGGTCGAGCGCGGCGATGAAGCCCTTACCCGTGGTCATCTTGTCGGCCTGCTGCTGGTTCACCATGAGGTTGTCTACTCCTTTGAAGACGGCGTCGGCGATGTTTTGTTGGTCGGTAGGAGCGCCGGTTCGGTCACCGCCGGTGGCGCACCGTTCGTCTCAGAGGATATGCGGCCACGTCAAGGTGGCAACGGCCACCCGTCGGGCCGGCCCGGATCGCTTCACCCCGGGTGATCGCCGACAGTGTCCGGCGGCTACCGGGGCGCCAGGACCACCGGTGCGGACAGGAACTCGCGGTACTCGACCATCGGTTCGCGCTTGAGGACCGCACTTCCCGAGGTGACGAGCAACTCGGTAGGTGAGACCGCGTAGTTCACCTGGTAGTTGCGGGCGACGAACTTGCGACCGGGCGTGACGTCGGCCGACGCCGCGAGTGCGGCCCGGTCGGAGAGTCGCACGCCGTGGTACTCCAGTCGGCCGGTGCGATCCAGGCAGATCACGACAAGTGAGCCTTCGGTGCGGCCGATGGCCCTGGCGGTCTGGGTATCGCGGCAGCGTGCCTGGGAATCGACGAAGCCGGATCCGTCGGATGCGAACGCGGTGACGACCGGAGCGGCACCGCGCCCGGTGGTGACCGGTCGTTGCGGATGGGTCGGATTCAGCTCATACGTTCTGGCGCCGACCGCGTACACGGAATCCCTGGCGGAGAATTTGGAAGCCAACGTGGTGATGATGACGAGTGCGGTGAGCAGGGAGCTGAGCACGGCTGCGGCCGCCACCCCGATCCCGACGGGCAGCCACTGTCGTTGTGGCGCCTTCCGGTGCCGTCCACGGCGAACCGGCTGATACGACGGATGCGGTGCGGAAACTGGGCAGGTGACCAAGCTTGCTCCCGGAGAATGGCGGTGTGATGGGCGTGGCACAGGTGACGGGCGCTGACGCGAGCTCATATTCTGCACGACGAGACACGTCGCGGTGGTGACACCGGGGAATTCGCCGAAATCCGCTCGCGGTGTGGGCCGTTCGCGCTGCGGTAGCAACGCAGCACTGAAAGTTGCTCGGCAACAGTGCGATTCGCACGCGTATCCTCGAGAGGTATCAGTACGCCGCAGGCAGAGGCGATTTGGATCGTCCACTCGGGGTGCAGCCGGCAAAACCATCTTGGTCACCTGCCCGGCTAAGGCACTTCAGCCGTCAGGCCGGCACCACGACGGTGAGTTCGTTGTCGTCGCGGTCCAACTTCATCCCGGCTCGGCGGGCCACCGCTGCGACACCGGCAGCACTGTCGGGTTCGCTTCGGGAACTGACCAGGGCACGCGCCAGGTGGCCCTTGTGCGCCTTGTTGAAATGACTGACCACGGTGCGTTGTCCGTCGGCTCGTTCGGCCAGCACCTGTACCCGCACCGCACCGGGGATCCGGCCCAGACCCGCGTAGGAGCCGGATCGCAGATCGACGATCAGTTCGCGGGCCGACAGATCGGCCAGTA
The DNA here is from genome assembly GCF_010727325.1 of Mycolicibacterium alvei. Taxonomy (NCBI): domain Bacteria; kingdom Bacillati; phylum Actinomycetota; class Actinomycetes; order Mycobacteriales; family Mycobacteriaceae; genus Mycobacterium; species Mycolicibacterium alvei. The sequence goes on from NZ_AP022565.1 coordinate 741,169, forward strand.
CCGGCTCCAACCGTGGGCGCCAGCGGGCGGCGAGTCCAGGTTGCCCGGGCAGTTTGGATGAGGCTGACAGCCGGTATGCGGGCACCGGATCATCAGCACGGAGCAGACCGAACAGCGCCGACCCGACGGCCAGACGACTGCGGGCCCGCGCGGCGGCCGCACCGCGCAGCGATCCGATATCGAGGGCGTCGTAGAGCACCCCGGTGTATCGCTCGATGGCGGGCATCGTGGGTGCCTGCCGGAGCGCAGCGTTGCGTTCGATCTCGGCGCCCTGGCCGGCGGAAATGGCCAGTGCCTTCCGGCAGGCCGGCGGGTCGGCGGCCAAAGCGATCAGTTCGTCGATCAGTGACTGGCGGAGCGGGGTGAGTTCAGGGGAGCTCAGAATGTCCAAACGCACCGGCGGGCCGTCCCCGCCGGTGCGTTTGGTCTCCGACGGTGGCAGGAGCACGATCACATCCAGACGCTATCCGAATGCGCGCTGCCCGTTGACCACCGACCGGTGTGATGTCAGACGGCGAACGGCGCCGGCAGGTCGGGCGCAGGAGGCGCCGGCGGGGGTGGGACATCCAGCACGATGGGTGCCGGGGCGTCCATCGGGGCCGCCGGGGGAATCGCCTCGGCAGGCGGCGGCGGTGCGAACGGGTCGACGGGCGCCGGGGCGGCCATCAGTTCGATGGGTGCCGGGGCGGCCATCGGATCGATCGGCGGGGGTGGCGGGGCGCAAAGGGGTCCATGGGCGCGTCCTGCGGAGCTTCGGGTTCCATGGGCAGATACATGTGGTGGCTGAACTGGCGCTGGTATGCGCCGCCGCCGCCAATCTTGACGCCGTGACCACCCTCGCCCGAGGACACCGCGGTGCCGTCCGGCAGGGTCACGGCGGTGTGGCCGCTGTTCCAGCCGATCACCAGGGCGCCGGGCTGTGTCCCGTACTTGAAGCCGCGGGCCAGGAGCGCACGCTCCTGGTTTCCGGTGTTGAACCGGTCCCCGTAGACCGGGCGGCCGGTCGCCATATTGCTGACCCAGGAAGCCAGGCCTGAGCAGTCGGTGCCGGCCGGCGAGTCTCCACCCGAGATGTACGGCGTGCCCGAAACCTGCTGGACAAGCGCCATAAGCGTCGCGATAGCAAACATGCGGCGGGACGCTAGCAGAGCTGATTTTGAGCGGGCAAAATTTGTGACTCCGTTCACAGAAGGTGCCGCATATGGACTGGTTCACGCATTTTGGGATTCAGTGTGGTTGTCTGCGCGTGTAATTCGGTTGCCAGGAGCGGGTGCTTCGCCGGTAGTCGGTCGGTGCATCACGCAATCGCCAATAGTGCTGTGGCACTAGGGTTTGTGTTGTGTTTGAGCGCGTTGGTCATCGGCTTCGACGGCCCAGCGGAGAACCGAATCACATTGATGTGAAGGATATTTCGGAACCCGGCCTACCGCGTGCCCGACTGGGGGACGTCGTAGGTGCCGATATCGGTACCCCTGCGATGTCTTCCATATATACGGAAAGGGCGGTCGGTGATGCTGGCAATGTCGACCCTGTTCAGATGGTGGCTGGGAACCGGCGATCCCGTGCGCCGATCCATGGTTCCGACGCCTGTGCCCGGGACCGGCAGAGGTTTGATGTGCAGCCAATTGGCTGCATAATTGCACGGTGCAGCCGGACGAGCTGCGCGCGATGGGATGGCGAGGGTGGACGAGGTCTTCAAAGCGCTGGCGGATCCGAGTCGGCGGCTGCTACTGGACAGCCTCAACGACACGAACGGTCAGAGCCTGCGAGAGCTCTGTAGCGGACTGTCGATGGCGCGGCAATCGGTCAGCAAGCACCTGGCGGTGCTGGAGGCGGCCAATCTCGTCACGACGCTGCGTCAGGGTCGGGAGAAACTGCACTACCTCAACGCCGAACCGATCAATGCCATCGCCGACCGCTGGATCGACCGGTACGACTCCACGCGGGTGCCGGCCCTCGCTGACCTGAAGACGGTATTGGAAAGCGCGGCCAAGCCGGGCGAGTTCGTGTACACCACCTACATCCCCACCACCCCGGAGAGGCTGTGGCAGGCGATCACCAACCCGGAGTACTCCCGCGGCTACCTGGGACATGCCATCGAATCCGAGTGGCAGAAGGGGTCGACCTACGCCTGGGTCGAAGGCGGACTCCGGATTGAGGACCCCGAGCAGGTGGTCGTCGAGTCCGATGCCTATCAGCGGTTGGCCTTCACGTTCCACACGTTTACGCCCGAACTGAGTCGGATTGCTCCGGATTTGAGCGAGGAGGACGTCATCAAGGCGGCGGCCGAACCCCGGTCGCGCGTGTCGTTCGACATCGAACCGGTCGGGGATCAGGTGAAGCTCACGCTGATCCACGACGGTTTCGACCCGGGCGGTGCCGTGCAGGAGACGATCTCGCACGACTGGCCGATCAAACTGTCCAGCCTGAAGTCAGGACTGGAGCACGCAGTTTAGGTCAGCGAGTCCTGCGGTTCGCGCTGGACCGGCTGCGGCCACGGCGCCGGCACGGGACGCTGACGCACCCGCTGCGGCCACCAGAACCATTTGCCCATCAGTGCGGCGATCGACGGGGTCATGAAGGATCGGATGACCAGGGTGTCGAACAGCAGACCCAGACCGATGGTGGTGCCCACCTGGCCGATCACGGCCAGTTCGCTGATCGCCATCGACATCATGGTGAAGGCGAACACCAGGCCCGCCGAGGTGACCACCGAACCGGTACCGCCCATGGCGCGGATGATGCCGGTGTTCAGCCCGGCATGGATCTCCTCTTTGAACCTGGCGACCAGCAGCAGGTTGTAGTCCGCGCCCACGGCCAACAGCACGATGACCGCCATCGCGATCACCATCCAGTGCAGCTCGAGCCCGATCAGGTGCTGCCAGATGAGCACCGACAGACCGAACGAGGCGCCGAGGGACAGCACCACGGTGCCGACGATGACCGCGGCGGCGACCACGCTTCGGGTGAGGATCAACATGATGATGAAAATCAGGCACAGGGCCGCGATTCCGGCGATCAACAGGTCGTAGTTGGCGCCTTCCTGCATGTCCTTGAAGGTGGCCGCGGTACCGCCGAGGTAGATCTTGGAGCCCTCCAGCGGGGTGCCCTTGATGGCCTCCTTGGCGGCCTGCTGGATCCCCTCGATGTGGGAGATGCCTTCGGGACTCATCGGATCGCCCTCATGGCTGATGATGAACCGCACCGCGTGCCCGTCGGGGGACAGGAACATCTTCATGCCGCGTTTGAAGTCCGGATTCTCGAAGGTCTCCGGCGGCAGATAGAACGAGTCGTCGTTCTTGGAAGCGTCGAACGCCTGGCCCATGGCCGTCTGGTTCTCCATCATCGCTTCCATCTGATCCTGCAGACCGCCCATCGTGGCCTGCATGGTCAGCATCATGTTCTTCATGTTCTTCATCGTCGTGATCATCGGGGGCATGATCGTGAGCATCTGTGGCATGAGCTCATCGAGACGGTCCATGTCCGGCATCAGCTTCTGGATGTCGTCGGTCATGGTGTCGATACCGTCAAGCGAGTCGAAGACCGAACGCATCGACCAGCACAGCGGGATGTTGAAGCACTTGGGTTCCCAGTACAGATAGTTGCGGATCGGGCGGAAGAAATCGTCGAAATCGGCGATGTGATCCCGCATTTCGGCCACGTCGACGACCATGGTGTGCATCTTGCCGACCATGCTGTGGGTGGTGTCCGACATCTCCTTGGTCAACCGGAGCATCTTCTCCATCGTGTCGACCGTTTTCTGCATCTCGTCGGCCTGAACCAACATGTCCTTCATGCGGTCCTGCATGTATTTCATGTTCATCATCTGCGTCGTGCCCTGCATGCTGATCTGGAACGGGATCGAGGTGTGCTCGATCGGCGTTCCCTGCGGGCGGGTGATGGCCTGGACCCGGGAAATGCCGGGCACCTGGAAGATTCGCTTGGCGATGCGGTCCACGACCAGGAAGTCCGCCGAGTTGCGTAGATCGTGATCGCTTTCGATCAGCAGCAGTTCGGGGTTCATCCGGGCCTGCGAGAAGTGGCGGTCGGATGCGGCGTAGCCGGTGTTGGCCGGGAGGTCTGCCGGCAGGTACTGGCGGTCGTTGTAGTTGGTCTGGTATCCGGGCAGGGTCAGCAGACCGATCAGTGACAGCGCGATGGTGGCGACCAGGATCGGCCCGGGCCAGCGCACCACTGCGGCACCGATCTTGCGCCAGCCGCGGGTACGCATGGCCCGCTTGGGTTCCAGCGTCTTGCCGAACCTGCTGGCCACCGAGATGATCGCCGGCCCCAGAGTCAGGGCGGCGATCACGCCGGTGACCATGCCGATGGCCAACGGGATACCCAGTGACCGGAAGTACGGAAGGTTGGTGAAGTGCAGACACAGCGTGGCGCCGGCGATGGTCAGGCCCGAACCCAGCACCACATGCGCGGTGCCGTGGAACATCGTGTAGTAGGCCTGTTCCCGGTCTTCGCCGACACTTCGGGCCTCTTGATATCGACCTATCAGGAAGATTGCGTAGTCGGTGGACGCCGCGATGGCCAACGTGACCAACAGGTTGGTGGCGAACGTGGAGAGTCCGATGATGTCGTAGAAGCCCAGAGCAGCGACGACACCGCGAGCTGCTGAGAGTGACAGCACCACCATGACCAGCGTGAGGACCACCGTGATGATGGAGCGGTAGACCAGCAGCAGCATGATGATGATGACCGTGAAGGTCAGCGCCTCGATGATCCTCACGCTGCGGTCACCGGCGATGTGCTGGTCGGCGGCCAAGGCCGCGGGACCGGTCACGTAGGCCTTGACACCCGGCGGCGGAGTGACACTCTCGACGATCTGCTGGACGGCCTCGACCGATTCGTTGGCCAGCGCCTCGCCCTGGTTACCGGCGGTGTAGACCTGCACATACGAGGCCTTGCCGTCGGAGCTCTGGGCACCCGAGGCGGTCAGCGGGTCGCCCCAGAAGTCCTGGACGTGCTCGACGTGCTTTGTGTCGGCCTCGAGCTTGGCGACGACCTCGTCGTAGTAATCGTGCGCTTTGACATCGAGCGGCTCGTCACCCTCGAGCACGACCATGACCGAGCTGTTGGACTTGAACTCCTGGAACACCTCGCCCACACGCTTCATCGCGATCATCGACGGCGCCTGGTCGGGGCTCATCGACACCGACCGCATCTTGCCCACCTCTTCGAGCTGGGGCACCGCGGTGTTCAGGATCCCGATGAGGGCGACCCAGCCGATGATGATCGGGATCGCCAGCCGGCGGATCCACTTGGCGATCCCACCATGCTGGGCCTGCCGCGGCGGCCCGGTGACCGGGAAGGCGTCGGTGGGGGCGTCGTGGGCGCTCATGCAGATTTCACCAAGCAGAAGGTCTGGGCATTCACGCCGTTGGAGGTTCTCTCGTCCTTGAGCTCGTCATCGACGGTGATGCGGCAGCTGATCGTGTCGCCGTTGCCCTGCGCGACGATGTTGGGGAACACCGACGGCGCGGTGGACTCCAGGCGCAGCGACCACGGCAGGGTGACCCCGTCGATGCGCTGGGGCTGGGCGTCGAGATCGAGGTAGTTCACGTCGGCCGTCGCCCCGGGGACGCCGTAGATCTCGTAGACCACGACCTTGGGGTCGAAGGGTTTGGTGTCATCGACCTTCGCGCTGGTGATTCCGGTGCCGCCGCCGGCGCCGAAGAACGTGCGTACCCGCATGACTGTGAACCCGCCGACCACCACCACCACCACGATGATCAACGGAATCCAGAACCTCTTGGCCAGACCCGAAATTGAAAACTGCTTCCGGCGAGAGCTTTTCGTCGCGTTGGTCATCGTGAAATGGCACCGGTCCGTCGGTTGTGGGCAGTGTGGGTAGTGAGGCCGCGAGGTGACGTGGCCATGCCGTCGGCATGGCAGTCGATGGGGGAGCGCCCGTGCACCATGTTCACCTCGATACCCCTCGCTGTCTAGCCGAATGGCTAACTAGAAACTAGCGAGATATTAGCTTATTTAAATGAGTGACAAAACGGTGACACAGGTGTGATGCCGCGCCCGCGGTGCCGCGCCGCCGGCGGTCGGTTGCCGGCGTCCTCAGCGGTCACGAAATCCGAGGTCAAGCGGCTTTTTCAGCGCCCGTCGACAGGGGTTTCGGGGTGAATCTGCGCTACCGATTGTGATGGAGCTAACGAAATCGGGCTGGGTCTCGCCGCCGTGTCGGCAGCGGCACCCAGCCCGCATCGAGATCCGTCAGTGCCAGTCCCAGACCGACATGTCGTTGGGTGGGTAGCTCTGGCAGATGTCGGTGGTGTTGGCGGCGACGCCCTTGTTGTTGAAGAACAGTTTGGCCCAGTTCGGCCAGCGCCAGGACATGTTCTCGAAGAAGGCGTTGGTGGCCATGTTCTCGGAGTATTGGCGGCGGCCGGCGTAGTCCATGGAGAAGAACCAGTGGATGCGGTCCTGGGCGCCCTGCTGGTCGGCGACGGGCTTGTTGTTGTAGTCGATCATGTAGCGCTCGTAGTAGACGGGTTCGACGTCGCGGGCGGCGGCCATGATCTGTTCGGCGGTGCAGGGGGTGCGCAGGATGCGGTTGGGGATGGGGTAGTCGTCGGTGGCGTCGGCGCCTGCGATGCCGGCGGTGGCCAGGCTGCCGGCCACGGCGCAGGCGGCGATGCCGGTGCGGATCAGGTTTGTGACGCTCGTGCGGTTGGACATGGTGCTCCCAAAGTCGGTTAGTGCGCGGCCTGTTCGTAGACGGAGCGCTGATCGGGGCAGTAGTAGTTGATGGCGGTGCCGGTGAACTGCCAGGCCTGGGCGTCGCTGCTGTCCTTGGCCAGTTGCTTCTTGACGAAGCCGACCGAGTCCTGGGCGGTGTGGTCGACGCCGTTGTGCAGTCGTTTGCACATGATCTTGGCGATCCAGGCGTTGTAGTCGCGCTGCCCGTAGATGCCAAAGGTGTGCAGCTCATTGGCGAAATCTGTATCAATCTCGGCTTGTGCGGGAGCGGCGAAGGCGATTGCCGCCGCGGCACCGATCACTGCCAGCCCTGCAAGCTTCATGCGGTGAATCTTAGCCCATCTAAGCCTGTTTCCGGTGGGCGGTTCGCTCAGCCGATCGCCGACAGCAAGGGGACATATTGCTCGGCATGCGTGAGCGAACCGTGATGGCCGATCAATGCCGACTCCAGGGGTTCGGCCTGGCGTCTCAGCAATGCGGTTGAACCGCACGCCGCGGCGACGACATCACCGATTCGGGACCGGACGTCGTCACGTACCCGAGGTCCGAACCAACCCGCCGCGATGGCCTCGCTCCGAGACATCACCCACGCGGAATCCGCCAGGGTGGTGCGCCATGCACTGAGCACATCGTCGGCCGCACCGTCAGCGGTGTAGATATGCCGGGCACGGGCTTCACCACCGACGGCAACCACCCCGTCGCGGAGTGGGGTGCTTTCGTCGATGTCCACTGCCGCCGCAGGATCGACGGCGACCATGCCGTGGTCGGCCACCACGGTCAGCAGGCACTCCGACGGCAATGCCTCCAGCACCGACTCCACCAGGCGGTCGACCTGCCGCAACTGCATTCGCCAGGCGGGCGATCCGGGTCCGTGCAGGTGGCCCACCAGGTCGAGGTCGGCGTGGTATCCGTAGCAGAAGCCGCTGCCTGCGACGGCCGCGATGATCTCGGCAGCGAGATCGCCGAGGGCATGAACGCCGACGTAACGTCCACCGCGCAGCACCGCCCGGGTCAGTCCGGACCCGGCGTACTGGGCGCCCGATACGACCGAGACCTCGAAACCGGCCGCTCGGGCCTGTTCGAAGGTGGTGGGCATCGGTTGGAGCTGTTCGGGCACCACCCGGTCGCGAAGGTCGGGTCCCCACGGATGGGGGCGCCACCGAAGTGCATTGATCACATCGAATTCCGGGCCGGCCCCGGGGACCCGGAACGAGTAACCGACAAATCCGTGTTCACCCGAGCGGTGTCCGGTGCCGATCGCCGCCAATCCCGCTGCCGTGGTGGACGGGAACCCGACGTGCAGTGTCGGACTGGAAGCTTGGTCCGACATGCCGGTCAGGACCGGTGCATCGGCGGCATGGGCGGCCAGTAGGTCGGCGCCGAGTCCGTCGATCAGCAGAACGCAGGCTCCGCGGATCGGGCCGGCCCAGGGAATCCGCGCATCGAACCCGGGTGCACCCATCGCGGCGAGCACCGACGGGACCACATCGGCCAGGTGGGGTGCATCGGGATCGGGACGCGCGGGCTCCACACCGCGAGCGTGCCACAGATCCCGAGCACGTCGCTGTACCCGGTACCCTGGGTTTTCATGAAGCCGATGAAAGCCGTGATCCTCGCCGCCGCCCTGGTGGTGTCTGCAGGCGGAGCGTTCAGCGGCATCGCCAGCGCCGATCCGGACACGGCCCCCATCCCCGCGCCCGGTCCGCCCCCGGGTCCGATCCAGCCGGCCCCCGAGGCTCCCGCGTCCGCCGACGCTCCCGCAGCACCTGTCGCCGCAAAGGTGATCGATCACGACGGCCTCTTCGTGGTCGGCACCGACATCCAGCCGGGCAACTACGCCTCGGCCGGCCCGGTCGAGGGCGGCACCTGCTACTGGAAGCGCATGGCCGACCTGCACGGCGGCGACATCATCGACAACGCGTTCACCAAGAAGCCACAGGTCATCACGATCGAGGCGACCGACAAGGCGTTCAAGACGAGTGGTTGCCAGCCGTGGCAGCCCACCGACGCCGCCCCCGACACTCCGGCCAACGGCACGATTCCGGCCCTGGTCGGCGGCGCCAAGCTGCGGGCCTGGATGGATTCACTCAACAACAATGCCCGCAACTACGACGGTTCCTCGGTGCCGATGCCCTGATGGGTCGCCCTGAGATCAGCCGGGCGGTAGCAGCGGCGGCCGGCAGGTGTTGCTGACCGGGTCCCACCACCAGCCGTTGTCGCATCCCAGCGGCACAACCGGCGGGCGGCACACATTCGCCACCGGATCCCACCACTCGCCGGCCCCGCAGTCGGCCCAGCTGACTGCCGGTGTGGCGACCGTGACCACTGCCAGCAGACCGAACGGCACCAATACCGTGCCGATGCCTGCGGCGCAGCGGCCGATGATGTTGGTCATCTCAAACCTCCCCGAGAGATCACGTGACCCGAGCCTATCGGCCCGCTGAGCGGACTGCCAGGAGTCGGACACGCCGCGGTGGCGCACAGCCCGACGATCCGGTGGGCGCGTCGACATCGGCAAATGCTTTGCTGCACAAGATCACCCACTCCGCGGTTCGCGCGCCCAGGCGTGTCACACAGGAAGTGCACACCGCGCGGGGAGCGCGGCGGGCACCGGCACGCTGCTAGTCTGCGAGGGCTGCCGGCTGCGCGAATCGCGGGCCGATCCGCCCGGCCGGCCACGGCGGAAACGTGATGAATCAGCTTGGTGGATACGGAAAAGGGTGTTGTGCGCGGCGCAGAGATCAAGGCCCTGACGGGACTGCGCATCGTTGCCGCGGTGTGGGTGGTGCTCTTCCACTTCAGGCCCCTGCTCTACCAGGTGGCACCTGACGTCACCGAAGCGCTCGCCCCCGTGCTCGACCGCGGCGCACAGGGTGTCGACCTCTTCTTCATCCTCAGCGGGTTCGTCCTGACCTGGAACTACATCGACCGGATGGGGCCGACCTGGTCCACCCGGGCCACACTGCACTTCTTGTGGCTGCGGTTGTCGCGGGTGTGGCCGGTGTACCTCGTCACGCTGCACCTGGCGGCACTGTGGCTGATCTTCACCCTCAACGTCGGACATATCCCGCCCGAGGACACCAGTGGCTACAACGCCGTCAGCTATGTGCGGCAACTGTTCCTGGTCCAACTCTGGTTCCAGCCCTACTTCGACGGCTCGAGCTGGGATGGGCCGGCATGGTCGATCAGCGCCGAGTGGTTGGCTTACCTTCTGTTCGGAGCGCTGATTCTGGTCATCTTCCGGATCGCGCGCGCCACCCGGGCGCGCGGCCTGATCCTGCTGGCCATCGTCGCCGCAGTGCCACCGGTCGTGCTGTTGATGGCCACGGGCCACTTCTACACCCCGTGGAGTTGGCTGCCCCGGATCGTCATGCAGTTCACCGCCGGTGCACTCGCATGCGCGGCGGTGCGCAAGCTGCATCTGAGGGATCGGACCCGCACGCGTGCGGGCTATCTCTCGATCGTGTTGGGCGCGGCGATCGTCGGCGGACTGTACTTCTTCGACAAGCACCCGTTGAACACCGTCGGCGATGCCGGCGGCATGGTCGACATCCTTTTCGTTCCGCAGGTGGTCGCCTTGGCGGTCGGCGTCGGCAGCCTGCCGGCATTGCTGTCCACCCGCCTGCTGGTCTATGGCGGACAGATCTCGTTCGGCCTGTACATGGTGCACGAGTTGGTCCATACCGCCTGGATTTGGACCACCAGGCAATTCGAGCTGAGCCTGACACCGACGCTCTCGGGTAACGCGACACTGCTCGGCCTGTTCGCGATCTCGGTGATCGGCGCGATGGCGCTGTACCACCTCGTGGAGGAGCCGGCCAGGCGCTGGATGCGCAGGATGGTCGATATCCGCCCGGTCGACCCGCCGAACAAGAGACTGCACCGGATCGACACTGAGTCGGCAGACCGGTCCGACGAGGTTACGGCCCGCGCGGGCTGACCGCTGTAACCATCCAAACCCCCTGCGCGACAGGTTGTTATGCCCTTGTTATCGCTGTGTCACCGACCGCCTATCTACGGCCGCGATTCACACCTTAGGCTGTCCCGGTATCGCGGTCCGGGACGAATTGAGTCTCGCCGGCAGTGGAGGTTGCAGTGAGTCGTCTGACCACTTTCATCGTCTCACTCGGCCTATTGGTCGGGCTGTTCGCACAGGCTCCTCAGCAGCGCTTTGTCACGTCGGGCCTGGACCCCCAGATCAACCACATCGCGGTGATCGGGGACTCCTACACCACGGGCATGCTCGCCGAGGGCGGCATGGGGCCCAGGAACTGGGCGCCGCTGGCCTGGCAGAAGCTGGCACAGCGCGGTGTGCAGGTGGACGCCGATGTGGTTGCCGAGGGTGGTGCCGGCTACGAGGCCCGCGGCAACCGCGGCAGCATCTTCGCCGACCTGACACCCAGGGCAGTGCAGCCTGACGACGCATTGATCGTCTTCTTCGGGTCGCGCAACGACAAGGACGCTGACCTGGGTGTGGTCACCCGGCTGAGCCACGATGCCCTCACGATGGCACGGCAGGCTGCCCCGAACGCTCGGATGCTGGTGATCGGGCCGCCGTGGGTGAACGCCGATGTTCCACCGAATCTGTTCGGGGTTCGTGACATCCTGCGGGATCAGGCCCGGCAGGTCGGGGCGACGTTCGTCGATCCGATCGCCGAGCGCTGGTTCTTCGACAACCCGGAACTGATCGGGGCCGACGGCATCCACCCGACCGACGCCGGCCACGCCTATATGGCCGACAAGATCGCACCGTTGATCGGCAAGGAGCTTCCTCGCTGGATCTGAGCGCCGAGCTCAGTCGCCGGAGGTGGTGCGAAACCGGTCGCGGTACGCCTTCGGTGACACCCCGAGGTGGTTGACGAACACCCGGCGTAGGGTCTCGGCGCTCCCGAACCCGGCCAGTCGGGCGGTTTCTCCGACCCGGCGTCCCGCGTCGAGAGCTGCTCGTGCGAGATCGATCCGTACCGTTTCGACGTAGTGTGCCGGTGTGGTGCCCAGCTCGGCTTGAAACAGCCGGGTCAGCTGCCGGGTGCTCAATGAGGCCAGTGCTGCAAGGTTTTTCACGCTGTGGTTGGCGGTGGGTTCGGCCGCGATCGCGTCGGTGACCCGACGCAATGCCGACTCTGCCGGAGCATCCGACTCGACCAACGTGGAGAACTGTGACTGGCCGCCGGCCCGCTTGAGATACACGACCAGTGACCGGGCGACGGCGCGTACCAGTTCAGCGCCGCAATCCGACTCCACCAGCGCCAATGCCAAATCGATGCCTGCGGATACTCCCGCTGACGTGTACACGGCCCCGTCCCGGACGAAGATGGCATCGGGTTCGACTGAAATCGTGGGATATGCCCGGGCCAGCAGCCGTGCGTGCCGCCAGTGCGTGGTGGCCCGGCGGCCGTCGAGCAAGCCGGCCTCGGCGAGGATGAAGGACCCGGTGCAGATCGACGCGAGTCGCCGGGTCCGACCAGGCAGGTCTCGCAGCGCTGCCACCAGACCCGGATCGATCGGCCGGCCCACGAGATTGTCTCCGCCGGAGACCAATACGGTGTCCACACCGTTGATCTCCGCGATTCGATCGGTCACCGCGAACTTGGTGCCGATCGAGGTGAGGACGTCGGCGCCGTCGACCGAGGCGATCCGTAGGCGGTAGCCGGCGCCGTACCGGTTGGCCTCGGCGAAGACCTCGGCGGGCCCGGCGGCATCCAGCAGTTTCATCCCGTCGAAGACGACGATCACGATCTCACGTGGCTCCAGAACCTGTGCCATCGGTCCATTGTGTCGCTTTCTGTGGGAAACATGGCGGATCAGACATGGCCGGGGAGTCGAGTCGGGCCACAGACTGGTGACACACCGACAAGGAGGATCACATGTCATTCACCGCAGGTGCAACCGTCACAGTGGTCCAGCCCGGGGCCGGGGATACCGCTGAAATCCCCGGCTTCGGAGCGGTTTTCAAGCTTGGCGGCCGCACCACCGGAGGCCTGGTCTCGATTGTGGAGCATCCCTTCGCGGTCGGCATGATCACCGCGGCGCACCGCCACACCAACGAGGACGAACACTCGATCGTGTTGTCCGGTGAGATCGGTTTCCGCTCCGACGACAGTGAGGTCGTCCTGGGACCGGGTGGATATATCACGAAGCCGCGTGGGCAGATGCACGCCATGTGGAACGCGGGTTCGACCCCGGGCCGCATCATCGAAGTGATCACCCCAGGAAATGGTTTCGAGAACTATTTCCGCGAACTCGGTGAGCTACTCACCTCAACCGGTGAAACCCGGCCTGACAGCCCGGTCCTGCACACCACCGCCGATTTCATCGAACTCTCGAGCAAGTACGGCCTCACTTACGGCGCGCCGGAATGGTTCGACGACATTGTGGCCCGCTATCACCTGAACCCGCCCACCCATTGATTCACGTTTGAAGGAGGCACACCGTGACGATGTCACTGACCGACAACATTGCCGGGATCGAACTGCCGGACACCGCGCTGGTGCGGGCGGCCACCGAGTACATCCGCGGTGTCGAGGACGATCTGCTGTTCCATCACTCCCGCCGGGTGTTCTACTTCGGTGCGTTACAGGGTCTGCGCCGAGGGTTGCAGCCCGATCTCGAACTCCTGTACGTCGGTGCCATGTTCCACGACATCGGGTTGACGCAGGGGTACCGCTCGTCTTCACAGTTGCGCTTCGAGGTCGACGGCGCCAATGCCGCACGGGACTTCCTGTTGCAGCACGGGGTTGACGAGGCTGCCGCGCGCAAGGTTTGGCTGGGCATCGCGCTGCACACCACCCCGGGTGTTCCCGAGTTCCTCGAGCCTGAGATCGCTTTGGTGACAGCCGGTGTGGAAACCGATGTGCTCGGGATCGGCCTCGGCAACCTGACGCCGGGCGATCTCAGCGCCGTCACCACGGCGCATCCGCGGCCCGATTTCAAGAACCGGATCCTGCAGGCGTTCACCGACGGGGTGCAGCAGCGCCCGGCATCGACCTTCGGCACCGTCAACGCCGACGTGCTCGCCCACTTCGACGATTCGTTCGTGCGCGAGGACTTCGTCGAGGTGATCCTCGCCAATAAGTGGCCGGAATAGCCTGTCCCGCAGGCGGCCCCCGATTGGTCAGCCGGAGGCGGTGCGGCGTTCGGCGAGTTCCCGCAGGGGTTCCGGAAGGGCGGGCGCCTGCAGGATGGCGGGCAGATGCTGTGGCTCCAGGGTCAGTGCCCGGAACACGAACCCGACGGTGATGGCATGGTCGGGTCGATCGGTCACCACGATCTCGTCGCCGGCAGATACCGATCCAGGTGTCACCAGTCGCAGATACGCACCCGGAATCGCCGCCCTGGTAAAGGTTTTTACCCACCCGTTGAGCTGCAACCAGTTGGCGAACGTCCGGCAGGGGATACGCGGCCGGGACACCTCGAGCTCGAGCCCGTCGGAACCGACCCGCCACCGCTCGCCGATGACGGCGTCGGTGACATCGATGCCCGCCGTTGTCAGGTTCTCGCCGAACACGCCATTGGCGATCTCACGGTCCAACTCGGTCTGCCAGCCGTCGAGATCTTCGCGTGCGTAGGCGTACACCGCCTGATCGTCGCCGCCGTGGAACTGTTGGTCGCCGATCGTGTCGCCGACCAGGCCGCTACCGAGCCCGCCGTGCATCGGGCCCGGTGCACGTACCGCGACCGCCCCGTCGACGGGACGCTTGTCGATGCCGGTGACGGCACGCCCCTCGGCGGTGTTGGGTCGTGGATGAGCCACGTTGACCGTCAGTACCTGCGCCATGATGCCCAGCGTAATAGCTTAGAAAAGCGGTGTCGCAACACTATTGGGAGTGCGCGGGGGTTGCACCGGCAGGCACAGCCCGGTCGCGGTGTCGAGCTGCCGGCCCGGTATGCAGAAAGGTGCACAACCGTAGATGACGCCGGTTTCCCCGGGAGCACACGCCGAACTCGGCGCCGGCGTCACGATCGTGGCCACCGCCATCGACCCAGCCGCCAGCACCGCGGCCGACAGCACTGTGCATACCCCGCGCCACACCGCGCTCGTCATCGGTTGTCTCCTCATCGCTACACCTCTCCGGACCTACGGGTGCAGTCTAAGCCGCGGGTTGTCCGCCGACGGCGGGTTCCGTCCGCTAGCGTCACGTGGTTGTGCAGACCCTGATCGACTTTGACCGTGCGCCGGTTTTCGCCATCCCGACCATCGAGCCGATCGCTGGGCTCACGGTTCGCGAGGGCATGCTCATCGAGGGGCCGCAGGGCTGGGGGGAGTTCAGCCCGCTGCCGCATGAGCGCGCACTGGGCCGCTGGCTCACGGCGGCCATCGAGCCGGGTACCGTCGGCTGGCCTGACCCGGTCCGCGGACGGGTACCCATCGCGGTCACCATTCCCGCTGTCGACGCCGTACGGGCGCACGAGATCGCCGCCGCATCGGGTTGCCGGACCGCCGCGGTCGAGGTGGGTGTCGGGGGATTGGCCCAGGACGTGGAGCGGGTCCGGGCGGTGCGCGACGGACTCGGCGCGGAGGGCGTCCTCAGGTGTGACGCCAAGGGCCGGTGGGATCCAGACACCGCAGTCACCGCCATCGGTGCCCTCGATCGCGCGGTCGGCGGACTGGAGTTCATCGCGCAGCCCTGCCCTACGGTCGACGAGTTGGCGCAGGTGCGGCGCCGGGTCGAGGTGCCCATCGCGGTCGGCGAGTCGATCCGCGAATCCGAGGACCCGAGGAGCCTGCGGCTCAGCGAGGCGGCCGACATGGCCGTGCTTGCGACCGGACCGTTGGGCGGGGCCCGGCGTGCCCTGCGCGTCGCGGAGTCCTGCGGGTTGCCGTGTCTGGTCACCTCGACGCTGGAGACGACCATCGGACTTGCCGCGGGACTCGCACTGGCGGGCGCGTTACCCGAGTTGGCGTTCGCGTGCGAGTTGGGAACCAGGGGAATTCTCGCCGGCGACGTCGTCGCGGATTCGCGTTCCCTGGTCGCGGTGGATGGCTACCTCCCGGTCGCACCGATGCCCCCGGCGCCGCAGCGCGACCAACTCGAGCGGTACGCGGTGACCGACCCGACCAGGCTGGCCTGGTGGCGCGAGCGCCTGCAGAGTGCCATTTCCGCCTCGTGAGCTGCCTCGATGTCCTTCGGTTGAGGTGACACCGGGCTGGGAGCGGCATCCTTCGCGGAACAGATTCAAGTAGCGCACTACGCATGTGTACGACGTGGCGCCAACTCGAGAATCGACTTCGTCAGCTACCGCTGGCGGGGAAGATCCAACGGAGGACGCCATGTCGTTGTTCGCCAAGCTGTCCGAACTCCGGGCCGTAAAGACTCAGGACACCGGTGGGACCGATGCGCTCAGTATCAGCCGCGCTGACGGATTTCAGTTCAAGGCTGTTTCGATGTGCCAGGGGGATGTGGTCGATCTGGACCGACTGTTGCCCTTCGATGGCCAGTTGGAGATCGTGTTGCGGGAGGTGGACGTGCGTACCGACGAAATGGAGGACGTCGGCTCGATACTCATCCGGTCGGAGGAGTTGGGCCGGGGTGAGCTCACCCGGCAGTTCAGCGGCGCAGGCGCACTGTACGACCTCACGTACAAGGTCATCTGAGGGCTCAGTCCTGCACAGCCTTGGCAATCGCCACACATCTGGTGAGCCAGTCCGGGTCGGGTTCGGGCGATTCGGTCAGCTCCCACATCGCGTTGTGCACCATCCGTACGACGACCCAGGCGCGGGCCCGGTCGAAATCCAGGCCGGCGGCGTCGACCAGAGCCGACAACCGGCGCCGGACCCCGTCGCGAACGTAACCCGCCAGCTCATCCCAGCGGTTCCACAGCATCGGTGCGACCTCGTAATGCGGGTCCCCGTTGATCGGCTTCGGGTCGATCACCAGCCAGGGGTCGCGGTCGCCGGCGAGGAGGTTCGCGTAGTGCAGGTCGCCGTGGATCAGGGTTCCGGTGGCACCGGTATCGGCCGCCAGATCGCTGCCGAGGGTGATCGCCTGTTCCACGAGTCGATGCGGAACCGGGGCGTTGCGGGGGAGGCGTGCCAGGTCCGCCGACGACCGTGAGATGAGTTCGGCGAGCGAACGCAGCTGCGGCAGTGCTGGCACATGAATCCGGCCGTACAGCTGGGCGACAATCTCACACGCCTCAATATCCCAGAGCTCGTTGAGATTTCGGTGGTGCAGCCGTTCCAGCAGCATCGTTCGCCGGTGTGGATCTGCGCGCAGCAACCGGACCGCTCCCACTCCCGCCCACCGTCGCAACGCGAGGTGTTCGTGTGCGGACTCGTCGTCGGGGAAGGCGGCCTTCAGGACTGCGGGCGCGCCCTCGCCGGTGCGTACCGGCAGCACGATCGAGCAGTGGCCGTGAAGGGCGGGCCCGTCGGCGTGCAGGTCCCATTCGTCGAACTGGTCCCGGATCGTGCGCGGCAAGCCGTCGACCCACGATTGCCACTGCGGTCCGCGCCTGCCCATCACGCGCACGGCCTCGGGCAGATCGATCATCGCGCCTCATCGTCGCACCCCGGCTCGCCCGCTCGGCACCCGGTTTTGACAGACTGTGCCCTATGGCACAGATAACTCTCAAGGGAAACCCCATCAACACGGTCGGAGACCTGCCCGCTGTCGGTAGCCCGGCCCCGAACTACTCGCTCGTCGGCACCGATCTCGGCGCGGTCAGCAGCGATCAGTTCCAGGGCAAGCCAGTGCTGCTGAACATCTTCCCGTCGGTCGACACCGGGATATGCGCCGCCAGCGTGCGTGCCTTCAACGAACGTGCGGCCGCCGGCGGAGCCACGGTCCTGTGCGTGTCGAAGGACCTGCCGTTCGCGCTCAGCCGTTTCTGCGGAGCCGAGGGGATCGAGAACGTCATCACTGCGTCGACGTTCCGTGACAGCTTCGGAGAGGATTTCGGAATCACCATGGCCGACGGCCCGATGGCCGGTCTGCTGGGACGCGCCGTCGTCGTAGTCGGTGCCGACGGCAACGTGGCCTACACCGAACTGGTGCCCGAGATCGTCCAGGAGCCCAACTACGAGGCCGCGCTGGCCGCGTTGCAGTAGTCCTCACCGTCCTTCGCCGGCGCCTGCGCCGGTGAGGGACGGTACGGACAACCGGTGGGCCGCCTTCAGATCGGCCACTGCTCGCGGCGATGGGCCGCGTCGAAGAACATCCATTCGTATCTCGCCGTGACCTCGAAATGGGCTCGTGCGGCGGCCTCGTCCGCCCCGCCCAGTGTCGGTCCGACTCGATTCGTCAGGTCGAGTACTTCGGCAACCGTGGCGGCGAACTCGTCGCCGCCGTAGCTGTCGATCCACCGCTGATAACGCCGATCCGGCGATCCGCGTTCCAGTAGCGCCGCCCCGACCCGGGCGTAGATCCAGTAACACGGAAGTACCGCCGCCAGGCCTTCGGCGAACGTGCCGCCGTAGGCAGCGGCCAGTAGATAGCTCGTGTAGGCGCGTGTGGTCGGCGCGACGGGCGTCGCGTTCAGCATCTCGACATCCAGCCCCAGCTCTGGGAGCAGTTCGCTGTGCAGACCCAATTCGACATCGAAGACCTCCGCGGCATGCCGGGAGAACATCGCGGTGTCGGCAAGATCGGGGGCCTTGGCGGCGACGATGGCCAAGGCACGGGCGTAGTCGCGCAGGTAGTGGACGTCCTGTGCCACGTAATGGGCGAACGCCGCGTCGTCGAGGCTGCCGTCGGTCAGGCCGGTCAGGAACGGGTGCGTGAGGATCGCGGTGAACGTCGGTTCGATCGGCTCCCAGAGTTGGGCCGACCAGGATCGCGGATGTTCGTCGGGGTGCATGCCACCATCGTGTCAGGTAATCGGCAAACGCGGTTACCCCTGTCGGTATGCCCTGTACTGCAACGATTTTCGGGGTCGCGCGGTCAAACCGAACCTACGGCAAGTGCTTTGCCGACATGGTCGGCGCCCAGCCCGGCGGCCACTGGCTGTGCACGGCGCCCGCGGTAACTGTTGGGTCACGGTACTGCATCTGATTGAGCTTGTGCCCCAAACTAATTGGGAAATTCGGTTACTCGGCGGTACAAATGGTTGATCCGGCTGACAACGACCAGCGGTCGGTTCCTCCTTTTCACGGTCGAGAGAGTTGATGTTCGATGAGACGTACCTTTGCCCTGCTGTTGAGTCTGGCATTTCTGGTAGCGGCTCCCGGACTGGCCGGCGCCGCACCGATCGAACGCCCGACCGGCAACCAGAAATTTATCGACATTGTGATCGCGCGCGCGATGTCGCAGCGCGGTGTGCCCTTCAGCTACGGAGGCGGGGACGTCAACGGGCCGACACGTGGCGTCGCCCGCGGCCTCCCGGCCCTGACTCCGGCGGCACCGCCGCTCGCGGGCGGCCTGACTCCGGGATTGTCGACCCCCACGGTGGCCGCTCCGGCGGCCCCGGTCCTGACTCCGGGTCTCGGCGTCACGCCGGATCCCTCGGCGAATGTGGTCGGATTCGATGCCTCCGGACTGATCGTCTATGCGTTCGGCGGAGTCGGGGTGAAGATGCCGCGGTCCTCCGGCGAGCAGTACAAGGTCGGACAGAAGGTGCTGCCCGCCCAGGCACTGCCCGGTGACCTGATTTTCTACGGTCCCGAGGGCACCCAGAGCGTGGCGCTCTACCTCGGCAACAACCAGATGATCCAGGGCACCGATCCCGCGGTTGCGGTCACACCGGTGCGCGGCGAGGGCATGACCCCTTATCTGGTCCGCATCATCGCCTGATCGATCGATAGCCGTCCGGCGGGTGGTAGCCGTCGGACCAACGGTAAGCCCCTAGACTAGGCGCTCGTGGGCATCCTGTTTGGCTTCGCGCCGTGGATCATCTATTGGGTACTCGTCGGCAATGTGCCGTTCCTCGTCGCCGTGCTGGTGGCGCTGGCGACGGCCATCGCGACGTTCACCATCAGCCGGATCTCCGGCGCACCGGGGCGCACCCTGGAGGTCGGTGCGCTCGCGACCTTCATCGTGCTGACCATCTTGACCCTGGTGCTGAGCCAGGACGTCATGGAGCGCTGGATACAGCCGTTGAGCACCGCGGGGATCTTCCTGGTCGCCCTCGTCGGCCTGCTGGTCGGCAAGCCGTTCGTGCTGGAGTTCGCGGCGGCGGGCCAACCGCCCGGAGTCGTGGAAAGCGATCTGTTCCAACGGATCGTCAAGATCCTGACCTGGATCTGGGTGGGGGCATTCGCCGGGATGACGATCTCCTCGGCGATCCCGCCGATCGTGCAGGGCGACGCCACGATTCTGGACACCAAGACGCCGCTGTCGTTCATCTGCTACTGGGTCATCCCGTTCATCCTGCTCGGCCTGGCCGCGCTGGCGTCGCGCATCCTGCCCGACCGGATGACGGCCGGCATCAACGACATCGTGCGGAAGACCACCTTCGTGGCGTTCTCGGAGGCCGAGATCGACCAGTTGTACTACCTGGCTCAAGAGCACGCCAATCGCGAGGTCGGTGCCGGGCAGGAAGCCTACGACGTTCGTGTCGGTGGTTCGGGAACGCCGTTGGTGGGCGATGAGTCCCGTATGTCGTGGCCCTCGACGTACAAGGTGCGCGACCGCAGGAAGTAGCACCTCAATGGGCCGGCATCATTCCCAACAGTCCGAACATCATCACCATGCCGGGCAGCAGGTTGGTCAGCTGGTGGGCGATGATGCCGCCCCACAGACTTCCGGAGTACAGCCGCGCCAATGCAATTGGGATGGCGACCACCAGCAGCAGCGGAGCCCGCTGCGGTTCCAGGTGGGCCAGGGCAAATACCAGGGTGGACACGATCACCGCGACGATGCGTCCCCAGCGTTGCTCGAGCGCACCCCACAGCAGTCCGCGGTACACCACCTCTTCGCAGATGGGTGCGATGAACGCGACGAGGAGCAGGACGGTCACCGCCAGTGGCCACCCGGTCCGAACGCCTTCGTAGACCCCGCCGACCGCGGAGGTCGCGTCGGGTCCGACGATCGACTGGTACAGCAACGCGGCCGGCAGGGCGATGAACAGTCCGCCGATACCGAATGCCAAGCCGAGACCGAATGCACGCCAGGACCATTGCCATCGAAAGTCGATGCGGGCACCGTTGCCGCGCCATTTCGCGATGGCGACGGCCAGCGCCGCGGCGACAAGGGTGGGCACCCCGATCGCCAGGGTGATCAACCAGGCCGGCGGCGGGCCCGGCGGCGCGAAAAAACCGAATGCGACCGAGGTGAGCAGATAGACGGCCTCGACGACGACGAAGGCGCCGAGGCCCCAGCGATGTGCGATCACTTCGATCCGAAGCTGAGCGTGCCGTCCGGTCGCACCGTCTCGATCTCTCCGTCGACGATCAACTGCCGCAGGGTTTTCCGGTCGAACTTTCCGCTGGCAAGGGTGGGGATCCGTTCGCTGTCGGTCAGCACCCAGCGGGTGGGCACCTTGTAGGCAGACAACTGTTCCCGGGTGTGGGCGGCCAGTGCCGCCAGGTCGAGGTCCGCGGTGGGTACCACGACCGCACAGACCTCCTCGCCGCGCTGAGGATCGTCGATGCCGACGACCACACATTGCGCCACGTCGGCGGACGCGGCGATGACGGCCTCGACCTCCAGCGGGGAGACGTTGGCCCCGGCGGCCTTGATCAGGTCAGTGGTGCGCCCGACGTAGAACAGTCGGGGATCGCCGTCGCGCCGGTATACCTTGTCGCCGGTGTGGTACCAGCCGTCGGCGTCGAAGGTCTCCGACCGCTCCCGCTTGTTGTAACCGGCCATCACCCCGATACCGCGAACCAGGAGTTCGCCGGTGTCCCCGGACGGGACCGGGCAACCGTGCTCGTCGACGATGGCCATGTCGGTGAACACGAATCCGCCCGCGGTCTCAGACATGGTGCGGTGCACCGGAAATCCGTCGGGTACG
This sequence comes from Mycolicibacterium alvei, assembly GCF_010727325.1. Taxonomy (NCBI): domain Bacteria; kingdom Bacillati; phylum Actinomycetota; class Actinomycetes; order Mycobacteriales; family Mycobacteriaceae; genus Mycobacterium; species Mycolicibacterium alvei. The sequence goes on from NZ_AP022565.1 coordinate 762,784, forward strand.
TCGGTCATGGCGATGTCCAGCGGGCCGTCGCGCAGCATCGGTGCTGTGCTCAGGTCGCGGTCGGCGAACGACGGATGGTCGCGCATCTTCTGGGTGAAGGCGGGCCAACCCACGATCCCGGTGATCCGTTCCCGCTCGGCCAGATTCAGTGCGGTTTCCGGATCGAGTTTCGGCATGGCCACCAGGGTGACGGGTTCGTGCAGTGCCCCGGTGACCGCGAGCAGTCCGCCGATCCAGAAGAACGGCATGGCACACAGGACCCGGGACGAGTCCTGCGACCCGGTGATCGCCCGGATGGCGGCGGGCCAGGTCGACGTCTGGCGCACCAGCGTGCCGTGGGTGTGCAGGACACCTTTGGGATCGGCGGTGGATCCAGAGGTGTGCACCATGATGGCGAGGTCGGCGGGGGAGACCTCGGCTTCCGCGGCGGCCAGGACTTCGACCGGCACCTCGTCGGTCGTCGTCTCATCGCACGCACGTGACGCCCAAGGGCGGGAGATGTCACCGATCAGCGCGATGCGGCGCAGATAAGGGGCGGCGCGAAGGACCAGTCGGCGCGTGGAGTGGCCGGCCAGTTCGGGCAGTGCCGCTTCCAGCCGTTCGGCGACATCGATGTTCAGCACCGTGCCGGGGGCGATGAGCAGTCCGATATCGGCCAGGCGCAACACCTTTGCGATCTCGGCCGGGGTGTACAGCGTACTCAGCGGCACCGCCACCGCCCCGATTCGTGATATTGCCAGCCACCAGGTCACCCACTCGGCGCCGTTGGGGAAGAACAAGCCCACGCGACTGCCCTTGCCCACCCCTTCGTGCAACAGCCAGCGCGCCAGGTGCGCGGACCGTTGTTCGGCCTCGAGGTAGGTGAGCCGGTCGGTGGGGGTGACCAGGTAGGTGGACTCACCGAACTCGGAAACGCTGTGCTGCAGCAGAGCGGGGATGGTCAGCGGGGATGGCGTCACCTCCCCATCTTCTCCAACGGGTGAGCGCGGTCCGTCAGTGGCTTCCGCAGGCGGCACAGTGCTCGCGCGGCTCGGGGTAGGCGTCATGCCAGGACCACCACTCGTAGGGCGAGACCTGCGGGTAGCCCGCTGGGGAGTCCTCCCAGGTCTCCTGGCGGCCGAGCGCGGTCATGTCCAGGAAGTTCCAGGTGTTGACGAAGGCTTCGTCGCCGCGGTTGTCGATGAAATAGGTCCGGAATATCTGGTCTCCGTCGCGGATGAACGCGTTGGTGCCGTGCCATTCGTCGACCCCGAAGTCCACATCGAACGCCGTGCCGGCCCGAGGGACCATGGTGTACCAGGGATGGCTCCACCCCATGCGGGCCTTGATCCGGGCGATGTCGGCCTGCGCGCCGCGCGACACGTAGACGAGCGTGGTGTCGCGGGCGTTGAGATGGGCCAGGTTGCCGATGTGGTCGGCCATCAGCGAACAGCCGACACAACCGTGCTCCGGCCAGCCGTGCACGCCTGGGTCGAGGAAGGCGCGGTACACGATCAGCTGTCGACGCCCGGCGAACAGGTCGAGCAGGGTCGCTGCGCTTTCCGGGCCTTCGAACTCGTAGTCCTTGTCCACCGGCGTCCACGGCATGCGCCGGCGTAGTGCCGCGAGCCGGTCCCGTGCGTGGGTGAATTCCTTTTCCTTGACCAGCATTTCGTCGAGTGCGGCCTGCCAGTCGGCGGCCGGCACGATCGGTGGGGTCTTCATGTCCGCTCCCGTCGTCGGTCTGTTGCGGGGCCTGCCAATATTCAACATATTGGTTTAATAACTCCTTCGAGCGAACCACGGGTCACCGCTATAGTCAACAAGGTGGTTGAAGATCAAGTTCTGGACCGCGCATATTCGGCCCTGGCCGATCCGACCCGTCGGCGGCTGCTGGAGGCCCTGCGTGAGGGCGACGCCCGGATCAGCGACCTCGCCGCCCCGTTGCCCATGACGTTCGCCGGCGTCTCGCGCCATGTCGGGGTGCTGGAAGCCGCGGGCTTGGTACAGCGCGAGATCCGGGGTCGCGAGCATTGGGTGTCGCTCAAGCAGGACGGGCTGACGATGGCTCAGCAGTGGATGAGTGAGCAAACCGACTTCTGGTCGAGCCGCGCCGATGCACTGGCCGCGCGGTTGCGTCGTAAGGCGGATTCCCGATGACCGAGGCGTCGACGGTCCGCGTGCGACGGCTGATGCCCGCGGCTCCCGATGTGGTGTTCGACCAATGGCTCGACCCCGAGGCGCTGCGTGAGTGGATGTGCCCGCGACCGGTGTACTGCGTCGAGGTTGCGGTCGAACCCCGGGTCGGTGGGCTGGTGCGGTTCGACATCGACGATTCCGGCGCGAGCGTGCTGATCACCGGACAGTTCCTGACGATCGACCGGCCCCGGGTGCTGCGGTTCACCTGGAGCAACTCGAACTGGACCGATCCGACCGTGGTCAGCATCGTCAACGTCGAATTCGAGCCTGCCGGGGACGGGCAGACGATGATGTCGATCGAGCATTCCCTTTTACCGCCAGAGGAATTCGACAACTTCCACAGCGGGTGGACCCTCACATTCGAGCAGTTGGGAGACCTCATCGAAAGTGCCGCAACCTAGACTGCAGGCATGAACAGCGGCACCCAGGTTCAATACGACGCTCCGGCGGGCCTGCTCCGCATCGAGGACTGCCTCGATGCGGACGGCGGCATCGAGCTGCCGCCGGGCACCACGTTGATCTCGCTCATCGAGCGCAACATTGCCCACGTCGGTGACCTGGTCGCCTACCGCTACCTGGATTACAGCCGCGCCGAGGAAGAGGTCTTCGAGCTGACCTGGACGCAGCTGGGAGTTCGGCTGCGGGCCGTCGCAGCGCTGCTGCAGCGGGTTGCCGCGCGCGGTGATCGCGTCGCCATCCTCGCCCCGCAGGGGCTTGACTATGTCGTCGGCTTCTTCGCCGCGATCAAGGCCGGCAACATCGCGGTGCCGCTGTTCGCGCCGGAATTGCAGGGTCACGCCGAACGACTGGAAACTGCGCTGCTCGATTCCCGTCCGACCACGGTGCTCACCACCGCAGCCGCCGCCGACGCCGTGACGGCGTTCCTCGCGAAGTTGCCGGACACCGTGCGCCCCGAGGTGGTGGTCATCGACGAGGTACCCGATTCGGTGGGGGGCAGCTTCACCCCCCTCGTGGTCGACCCCGACGACGTCTCCCACCTGCAGTACACCTCGGGTTCGACGCGCCCACCCGTCGGCGTGGAGATCACCCACCGTGCGGTCGGCACCAACCTGCTGCAGATGATCCTGTCCATCGACCTGCTGAACCGAAACACCCACGGACTCAGCTGGTTACCGCTCTACCACGACATGGGCCTGTCCATGATCGGGTTCCCCGCGGTGTACGGCGGGCACTCGACCCTGATGTCGCCGACCGCGTTCATTCGTCGCCCGCAGCGCTGGGTCCGGGCGATGTCGGAGGCATCGAAGCACGGCCGGGTCATCACCGCCGCGCCGAACTTCGCCTATGAGTGGACGGCCCAGCGCGGAGTGCCCGCCGCGGGGGAGGACATCGATCTGAGCAATGTGGTGCTCATCATCGGATCGGAACCCGTGATCCCCGAGGTGATAACGGCATTCAACGAGGCGTTCGCGCCGTACGGACTACCGCCCACCGCGTTCAAGCCGTCCTACGGCATTGCCGAGGCGACACTGCTGATCACCACGATTGCCCCGGCTGAACAGCCATCGGTGGTCTACTTCGACCGCGAGCAGCTCGCGGTCGGGCGGGCGGTCAGCGTCAGCGCCCACGCTGAAGGTGCGATCGCACACGTGTCCTGTGGCCATCCAGCGCGCAGCCTGTGGGCGGTGATCGTCAACCCGGCGACTGCCGACGGTCGCTTCGAGGAGGTGCCCGACGGCGTGGTCGGGGAGATCTGGTTGCACGGCAACAACATCGGTCGGGGTTACTGGGGCCGACCGGAGGAGACACGCAAGGTGTTCGGCGTGTCGCTGCACTCGCGCCTTGTCTCTGGCAGTCACGCCGACGGGCTTGCCGAGGACGCCACCTGGCTGCGCACCGGCGATCTCGGGGTGTACTTTGAGGGGCAGTTCTATGTGACCGGGCGGATGGCTGACCTCGTGCAGATCGACGGTCGCAGCCACTACCCGCAGGACATCGAGGCCACCGTGGCAGAGGCCTCCTCGCTGGTCCGACGTGGCTATGTCACCGCGTTCACCGTGAACTCCGATCCCGGTGCGGATGGTGACGGCGCCGGGCTGGTGGTCATCGCCGAACGTGCGGGCGGCACCAACCGCGCTGACCCCGATGAGGCGAGCGATGCCATCCGAACCGCAGTGGCCGCCCGGCACGGCTTGACCATCGTGGATCTACGTTTCCTTCCGGCCGGAGCGATCCCGCGGACCACCAGCGGCAAGCTGGCCCGGGTCGCTTGTCGCGGTGAGTATCTGGAGGGCACGTTGGGCGTGCGGTGACCACGCGTCGCAGGCATGCTGCTGGTATGAGCAGAGACGAGATCACCGCCGCTATCGTGGAAGCCCGCCTGACCAAGGGTCTGACGTGGCAGCAGTTGGCCGACGCCATCGACAAACCTGTGGTGTGGACGGTGTCGGCATTGCTCGGACAGCACCCGGTTCCGGCCGAGTCCGGCAAGATCATCGCGGACATGCTGGGGTTGGACGATTCGGTGATCCCGGTGCTGGCCGGGGTGCCGATGCGCGGCGGTTTACCGACGGCGGTTCCTACCGATCCCACCATCTACCGGTTCTACGAGGCACTTCAGGTGTACGGAGGGGCGCTCAAGGAAGTCATCCACGAGCAGTTCGGTGACGGCATCATGAGCGCCATCAACTTCAGCGTCGACATCCAGCGCAAATCGCACCCCGCCGGGGACCGCGTGGTGGTGACTTTCGACGGCAAGTTCTTGCCCTACGACTGGACCGCGGCCGAAAAAGTGGTTCGCTGCTGATCCTGGCCAAGCGCGCCGCTGACGGTCCATGATTGCCAGGTATCCCTGCGGCGACGGTAAGGATCCTCATGGCTGTGCATCGAGCTGTTCACGTCCAGTCTTCCGGCGGTGCGCTGGAACTTGTTGACGCCCAAACTGTCTCGCCCGATCGGGGACAGGTTCGGGTCGCCGTGGCGGCATGCGGGGTCTGCGGCACCGATCGGGCCATCGTCAACGGCGGGTTCCCGGGCATCGCCTGGCCGCTCACCCCGGGCCATGAGATCGCCGGCACCATTGTCGAAGTGGGCGCGGGAGTCACCGATTTCGTGGTAGGTGACCGGGTGGCGATCGGATGGTTCGGCGGACACTGCGGGGTCTGCATTCCCTGCCGTAAGGGCTTGTTCATCCACTGCGAAAAGGGGCAGATACCGAGCCTGCATTATCCGGGCGGCTACGCGGAATCGGTGACGGTGCCAGCCAACGCACTCGCCCGGATTCCCGACGAACTGTCCTTCGCCGAGGCCGCTCCGATGGGGTGCGCCGGGGTGACGACCTACAACGCGCTCCGCCACACCCGTGCCCTCCCCGGGGACGTGGTCGCGGTCCTCGGCGTCGGAGGCCTGGGGCACCTCGGCCTGCAGTTCGCCCACGCGATGGGCTTCGAGACCGTCGCCATCGCCCGCGGATCAGGCAAGGAAGCCGATGCCCGTTCGCTGGGGGCACGGCACTACATCGACTCGACCGCCGGGGATGTCAGTTCAGCGCTGCGGGACCTGGGCGGCGCGGCAGTGGTGCTGGCCACGGTCGGCAATTCCCAGGCGATGGCCGACACCGTGGGCGGGCTCGCGCCGCGTGGGGAACTGGTCGCGATCGGGGTGTCGGCCGATCCGTTGCCCATCAGCCCGGTGCAACTGATCCAGCCGGCGCTGAGTATCTCCGGGCACCCGTCGGGAACGGCACGTGACGTCGAGGAGACGATGCATTTTGCGGTGCTGTCGGGGGTACGGGCCCGGATCGAGGAGCATCCACTCGACGACGCGGCGAGCGCCTACGCCGCGATGGAGCAGGGGCAGGCGCGCTACCGCATGGTCCTGACCGTCTGATCGGTGGTCGAATCCGGTTATCTCGCCCCACTGGCCACAGCGAACGGGTAGCGTCGGGACTTCGTTTGCTGGACGACGAATCGGTGGGGGCCGGGATGGCGTGGAGGCGGATGGCGACGGTTGCCTGCGAGTTTCTCTCCGGTAGGTCACCTGGTATTGCCCAAGAGTTTGCCCGTGAAATCTACTCTGCCCCGGTCCTTTTCACGCCGGGACGTCTCAGAACAGTGATGTCCGCCGCGCTCATCGCGCTCTTGGGATGCGCCGCCGCGCCAACACCCGCGTGGGCCGCACCCTTACCGTCGGCGCAGCTCGACTTCGGCGGCATCATGCGCACCTACCGGCTCCATCTGCCGGCCGGTGGCCCACCTTCCGGGCTGGTGGTCAATCTGCACGCCGCCGGCGCGACCGGAGCCGATCAGGCGGCGCTCACCCACTACGACGCGGTGGCCGACGCTCACGGGTTCGCCGTGATCTACCCCGATGGCATCGATTACAGCTGGGCCGACGGCCGTGGCGCCTCGGTGCCGGACCGCCAAGGGGTCGACGATGTCGGGTTCATCTCGACCCTCGTCGATCGCCTGGTCGCCGAGAACGGCATCCCGCGCGGTCGGGTATTCGCCACCGGTCTGTCGGCGGGCGGGTTCATGGCGAACCGCCTGGCGTGCGATCGCGCCGATCTGTTCGCGGCGATCGCCCCGGTCGCCGGGACCCTGGGGACGAATGTGGGCTGCAATCCGTCGCGGCCTGTTTCGGTTCTCGCGACCTACGGGACGGCAGACCCGGTCGTGCCGTTCACCGGCGGGCCGATGTCGGGGCGTGGTGGCGGTAGCACGGTGGTGTCGGGGCCGGCGATGGTGGACCGGTGGCGCCAGGTCGACGGTTGCCCGGCTCCGTCTGACGAGGTGCTGCCCAGCACCGGCGACGGCACCGAAACCCACCGCATCGCCTCCGATGGGTGTGCCGGTGGCACCTCGGTGGTGTTCATGCGGGTCGACGGCGGCGGGCACACGTGGCCGGGCGTCCCCGAGATTCTTCCGGTGCAGTCCGTCGGAGCAGCCAGCCGTGCCTTTGATGCCTCGGATGCGTCCGCGCAGTTCTTCGCCTCGCACGGCAGATAGTCACTCGGCCGTCGATCAGTACGCTTTTCAACGATGGCTGAGGAAGGTCTGAACGGCAGGGATCGCTTGCGCGGGGGGCTGCGCATGGCACTGCGAGGGCGCCGCGACCCGGCGCCGGTCGCCGGCCGACGAAGTCGGGCGTCGGCGGGTATGGGCGACGTGCACACCCGCAAGGTCCTCGACCTGACCATCCGGCTCGCGGAGGTCATGCTGTCGTCGGGCTCGGGCACCGCCGACGTGGTCGCCACTACTCAGGACGTCGCGGCGGCCTACCGGCTCACCGACTGCGTCGTCGACATCACCGTCGCGACGATCATCGTCTCGGCACTACCCACCGCGGACAGTCCGCCGGTGACGATCATGCGGGCGGTGCGGACCAGATCCACGGACTACACCCGGCTCGCCGAGCTCGATCGACTGGTGCGGCGCATCACCGCCGGCGGTATCACCGTCGACGAGGCGCACGAGGCGATGGATGAGCTGACCGAGAGCCCGCATCCGTTCCCCCGGTGGCTCGCGACCGCCGGGTGGGCGGGGTTCGCGCTCGGTATCGCGATGCTGCTGGGCGGCAATTGGTTGACCTGTCTGCTGGCCACCGTGACGGCCGCACTGATCGACCGGGTCGGCCGGCTGCTGAACCGAATCGGCACGCCGTTCTTCTTCCAGCACGCGGTCGGGGCGGCGATCGCGACCTTGATCGCGCTGGCCGCCTATCAGTACACCGGCCAGGGCCTCAGCGCACTGGTCGCGACAGGGATCGTGTTGTTGTTGTCCGGCATGACTTTTGTCGGTGCCGTGCAGGACGCGTTGACCGGTTACATGGTCACCGCCGTCGCGCGACTCGGGGACGCCGTGTTTCTCACGGCGGGAATCGTCGTGGGCATCACCGGTGCACTGCAGGCTGCGGCGCTCCTGGGGATCCAGATCGAACTGCACGTCAACACGGCCGGCACCTTCATCACACCGAGAGGACCGCTGCCGATCTTTCTGGCGGTCGTGGGTGCCGCGCTGGCCGGGGTGTGCCTGACCATGGCCAGCTATGCGCCGCTGCGGTCGTTGCCCACCGCCGGGTTGGCGGCCGGGCTGGCCGAGCTGACATTGATCGGACTCGGGACCGCCGGGTTCGGCCAGTGGGCGGCCACCGGGATCGCAGCGGTCGGTGTCGGACTTCTGGCCACCCTGATTTCCATTCGCCGGCAATCTCCGGCGCTGGTGACGGCGACCGCCGGCATCATGCCGATGCTGCCGGGCCTCTCAGTGTTCTGGGCGGTGTTCGCCTTCGCCGTCGATGAGAAATTCAGTCAGGGGCTGGCGCACCTGCTGAGTGCGGCGGCGACGGCATTGGCACTCGGCAGCGGTGTGGTGATGGGCGAGCTGCTCGGCTCGCCGCTGCGGTACCGTGCCGGACGCATCGGCGAGTTCTTCCGTAAAGAGGGACCGCCCGGGCTACGCCGGGCAGTGGGTCAGGTGGTGGTCCGCCTCCAACCGGCCGACAACCCCTCGGCTGCCGGCGCTCCACGCGCGGAAAGTGTCCCGTTGGAAGCAGTCCCGGCCGAGGAGTCGGACGGTGACGAGAGCGCGGAGCCCGGCAACTGAAATCAGGTGAACGGGAGGAAGTCGCCGTTGACCCAGACGCCCCAGTGGCCGCCGGCAGGCAGGTTCCACCAGACCATCTGCTTGCCCTGCCACGTCTCGGCCGGCTTCTTCGGCGCGTTCGGCGGCGGCGGGAGGCTCGGATCCGGTTCCGCGCCCGCGATGGCGGTGCCGAGGCCGAGGGCGGCCCCGATCAGGCCGGTGGCCGCGATGGTGGCCAGGGTTGCCTTGCTTCCGAACATGAATGTCCACCTCGGTGCTTGACTGTAGAAGAACTTGGATACCCGAAGCTTAGCCACACGAAGTGATTGCGTCTGCACGTGTGGTCGGCAACGGGGTCATCCGTCATCCTGACCCGCGCGACATAGCCTGACACCGAGATCGGAAATATTTCGGTCTTCGATGTCGAGAACGTCGCGATGGCTCCGTCCCAGAGATGAGCGACCAACTAGGGTCGCGAATCTGAAGGGAGAATCTCATGGCCAAGTACCTGTTTCTCAAGCACTACCGAGGCGCGCCGGCATCCGTCAACGACATCCCGATGGACCAGTGGACACCCGACGAGATCCAGGCCCACATCCAGTACATGAATGACTTCGCCGATCGGCTGAAGGACAGCGGCGAGTACGTCGACGGTCAGGCCCTGGCCCCGGAGGGCACGTGGGTCCAGTACGGCGGTGAGGGCAAGCCGCCTGTGACCGACGGCCCGTTCGCCGAAACCAAGGACCTGATCGCGGGCTGGATGGTCGTCGACGTCGAGTCCTACGAGCGCGCCGTGGCATTGGCCGGAGAACTGTCGGCGGCGCCCGGTGCGGGCGGGCGGCCCATCCACGAGTGGCTCGAGGTGCGCCCGTTTCTGACCGCCCCACCGACTGTCACCGAGTAGATGGCTGCCGGTGCGGTGGACGAGGCGCAGCTCCGGGATCTGACCCCCGGTGTCCTGGCCGCCCTCGTCCACCGCGGGGCCGACTTCGCGACGGCCGAGGACGCCGTGCAGGAAGCCCTGGTCCGGGCCTGGGAAACCTGGCCGCGCCGCCAACCCGACGATCCGAAGGGCTGGCTGATCACCACGGCGTGGCGGCGTTTCCTCGACGTCACCCGCTCCGATGTGACGCGGCGCAACCGTGAGATCCGGGTCGCGACCGAACCGGCCGCCGGACCCACGCCGGCGGCTGACGACACGCTGCAGCTCTACTTCCTGTGCGCGCACCCGAGCCTGACCTCGTCGTCAGCGGTCGCGCTGACGTTGCGCGCGGTCGGCGGCCTGACCACGCGTCAGATCGCGCAGGCCTATCTGGTGCCGGAATCGACCATGGCCCAACGGATCAGCCGTGCCAAACGCACCGTGAGCGCGGTTCGGTTGGATCGTCGCGGCGATCTGCGCACCGTGTTGCGGGTGCTGTACCTGGTGTTCAACGAGGGGTACAGCGGCGATGTCGACCTGGCAGCCGAAGCGATCAGGCTGGCCCGCCAGTTGGCCCGAACCACCGACGATCCGGAAGTCGCGGGACTGTTGGCCTTGTTCCTGCTGCACCATGCCAGGCGTCCGGCGCGTACCCAGGCCGGCGGGATCCTGGTTCCCCTGGCCGAGCAGGACCGCACGCTGTGGCGCCGCGACCTGATCACCGAGGGCGTGTACGTACTGCAGGCCGCACTGGCTCGTGACCGGCTCGGGGAGTACCAGGCGCAGGCGGCGGTGGCGGCGCTGCACGCCGACGCCCAGTCGGCCGAGGAGACCGACTGGGCGCAGATCGTCGAGTGGTACGACGAACTCGTCGCGCTCACCGACAGCCCGGTGGTGCGCCTCAACCGCGCAGTCGCATTGGGTGAAGCCGATGGGCCGCAAGCAGGTTTGGCGGCGCTCGCCGAACTCGACCCGGCGCTGCCGCGCCACACCGCGGCGGCGGCCTACATTCATGAGCGGGCGGGGGACATCTCAATGGCCGCACGGCTGTACGTGCAGGCTGCGGGCGAGGCGCATTCGCTGGCCGAGCGCAACCACCTCACTCTGCGCGCCTCTGCCCTGCACGGTCGCATTTCCAGCGACGGCGGTTAACCTCCTATTTGTGGGCAACAGTCGGATGAGAGTGTTGATCATCGGTGGGGGATTCGGCGGGCTGTTCTGTGCACGTCGATTGGGCGGCGTCGACGTCGACGTGACCCTGCTCGATCGGGCAGCCGGACATCTGTTCCAGCCGCTGCTCTACCAATGTGCCACCGGGACCTTGGGCTTTGGCCAGATCAGCCGACCGCTGCGCGAGGAGTTCGAGCGTCACCGCAACGTCACCACGTTGCTCGGTGACGCGATCGACCTCGATCCCGAGTCGCGCCGGGTCACGGCCCGCCGGCCGGATGAGACGACGTTCACCCTCGACTACGACGTCCTCGTGGTGGCCGCGGGCATGCAGCAGTCCTACTTCGGCAAAGAACATTTCGCGGAGTGGGCACCCGGGATGAAGACGCTCGACGACGCACTCAACATCCGGCAGCGGGTTTTCACGGCGTTCGAGATCGCCGAGACGCTGCCACCGGGTCCGGAGCGGGACGGTTGGCTCACGTTCGCTGTCGCCGGCGGCGGTCCCACCGGGGTCGAGCTGGCCGGGCAGATCCGCGAGATGGCCACGCGCACTTTGGCTCACGAGTTCCACAGCATCGAACCCGAAGAGGCCAGGGTGCTGTTGTTCGACGGCGGGGAGCGGGTGCTGAAGGCCTTCTGTTCCGAGTTGGGGGAGAAGGCGACGAAGTCGCTGCAGAAACTGGGCGTCGAGCTACACATGGGAGTCCATGTGACCGACGTCAATCGGGACGGGGTGACCATCAGCCCGAAGGCCGGTGGCCCCGACGAGCAGTACGCGGCACGAACCGTGTTGTGGACGGCCGGGGTCGAGGCGGTGCCGTTCGCCCGGCACCTCGCGCAGGTTCTCGGGGTGGAAGCTGATCGCAGTGGGAGAATCTCTGTGGGGCCTGATCTTTCGATCGACGGCCGTCCTGAGATCTTCGTGATCGGAGACCTGGCGGGCCGCGAGAATCTGCCGGGTGTCGCTGAGAACGCGATGCAGGGCGGGCTCCACGTCGCCTCGTGCGTCCGCCGGGAACTCGACGGCAAACCCCGGCGGCCGTTCCGCTACCGGGACCTCGGTTCGGCGGCCTACATCGCCCGCCGCCAGGCACTGCTACAGGTCGGCCCGGTCAAGCTTGCCGGCTTCTTCGGTTGGCTGGCCTGGGGTTTCATCCATATTGCCTTCCTCACCGGCGTGCGCAACCGGGTCAGCACGGTGACCACCTGGCTGACCACCATCGCCCGCGAGAACCGAGGGCACCGCGCGTTCATGCTCGGTGCCGCCGGCCTGCCCGAGCAGCGCTATACGTGGACCACCTGGGATGCGCCGACACCGCCGCCTGAGCTGCCGCCGAACGGAAACGACCGCTAGCACCTGCTGCCGATCGCCAACGGATCGACGTCGAAACCGAATTCCCGCAGTCCGGGGATATTCGGTCGCACGACCGGGCTGCCGGCGGCCAAGACCAGCCGGTCGTAACCCATGACGATGTCATGTAGGGGGTCGCCGACATCGCCGGGCAGCCGGGCTGCGTTCGGCCGACGGTGCGCGAACACCAAGGTCACTGTGCGACGATGCACGGACCGCCCGGTACTCGCCGCGTTTCCCGAGCGGCAGTTTTGGGCGGGAGTAACCGAGAGGACGGCCGGATTGATCACCGACGCGCACTGCGCCACGCTGCCCGGCACACGGGCGAAGCTCGCGATCGCAGGCCTGACCGTCGCAGGCGCCATGCTGGTCGGCGCCGGCCATGCAGCAGCAGATCCGATAGTCCCCGATCCCGGGCCCGCGTCCGTGGATCCAGCGCCGCCGCCCGCGCCGGCCGGCCCGCCACAGGTACCGGAGATCGCCAACCCCGTGTACGGCTCGGGGCAGTACGGTTCCGGTCCGATCGGCACACTGCGCGATCTGTGGCACCAGGCCCGCGACCCGCAAGGGTTCCAGGGCGCCGCGGAAGCACCCCAGGGTGCGGTCGCGCCCCCGCCGGGCGCCGGCCCGCCACCTCCCTTGCCGCCGGGGTACGTCTCGATCAACGCCCCCGGCTCGGAGACACCGGCCACGGCGCCGGTACCCGGCAGCGGTCCCGCCGGCCCGGCGTTGCCACCTGGCTATTACTCGCTCAACGGTCCGCCGCCGCCCGGGTACGAGTACAACGCGCCGGGTCAGCAGCCGGCGCCGCCGGCTGCTGCTACGCCGTAACCGGGCGCCCCAAGACGTGGCGCAGCGCCTGATCCAGGTGCGGATAGCGGAAATGGTGTTCGGCGGCGGTCAGGACCGCGGGAACCGCCCGTTGGCTGGCGCATGCCAGTTCACGGGCACCCTGGTCGCCCAGCAGTAACCGTGGCCCGAGCGTCGGCACCGGCAGAACCGTCGGACGATGCAGAACGTGGCCGAGCGTGTCGGTGTATTCCGCATTGCGCACCGGCTCTGGTGCCACGGCGTTGACCGGGCCGGATAGTTGTTCGTCCCACAACGCGCGGTGGTAGACGTCAACCAGGTCGTCGATCCCGATCCAGGGCAGCCACTGTTGTCCGTCGCCGATGCGGCCGCCGAGCCCGGCCGTGAACAAGGGCCGCAGCAGTCGCAGGGTGCCGCCACTCGGGGACTGCACGATCCCGGTCCGGACACGCACTACCCGGACACCGGAGCGTTCGGCGGGGGCCAGCGCCTCCTCCCAGTCGGCCACGACGTCGGCCAGGAAACCGTCACCGCGTTCGCTGGTCTCGGTGAGAACCTCGTCGGCGCGGTCGTATCCGTAGAGGCCGACCGCCGACGCGCTGACCACGACCTTCGGGCCGCCCTCGGTCTCGGCGATGAGTTCGGCGAGCCGGCGGGTCGGCTCGATGCGGCTGTCGCGAATCGCGCGGCGGTGCCCTTCGGTGAACCGGCCGGCGATCGACGCGCCGGCCAGGTGGATGACCGCGTCGACCCCGGCGAAGAGTTCCGGATGGGGAGCATCCGGATTCCATTGCCGCTCATCAGGTTTCGTTGTGGCGTGGCGGACCAGCCGGATCACCTGGTGGCCGCCGGTGCTCAAGAACGCGGTCAACGCCGAACCGACCAGCCCGGACGCGCCGGTAACGGCGACGATCAGGGGTGTCAACCCGTGCGCCCGGGCGCGCTGATGGGCGGCGAGGTCGTCAGCCAACTGGCGATGGCGGTAGGCGAACATCGGCCGCAGGAACTGACCGGGAATCGGGGTCTCCACCCGGTCGACCATGCGTGTGTGGGTGGCGTCGATGGCCTCGAAATCATGAATGTGCTTCCAGCGCATCGCCAGTGCCGCCGGCAGTGAGGCCGGCCCGCCACTGGCGATCTTGTCGACGAAGCGCCGTGGTGGGTCGTAGGCGTCGGCCTGGTGCTGGGCCACCCACCGCAATCCGCCGGGCAGCGCGAGTTCGGCACGGCCGTCACGCAGCGAGGCGGCCTCGGATTTGAGCTTCATCGATTGCCACGGCGGTGACAGTCGGGCGAACGCGCCGGGTCGGCGGTGCCAGCCGAAGACCTCGTCGCGTGGGGCGTCGATGACGCTGGAGTACAGCAATCCCATCGATCGACGTTACCTGTCCACAATATCGTTGCTCCAACGGTATCGATATCTGTAATAGTGTCTGCACTTGCCTGAAGGTCGGACGAGAGGTGTATCTGTGGAGCTCACTGCGACGACGCCATACTTTGTGAGCAGCGATGACGGGTTCGTACCCAACACGATCGCGCACGGAGGCTGGGGGCCGACCCTGGGCGGTCAGGTGGTCGGTGGTCTCCTGGCCCGTGCCGTGGAAGAACTCGTCACCGACGAGGACCTGCAGCCGGCGCGATTCACCGTGGAAATACTGCGTCGGGTCGCAAGCGCTTCGGTTTGTGTCACCGCGTCGGTGGTGAGGGCAGGCTCGCGGATGCAGGCGGTCGACGCGGCGATGACCCAGGGCGGTGAGCTGGTGGCCCGTGCCTCGGCGCTGTATCTGCGGCGCGGCGCCCAACCCGAGGGGGAGTTCTGGAGCACGTCGATCGACCTGCCACCGCTACCCGAGCAGCCGGCGGATTTCGACGACAACGTACCCATGTTCATCCGGCCCTATGGGCCGGATGCTGAATCGACGGGTGAGGGTTTTCCGTGGCAGCAGTGCGGGCCCCGGTACGCATGGCTGCGCGAGGTCCGCGAGTTGGTTGCCGGCGAAGCGCTCACACCGTTCGTCCGGACGGCGCTGGCGGTTGACGTCACGAGTTCGATGGGCAATTTCAGTTCGGCCGGGTTGGCCTTCATCAACGCGGACTACACGCTGGCGTTGAGCCGGTTGCCGGTCGGCCCCTACATCGGTATGGCGGCGTTGACCCACACCAGCGCTGAGGGGGTAGCCACCTGTAGTGCGTGCCTGTACGACCCGTCGGGCCCGATCGGCACCGGGTTGTCCACCGCGATCGCCAATTTCAACTTCAGCCCGAACGGCTCGGGTTAGGCGCGGCGCAGGATCGCCACCAGGAAGTCCGAGTCTTCGGTGAATGGCCGGAGATCCCAGGTGGACAGCAACAGGTCGGTGGCGAACCCGGCCGCAGCCGCGTCGTCGAAGAACTGACCGAACTCGTATTCGCGGCCGGCTCCGAATCCGATCACCGCGCGGCCATCGTCGGCGAGATGCGCGTGCAGGCGCGTCAGAACCTGTACCCGGGTGCTCGGGGCGAGGAAGGTCATCACGTTTCCCGCCGACACGATGACGTCGAACGGGTCGGCGATACCGCGTGCCGGCAGGTCGAGTTCGGCGAGATCGCCGACGAGCCAGCGCGGACCGGGACGGTCGTTCTCGGCCGCTTCGATCAGTACCGGGTCGACGTCGACACCGACCACCTGGTGCCCGGCCTCGGCGAGGTATCCACCCACCCGGCCGGGACCACAGCCGGCGTCCAGGATGCGGGCATTGCGTGCCGACAGCGCGTCGACCAGACGGGCCTCGCCGGCCAGGTCCTCACCAGCGCGCTCCATGGCGCGAAAGCGTTCGACGTACCAATCCGAATGTCCGGGATCCGCCGCCACTTTTTGCATCCAGATGCTCCGCTCGACCATAGGAGCATTGTGACAAGTCGGTCCCGGGCGCCGGTGGGCGGTGTGACTCAGCCTTGAGCGTCGAGGATCTTGATCGCGAAGACCAACGAGTCGCCGGGCTGGATGCCCGCGGCCGGCTGCCCCTCGGGGTAACCGTCGGCAGAGGTCATCGCGACGGCCACCGTGGAGCCGACCTTCTGTCCCGAGATGGCCTTCTGGAAGCCGGGCACCACGCCGTTGAGGGGGAAGTCGACCGGTTCGCCGCGCTGGTAGCTGCTGTCGAACACCGATCCGTCACGTCCGTTGACACCCATGTAGCACACCGAGACGTTCGCTGACGGCCCGACGACCGGTCCGTCCCCGGCCTTCAGGGTGTGGACCTGGGTCTCGGCCACGGTGAAGGGTCCGGTCACCTTCACCACCGGAGCGGCCGCGTCGGTGGACCCGGTGACCGCGACGCTTCCGGTAGCCCCGGACAGCGTCCATTCGGGGGTCCCTTCGCCCTGCGGCGCCGTCGTCGGGCAGGTGCTGGCCTCGGTGGCAGTCTCGGCGATGGAGGGCGTGAGCACCTCAGCGACCGATGGCGTGCTCGTCGAAGACGAGGCCGCGGAGGTGTCCGTGTCGGAGCCGCAGGCGGCAAGCGCCATGGTCAACGTCGCGGCACAGGCCACGAGCGCAACGGAGGAGGGCACGCGAGAGTAGTTCATGCTTGGCCACGCTACAGCGGGTCGGGGTGGTGCCTGGCGATAGCCCGTCCGGGTCACCCTGCCGACAACCGCTTCGCGATCTCTGCATACCGTTCGAAACGTTCGGGCCCGCCTCGACGTACACGGCGCGAGCGTCGGTGAGTGTGCCCGCCGGGAACGCGTAATGCCTTAGAAATCAACCATTTCGCGCTGTCGGTCGCGAGCCTAGACTTGTTGGCATCAGGGCAACCGGCGTCGTTACCCAGGCGCTGGGACCGGGGGGCGTTGCAACTGAGGGAGGGGACATGGTCAGGATTCACACGGTCGTGCCGGGGGAAACGCTGTCAGCGTTGGCATTGCGGTTCTACGGGGATGCCGAACGGTATCGACTGATCGCCGCGGCCAGCGGGATACCCGATCCCAACGTCATCCAGGTGGGCCAACGGCTGCTCTTTCCCGACTACACGCGATACCCAGTGGCTCCGGGGGATACGTTGTCGCGCTTGGCGTCGCGCTTCTATGGACAGGCCGATCTGTCGCGGCTGATCGCCACCGCCAGCGGCCTCGCCCCCGATGCGGCCATCAATCCCGGTCAGCAACTGATCATCCCGGAACTGAGAAAATACTCGGTTGCCCCCGGAGATACGTTGTCGGCGTTGGCATCACGCTTCTACGGTGACGCATCGTTCTATCCACCGATCGCCGGCGTGAACGGCATCCCCGACCCGGGCGCAATAAACCCCGGGCAGACATTGGTGATATTCACCGGGCGCGGCGACGGATTCGGCCTGCGGATCGTGGACCGCAACGAGAACGATCCCCGCCTGTGGTACTACCGTTTCCAGACCGCGGCCATCGGTTGGAACCCCGGCGTCAACGTCCTGCTTCCCGACGATTACCACACCAGCGGGCGGACCTATCCGGTGCTCTACATGTTCCACGGCGGCAACGACGATTTCCGCTCGTTCGACTTCATGGGCATCCGCGACTGGACCGCCGGGAAGCCGATCATCGTGGTGATGCCCGATGGCGGGCATGCCGGCTGGTATTCCAACCCGGTCACCTCATTCGTCGGACCGCGGAACTGGGAGACATTCCACATCGCCCAGCTGCTGCCCTGGATCGAGGCGAACTTCCGGACATACGCCGAGTACGACGGCCGGGCGGTCGGCGGATTCTCGATGGGCGGCTTCGGTGCGCTGAAATACGCGGCCAAGTACTACGGCCACTTCGCGTCGGTCAGTGCCCATTCGGGCCCGGCGAGCCTGCGCCGCGATTTCGGCCTCGTCGTGCACTGGGCGAATATCACGTCGGCGGTTCTCGATCTGGCCGGCGGCACGGTCTATGGCGCCCCCCTCTGGGATCAGGCCAGGGTCAGTGCCGACAACCCGGTCGAGCGGATCGAGAGCTACCGCAACAAGCGCGTCTTCCTTGTCGCGGGGACCAGTCCGGATCCGATCAACTGGTTCGACAGCGCCAACGAGACCGAGGTGCTGGCCGGCCAGCGCGAGTTCCGCGGACTGCTGGATCACGCCGGAATCCCGTATGAAGCGCATGAGGTGCCCGGGGGCCATGTCTTCCGTCCCGACATGTTCTTCATCGACCTCGACGGGATCATCGCCCGGTTACGCCCCGCAGCCGTAACGAATAATCCGATGTAACACCAACCACTTCTACCTCACCAGTCACATAAGCAACAGAATTCATTTCTTTCACTGCCAACGCATGTGAAACAAAATTCACAGCAGGCTGCAATTTTCACAATTCTGGCGCCCCGACTCTGTGAGAGACGCCGCACGCACGGATCGAGCGTCCGCTGCGGTCGAGCATGGACTGAACTGGGATTTTAGGGTCCGCGGGCGTGGTGGGACTGTCCTCATTGGTCACAGAAAACCCATAACTATTAAATAAACTCAAAGAAGATAATTAGACTCTCTAGCACGGCTATTTTACTTTCGCCCCATCAGTAAACTCATGCATCACGATGGGCTGAAATGGTCTGTCGCCCCGCCATTACCGGCGTGCGCCGCAGTGCACAGCGTCGTGAAGGGATCGACATGCGCGTGCCCAAGGTCGTCACCGTATTCGGGTTTTTCGGTGCGATCGCCCTGGCTCAGACCCTCCTTGCGGTCCCGAACGCTGGTGCCGAACCCAACTGGGACGCCATGGCTCAATGCGAATCGGGTGGAAACTGGGCGGCTGACACCGGCAACGGCTACTACGGAGGGTTGCAGTTCGCCCCGGCCACGTGGTCCTCCCACGGCGGATCGGGATCGCCGGCCGCAGCGAGTCGCGAGGAGCAGATCCGCGTGGCGCGCAATGTGCTGCAGACCCAGGGTCTCGGTGCCTGGCCGGTCTGCGGCGGGCCGATGGGCCAGGCCTCAGGGACCTGCCGCCAGGTGATGGTCTGGATTCCCCTGGGGAACCTGCCGCGGCTGTGCACCTTGGTGCTCAATCCGCTGTCCTGACACCGATATTCGCAACCTCTCCGGTATCGCACGATGAGTTTCTGGCACCGCGGGGGTCTACTTCAGCGGAACTATTCGGTGGACAGATTTCGACAGGAGCATTCATGGGCGCGACGACTGCGCGAGGTGGCTACCTGCCGATCAACGGGTTGAACCTCTATCACGAGGTGTACGGCACGCTCGGGGGCCCGACGCCGCCGTTGCTGTTGATTCCGGGTGCATTCATGGCCACGGACTCGATGCAGACCTGGGCGGAGGCTTTTTCGCGTGAGCGGGCCGTGATCGTGTTCGACCAACAGGGTCACGGCCGAACTCCGGATGCACCACGGTCGATGTCCTACGAGCAGTTCGCTGACGATGCGGCGGCGTTGCTGCACGCGTTGCAGGTGGATCGTGCTGATGTGATGGGTTATTCGCAGGGCGGCGGTGTCGCGCTGCAACTCGCGATCCGTCACCCGGCGCTGGTGGCAAAACTGGTGTCGATGTCGGCCACGTTCGACCGGGACGGCTGGTACCCGTCGGTGTTCGAGGGGATCGGCGGCCTCACCGCCGCCGTGTTCGCCGGGACGCCCGTCGAGCGATCGTTCCGCGAGCACACGCTGGACCCTGCGGGGTTCGACGCCTACGTCGAGAAGATGAAGGTCCTGAACATCAACGATCAGCGCATCTCTGACGAGCAGATGCGTGCGATCTCCTCGCCGACGATGGTCACCACCGCCGACCGGCTCGGGTTTATCCGTGTGGAAACCTTCCAGCAATTCGACACCGGGAAGGACCTGGCCAGCGCTCAGCGGAGGACATTCCAGCGGCAGTAGCGCTTTCGAGTGCTGGAAAAGTCTTGGTCGTCACCGAACTCACTCTCAGCAAACGCTCAGTACGAGACTGCAACATCTAGGCAGGCGCCGGCACGGCGCATGTCTGTCGGTGTCGCAAGGGAAGAAGTAAACGGAATGAATTACTGGTCGGGTAGATCGCCGGAGAGTGGCAATCGCGATTGGGACGTGAAACAGGCGGTAGATCAACGGAATCCAAGCCCATGGAGCCGGACCGGTTACCAGCATCCATCTCCTCCGTATGGCCTGCATCCCGAGATGACCCAGAAGTTCGATGGGCCTCTGGTGCAGGAGGTTTCACAGCCGAAGAAGAAGTCCCGCGTCGGCGTGTTGGTCGCCGGTACTGCCGCGGTGGCCATGGCTACCGGCGCAGTTGCAGCGGTCGCAGTGATCGACCAGTCCGGAAAGCCCACGACCATCGCCCAGGCGCCGGTCGCTGACCACGCCCGTACCCCGTCGCCGGCCACCGGATCCGCCCCGATCCAGCCGAAGGGATCCGCACCGGCCGGATCGGTGGAACAGGTATCGACCAAAGTGCTTCCCAGTGTGGTGAAGCTGCAGATCGTCACCGGGCAGGGGCGTGAGGAGGGATCCGGAATCGTCCTCAGCGAGGACGGTCTGATCCTCACCAACAACCACGTCGTGGCGGCTGCCGCCCGCGGCGTGGACAGGCAGGGGCCGCTGGCCGCCGAGGGCTCACCCGGTGGACAGTTCCCCGGATTGCCACGCGGCCTGTTCCCCGGTGGCGACGAGTATTCGCCGGACGGACCGTCGGCCAGGACGTCTGGCCGGACTGGGGGTGCGATGCAGGCGACCGTGACGATGTCCGACGGGCGCACGGTGCCGTTCAGCGTCGTCGGCACCGACCCCGACGACGACATCGCGGTGGTGAAAGCGCAGAACGTGTCCGGGTTGACACCGATCATGATCGGTTCCTCGAAGGACCTGAAGGTGGGGCAGAACGTCGTCGCGGTGGGCTCACCGTTGGGCCTGCAGGGGACGGTGACCACCGGCATCATCAGCTCTCTGAACCGTCCGGTCTCAACCGGCGACGAGCGGAGTGGCCAGCATTCGGTGATGAGCGCCATTCAGACCGACGCCGCGATCAACCCGGGCAACTCCGGCGGCGCACTGGTCGACATGAACGGCGACCTGATCGGGGTGAACTCGGCGATCGCCTCGCTGGGCGGCGGGCAGGGCTCGGGCGGCGGGCAGGCCGGTTCGATCGGTCTGGGCTTCGCGATCCCGGTGGATCAGGCCAAAAGGATTGCCGACGAGCTGGTCTCGACCGGAACCGTCCGGCACGCTTCGCTGGGAGTCCAACTCTCCGGAGACGATTCGCACGGCGCGGCGGTCGCCGGCGTGGTCGCCGGGGGCCCGGCAGCCGAGGCAGGTCTGCCCGACGGCGCGGTGATCACCAAGGTCGACGATCAGGTGATCGACGGTCCGGATGCGCTGGTCGCTGCCGTGCGATCCAAGGCGCCGGGCGACACCGTGACGCTGGCCTACGAGGATCCGTCGGGCGCTTCGCGCACTGTCGAGGTCACGCTGGGGCAGGTCCAGGCGTAACTGCACAAGCCAACGTCAACGTGTGATCGGCGCCCGCTTTTCCTCAGCTGGTCGCGGGCTTGTGGGCGACGACACGCTCGATGAGGCCCAATTTGAAGCGCTCGACGCGCTCGACGTCGAGGACGTTGACGGCGCGAAGGTGGTCCAGAGGGCGGCGGAGGAAATGTTCTCCGCCAAGCCGGACGGTGAACAGCTCCAAGGCCCGCTGGAACACCCGCACCGGCGCTGCACTGCTTCGGATGTGATCGACCAGAAGGAGCTTTCCGCCGGGCCGCAGGACGCGGGTCATCTCCGTGAGGGCCTGGGTGTGGTCGGGAATGGCGCAGAGTCCGAAGGTGCAGACGACGGTGTCGAAGCTGGCGTCATCGAACGGTAGATGGTGGGCGTCCGCCTGCCGCAGGGTGGGGGTGCGGCCGAGCTCGGCGGCACGTTGCTCGGCCAGATCCAGCATCGGCCTGCTCCAGTCGATCCCCGTCAGCTGGATGTCGTCGGGATAGAAGCCGAGGTTGAGTCCCGTGCCGACGGCGACTTCGAGAACGGTGCCGGTGGCCTGACTGCATACCCACTGGCGCGAGTCCCCGAACAGGTGGCGGTCGAAGAACCCCATCTCCCGGTCGTAGCTGGCGGATTTCTTGTCCCAGTACCGGTTCCACTTGGCTCGTTGGGCATCGGTCGGCGCCATCGCATTCACCTCGTTATCGCTGGGAAAAGTCGCTGCGTCCCACACCGGGCAGGAATCGTCCGACAGCAACGCAATAGTCACGATAAGCCTGACCGTGGGTCTGCAACAGGTAGGGCTCTTCGACGACCCGGACCTGAAGTTCGATCGTGGTAGACAACACGACGAAGGCCAGGAGTGCGACCGGATTCGGCGTCATGAGTGCGACACCGCCGGCGAAGACGAGCATGGCGGTGAAGATCGGGTTGCGAACGAATCCGAAGACTCCGCTGCGTACCAACGTTGTTGTCTCACTGGGATCGACCCCGATTCGCCACGATTCGCCCATATCCAGTTGTGCGTAGACGGTGGCGCCGATTCCGGTTACGGCCAGCACCGTACCCACTGACTGGATCCATGGCGCCTGTAGCAGGGCGATGGGTGCTGTGAACCCGAGATGTTGGAGCACCGGCGCGGCCACACCGACAACGATTGACACGACGAATCCGACACCGGCCAGCCATTCCAACGAGCCGGGCCTGCCGTTGATACCACGAAATCCGGTCGACCCGGTTCGTCGGTACTGAACCCAACTGCGCCAACCGAACCCCAGCGCCGCGAAAATCAGGTAGAGAATCAGTGCGGTTACGGCCATGATCGGTATCCTCTCGGACCCGCTTTGTTCACAACAGGTTTCGTCGCGCCACGCTTCGCGTCCTTTTCTGCCGTCATCAACAGCACCCGTCGGATGCCGCCTTGGAGCAGAGTGAGGCGTCGGCAGTCAGCACCACATGCAGTAGATCGTTCAATGCGTGGGCGAGCTTGGGGTCGGCAAGTTCGTACCGGGTACGCCGACCTTCCGGGACCGCTACAACCAGCCCGCAACCGCGCAGGCAGGCAAGGTGATTGGACATGCTCTGCCGTGACACCCCCGCCGCTTCGGCAAGGTCGGCCGGATACCCCGGGGCATCTTTCAGTGCCAGCAGGATCTTGGACCGGGTCTGGTCCGAGAGGGCGTGACCGAATCGGGCAAGCACTGCGACCTGGGGCAATATCTCCATTGGCCGAGAGTACATCACATGATGTATTCAGAAAATAGTGAACTATCGAGTGGGGTAGTCGCCTACTCATTTCGAAGGCCAGCGCCCGGCGCAAGCTGATCCTGAACGGTTGTTGCCGTTCACCGAGGGGAGGTCGAGATGCCGGTCAACGCCTTGGACATGTTGCTCGTCCACCGCGTGTTTCGCCGCGAACTCGGTGAGCTGGCGTGGCTGATCGACAGCGTGCAGCCCGGCGACAACTCGCGTGCGCGCATTGTCGGTCGCCATCTGAAATTGATGACCGATGCGCTGCGTCACCACCACATGGCCGAAGATGAGCTCGTCTGGCCGATCGTGTCGGCAAGGGCGCTGGATCGGAGATCCGACATCGAACGGATGGAAGGTCAACACGGGCAGATCGCAACGGTGCTCGATGAGGTGCAGGCTGACCGCGTGGCATGGACGAAGTTTGTACAACGATCGACCACTGAACGGCTACGGGGGTCGTTCGCCCAGCTGTCCGAACAGGTGTTGGCCCACCTCGATGACGAGGAACGCGACGCATTACCGGTTATCGTCCAGCACTTGACCCCCGAGGAGTGGGGAGCCGCGGTCAAGAGGGGAGCGTCGTTCCTGACCACACATCCACGATTGGGCACCGTACTCGGCGGTCTGGTGCTGGACTACGCTTCCCCCGAAGATCGCCGCTCGTTCCTGGCGGGAGTACCTCTGCCGCAACGGGTTTTGGTGAAATCGCTGGGCTCGCGCTCGTTGTCGGCGTACCGGAAGAAGTTATACGCCGTGCAGAGCTAGCCAGCGTCGGGCCGGCGCGGAGCATCGTCGCTAGATGGCCCCGGGTGTGCCGGGTGGGCTCATCGACCCGTCGACATTCGGCACCATCGCCGGGGCGGGTATGCCCCCGTCAACCGCGTTGTCCCCGGGAATTCCGTCGTCTGGTGTCTGGTCGTACATGCCTCCCCAGCAGGCCGGATTCCACCCCTCCGTCGCGCACGCCGGATCATCCGGGCTGGTGGGGGAATCGAGAGCCGCGGGCATGCGGGGTATCGCTGAAACGGCGGACACCGGCGTGACCGCGCCCAGCACCGCTATCCCCGAGAGTGTCGCCACCGCAGACCTTGTCAGGACGTGTCGCAGCTCAGAAGTCATCATCGAACGCATCGTTCGCTCCTTCGTCCCGGCCAAACGAGTCAGCTAGATGTTTGCCGACATCGCACTGCCATCGCTCATGCTCGCAGTTCCACACCTACCGCGGGTGGAAACCGTAACTTCGCTGGAAGAAACTCCGGCGCCGCCGTGAACTTTGACGCGCATGTCAAAAATGTTGAGCGACAACATGGTCCAGAAAGCGGGTGGCCGGCGCTCCCGGCGGGAAACGCCGGCCGATCACGACAGGCGATCAGTAATCCCAGCCGGCAGGTACACACCGGAAGACGTCGCCGGCGGTCGCCACGTGGCAGACGGACGGGAACGGCAGGTGGGTGGCCACCAGCGATTCTCCCGTCGCTGCCAGCTCGCGTAGAAGCTCGACGCGGACGCGGGCCGCTTCCTCGGGGTCGTGTTCGAATCCGTTCTGCCACTCGGGGTTATCGAATCCGGGTGCGAACACGGCGTCGCCGGCGAAGGTCAGCTTCTCGCCGCCAGACGCCAGACGGACCACGCTGTGCCCGGGGGTGTGGCCGCCGGTACGGCTGATGAGTACGCCCGGCGCCACCTCATATTCCGTCTCAAACGTCCGTAGCTGGCCTCGGTAGTCATCCAAGAACTGCGAGGCGACCCTCCGAAGGACATCCGGTATCGGCTGCGGCATGACGGTGCGGGAGAAATCGGGCGACTCCCAGAACTCAGCTTCGGCCGCCGCCGCGTGGACCCGCAGGTCCGGTCGCAGTCGTTCCTTCACCCCTTCGGTGATCAGGCCACCCACATGGTCCATGTGCATGTGAGTGAGCACCACATCGGTCACGGAACCGAGATCGACACCAGCGGCTTCGAGTCGCTGGACCGTTTGACCGGCCCGGGGAAAGTCCGGGAACTCCAGTCCCAGCCCGGCGTCGACGAGGATGGTCTGAGCGCCGCTACGGACCACCACGATGTTCAGCGGCCAGTCGACTACCTCGGGCGGCAGGAAATTGTCGCCAAGCCAGCCCGCCAGTTCGGTCGGCTCGACGTTGGTGGCCAACGTCGAGGCGGTTATCGGCAGCACGCCGTCGCTGATCACCAGAACGTCGATGTCGCCGACCTGCACTGCATAGCGCGACGGAACCAACTCGTCGACCGGACTTCCGGCCTGTGCGATGTTGTCCACGCTCATGTTGTCTCCTCCTGAGGGCCGCACTGAAGACTTGTCGAATGACCTGTCTTTCTCGTGGGAACGTCCTCGGGGCGCAGGAACTATCCAGAGTGGGGCTCATCGATTTGTTCGCGAAGGATGTCGCCGTGCCCGGCATGCCTCGCGAACTCTTCGATCATGGCGAGCAGGGTCCACCGCATGCTCACGGTTCCCTCGGCAGGGATGTCTATCGTGGCGTCGAGGTCGAAGCGCGAGGCGATGTCGCGAGATCGTTGACTGGCGCGCTCGAACTCGGCGATCACGTCGGGGAGTGACTCCTCGTCGGCGACAGCGAACGTGCCCTCATCCCGCCTCGAGTATCCGTCGCATTCGGATTCGTCGAGACCGGCCCAGAACCGTTGGAACCAAATTCTTTCAGCGGCGGCAGCATGCTTGATCAACGAGATCGGCGTCGTCAGCGATGTCACGAGGTGCCGGCGCGCGTCGGCCTCGGTCAGCCCACACGCGGTCGCGATCACTCACGTGGCGCGCTGGGGGCACCAGGGCCAGGTGCGCGGAAAATCGTTGGACGGGGTCGCGGCCGGATTGATAGCGTGCCAGCGACCGTGACAGCACGCGAGGAGGTGAGACCCATGGACGCTGTAACCCTGTGGGTGCTCCCACTCGCGTTCACGGTCGGGCGATCGAGGTAGGTGTCGTCAGGAGCGCCCGAACAACGGCACTTCCGAAAGGCACCACCATGCATTTCAGCTCTGAGACATCGTCGAACGGTGTCATCGAACGCACCTTCACCCTGGACGACATCACCGGTGTGCTCTGGTCACCGGAGACCAGCTCCGGCGGCGCGCCCTTGATCCTGGCCGGTCACCCCGGCGGCCTGGACAAGAAGGCTCCAGGGCACGTAGCGCGGGCCCATTCCTCGGTACTCACGGATGGTTTTCACGTCGTCTCGATTGATGCGCCCGGACATGGCGACCGGCCACGCAGCCCAGCCGATGTTCGCCTGGTCACCGCCTTCCAGCAGGCTCGGGCGGAAGGCAGCCCGTCGTTCGGTCGGCGCCTCGCTGAGTACTGCCACTCGGTGGCCGAACGCGCCGTTCCCGAATGGCAGGCGACGATCGATGCCGTGCAAGCCCTGCCCGAGATCGACGCACGGGCGCCTATCGGCTACTCGGGCATGACGCTCGCGAGCGCGATCGGAATACCGCTGGCCGCGGCCGAGCCTCGGATCACTGCTGCGCTCTTCGGAGGGGTAGTCGCCCACGATGCGCTGCTCGAGGCAGCGAAGCAGGTAATCATCCCGGTCGAGTTCCTCCTCCCGTGGGACGACAGGGAGATCCCGCGCGGATTCGGTCTCGAGTTGTTCGGCGCCTTCGCCTCGGAAGACAAAGTGCTGCATGCCTTCCCGGGCCGGCATCACCCGGTGCCCACGGACCGGATCGACACCCGATTCTTCCCCCGGCATCTCAGACGCTCGTCGACCATAGTGGCGGGCTGACGGGGCCAGGGAGCGGAAAGGTTCACATAGCATGAAACACAGGCGGTGAGTGGAAAGTTGGATATGTGGACTACCCGAGTTGAACAGCCACAGGATGTCGGCCGCATCCACGCGGTGAACGCGGCCGCGTTCCCCACGGCGCTGGAAGCGAACCTCGTCGATGCGCTCCGAGAAGACCCGACCGCATGGATAGACGGACTGTCCATCGTCAGCTGCGACGTGAACGGTGAAATTGTCGGATATGCGTTGCTCACGCGATGCACCGTCGACGGTCATCCCGCCCTCGCACTCGGGCCCTGCGCGGTCCTGCCCGACCTCCAGCGAAGTGGGGCCGGGTCAGCAGCGATTCGCGCAGGGCTTGAGCGCGCGCGCCAACTGGGGGAGAACCTCGTTGTCGTGCTGGGGCACGCTGACTACTACCCGCGATTCGGGTTCGGCCCGGCATCGCGCCTCGGTATCACTGCGCCGTTTGAAGCGCCGGACGGCAACTTCCTGACCCTGACCCTGGATCCTGAAGCGGCGGCACCCCGCGGTGAGATTGCATATGCGAAAGCCTTCGGCATCTGACGCCTGAACCGCACCGTCACTCGCGCGTGAGGCGGATCAGCTGCGATTCTGCCTGCACCGCAGCTTCTTCGGCGGTTCGCAACCTGTTCTGCAGCTCTTCGGCGGACTGTTGTGCGAGGTCGAGTTGTGCATCCGCTGCCTCGAGGTCGTGCTGCGCGGCCGCGAGGGTCTCGAGGACTTTCTCGTAGCGCCGGCGTGCGGTTGCGACCTTGTGCCGATGCTGGCGGATCTCGAATTTCTCCGCCACCCGGTTACGAACGTGAAGGTTCGGCGACCGCGGGGGTGTTGCGTCTACTTCAAGACGATAACCACGGCGTAGCCGTCATGGTCGCCGGTTGTCGTGGTGGCGGTGTTGTACGAGTTGTTCAACGGGACCATGCCGCCGTAAGTCGCCCGGCCGCTGGCGATGAGCCGCATCGCCAGCGCATTGCGGGCGAGGTTGGATGAGACGTAGGCGTGCCTGGGCAGCAGCTCGTAGATGACGAACTCTTCGGTGCTGAACGAGCCACTCCAGACATACCCGGTGTCGGTCTCCACCGGGTCGGGTCCAAAGATTCGGCCGTGGTTGTTGGGGAACAGGAAGAAATTGTCGGAGTAGCCCACCAAGAGGCCGACGGGCTGCTGCCCGTACGTCACGTCGTCGATCGTGCCTCGGAACCCGGTGCTGTGAATGGGCTGCGCGGGAAAACCGGACCAGAACATCGCAGTGTTGAGCTTGCGCGCGGACTCGGCAGCTGATGTCGACGTGGGGTCGACGATGATGACGTTGACCGGCTCCAAGACCGTCTTGCCGCGATACGGCAGCCCACCGTAATCGGAGATCTGCCCGTTGGGCTCCAGCATCCATTTGCCGATGTTGCCGTAGACCGTCGGGGCCTGATCGGTCGGGCTCGGCGCCCCGGGCGCAATCGCCGGCTCCAAGTGGTTGGCGCCGAGGGCAAAACGTTCGACTTCCCGGTGGACCAACTGGACCACGGCCTGCACCATCGGCATCGGTACTGCCGGTGCACCATCGGTATTCCCCGCCGATGGCGTGACCTTGAAGGCGGAGACGACGTCTGAGACCGCGGCCGCGACTGGATTGGCGATGGCCGGGTTCGTGGTGGGGGAGTCGGCGGGAGTGGAACGAGCGGTCGGCGTGGCAGCCAGGCGTGAGCGGGTCCGAGGGGCAGTGGAGATCTTCTGCGGAATGCGCTTGGACAACCCGGGCTTGCGTGCCTTGGCCCCAGATGGTCCGACAGAAGCCGGTGCCTTGACCTTCCTGGTACCGGTCGATGAATCCGACGAATGTGCCGCGGGACCAGCCGTGTTGTTATCCGCGGAACCCTCGGCACTGGCGATTCCGGTGCTTCCTGCCACCACAGCACCGATGCCCAAGGCCAGCGCCAACAGACCGATGCGACCCACGTACATCGCCGTCCCCGGAGCGGTCGATCCGGCTGAAACTCGATGTTGCGCTGCGATATACGAGGCGGTGTGCCGACCCATGGCTGTCCTCATAGTGTCCGGCGGATGGCCACAGGTCTCCGCATGCTCCCAGCCGTCGTCGGCTGACGAAGTTTATCCGTGCGATCGCCGGTGAGGGTGAGCATTCAGAGAATCGAGGGAGGCCGGAGATTGCGTGAAGGTGTCAGTTGAGCAAAGGTACTGCAGCCAACCTGCGATGCGCGGCGCGGGCATCGCAGGTTGGGCCTTATCTTTGGCGACCATGGCGGGATTGGACAAATTCGTGAAGCGCTGGCGCACAGTGCTTCACGTAATCATGTCGGCGTTGATAGTGGCCACCCCCGGACTCGTCATCGCCCCGGTAGCGCAGGCGGCTGCACCTGCGGCGAGGTTGTGGGTGTCATCGACATGGCAAACCGGCTTCATCGGCCACTTCACCATCACAAACCCGAGCACGGTGCCGCTATCCGATTGGAAGCTTGAATTCGACTTGCCGATGGGTGAATCCGTCTCGCACACCTGGAGTAGCACCCTCACGCGGTACGGCACGCACTATGTGCTCACGCCCGCGAACTGGAACCGCATCATCGCGCCCGGTGGAACCGCGACGGGTGGCCTGCGAGGTGTGCTGTCCGGGTCGTACGTGCCACCGTTGAATTGTGTGCTCAACGGGCAATATCGGTGTATCTAGCGGCGACGGCGAGCGCCAAACCCCGACAAGTCGATGGTCCGGTGCATCGCGCTATTGAGGGGTTTCGGTTATAGTCCCGGCCGGGTATGGGTTCAGCCACAGCTAGACCCACACCACATAAAGACCCGGGAGGAAAACCCATGACGACGAGCGCATATCGCAACGCGGCAGTGGTCGGCCTGGCGGCCGTTGCATTGATCGCTGCGGGCTGCAGCAATGGCGCGAGTGTCGACACAGCTGTGCCGCCCCAGGTCGAGTTGATCGTCACCTCCGCGACTGAAGCTCCTGCGCCACCCCACGAGGTGACGCTCATGGGGGAACGAGATGTCGAGGTGACGCTGACCGGTCCGATCGCTGCCAAGTACTCGTCGGCAACGGAGGATCAGCGGGATGCTCTCGGTAAGCCACTGACAGGTGACCGCAACGCCGGAGCACGCGAGAGCGGTGTGCTGTTCCAGCAGTTCCAGGGGGGCGTGATCACCGCCAAGAACGACGAGGCCGGCACACCTGCATATATCTCCTGGGGCAAGATCCGGGAGGCCTGGAATGTCCCACGCGACCAGGAAGGCGTGCCTGCGGTGACCGGCGATAACGGCTCGGTGGGTCCGCTGGGCGCCCCCACCAGTGACGAGAACGCCGACGGAGATCTGCTCGTGGAGACGTTCGAGCACGGCAAGGTCACGTACAACACCAAGACCCGTCAGGTCGAGGTGACGGTCAACGGCAAGGTCGTACCCTCCGGGCTGTAACGCAGGTCTTCGAGCGGGCGGAATACGTTGCAGGCATAGGGATTTCGTTTCGATATACGGGGACTGGCCATGTGCCCTGCAGGAGGCGGATTGTGAGCCCCGGTGTCGGACCGGCGCGGTAGCATCTCGACGTGTGGTGGACGGAGCTGGCAGAGGAGTCGTGGGACGCGCTGTTTGAGCCGCACCATCGGATGGCGATGGTGTTGCGTGCCAGAGAGGTCCTCGATGAGATCGAGTTCCAGTCCGGCGTCGCGTGGGCGGCTGCCGAGCCGGTCGCACTGCCTGGGGTCGGCCGCGAGATCCGTCGCACCCTGATCGAAGCCGGCACTCCCAGCCTGTGGACCTACTGGTCGCTCGACGCCGACAAGGGCGCGATCGTGCTGGATTTCGTCTTCGCCGACTGACGGCTCTGATCAGTCTGCGGAGCTTGCGGCGTCAAGTGTGGCGAGTTGCGTTGCGGTCCAATCCCACTTGCTGCGCGCCGTGGCGCCGGACTGGCGCAACCCGGCGGTGATGACGGCGCTCAACTGCTCCAGATACTGCGTGCGAGCCGGCGGGGTAGGGCATTCCGCACGCATGAAGTCGATTGCCCTGGCCGCACCGACGGTTCTACCGTTTTCCACGAGCGGCTCGGCCGGTAGCAATGCCACCACGTCCTCACCGGCGAGCGCTGCCACCTCGTCGGAGATCGCGATGCGCGGGCTCACCGCGCTGCCTTCGAGTCGGTAGGCCTCGACGAGTGCGGGGCCGAAGATCATGTCGTGGCTGTGGAAGCAGTCACCGACGGCTGCCCCGCCGCGGCACAGGATTCCGAAGTCGCGCAGATAGTAGAGCTGAATGCCGGCCAACAGGCGCAGTAGCTGGCAGACCGCCCGTTTGGCGCCGGCGGCGTCGAGGCCCGCCAACGGAATCGACGCGCCGATGTTGTCGGAGAAATAGACGGTTCGCACGGCGTCGCCCGGTTGGGCCTGTGCCACCTTGCGCTGCAGGTCGACCATGTAGGCCAACGCGTTGAGAAACGTGTCGCTGCCGGCGAAATTCTTGGCGCCGAGAGTGTCGATGAACCCGACCGCGCAATGCGTATAGCTGCGCCCGCCGCGGGCCAACGGGCTTGCCGGTCCTGGGAACGGTCGTTCTGAGGGCAGCGACCCGCTGCCCTCAGGCACGCCGGCGGGCGGCTGCGGTGCGGGATCGGCGTGCGGCCGGCGCACGGGTTGTGGCCGTTGCGGCATCCTCCGGCTGGGAACGCGAACGCTCCGGGCGTGGGCGCAGGTCGCCGGCATCGGCAAGGGCAACCGCCTTGCGTAGACGGTCGGCGATCATCGTGACAGGCACGCTGACCACCGGTGTCAGGGTGAGCACGCCCATGTCGTCTTCTTCTACTCGGTAGCGGCGGTGTCCGGGCTTGCCGGCTTTACCCAAGGTGACTCGGCGTCGCGGGTCGACCTCGACCTCGGTGACGAAATGCCTGGCTGGCTGCGCGCTGCTCATCATCCACCTCCTCACGCCATCCTACCCATTATGCAGTCGATGGGTAGTGCCCAAATAGGGTAAAACCCACGTCGAGTACCGATTCTACGACCTGGCCGGCTGTGGAACGTTGTGCGAGAGCAGATTCGCTGTCTGGCACACCAGCTCAGCCAGGCGGGAGTGACTGTCCGGTGACATCCGTTCGGCCGGTCCGCTGATCGCCACCACGCCGATCGGGCGACCGTCGACCTTGAACACCGGTGCGGCGATGGTCATGGAGGGTGCGTCCACCTCGCTGCTGGCGGCATACCCACGCGCGCGGCACGCGTCGAGGAGGCCCAGGAACTCCGCATCGGGCGGTGCGCCGAGAAGTTCGGTCTGCCGTTCAATACTCAAGAAAGGCAACAGAATACGGCCGGTGGCGCTGTCGCGCGCGGGCACGACGGCACCGATGCGCGGCACCATCCGCAGTTCCTGCCGACTCTCCGCCACCTGTGACACCACGAGCTGGGCGCCGTCCGGTTCGTTGAAGATCGCGGTCTCGCCGGTCTGCATGGCGAGCTGCTCGAGCGCCAACTGGATGTTGTGACGCAGGTCAGCCTTGGCGTGCGAGCTATGGGCGATGTTGAGGATGCGCGGGGTCGTCTCCCACCGCGTCATCTGCTCCTCGCGGGCCTGAATCCACCCCTGATCCGAGAGCGTCACGAGTGCGCGCTGCACCGCACTTTTGTCGATTTCCAGCATCCGCGCCAGCGCTGCGACACCGACAGGCTCATTGGCGGCCACCGCTTCGAACACGGTCAGTACTCGCGCAGCCGTGGAACTGCCCTTGACGGCCATCCATTCACCTCGCTAATGTTAAATAGTGACTTACCGTATCATATATTGATACGGCGTGGACCCCGATCGGAGAAGGAAACGAGCCATGTCATCCATCCACGTCAGACCCCTCCGGGAGGACCTATCGTTCGGCGCGCGGGTCACCGGCGTCACGCTCGCACTGCTGGAGGACCAACAGGTCCGCGACCGCCTCAGGCGCGTCTTCCATGAGCGCGGGATGATCCTGTTCGAGGAGGTCGAGCCCGACGGCGGACTGCAGGTGGAGATCAGCAAGGTTTTCGGCCCATTGAAGGACCATCCGGTTCCCTCCGTGCCGCGAGCTGGGGGAGCGCTACACCCCGGTGTCATCGAAATCGGCCAGGCTCCGCGCGAGGGCAACATCGTGGAGGTCGACGGCAGAGAAGTCACTTCATGGCTGCCATGGCATTTCGACCATTGCTACAACAATGAACTGAACCTGGCGGGCGTCCTGCGGTGTGTGACCGGTGTCAGTGAAGGGGGAGAGACCGGCTTCGCCGACGGCATCCACCTCTACAAGATCCTGTCGCCGGAGTTGCGCAGGCAGATCGAGGATCGCAACATCCTCTACTCCCTGAACCTGCGCTTCGCCGAGATGCGCTTCGGCCTGGCCGATGGGTTCCGGGAGATCCAGCCGCACGTACGTCTACAGGCGACGATTGATTACGGCAAGAACCTTCCCCGTGCCGTCCATCCCGCGGTGTGGACCCGCGACACCGGAGAGAAGGTGCTCCACATCTCGCCGTGGATGGCAGAAGGCATCGAAGGCGAGGAGACGTCCGAAGGCGACGAACTGCTCGAAATGGTGTGCAGGGAGATGCTGGCCGGCATCACGCCCTACTTCCACACGTGGCGTGCCACCGACATGGTGATCTGGGACAACTTGCGGATGCTGCACGCCGTCAGTGGCCACGATCCAGACGAGCCGCGCACCATGCACCGCACCACGATCCAGGGGGACTACGGGCTGGGCTACTTCGAGGGCAACGTACAGGGCGACAAGATCCTCGAGATGACGGTCTGAACGCGGCCGATCAGTCGTGTTTCGTCTCGTAGCGCAGCAGTACCGTGCCACACGGGAAGGTGCGGTTCTCCAACAATCGCAGCGAGATCCATGACGGCAGTGTCGGGAAGAACGGGGTGCCGCCACCCACGGCGGTGGGCGCGATCACGATCCGGTACTCATCGACCAGTCCGGCCTGCACAATAGGCGCGGCCAGCGTCGCGCCGGCCACCTCGAGATTGCCGTCGGTTTCGGCTTTCAGCTTCGTCACCACCTCGACCGGGTCGCCGCGTTCCAAGCGGGAGTTCCAGTCGACCGACTCCAGGGTGCGCGAGAACACGACCTTGGGCATGTCGCGCCAGATCTGCGCGAAGTCGACGATCAGCGGGGTGGCGTCCGGAGCCTTGTCGGCGGTCGGCCAGTATGCGGACATCAGTTCGTAGAGTCGCCGCCCGTAGAACGCCAGGGCGGTCTCCCGCTCGAAGTCGTTCCAGTACTGGTGCACCTCTTCGCTCGGATCCGACCAGTCGATGTTGCCCTGTGCATCGGCGATGTAGCCGTCCACCGACACGTTGAAGCCATAGATGAGTTTGCCCATGGACGTCAGACTGCACCGGAGGGCAAAACTCATCGCGATCGCGCACACATTGGTGCGACTTGTGTGATCCACGCCGTTACGAGCAACCCGATACCATGGAACACACCGTGCGAAAAGCCGGTCTGAGCAAAGCCGGCCGCGGGCATACCGGGCCTGACGATATTTGAGGAACCGATCCATGCAGGGCAAGACGCTGGTGCTGGGTGCCCTGAAGGGGCCCAGTGCGAGAGGTCGTTCGCGTCGACGCCTGTTCTTGATCGTCGGCGTCCCGCTGGTTCTACTGGCATTGTTCTACGTCGTTGATCTGGTGATCACGTCTGGAAAGGTTCCCCGCGGGGTGACCGCCGCCGGTGTTTCGCTCGGCGGACTGACACCTGACGCTGCCGAGCAGCGCCTTCGCGAGGTGGTCGGCCCCCGTGCCGAGCACCCGATCCCGGTGACGGTGGCAGGCGTCGAAGCCGAGGTAGATCCGAACTCGATCGGCCTGACCCTGGACGCGCGCGCCACGGTCGATCAGGCCGGCGCGCAACCCCTGAACCCGATCACCCGGCTCACTTCGTTCGTTGTGGAGACCCCGATCGCGGTGGCCTCGTCGCTGGACGAACAGGCCATGACCACAACGCTCGAGGAGCTCGGGACCACCGTCGCCGAGGACCCGGTGGAGGGCTCCGTCGCTTTCGTCGACGGTCGGCCCGTGTCATCTGATCCGCAGATCGGCCGACGACTCGACATCGCTGCCGCCGTCGGCGTGTTCAACCGTGACTGGGCAAGCGGTGAGGCCGTGGCCCTGCCGATCGTGGAACTCGCGCCGAAAATCACCAGCGCCGACGTCGACTCCGTCGTGCGTGACATTGCGCAACCTGCTGTCTCTGGGCCGATCACGGTCAGCGGCGGTAACGGGACGCGGGCTGTCATCTCCGAGGACACCATCGCCGCGGCGCTGACCTTCCGTGCCGAGGACGGGCGCTTGGTGCCGGACATCAACGAGAACCTGATCGTCGACGAGCTCCGCCCCCAACTGGCGGCGTCGGAGACCCCGCTCCGCAACGCCGACATCGACTTCGCCGCCACACCGCCGGCCAAGGTTCCCGAGCAGACTGGCCGCCGAGTCGACTACGACGCGACCCTTGACGATCTGCTGTCGGTTCTCACGAGCACCGACGACCGCGAGATCACCGCAAAGTATGTCGACGAGCGGCCGATGTTCACCTTCGACGAGATCAACAAACTCGGCCCCATCGAAGTCATCGGCGAGTTTCAGACGAGCGGATTCTCCGGTGACTCCGGCAAGAACATCAGGCGCGCTGCCCAGCAGCTCGACGGCATCGTGGTCAAGCCAGGGGAGACGTTCAGCCTCAACGCCGCAACCAATCCCCGCAACGCCGCGTCGGGCTACGTCGAGGCCGGAATCATCGAACACGGCAGGCCTGCACGCGGAGTCGGCGGCGGGGTGTCCCAGATTGCCACCACCCTCTTCAACGCCGGGTACTTCGCCGGCATGGAGGACATCGAGCACCACGAGCACAGCTACTACATCGGTCGGTACCCGGCCGGCCGGGAAGCCACGGTGTTCGACGACGTGCTGGACGTCAAGTTCCGCAACGACGGTCCGACGTCGGTGCAGATACAAACCGAGTGGACGTCGAGTTCCATCACCGTCCGGCTGGTCGGTATCAAACGCTACGAGGTGACGTCCTCGCAGAGCGGGCGCAGCCGCCCGACGAGCCCGAATACCGTCAGGATCCCCGCCGGTGAAGCCTGTAGCGCCAGCGGCGGCGGGCCAGGGTTCACCATCACCGACACCCGCACCCTGCGGGACATCGCCACCGGACAAACCCGCACCAATTCCCACACTGTCGTCTACGACCCCATACCCAAGGTCGTGTGCGGCGGCTGACGACCGCTGCGTCCGTCGTTATCCAAGGATCGCCTGCGCGGCGCGCTCTGCGATCAGCATGACCGGCGCGTTGGTGTTGCCGGACGTGATGGTGGGCATCGCCGACGCATCGACCACACGAAGGCCGGCGACACGGTACACCCGGCAGTCGGTGTCGAGCACCGTGGCGGCTGAGGTCGGGATGCCTTGTGCGTCAAAGGCTCCCATCGCGCAGGTGCCCACCGGGTGGAAGATGGTGGTACCCAGTTCGCCGGCCGCCTGCTGCAGGTCGTCGTCGCTCACCAGTTGCGGGCCGGGAAGCAGCTCTTCGGGGCGGTAGGGGGACAGGGATGGCGCCGCCATGATCTGCCGGGTCATCTGGAGGCCGCGCACAGCGACCTGGCGATCGGTTTCAGTGGACAGGTAGTTGCAGGAAATCTTGGGGTAGGTCAGCGGATCCGAATTGGCCAAGCGCACATGGCCACGCGAGCTGGGGCGCAGATTGCACACCGAGGGAGTGATCGCACCGAAAGGGTGCAGAGATTCGCCGAACTTCGGCAAGGACAAGGGCTGCACATGCCACTCCATATCGGGGCTGGCCAACGCGGGGTCGCTCTTGGCGAAGGCCCCCAACGTGGAGGGCGGCATGGTCATGGGCCCCGATCGGAGCAACAGGTACTGAAGTCCCATGCCTGCACGGGTGATCCAATTGCGGTACAGCGTGTTCACGGTCGGAGCGCCCTGGATGCGGTAGACGGTTCGCAGCTGCAGGTGATCCTGGAGGTTTTCACCCACTCCCGCCAGATCGACGGCCACCGGCACCTGATGTTCGGTGAGTAGCTCGGCCGGCCCCAGACCCGAGACCTGCATGAGATGCGGCGAGCCGATGGCTCCGGCGCTCAGGATCACCTCCCGGCGGGCGTGCACGTCGACGATTCGACCGTCTTTGAGCAACTGGACGCCGGTGGCTCGGTGCGCAGCCGTGGTCCAGGCGCCGCGACGCTGCTCCTCGTGGACCTGGTCGTCCATCAGCAGTCGCACGGCCTGGGTCTGGGTGTAGACGGTGAGATTGGGTCGGTGAGCGACGGGATGCAGGAAAGCATCGGCCATTGACCAACGGCGGCCACGCTTTTGGTTGACGTGAAAGTAGGAGCTGCCCGAGTTGTCGCCCCGGTTGAACTCGTCGATCGGGGCGATGCCCACCTCGGCGGCGGCGGCCTGCCAGGCGTCCAAGATTTTCCAGCGCACCCGCGGCCGCTCGACGCGGATCTCACCACCGGCACCGTGCCAGTCGTCGGCGCCGCCGAAGTACGCCTCCAACTTTTTGTAGATTGCCAGGGTCTCGCCGGGTTCATCCGGGCCGCCCCAAAGCCAGCGCTCGTCACCGGTGGCCTGTGCCCACAGTGCGTAATCGCTTGCCTGACCGCGCATGTGGATCATGGCGTTGATCGACG
Source organism: Mycolicibacterium alvei (assembly GCF_010727325.1). Classification (NCBI taxonomy): domain Bacteria; kingdom Bacillati; phylum Actinomycetota; class Actinomycetes; order Mycobacteriales; family Mycobacteriaceae; genus Mycobacterium; species Mycolicibacterium alvei. The sequence continues at coordinate 800,392 of NZ_AP022565.1, forward strand.
AGCAGCCGCCGATCACGCGGCCTCGCGCGTAGTGGATGCTGCGGCCGGCCAGACCTGGGTCGGGCTCGGTCGTGAAGCACCAGTCGGTGCGGGGGTTGGCGATGGTGTACAGATAGCCCACCGGCACCTTGATCCAGAACCAGTTGTCCTTGCCGCCCGCCTCGATCAAGAGCACACGATGGTCGGGGTTGGCGCTGAGCCGATTGGCGAGCAGGCAACCGGCACTGCCTGCTCCCACGATGATGAAGTCGAATTCGGCGACGGGGCTCATTGCGGCAACGTTCCTCCCTGGTGTCGGATACCTTCCCTAGTGTGCGTGATGATCGCCCGGTACGTTCACATTCCCGTACGTGCTGCCGCGGCTCATCGCATCGGAGCGGGCGACACCTCCGAGACAGCTTATGAGGCAGGGGGCTCGATGACTGAGCGCGCCCGGCGTTGGCTTGCCGGGGTGGCCACAATGGTCACGCTGACCGGCTGCAGCACCGCCCCCCAACCCGAATCAGTATCCGAACTTACTCCCGGCCAGTTGCTCACCGCTCGCCCGTTGACCACCGTCGCCGCGCTGCCCAGTGCCGAAACCCGGCTGATCACATATGTTTCCGAAGATTCGCACCACCAACCCATCGTCGTGTCGGGCACGGTGGCGGTTCCGAAGTCAGCGCCACCCGAACGCGGGTGGCCGGTCCTCAGCTGGGCACACGGGACCACGGGGTACGCCGATACCTGCGCCCCGTCGGGGGATACCGTCGACGGACTCGCCCACGACTATGTCGGTCTGGTCAACCCGATGCTCGACAGTTGGGTGGCGCGCGGGTACGCGGTGGTTCAAACCGACTACCAGGGACTGGGCACCCCGGCGGGCACCCCTACGTCGACGGCACCAGCGAGGCGAATACGGTGACCGACATCGTGCGGGCGGCAAGGGATCTCGATCCCGGCATCGGCACCGAATGGGTAGCCATCGGCCACAGCCAGGGTGGCCAGGCCGCACTGTTCACCGCGCAGGACGCCGAGGATCGCGACCCGGCGCTCAATCTGGCGGGGGCGGTGTCGATCGCACCCGGCGGGGTGGGGATGGCCCAGACCGTCGACCTTGTGCGCGCCGGCCGACCGGAAGTCGAGGCGGCACAGAGGTTCCTGCCCCTGCTGGTGCTCGGCGCGGCGGTGGTCGACCCGTCGATCAACCCCGATCAGATCTTCAGCAGCCGGGCGCGGCCGCTGTTGACCGCGGCCCGCACTGCGTGCGTCGCACAGATCAACGCCGTTCCTGCGGTGCCGTCGGCGCAGGTGTTCGCACCCGATGCTGAGGTGGACGGGCTGCGCGCGTACCTCGGCCGCCAGGATCCGATCCATCTCACCCCACGGGTACCGGTAATGCTCGTGCAGGGCACCGCCGATGCTGCGGTGCCCCCGGCCGGTGTCGACGAGTTGGCGAAGGCCATGTGCGGCAAGGGGGTCGCGGTCGACTACCGGGTGTACACCGGCCAGGACCATCGTGGCGTCATCGCCGCCTCACTGGGGGACATGCAGCATTTCGTGGACACCGTAATGGCCGGGGAATCGATCGATAGCTGTCCGCGCTGACCGAGAGCTCGATTCAATGGACCGATGGGTCGGTGCCAATTGATCGACTTGGAGTCTGACGAAATCAGGGACTGCGTCCGAATATGGTGTTCTTCGGGACGCTTGACTGCACTGTCGTGCAAACAAGCAGCTGACCCGCAGATGTCGCGTCAGATCCGGCCGGAGCTAATTGCATCCCCATACCTCGAAGGAGGTGCCGTGTACACCGCGGTGCTTGTGTGCAAGGACTTCTGGGACCACGGTGAATACGACGACATGAATTGCCCTGATCCAAACGAGTGACCCGGCATCCCTCGACGCTGCGCTGCGGGCCAGGCGCGGGTGCAGGGGTTCACTCCAATGGCTCGGGCGTGAAGGTGACGTCGACTCCGCCTACGGTCATCGTCACCTGACCTTCGATCACCATCACCTGCGCCGAGACCCGTCGATCGACAGTCTGGGCCAGTTGCTGCACCGGTGCGTGCGGTATCTGCACCACCGACAGGTTCGGCAGCCCCGCCACTTTGGGGCCGACGGTGCGCCACCAGGTGGCCACGCCGGCGGCAAACGGGAACAGCAGCACCTGGTCGGCCCGGCTGGCCGCCTTGCCCAAGGCGCGTTCGTCGGGCTGGCCGACGTTGATCCACTCCAGGATCCGGCCGGTGTAGTCGGCGAGCCGCAAGTCCGGTACGCCAGGGGTGGACAGGCCCGCCCCGAACGCCAACTCACCGTCGACGTCGCTGAGTCGGTGTGCGCGCAGCCCAAACGCCAACAACCGCACCACCATCCGCTCATCGGTCTCACTGGGATGGCGGGCCACGGTCAGCGTGTGATCGGCGTAGTAACCGTGATCGACATCGGAGACGCCAAGTTCGACTTTGAATACTGTTGCAGAAAGGGCCACGTCATAGTGTCCACCCAGGTGGTGCCCCCGGAGCAGTCGGGCCGATTTGAGTGGTCAGGCCACGAGCCGGCCGTCGGATCGAGTCTCCACCGATAGGCCCCCGGGCACGCAACCATGCAGCAGCCCCGCTCTTGGCCATGCCCTGTGTCCGTGGTCGTTTCGATCATTGGTCCTGCCCGAGTGGCTGTGCGTGGAGTTTGCTGGACGGATATGCCAAATTCGAGCCGACTGATTACTACGAGCTGGTCGGCGCCGGAAAGACCGCGAAGGTACCCAGCGCTTTGGCGACCAGGCGGCCCGCGTTTCGGAGTTCCGATTCAAGGGCAATGACCCGCATTCCCTTGTTGATCACGCGGGACTCGCACTCGACCACGCCTTCACGCACTGCGGCAAGGTAGACGATCTTCACCTCGATGGTGGCGCAGGACTCACCGTCCGCGAGCACGCAGTAGACAGCTGCGCCCATGCCCTGGTCGGCCATCGAATACATCGCCCCACCGCGCAGTACGCCGTGCGGATTGAGGTGCTCAGGCGCGACCGTGAGTCGGCACAGGCTGTGCGCTCCGGCACGGTCGAACTCAACCATTTCGAGGCCGATGAGCGCGCCGAAGCCGCCCGCGCGATTCAGGGAAGACGTCATAGAGCGAGCAGTTTAGGCCGAAAAACCGCCACCACGGCCGGCGCCTGTGATTTGTCAGATGAAAACCGAGTACTTGACTGGTAACCCGCCATATTCGATTCCGTCGTATCCCTCCCGATCTGGGGTGCGGGATCGGCTGAGATGTGGCAGGGGAGTGGCTCTGGCTGTCGGCATCACTTGGTCAGGTCTGATGATCCAGCAGCCTAGACGCAGCGTTACATGTAACCATGCTTCATGGCGGTGAGGGAACGAGTCGGTGAGTACCGACGACGGATGCGTGAGCGTGGCCTCCGGCCATTACAGGTCTGGGTGCCTGATGTGCGGACCGAGACCTTCGCGGCCGAGGCCCACAGGCAGGCCTCGCTGGTCGCGGCAGCGGACGAAAACAGCGACGACCAAGACTTCATTGAGGCAATCTCGACGCGGTGGGACGAGGAGTGAATCGAGGGGAAATCTGGACCGTGGTCGGAGGTGTTTACGCGGCGAAGCCGCGTCCGGCGGTGATCGTTCAGGATGACCTTTTCGATGCCACGAGTTCGGTCACCCTAGCTCCGATGACCACCACGCTGTTAGATGCGCCGCTGATGCGCATCCGCATCGGCGGCGGAGACGGGCGACTTGCGGGACTCGACCACGATAGTGACGTGATGATCGACAAGCTCACGACGGTCAGAAGGTCGAACGTCCATGCCCGGGTTGGCCGACTGACAGCCGAGCAACTGGTTGAGATCGAGCGGGCAATGATGGCATACCTCGGCCTTGCTCGATGAAATGAAACCCGTTGAGCGGCAGTGCTAACGGCGTAGTTTACTGGTAATCCTGCATATTCCCCGTAGGTCGGCGTGAGTTCGGCCGTTCGACTGCCCGAAACCAGCAATCCGCCGTTGTTGACGTCGTGCACGCGGCTATCGACGCCCTGGAACGCCAGGAGTTCCTGCTCGGACTGAACGGCGATTACCAGCGCCTGCGTGGCAACCCCGAATTGTGGGCGCAGTACCTGGCCGAGCGTCACGAACGGGATCACCTGGCTTGATCTGGCGAGGGGAGGTCTACTACGTCGATCTCGGCCAACCGGTCGGCCACGAGCCGCCATTCCGACGACTAGCGGCGGTGGTGTTGGTCGACATTGTCAACAACGGGCCAGGCGGCCTGGTGGTCGTCGTTCCCATCACCGTTGGCTACCGACTGCGAAGCCATGTCGAAGTGGAGTCAGAGGGCAGCGGACTTGACCAGGCCTCGTACGCACGCTGCGACCAACTGCGAATGGTATCCGTCGAACGTCTGTCATCACGACAGACTGTGCTCAACCCAGAACAAATTCAGGCCATTGACCAAGCGCTGCGCTTTATCCTCAACCTATGACGCACACCCCTGCGAAGGGTAAGAGCACGAGCGAAACCTGTTGCTGTACTACACAATCAGCGGAAGTACGTCAGCGTCGGCCATGGGCTCGATTGCTTCAAGTGTTGCTGTAGCGTCGCGCACCACGGCGCCGGGAACCGGAGTCTGGCACCATTGCAGGGATGGATGCGCGTTCGGTGCCCGAGTCCGAGGATCCGTTCGAGAAGGCGATCGACGACGCGCTGGGCTCCCTCCCTGCCGAGCTTCGTGCGGCGATGAGCAACGTCGAGATCGTTGTCGAGGGCGAGCCTCCCGACGAACAGCCGCTACTAGGCCTCTATCAGGGCGTACCGCTGCCGCGGAGAACGAGCTCGTACAGCGGAGCGCTTCCCGACAAGATCAGCATCTTTTCCGGCCCGATCACGCGACTCGCTGCCGGCGATGCCGAACGTCTGTGCCGCGAGATCAGGCACGTCGTACTCCACGAAATCGCACATCACTTCGGGATAAGCGACCAGCGACTAATCGAGCTCGATCGCTACTGATCGAGGGATGGCGCTCATTGTCGGCAAGCCCGGGGCGAAGGTCGACTCGGACACGGTCCGTGATCACCTGCTCGCTGCGGTCAAATCAAACCGCATCAGCAAGTACTGCGGTGCCCGAGATCGACCGCATCACCATTGTCTCCGACATTCCGAAGACGAGCGTCAGCAAGATCGACAAGAAAGTGCGGCGCGAGCGCAACCCTCGACACGACTTGGGCTGTGTAGCGATCTGTCGATATCAGGATCAGCTGCTACAATTGCTACATTATGTTGGACTTTGATATCGCCGAGGTGGGCGATGGACTAGAGGTCCGTGGCATCACCCGAGGAGAGCTCACCGAGGCGCTTCAGCTCCTCAGTCTCTTCGGAGAAACTGCAGGCGCATACGAGGCAATCGGCCTGCGCCAACTGCGCAACGCGATTGCGCATGACCAGCAGGGCGGTGTCCACGTCCGCGAGTTCCTTGAGCTGTTCAATGCCATCCGCACGCTGCAAGCCGAGCATGTGGAAGCGTCCCGCGAAGAGCTCCTTCGAGCGCTGATGGGCCATGGCGTTAGCTTGACGCCCGCCGCGACCCTGCAGCAGTCGAAGCGTTTGGCCACCCACCGTAACGCGCTGCTCGCAACACCTTTTCACACCTACACGTCGCTGAGTGAGCAGCGTGATTCGTCGGAGTCCAACACCAGAACGTGGGTGGCGCGACGCCGCCAAGCGCACAAACTATTCACCGTCGACCATGACGGCAGGACCTTGATACCGGCGTTTCAATTCGACGAGCACGGCAAGCTGCGCACCGAGTTGGCCCCGATCCTGGCAGCGCTTGCCCAAGGGGGAGTACGGGACTGGTCCTTATGGACGTGGCTGACCAGCCCGACGAGTTTCCTCTCCGGCGAGGTGCCAGAGCGCATCGCAACAACTGATCCAGCACGTGCGCTGCGCGCAGCCCAGCGCTTCGCCGCGGGTGCGGCCGCCTAGAACGCCAGCTCGACGTGACCGCTACGCCTCCGCCGCAGGATCTGGTGTGCCCCCATCCGGCCGGCTGTGCCGTAGTCGCGACGTTGCCCACATTGAATACGGTGCCCCTCGACAAGGGCCGGATGCTCTACCGCGTGTACGACGGTAAGTGGGGCTATGACGAATTCAATGCCGGCTGGGGTGACACCCGATTCGCCCCGATCGATGACCCGATCACCGGAAAGCGGTTGTCGAACATGCATCTGGGCGAGTCGCCTACCGGGGTGCTGCTCGAGTCGGTCTTTCACGACGTGCACCAGTTGGGCAGCATGATCGCCTACGACGCGCATCTGCACGAGAAGCTGTTGGCGCACATTGAGGTGCCGGCCGATGCCACGCTGGGTGACCTTCGCGATCCGGAGCTGACGCGGCTGAACCTCAAGCGCAGCCACGTGATCTCGAGTCCAGCCGAGCACTATCCATGCACCCGGCGCCTGGCCATCGCAGCGCTTGCGCAGAAACATGATCCGCCGATTCAGGGACTGATCTGGCATTCCCGTCAAGCCGAGTTGATCAAGAAGCCACCCGAAGAAGTAATCATCCTGTTCGGGGAAAGGTACCCGTCGAAGCGGGGTTCCTGGCAGCGGTCCGGACCCGGCTCGCAGAACCTCTACGAAGGCCCAGGGCGGCTACTCGTCGACGAGATCGCCGAAGAATTGCGTGCGCTGATCGAGACGGACAAGGCGTAGGCGCGGTTGTGGCGGGTGACTACGAGAAGTAGCGGTCGCTATCCATGAACCGGACAATTGATCAACCCGGAAACCATTGGCCGCCAGTTTAATATGCAGTACCGGTAACCCCGCCATATTCGATTCGGCCGTATTGTCGGCCTACGTGCACGGGTATCTGTAGTCCGGCCGAACCGGGGAGAGCCCGGATTCTTGTCGCGATCGACCGCAGTAGGGTGTCAAGCGCGCGTTGGCGAGGGGCGTGCCCACGGATTGCTGACGGGCTGGGAGCTGCCGGTCGGCCGAATCGGAGGATTTGTGGTCAGGTTTGGGCATCTGCTGGTCAACGTGCCTGCCAAGTTTGTTGAGGACGCCCGACAGTTCTACGCCGTCAGGCCGGCCGGGCGTGGCCCGCGCACTACTGAGGAGTTGAGGGCGGCCAGGTCGGCCAGGAACGCAACCGCTCCGTCGAATCCTCCGGCGGATGAGTATGTAGTGCGGGATGGGGAAGTCGCAGTCCCCATCAGAATCTTCACTCCCGCACATGATCCGGCGCGAGGCGTCTACATGGACATTCACGGCGGCGGCTTCTACATGGACTGCGCCGCCCGCGATGACGTCCGCAATCGCGCTCTAGCGGACGCACTGAATATTGCGGTGGTCAGCATCGACTATCGACTAGCACCTGAACATCCGTGGCCAGCGGCACCCCGCGACTGTGAAGCCGTTGCACGCTGGCTCATTGCACACGCGCAGGACCGATTCGGGTCACAACGATTGGTCATCGGGGGCCGGTCAGCAGGAGCGACTCTGGCGACGACCACCCTGCTACGGCTTCGGGACACCGGACATGCAGAGAGTGTCGCTGGCGCCGCGCTTCAGTTTGGGACATTCGACCTGAGCGCACAGACGCCCGCGGGTCGCCGCATCGCCGATGAGTATTTCCTTGACGCCTATGTGGGCCATGTGGCAGATCGCACGAACCCGGATATCTCGCCAATCTACGGTGATCTGGACCGGCTGCCGCCGATTCTGATGATCGTGGGGGATCAGGACGTGCTACTGGAAGACAACCTGGCAATGGCCAGTCGACTCTGGGCCGCCGGCAACGATGTCGAGATTCGGGTATATCCCGAGTCGCCCCACGGGTTCACAGGACATTCGACGGAGATCGCCCAACGGGCGCTTGATGACGTCGGTTCGTGGATGCTTGACCGAATCGTCTCACCCAACGGTCGAGTAGTGCCGTTCCGTTGATTCGCACGAAACCGGTTGCAGCGGAGAATGATTCATCGGATGGACACGGCGACCTTTACCGGTAACGCTGCATATTCGATTGCTGCATATTCTCGCGTGCGCAACGGTGAACTCTTGGTTCGCCGCTTTGACGTCTCACCGGTGATACACTGCGTACGCGGATGCAGTCACGGTGCGCGAATTGCGCAACAGTGGAGGAGACGTTCTGCGCCGTGTCGAGCATGGTGAGCGCATCGTCATTACTCGGGACGGGACACCTGTTGCTGAGCTACGGCCGTTGCCTCGTTCGAGCGCAGGACCTGCGGAACTGATTCGTCGCCGCAAGAATCTTCCGCCGGTGGACCCGGATGCCCTCCGGCGCGATATCGACAATCTCATTGACCCGTCACTGTGACGCAAACCCAGAGCCGGGGATGCTGGATACCTCGACGGTGATCCTTTTGGGTCAGCTGTCTGACCCAGCCGAGCTGCCCGATCAATCGGTGATCAGCGCGATCACGCTGGCTGAGCTGTCCGTAGGTCTGTCAATGGCCAAGTTGATGTCCCCGGTGGTGGCCAAGTAGAAGTCCCCACCCCGTGCGGTGGTTCTGTGTTGTGGTTAGGGCTGTTCCTTTCGGTGGTGGGCGTCTTTCATGCGGTAGGAGTCGCCGTCAGTGATGACGACGGTGGCGTGGTGCAGCAGGCGGTCGAGGATGCTGACGGCGGTGGTCTGCTCGGGCAGGAATCGGCCCCATTGTTCGAAGGGCCAGTGCGATCCGATGGCCAGGCTGCGGCGCTCGTAGGCGCCGGCGACGAGGCGGAACAACAGCTGGGTGCCGGTGTCATCCAGTGGAGCGAACCCCAGCTCGTCAAGAATGATGAGATCGACCCGTAGCAGGGATTCGATGATCTTGCCGACGGTGTTGTCGGCCAGCCCCCGGTAGAGGGTCTCGACGATGTCGGCGGCGGTGAAGTAGCGGACCTTGAGCCCGGCCTGGATCGCCGCGGTTCCCAGGCCGATCAGGGTGTGACTCTTGCCGGTGCCGGCGGGCCCGATGATCGCCAGATTGTGTTGTGCGCGTATCCATTCCAGACTTGACAGGTAGTCGAAGACCTTGGGTTGGATCGAGGAGGTGGCTACGTCGAAGGACTCCAACGTTTTGGGGACGGGGAATGCGGCGGCCTTGAGCCGGTTGACGACGTTGGAGGCATCTCGTGCCGCCAGTTCGGTGTCGACCAGGGTGCGCAGCACCTCTTCGGGGGTCCAGCGTTGTGTCTTGGCGGTGATCAACACCTCCGGTGCGCTTCGCCGGATCGCGGCCAGCTTCAGCCGCCGCAGGCCCGCGTCGAGATCAGCATCCAGCGCTGGGACCGACGGTGGTGCAACAGGTATGGTCGCGGTCAGCGGTGGTGTCTTGGTCACGAGATCACTTCACCGTCGACGGCCGCGGTGATCTTGTAGGCGTCCAGGGAGCGGGTCGGGGCGACGGGCAGGTCCAAGACGAGTGCATCCCCGGCCGGGCGCGGCTGCGGGGTTCCGGTGCCGGCGGCCAGGATGGAGCGCACGTCAGCGGCGCGGAAGCGGCGAAACGCCACCGCCCGGTGCAGCGCCGCGACCAGGGCGTCGGTGCCATGGGCAGCGCCCAGGGCGAGCAGGATCTCCAGCTCCGAGGCTAGGCGGGTGTTGCCGATCGCGGCTGCCCCGACCAGGAACGCTTGCGCGTCCGCGCCGAGGTCGCAGAACTGCTTCTCGATGGTGGTCTTGGGGCGGGGTCCGCGGCTCGGTGCCGGCCGCGGCCCGTCATAGTGCTCATCGAGGACCGAGGCGGCACCGGGTGCGATGAGTTCGTGTTCGGCCACCATCATCCCGGTGGCTGGTTCGACCAGGCAGACCGCGCCGTGATCGACCACCACCGCCACGGTGGCCCCGATCAGCCGAGTCGGTACCGAGTAGCGGGCTGAGCCGTAGCGCACACACGACAGCCGGTCGACCTTGCGCAGCACCGACGGTGCTCCTATCTGCAGCCGCAACGAGGGAAGTGGTTGCAGCACTTGATGTTCAGCGATCAACCGCTCATCAGGGATGGCGTGGATCTCCGAATGTGGAGCGGCGTTGACTTCCGCGCACCACACCCTCGCGGCGGCGTTAGCCTCTCGCAGGTCGAGGGTCACGCCGTCGACGGCAGCCTGGGTCAAAAGCGGCACAGCCAGGTCGCGCTGGGCATACCCGCACAAGTTCTCCACGACGCCCTTGGACTGCGGGTCATTGGCGTGGCAGAAGTCCGGGACGAACCCGTAATGACTTGCCAGCCGCACGTAGTCCGGGGTCGGGATGACCACGTTGGCGACCACCCCCGCTTTGAGGCAGGCCATCCGATCAGCGAGCACCCGCGCCGGTACCCCGCCGATCGCGGTCAGCGCTTCGGCGATCAACGCCAGCGTGGTGGAGGCCTTCTGATCGGTGGCGAAGCGCACGAAACGCCAGCGAGAAAACGCCAGCACCGCGCAGAACAGGAACAACCCCGGCGCAGCCTGTGCCCAATCGATGACCAGATACTGTCCCGGTGACCATACCGCCGGCCGTCGCCCTCGGTGATTCTCACTGCGCCACAAAGCTTTCGCTTGCGCAACGAGACGACGGAAGTTGCGTGCCGAGCCTTCGTAGCCGGCAGCCTGGGCGATCGGCAGGAGTCGTTTGGCTGAGATCCGGCCCGCCGATTTCTCGACCCGCTCAGCGACCAACTCAGCGACCGTGTCGTAGTTGTGGGCACGTTCGGCCCGTGGCGCCGGCGCCACGCCAGCCTGGTCGGCCTCGTACCTGTCGACGGTCTTCTTGACCGTCTTGTGGGTGGTGCCGCACTTATCGGCGGCCCCCCGGTACGACCCGAGCTCGTAGTAAGCGGAAATGATGTCCATGCGGTCCTTCGCAGATTTCAATGGAACTCCCCGATGGTGGTGGCGATTGGTTGGCGCCTTCACCGTCACCATCGGGGCCCGCAGTTCCTGATCGACACGACGAACACGGGGTGGATACTTTTAACTGGCCAAAACTGGATACCTCCACTTGGCCACCAGTGGGTACTTTTTCATGGCCACGGACAAGGTCCCCACGTCGCCAACGACGATGCTGAGCGCGGTGCTCGGCAGCAGCACCTGCAGCAGGCCGAGGCGGATTTCGACGTCCTACCGTTCGATGGAGATTGCGCCCGCGCGTTTGGAGCCGTAGCGGCGGCGCTGCGCGCGTCGGGTCGCCAGCCGGCTGCGCGCGCCTACGACGCGCTTATTGCGGCCAGTGCAATCGCACATGGAGTGCCGCTGTACACGTGCAACCCTGCAGACTTCACGGGAATCCCGCGACTGGAACTGCGGTCAGTTACTCACCCGCATCACCGATAGGGGCAACGCTCGAAAGCGTTGAGCAGCAACGCATTATGCAGTATTTTACCGGCAACCCGCCGTATTCGGATCGGTCGTATTCGTGTCCGGGCAGCCCAGCCGGTCGGACACGAGCCGGCATTCGTCGCCCGGTGGTGGTGGTATCGGTCGACATTCTCAACAACGGTCCCGGCGGGCTGGTGGTCGTGGTCCCGATCACGACCGCTAATTACGGCTTGCGAAGTCATGTCGAACTTGCCAGCTCGACGCGAAACGCGCTACAGCGCCCAAAACTCCGCCGACCACGAATAGCTCCGGCCGCTAATCGACGAGCTGACCCGCGATGTGGTCATCCAACCTGGTATCTCGCGCGAGTTGTCGGGGGAGTCGAATGGTTGCCCGACGGTCTGGTGGCCGTGGCCACGCAGTCGTTGCAAGCGGGCCAGACCGGAGATGCGAGTGCCCGGGCTGCACAGGAAGATTCCGGCGCCTGCAGAGACGACCGCGCAGACGGAGACTGCTGCGTTGTCCGGACGGAATCCCGGATAACCGGGCGGCGAGGTTTGCGGGCGGCACGAAGTAGGCGACCTCGACTTGAGCGGCGCAACCGTGGGAGCGAAACCGAATGCCGCGTACGACTCCCGGTTCGACAAGCCGGGGCCTTCCGTGTGGCGATACCCCGCCGGACATAGCCTGCCCTAACCGGCCTGACGGTCGCTGTCGTGGCGCGAGCATTCCCATCGAGGTACTGCTGATCTCGGCGCTCGGCGGCTACCACTTCTTAGGGCTGGTGCACGACCAGCCCTTTCAGGGAGTGAGCGTGCAGAACTTCATCTCCGCTCTCGCCGCGCTGGCACAGGCCTGGGCCCCACAGTCACCTTCCGGGTAGCCGATCTCCGCATCGACCTTTTGATGGCTGTCCGCCTCAACGGTCGTGCCGTCCGCGTCCACCACCGTGGTGGCCGTGACCACCTCCAGGACGGTGGTGAGCGCCGTCGCAACCGCTCCCGCCGCGCCGTCGAACACCTCGGCCGCCGCCCATGGGGCGACCCGATGTCGCCCCTTCGAACGCCCGCAGGTGGTTCTCGGAAGCAGCACGCAAGTTCTCATACACCCTATGAATGACTGCCTTGTCGCTGCCTTCGACAGCCGCAGTCAGGTCGGCGATATCACCGGTTTCCAGTTCCACCCCGACCGCGCATGCATCTTCGACGGAAGATAGTCCCCGGGCGAGCCAACCGTCGTAGGCCTGCTGCAGTGCAGCGTCGGCGTAGACACCGGGCGGCTGCCCGACCGACGGGTCGGGGACGCCGTACCGCTCGAGCAGTCGTCCGATCGTGTCGTAGTGACGCTGTTCGCTGGCGGCAATGTTGCCGAAGATCGGTACGTCCCACGCCTGGTGGAACCGCCGGTACAAATCGCGCGCCAGCCGTTCCTCCTCCCGCATCAGGACGAGATTCGCCCGCTCGCCCTCAGACAGCGGACCACCGGCCGCCGGTTCCGGGTTGACGTCGCCATTCATCTGATTCCTCCGCTCATGTTCGGCCACCCGGGAGGGTCGACTCCTCCCTATCTCAGTAGCCGTGGTCATCGCACCAGCTGCACCAGGGGGCAGAACCACCCACGCCCTGACGTCAGCGTAATGCTTGCCCCCCCGGTCAGTTCCTCGCGCCGCACGTGGGGATCGCCGCCCAGCAGCTGCACCACCACATCGGTGCCCTTGCCCAGCAACCACATCGGTGCCCTTGCCCAGCAACCACACCACCAGGGCGGCCAGGGTCGACATTGAGTTGAGCGGCGAGGCGACGATCACCGCCCACCGGCGCGCATGCTGCATCGCGAGCCGTTTGGGCGCCAGCTCCCCTACCACCAGCGTCGATGCCGTGACGATCACCGTCACGACGGCGATGCCGACGACCGGCGCGGGGGACCCGAGGAAGTTCAGTCGGGCGGTCAACGGCTCGGCGAGCGTGACAGCGGCAGTCGCCGAGGCGAGGAAACCCGCGAGCGTGATTCCGGGCTGGATTGTGGCCAGGAAACGGTTGGGTTCCCGCGCGAGTCGTGCGACGAGTAGATCGCGGCGTTCCAGCTCCCGGATCTGCCCCTCGCGTCACGAGATGAACGCGGCTTCGCTACCGGCGAGCAGGCCGTTGACCAAGACGAGAAACGCCACCAGCGCGAGATCGAGCCAGTCGCCGTGCACCGGGCGTCAGCCTACCCGCCGCACCGGCTAGCGATGCCTGATCGCCGCTTCCACCTCAGCTTCGGGCAGGTCCTTGGTGCAGAAGAACCAGTCCGCACACTCGAGGCCCTCGTCTTCGCCGTCCATCCGGTCCTTGGCGGTACCGCAGGACCCCGCCGGCGGAACGATCACCCGGTCACCCGGACGCCAGTCGGCCGGGGTGGCCACATCGAAGTGGTCGGCGGTCTGCAAAGCCTTGACGACGCGAAGGAGTTCGTCGAAGTTACGGCCGGTGCTCAGCGGGTAGTAGATGATCGTTCGGATGACGGCCTTCGGGTCGATCACGAACACCGCGCGCACGGCCTTCGTGGAGGCCTCGCCGGGCATGATCATGCCGTACTTCCGCGCGACCTCCATCGAGATGTCCTCGATGAGCGGGAACGTGACCTCGACGTCACGCATGCCTTTGAACTCGATCTTGTCCTTGATGGTGCGCAGCCAAGCGATATGACTGTAGAGACCGTCGACCGACAGCCCGACCAGTTCGGTGTTGTAGGCCGCAAACTCTTCCTGCATCGAGGCGAAGGTCATGAACTCGCTGGTGCAGACCGGGGTGAAGTCGGCGGGATGGGAGAACAGGATGACCCACTTGCCCGCGTAGTCGGACGGGAAGTTGATGTCCCCCTGGGTGGTTGCCGCGGTGAATGACGGTGCCGGATCGCCGATCCGGGGCATCGTGAAGGCGGGCGTGGGCGTATCGACGACGGTCATGATGATCCTCTCTATCGAACTCTCAGTATCGAACCAACCGGTCCCCACTATATACCCCCATGGGTATATACGCTAGGGGGTATACGAGGCCGAAAGGCTCTCTTACCACTGGCCGAAAGACACCGGGATCGCGTCGCCGGTTGTCGCTAGATTCACCCCGGACAGCCGACCAGGAGGGAAGACATGACGACCAAGGAACCGGCAACAGGGCCGATCATCGTGGGCGTCGACGCCTCCGAATCGTCCCGCGCGGCCGTCGCCTAGGCGGCTCACGACGCCGAGTTGCGGGGACTGCCGTTGCGGTTGGTGCAGGCGAGGACCACGCGCCGTTCGACGTGGTCCACACTTTGCTGTCGAACACCTCAAGCGCGCCAAGAGATTGACCCGCATGACGACGCTATCCGTCACGCGCGGTCCGGCTGCGCGACATCGCATCGGTGCGATTGTGTCGAGGTGATCGACCGGTCCTGCTCAATAGTCCAAGGTGAGGATTCTGCCGTTTGTGAACGAGAAGAACTTCTGCTTGTCGGCTAGCTGGATTCCCGGAGCCAAGTCGGCCGCACTCTTTCCCGCTGCGGTGAGGCATCCGGGGCACGCCATCAACGGGACACCCTTGCTGAGCAGTGTCGCGATCTGGGTCTTGGACGACGGGAACTGGGCGTACGTGAGATCCGGGGCGTCAGCAAGGACGACGTTGACTCCGTTGATGTCGAAGTAGACGGCCACGTCGCGGTCCTCGGACATCATCGTCGCCATGTTCAACGCCATCAGCACTCGATGCGGGTCCTCCGGCCCGTGGCTGATGTGAATGAACACGCCGTCGCGGGCGGCAGGTTCGGCGGAGGACATCGGGGCCGCCCCCAACATCGCAATACTCGTCATCACACAGATCGTCAGCCATCTCAGCGCGAACTTCATCGTCCTGCTCCTCTTCGCATACGGGGCGGTGCGGCTCGTGTCGGTAACGGTGCCGGGACTCATTCAACACCGCTAGCTAGCCGAGCTGCCTTACCCCCCCAACCCTTCGCGGTCTCTGCACGCCCCGGTGCCCGTCGGGCGTTCGGACCGAGCATCACATCGGTCGCTCGACGACCAGGACCTGTATTGCGCCCAGCCACGGGGCTGCGGTGAACAGCCGGCCACTCACTCGTACTCGGCCATGGCGGCTACTGAGGCGCCTGAGCTCGTCTCGGGTGAGGTAATCAGCCGTCGAGAACGGGGCGCGGCGGGTGGGCTGGTCGAGCAGCCCCGACAGGCTACCCGAATTGAGGGCGAGTGCGATGATTCGTCCACCGGGGCGGGTGATGCGGTCAAGTTTGGCGAGAACCATTGGTGTATCGGTGAATTCGAGTGTCGCGATGGTGATCGCCACGTCGGCGACACCGTAGGGTAACGGTAGCCGTCGCCCAGCGGCGCAGACGAGTCGGTTGGGGGCTCGGGTGGCGGCGACGCGAGCATCGCCAATGACGGGTCCACGCCCAGGACAGCCCCCCGCCTGACCATATGGGCGGTTAGCCGGCCCGTGCCGCATCCCACCTCCACCACGGTCTGACACCGTTGACCCCGCAAGTCGTCAACTCGTCGAAGGCGCTCCCTGACATCGCACCTGGATCCGTCACAAGTCAGGGCGGATGCGCTGCCGCGTCACTCACCGACCGCGGTCAACACCTCGCGATCACTGTGTCCCGTTCCTTAGGGTTTCCTGGCGATGATCACGGGTATCTGAGCGGAGTTCACCACGGTTCGGCTCACCGACCCCAGCAGCATGCCGGTGAAACCGCCGCGGCCGTGACTGCCGACGACCAACAGTTGGGCGTTCTCCGCCTGTTCAAGGAGCCGAGGTGCGGGCCGGTCGCTCACGACAACCCTGCGCACGGGAACGTCCGGGTATTGTTCGAGCCACCCCGCCAGCCGCTGCCCGAGGACCTCTTCTTCCTGTTCCTTGACGTTTGCCCATTCGATCGGCGCGCGGCCGGGGGTGCCGAAGTTCAGGGGTCCCATGTCACTCCAGGCGTGCACGGCCACCAACTCGACACCGCGTCGCGAGGCTTCGTCGAAAGCGATCTCGGTCGCCAACTCTGACGCCGGGGACCCGTCGACACCGACCACCACTGGCGCCTCCGGTGAATGCGACTGCGCCGGATCTTCGTCGTGGATGACAGCCACAGGGCAGTGTGCGTGGTGGACCAGAGCGGAACTGACCGACCCCAGCAAGGCCCGGGCCAGCGCACCCTGACCCCGGCAGCCCAGCACGAGCAGGTCGGCATCCTTGGACAATTCGATCAGGGTGGGGACGATCTGGGCGTTCCGCACCTCACTGTGCACCTGTTCCGCGCGATCGGGCGAACTGGCCTCCAGTGCGGTCTTGAGGCCGTCCTCGATGACCTGGCGGGCTTCGCCTTCCTGCAGTTCCGCCAAGCCGCCGGGGGCAGGCGTTTCGGGCCAGAATCCGCCGCCGGCGACCACCGGAGGTACTACGTGCACCAAAGTGAGTCGGACGTTACGCATCTCGGCATCCCGCGCTGCCCATTCGACTGCCGCCGTCGAGGACGGAGAGCCGTCGACGCCGACCACGATTCCGAGCGGCTTTTGTTGCGGTGACATTCTGAATCTCCTCTGAGCAGACGACAGCCGGGTTGTCCGGTGTAGCCCTGACGTTAACCATAGCGGCACGTGTGTCAGGAGACATTGGACCCTAGGATGACGCACCGAGCGTAAATCTTCGATCGGGACATCAGGCTGAGCCGATAGGGTGGTTGCCCATGTCGGTGCTCGGCTGGATCGTGGTGGCGGGACTTGCGATGAGTCTGCTGGCCTTGGTCGGCAGCGCCGCTCTGCTCATTCCCGAACGCCTGTTTGCGCGAATCGTGATGCCGTTGGTGGCACTCGCGGCGGGTGCCTTGCTTGGCGGTGCGCTTTTTCACATGCTGCCCGAATCGATAGAGGTGATCGGAAACGATCTCTCGGTCTATGTTTGGGTCGCGGCCGGCATGTTCTCGTTTTATCTGCTCGAGCAGTTCCTGCACTGGCATCACTGCCACCGGCCGATAAGCGAGCACCGGCCGTTGGGCTATTTGATCCTGGCCGCCGACGGCCTGCACAACCTCGTCGGCGGGGTGGCGGTCGGTAGCGCATTCGTCGTCGACGTCCGCCTCGGCGTCGTGACGTGGCTGGTGGCGGCGGCACACGAGATCCCCCAGGAGCTCGGCGATTTCGGGATTCTCGTGCACAGCGGATGGAGTGCGCGGCACGCGCTGCTGTACAACGTCGCCTCGGCGTTGACGTTCCCCATCGGCGGGTTACTCGCCTACGGTTTCGCGGGCCACGTCGACGTCGCCTACCTCGTGCCGTTCGCCGCGGGCAATTTCATCTACATCGCGCTCGCCGACCTGCTTCCGGAGATCACCACCTCACCCCACCCGCGGCACAAGATCGTCTACAGCCTCTGTTTCGCAGCCGGGCTGGTGCTCCTCGGCGTCACCGCGGTGCTCGTGTGAGCGTGCTTCACGCCGCGGGTGGATCCCAGTCGTGGGCGAATGCGGCGAGAGCCGAGATGAACTCCTCCTCACTCGCTCCCTGGAAGGGTTGGGCTTGGACCAGCCCGAAAAAGTGGTAGCCGCCGAGCGCCGCGAGGAGCAACACCTCAGCGGGATGCTCCTTCCAGGTCAGCGATTGTCCGAGGCCCGAAAGGGCGGTGCCGATCACCTCACGGAGTTCCGGGATCCGGTCGCCTTCATTGAGGATGAGGCGAAAGAGTCGGTCGAACCGGCGAATCGCGCGAAGCATCCGCTGCAGCACCGCCTCCCGAACCAGCCGCTGGTCGTGTGAGACCGCTTTCGACGCGGAGTCACGTTCCGCGGCGACGGCGGCCATACAGCGAGCCACCTCGCGCTCGACCGCGGCCTGAAACACCGCCTCTTTGGAGCGGAAATGCCGGTAGAAGCTTCCCGTTCCCGCGGCCAGTCCGACCCGGCGTTCGACCTCGCTGATGGATGTGCCGCCGAAACCCATCTCGCTGAAGAGGTCGAACGCGGTGTCCAGGATGCGCTCGCGCGTGCTGCTCCTGCCGGTCACCTACTCGCCCACTACTTCTCGATCGTCTTCTCGATTGTCGGCGGAACCGACCGGGAACCGTGCCCGGCTGGCTGGATCGCCTGCCCGTCCATGTCCGGTTCGTCGCTCGCCGGGCGGGCCACGCCCCATTCCAGCCATCCGGCGTAACGCGGCAGGCCGTCGGCGTAGGCCGCGCCCATGCGTTCAATGGTGAAGCCGGCTTGCTGAAAGCTGTCCGACACCGAGCGAGACATGTGGCAGTTGCCCAAGAGTCTGGTGGAGATCGGGTCCATCAGGTGCTGCCGGCGTCGTACCGCCGGATCGGGCGCGAGTCCGTGTTCGAGGTAGAGCACAACCCCGCCCGGACGCAGGATCCTGCGTATCTCGCGCAGAACCTCCTGGGGATTTCGAACGGAGCACAACGTGTAGCTGGTGATCACGGTGTCGAAACTCGCGTCGGGGAAGGGCACGTCCTCGCCCACACCCCAGCGGATGTCGGCCGGAATCCGACGAGCGGCGGCGACGTCTCGGGCATCGAAGAGCAACTCCTCGGATGGGTCGATCGCCGCGTAGCTGGTGACCCGCGACTCGTCGAGTAGCGAGATGTTGATGCCGTCGCCGCAGCCGAGTTCGAACACGGCGCCGTGGGCAAGGGCAAGCAGCTCGTCGCGGGCTGCCATGAGAGCGGGACGACGGCAGCCATCGCGGACCACCCGGGTGACCACATGACGTCCCCACCAGCTGTTTATCGTGGTGGGTTCCGGCGTCGACTCCTTGCGGGCCGGTGTTTCTCGCTTGCCTGTCGGTGCATTTCTCTCGATGAACCGCGCGGCAACATGTTCCGCCCAAGCCCCGATCGTCAGCGACGGCGGGCCGCCCACGGGTTGGGGGAGCGCTGCGGCGTCGGTGACGTACAGCCCTGGGTGGCCGAACACCTCGCCGTCGAGGTTGACCACACCGCGGTCGTCGCTGTCGGCCAGGGAGGCACCGCCCATCGGGTGCGCTGTCGTCGGCGTCCCCGGGTCGGACACGGTGGCGCCGAGTTCGGCGGCGACGATGGCGACCGCCTCGGTCACATCGCGGTAGATCGGATTGGCGCTGGGCTCGTAGTCGACAACGAGGCTGTTGTCGACCAGACGCACGCGACCACCCCGGTCCTTCCCCATGCCGGCGATGATGACGTTGCGGCGTAATCGTCGCTTCAGGAACTTCGGTACGGGCAGATCTCGCGTCGGCAGTGTGCTCACGATCAGCAGCGGCCATTCGCGCTCGCCGAGTGGGTGAGCACCGTCGGCACACCGCACGGCGCCGTCCACGGCGATCGACGGGCTGGTCAAGCGGCCGTCGGGCAAACGGCACGTGAAGGCCAAGTCCCCGTTGGCGAAGAACTTCTCGCCAAGACGAGGCATACCGTTCAGACCGTGCGGGGCTTGCCTACTGCGTAGGAGGAGGTCCAACGTGCCGATGGTGCCGGCGGCCACGAAAACGTGATCGGCGAAGTGGTCTTGAACGCGTCCGGACCGTAGGTTCCGTGCCGTGACCCGCCAGCGCCCAGCGACCGCCGGACCCGCCGGTCGGACAAGGACCGCTTCGGTGAGATCGTGCACCTGCAGGCCGTGGTCACGGATGGCGGCGTAGAGGTAGACCGCGTCCAACGTGGTCTTGCCCCCGCCGGGCGACCCGAAAGTGCCGTCACGGCCGGGCTGCGATTCCAACCGACTCAGGCCGTCGTCGCTGATCAACCGGGGCGCATCCGGTTCCTCTGGGAGGCGCAGGCCCATCGGCAGCGCGGATGCATCATCGTCAGTCGAGAGCACCGACGAATTCGCGACCAGACTCCCGATTGAATTACGACGGTGTGCGGATCCCGGCACCGTCGTTCCCATTCTGCTCATGAGAGTCTCGTAGTGACGTTCCATGTCGGCATCGCTCAGCCCTGCAGCGTCCCAGTATCCGGGTTCGGGCGGACGCATGTGCAGGGCGAGGTACGCGTGGCTGCCGCCGCCGACGTTGGACGCACTGAGGATCTTGAGGCCTTTGCTGAGGTACACCTCAAGAAACCCGCGCTTGTTGAGAGTGATTCGACCCCGAGGTGTGCGAATCGACCGCAGAAAGCCGCCGAACAGATGGCGACCCGTCGGCAGCGGCGCGCGACTGCCTATCCCCATGGACCGCACGGGAACGCTGTCGCGCCACGGCCCGCGCTCGAGAAGCGTGACGTCGAAGCCCGCTTCAGCCAGCCGGGCCGCAGGGATGGCACCCCCGAACCCGCTGCCTATCACCAGTATTCGGTTTCCAGTCACACCGCACCCCGAGCTCGGCCGTCCGTCGCTCTGATGGTCATTCGTTGCTCCGCTCAACCAACCCAGACGTTGCAAGGGTATCCTTGCATGCACAGCCTACTCGGGATCCGACTGCTGCCGTCCCGGGTAACGCGAAGCGGCCCCAATGGGACGCCGGTTGCCCCGCCCTGAGGCATAACGATCCCATTGGGCGGAGACGGCTGAAGCGTGTCGAATTACAATTTGGTCGCTGTAACCAAGCATCTCAGACACGAACGGCGGTGGTACCTGGGTGACGAGTTCGCGCAGCGCAGCGTTGCGAGCGCCCAGTAGGTCCATACCTAGCCATCGAAGACGATCCATCAGCGTGTTGGGGTGTAAGTGCTCGCCAGGTCGATAACCCGGAAACAGCCAGGGATTGTCTGCTCCTGCTGTGCGAAGGTTTGGCCTGTTGATGACGTGGCTCTTGAGCAGTTCAGCGAATGGCTCAGGAACGGGCGAGGGAGTAACGCCGAGTTCGAGCGATAGTCCGTCTGGAGAGACAAGCACCTTGCTCATCGGTATTGATGCGACCTTCACGAGTGGCTGGGCGTAGAGGAGTAGCAGGGTTCCGGCGACGCGGTAGGGGAGCGATTCGCTGTCGCCGGACAGAAGCTCTCGAATCCACTCGAGCCGCTGATCTTGCGTGAGAACCCGAACGGTCTTGGCCTGTCGATGTCCGAGCGTAATTGATCGGTTGACCCGCATCTTTTTGCACCAGATGATGAATGTCCGGATGAGGTGCCGTGTGGTCGGACCCCCTGCGACCCAGAGGTCCACGTCTTGCTGTGTGCAGTCGGCGATCGTTCGGCCATGTTCAGTTCGAAGCCACTCGAGGAACTTCAGTGCCTCAGTGATGTCCTGCTTCGAGGCGTGAACGGGTCCGCGCGTCGGCTTCCCGGCGAGTGCCAACTCGTTGATACGTTTGAGGTGGTGCCAAGTAGCGAATTGCCTTATCGGCTGCGCTATCTCGGCGTCAGACACCGGGCGCAGCTTGTCTTCGATCCACCGCTCGAAGTAGGCGAGATACTTGTCACGTGCGGTAATTACGTCATGGTGCTGCAGGATGGCCCGTAGGTGGTCGACGTGCCGGCCCGCGGGCTCGTACTGGTCCAGGCCGTCGTGGGTGAGGGGAGTGGTGCCATCTCCGAGGGAGCGTAGGAGTCCTTGAACCTTGTCCGATCGTTTCCACGTGATGATGCTCTCGGCGCGATCGGCTGCGCACAGGGCGTCGATGAGTTGTGTGAAGCTCGCGGGGGAGTCCGAGTGGAGGAACGCCAGCTCAAGGTCTTCGCGGAGGCTGCAACGTGCGCATACGTTGCCGCGGTAGGGTCGCCGCTCCTCGTTGCACGACGTGCAGTAGAAGTTCTGGCGGATACGTGCGCAGTCTCGACACACCGCTTGATCGCCGATGTCCAGTCGACCCGGCAAGAGGCGGTGGAATCCGCAGCTGGGGCAGTCGCCGTAGAGGTTGGTTGCTTCGTAGTAGCAGGAATTGCAGATGCGGCCGTCTGGCCATGTTGCTGCCGTACGCCGCATCTCGCGGTGGCAACGAGCACACTCCATTGATCCGTCGGTGACTTTGGGTCGTCCGCGAACGGTGCTCCGGCGCTGCGGTTCAATCGTCATCGCTGAGGATCCGAGCACGTTTGGGGCGGATGGCCTTGTTCAGTTCGACGACGTTCTCTCGGCCAGCGCTGGCGGCCTTCTTTCGGGCGTCCGCAGCAGTAACAGTGACGAGATCGTCTGGGCCGCAGTCGAAGATGTCGCAGAGTGCGGCGATGAGCTTCAGGGAAACTCGTTCGGGTCGCTGGTGGACGAGTCGGTAGACCTGTGGCCTTGACAGCGTGATGCCGCGTTCGTTCAGCCGTGGTATGAGGTCGGTGCTGTTGTGCATCTGGTTACCCGCCATGAGCTCGGCGAGGCGCCATTGGTAATCGACATCGCGTTTCATCCGGCGCCGCCGTTCTGTTTCGGCTGAAGCGCTGCGGCGATGGTGGCGTCGAGCGCATTTCGCAGCGTCCGGGTGCGGTAATCGCTGCTGACACAGCTATAGATCGCTGTGGTCGACGCGTGCTCATGACCCATTTGGTGCTGAACGAACATCGCATCCCAGCCGGCTTCGAGCAAATGCGTTGCATAGGACCGTCGGAACGAGTGGAGATCGAGGCCGGGCGATAGGTCGAGATCGTCACAGTAGCGGCGGAACCGCCTGATGAGTGTGGTTTCCGAGACGAGATTCCCGCGTTCGCTGGGGAACAGGTCGATCCCATCGTCCATATGGTGTTGACCATTTTCCAGCCAGTCGACCAGCACCTCGGGCGTCCAGTCGAAGACTGTCAGGACGCTGCGCCGCTTCGGCGGGGAGCCCTTCTTCGCTTTGCCGTATCGCACATGAACCAGTCCGAACTTTCCGAACTCCTTAGCGTGGGGGTTCCTTGCGAAGTCGACCGTCTGCAGGTGGGCCAGTTCGTTGAACCGCAACCCATACGAGTAGGCGATCTTGAACATCACGGCGTCGCGGTACGCGGGCAGCCAACCCTTTCTGCCCGAAGCTACGACGGCAGATACCTGCTCGTCGGCATGATCGAAGAAGTCTTGAAGTTCGCGCTTGGTGAATGCGCGTTTCTCGGGTTGGGCCTCGTTCTCCTGGACGTGTCGTGCGGTGTTCCAGTCGAAGAAGACCTGGGATGGGTGGGTCCCGAACAGTGCTTCGCAGACGCGGTCCCAGCCGTAGTCTGGATTGCTGACATAGGAGCAGAACTGTCGCAGGCCGACCTGATACGAACGGATCGACGATTGGGCGAGTTTGTGGATACTGCGGAGATCGCCGAAGAACTCGTCGACCATGGCGACGGTCCAGGTCCATGGGAACTCGTTCGAGTGCTCGATGAAGCGCTGCACCTGCTTGATGCGGGCGTCGATAGTCTCGAACTGCAGATTGCGGCTGAGCTGCTGGTTGCGCCAGCCTTGGAGCATTTCGGCGACTGTTTGTTCTTCGGGGTGCAGGGGCCGGACCGCGTCAACGAGATACGCACGTCCGACGTCGTCGACTGCCACCCGAAACTCCCGCCGTCTGGTATCAACAGATGAATCAATGATTCATCTGTTGCATCATCAAGTCAAGACCCCAGGTCAGCGTGTCGACGGAACGGCCACGGGCGCAGCGGGCATTGCAGCCGACACAAGTCGGCACCGCACGGATGTCGGTCGGAAAGTCTTGCAACGCAGCCGAAAACCACGGGAGGAGTGGTGGTCGGCAAGCGGCGAGGAGTTGATTCATCCGATGCAATATGCAGTGGTTCACTTAACATAATGTAGCTTATCGGTACATAACTGGCGTGGGTATAGGTGAGCCGCAGCTGGCCGCTGCGCAGTTGTCCGATGTCCGATCCGGAACCAGTTGAGAGTAATCCGGGAAAACATGAGAGTGATCCGATTCTGCCCTGTTTTCCGGAACCATCTGAGAGTTCTGTTGTTGCAGCGTGTTCGGTGTTTCTAGGTCGCGGTGGTCACTCGACCACCGCGACGACCGCTGAATCCGCGATGATCTGACAGTGTCGGACTGAGCGTTTCGGATCGTCCGCGATTATCTGAGAGTGCCGGATATGTGTCCCCGCGCAACGGGTTCGAGGTCCGCGATGCCTGACGTAATCGTCACAGTGACGTAACTGCGTGGTGTGGCTGGATGTATCTGATGGAGACTTAGGTGGCGGAATTGCCTTCCTGCGCTGGGTTTTCCGGTTCTGGAAACGGGTCATCGAAGTTGTCGGGCGCGACGAGGTTGGGCAGCTGGCCGAACTGGCGATGAGGCGGGCCCGATGAGGTGACCGTGTTGCCGGCGGCGTCAGCTGCTTTGAGTACCTGGCTTGTGTATTCGTCGATGGTGATTCGGCCGGCGGCGAGTTCGATCAGCCGTTGTGTGGATTCGCGGTCAGGTATCGCGTCTGCGAGCATGCTGTCGACGATGGCGTCGCGCACCGCTCGTTGATCTTTGGCTGACAGGCTGCTGTTGTGCAGCAGCTCGGCTAGTTCTGCTGCAAAGGCGCCAGGTTCGTGGTCGGCAGTCTCACCAGTCACGGTCACATTATATGCGTGTGCTCACCGCACACTTTTGTCACCGTGACACTTCTCCCCTGCTCGCTATAACGGTAAAGTCACTGCCCCGCACCGGATTACCCACTTTTGATGGATAATGTTGATTATCCATCATTCTTGCGTGAGCGTTGAGACATGGTCGTCAGCCGCGAATCCTCGCCTAAGTCGCCTGCCCCTGTAGCGACGACTGAGGCATCTGCCGATCCGCTTCCGGTCTGGTTTGTTGAGTTCCTCAATGATCGGCAGACCCGCAAACCATCCGCACACACGATGAAGGCGTACCGCCAGGACTTCGTTGCGATCGCCACGCTGGCCACCGGCGGCGATCCAGCTCGACTCGCCGTATCTGACATAACGAAAGAATCGATGCGTGCCGTGTTCGCCGCCTATGCGCGCGACCATGAAGCCGCTTCGATCCGGCGATGCTGGTCCACCTGGAATGTGCTGTGCACATTCCTGTTCACTTCTGAACTGCTGACTGCGAATCCCATGGCGTTGGTCGGTCGACCAAAACTCGCGCGGTCGCTACCCAAGGCGCTCCCCCACACCGCCGTCGGCGCGTTGCTGCAAGCTGTCGCAGATGGCGCGGACTCGAAACGTCAAACAGATTGGGCAGAAAGGGATCTCGCGATAATCCTCACGTCGTTGTTGGCAGGCTTGCGGGCAGAGGAACTGCGCCAGGCCGATGTCGGCGACGTGCGCACCGTCGACGACGGTGCCGGGATCATCCACGTGAAAGGCAAGGGCGGCAAGGATCGGTCGGTACCGGTAGAAGCCGACTTGTTGAGAGTGATCGAAGCCTATCTCGACAGCAGGGCGACGCGATTCCCTGACACCGTCAAAGGTCAGGCTAGACCCACGGTCGGCGGTCTTTCTCGGTGGCCGGCACGTTCACCTCTTTTTGTTGGGCGAGACGGCCAGCGCATCACACGGGGAACGGTGCAGTCACGCATCAAGCGTGCTTTCAAGCTTGCCGGTCCCGATGCCCAGCCGGTACCCGGGGCGATGGTGCACGGGTTGCGACATACTTTCGCCACCGAATTGGCCAACGCAAATGTCAGCGTCTACACATTGATGAAGCTGCTGGGCCACGAATCAATGACCACATCCCAGCGCTACGTCACTGCCGCAGGAACCGAAACGCGCACAGCTGCAGCACAAAACCGCATGTATGAACTCGCTGCCGACGTTGCGGCAGTATGCCCTGTCCCCGGCATCTGAACTTGAGAGGCGCAACAGAGGAGCCGGCTCTGTGGTGCAATCAGTGGTACGTATTTCCGCTTGCTCTTGGTTTGCGCCAAGGCGCTGGCGGCCACCACGACGAACGGCTCACCTCAGGCCGGCCCGCCAACAGAATAGGATTGGTGTTGTTGCGCCTGGCAAACCCGGGGTAGGTTGAGTCCGTCAGTGCGTTTGCTGACTTGTGCGCGTCGGATCGGGGGAATGGATGCCGCAGGTTTCGAAGGCTCAGCCTTCGTCTTCTCAGGGGCTGAGGGTTGATCCGGATGATCTTTCGGACTCAGCTAACCGGATCGACCGTTTGGTCACTGATCTGAAGTCCAGCCACGAATCGGCGCATGGCCGCATGGAAGCCGCGCAGGCCGGTCAGGTGGGGCGTTCGGGGGTCGCGTTAAAAGGTCTGGTCACGAAGTGGCGGTCCGACAGCACTGCGTTGGTCGAGCAGCTGACCAAGCATGGTCAGGCATTCCGGTCGGCAGCTACGGCCTACCGGGAGACAGATGCTCGTGCAGCCTGCACCATCAAGACTGCTGGCAACGAGGCCAACCCTGTCTCCCAGCTGTGAAGCCCACGTGACGTGTCCCTGACAATCGCTGATATTGATCGTTGGAGTGCTGGCGATGTCCGGGAAGTGTTCCACGCTGCGCAAAGCCGCGCCGACGCTGCTCGTGAGGCGAACGATGGCATTGCACGCCTCCCTGCGTTTGAGCAGTGGGGCGGCGACGCGTCTGACGCCGCCCGTAGGGCGAACGAGCAGCAGCGCAGAGATCTCGACAAGCATGGCAATGAGTCGATCGCAGTAGCGCGTGCCGCGGATCAGGCCGCCAGCGGTATTGAGGCGGTCCAGAATAGGTTGGCCAACCTGCGCGCTAAGGCCGAAAAGCTGGGGATGGCACTAAACCCGGCGACCAACTCGTTCGACCGTGCGCCTGGGTCTACGATCAACGGCTCGCAGATGATCACGGCGCTGTTGGAGCTCCAACCCGAGCTCAACGCAGTGCTGGCCGATGCCAACGCAGTCGATCAGCGATTGACCGATGCGATCAAGATGGCTACCGGCGAGTCGCCGATTCCCGATGCGCCCCATGACAATCGGCCGGAAATACAAGAGGCGCTGTCCAAGCCGCTGCCCCAAGATCCTCAAGCGTTCAATGACCTGTGGGAGCAGCTGACCCCCGAGGAAAAGGAGTGGCTTTACCAACGGGATCATTTCGTGGGCAACAGTGACGGAATGCCGTTTGATGAACGCAACGGATTCAACGTACGGCATCTGGGCGAATTGGAGCATGCGAATAAGGCGGAGCTCGATCGTCTGCGCGCTCAACATCCAGACTGGGCGGCCGGCAACTACCCGACCAACAAGGGAAGGTCAGAGTGGAAGCGATGGAAAGCCGAGTGGGACAACGCGAATAAGTCGCAGACTGAGTACGGCCAGGTGCGGCAGGCGCTCGATTCGAGCAAAGATGGGCTCCCTAGGTTCCTCGGCGTCCTCGACGACAAGGGCCACGCCGCTGTATCCATCAACAACCCGGACGAGGCGAAACGCAACGCCACCTTCGTGCCGGGGACCGGTCAAGACGTATCCCGTCTGGAGTACAGCACAGAGAAGTCCAAAGCGATGTATGAGGCGACGATGAGCGCGGACCGGTCGCTGCGGCCCGGTGACGTATCGGTAACTACGTGGATGGACTATGACCGGCCGATGAATGTCTTTCAGGCAGGATCTACCAGCCCCGCCCACGACGGGGCTGCTGCACTTGAGGGCTTCCAGGGTGGCATGCGTGCCTCCCACGATGACATGTCGGCGGGTGGTCCCTCCACAAACACAGTCATTGGGCACAGCTACGGGTCAACTTTGATGGGTGCGGCCGGTCTTGACGGGTTCTTGGATGCCAACAACGTTGTTGCCGTGGGCAGCCCGGGAGTACTTGCCGGACATGCAGGAGATCTCAACCTGCCCTCAGATTCGAACGTGTTCGCAACCCGTGCTCAGAACGACATCATCGGATCAGTCACAGGGTTGACGCTTGGACCCGATCCGATGATGAGCAAGTTCGGCGGAATCCCGTTCGAGGCATCTCCCGGCAAACCTTGGCCATTCGGCTTGCCTTCCGTTGAGGCGCACAGCAGCTACTGGGACAACGCGAGCAATCCGGCCTTGATCAATATGGGCCGTATCATCGCCGGCAGAACCGACGTCACTCCACCAACATTCAACCCCTGAGATCCCATGCCCTCACCGAAACAGTTTCTAGTCGCCGCGGCCGTGTGCGCGCTGATGGCCGCTTGCTCGTCGAACACGCCGCCGGATGCATCGCCCAGCGCCCAGAAACCATCCGGCACTACCCTGATTCCAGGAGGCCCAATGGAACCGACGCCTGTCGCGCCCTCGCCGAAGATCCCGGCCAGTCAACAGGAAGCCCAGGACACCGTTCTGCGCTATCTGCAGCAGACCGTCAACGCCTTGCCGCCGGGAAGCACTCTGGATGGCACTAGATACGTTGTCGGGGGCGACACTCGCTACTGCGACGATGATCCCAGCGGCCCTGATGCGCCGGTCAGATTCTCCGATTGGCGCGATATACAAATGCCTCCGCAGGACAATTACAACGCGCTTGTTGAGCAAGTTGGCGAACTGTGGAAAAGCTGGGGGTGGCAAGTCATTGAGCGCGACGGATATGACAAGCCGAACCGCTTCGGATATGCGCCAGACGGTTACATCCTTCAGATCACGGCGGCGTATCCGGCCAACTACCCGCCGAGCGTGATTGGTGCCTCTCCGTGCTATCCCGGAAACCTGCGTCGTGACGATCTGCCGCGAAACCCGCCTGTGATAGCTCAGCAGCCGGTCAAAGGATGATCCGGAGAACAGCTTGCACCGTGCAGTAGCGATATAGCCTGGCGCTTGCGCTGCGTCGCATCAGTCGAAGGCGGATCCCAGGACGGCACGAGGATCCAGACGTCGGGCTGACCTCATCGGCACAACCCAGCGCGCTCCCTGTGGAGAGCAGCCAAACGCGCGTCGCAAGGCGAGTACGACAGCACACTTCATTGAGGTGAACCGATGCTGCAGGCGGCGCAGTGTTCCTCGGCGGCGCGGTTTCGCCGTCCTGGCCATCCGTCGCACCTCAACGCGGGCTCCCGACCCCGTCAAAGGGATGAGCGTCAGCGACCGACCTACTTTTGAAAGTGACGATCGAGCCGATCGGCAATCTCACTGATCGTGGTGTTGCGTGTGATCCCCAGATCATCCAATGGCACCAGTCCTACATTCGTGTTCACGCTGGCGTGGTCGTAGTGGATGGCGGCGAAAAATGGTCGATTGGTGGCAGGCCGGTAGCACACAATCGTGTAAGGAGTGTACGGAAGTGTCTGGTCTTGAAGCCAACCGTACGAATCAGTCGGTTCGGCCACCACGAACAACGTCTCCCCGGTCACCGATCCGGGAAAGATCCGTTCGAATTCCTTCCTGATTTCTGCCTTCTCCTGAAGATCCTCACCGATTCCTTGGAAGTAGAAGTCAGGGGTGAAGTGGGAGAGGAAGACTCGACTCTGGTGCAGCCGGGCGTCGCTCGGCGGACTGGTTTGAACACGAACGACTCGGACCGGCTCATCGTCGATGATGACGCGCTGCTCACTATGGATACACAGTTGGCTATAGCCACGCCGGGCCAATTGGGTGGCTGCTTCCTCCATCAGCTGGTCGAGATCGGTAATCGTCTTGTTTACCCCTACCCCCTGGGGCGAATAGACGCGCCAATTCTTGGGGTGATTGCCCGGGGCGACGAACTTGTCGTCGGAAAACTCGAGATCGCTGATGACGATGAGGTGCGCCACCTGAGTCGTGGATTCACGGCTGAGTCTGCTAGCCGGCGCCGGGCGACCTGTGGGCACGTCTGTGGAGGCCGATCCAGATTCTTCGTCAGTGCTCGAGCTCGGGTTCGCGTCGTCGCCGTCGACCAGGCCCAGGAGGCGGTGGTACGCGTGGCGGTACTTGTCGGGTACGGGCCGCGAACCGCGTTCCCACTGCGAGATGGTCGCCCGGTTGACCCCTAACACCTTGGCGACGTCGGTTTGATTGAGCCCTGCGACCACTCGCCGTTCAGCGAGAGTCTCGGCGCCCTCGGCAGTGCCGTAGAGGTCGGCGACCGCGACCCCGACGGCTGCGGCGATCGTAGGGACGCTTCGTGGTCTGGGTTGGCATTGGCCAGTCTCCCACTGCAAGACCACGTCCCATCCGGTGTTCAACCGCCTCGCTAACTCAGCGCGCGTCCACCCCAGGTCTTTCCGGACCGCCATCAGGCGCGAGCCGTCGAAGCCGCCCTTCTCACGTACGCCTCGCGCCACCGCCTCGATCCTCCTCGCTTTCCCACCAACTTAGGCGCTTCGTTGTGTTCGTAGTGCGATGCATTGACAGCTGCGTCGCCGTGTCGGTACGCTAATGCCATATTGATGTACCGTACCTCCACGGCAAGCGTTTGCTGACTGCGCGCCTTTTGGCCTGTGATGATCACGGTCGCTGCGTATTCGTGCTTCTTTTTGTGTTCGCGCCGATGTGTCGATGCTCGACCGTTCGATGAGCTGACGTATTCGAATGAAATCCTGTATTGGATCGATTACCAAGGTTATTCACTCTCGTTCGTACCTATCGCTGTGCCGCGCATGTGCGTCGGGTATCGCCAGGTGATCTAGATTCGTGAACGTGCGCCTGCGGCGTTTCAGGATTGTGTGGCTTGCGTATTCGAGCGAGCGGCAAGATTGCTGGGGCTCTTGTGGAGCACGGTTAGCGTGTGGTGAACTAGCGATTGCCCCGAATATTTATCGCGCCGGGGACAGGCCGTCGGCCCCTTTCACCGGGCTTGAACGGCGTTCGCACATTCCCATCACAGGAGGTGCTCGACACCGATTCGTACTTGACAGTCGATTTCGCGACTACTTCTAGGTCACTGACCCTAAGAATTGGAAAAGCCGGGGGGCAACCCGGCTTCTCCGATGCGGTCTAGCACCGCACCCATCCCACTCCCCGTTAGAGGAGGACACATGGCTATTTCAGCGTGCCCAGATCAAGTTGTCAACCCCTTATCGGCGCCCGTGTGGGCGTCTGCGCAGCGTGCCCCGGGTGGGGTTCGGTGGACATGGCGGCGGCCATGACCACGCACCGATCCAAAAAGCCGGCAGCGCTACCCGTCAACGATGCGCCATACACGAAAATCTTGTACGTCGATCCCGATACGGGTCGACGGGTTCGGTCTCGCATCGTCGCCGAGGTCGGCCAGGTCCGCTTCGAAGCATCAGCCCCGATCCGAGTCTTCCCCGCCTACCGCGGCAGACGCTCTCATCAAGGCCGGTACTGGTTTTCGCGATCGTCCTCGCACGTGCATTTCGAATCTCGATTCGAGATGACGGCGCTGATGGTGCTCGATTTTCAGGGTGAGGCGATCGCGGTCAGCTCCAATCCGTTCTGGTTGTTGTGGCCGCGGGGCGCCAAACCGGTGCGCCACGCACCGGACTTCTTCGTGCGCCGCCGCGATGGCTCGGTCCTTATCGTCGATGTCAAACCTGCCGAGCGCATCACCGACAAAGACCGCGAGCAACACGACCTCACACGACAGTGTTGCACTGAAATCGGCTGGGAATACGAGGAGTTCACTTCGATCACCACTCCGGTGGAGCGCAATCTTCGCGTGCTGTCGGGATACCATCATCCGCGGTTCGCTCCCGCCGAGAGTGCTCGCACGCTGATCGTGTCACGGGTGCGGGAGGCCGGAGACCACGGTGTGCGACTGGCCGCCCTGATCGATGCCGCCGGTGCTGCCACCGGCCTACCCGACGATCAGCTGCTGTGCGCGGTCTATCACATGTTGTGGACCGCGCAGCTGCACATCGACCTCAACCATCTGCTCGCGTGGAACGCGGTGGTGCGATCATGATCGAAATTAAGGTCGGCGACCTCATCGAATTCCGCTGCCAGACATGGCAGATACGGGACCGAGATGCTGTGGCGCTGCAACTGAAATGTCTCGATGACGGTAGCGAACTCACCCTGCCAACCGCGATGGTGACCTCCGACGACACTTTCGTTGGACCCGATGCTGGTGGTCCCAGCGTGGCTGATCAGCGTCTGCTTGACCTGGCGTCACCGCAACGCCGCGCCGACGCCGAATTCTGGTACGGGCACATGTTCGAAGTGAAATACGGAATATCCCTGCAAGACCGAGGCATCCTCGCCCCAGTCGAGCCGACATCGACCGTCGCCGCGCGACTATCGGATAAGCGCCGACAGCTGCGCGACCTCGGTATCACGGTGTCGATGGCGACCATGTGGCGCAAATGGAGCGGATTCAATAGGCGCGGCGTCGTGGGCTGCATGGATCTGCGCGGAACGCCCGGCCACGTGCGGTTATCCGGCTTCGACCAGCGGATCGAGATAGTCCTCGACGCGGTCCGTACCCACTTCATCGACAAGTCAACTCCGACAAAGAAACAGGTCATCGAAATCGCAAAACATCGCCTCACCGACGATGGCATTGAGATGCCGAAAAAGACCTCCATGTACAAACTGCTCGATAGGCTTGACCGTGGCGAGCACATTACCGGCGATGCCACCGCACGGCGCAGCCACGCCAACAGCCCAGACCGCGCCTTCAGCAAGATTGTCGCCCTGTTCCCGGGCGAGGAAGTCCAGGTCGACTCCACTCCCCTCGACGCCATGGTGCTCATGGCCGACGGCCATCCCGGCACCGTGGATCTGGCCGCGGGCATCGATGTCGCCACAGGCACCGTGCTGTGCCCGATACTGCGGGTGAACGCTTGCAAGACCGTCGACGTCATGGAGGTCTGGGCCAATTCGGCAGTACCGCAACAGAAGGTACCGGGCTGGAAAGAAAATATGGCGATCGCACGCAGCTATCTACCCGACGTGATGGCTTCGGAGGAGGACCTCGATGCTGCGCTGGCGGACAAGCCGCTCATCGATGTGCGTGGCCTGGTCGTTGACCGCGGCAAGATCTTCGTCTCGGATACGTTCCTACGCGCTGCAGAAGCCCGCGGTGTCAATTATCGTCTGGCACCCCCATACACGCCGACAGCGAAACCACACATCGAGCGACTGCTGAAAACCATTGCCGACGACTTCGTCAGATGGATTCCCGGCTACAAGGGACGCTCGGTGAACCATCGTGGCCGCCACCCGGAGAAGGATGCGGTATGGCCGCTTCCGCTGCTGCAGGCGCTGTTAGACCAGTGGGTCATCATGGTCTACCAGTACCGTCGACACGTCGGCCCACAGACAGCGTTCGCACCCCGAATGCAGCTGTCCCCCAACGCCATATATCGCGCGTTGTCGCAGTCAGCACCGACACCGGTTCGGATACTGACCCGCGAGGAGTGGATCTGCCTGCACCCATGCGCATTCAGACGAATCAATCGATACGGAATCAACTTCAAGAACTTGACGTACAACGACGATTCGCCGGAGTTTCACCGTCTGCGCCGACGCAAGTCGCCCAACAAGAAGAAGAACGGACAGTGGGAGGTGCGTTACGACCCCAACAACCTGTTGCAGATCTGGGTGCATGATGAGTCACTGGACTACGACGAGGACGGTCACCAGACCGTCAAAGACAACGGGTGGATCGAATGCCGTTGGGTTCTCGCGAAATTTGTGTCAGTCCCGTTCGGTGTCGACATCCTTCGCGCCATAAAAGACGATCTAGGAAACAACATCAGCGACAAGCAGGTTCTCGAGCGCGCCGAGCATATCCACCGTCAACTCCTCGGCGGCCCTCCAGAACCCCGACGCCGGCCCCTGACCCGCACCGAAACCGTCGCGGCCCGAGCCAACCTGGCACGCCAAGAGCTACGTGCCGGTCCCCCGGAACCAGACCCGCAACTTGAGTCAGATCAAGCTGAGGCGGCTGCGGAAACGATCACGCCCCCTGCGGCCAGTCGTGTAGAACCGATGCGCCCCATGCGCTTGTCGGAAGGGTGGTGATCAGGTGGCATCGCCGACAACTAGAGACGAGTGGCGCGAGTACTGCATGTATGAGCCGACACCTGACTCGCAGCGCCCCCGTTTGACCATCGATGAAATCAAAGCCCTCAGTCCGTCAGCCCGTGACGTCTACAACGAGCGTCGTATCGACTACCTCAACGAGGAGCGGGTGTTTCCCACCCGCGACCTGAACCGAATCCTCAAGCACTCCCATCGGCTTCTGCGCAGGTCGCGGGTGGAGAAATGGGTTGCGCGCCCCGGGATTAGGGTCTCGGGCAAACCGAGAACCGGCAAAACCACCGACGTGATGGCTGCCGGCAAGCGCCTGGACGCTGAGCTTCGCCGAGCCAGCGGTAAAGGAAACGATCGGTCCTATCTTCCCGTTGTTTACACCACGATCGCAACCGCCACGACCACAAACAAACTTTGGGTCAGGCTCGCCGATTTTGTCGGTGTACGGGAGCTGCGGGGTAGCAACGCTGATGAGCGACTCGTGGACCTCGCACGACTATTGAAAGGCCTCGGAACGAAGTTCGTCATCCTCGATGACGTCCAGCGTCTGAACACCGACCGCGCCGCCGGCGCCGAAGTCGCAGACAACATTAAGACGTTCGCCGAGAATCTCGACGCCACGATGCTGTTCGCCGGCATCTCCTTGGAGACGGCGCCGCTGTTCAGCGGCGAGAACGGTGAGCAATGGCGCAAGCGAACACGGGCGGTCAACCTCGCCAACTATGTGCTGTCGAATGAGGCCGATCACAGAGAGTGGATCGAGCTGGTCGCCTCGCTCGAACGGATCTTGCCGCTGCCGCTGCACGAGGAAGGCCTGCTCGAGAGCAACGCCGACTATCTGTTTCACCGCACCGACGGCTCGATCGCGGCGCTCACCGACTTGGTCATCGACGCAGCCACTGACGCCATCGACCTCGGGATGGAGGCCATCACGCTCAAGCTTCTCGACTCGGTAGCCGTCGACGATGTGGACCTGGAAGCCGCCGATGTCGACTAGCTCTTTCAAGCTCATCGAGCATGATGATTCGGTCCTACCTTTGCTGCGTGGCAGTGGGCTGCCTGTCCAGATAGCCCCGATGACCAACGAGACGCTGGTCAGCTACCTGCAACGACTTACCGATGGAAACCTGCTGCGGCCGCAGTGGCTTACCGGACTGTCGCATCAACTGCATTTTGGTGCGACGTTGGCGCACCTGACCGGGCTCTCCGAGAGACATCTGGCATCGGCACTGCCAGAACTGCGTTCAACGGCGACCGTCGAGAAGTGGCCGCATCTCATCGGACAGGTCTCAGCCTGTGCGGGCACCCGCCCGGCCTGCACGCACTGTGCGGCTGCCCGCACCGGAGATCGCACGACACTGGTCACCGTGTTCGCCTGCCACCAACAACTCATCTGCCACACTCATCGGCGTTGGATCGGCAGCCCCGACCTCAAATGCACACCAACAGCGCAATTTTCACTGCACAACTGCCCCGACATCGTCACCGCCAACCTGCAGCACCAACGGTTGATCAAGCAATGGGGACGAGGACCGGTCCGCGCCAGTTTCGTCGCGGCAGTCCGTTGCTTGTCGCTGTGGGCGAGATGGCCTGTAGTCATGCGTGCGCCCGACATCAGCACACGATGGGCGCGACTGGGAGTCACCCAACAGGCCCAACCACTGGGACCAGCCGAAGTCGCCGCGTGGTACCCCAACGCCGTCGCAGTAACCCAGATCATCCTGTCGCACCGCCGACACGTCATCACTGCTGAACTAACGCAGCCACGCATCGTCGCCAGCGCGCTCGCGCAACTGCACGAAGCCATCGCCGGGCTGAGCCCCGGTGGCGCCGCAGACCCGTTCCGCCAGGCAATCTTCGCCGAGCTGCTCGAACCCGGCTGCGAAGCCGAAGGCCAACCCCCATTGGCACCAGACGACTTTCGACCGCACCGCCCCCACAGCGGGAATCTCTCTTTGGCCCGTCCGAACCCGCACTGAGTCCAAGAGATCAAGGAGATTCGGCGAGCATAGCCCCACGGATTGTCACCGCTCGGGGTGATCACGCGGTCCCCTGGTCGCAGGCTCACTCGCTAGATGGCCGCGGTATCGAGCCGCCGCGGGCGCGGGCCGCGTAGGCCGGCCACCAGGTCGGTGAGCGACATCTGCTTGTCCGGTACTCGCATGTTGTTGCGCAACGTATCCGGCGCTCTCACCTTTCCGCGGTCATCCCGGGTAGCGGGAAAATTGTCTACCACCGCTCGACATGCGTCCCGGCTATCTGTCACTGTCATGTCATCCTGGAAAAGGGCCGAACTCGGTGCACGAATCCGCGAAATGATGAGAGTCGCACTGGATCTGACAGCTCGGGTCGGCGACGTGAGATCTGCTGCATCCGAGCGTTCTAGTGGCAGGCGCGCACGAACAGTCGAGCGTCGACGTCGGGTCGACGATTATGTGACGCGATGCGCGCGACAAACCGGTTACGAGGAGTATCGTGAATGGGGCTCAGGAGTGGCTTTTCGGAAGAGTCGACCGTCAGAGGTGGAGAGTCGACCGCGCACGACGATGAATATCGACCCAGACGTTCCTCAAGTGCCCTCCTGAGCCTTTAATGGCTGCCCGGCCGGGGAGCCGCAGAGAGACTCGCAGGATCAACACGCTGGAGATCATGACCATCACCCTCCCCAGCGGGCAACCCAACGAGCGATTCATACGGTACGTGCGGCCACCAGTCAGGGACGACGATGACCACCCCCCGCTGTTCCCGCTTCGCCCCGCGACGCGCAAGTTGCGACTGGGCATCGACGTCACCACAGTGCCGACTCCCCCGGACGGACTCCTGGCTGGTTACCTAACACGAGACGAGATCGACGTCCAGCTTCTGCTTCCGGAAGACCAGGAAGTGCCCAGCACGTGGGCCGCCCTGTTGCCCACGGCGACGACAGTGCGAGTTGGGTTCACTGCTGTTCCTGAGAGCTGGCCGATGGTGTTGGCCTTCAGCGTGGGGTTCGCTGCTGACAGCGAGACGCGACGCACCCGGGGAACGGCAGAGTTCTTCCCCGCGTATCAGCTCGCCGACGCGCAAGCAGCACCTGCCAGCGCGCAGCCGCTGAACTTGTCGCAGCGGCACCACGCGGCTGCCTACGCCACGGTGGCCGCGAAGGTCGACATAGACGTCATCGTTACCAACGCACCGACCGCGGGCCGGCCTGACGTTGCAGATAACGACCTGGTCGTGGCAGTCACTCCGGATGACGCGGTGGCATTGATCGGACTCCATCTGCGCATGACAGCCAACCCCGTTGTCGGGGTGCAGCGGGGAGCACTCGCCGGCGATGTTGGATCGTGGGAGACGACATTGACCACCAGAACCATCGAGAACCTCTACAACTGGGGCTTGGTGTCGCACATGCGCTACTTCGAGATCTTCCAGGCACTCGCCGCTCGGGAGTCGGACAGCGCAACCGTAACGGCGCTCAAGTCGATCCGTGTGCGCCTGACTCGCGCAGCCCGTGCACTCGACCACATGCTCGCGGCGCTCTCCAACCCGCTGAACAACCACCACGAGGCCGACGTAATCGAGACCGCCGCCGAGGCTTTCGACCGGGAACTGCTCTACCTCGCCGCGGCCTTCGATATCTACGGGCGTCGGTACCCTCTCCTCATCGATCCCACGCGTGACCCGAAGAACTTTCGCCAGTCTTTGGACGGAAAGGGCTACATCAGGGACCACGTGGAGAAGGAATACGACGCCGGCCTGCTCGTCGATGTTCAACGGCTGCACGTCTATGCGACGGTGTGCAAGGTGCTCCGCAATCACATCCACGACGGCATCCTGCCCGTCAACCAGCATCTCGGGCGCAGTTACGGCAGCACCAGGAACATCGCACTGAACCTGGACGCGATGCCTGAACTGCTACCTGGCAGCACCGCGGTGGATACCAGGTTGACCCAGGCTCACTACGACTCGCTCGGTGCGTGGCAAGCCGACCCCGCCGACGCTTTCGCCACCACGATGAAGGTCGCCGACCTCGCCACAGCGGGGGTCACGCTCTTGGTCTCCGGACTGCAGCTCATCGAGGAGTTCACGAAGGTGATTCTGCGGAACGAGCCGCAGACAGCGGCCGCACCCAGCCCGCTGCTCGGTTGCCTCACTGCACCGCCGGAGTGGAGCGAACCCCCGCTGCACGAACGCGCGGTGCTTTACGGAGCGCTGTTCGGCTACCACCCCGTCTGACACGACGCAGCCGCCAGTGGTTCGGGCATGTCGACCGGAAACCACGCCGAGACTGACCACCAACGGTCATCAGCGGGATCCCGGTGGAGGTCGATGAACTCCAAGGTTCCGGCGCCGCCACCGTCGGTTCCTCACGCGGCCCGTTAGGGTCGTATCAGCGCGTCCAGCTCTGCGGCGGCTGTGACCATGTGCTGCGGACACGGGCGGTACGGGGAACCGGACGCCTCCAGGTACTGCTGCAGCGGCATCACCCCCACCTGCCGCCAGGCCCGGATAAGGTTGGCCACCTCAACCAGTGGAGTCTCGGCCATGCCCTCCAGCAACATGAGATCAGAGATCGAGACGACAGCGGGCGCTAGCATCCTGCCCCCGTACGCTGCCATCATCTCGCGAGCGCAGAACCCGACGAGCATCATCGACATCGGAGTACCTGGAAGTCCCACGTCGGGCACGACGACGAAGGGCGCGAACGTCGTGTCCGCGAACGATACTCCGCCCCAGCCACTTTCGGTCACGTGGTCGATCACGGACTCGAACTGACGAGCCTTCTTGCTCGTCAGGAACGCTTCGAGGTTGGAGGCGAACTCCTCGCCACTGCCCCATCCCTCCGCCAGCGGTTGCCTCAGAGGGCGGTGCGTCGCGTCGATAAGCCAGGTAAACCGATTGTTGGTCGGCAGAATCCAATCACACGCCTTCGGTTGCTGGCCCCTCTTGGCAGGCCATGCGGCCTGCATCTCATCCTCGCCGACGATGGAGCCGAACACTGCACTGTTCGCAGCGATGCGGCCGACGATGCGGCCGACGATCTGCTCGAACTGGTGCTTGACCGCATCCTGAAACTGCTTCGCCCGCTCCGGCTTTCCCTGGTCTACGAAGCCCTGCTGAACATCGAACTCGGGGGCGTTCCCGAAAAACCGGTCCATGCCCCACTGAGCTCGAAGCGCGAGCACTGCGCCGTCGCAAAGATCGAGGAACGGGAACCGCGTGAACGTGTACCGCTGTGCTCGCACGTCGCCGCGCTCCCGATCCTGCCGCGACATAGCGCGGAACTCGTCGAGGTCGCGGACCATGTTCCGCTTGATGTACTGCACCACTCCATCACTGACACCGTGCTCGTGGAGTGTGCCCAGGTCGAATCGTGCGCGCCCTGTCCGGAGCACCGACATGATGACGTCGCCCGCCTGCAGGAACTCGTCCATGCTGATCCCCGTGGCTTCACGGAAAGTGTCGGCGGGGGTCGCACCGAGCTGGTCTCCCACCTTCTGCGCCCAGGGCTGGTACCAGAACTCGTGGGTCATGCACTTCATGTGCTCGGGTAACCGAGAGGCGTTGAACATCATCGACGCAGCTTCATCGACCGCCACCTCGTTGGCGAACCCTATGAGCTCGTCCTCCGACATGGCCCGCATCTCAGCGTCCATCTGGCGCATGTCCATTGCGTTGAACCGAGCTGCCCTGCCACTCGGGGCGTCGTGGTCCTCGTTCACCGACAACAGCAGTTGAAGCAGGGCATCGTCGTCCTCGATACCGAGCCGGCGCCCCTCGCCAGCTTCGATGATCTCCCGCATGAGCCGGAT
Source organism: Mycolicibacterium alvei (assembly GCF_010727325.1). Classification (NCBI taxonomy): domain Bacteria; kingdom Bacillati; phylum Actinomycetota; class Actinomycetes; order Mycobacteriales; family Mycobacteriaceae; genus Mycobacterium; species Mycolicibacterium alvei. Next base: position 840,145 of record NZ_AP022565.1, read on the forward strand.
CATCGTCTGCGGCGGCGCCAACCGATGCCCCGCCGCGAGCTGCTGCCGCACCGGCTCGTACCACTGCGAATCCACGATGCGCATCGCCTCGACCGGCAACGTCTCCGCACTGCTGAGCATCGCAGCGTCGAGTTCGGCTTGCATCTCACCCAGCGCTACCAGCACCGCTGTGCTGTCGATACCCGAGAGCAGCTCAAGGCGTTGATCCCGATCGAGCGGCTCCAAGCCCACTGCTGTTGCGGTGATCGCGTGCCGCGCCATCCCGCGCATCGCCTCCACGACACGCTGCATCCCGGGCGGAAGATCACTCATGTCGGGCAGCTCCATCGCTGTGGGTTGAACGGCCGGCGTGTGTGAAGGCATGGCTGTACTGCTGCCCGGTCGTCTTGTCCGCTTCGCGATGCGCCGGTGTCGTCGTGCGCGCTTCTGCTGCTTCCCCATGACCGTTGATATTCGCACCTAGGACCGACATCTCCGCTCCGCTGGGACGTGCTAGGTCCCGCTCCACCACGAACACAGAGAACAGCCCCGGCATCGATCGATGCCGGGGCTGCTGCGTTCCTCCGCGCGGTCAGGTCACCCTGCGCTGCTCACCAACTCGTATAACCCGGGCCCGGTCGTCGCCGCCGTGCCCGGATCCAGCAGCACCGCGCATTTTCACACCCCGTCGAGGAGAGAGACACATTGTTGTAAACGTTGTACCCTCTCGATGAATCGCAGTGCTACGCCAGCTCATACAAACTCCCCCGCTTGCTCGCCATCGTCGATTCGACCGATGCGGCAAGACCGCTGTCGTGAATCAGCAGCCCGAATTCGACGTTGCGGTTCTCCGCGTTGTACGAGAAGTTCGCGCTGGTGAGCAGCACGATCTCGTGATCGACGATGATGAACTTGGTGTGACTGACGATCGGCTTGCCATTGGGCAGGGTGGCTGACCGATACACCGTTGCCCGCGGCAGCCGCGCCTTCACCTTGACCGGGTCGCCTTTATCTCCGTCCACGTACACGCAGACGGCGACTTCAGGCTCCTCGGACGCCGCCTTGAGTGAATCCCACATGTTCGAGGACGGCGAAAAGTTGTAGGTCGCGCATGTGACGGAGGTGCGGGCGGCGGCGACCACGTCGTGAAACTGGTTGGTCAGGTGACCGACCGTGGCCTCGTTGCCCGGCATCGTCCACACCGGGATCAGGTCGCGGTGCGCCGATTTCGCGCCCGCGATACCGTGCAAGACCGCAACCGACAACTCCGGCGAAGCATGCCCAATGCCGGCCGCTTTCAACAGTTCTGCGACCCGTTCACGCCGGGCGGCGCTCACCGACGCCAACGCGTGGGTGGTGTGTTCCCCCGCGTCGAGCAGTACCGCTAACCCCTCGGCCTCGGTGGCGGTGAGGTACTCCCCCAGCCGGCCCAGCGGGTCATTGGACATCAGGGCTCCCGAAGAACCCCGGCACCGGGTTGCCGTCCCCGCTGGGCAGGGTCAGCAGGAAGCGACGGTCCAGGAATCGGTTGGCCTTCTCACACGATGTTTCCGACGCGAAGGCGCAGCAGTGGCAGGCCGCACCGTGCAGGAAGTCCTCGGGATCGCTGGGAGTGCGCATGGCGCACACCGGATCTGAGGAGCACCTGCTGGCGCGCCGCAACGCGGAGATCACCAGCCCCTGCAAGCGGACCGGCTCGGAGAGCGCCACCAGGCCACCCAGGGTGCCTTCGCTGTCCGACGCGGTGGTGCAGATCAGCAGACCGGCCGCGCCCTCCCGATGCGCGGATGCCGGCCAGCCGTAGATCCGTTCGGTCAGACTGGCCGCCCCGTAGCCGCAGGACATGGCCATCTCGCGGATCAGCACATGAGACAGGGTGTGCAGCAACCAATACCGCGGCGCGGGCAGCCGGGTATCGGGATCGACAGCCTTGGCGGTCTCGGAGAAACGGCGGGCAAAGTTGCGGCGGTTCGCGGCGCGGTGGGCTTCCCACAGCGGCGTGGAGTAGACGGCGTTCTCCCAGGCTTCCACCTCATCGAGGCGCAGTTGCAGGAAGATTCCCTCACCCCGGTCCTCGGTCGCCGGCACCCAGGCGGGGCTGCCGTTGCGGGTGAGTTTGACCAGTCGGCCGGGTAGGTCGTTGACGCGGTCCATCTCGTCGAGTCGGGTGAAGCCGAGGAACGCGTTGACCTTCTTCATCTGGTTGACCGCGACGACCCGGCTGATGTTGGCGGGAAGCGCCGGGCCGCGGGGCATGTCGGTCACCATCAGGCCGCTGGTGTTCTTCTGGGTCGGGAACAACGCCGGCTTCTGCAGGTACTGCCATTCGGGGATCAGCAGCTCGATCGGATCCCAGGTGTCGAGTTTCTGCTTGCGCTGCTCCTCGGATTCCGGCGGCACCAGCACATCGGCGATCGCGGCGGCCAAGCTGTCATCCGACACCCCGCTCAGGTCGAGATCCTTCAGACCTGCCATCGCGCGGATCACCTCAAGCTGGCCGGCGAACTGCTTGACCTGCTCCACGCCGAGTTCCACGCGCAGTCGATCACCAAGGGCTTCAGCCTTTTCCGCGTCGGTGCGGGGCATCACGATGATCGACTGGGTGGAGGCGAACCACAGGTTCGACGCGCCCATCATGATCAACGCCGGACGGGCGTCGCATTCCTTGTCGAAGGCGTTCAAGTGCGGGTGCCGTCCCCGGCAGGTCTGGGGCAGCTTGTCGCGGCCGACCGAGCCTTGGGCCTCGGCCATGCCGCGGGTGGCGCCACAGGATGCGCAGGAGATCATCGATCCGACGCTCTTGCCGAGGTTGGCGTCGCGCATCTTCAGGTCGGGCCGTTGCGCCTTGGGGCAGGACCGGCCGCGGTGCACCCACAGTTCGTAGGGGAACTCGTCGAGGTGCCCGTTGGTACACGTCAATAGGTGCTGTGCAGGAACCGCGGGGCTGTCCCGCCGCCCCGACTTCGCCCCGCCGCGTTTGGCGCCGCGCCCAGGGCAGCTCTTGTGGGTGAACTGCGCCAGGTCCGGGCGGAACGGGTGAGTGTTGATGTAGCTGAATCGCGGCAGCGGGCCCAGATAGTCGCATCCGGTGCAGCGCAACCATTGCGGGTACACCCGGGCCGGGATACCCAGGTCGGCACCGTCTTTGGCGAACGCGTTCTGGTTGGGCTGCCACGGGTAGGGCCGCAGCGCATCTACCTGGTTGCCCAGGTGCATCCGGACCACGTTGAGCAGGCGCGGTTCGATGATGGTCGGAACGTGTTCGCGCCGCTTCCAGATCGGTTCCCAGTCATCGAGGCCCGCCGGCATCACCGAGAACCCGGGCAGGTCCATGATGGCACCCGGCCCGTAGGTGTACAGCAGCGATGACGGCCGCGACGACCCAACCTTGGCGCGGTTCTTCACCACCGCTTCTTCGGCATCGGCCAGCGGGTCCAGCGCTTCGGCCGGATCGTGCAGCATCACCTCATCGGGCGCGGTTTCGGTCATCAGTCCTCATCTCCCACCGGCAGGGTCCAGCGCGGTGCACCGTCGGGTACATGCGCGAATAGCCGCTCCGGGATCGGGCTGACCAGAATGTTGATCTCCGGCTGGACTTCGCGCATCGAGTTGGCGACGACGAACGGCGGATGGGCGGAGGAGCCGACGCCGGCCTTGGCGTTCTCCGGGCTCATCAGCAGTGGCAGGTACTTATCGCCTTCCCCGGTACGTTCGTAGACCAGCGTCTTGTGCATGTCGCCGGCGCGGGTGGCCCGGTCCACCCAGCGGTCGATCCGGTTGACCAAAAGGTCGCTGGCGTACTTCACCGCCGCCTCATCCTGGGCGGCGGCCTTGATGCGGGCCATGAGCCGGTCGGCGATCCGTTCCACTTCCGCGCGTTGGTCTTTGATCCGCCAGGCGCCACGTTCCGGGGAGAGTCCGTCGTCGGTGCGGGCCTGGGTGACCCGGGCGGCGCTGACCAGCAGCCCATCGAGGCCCCGGTCCAGGGAGGTAGGCGAGTACGGGGTTACGGACAGCGCTTCAACCTGGGCGTAGAACGTTTCGTGGTAGTGGCGGAACTGCTCGTAATGGGCCAGATCGCGGGGGCGTGCCCAGTTGCCTAGTGTCACAACCAGACCCGGCCGTTCGGCGTCGCGGCCGACACGGGAGGACGCCTGGATGTATTCGGCGGTGTTCTTGGGCTGGCCGACCACCAGCATCAAACCGAGCCGCTGCACGTCCACCCCGACCTGCAGCATCGAGGTGGCCAGCACCACGTCGAACGGCGGCACCTTGCGGGCAGGTACCTTCTTTCCTGCCTTCTGGGCAGCCATCCGGGCCTGAAAGGCCGCGGTGGTGTCGTAGTCGGCGTCGAAGTCCAGCCCCAGTCGGTCCAGGGTCTCACCGATTTTCGACGAGGCCATGCGCCCGGTGAGTTCGCCCTTGTTGAGGAAGCCGTAGTCGGTTCCGATGCGCGGCGGGAACCCGGAGTCCTTGCGGGGCCGCTTGACTCGGTTCTGCACGTCATCCCCGAGGTAGCGGGTCATGCCGGCCAGTTCGCGGGTGGCGTTGAAATAGCCGACCAGGGTCATGTACGGGTCGGCTGCCATACCGCTGCTGTCGAACAACAACTGCCCCGCCGACAGCAACACCTCCGCGACCCGGATCTCGGCGCTGGCCAGACGCACCCCCTGGGCGCTCACCCCCACGTAGCGGCGACCGGGCGTGGCCTTGGTGATCGGGATTTCGCGGGAGAAGTAGGTGTCGGCGACGTCGAGCACCTGCGGCGGGAAGATCTCGACTCTCCGCCCGTACAGGCCGCGGACCTGTTCCTGCGCGTTGCGCACCGTCGCGGTGGAGGCGACGATCAGCGGCCGCACCGGCTTGCCGTCGGGTTGTTCCCAGGACGCCAAGGTTTCCACCGCAACCTCGAACAAGCCCACCGAGGTGCCCAGCGCACCGGTGATCAGATGCAGCTCGTCCTGGATGATCAGATCCGGTGGCCGCAGCCGGCCCACCGGATGCACGGTGGCCGTGGGATATCCGCTGGTGGCGGGATGCGCGGTGGAAATGTTGCACGCCGCGTAGTCGGAGTGCACATAGCCGTGGCGGGCGCAGCGCTGCCCGACGAAGCCGAACAACGCCGCAGCCTCACCTTCACGCGCCAGCCGGGCGAACTTGTCGACCGTCGCGATGACGAACGCCGGCGTGAGCCGGTAGATTTCCTCGTCCACGGTCAGGATCGGCAGGCCTTCGGCGACCTGACCGCCCCTGGCGAACGGGCAGCGCGCCAGATCATCCCCGCAGTAGACGAACACCCGGCGCGCCGTGGCGTCGGCCTTGACCTGTGCGGCGGTGATGGGGGTGCCGCACCACGGGCAACGCTGCACCTGTAGCACGGTAAGTCGGTGCGCCCCATACTCATTGGCCTTGGTCAGCTGTTCATCGGCTTCTTCGAACCGTTTCGGGCTGACATCGGTGCCCACCCACAACCCGATCCGGAACGGCTCGACACCCCAGGTGGCTTCGTCGGCCTGGCGGGCCAGCTCGGCCGCACACACCAGGGCTGTCGCCCGCTGAAACTGCTGAGCGGTCAGCAGCCGCAGCGTATAGCGCATCAGCACCGCCACCCCGTCGCGGCCATCCAGCGAGCCGTCGGCAGAGTCGACAACACCCTGGCGGCGGCGGATCGCGAACGTATACGCCGCCAGCCCGAGGTAGGCCTCGGTCTTGCCGCCACCGGTCGGGAAGAACAACAACTCCACCCGTGCCAGGTGCTCGGCGCTGCGCAGCGGCGCGGCCGGGTCTGACAAGGCTCCCAGCTGCATCAGGATGAACGCCAACTGGAACGGCCGCCACGACGCGGCTTTCTCCCCCTTGCCGGCGATCTCATCACGGGCGTCGGCGATCGACAGCGTGGGATCCGAGGCCCGCAGCGCCGCCACCTGGGAGGCGATGCGTTGATCGCGCATCACCGCGTTCATGAACTGAAAACACCGCAACGCCTCCGCATCGCCGGCGACGTGATCGAGCCCTTCTTGCAGCCGTTTGTGGGCGCTGCGGGCCTCCACCAACGCCAGATCGGCGGTCTCGCGCAGATGGTCGGGCAACTGCTCGGCACCGCTCTGCTGCTCGTCGATCCACTCGCCGTACCCGGTGACCAGCGGCGCCAACCCCGAGCGCAACTGCTCGGCGTTCACCGTGGCCAGGGCGTCCATGGACAGCAACGCCTTCTCGACATCGCGGGCCTGGGTTTGCGGAGTCTCGGCGACCGGCAACCAGGTGGTCCACACTGCGGTGGCGCGCCGCGAACCCTTTTTGGCGGTCCAGTCGACCGAGCAGGTCCGCCCGATCGCGTACTCAAGTCGGTTGCGGTACTGCAGGTTCAGCCGTTGCACCTCAAGATCATGCTCGGGCCAGTCCTGTTCCAGCACGTCGCACACCGGGAGGAACACCTCGGCCCCGCCGGCGTCGACGTGCAGCTTGGTTTGGAACATCCACATCCCGATCGGGATCGGCATGGGTGTCTCACGGTCATTACACAACGCGATCTCGACGAGCACCCGGCCGAACGTCGCGTCGTCGTAGCGGTCGACCCGCAGGCAGATGGTGTCGCGCAGCGGGATCGTCGTGGTCTGACCGGCCGCCAGGTCGGCAAGGCGGATGGTGCGGGGTTCCTCGACCGGGATCCGTTGGAAGTGGCGGATCGGGCGGCCCGCCTTGGTGACCTTGTCGGTCTGCACCGACTCGTAGGTTCCCCACGACGCGGTGACCGTGAACGCCGCCAACTCCGGCGGCACCTGAAACCGCAGCCCCATCGAGGCCGGAATCATCAAGCCCTGCTTGGGCGCTCGATCCTCGGCGTCGTCTTCGTCGGAATCGGCCTCGTGCTCGTCGGCGGCGAACGCGGGAACCCCGCGCACCTCCGACACGGCATCCTCGTCGGCGCGGGCCTCCACCAAAACCCCCCGCTCAGCGACACCGTCCTGCTCGCCGCTTCCCTGAGTCGCACCGGTGAGCCGCACCGGCGCGATGTGCCCGATGAGGTACTGCGAGCGCGGGCTGAACGGCAGCAGCTCGTCGGCACCGTGGATCGGGCCGAGCAGCTCACGTTCCAGGATGTCGACGAGATTCTCTCGGACGGTGAACGACGTGCGGTCCGGCTCGAAGGTCAACGCGTACGAAGCCTGCGATCCAGCCGCGTCCATGGATGTATCGGTCACAAGGTAACAGTCTGCCGTAGCCCACCGACGAGGTCCGGCTCCCGCATGGATTGGTTCGAACCGGAAGGGCGCCACCGGAGCATCACACGGTCTTCGTCGAAGTAGCGTCCGACGACGCCGCGGCGAACTCGCAGGCTTGCAAGCTGCGTCAAGAGGACCTTTCGCCGCGCCAATTCATCACGACCTGCGGCGTCCCAGCGGTCCCGGACGGTTGAGTCCCCAAGCGGTTCGCTTCCCCGCTCCGTAAGAAGACGTGCGATGAGGTACGGGTCGAACGTTGTCCTGCTCAGCGTCTGTCGGCACTTCGGGCAATAGATGACCGGCCGCCTCTGGTTGGTCCCACGACACATGTAGACCTCGCAGTCGTCGCACCGCGCGACACGTGACATGAACGGGCTCGTCGTCTCCCGCTCGGATCGTTTTCGCGCCTGCGGGCATGTGCGCGAATCAAGGATGCGCTGCAGCGCTGTGAACTCGTCGATCGTGATGACAGCGAGTGGCTCGTTGACGACCGGGGCGCCGCACTCATCGCGGACTACCGCAAATGGGTCGACCCGTTTGGCGCTCCTGGCCCTTCCGGGATTGTGCGGGGTCATCCCGGCCAGAATGGGGTTCCGCAAGAGTCCGTCCACCGTTTGTCGGTTCCACACCCTGCCGCCCGTATTCCGGCTTGTTCTTGGCCCCTCGGGAAGTGGCGCCCTCTGATTGGTCAGCCAGGTCGTGATGGCGTTGACGCTGGTGCCGCGCAACGCCATCCGGACGGCATCGGTGAGCCAGCCGACGGTATCTGGATTCTGGGCAAGCACTCGCCCTGGCCCTTCCGGGTTTGCTGTCGAGCGATAGCCATATGGGATGCCACCGCCGGCGAAGCGTCGGTCCTTGATCAATTGCGCCCGTGCGGCGCGAACTCGCGCCCGTATCGCCTCAGCTTCCATTTCGCCGAAAACGGCGAGCATGACGGCGAAAGCACGGCCCTGCGGACTGGTCATGTCGATCGGATCCTCGACCGCGACGAGTCCGGCACCTCGCAGCTGAAGCGTCTCGTCCGCGTGAAGGAAGTCCAGCACTCGCCTCGCGAGCCGATCCACCTTCCAGATCACCACGGCATCGAAACCTTCTGCTGCCAGCAGGGCGGACCAGCCCTTTCGGTCCTCGGGGCGGTTGGCGGTCGCAGAGACGCCGTCGTCGACGAATTCGCCGACGACCTCCCACCCGCGCGCTTCGGCATACCTCCGGCACGATTGGACCTGGCGCGCGATGGAGACGGATTCTTCTTTGGTGACGCTGAGCCGCGCGTAGAGGACGCAGTGGCTAATTCGGTTGATGTTCATGTCGATGACTGTGGCGCGCGATCCTTGTCAACAGGCGAAGCGCTACCTCACTGTTGCAGGCGAAGGGCACAATAGGGCTAATCGCTACAAACACTGTGGCGCAAGGTGATACGCGCGAAGTCGGCCTGGACGCGATGGTCGCCAACGGTTTCACCATCACTCGCGCCATCCAATCTCGCTCGTGGCCGGCCTCGAGCGCCAACCTTGAGTACGCCGCAGCCTGGGGCACGCTCGGCCCCGTCGCCGAGGGCGTGCCCCGCGTCGCCGACGACGTGCCGGTGCGCCGCATCAGTGAGGGGGACCCATTCGGTGGTCCAGTCGCTATGCGGCTTGGGGTTGGTGGGTCGTGGTCCACTGTAGGGCGAACTCGGCTGGGCTGAGTCCGCGGTGGGCCGAATGCGGTCGGTTGGCGTTGTAGTCGATCCTCCAGTCTTCGATGATCACCCGGGCTTCGAGCAGTGAGTCGAAGCGCCAGGAGTTGAGCAGCTCGTCGCGCAGTCGGCCGTTGAACGACTCGATCCATGCGTTCTGCCAGGGTGATCCGGGGTCGATGAAAAGTGAGCCGGTGCCGTTGAACCGGCACCAGTCGTTGACCGCGTGGGCGACGAACTCGGGCCCGTTGTCAAAGCGCACGTAGTGCGGCGCGCCATGTTGGTCGACCAGTTGGTCGAGGATGTCGACGACCCGGTCGGCGTTGATGGCGCGATCGACGTGGATCGCCAGGGCTTCGCGGGTGAACTCGTCGATGATGTTGAGCATTTTGATGGTGCGCCCGTCGGCGGTGGTGTCGAACTGAAAGTCCATCGCCCAGATCACGTTCGGCTGGATCGGGCACATCGCGCCGACCGCGGTCCCGATGCCGGTCAGACGTTTCTTCTTGCGGCGCTGCGGGACTCGCAGGCCCTCGTCGCGCCACAGTCGGCGGACGCGCTTGTTGTTGACGACCCAGCCCGCTTTTCGTGCGGCAATCGCCGCTCGTCGCCAGCCCCAGCGGGGCCGGTCGGTGGAGAATTTCCGCAGCCAGGCCCGCAGCTCGGCTTCCTCGTCGGTGATCGGTGGCGGCGTCAGTCGCATCGTGGAGCGGTGAATGCCGACCACCGTGCAGGCTCGACGCTCAGAGACCCGAACCGCTCACGCAACGCCGTGACGGCGCTGCGCTTGCGATCCGGGGTCAGAAGTTTCCCGACGAGATCTCCTTGAGCATGTCGATGTCGAGGGCCTGATTGGCGACCAGCTTCTTGAGCCGGGCGTTCTCGGCCTCGAGTTCCTTGAGCCGTTTGGCCTCGTTGGCTTTCATGCCGCCGTACTGGGCGACCCAGCGATGCCAGGTCGACTCGGTGACCTCCAGGTGCCGGCACACCTCGGCCAGCTCCTGCCCGGTCCCGAGGAGCTTGTTGCCCTCGGCGAGCTTGCGGATGATCTGATCCGGCGTGTGCCGCCGGCGCTTGTTCGATGCCATGTCGTCGTCGATTCTTCCTGCCCGAACACCGGGCATCAGAGTCGCACAACAACTGGACCACTACGAAGGGCTCACCTCATCAGCACCCTGCTCGAACCCGCCGGCCGAATAGAAGGCAACCCCATCCGACTCCCAGAAAACTCCGGAATCGCCTACATCGGGTGCTACGTGCTCGGCATGGGGTTCGTGGTCGATGTTGCTGAAGCGCACGAGTGGATTGCCACCGATGCACGCAACGCTGAAGTGCTCTTCCCCTACCTCAACGGCGAAGACCTCAACTCCCGTCCCGACGCCTCCGCCTCCCGCTGGGTCATCGACTTCAACGACCGCACCGAAGCCGACGCCGCGACCTACACACTTCCGTATTCCCGGCTAGCCGAACAAGTCAAGGCGGAGAGAGCGGGCAAGCCGAAAGCAGTGCGCGACGCTCCGTGGTGGTTGTTCCTGCGGGCACGTCCCGCGATGCGTGAAGCGGTCGCCGCATTGTCGGAGGTGTTGGTCATCGCTCGTGTCAGCAAAACCGTGATGCCACTGCGCGTTCCGACAGGTCAGGTGCCGAGCGAAGCCTGTGTGGTGTTCGCCTCGGACAGCTACAGTCACCAGGCAGTCTTGTCATCAAGCCTGCACCAGATCTGGGCGATCACCTATGGTTCGGGGCTGCGGAACGACCCGCGTTACACCCCTTCGGATGTGTTTGAGACCTTCCCCCGTCCCACGCTTACGGATCGCCTTGAGCGCGTCGGACGCACCCTGGACGAGGAACGTCGCGAGATCATGCTCCGCCGCAAACTCGGATTGACGGCCCTCTATAACCTGGCCAACGACAGGCACATCGCCGATAGCTCAGACCCCGACGTCGCCCGGGCACGGGCCATCCACGTCGAACTCGACTACGCAGTCATAGAGGCCTATGGGTGGTCGGATATTCCGCTGGACCACGGGTTCCATACTTACAGAAAGATGGAGCGCTGGACCATGTGCCCAACTGCGCGCACCGAGATTCTTGATCGGCTCCTTGAAGAGAACCATCACCGCGCCGAACTGGGTCCGTCAAGTCAACCCGTCTCGGCGCGAATCGAGGTCCCCCACGAGGAAGGCACACTTTTCTCCTGATCTCGCTCTCCCAGTTCGGGCCGATCCCCGAATCCATAGCCACGACCCGAGTGGGGCCGAAGCGGCGCCCGCAGGAACAAAGCAGATGCGCGACCTGCGTTGGGTCGCCCAGCTTCCGGCACCGGCGAGTTGAACGACGAACGTCCATTCAGGTGAACAGTGTCCCGTCCTCCATGGGTAAGTTGGTCTTGCGTGAGGCGGCCTGGTAAGGCCGTTCCAGTTCAGCGCGACGGTGGTTCTCTTGGACAAGGCGATCAAAGATTTCGACGCGGGCTGCAGGACTTACCGTCCAGCGAGTCATCTGCCGGTAGGTGTGGAAGCCATGGTCTACAGGGATGTTGTCCCAACCGTAGGCGTCCATGGTCGCCTCATCTACATCGACATGGATGTTGCGCAGTCGGTCGACATCCATGTCGCCTTTCAGATCGGGGTTGTTTACGAGGTTATAGAGGGCCGTCAATCCGAGTTTGCGGCGGAGCATGATCTCGCGACGTTCCTCGTCCAGGGTGTGTCCGACGCGCTCAAGGCGATCCGTCAGCGTGGGACGGGGGAACGTATCAAACACGTCGGAGGGCGAGTAGTTCACATCAGCGCGCATGGTGGAGCCATATTTCACAGCCCAGAGCTGATGCAGGTTTGACGACAGAACAGCCTGATCGGCGAACGAATGAGTTGCAAAGACCCCGAGCTTGTGACTGAATACTTGCCCAGTCGAAACCCTTACCGGCATCACTGTTTTGCTGACAAGCGCGACGACCAACACCTCCGACAACGGAGCGATCGCTTTTCGCATTGCCGGACGCTTCTCGCCGTACTGCCACCAGCGCTCGGGCAGAGGTCGGCGCAACACGAACGATCCGTCCGGCTTCACACGCTGTCGCTCCGGCTTTACAGCGGCGACGAGTCTGCGAAACGGGAGGACGTACTCTGCGGCGTCGGCTTCGGTGCGGTCGTTGAAGTCGATGACCCAGCGGGAGGCGGAGGCGTCGGGGCGGGAGTTGAGGTCTTCGCCGTTGAGGTAGGGGAAGAGCACTTCAGCGTTGCGTGCATCGGTGGCAATCCACCGTTGCGCTTCGGCAACATCGAGAACAAAGCCCATCCCGAGGACGATGCAGCCCTGGAACGCGATACCGGAATTTTCTGGGAGTCGGATGGGGTTGCCTTCTATTCGGCCGGCGGGTTCGAGCAGGGTGCTGATGCGGCGCACCGGCACGTCGTCGGCGACGCGGGGCACGCCCTCGGCGACGGGGCCGAGCGTGCCCCAGGCTGCGGCGTACTCAAGGTTGGCGCTCGAGGCCGGCCACGAGCGAGATTGGATGGCGCGAGTGATGGTGAAACCGTTGGCGACCATCGCGTCCAGGCCGACTTCACGCGTATCACCTTGCGCCACAGTGTTTGTAGCGATTAGCCCTATTGTGCCCTTCGCCTGCAACAGTGAGGTGGCGCGGAGGAAGAAGTAGGCGACTAAATCGGCGCTGCCACGGCGGCCTCCAGCAACACTGTTGACGAACCAGTCGCGGACAGACGTGCCGACCGCTCCGGTGAGCTTCTGGCCACCGAGAAATGGCGGATTCCCGATGATCGCGTCGAACCCGCCGCGCTCCACGACGACATCGGGCGCTTCGATGACCCAGTGATTCGGCTGCCACCGCTCATAGTCGGTCGGCACGGTCGGAGTGAGGCCAGTGTGGATGATCCTGTCGAGCATGGTCGAATCTGGCTCGCCGGATTCCGGATATGCGGCTTTGACGGCGATGCGGAGGTTCTCGTATGCGTCGTCGAGAGCCCTTCCCGGTTTGCCTCCGAGCGGCAGCCCGGCGGCAATCGCCCCATCAGCAATCTTGCGCAATTCGGCTGTCACATCATGCAATTGGTCAAGCTGACGGCGCTTTGCCGTGCTGTTGCGGGCCGGGTCGTTCTCGTCGATTTCGGAGGCGAGCTTGCGGCGCAAGTCGACAGCTTTGCGGATGATGGCGTCGATGTCGACGTCGTAGAAGTCGATCATCGCCGTGGATGGCACCCGTGATGGGTCGATGTGCAGCTTGCGGAGTTGGTCGAGGCTGGTCAGCCCGAGCAGGGAGTTGCCGAGGAAGATCTTGTCGTCGACGAACGAAAACGGCAGGTCGCGGTCCAGCGATACCAGCCATAGCGACAGTTTGCACATCTCGACGGCCATGTCGTTGATGTCGGCGCCGTAGATGCAGTTGGCGACGACCTCACGGATGGCCCGCAGATACAGGTCGCCGCGTTGACTGTTGGTGGGGTCTTCAGCGGTCCACGCCTCCACCACCCGTTCGGCGAGATAACGTGCGGCGGCGACCAGGAATGCCCCAGAGCCACAAGCGATGTCGGCGACTTTGAGGCTGAGGATGTCGTCGGAGGGTTTGAGCGTCCACGTCGATTCGTCGGCGGTCTGGTACGGGCCGGGTTGGTAGCACAGCGGTTGCAGCGCGTGCAGCACCACCTCTTCGGCCAGCGATTTCGGCGTGTAATGCGCGCCGGCATTCTTGCGCGACGGGGTTTCCTTGACCATCAGGCCGCCGGCGCGGACGACCATTGGCCGGCCGCGCAGGTCCTGACGGATCAGGCCCAGCCACGGCAGCACCCGCTCCCGCAGATCGGTGTCGTCGCCGACGGCCTGGGTCAGCGCACTGACGACGTTGGGCTCCACTGTGGCACCCATCGCTTTGGCGATCGCAGATTCTGATTGTGGCGTGGCCGAGGGTTGGTCCTGCTCGACCCAATCGCGGACGGCGGCGGCCAGCTTCTTCGGCGAATCGTCGTGCCCGCCGTGCAGCTGTTCGAGCTGCGCCAGCGGGATCTCCGGTTCCTCACCCTTCTTGCCGCCCAGACCGAGGTGGGTCTCGCTGACGGTGACGGCCGTGTAACCGAGCAGACCCTCATAGATGTAGCCGATCTGCTCAACATCGATATCGCGGAACGAGATTCGGCGCGCCTCACCGCCCTTGAGCTCAGCCTGCTGCACCGACCGCAGGGCGTGCAGCATCACCCGGTCGGACACGGTCAGCGCCAGCGCGCCCTGGTCGGTGGTGGCGGTCAGGAATCCAAACCGGCTGGGGTCGAACAGCGACCCGCCGTAGGCGGGCATCCGCATACCCTCGAACGAAGCGCCGGCGTAGAGCGCCTGACTGGTGGCCAGCAGGCGATGCCACGTCATCGAGGTGGCGTCGAGCGCCTCCTCGCCTTCGTTGATTTCGCGTGCCTGCAACCGATCCAGCGACCCGGCGATACCGTAGCCCTGCTCGAACAGCTCCCCCGACGGCAGCAGGCCGCGTTCCTCGGCGAACAGCAGGAACACGATCCGCATCATGGTGGTGACCGCGGCCTCGTACGCGTCGTGCGGGTGCTCGGGCAGCGGATTCGGCAGCCCGCGGCGGAGCGCGTCGGCGGCGGATTCGGAGAACGACGCGATCAGCAACTCCACGGCGCGGCGCACCTGGGAGCCCAGGGCCTCGGTGATCTCCTCGGCGGCGGCCACCGAATCCTTGAACAAGTCCGGCAGCCGGTCGTTCGGGTCGCCGCCGATGATGTACTGGCGGCCGGTAATCGTGAAGAAGGCGTCGCGGGTGCGAGGTTCCTCGATCCAGGTCAGTGCGTCCACGATGCCGGAGGCCGCCATGGCGCCGTCGCGGGCGCACACCAGACCCCACCAGCGTCCGTCGGTGACAATGCCGGTCTGGATGCCGTTGTCGCGCAACAACGCTTCCATCCGGTCGACCGGGGTCGCCGCCCACAGATCGTTGGGCACCTGCCGCAGCGAATCGACCGGATCGATCACGGAGACCAGGGCGCCGATGCCGTCGGGCCCGGTGAGTGCGGCCTGCGCGGTCACCGTCACCGCCCGGTTCGGGGACTGCGCCGACACCCCGGGCACCTCACCCCAGGACAGCGACTCGGCCCAGCCGACCACCTCCCGCAACACGGTTTCGACCCACTTGTCGCGGGCCACCCGGTAGCCATCCAGGGTCGCCTCGTCATCCGGGCGGCGGTCGAGCGCCTCCCACGCGGGTTCGAAATCCTTGCGGGCGTCGGCCAGCAGGCCCTTGCGGTCCGCGGGCAGGCTCGGCATCCCTTGCGGCCACACCCGTTTGAGCGGGGCGATCGCCAGGAACGGGCCTTCGGTGTCGACCAGTTGCAGCCACTGCCGGTGCAGGTCAGCGACATTGGCGGTCTGTTGGCGTCGTCGCGCGGCCATCAGCGCAACCCTCCTTCCGCGTCGTCGGGGGTGAGCGCGAACACCACGGCCGCCGCGGTGGTGTGCGGTTTGACGTCGGCGTAGCGTTCGCTGATCGCCGCGACCTCGCGCGCTTCCTCGTCGTCAAGGTCGTCGAGGCGGCGTTGCATGGCCTCGATGTCGCGGCGCCACTGCTTCTGCTGATCGTCGGCCCACAGCATCGCCTCGGACTCGGCCTGTTTGGAGCGCAGCTGGGCCAGGGAGTCGCGCAGGTTGCTGCGGAACGCCGCGAAAATGTCGCGCGCCCGTTGGGTATCGGCGTGTTGGCGTTTGGTCAGCTGCTCGATCACGGATTCCTGCCGGCGCGCCGCCCGATCCTGCATCGACGCCTCCAACCGGGTACGCAACGGCGCGTCGGGGATGTTCCACAGCTGGCACAGGTGATCGCGGACCTGCTGGCCGGCGGGTGTGAGCTTCTCCGCGTCGAGCGCGTGGTCTAGAGCCTTCTCGGCTTTCTCCTCGGCCATCGCCCGGCGGCCCTTCAACCGCACCCCGACCAGGAACACGTCCTCGTGTAGCCGCAGCCCGCCGCGGCCGACCAGCACCATGCGGGTCACTGCCGCCACGAACGATTCCGGCAGGTCCTCGACCACCACCGCGGTCACCCGGCTCAACGGAGAATCCACGCTCCACAACGAACTACGCAGCAGCCGTTGGGCTTTCTGCACGATCGGGTGCCCGAGGTGCACATACACCAGGTCGCTGCGTCCTTCCGCGGCGGCCGGGTCGAACGTGATCGGCCGCAGCACATCGGGTTCCAACCGGGTTTCCAAGCCTTTGAGGGTGTCCTGCCACCCTGGGCTCAACGCCGGCACCTCGAACACCTCGGCGTCGGTGTCCGGGTCACCGATCGGCTGCAACGGCAACTGATGATTGATCCGCAACGCGGTGTCGACCACGCGGCGCAGATTCTCCGGTTCCAAATGCAGATCGGCGCGTGACGCGTCATAGCCGCGTTCCAGCTCCGTCAACCGTGCGTTGAGTTCGATACCTCCGGCCAGCGTCTCTTGGATCACCTGATTGCCGTCGAGGCCCTTGGCTTTGCGTGTGGCAGGGGTGCGGCGGGCGAAATGCTCCTGAATCTCCTCGCCGATCACCTGGTTGGCCGACCCCAGATCCACCTCGACCTGGGCGATCTTTCGGGCGATGCGGGCCATGAATTCCGCGTCGGCCCCATAGGTGGAGGACTTGTCGTCGGGAACGAAGTGATGGACCTCGGGTGTCTCGGTTTGGCCGTAGCGATCAATGCGACCGATGCGCTGCTCCAGCCGCGACGGGTTGAACGGGATGTCGAAGTTCACCAACCGGTGGCAGTGGGTTTGCAGGTCGATACCCTCACCCGCTGCATCGGTGGCCAGCAGCACCCGCACCGGCTCCTTGGCCGGGTCCGCGGTGAACTGCAACCGGATGAGTTCGCGGTCCTCGGTGGGCGTTTGGCCTTCGATGACCGCCAACCGGTCGGTGTAGCCGTGGGAGGCCAAGACCCGCTGCAACCAGCCGAGGGTATGGGCGTATTCGGTGAACACCACCACCCGCTCGTTGGACCAATGCTTGCCGCCGGGCCGGCACACCGCGTCCAGGAAAGTGATCAGCCGTTCCAGCCGGGAATCCGGGCGCCCCTCGTAGCTCAGCCCCCACTCGGCCAGCTTCTCCAGCTGTCCCGGCTCGGCCGCGCTGAGCGGGTCCGAGGCCTTCGACTCACGAAGCCGCTCGGCCTCGTCCTGCTCCCACAGGCCTTCTTCCTCGTCGGCCTGACCGTCACCGAAGATGTCGTCGTAGTCGTCGTCGGAGAGTCCGCGGCCGGTCCGCGCATCCACGTAGTGGCCGATCGTCATGCCAAAAGCGAAGGGGCTGGACAAGAATCGCTTCTTGAGCAGCATGGTGACGATGTCACCGCCCGGCTTGGTGCCGTTCTTCTTGGCGCTGCGAGTGACAATGTCGTCGAGCAGGGCGAACATCTCCTGCTCGCTGTCATCAGGTGTGAAGTTCAGGATCTTGACTTCGCGGTCCTTGAACCCCTTGCCCGTCAGGTCGCGTTTGAGCCGACGCACCGTGACGTCCTTCAACGCTTTGGCGTCCAGGAGCGCGCCACGGGAGAACCGGCGGGGATCGATCATCTCCATCAGCGCGGTGAACGACTCGGGATGCCCGTTGTGCGGGGTGGCGCTCAGGAACAGCCGGTGCTCACACTTGTCGGCAAGCTGACGGGCCGCCACGGTGCGTTGGGTGTCCACCGAATAGCCGCGGCCGCCGGCCACCGCCGACGGGCTCGACGGCGCGACGTGGTGGGCCTCATCGACGATGAGGACATCGAAGGCAAACCGCTTGCCCACCTTCGGGTTACGGGCCTGGGCGTAGACGTCGCGCAGCAGCCGTTGGCACCGCACCTGCGGCAGCCACGCCATCGACACGATCACCCGCGGGTAGAGCTGGAACGGGTTGGCGTGCAGCCCGTGGGTGCGGCGCACCTGCGCCATCAGCTCGCTGTTGACGATGACGAACTGCAGACCGAACTTGTCGCGCATCTCGTCCTGCCACTTCAGTGCCAGGCTCGGCGGGCACACGATCACCGCGGTGCGGGCCCGATGCCGCAAGAACAGCTCCTGCAGGACCAGGCCGGCCTCGATGGTCTTGCCCAACCCGACGTCGTCGGCCAGCAGCAAGTTGGTCCGCGGGCTCGTCAGGGCGCGCCTGAGTGGTTCGAGCTGATAGGCCTCCACGACCACACCGGACCAGAACGGCGCCTGGTAGCGGTTCGGGTCGGCCGAGGTGACCGCGCCCCAGCGCATCGCGTCGATGAAGCCCGCCAACGTAGCCGGATCGTCAAACCCCTCCCGGGTGATGTGCTCCGGCAGGCCCTGCGCCGGGGTGACCGTCTGGCCCACCTCCAACTCCCAGATCACCGACAACTGCTGGCCGAGCCGGTCCTCGTCGAGTGACTGCAGATCGACGATGTGATTGAGCTGCGCGGCCGTGTCGTCGGCGGGGCTGCGCGGTAGACCCTGCGCCGCGACGTTGGCAACCGCCCATGTCGCACCGCGTACCTCGACGACCTGACCGGGTTCTGGCAGGGACGGCGCAGCTACGGGCACAGGTGATCCTCCGGTCAGTTTGGTTGGGGGAACAGTATCGCCGTCCGCACCGACAACCGCGCGGATAGCGTCCTCGGAGAGGCCCAGGTGTTCAGAAAGCTTCGTCACTGCTGCGACGACGGCCTGGCTTCGCTGGTGGGGCTTCGCGGTGGCGGTGGCTTCCCGGACTTCTCGGCGAATGCGATTGCGCTGACCGGCGGTCAGAAGCTCTTCGGGCAATGCCTCCGGCAGTTCGTCGTGGAGCAGGTAATCGATCGTGTCGTAGCAGATGCCGTACTTCTCCTGGAGCTCGGCGCAGGTGTTGCGCATCGCCCACTCCTGGCCGTGTGCATCGATCGCCTCTTGCACGGCACGACGGATCGTCGACCGCTGCCCCGGTGACAGTTGGTCTGCTTCTGCTTTCGGTGACACCCCCACAGGGCCAAACCGTAGCTGGGTGGCACGTCTGACACGCGGATTTGAGGCCCGACGTCTCGCTTCACAGTGGACCAGCAATGCTGTGGCAGGATCGCCCCGTGGCTGACCCGCTCTGGCTTCCCGAAGTCGTCGACACCCTCGTGGACATGGACCTCGTTGACCTCGACAGCGTCGGCCCCTGGCCCGGTGATCCAGAAGACGCCGATATCTACGAGCCGGACTGGACGCAGATCCATCCAAATGACCGAATGGCCGATTCGCCGCTTGATGACTTACCGATCGGGCAGTCTGCGGTCATCGACGAAGTCCGCAAGCGCGCCAGCGGCGGGTTCCTGGTTCCGCCGCGTGATGTCTTGGACGCGCTCGCTTGGTACACGCCGATTCACTATTTCGGCCTCGGCTCGGCCATTTACATTCGGGAGTCGGCCGTCTTCGACGTCGCCGTAGCCATCCTCAACCGACTGCCTGAGCCCGAACGCGGGCAACCGGCCAACGTCATGGGTGCGTGCCGAGCAGCCATGTCGGTGCTCTACCTACATGAGGCGTACCACCACAAGATCGAATCGTTGGCAATCCGATTCGAAATGGTGGAGCGGACACGGCGCTACCTCCCCTACTCCAAGGGGGTATTCATCCCGCTCATCAAGCAGGGATCTGATGACGTGCTCGAAGAATCGCTCGCGTGCGCGGAGATGTATCGCCGTTTCAAGAAAGAAGATCTCTACCGCCGAGGAGTCGCCAAGGTTGTCCGGGATGCGACCATCGCGATGCTTCCGGAGTGGTTTCGTGCCCTTCCGCCCAGCTACCGCGAAGCTGGCCGCTACCTCCATGACCGGACATTCGACTACGCGCAACGGGCGCTGATGAGCCAAGTGCACGAAGCAGCCGTTTCGCCCATACGGGCGGCCAGCGAGTGGAACCTGGCCCCGCACCTGCGTCGTGGTCTGTTCGACTGCCAGCGCATCACACACGTGCTCGTCCCGAAGGGCGAGCAACCGATCCTGCCCTGGATCGGCCACGCTCCTGCGCTTCCCTCCGTGAGCAGTCGAAAAGCCATCCGCCACCTGGAAGAACTCGGGTGGAAGGTTGAGCCTGGTCGCGGCAAAGGTTCGCACATTCGTCTCAAACATGTTGGGAAGCAATCACTCACGATCCCCGGCAATCGCGAGTCGCTCTCGCCGGTCGTGTTGAAGTCGGTCGCCCAAGCACTAGGTGTGCGTCTCGGCGATCTGGCTTTCTAGCGGCTAACCGCAACCCCTCGGACGACAACCCGGCGAGAAAGACAGCTGCGCAGGTATGCCCACGCCGGGGGCACGTGGCCGGCCTGCCCTGACGTCGCGGCGGCAGAGCAACCAGGCAGAAACCAACTAGTTAGGTCAGCGCTCGTGATCAATGCTGTCGCGGTCGACCGAACACTGCCCGCTCGTGGTAGTTGCTCGACGCTAGTGTGAGGGAATGGATCCACTGGAATTGGTCCCGCTCCTCGGTGCGCTCGGTGCCGGGTCCGTGATCGGCAACTGGTTCGGCGGGGGCCGCTCACGTCGGGAGGTGCGTAGCGGGATTCTCAGAGCCATCGCCACGACGGAGACAAAGCGATGGGCGACCGATCCTGATTCAACCGACTTTGGAGATTTCATCACGGCGGTCCGCGACTTGGAGACGGCCGCCCTTGTCGCTCGAATCCCGAGGTTAGCCGTGCGCCATTACGTCGTGCTTGCCCATGCGGCCCGCCAACTCAGTGACGACGGGGTGGACTATTTTCGGGACGAGAACGATTTCTGGGGTCCTATCGATGGCTACTTCGACACACTGGTCCGAGATTCAGCCGATGTCCTCACCCGGCTAGCTTGGCGTCCATGGTGGACGCGGCTAGGGCTGCGTTTGGATCTGAGGAATCTACGTACTCGAGCGCTGGAGTTTGACGATCAGAGGCTCCAACGGAGGCTTGCGGGTGCCCAAAAAGCCTACGGGGCTCTGCCGGGAAAACTCGGTCAGCTACCCGGTGTCAAGGATCCTCCGCAGTTCGTCGTGCCGTCCAAAAACACGATTGAAGCCTCCAAGAACGAGACTCAAGTCGGTGGCGGTTAGCCCGGTTCGGCGGTGGCTGCAAAGTGTTGCACCATCAGACCGATAAGTTAACCCAATGTCTGACATTGGGGTCGCGCCCTCTGATCAATCTGTCGATCCCATCGATCACACCACTGCTCCGTTCAACCCTGCGACAGGATTTGCACCGCTGTATGTCGAGCGACTGCATGTGCATTTGTTTCGTGGGATCGACCAGTGCGACATCGAGTTCGAACCCGACGTGACAATTCTCGCGGGTCGAAACAATTCAGGTAAGTCACGAATCCTGGCCGCCCTGAACCTCGCTCTGGGAGGCCGTGCAGCAGAGGCCGACGATTTCACCGTCGGCGAGTCGGCAGAACCGTACATCGACATCGTGCTGGCCCCACCGCCTCCGGTTGGTAAGCAGCCCGATGACGCCTTCAGCGACAGCGTCGGGCGGCGCCTGGGCACCGGTGTGCAGACCCTGCAAGAGGAGCCGCTACGTGAACGGTTCGCCTGGCGAACCTACGTGCGCCACTCAGCGGAGGGTTCCGGCGCCTTTACTGAGACCCGCCTGCTGACGTTCGATGTGACTAATCGACGGTGGACGGAACGGACCGATGCGCCAGGCCTACGGGCCGATCAGCGTGGATTGTTCGCGGTGGACCTCATAGACACGCGGCGTGACCTGGTGGAGGAGCTGGGGCGTCGTGGGTCAACGATACGCAAGATTCTCAGCGACCTGGAAGTGGATGAGGCGAGTCGCCAAACACTCGAAGGTGAACTGAACGCACTGGGGGCCACGATCGTTGCTGGCAGCGCAACGCTTACATCAGTGCGCCAAGCCCTCGAGGGATTACATCAGCTGATCGGGAGCATGGGCGTGCCGCACCTTAATCCGTTGCCCGTCACTCTCGAAGAACTCGCCCGTTCGGTCTCCGTTGACCTGGATACAGGATCGGGCGCACTTCCGATCCGAATGCACGGCGCGGGATCACGTAGTTTAGCATCGCTGCAGGTCCAGGGCGTTCTCTATGATCGTCGACTCGGCAAGGACGGATCATCCCTCCAACCGCACCCGGTGACGCTGGTCGAGGAACCAGAAGCACATCTGCACCCACAGGCGTCGCTGGAACTGAGCAGCCTACTCACAGCTCTGCGGGGCCAGAAAATTGTGTCTACTCACTCCGCACAGCTCGTCACAGCGGTGTCTCCCCGCTGTATCCGACTGTTACGCAACGATACCCAGACTTTGCGCATAGTTGATCTCGGACCTGCGGCCACCGCAGCTGACGCGCCGCACCGGGCGCTCCGCCCTGACCTGCACACCGCAGAGATGGAGACCCTTAAGCGGCTGGTCGAACGGCCGTTCGGGGAACTTGTCTTCGCCAGCGCGGTCATCATCGGGGACGGTGCGACTGAACGCGCGTTCCTACCGGTAGCAGTCCGTCATGCACTCGGTCATCGAGCGCACGGCATCTGCGTGATCGACCCTGAAAGCTTGACCAGCCCACTCGCAACTTCAGCCGTCAAGTTCGCGATGCTGACCGCCACGCCTTGGGTGCTCTTCGCAGACAGCGATCCTGCCGGAAAGGCTGCCGCGATGGCGCTGAGCAACGATCACGGCGATGGTGACGCAACTCGTCTCGTCTGGATATACGGAGTTAACGACGAAGGCCATCCGATACCAGGCGCGTTTGAGACTATGATGGCAACGTTTGACCCTGAATTATGTTGGGCGGCCTGCGATGATGTCCGTCCTGATATCAATCATGGACTTCCTCTGCTGAAAGCTCTGAAAAAAGTTAAGGGCAGCGTCGGTGTGGCGCTGGCGCACAGGCTGATCCAGAAATACCCTGACAGCGCGCTCTGGCCCGATTCGCTGAAGGTGCTCCTTGAGCGCCTGCGACAGGAGTTGTGATGCCACGGCCCACAAGTTCCGACAACATCGACCCACCGTTAAGCGATGAGCAGCGGGCGGTGGTGATGTCTGATGATCGGGCCATCGCCGTAATAGCGAGCGCTGGCAGCGGAAAGACCGAGGTTGTTGCTCGCCGCACACAACGCCTGCTACAGAACTCCTGCGACGATGGCCAAAAAGTGCTGGCGCTGTCGTACACAAAGAAGGCGGCAGACGAGCTGCGAGCCCGGCTCGACGAGCGTCTGGGAGCGCTGGCAGCGAAAGTCGAGACAGACACGGTGCATGGATTCGCCCATACATTGATTCGTGAACACGGAACGAAAATTGGGCTTCCCGTCGAACCCGAGCTGTTGGTGCGCGATGAGGACCGC
The DNA here is from genome assembly GCF_010727325.1 of Mycolicibacterium alvei. Taxonomy (NCBI): domain Bacteria; kingdom Bacillati; phylum Actinomycetota; class Actinomycetes; order Mycobacteriales; family Mycobacteriaceae; genus Mycobacterium; species Mycolicibacterium alvei. Next base: position 863,334 of record NZ_AP022565.1, read on the forward strand.
GTAGAACTTCTTTCTCGATGGCTGCAGGAGCAAGGCAGTACCGAGTCCGGCGACCTCGGTACAGCGTTGCACGAACTAGACTTACTTCGCGCCCGGAATCGCCGCAGCCCCCTTCTCGATGAGTGGGAGGCAGCATTGAGAAATGCTGCCTCACTTGACTATCCGTCCCTCTTATCGGCGGCACGGGAACTCTTCGAGTCGAAGTCGACACGGCGCCAGCTCTCCCGCGTTTACGCTCACCTCATTGTTGACGAAGCACAGAATCTGACTCCGGCACAGTACGAGCTTCTCTCCGCGCTCATTGACGCACCCGGGGGTGGCAATATCATGCCGACGATGCTGGTCGGGGACGACAAACAATCAATCGTTAGCTTCGCCGGCGCGGACCCGCGGCTTATTGCCAGGTTTATCAATGACTACAAGGCAACGACATTCGGGCTCAGTACTAACTTTCGCTCGGCCACCGCGATGTCGTTGGTATCGAGTAGGATTGCCCTCGCGCTGGGGCACACACTTGTCGAGCCCGCCGAGGAAAACAGCGCCCCCGGCCTGATCACTTACCATGAGGCGCCGGACGAAGAAGCTGAAGGCAACCTTGTCGCGACGTGGATCGGTGATCTGCTCAGTAAAGGCATCCCATCGGAGGCGCTCGCTTTGTCAGACGTCCCGACGGTGCGGGCCGAGGACATCGCCGTTTTGGGAAGGTCTGCAGCCGCGCTGAGAAACACCGGAAAATCTCTTACCGCGCAAGGTATTCCCTTCGTCTCCGCCAGTGGAGCGTCTGACTGGCTGGACAGTACGTCAGCCAAAATTGTGCTCGAGATCATCGGACTGCGCAGCGCTAGTGACCACCAGTCGGTGCATTGGCAATTGGCACGGCTCCTCGACATCGATTCCGCACTGGTCACGACCATCGTCGACCTTCGAAACCAACTTCTCTGTACCGCTGACCCGGCACTACAGGCACTCGCTCCCCTGTGTGACATCGAGGATGTTGGCGACTTCGTGGCTGCCTTGGACGATCTCGCCGTGCCCACCGCGTCGAGCACGAGTCAGTTAGCGGCGTGGCAAACGGATCTTGAGCAGCTGCGCGACTCATGGGCCGAATTCGATCAAACCGTCGATCGCGCCGGACTCACTTGGGCAGCATTCAAGTTATTCTGCTCGCGGCAGCAACGCGGCGACGACCTTGCCCCGGGCGTACGGCTGCTGACAATCCACAAATCTCAAGGTCGCGAATTCAGGGCAGTCGCGATCGTCGGACTAAATGATGGACAACTCCCTGACTTTCGGGCCCAGACTCCCGACGAACAGCTTGCCGAACTACGCACCTTCTATGTCGCTGTGACGCGTGCGCGTCGTGCATTGCTCATCACACGTTCCAAATCAAGGTCAACCCGTTACGGCAGCCGGCGGTCAATCCCCTCCCCCTTTCTTGAATACCTGGATCTGCCAACGTCGCGGAAATAGCGTTCCCTGAGAAGGCGGGGCCACGCGGAATTGTTGCTTATCCGCGTGTGCGCCGGAATGACGGTCGTGGCTGCTGCGGCATGGCCCGAAGACCAGCATCCACGTCGCCAACGATTCCGCCGAGCTTCGTATCGACGTCGTGACACTTCCGGCACTCTCAAGTCTTTCTGGATTCTGTCCTGCACTCTCATTTCTTCGCGGACGAATCCATTCAGATCGATCCGGAACTAATTGACAGTGGCCAGCTCACAGCACTGCCGCACTCTCAACCAGTCGCGGATCGGACATCCGATCCGGAACTAGTTGAGAACAATCCGATTCCGCTCTGCTTTCCGGAGCGGTTTTGATCCGCGGTGGCCGCTTGGTTGGCGTGCTCGCTAGGTGCATCCGCGATGATCTGACAGCATCTCGGACTCAGCACCTCGGCCTGTCCGTGACCACCCGGGAGCGCCGGACATGCACTCTCGCGACGGGATCGAAGCCCTCGGGATGCTCTACATAATCGTCACAGTGACGTATCTGTGCGGTGTCGCTGGATGCAGCTGTCGGCGTCTGTGCGGCCGAATCATCCTCCTGTGTAGGGGTTTCCGGGTTCGGAAGCCAGCCGTCGAAGTTGTCTGGTATGCCGACGTCTGGGCAACTGGCCGAACCGGCGACGAAGTCGGAATCAGTCGCCTTGAGAGCCATTGCACGAAGTCGCCGTTAGATATCGCGCCTTCAATCATGCTGTCAACGACAGCGTCCCGTGCAGCGCGTTGTTGTGGCCGATTGCTCGGTGATCATCGCGGTGGACCGGAACGCGCAGCGCCTGGAGCTGGCCAAGGAACTCGGCGCCACGCACACCGTCCTCGCCGAGACCGGCAATCCAGCGGAGGAAGTACGCAGGATCACCGGGAGGGGCGTTCAGTATGCGGTGGAGACCACCGGCGTTCCGTCCGTATTCACCACAATGACGGAGTCGCTCGCTCCCCGTGGCGTGGCAGGCGTATTGGGTGCGGCAGCACTGGGTACCAGCGCCTCGCTGGACATCGGGTCGCTGCTGCCGATGGGATCACCATCAAAATGATCACTGAGGGCGATTCCGTCCCGTCGGTGTTCATCCCTCAGCTCATCGAACTGCACCGGTCCGGCCGGTTCCCGTTTGATCGACTGATCAAGACCTACTCATTCGACCGCATCAACGAAGCCTTCGAGGACTCCGCCAACGGAAGCACCCTGAAGCCGGTCGTGCTCTTCACCTGACTGATGGTGTTCCGGGCATCGCTCGATTTGCCCTGGTTTGTAGGCTTCGAACATGCCGTTCAATGCCGGTGACGTCTTTGCCGGGTACACCATTCAGCGGCTCCTCGGCGCCGGTGGCATGGGCGAGGTCTACCTGGCCCAGCATCCGCGCCTTCCCCGTCTGGATGCGCTCAAGATCCTTTCGGTGAACACCACGCGCGATGATGAGTTCCGCGCCCGGTTCACCCGAGAGGCGGAGTTGGCCGCAACGTTGTGGCATCCGCACATCATCGGGGTGCACGATCGTGGAGAGTTCGACGGCCGGTTGTGGATCTCGATGGACTATGTCGAGGGCACCGACGCCAAGCACTTGATCGAGCAGCACCCGACGGGGATGCCCATCCAGGATGTGGTGGAGATCGTGACGGCCGTCGCCGAAGCCCTCGACGTCGCGCATGAACGGAACCTGCTGCACCGCGATGTCAAACCGGCCAACATCCTGGTCACCCCGCCGTCGGGAAGTGCCCGGCGACGCATACTGCTCACCGATTTCGGCATCGCCCGGGAAGCCGACGACACGAGTGGCCTCACCGAGACCGACGTGGCCATCGGTACCGTCGCGTATGTAGCGCCAGAACAGCTCACCGGGAAGACTCTCGACGGCCGAGCAGACCAGTACGCCCTGGCTGCGACCGCTTTCCATTTGCTGACCGGTACGCCTCTCTTCGACGACGCCAATCGCATCGTCCTGGCCGGCAACCACCTCTACACACCTCCTCCCCAGCTGTCCGAGCGGCGTGCCGACCTCGCGCATCTCGACGCCGTCATGGCGAAGGCGCTCGCGAAGCAACCCGATAAGCGCTACGCGCGGTGCCTGGACTTCGCCCGCGCGCTGGGCGGAAGTACTGACCTGTCGACCGCGCCCGAACCGGTGCCGGTGCAGAATCCGGAGCCAACGCCGCGTGATGCAGGTGGGCACACCGCCCCGTTGGAGACCCCCGACCACCGCGCGCGGAGCAGCTCATCGGAGACCAAGCGGTTGGCCATGCTGACAATCCTGGGCACTGCCCAGGGGGTGCAGAAGCAACCGTCCGGACCTGACGGCGACGAGGAGGTCTGGACGTTCCGTGTGGAGCGATACGAGTCGACCGGTGAAGCGCACACCGTCGTGCCGGTCGAGCTACGCGGCAATTCCATTACGGGCGAACTCTCCGACGGGGATGTGGTGGAGGTCAGCGGCCCCTGGGATGACCGAACGCTGTTCGCCGACTCGGTGGTCAATCACTCGGCCGGGACGCGCGGGCGCCGCCGCGCCCTGGCGTCCCGTCCCGTGCGCATCACCTTGATACTGGCCGTGATCGCGACGACCGTTGCCGCGTCCGTTCTTCTCATTCGCGGTTCGGGCTCCTCGTCGCACAGCAGTCCGGGACCAATCGTGACGCCCACGAGTGCGACGGTGTTCTCCCCCGGCGGTGCACCAGACCATCCGGACCAGGCGGGTCTGGCCATCGACGGCAACCCCGATACGTCATGGCCCACCGACATCTACCAAGATGCCGCACCGTTTCCGGCCTTCAAAGAAGGCGTCGGCCTGCTACTTCACCTCCCGTCGCCGGCCGCCTTGAGCGAGGTGACGATCGACGTGCCGAGCACCGGAACAGAGGTCCAGGTTCGTGCGGCCGACAGTGCCCACCCGAACAGCCTTTCCGACACCACCGAGCTGACGCCGAACATGGTGTTGCAGCCGGGGGAAAACACCATCACCGTCGACAATGAGACGGAAACCTCGAATGTGGTGGTGTGGATTTCGAAGTTGGGCACCCTCGACGGGCAGAGCCGCACGAGCATTTCAGAGATCATGCTGCGGGCCACAGGCGATTGATCGGCGGCTGCGTGGCTCCGTTGGCCGACGCCGCCCAGATCACAATGCACGCCGCCACCGAATCCGTTTCCCAGCGACATGACGCCGGCCGCTGCGCGCACGGAGGTACTCGACAGAATGGGACATTAGTGGGTGGTGCAGGCGGCCGCGCCACGAGCCGGGTCAGCGACAGCACTGAGTCCTCCCCGCACGATACGGCTTTGCTGATAGTCACCTCGGGCGATACCGAAGCGACCGCATGTGGCCGAATGTAATCGGCTGAATAGCGTTAAGCCCGCGGCGGCGGATGATCCGGCCGGGCAATCCGCCGTATGTGGCGAAGTGATGGTGCCTCAATCGGTTGGCGGAGGCCTGAAACGGGTATTACTCAACCACGGAGTTGTGTGCTGCCGGCGGCCCAGAACGCTGAGGTTCCGGTGGTTCAGAACGCAGCTGCCGGGACCGACGTCATCCTGCCTTCACGTTGTGTGCAGTGGCAACGCCCCCCAGGGTTTGCGCTCCCGCCCCGCGGCAACCCCCTGAGTTCGTCGTACCGGCTCGCCGCCGCTTAGCGATCGGAGTAACTGACCCGGGCATACCTGCCCACAAACAAACATCTACACCGAAACTAGGTAAATGCCATGATCATCGTCGGAATCATCATGATCGTTCTGGGGCTACTCCTCCCCAGTCTCGTCCCCACGTTCGCCTTCGCCCATGTCGTACTTGTCATCGGGGTCATCCTGCTGGTCGTCGGCCTGCTCATGATGCTGATGGGGCGGACGGGTCACGCCGTCGGCGGTCGACGCCACTACTACTGACCGACCCGCGGTCATAGCCGACGACACGGAGCCGACGGCTGCAATCAGGTCTGTGCCTGTCCCGCGCTGAGCCGCAGATGGTACGACAACGCACTGGGGCGCAACCGATTTCACAGTCGACCTCGCGTTCCGGCAAGTCCGAAGGAGCCAAGATGGAGACCAGCAGTAACGTTTTCATCGTCTTCGTGGTGTTCGCGGTGGCAATGCTCATCGCGGTCTTCGCGTGGGTGGCGGGCAACAAACGCTGTCAGAAGCCGACATCTGTGCGGCCCCAGACTGGGGTCTGCCCCAGCGGGACGACATCCACCGCAACGCGGCGCCGACCTCCCCTGAGCAGTTCAACGACCCAGTGGGACCACGCTATCCAGCTGGTCATCAGCAGCATTTTCACTGACTGGAGGATAGATGCCACGGACGGTCGGCATTGAGGAAGAGTTCCACCTTGTCGACCTCACGACCAGGCGGTTGGCAGCGCGTGCACCAGAGCTGCTGCAACTTCTGTCTGACAGTTATGTGGCCGAATTGCAGGGCTGCGTCGTGGAGACGAACGGCAGCGTGGTCAGTACCCTTACGGAACTGCGGGCTGATCTGACAGCGAGACGCCGAGTCCTAGTCGATACGGCGTCTACTCTCGGGTTGGGCGTGGTTGCCGCAGGCGCTGTTCCATTGTCGGTGCCCAGTGAGATGCGCGTGACCCAGACTTCCCGCTATCAGCAGATGCTTGCCGACTATCAGCTGTTGGCGCGCGAGCAACTGATCTGCGGTACCCAGATTCACGTAGGAATCGACGACCGCGACGAGTCGGTCCTGGTGGCCGGCCGGGTGGCGGCATATGTTCCGACTCTGCTCGCATTGAGTGCGAGTTCACCATTCTGGTCCGACGGATCTGACACCGGCTACAGCAGTGTCCGCACACTGGTATGGCAACGATGGCCCACCACCGGTTTGGCTCCCCCGGCCAAGTCAGCCGCGGAGTACGACACGTTGATCTCCAATCTGGTTGCGACCGGGGTGATTAGCGACGCAGGGATGTCGTACTTTGACGTTCGCCCGGCCCTGCGAACGCCCACGTTGGAACTGCGCGTGTGTGACAGCTGTCCGCGGGCCGACACCATCGTCCTGATCGCGGCCCTGTTCCGCGCGCTCGTCGAACGCGAAGTCGAGGGCCTACGCGCCGGGGTGCCTTCCGCAATAGTGGTGCCCCCGCTCGGCCGCGCCGCGTTGTGGCGTGCTGCTCGATCAGGATTGGAAGGCGACCTCGTGGACTTGATAGGTCCGGCGAGTCGCCCTGCGGGCGATGTGGTCACCGACTTGGTGCAGATGCTCCGCCCACAGCTGCAGGCTTCCGGAGATTGGCGGGTCGTTGAGGAGTTGGCTCAACAGGCGCTGGCAGACGGCAGCTCAGCGGCCCGGCAGCGTCGCGCCATGCGCATGCGCAACAGTCTGCTCGACGTCGTGGACCACCTCGTCGCAGAGACCGCGGGGGTCGGGTCCGATGCGCACTGCAGTCAAGCCGGATCGGCGTAGGATCACAACTATCGGCGGTACTTCGTACACGCAACCAATTTCGAGTGTGTCATCGCTGATTTGAAGGATAGGACCGCTTCACGCAGTCCAGACGGGAGCGTCGTCATGACGCCACAGCAGACACGCAAAAATGATCAGAACTCGACCGTGCCGGCGCGTACACCACGCCTGCGGTTGAAAGCCAAGGCGCCCCAAAGCGGCTATGTTGACGGGGCTTGGTGGCCGCACAGCGATGACCTCAGCGCCGAGCTGCCGGACCTGTTGGCCGTGCTCTCGGTACGTCTGGGCCGCATCGACCGGGTGATGTATCACCTTAAGGCATGGGCCACCGCACCACGAAAGGTCACCACCGGTGGGCGAGCGGTGCGCCTGGATGGCTATCGGCTTCAGTCGATTAACACCATTGAAGTTCTCGGGCTCGACGGTGACCGGCTCACCCTACTGGTGATTCCGCCCCATACCGACGCCGACGACGCTCACCGCACCATGATGACCGCAGCGCAACCCCACAACGCCGCGACCGTCGACGGATTGCTCATGATCAGCCAGCGAGACCGTGACAGGCGCACGCAGGCATCCAATGCTCAAGAGCGCTGGGAATCAGAAGGCGGAATGACGGGGCGAGTGTATGTCGAACGTGACTCGATGCTCAGGCTGCACTAGCCACACTATGTGCGGTGATGAAATAGCCTGTGAGGCTTGCGCTTCTCGTCTCCGGCCACATCAGTCCAGCCGTCCGCCGGATAGGTCGCGGGCTGCATTGTTCCGGCTCGGACAACCTCTAGTGATCCGTCAGAGTGTTTGACATAGCGATCGCCGAAGCGTGCAAATTCATCAGTGACGCCGTCGGTGCGTGTTACTTGTACAGTCATGGTCAAATCCGATCCCTGACGATTTCGCCAGCGTTTTGGTCCTCAGAAGGCGGTCACCGGATGGGCATTCGGGGACGCACTGCGTGGTTTGGAGATTTCTGATCCCCAGCGCTGCTGGGCAATGCTGGCTCGGTCCAAGCTGATCCGGACGCGCGGGTCGATTCCAAGAAGGCGATCCACCCGGGTGTCGTCGCAGGGATGTGCGGCTCTCATCATCGTCGCGTGCGCATCGGAGGCTTCCGTATGCACAGCCAAGACCAGCAAATCGAGTCGATGAAATCCAGGTCCGAGCAGACTGATGGTTGAGATCGGTTGACGCTCATACCCGTCCAGCTTTACTAGACAGCCGTCAACGTAGATCTTTCGCGGCGCGGGCCGCCAGTCAGACAATCGGTAGAGCACTCGTTCAACATGCCCCAGCCTGACGGACAGCCCCGCTAGAAGGTCGGGAAGTTCGGCACAGAGATCATCACCGCGAGGCCACCATGCTCCGTCGACGAACCCACTGCGTGGCGCCGTCGGTTTCAACCGCAACCTCGAAATACGTGACAAGCCTTGCGGCCGTTCCCCATTCTCAACCACTTGTAGCGTCATGCGGACGCTCCCATCTATGGCCGATCGAATCGGCCTTATTGAATTGATGCCCTCAAGTCCGAACAGGCAATCGGGATGACGGAGCACCAACACGTTTAACGGTACTCGCAGTCACATGAAAAAGCGACAGCCGAGACTTCACAAGCGTCTGTCGGGCCGGCAGCGAAAAGCGAAGGGAGTATCAATCCTCAACGGAGCGAGCATTATTGAAGTCGATCATCACGAATCGTGTTGCATGGAGGGCAATCGTGCACGGCAATGCGTCAGATTGACTGCGCACCCGGCTCGAGCAGACGCTTGGGGTGCATGCCGTCGACCTGACCGATGAACGGCGGGTGGATGCTGTAGCCGAGCATGCGGCGGATGTCCTCGGAGACGGCCCGCACGGTGTCGCGGGTCATCGACAAGGTGAACGCTTCCTGCGGGCGCAGCCACGGCTCGCAGTACTGCGCGGTCAGCGCCAGGCGAGCGCTCGGGGATCGGTTGGCGCCTCCCCCGTGCCACAAGGTCCCGGGAAAGAACACGCACGACCCGGCGCTCATCACCACCGGTTCACGTTCGGCGGGCTCGGGCAGTCGATCGCCCCACTCATGGCTGCCCGCGACGATGTCGGTGGCACCGTTATCGGCAGTGAAGTCATCGATCGCCCAGATCGTGGCTGCGCCCAGCGCTTTCCGTGGTCTGGGTAACGGGTAGAAGCCGTCGTCGGTGTGCAGCATCTGGGCCTGCTCCCCCGGCAGGATGTTGATCACCTGCAACATCGACAACAGGTAGTTCGGCATGAACATCCGATCCAGCAGCGCCAGCACCCGCGGATGGTCGGCGATCCGGTCGCAGCTGCGGGTCTTGTTCAGCACGCTGTACACCCGCTGCGTGGCGTGTCCTTCAAACCCGTTGCGGCCCAGCAGGTCCAACAGTGGTCCCACGGATTCCCGAATCTCGTCGAACTCAGCCGCAGTGAGCAGATCAGGCAGGATCACGTATCCGTCGCGCAGCACCGCGGCCAGGTCTGCCTCGGCTACGGCAGGGTCCACCTGCTCACCACTGCTGGCGGTCCGCCGATAGGTGCCGGCCAGGTCACCGGCCAGCTCCGTCAACGAGTTCACTTCAGTGCTCATATCGCCCTCACCGAAACATAACTGACTTCTGTTATGGTTCGGACTATGGCACGCGCGCCGGTCGGACGTCAACAACTACTCGAGGCGGCCCGCGACGAGCTCGTACACGGAAACGGTGCCTTCGAACTCAGTGGGCTGACCCGTCGCGCCGGACTGAGTACCGGCGCCCTCTATCACCACTTCGGATCGAAGAGCGGTCTGCTGACCGCGATCTATGACGGCTTCTACGACGGGTTGCGCCACGCCATCGCCGATGCCCACTTGCCTGCAGGCGACTGGGCCACCCGCGAGCGCGACCGCACCCACCGCTTCGTCGCCTATCACCTGGCCGACCCGCTGGCGCCGATCCTGCTCAACCGCACCGCAAGCGATCCGCAGCTCACCGAGCTCGAGGCCGCCTATGTGCACAACCTCATCGACAACGCTGCCGCCAACATCCGCCACGGGCAGCAACTCGACGAGCTCCCAACGGATCTGGACCCCGACAGCGCAGCCGCATACGTCATCGGCGGCCTGCGCCACGGCATCGCACAACAACTCCGAGCCGTCCCGACACCGAGTTCCGATCAAGCCACACAAACACTTTGGCGCTATACCGCTGCCGTTCTCGGTATCGGCCAGGCCTACAGGTGAACCGGGGTCAGCTTCGGTTGTCCTGCCCGCGGCCGGCAATCCGATTCAGGGTGGAGATGCCCGGAAGGCTGGTCAACGTCCGGAAGACGTCGTTGCCCGTATTGATCAACGATTCGAGTTGCGGCAGGAGTCGGTCGAGCGTGCGGAACATCGGGTCGGCCATGGCCAGATACCGTTCGGTCCGATCGATCGTGGTGTTGAGCCGTTCGGTCGCGATCGCGAGGTTCTCCAGCAAATCGGGTAGTTGGGCGGCGAGTTGGGCCGACGCCGGCGGAATGCGCATCGCACCGCTCGCCACCGCCTGCGCAGCCCCCACGGCGGACTGGGCCGTCTCCACGGCCGCCTGAGCGGCCGATTTGAGGTCGCTGGGCTTCGGTACCTTCTGGCTACTCATAGCGCTAACTGTCCCCCACATCGGGCACGTCGTCACCAATATGATCGAGCTGACCCGCAGGAGAGGAACCCGCCATGAGCACACCCAGCACCCAGATCGACCCGGACGCGCCGGTCCTGGTGACTGGTGCCAGCGGCTACATCGGGAGCTGGATCGTCCGGTGTCTCCTCGAAGCCGGCCAGACCGTCCGCGGCACAGTGCGCAACCCGCAGAAGTCGTCCGGTCTCGAGCATCTGCACAAGCTCTCGGCTGACCATCCCGGCCGGCTGACACTGTTCAAGGCGGACCTGCTCGAGCCCGGCAGCTTCGACGAGGCCATGGCCGGATGCCAGCTCGTCATGCACACCGCGTCGCCCTTCCTGCTCTCCGGCTACCAGGATGCGCAAGAGGCGCTGATCCGCCCGGCGCTGGAGGGCACCCGCAACGTCTTGGACTCGGTCAACCGCACGGAGAGCGTCAAACGCGTGGTGTTGACCAGCAGCGTGGTCGCGATCTACGGAGATGCCCGTGAGTCACGGGACATCCCCGGTGGCGTTTTCACCGACGAACACTGGAACAGCACCAGCAGTGTCGAGCATCAGCCGTACCCCTACTCCAAGACCGTGGCCGAGCAGGAGGCCTGGCGGTATCAACAGGCGCAGGACCGCTGGGACCTGGTGACTATCCACCCGGGACTGGTGCTCGGCCCTGCCCTGACCACTGCCAGCGACTCGGCCAGCCTGAGCACGATGAAGCAGTTCACCGACGGCACCCTGCTGGCGGGGGCACCCGCACTGACCATGGGCGTGGTGGACGTGCGTGACGTCGCCGATGCTCACCTACGGGCCGGCTTCACCCCCGAGGCGCACGGCCGCTACATCGTCAACGCCGAATCGCTGACCCTCCTGGACATGGGCAAGGTGCTGCGCCGCCGGTTCGGCCCCTGGTATCCGTTCCCGAGGATGACCGCACCCAAGGCGGTCATAAAGGCCATCGCTCCGCTCGCCGGGTTGACCCGAAAGTTCGTCGACCGCAACGTCGGATACCCGTTGCGATTCGACAACAGCCGCAGCCGCAACGATCTCGGACTGGCCTACCGGCCCACGGAGCAGACCATCACAGAGCACTTCCAGCAGATGCTCGACGACGGGCTGGTTCGCAGGTTGCCGGGTAGCTAGTCCGCAGGTTCCGGCGGAAGCCCGTACTGCACCGCGATACCGGTGAGCAACATGGTCATTCGCTGTTGGAAGCTGTCTTCGCTGAACGGATCGAACCCGGACTGGGCGACGGCGCGCAACGCCGGATAGTCGGACGCGGAACGTTTCGCCGTGAGTTTGAAGATCCGGGCCAGCCACGGCTGTCCGCTTTCGGCGTGGAGGTGTTCACGGTGCGCCTCGGTGACACTGCCGATCGCCATCGCGCTCACCGCGGCCCAGACCGCCATCGCGTCGTCGGGTGCGAGACCGTGCTCAGTCAGTGCCTCGACCGCAGCGCCGTTGCACTCCATCTCCATTTCATCGCGCACCCCGCCCGAGACGAACTTCTCCACCAACGCCGGCTGCGATGCCAGTACGGTCCGGATGTATAAGGCGTAGCTACGCATCCACGTCGCCCAGTGTTCGCCGGCGTACCGAGGTGGCGGCGACGTGACCAACGCGCTCTCGGCGGCCAGGAGCAATAATTCGTCCTGGTTCTTCACGTGGTGATAGAGGCCGGGCACGCTGACGCCGAGATGCTCGGCGACCAGGCGCATGGTGACATTCTCACTCCCGATCTCCACCACGGCCGCGACGATGGCGCGCTTGTCGATGCGGGGCGGCCGACCGCGGCGCGGCGCTACGTCGTTGGAGGTCACGAAATCCTCCTACCAGGCGGGACATTCTCGGGCTGAGGGTTGACGCTATTCGATGTGAGTTCTGATAATCAATATGGAAATTCGGATGACTACGGGAGACGTGAATGACTGACGCCGCACATCGCCAGAACCGCCAGATCCTGTTGCGCCGCCGCCCGGATGGGCTGGTCTCCCCCGATGACACGGAGATGGTGACCACATCCGCTCCGGTCCCCGCCGACGGTGAGGCACTGCTGCGGACGACGTATGTGGGTATCGATGCCGCCGCGCGCACCTGGCTGGACGGCGAACCCGGCTACCTACCGGCCCTCGAATTGGGCGAGGTCGTCCGGGCGGCCGGTATCGGTGAAGTTGTCGAATCACATTGTGACGCCTACAAAGTCGGCGATATGGTCACCACCTTGACCGGATTGCAGGACTACGCGATCATCCGCGACGACCTGTTCAGTACGCCGGTGGTCGGTTACACCGATCCGCTCGCGGTGATGTCGATCTACGGTCCGACGGGCGCCACCGCGTACTTCGGCATGAAGGGTGTCGGCAAACCACAAGCCGGTGAGACCGTCGTGGTGTCGGCGGCCGCCGGTGCCACCGGGTCGGTCGCCGGCCAGATCGCCAAGATCGCCGGTGCCCGGGTGGTCGGTATCGCGGGTGGCTCCGAGAAATGCCGGGTCGTGGTCGAGGATTTCGGCTTCGACGCGTGCGTCGACTACAAGGCCGGCGACCTGACCGCCGCGCTCAGAGATACGTGCCCGGGCGGCATCGACGTCTACTTCGACAACGTCGGTGGGGACGTCCTCAACGCCGTGCTGGCCAACCTGGCCCACAAGGCCCGCGTGGTGATGTGCGGCATCATCTCCAGCTATCTCAACGGCGATCACCCGGGCCCGTCCAACTACGTCAACCTGCTCGCCACATCCTCGACGATGCAGGGCTTCATCGCACTCGAGGAGTGGGCACACTTCGATGAGGCCTTCGCCGCCCTGAGCGAATGGGAGCAACAAGGTCTGCTCGTCCATCGTGAAACCGTCTACGAGGGACTCGAATCCAGTATCGACGCCCTCAACGGACTGTTCACCGGCGCCAACATCGGCAAGATGCTGGTGAAGATCAACGAGTCGGGAAGCTGACCCGTGCTGACGCCGTTCGACGACTATCCGATTCACGCCTCGGCTGATCCGGTCGCCACACCGGTGAGTGCTGACCCCAACCACTACGACCGCTACTGGTTCAACGGTCATCAGCGCGACGGCGAGTTCTACTTCGGTGCGGCGATGGGCCACTACCCGGTTCGCGGGATCATCGATGCCGCCTTCAGCCTGGTCAAGGACGGCGTGGAACATTCGGTGTTCGCCTCAGGGGCCATGCCGCTGGACCGTTCGGCGACCATCGGCCCGTTCCGCATCGAGGTTGTCGAATCGCTGCGCACCATCCGCTACATCGTCGATTCCAACGAGCACGGCATCTCCTGCGATCTGACCTTCCGCGCCACCACCGTCGCCATCGAGGAACCGCGCCAACAGCGGCGTACCGCCGAAGGCATCGTGCTGACCGATCACACCCGGCTCACCCAGTGGGGATCCTGGGAAGGAACGATCTGTGTCGACGGTGAGGATCTGACCGTCGAAGCCGGCGCGGTTCCCGGAACCCGCGACCGGTCCTGGGGAGTCCGGCCCATCGGTGAGCAGGTGCCTGTGCTCCGCGAGCCGATGCCGTTCCAGGTGTTCTGGCTCTGGGCACCTTTACATTTCGGTGATCGATTCACGCACTACGCCTTTCATGAGCACGAAGACGGCCGCCGGTGGTTGGAGACGGCCCAGATTCTCGACCCGATACCGGCGGGCGCCTCTCCGTGCAGCCGGGTCGGTGTACGCGAGTGCTACGACATCGGCTATGAACTCGAGTGGGAACCGGGAAGACGCGAGATCCGGCGGGCTCACCTGTGGTTCACCGATCCCATCGAAGGCGAAACCCATATCGAGGTCGAGAAGCTGTTCACCTTCCGGATGCGCGGGCTCGGCTACTGGCATCCGCAGTGGGGACACGGTTCCAATCATGGACAGTTCGAGATCGGCCGGGAGTCCATCGATCTCGACGACTTCGATCCCATCGACTTCTCTTCGATTCACCTGCAGAACGTCGTCAAAGCCACCATGGGTGATCGCACCGGAATCGGTGTGGTCGAGCAGATCGCGATCGGACCACATACACCGTCAGGGCTCACGGGATTCATCGACGGCTACCAACCCTGAGGCTGCGGTGTGGAAATGAGCAACCAACCATCAGAAATTCCCGTCCAGGAACTCCGCGTACGCCGGCAGATCGAGTTGGCCGTGACCTGACAGCCCGATGACGACCACCTGCTCGGCCGGATCGTCGGCGACGTGCTGGGCAGCGGCCGCAATCGCGTGGGTGGATTCCGGCGCCGGGACGATGCCCTGAGTCCGCGCGAACAGCACACCCGCGGAGAACGCGTCATGCTGACCGACGGCGATTCCCTCGACCAGTCCCAGTTCGACGGTATGGCTGAGTGCCGGCGCCATGCCGTGGTAGCGCAGTCCACCCGCATGGATCGGGTCCGGCACGAAATCCATTCCGAGCGTGTGCATCTTGAGCAGCGGGGTCAGGCCCGCCACATCACCGTGGTCGTAGCGGTACTCCCCCTGCGTGATCGACGGGCACGCGGTCGGCTCTGCAGCCACCACCTTCGGATTGGACCGTCCGTGAATCTTCTCGCGCAGGAACGGGAACGCCAGCCCGGCGAGGTTGGAACCACCACCGGCACAGCCGAACACAACGTCGGCACCGTTCGGCTCGACGGCGGCGAGCTGCGCCACGGCCTCCTGGCCGATCACGCTCTGGTGCAGCACCACGTGGTTCAGCACGCTGCCCAGCGCGTAGCGGGTGTCGGGATCGCCGGCCGCGACCTCGACCGCCTCACTGACGGCCATCCCGAGACTGCCGGTGGTGTTCGGGGTCGCTGCGAGGATCGCGCGCCCCGCGGCGGTGAGATTCGAGGGACTTGAGTGCACGGTGCCGCCGTACGTCCGAATCAGGTGACCGCGGTACGGCTTCGACTCGTAGGACGCACGCACCTGCCAAACCTCGATCTCGAGACCGAACTGGGCCCCGGCGAACGCCAGCGCGCTACCCCACTGCCCGGCGCCGGTCTCCGTCGTCAGCTTTCGAACCCCGTCGATGCTGTTGTAATAGGCTTGCGCCACAGCCGAATTGGTCTTGTGGCTGCCGACCGGGCTGACACCCTCGTATTTGATGTAGATATGGGCACCGGTGTTGAGTGCCTGCTCGAAGCGCCGGGCCCGGATCAACGGGGACGGTCGCCACATCGAGTAGATCTCCCGCACCGCATCCGGGATCGCAAAGTAGGGCTCGGTGGACACTTCCTGCGCGATCAACCCGCTCGGGAACAGCGCAGCAAGGTCGTCCGGGCCGACCGGCTCCTTGGTCCCTGGGTGCAGATGCGGCGGGATCGGCTGATCGAGTTCGGCCGGCAGGTTGTACCAGTGCGTCGGCACCTCGACCGTGACCAGATCGGGATGGGCGGCGTCGGCGGGCAGCGTCATGCGGCCACTGTAGCCAGGTCGGCGCTGACGCTCGCCGGCCTGGCGAACCAGCGCCCCCGAGCCCACGTGGCAATCAGTGCGACGGCCACACCCGCGGGCAGCGCAATCGGCGCCACCTGCGGCGAAACTCCGACGAGTAGCAGCAGTCCAAACGCGATACCGATCGCCAGCAAGGACAGCCGGGGCGGCGTCCAATGCGAATCAGAGCTGAACCGGATCGACAACAGAATCCCCAGTATCAAGGCGACAGCGTGGCCGGCGGCGGCGAAATCTGACCCCGCAACCGTGACCACCAGGGCAATGGTGGTCCAACCGCCGATCCAACCCGGGCGCCACCGGGCCGGTATCGCCGCGGTCAGGGTGCCGAGGACGGCGAGAGCGCCGTAGCTCAACCCCACATCGTTGGCGTGTGCCACAGAGATGGGCAGCCAGCCGAGTTTGATCGCGGTGGCCAGTCCGGCCGCCACGACCAGGGTGGCCCCGATGTGGCCGAGCGCGAATGCCTGGATCAACCGCGTGCTGCGCCAGTGCAGCTCTGCCAACGCGAGCAGGCACACCAGGCCGGGCAGCAGCAGATATGTATATCCCTCGGCAGTGACGAAGGCGCTGCCGAGGAGTGTTCCCAGATTGCCCCGCCCAAGGTTCTCCAGGTTGGTGCTCAGCTGGCCGACCACACGGTCCTGCGCCTGGGGCCCGAGGAGCAGCAGCAGCGACGCGATCACGAACAGTGCCGTCGCGTACGTCAGGGTGACTCGGACCCGGACCAGACTGGAGAAAAATCGCGACAACATCTCGGTCCAGCATACCGTCGGTGCGACTACCGAAACGCGCTGGTCAATTGCGTCGGACGGTGTGGAGCGAGTTCCAAAGTCAGCAATGCGGCCGCCGCGGGAAGGATATCGACCAGTGGCAGCAACACGTAGCGCCGCTCGCCCAACGCGTCGAACTTCCGGACGTAGCGATACAGCGATTCCAGCTTGATGAGCCGGTCGCCGACGTGTGCCAGGGTCCGCACTGCCCGCACGCCGACCTCATCGCGGTGGTCTCCCCCGAAGAGATCGGGGAACGGCGCGAAGGCCAGCGAGATGCGCTCTCCCCCGTGCAGTTGGGCCCAGGTGATCATGTCGACGGTCAGCCGCTCGTCGATCCCGTTGGGTGCGCCCGAGCGGCGCCACGGCAGGTCAAGGCTCAGCTCGGTGCCGCCACCTGCGCTGGCGTAACGCTGGAATGCCTGTATCCGTCCATCACGATCACGTGCGTAGATCAGCCACACACCCGGGTAGCGGCCGGTCAGGGCACCACCGAGCATCATCGAGAACCCTCGTTCAGAACTGACCGCCTTGCCCGACTGCCGCATCACGTCGAGGAGTTCGGCCCGCAGCGCACTATCGACATCGGATTCGGCGACCACCTCCGTGGTGATCCCGGCGTTACGGGTCCGCTGGACCGCCTGCCTGAGATTGCGCATGCGCCGGCCGACGAGATCGAAACCGCTGACTTCCACCACGACGTCACGCCCGATCGGAATGGCCCGCAACCTGTCGCCGGTCACAGCCCGGCTACTCCACAACGTCAACAGACTCTCCGAGGCGCCCAGCACGACGATTCGCCATCCCCGAGTCCGGCACAGGGTGGTAAAGGCAGCGACCACCTCCGGGTGGCGGGTCCGGTTACCGATCGGATCGCCGCTGACCACCGCCAACCCGGCCAGGGAGCGGTAGGCCAATGCGGCCGTGCCATCCGCGGAGAACACGTAGCTCTTGCCCGCAGCCATCGCGAACGGCGCCAGCGGATCACCTTTTGTTTCGTTGACCAGCGATGACACCGCGGGTAGCGCGTCTGGTTGCGCTATCGACGCCCTCGGCCTGACCAACATCGCCGCGGCGAGTACCAGGCAGATCCACCCGTCCGCCGGGTGACCGATCACCACGGCGACCGCCCCGAGCAACACGGCCGCCGCCGCGGTGGCGCCGTGGGCCACGGTCATCGGGCGCCCTAGAAGCAGACCGTGCAGCAGAACCGTCGCGGCCAATGACACCGCGATCAGACTCATCAGCGCCGACTCGTGACCGATCCGTCCCGTGCCGTGGTCGACGACCAGTGCTGCCACGCTGCCCGCGAAGGTCAGCATCACCACGCCGCGCAGAAAGTGCAGCCGTAGCCTGCGGTGCGCGTCGACACCGGCAGCATTCGCCGTCACGCCGGTAGGTGGGCGTGAGGCCGGTGCCGGTGACGGAGTCACATCTATGTCTCCCCGTGCTGCCCAAAGGAATGGATCTTTCCCTCTGTCACCAATATACGAACCGGAACCGAATCCCGCAGACGTTCCGTTTGCAGCCGGATGATTCGTAGGAGTCGTTACGCGAGAGCAGGTTTCAGCGGTACGGCTCCGCGCCGCGTCACCGTCCTGGGCTTCTACCGGGCGCGATGTTCCATGAGGTGGGACCGCCGAGGATCCTGCCCTCAGGCAACCCGTAGGTTGGTCGCCATGACCGAGCTGGAACTGAAGCAGATCGACACCTCCGCCGGAGTGCTGCGGTATTTCGACACTGGCGACGGACCGGCACTGCTGTTCCTGCACGGCTCTGGCCCCGGAGTCACCGGTTGGCGCAACTTCCAGGGAATTCTGCCCACCTTTTCCCAGCAGTTCCGTTGTCTCATCCTGGAATTCCCTGGATTCGGGGTCACCGATGACATTGGCGGCCACCCCATGATCACCGCCCAGGGCGTGGTCGGACCCTTCGTGGATGCCCTCGGTATCGACCGCGTCCACATCGTCGGCAACTCCATGGGCGGCGGCGTCGGGATCAACTTCGCCATCCGTCACCCCGACCGTATCGGCAAGCTCGTCACCATCGGGGGAATCGGCACCAACCTGTTCAGCCCGGGCCCCAGCGAGGGCATCCGGTTGCTGCAGGAGTTCACCGAAGACCCGACCCGCCAACGCCTGATCGACTGGCTGAACTCAATGGTCTACGACCCGGCGCTGGTAACCGACGAGTTGATCGAACAGCGCTGGGAGTTGGCGACCGACCCCACGACGCTTGCTGCTGCCAAACGTATGTACGGCAAGGCGGCCTTTGCGGGAATGATGGCCGCCATGCGGTCGTCCGATGCCCCGATGGCCTGGGCGCAGATGCACAAGGTAGCCGCCCCGACGCTGCTGACCTGGGGCCGAGATGACCGGGTCAGCCCCCTCGACATGGCCCTGGTCCCCATGCGAACGATCCCGAACGCCGAACTGCACGTATTCCCCAACTGTGGGCACTGGGCCATGATCGAGGCGAAAGGAGCCTTCGAGCAGACCGTGCTGGGATTCTTGACCCGCAGCTAGCGTGCCTGGCGCCGGTATAAATCCATCGTTGAATCTGCGATACAGCTATGTATATTAAGCGTGTGTGCCACGCCAGATGAGCTGCTGGCCGCTCCTATCGCTCCCCCAATGGAAAAGGATCGCAATGGATCTGGTCGATCGAATCGCCAAGCACCGCCGTATGGCCGAGAGCTACCGGGACAAATACGTACTGCGGAAGGTCCAGGCAGGCGAGTCCTATGACGAGTGGGAGTTCACCGACGACGCCGTGTACACCTCCCCCTACTTCGTAGCCGGGCAGGAACTTGTCCTCAAGGACGTGGCGACGTCCTTCGACGTCGCGGCCACCGTCGAAGCGAAGGCCTACTCGGTGGTCTTCCCGGACTGGAAACCCGTCGACCACAAGTTCTGGCCGGCCGAGAACGGCCTTGTCATGCGCTACCGCTGGGAAGGCACCACTGCCGACGGCGAGACGATGGGCTTCTACTCGATCAGCTTCATCGACACCAACGAGGACGGCCAGATCACCCACTGGTCGACCTACGTCAACGACGAGGAGTACGGGCCTTTCCTGGAGAAGGCGATCGGCGCTCGCGGGCCGTTCCACGGCGACGAGTACATGGAGGCGCTGGCCCGCCACTTCGAAAAGCACAACCTGACCTGGTGAGCGGTTTTCATCTCGTTACCGACCACACAGCCCCTCCCCACAGTCAGCGCAGGGCAAACACAACCCACCGAAGTAGCTTTGCTCTCCGTGCGGCACCGTCGTCGCACTGGTCAGAAACGGAGTAAAGCAATGCGTTTCAGAAAATCCGTGGGCATATCGGCGATGGCGGCAGGCATCGGTATGGCCGGGTTACTCGGTCTTGGCATCGGCACCGCCAACGCCGAACCGGGACCTGGCTGCGACCGTCCGGGTGCACCGCAGTGCGACCGTCATGATGACCGTGGCGCCCGGCCCGGCGACTGGCACGGTCGGGGCATCGACGCGGGGCGACGCGATCATCGACCGTTCGAGTGGAACGGCCAGCGGGTGACCCCGATGCCTTCCGGTGACGGCCGCGGTTGGGGCTTCTGGTTCCTCGACCGTTGGGTTCCGATGTAGCCGATCCGATTCCGGTGGGGCACTCATCCCCTAGTGCCCCAACGGAATCCGGAATGGGTGCGGTCAACGCGGCGTGGAGCAGGCCGCCTTCACCGCACCGTCCATCGCGATGGCCGCAGTCCAGTTCGCGTGATCTGCGGGCTCGAACTTCGGCAGCTTGTTGGCGTAGTTGTCCACGTACCGGGACTGTGCGCGCAGCAGGCCGGTCAGCAGTGGATCGGTGGCCTTGTCTGCCAAGCGGCGCAGTTCATCGGCCTCCTGCCGCATGACCGGGATGACCGACATCGTCACCGACCGTTGTTTGCGAGACCAGCGCGCAGCCGCGACGCGATGATCGGTCTTCGCCCACGCCTGCTGCTTGCCGTCGTACCCGGCGCTGGCCCGTTGCCATTGAGCGCAGACCGCATCCGGCTTCTGTGCGGCAAATGCCTGAGCGGATTTGCTGCCGGGCTCATCCGTCACCGCTGACGTAACCGCCTCGACAGGAACGGGTTTCGCACTCGACGATGCCGCCTGAGTGGGGGGGTGCTGATCGTGGCGGCCTGTCGTCGTGACCGCAACCACACCGCCGACGAGCAGTGCGGCCGCGGTGGTCACGCCGACCGTTTTCCAGACCCGTGTACCGGTCAACCTGACACGCAGCGGCCGGTGACCGGTACCACCCGCGCCGAGTGCCACGTTGAACGCTGCGTCCGGGCGGGCCCGCAACTCGGCGACAGCCACTTCGACCGCGGCGGTCGGCGTCCCGAGATCGGTGAGCGCCTTGACGAATCGGGCGATCGAGACCAGGTCCCGGGCGTACAGATTCTCCTGCGGTGGTATGGCCGGCAGGAACCGCTCTACCAGGTCCTCGCGCAGCTCCGATGCCCGTGCGACTTCGGCTGCGGTCAGCCAGTGCCCCGGAACGTCTTCTACCCCAAACCCGGTCATCGCTTCGCCCCTCGCACCCGCACCTGATGATTGGTACCGGATCCTGTGCACGTTCGGCAACCGGGAAGCACTGCTACCTCACCACATTGCAGTCACAAGTTGGCTACCGAAAGATCACGGTGTCTCAAGGCAATTGCAAATTGGGATTACTTGGCAAACAACCACTCTCGACCACGACGGGGTGTTCACGCCGGGAAGTGCAGCGCCTGATTCGTGAACCACGTATGCGGGCGGCTGAGGTAGTTGGCCGCTGCAGCAACTGCTGACCGCGTGCGGCATCGATCAGATCAGGGTCGGATCCACCGACAGAGATGAGGTAGCGCACTACGCGTGTCCCTACCCACCGACCTGGCCATGCTGTGAAGTGCTCGACCTGTCAGTTCACATGCCTGGACGGTGATGACGATGACGTATGGGATGCGGACATGACCGCGCTGGCCTCGCAGCACTCCGCGGCAGTTGATCGTCCGACGCTCGCACTTGCCGGTGCCGACGCGCCCTCGCCCGGCGAGAGGCACGCCGGTGCCTCGCCTCGGGGCGCGTTGCGCCGCCGACCGTTATCGGTGTGGCGCGAAGTTGCGCGGGGGCGGCTCGCCGATCTCCATGTCGATCTCGACGGACTCCCGGTCGACTGCCGCGACGACCCGCGCTACCTCGATGCACAGCACAGGCTCAAGGAGGCGAACGAGATCCTCGACGCGTCGTGCAGCTTCCGCAGCCTGCTCAACGGGGCCGCCGTGGAAGCCGCCTGGCTTCGAATACACGCCGTGGAAGTCACGGTCATCCGGCTGGCGACACCCGGAGTGGTTCGGGCACGAATACCCGAAATCATCTCCACCGGAAAGGAATTGCTCGGTGACAACCATGAGTCGGTCATGGCGCTCCGCGAAATTCTGGGGCACTCCAAATGGACGGAACACGACCGGGAAGCCTTGGCACACAGTGTCAAGGCGGTACATGCCGCCTCCGACGGCGAGAGTATGCGGCTGCGCAGTTTCCGTAACATCCTGCTTGGCGGCACCGCCGTGTTGGCGCTGTTGGCGATATGTTTCGGGGTGGTCGGCGCTTGTCGTCCCGACACCTTCGGTCTGGTCACAACCGGTGCGTCGATGTCCCGTGCGGACATCGCCATCGCCGAGCTCCTGGGCCTGGTGAGCGCCAGCCTGGTGGGCGCGGTGGCCATTCGCCGGATGACGGGAACATCCACGGCTTACGCGGTGCCGATGGCCTCGCTATTGCTGAAGCTCCCTGCAGGCGCATTGACCGCTGTCGCTGGATTGCTGATGGTCAAGGCCGGGATCGCCGGTGACGGGGTCAGCGTCACCACCAACGCCCACGTAGTCGGCTACTCGTTACTGTTCGGAGCGTCGCAGCAGGGCATCACCGGGATGGTGGACCGCCAGGCGCAAAGCGTGCTCAACAACATCTCATCCAAGGACAATGCGTGATTGACGGGCGTGATCGACGCGCTCGGTTGGCATGATGCTGAATATGGATCAATACCGCCGCGGGGAATTCATATTCGACGTCACCGACAGCGGACCTGCTGACGGGCCGGTGGTGGTGCTGCTGCACGGGTTTCCTCAGCAGAACAGCAGCTGGGAGCAGATCATCCCGCTGCTCACCGCCAAAGGCTTCCGGTGTCTGGCACCCAATCAGCGCGGGTACTCGCCCGGCGCCCGGCCAACGCGGCGCCGCGACTACCGCGCGACAGAATTGGTGAAGGACATCCTCGCGCTGATCGACGCCAGCGGTGCGGACCGGGTTCACCTGGTCGGTCACGACTGGGGCGCGGCAGTGGCCTGGGGCGTGGCCGGCACCGCGCCCGAGAGATTGGCCTCGATGTCAGCCCTGTCGGTGCCCCACCCGATGGCCTTCATGCGGTCCATGCTGACCAGCCGACAGGGACTGGCCTCCTGGTACATGTACGTCAATCAACTGCCCTGGGTGGCCGAGCGTTTCATGCTCGGGCGCGACGGCAAGGGAAAGACCATGGCCAAGGTGCTGACCCGTAGCGGGTTGCCGCCGGAGGCGGCGGCCCGGGATGCCCGGTCCATGGCCGAACCCGGGGCGCTCACGGCCGCGCTGAACTGGTACCGGGCCACGCCGATGGACTTCTCCGGTCTGGGAGTGCGCTCGAAGGCCCAGAAGATCACCGTGCCGACGCTCTATGTCTGGAGCGACCGCGATATAGCTCTGACCGCCAAACCCGCGCGCGACACCGCCAACTATGTGAGCGGCCCCTACCGCTTCGAAACGCTCGCCGGCGCGTCGCATTGGCTTCCGGAGGAGAAGCCCGCCGAGGTCGCGGAGCTGTTGCTGCAGTGGTTCGCGGCCCATCCGGTGTGAGCGGAAGATGACACTGTGCTGACTCTGGGAGTGCTTCGCGGCGACGGGATCGGGCCGGAGATCGTGGACTCGGCCACCAGGATCGTCGAACGGGCCGTGGCAGGCGGGTCGGTCGACGTGCGCTGGTGCGAACTGCCCTTCGGACTCGAGGCGATCGGTGAGTTCGGAACTCCCCTGCCAGAAACGACTCTGGCCGAACTGGCCGGGCTGCCCGGATGGATCCTCGGTCCGCACGACAACGCCGGATACCCGGATCGATTCCGGGGCACGCTGTCGCCCGGCGGGACAATCCGCAAGCACTTCAACCTGTTCGCCAACATCCGGCCTGCGCGGTCGCTCAGTACAGCCGTCCCTGCGGTATGCCCCGATCTCGACGTCGTCATCGTCCGGGAGAACACCGAAGGGTTTTACGCTGACCGCAATATGTACGACGGCGCAGGCGAATTCATGCCCACGCCCGATATCGCGCTGGCGGTCGCGGTCTTCACCCGCACTGCCTGTGAACGGATCGCCCATCAGGCATTCCAGGTGGCCACTGTCCGACGGAAGTCGGTCATCGTCGCCCACAAGGCGAATGTCCTGGCCAAGACCACCGGTTTGTTCCGCGACGCGTGCCTGGCGGTCGCCGAGCACTATCCCGATGTCGAAGTGCGAGGCGAGCACATCGACGCACTCGCGGCTCGACTGGTGAGTCATCCCCGCGATTTCGATGTGATCGTGGCGGAGAACATGTTCGGCGACATCTTGTCCGATCTGGCCGGCCAGCTGAGCGGCTCGCTCGGGATGGCCCCGTCGATCAACACCTCGCAGATCCACGCGATGGCGCAGGCCGCACACGGATCGGCGCCCGATATCGCCGGACGAGACATCGCCAATCCGGTGGCGATGATCCTGTCCAGCGCGATGTTGTTGCGTTGGCTGGCCGGCCGCGACGGCGGTATTCGCGCACTCGGCGACGCCGCCGACCGTATCGAAGTTGCCGTCGGACGCGTCCTTGATGCGGGTGTCGGGACGCCTGACGTCGGCGGTAGCGCGTCGACGTCGTCCTTCACCGAGCACGTACTCGCCGCACTGAAGTGACCGTCAGGGTCGGCGAGACGGCTGCGTCAGCAGCCGGTAGCCACCGTAAAGCATCAGCGCTGCAAGGAAATTGACAAAGTAGGCAATGTCGGCGCCGTGCCATGCGGTCGCCACGGCACCCTGGATCAGGGTGGTGTTCATGAACGGCACCGCCACCACGTACGCCACAACGAACGCGATCAGGGCCGCCACCGCATCACGGCGAACCGTGGATTCGTTACTCGGATCGATGCTCGGGCGGCCCCGGGTTCGATGGATCCAATCCACCACGACCACCGCGACAAACGCCGGAATCCAGTAGCTGACCAACAGCAGGACATCGGTGAACCGGGTGGCCGTATCGGCAGCGTGCAGCCACAGGATCAACCCGAACGCCAGCACTGTCACGATGATCGCCGACACCGGCCGGCGCACGCGCACACCGATGGTCTGCAACGCCAACGAGCCGCTGTAGTCGTTCATCACCCCCGACCCGATCGCCGCGAGGGCGATCACCAACAAGGCGAGACCGCCGAGCAGACCACCGCCCATGACGGCGTGAACGCCGTCGGCGGTGTGCTCACCGATAACAGTTGCCGCTGCGATCCCGATGCCCTGAACGAAGATGTAACCCAACACGATTCCGCCGAACGAGTATCCGAACACCTGCCACCGCGACGAATCTGTCGGGAGATAGCGACTGAAATCGGCGGCATAACTGGCCCACGAGATCGTCAGACTCAGGGCGATCGTGACCTCGAAAACGAAGGCCCCAGCCAGATCCGCACCGGCAACCGATGGCGGCACCACGATGTCATGACCGCTGACCAGTTTGACGGTGAACACCGCGAACGTGAGGAACAGGATGACGGTCAACACCGCCTGCAGGCGGTGGATCAACTCGTAGCCGAAAACCCCTACGACGCCCTGAACTGCCAGCACGATCAACACCGCACTCCAGAACGGGATGCCGAGCAGCGCCGCGAGTGCCTCTCCGCCGAACAAGCCGACAAGGGCGTCCCAGGCGATCGATGATCCCCACTGCAGGACACCGGGTACCACGACCAGACCGCCGAATGCCATGCGTGCGTTGGGAAGTTGACCAGCGCCAGTGCGCGGTCCCCACGTCGAGAGGTAAGCGACCACGGCTGAACCCAGGACGGTGCCGATCACCATGGCCAGCAGGCCCAGCCAGAATCCCAACCCGAGCGTGATCGCCAAGGTGCCGGTGAAAACTCCGGTCATGTTGACCTGCGGCGCGAACCACACCGTGAACAGCCGAGACGGATGTCCGTAGCGTTGGTCGGCGGCCAGAGGCGCGATTCCGTGGGTCTCCACGGTCAGATCGCCCGAACCGGTCGGGCGGCGCCCACTGAACGCGGAAGCGTTGAGCGCACTGACTCCGAAAACCATTCGTCTATTCGACCACGCACCCGGTGTGCGGGCACGTGCCGGACCAACGACATAATCGACAAACACCAAGGTGAGCTAAGGATCGGAGGGGAAGTGGCCAGGACCGAAGCTGACCGGTCCGTCTCCCCCGCGCTTCCGGCACCGCGCCGCGCCGGTGTCCTCATTGCCGGCCTGAGCCTGGTGGCTCTCACCGTCGCCATCCTGCAGACCGCGGTGGTCCCGATCCTCGGGATCATCGCCCAGCAGCTGAACACCACTTCGGTGTCGGTCAGCTGGGCCGTCACCGCGAACCTGCTGGCCGCAGCGGCCACGACCCCACTGATCGGGCGCCTTGCCGACCTCCACAGCAAGAAGCGTGTCCTGCTGGGCGTACTGGTGGTCGTGCTGGCGGGTTCCGTGCTGGCTGCGGTCACCGCCTCGGTGCCGCTGCTGATCGCGGCACGCATTCTGCAGGGCGCGTCCTATGCGCTCTATCCGATCAGCATTGCGATCCTGCGTGAGGAACTCCCCGAAGAGCGATTGGTCAGTGCGATGTCTGTGCTGTCCGGAACGCTGGGATTCGGCGGCGGCGTCGGCCTCGTCGTCACCGGCCTACTGATGTCGGGCGACGCCGGGTACCACCGGGTGTTCTGGCTGACCACCGCCTTCACCGCCGTCGTCATCGTGGTCGCCATCGTGATCGTGCCCAACCGCCGACCGGACGCGGCTGGGGCGATCGACTGGCTGGGTGCCGTCGGCCTGGCGATCGGCCTGTCGTCGATGCTGCTGGCGATCACCCAGGGCAACTCGTGGGGATGGAGTCATCCGGGCACGGTCGGCTTCCTCGTCGGCGGGGTCGGTGTGCTGATCGGCTGGTGGTGGTGGGAGCGACGGGCGGCCGATCCCCTGGTGTCGACCACGATGCTGGCCCGCAGACCCATTCTGCTCACCAACTTGGCCACGATCCTGGTCGGAATGGGCCTGTACTTCGCCTTTCTCGGTCTCACCCAGTTCGTGCAGATGTCGCGTGAGATGGCCGGCTACGGATTCGGCGCCACCGTGCTGGAGGCAAGCGTCTACTTCCTCCTTCCCGGAGCGCTCACCGGTTTCCTGGTGGCGTTGGTCAGTGGCCGCTACATCGACCGCTACGGCGCGCGGCGAGTGCTGGTGGTGGCCGCCCTGGCCGGCATCGCGGGATTCGTCATGCTGGCCGTCGCGCACGACCGTCCCTGGCAGGTCGTCCTGGCCGGAGTACTGGCCAACGCCTACATCAGCCTCGGATACGGCGCGTTGCCCGCGCTCGTGGTCAGTGAGGTGGACACCGGTGAGACGGGCATCGCCACGAGCATGAACGCCATTGCACGAACCATCGGCAGTTCGGTGGCGGCGGCGGTCGTGGCGGTGCTGCTCGGGCATCAGATGGTGCCTTCGGAAGTCAGCTTCGTGACGATCTTCGTCGCGGGTGCGGTCACCGCGGCACTGGCGATGGCGCTGATCGCGGTATCCCGGGCACCGGACCGCCACGGTGACTCCGTGCAGACCCTGTCCGAATCCCGTGCGATGAACCACGAGTGGGGCTGACTCGCGCAGTGGCCGGTTTCCTGCCGTGACACCCGCTGAGCTGCGAAACTTGACATCAGCCCGTCGCTGCAACCACCACGCAATGGGATTGCGCTGTCATGGCCCCGCTAGACGAAGGATTCCATTGTAGAAATGTTAAATCGTTGCGGAATCGCTTGCGAAGGTCGGAGCTATCCGCAATCGTTTACCGACAGCTCATGCGGCTGCACTGGAGGAGGATTCCGCTGACCGGCCCAGACATCACCACCGTCGACACATCGACGCGACACGACGGCTCGCCACGCATCGGCGCGCCTGTCATCGAGATCGACCACGTCACGAAGCGATTCGGTGACTACATCGCCGTGTCTGAGGCGGACTTCTCCATCGCGTCGGGTGAGTTCTTCTCGATGCTCGGCCCCTCGGGGTGCGGGAAGACCACCACACTGCGCATGATCGCCGGATTCGAAAGCCCGACCGAGGGCGCCATCCGACTCGAGGGTGTCGACGTCTCCCGCGTGCCACCGCACAAGCGCAACGTCAACACGGTCTTTCAGCACTATGCGCTGTTCCCGCACATGACGGTGTGGGACAACGTCGCCTACGGGCCGCGCAGTAGAAAGAAATCCGCCAAGAAGAATGCCGCCGAAATCAAGCGCAGCGTCGACGAGCTGCTGGAGATCGTTCGGCTCACCGACTTCGCCAAGCGCAAGCCCGGCCAGCTCTCGGGCGGTCAGCAGCAGCGGGTGGCACTGGCCCGTGCCCTCGTCAACTATCCGAGCGCACTCCTGCTCGATGAGCCGCTGGGCGCCCTGGATCTCAAGCTGCGGCACGCGATGCAATTCGAGCTCAAGCGGATCCAGCGCGAGGTCGGCATCACGTTCATCTATGTCACCCACGATCAGGAAGAGGCGCTCACCATGAGCGACCGGATCGCGGTGATGAACAACGGCAATGTCGAGCAGATCGGCAGCCCCACCGAGATCTACGACCGCCCGTCAACGGTTTTCGTCGCCAGCTTCATCGGGCAGGCCAACCTGTGGGCGGGCCGGCAGACCGGGCGGGCCAACCGCGACTTCGTCGAGGTGGAGGTCCTCGGCTCCACACTCAAGGCCAAGCCCGGCGACACCACGATCGAACCCGGCGGCCACGCGACACTGATGATCCGCCCGGAGCGGGTCCGCGTCTCGATGGACGTTCCCGCCGGGGATGTGGCCACCGTGCCCGCCACCGTCAAGGACCTGACATTCCAGGGTCCGGTCCTGCGGGTATCCCTTGCCGCACCCGATGATTCGACAATCATCGCCCACGTCGGGCCCGAGCAGGACCTGCCGTTGCTGCGGCCCGGCGATCAGGTCCACGTGGGTTGGTCGCCCGACGCGTCGCGGGTGCTCCCGGCCGCGGACATTCCCACCACCGAAGACCTCGAAGAGATGCTCGACGACGCCTGATCCCCACCGCCGCACCGCCACCTCCATCGACCGAGCGCCCGAACTGACCGAAAGGCAGCCCATGTCCGACTCCACCGATCCCCGAGTGCTTGCCCGGTTTGCCTCCAACCGCACCTCACGTCGTCGCTTCCTGGGCGGCGGCGCCGCGGCCGCCGCTGCCCTGGCGCTGGGCCCCTCGGTCCTGGCCGCGTGCAGTTCGGGAGGGGAATCCGGCAGCCCGACCACCTCGGCGGCGCCGGACGACAGCTCACCCGCGAGTGGCCTGCTGCGGGTGTCGAACTGGCCGCTGTATATGGCTCCCGGATTCATCGAGGCATTCCAGAAATCCTCGGGCCTGCAGGTGGATTACAAGGAGGACTTCAACGACAACGAGCAGTGGTTCGCCAAAGTCAAGGAACCGCTGTCGCGTCAGCAGGACATCGGCTCCGATCTCGTGGTCCCCACCGAGTTCATGGCCGCCCGGATCCACGAACTGCACTGGCTCAGCGAAATTCGGGATTCGCGGGTGCCCAACAAGAAGAACCTGCGCCCGGATCTGCTGAACTCCAAGATCGATCCGGGACGCAAGTACCTCGCGCCGTACATGTCCGGCATGGTGGGCCTGGCCTACAACAAGGCCGCGACCGGGCGCCCCGTAACCAAGGTCGAGGACCTGTGGGACCCGGCCTTCAAAGGACGGGTCAGCCTGCTGTCGGACCTGCAGGACGGGTTGGGCATGGTGATGCTCTCGCAGGGCAATTCCCCCGAGAACCCCACCACTGACAGCGTCAAGAAGGCCGTCGACACGATTCGGGAGAACAAGGACAAGGGACAGATCCGCAAGTTCACCGGCAACGATTACGCCGAGGAACTTGCATCGGGCAATGTCGTTGTCGCCCAGGCATATTCGGGTGATGTGGTGCAGCTCAAGGCCGACAATCCCGACATCGAGTTCATCGTTCCGGAGGCCGGTGGCACCTGGTTCATCGACACCATGGTCATTCCGTACACCACCCAGAACCAGAAGGCCGCCGAAGCCTGGATCGACTACATCTACGACCGGGGCAACTACGCCAAGCTGATCGCCACAACCCAGTTCGTCCCGGTGCTGTCCGGTATGACCGACGAGCTGAGCAAGATCGACCCGTCGCTCGCGGGCAATCAGCTGATCAACCCGCCGGCCGCGATGCTGGACAACCTCAAGTCCTGGGCCGCCATGACCGACGAGCAGACCCAGGAGTACAACGAGCTCTACGCCGCAGTGACCGGAGGCTGATCGCGTGGCAGGCGCAGCCACCAGTAACCGGCAGCGGAGCAGGATCGCCCCGTATCTGATGATCCTGCCCGCGCTCGTGTACCTCGGGATCTTCTTCGTCGTGCCGTTCGTCTCGCTGGCTCGGACCTCGCTGTCCACCTCCGGCGGGTCGATCTACCTTCCGACGCTGACCTTCGACTGGAACTTCGGCAACTACGCCCACGCGTTCCGCGAGTACCAGGACCAGATCCTGCGGTCCTTCGGATACGCGCTGATCGCAACGGTCGTGTGCGCAATGCTGGCGTTCCCGCTGGCCTATGTGATCGCGTTCAAGGCAGGCCGTTACAAGAACCTCATCCTCGGCTTGGTCATCCTGCCGTTCTTCGTCACCTTCCTGATCCGGACCCTGGCCTGGAAGACGATCCTGGCCGACGACGGCCTGGTGGTCAGCGCGCTCGGCTCGATCGGGCTGCTGCCCAGCGAGGGACGGCTGCTCTCGACCAGCTGGGCGGTGGTCGGTGGCCTGACCTACAACTGGATCATCTTCATGATCCTGCCGCTGTACGTGAGTCTGGAGAAGATCGATCCACGCCTGATCGAAGCGTCCAAGGACCTCTATTCGTCCAACCGTCGCAGCTTCACCAAAGTCATTCTGCCGCTGTCGATGCCGGGTGTGTTGGCCGGCAGCATGCTGGTGTTCATTCCCGCGGCCGGCGACTTCATCAATGCCGACTATCTGGGCAGCACCCAGACCAGCATGATCGGCAATGTGATCCAGAAGCAGTTCCTGGTGGTCAAGGACTATCCCGCCGCCGCGGCGCTCAGCATGGTGCTCATGGGCATCATCCTGGTCGGAGTACTGCTCTACACCCGAGCCCTGGGAACCGAGGACCTGGTATGACAGCCGCCGCCATCGAAGCCGCCGTCAACCCGGCGGAACCGAAATCGGTCAAGGGATCACCCAAGTGGGGCGACCTGGTGCTGCGACTGGTCGCCGGGCTGGTCCTGCTCTACCTGTTCCTGCCCATCTTTGTCATCGTGCTCTTCTCGTTCAACAAGCCGGCGGGCAAGTTCAACTACACCTGGCAGGGATTCACCCTGGACAACTGGGCCGACCCGTTCAAGTACCCGGCGCTGACCGAGGCCTTGAAGATGAGCCTCAACGTGGCCGCGGTCTCCACCGTGATCGCACTGGTACTGGGCACAATGGTGGCAATTGCCCTGGTGCGTCAACGATTCCGTGGCCAGAAAGCAGTCGACACGTTCCTGGTGCTGCCGTTGACCGCCCCGGAGGTCGTCATGGGCGCCTCATTGTTGACCCTTTTCCTCGATCTGGGCTGGGCCACCGGATACACCACGATCGTGCTGGCGCACATCGCGTTCCAGGTCAGCTTCATCGCGCTGACGGTGCGGGCGCGGGTGCGCGGTTTCGACTGGACGCTCGAAGACGCCTCGATGGACCTGGGTGCCGGACCCACCCGGACGTTCTTCAAAGTGACGCTGCCGCTGATTGTTCCGGGCATCGTGGCCGCGGCGATATTGTCGTTCGCCTTGTCGTTGGACGACTTCATCATCACCTACTTCGTCAGTGGTTCCACCGTCACCTATCCGCTGTACGTCAATGCCGCGGTCAAGGCCGCGGTGCCACCGCAGATCAACGTCCTGGCCACGGTGATCCTGGTGGTCAGCCTGCTGCTACTCATGGTCGGAACGCTCTACCGGCGCAAGCGCATCGACATCTGAGCACGGCCCGGGTCGGTCAACCGATCTCGGCCGGAACCGGTGCCGCCCGCGCTCCCGTGCGTGCGGCACCGATGCCGGCGACCACCACCAGACAGATGCCGATCACCGCGGCGACGGACGGAACCTGCTGCAGCATGAGGAGACCGATCAGCATCGCGAATGCCGGTTCGAGGGCCATCAATGTGCCGAAGGCGGCGGTGCTCAGGTAACGCAGTGCAGTCATCTCCAGGGCGAACGGGACAACCGGCAGCAGGAGCGCCAGGCCGGCGCCGATCATCAGGAGCTGAGGCGTCATCTGGTCGAACACCGAGGGGCCCACGGCCGCGGTGCTGACCAGCCCGGCGACCGGCATGGACACGGCCAGGCCCTTGACCCCGGCAACTTCGTCCCCCACCCGTTGGGTCAGCAGGATGTAGCCGGCCCAGCAGAGTGCGGCGCCCAGCGCGAAGGCCACGCCGAGGACATCCACGTCACCCGACCACGGCTCGGTCAGCAGCACCACCCCGACCGCGGCCAGCCCGGGGTAGAGAACACGACCACGGCCCCGGCCGTGAGCCACGGCGACTCCGAGCGGGCCGAGGAACTCAAGCGCGCTTGCCGTGCCGAGTGGGATCCGCGACAGGGCGGCCATGAACAGCATCGTCACCCCGGCCGTAACCACCCCGAGCACGACGCAGGTCCAGAAGGCCGACCTGGTGAACGCTGACGGCCGTGGCCGCACGATCGCCAGCATCAGAACCCCGGCCCAGGCCAAGCGGAGCCACGCGGCGCCCTCGGCGCCGATGTCGTCGATCAGGCCGACGGAGACCGCCAGCCCGATCTGCACGCACACCATCGAGGCCACCGCCATCAATGCGCCGGTACGCGCTGGCTGTGGCGGCCCGGTCATGAGCTATTGCGCTTTGGGCACAACGATGTTGGACAGCACCATACGAAGGAACGGGCGGTACACCGGCTGCCCGTCGATCAGGCTGTTGAGCGTCACCCCGTCGTTGGCGGCCAAGATCACCCGGGCCAGATCCAGTGCCGAAACGCTCAGCTGCCCACCCAGGCGTGCAGCGCCCTTGGCGATGTAATCGGCCAGTGCGTGCGCCGTCTCCTCCCGTTGGGCTGCCACCCGATCTCGCGCCTCGGGATTGCGGAGCAGGTACAGCGTGTATTCGGATCCCAGCGCCGCGCGATCCGAGCCCTCGCCGCCGACCAGATCGCGCCACCGGTCGCCGAGCTCATCGGCATCCAGATCGTCGAGCCGGTGGAAGGTGGCGATCACATCGGCGAAGCCGTCGAGAAACAGCTGGCGCCGGCGTTCCACCACCGCGAGAAACAGCTCTGCCTTGCTGCCGAAATGGGAGTAGATGGCGCCGCGGGTGTACCCGCCGATCTCGGCGATGTCCTCGAGGGCGGCGCCGTCGAATCCCTTGCGCGCGAACACCTCCTCGGCAGCGTCCAGCAGGACGTTTCGGGTGTGCTCCAAGCGGCGTTGCTTCGTCCAGCGTTCGGCCATGGTCCCATCCTGTCAAACGTCAGCGAACTTGTACTGCGGACGCCTGGTCGAACGTGTCGATCCCCCACCGCTGATCGGTGGGCCGGAAGGTTTCGGATTCCTCCACCGCCGCGTCGCTTCCGCTGGCGCGTAACGCGTGGGTCTTGAATGCCCTCGCAGCGGTACTGAGCACCGCCTCCGCCGGGCTACCCGCGACGACCTCCAATTGGGACCGCATCAGCGCACCTCCACAGCCGTTGACATGTGAGCCAAACCATATATATTCATCACTGTATTACATATACGGGCATGTATAACAGTGATGCCAGTCAAACAGCCGGCAGGCGGCGTGAACGGCCGCGGAGAGTGTCAACACCTCACAGCCAGTAGAGAAACGAGGAGGTCCGCACGTGCAGACAGCACGCCCCGGAAATTGGGTCGAGAACGCCACCGGCCTGGACGATATCGCCCCCGATGCATATCGGATGGAGATCCCGACCAGTCGCTACATAGCATCGGAATTTGTTGGCCAGGAACGTGATTCGATTTGGATGAAAGTCTGGCAGGTGGTCGGCCGGTGCGACGATTTGACCAAGGCCGGCGACTGGAAGCAGTACCAGATCTTCGATCAGTCCTACCTCATCGTGCGCGGTAAGGACGACAAGATCCGCGGCTTCGTGAACGCCTGCCGGCACCGGGGCAACGTGCTCTGCCGGGAACCCCGCGGCAACGCCAAACGGGGCTTCCTGTGTCAGTACCACCTGTGGTCATACGACCTGGACGGGCGACTCAGGGGGATGCTGCGGGAGGCGCTGGCCGGTCCGATCGACAAGGACACCCACGGTCTGATCGAGGTGTCGGTGGACACCTTCGCCGGGTTCATTTTCCTCAACCCGGATCCGGACGCGGAACCTCTGGCCGACTTCATCGGCGAGGAGGTCGCGACCCTGCTCGAGCCGTACCGCCTCGACGAGATGGTCACCGTGATGGACGTGACCGAGGCCGTCGACTGCAACTGGAAGGTGGTCCTCGATGCCTTCCAGGAGGGCTACCACATTGACGGCATTCACCCGCAGTTGCTGCGGGTGATCAACATCGACCCGGCCACCAGCCGCTACCGGTTCTTCGAGCGACACAGTGTGGCGATGGCGCCGTTCGACGTGGTCGGAGCAAGTCCTGAGGCCCAGGTCGACGGGATCATGGACCTGCCCGAAACGTTCCCGTCGACGGTCGCGGTACTGCCCCGTTTCCAGGAGCTGGTGGCCGAATACCGCGGCGAGGACGGTGCGTTGAACTTCCCCGACGGCGTGACGGCCCGCACCTTGCTGCAGCGGGCAACGCGAGACACGTTGACCGGCATGGGCCTCGATGTCAGCGGGTTGACCGACGCCCAGATGAGCGACAACCACGGCTGGGTGTGGTTCCCGAATTTCTTCATGACGATCCGTGCCGGCGAAGCTCACATCATCATGTCGCTGCCCGACCCGGACGGCGATCCCAACCGGTGCATCTGGCATGTCGCCAGCTACATGTGGTTGCCCGACGAGATGAAAGCCGCGTTCACCGCCGAGCCGATCGTGGTCGACGAGGCCGGTAGCTACAAGTATTTCGAGGCGCTGCAACAGGATTACGAGCAGATGCCACGCCAGCAGCTCGGATTACGCAACACCGCGTTGACGCACATGGCACTGGTGAAGGAAGAGGTCGTCATTGCGCACTTCCACTCGGTTGTCGACAGGTACCTGCAGACCACGAACGCCTGAATTGCTTGAGGAAAGAGGACTTCTACCGATGAAAGCTGTCAGTGACGTGGTCGGTGAGTACACCGGCCGACCCCGGGTGGCGCTGGAGTACGCGGTGCGCACCAAGCGCATTGTCGACAGTGCCAAGCAGTCCGGTTTCGGCAGGGAAAGCTGGGCTCCGTTGGCCGAATTGCTGGCCCTCGACGAGTTCGAGCGGATCGGCAATTTCAAGGAGGTGATGGACTGGCCGCAGTATGTCGAGTTCCTAACCAACTGGGCGGTCTCGGCGGAGTGGGACGGGCTGTTCAAACGCGTCAGCGAGGTCGACGGAGTGGTCTTCCTCGAACTCGAAGAGCGTTCGCGGATGGGTGATTTCGAATCCGTGGTCAACTCGGTGTCGGTATACGAATTCACCGCCGACGAGAAGGTCCGCCATATCGACGTCTATCTTCAGATGGAGCTGCCCGGCATGGACATACCGACCAGTCATGAGGGAGTGGCGATCGCGGAGTGAGTCGCAGCGTCCCGTCAGTTCGACCGGTCTGACGGCCGCCAAACCTCTACCTCGGTCCGGAGCGGTCCGGAAACGGGTCGTTGTTGAAATCGATCTGCACCGCTGGATTGCTGATCGCCGTGACGAGGCCGGTGCCGAATGCCCCGGCACTGTCGTACAGCGTCGAAGCGCCGACGGCGACGCCATCGGCTGCCCAGTGCGAATCGGCCTGGACGCCGATCCACTCGTCACCGGGTAACCGCGACAGCGCGACCGTGAGGTCACCGTTGATGTAGCCGACGCCGGCGGTGCCGAGGTTGGTGACCAGGCTGGTGCCCTCGGCAGCCATGGCCGCCCGGACGAACGGCGAATTCGGATGGCCCTGCACCACAGTGATGGTGCGGTTCATGAACCGCTTCCTCGAGGCGTTCTGATGCTCGGCGATGGCCCTACTCCAACCTCCCTCGTCACTGCCCATGTACGTCTTGCTGTCCCCGTCGAGGGCGGCAGGCGGTTCGAAACCCGTTGCGGTGGTCCATTCCTCACCGCGCGGGGGCGCGCTCAGCCGGTATTGGACCAACGTCGCGCGTGCCACGGTGACGCCGTCCTGCACCAGTTCGCATTCGGAGTTGCGGACCCGCCTGCCGTCACGGATCAACGCCACCTTTGTCGTGGTGGGTAATCCGCGCGCGGCCTTGAACAGGTCGACCGTCAACCGGGCCGGCAGAAACTCGGGAAGCCCGAAGGACGACTCCAGCGCCCGCGCCGCCAGCCCGACCAGTGCCGGCCCGTTGAGGTGGTCCTCACCCCAGTGGCTCTGTGCAAAGCGGGTCGGCTGGAATCTGTCCTGCTCGGACTGCACGAAATGGGCGTCAACCTCGGTCATCGGCGAATCGTCGCATATGGGCTAACTAAATCTGTGAGCGGGGATCAGCTATCGCGCCTGGGCGCTGAGCCAGCGTTGTTGGAACCGGACGAAATGGGCGTCGACGACGGCACCGTGCCCGGGAACGAACACCCCGTGCTCACCGCCCGCGGCCAGTACGGTCTCAAGCGTCGTCGGCCAAGCCTCCAGATCGGAATCGGCGTCGATGACCGGATCACCGGACTGTTCGACAAGATCACCGCAGAACACCACCGGGTGCTCGTTCGGCACCGTCACGATCAGGTCGTGGGTGGTGTGGCCGGCACCGGGACGGCAGATACTTACGATTCGGCCGCCGAGATCGATATCACCACGGGCCACCTCGTGTGTGGGAACCGGCAGTGCCGCGATCGCCCGGTCGACGTCGTCGGCGTCGGCGCCGTGGTGGATCGCATCCGCCCTCAAGTGCGCTCGGCCGACAGACATGGCCGCCGCAACCTCTGGTGCACAGTAGATTTCGGCCTCCTTGAACCAGGGGCAACCCAGGACATGGTCGAAATGGTTGTGCGTCAGGATGATACGTGTGACATGCTGCCCCGTCAGTGCCCTGACATCGGCCTCGATACCGCGGGCCTCGGCCAATGTCGTACCGGCATCGACCAAAAGAGCGTGAGTGTTGCCGCTGACCAGACCGACCGTGACATCGAGAAACGGAAGGCGGGTGCGCCACACACCCGTACCCAGCTGTTCCCAGTCGTAGTTCACAGCCCGTCGCCGGCCAGCCGATCCACCCCTGCGAAGTTACTCCTGGGTGTCGCTTGGCCGCAGTGACCTGGCCGGAGAGGTTTGCCCTGGCGAGCTGTGGGAACTCCTAGCCCATGTTGATCAGACGAATCGCCCGGCCCATGCTGTCTGCGACCTTCATCGCTCGGGGCGTCGACACCCTGCGCGACCCGAGTACCTCCACCGAGACGACCCGCAGAACGCTGGGTGCGTTGAGTGCACTGCCCGGCCCGGTGGGGGCCGCGGTCCCGAGCAACGCCGACACGCTCACGCGGGTCAACGCGGCGGTACAGGTGGCAGGTGGGCTCCTGTTCGCGCTCGGCCGGGCACCGCGGCTGACCGCGGCGACCCTGGCTGTCACGATGATTCCGAGGGCTGTGGGTTCCCAAGCCTTGACGAAGGATTCCGACCCGCAACACGCCGCGACTCAGCGCCGGGAGTTTGTCACCGACGTGAGTCTGTTGGGCGGCCTGATCATCGCTGCGGCCGACACCGCCGGCAAACCGTCGCTGGCCTGGCGCGGACGCCGTGCCGCTCGGCAGGTCTCGGCCGGCCTCGCCGCTGCGGTTCCCGGTGTGACGGCCGGCGGCCTCAACAACAATGCCCTCAACATCAATGCCCTCACCGACAGTGCGCTCGCCGAGAAGGTCGGACACGGCCTGGTGGTCGGTGCCGAACGGGGCCGCGAACTGGCCGATGCGGCGATGGAGCGGACGAGTGAACTGGCTGCAGAGTTGGCGCACCTTGCGCGTGAACACGGACCTGAGGTTGCCGAGGCGGCCCGTGAACGCTCTGCCGCGCTCGCCGACATCGCCCGATCCCAACTTGACCAGCTCCGCGATCGGTAGCGTTGACGGCATGAGCACCGGTGACTATCAATCGGAATTCGGTCAGCACGGACAACCCGGCGGCTACCCACCGCCCTATGGCGGGCAGGTACCGGGTGGGTATCCCCCGCCCTACGGCACGCAGGCACCGGGCGGTCTGGGTCGGCGTTGGTTCGCCAGGGTGATCGACGGCATCCTCGTCGGGATCGTGGCGTTCTTCCTGGGCTTCTTCACAGACTCGCTGTCGAACTACTGGGTGACCGGCCTGTTCACTGGGCTGCTGATGTTCGTCTACTACGTGGCCTTCGAGGTGGGGATGGGCGCGACGCCCGGCAAGAAGATGCTCGGGCTCGCCGTGCATGGTCCGGGCAACGCGCCGAAGCCGACGGCCGCTCAGTCGGCGATTCGCAATGCCTTCACGCTGCTTACGATCATCCCGTTCGTGGGCGGGTTCCTTGCCGTTGTCGCGATGATCATCATTGCGGTGACCATCAGCGGCAGCCCCACCAAGCAGGGCAAGCATGACGAACTCGCCGGTGGAACACAGGTAACCCGGGGCTGAAAACCGTTGCGTGAGGTGCCTGTTCGCCCAGGCACCTCACGTCGGGCTCGGTTCACCGGCTCAGATCACCAGTCCCAGCAGGAGAACGAAAACCAGGCCGGTCACCGACAGCACGGTCTCCATCAACGACCAGGATTTGATGGTCTGCCCCACCGTCATTCCGAAGTATTCCTTCACGAGCCAGAATCCGGCGTCATTCACGTGTGAGAAGAACAACGAGCCGGCACCGACGGCGAGCACCACCAGGGACACTTCCCCGGTACTCATTCCCTCGACCAGGCCGAGCATCAGCGACGAGGCGGTAATCGTGGCCACGGTCGCCGACCCGGTGGCTAACCGGATCAACACGGCCAGCACCCAGGCCAGCAGTACCACCGACAGGTTGGCGCCCTTGGCCCATTCGGCGAGCAGGGTGCCGATCCCGGTGTCGACCAGAACCTGTTTGAATCCGCCACCGGCCGCGACGATCAGGATGATGCCTGCCACCGGCGGAAGCGATGACTCGATGCATGTGACGATCTGGTCGCGGGTCATCTTGGCACCGCCACCGAGAGTGAACATTCCGACCACCACCGCGATCAGCAACGCCATCAGAGGCTGACCGAGGATGTCGAACGTCTGCCGCAGCAGGTGGGACTTGTCGTCGACGAAGATGTCGACGAGCGCCTTGCCCATCATCAGCGCCACCGGCAACAGAACGCTGAACATGGTGACGGTGAAGGTCGGTCGCGCCTTCGTCACGGTCGTCGTAGCCGCACCGGCCGCTCCTGCCGCTCCGACCGTGGCGTCCGCCGCGTCGAACCGGTCCGGAACCTCCAGGACCACCCAGCGACCGGCCAGTTTGCCGAACAACGGACCTGCCACCACGATCGTCGGGATTGCCACCAGCACGCCCAACGCCAGCGTGACGCCGAGATCGGCGTTGAGCAGGGAGATCGCCGCGACCGGTCCCGGGTGGGGCGGTACGAATCCGTGCATGGCCGACAGGCCTGCCAGAGCCGGGATGCCGACGGTGATCAGCGACAGTTGCGAACGTCGGGCCACCAGGTAGATCACCGGCATCAACAGCACCAGGCCGATCTCGAAGAACATCGGCAGGCCGATGATCGCGCCCACCAACGCCATTGCCCACGGCAGCGCCCTCGGTGACGCATGCCCGACGATGGTGTCCACGATCTCGTCGGCTCCCCCGGAGTCTGCCAACAGCTTGGCGAACATCGCGCCGAGCGCGATCAGTATCCCGACGCTGGCAGCGGTGGACCCGAAGCCGCTGGAGAATGAGGCGAGCACGTCGCTGATGTTCTCGCCCGCAGCCATGCCCACGGTCAGTGCACCGAAGATCAGGGCCAGGAACGGATGCAGCTTGACGATCGTGATCAGTACGACGATCAGGGCAATGCCGGCCAGTGCGGCCAGGACCAACTGCGCGCCGCCCGCCACGGGCTCGACCAGGTCCGTCCCGGCCGCGAGATGAGTGAGGGCCGAGGTCATCGGTTCTCCTGTTCCGTTGTCTCCGTGTCGCATTGGGCCATGTATTCGTCGACTATGGCGTCGATGCTCTGATCCACATCGATGGCGACACCGGCTTCATCGGGTCCGAGCGGTTCCAGCGTCGCGAATTGGGAGTCCAGCAGCGCAGCCGGCATGAAATGCCCCGGTCGGCTGGCCTGGCGCCGGCGGATCACCTCGGGTGAACCGCTCAGATACAGAAACGCGACGTCGGGGCAGTGTCGCCGCAATTGGTCGCGGTATTTGTGTTTCAGTGCCGAGCAACTCATCACGCCGCCGTCGTGGTGCTTGGCGAGCCACTCTCCGATCGACTCCAGCCACGGATACCGGTCCTCGTCGTCGAGGGCGTGTCCCGCAGACATCTTGGCGATGTTGGCGGCGGGGTGAAAATCGTCGGCGTCGGCGAACGGCACCCGTATCCGCTGTGCCAGCGCGGCGCCGATCGTCGACTTTCCCGATCCCGATACGCCCATGACCACGACTGGTGAACCCATACTCCGCCTCACGATATGTGTCTGCCGTCACAAATCATGACTTAAAGATCATACGTTTGCAAGAGTTGCGCGTTTAGATCGGTTCTTATATTGCATTGTCCGCAATATGACACGATGTAACCGTGTCCTCACCATCAAACGTCGGCGCGTTGCATGACAACGTGTTGACCGCGCTCGGTACCGGCATCGCCTCCGGTGAACTGGCGGCCGGTCAGGTGCTGACCCTGGACCGGCTCAGCGCCGAGCACGAGGTGTCCCGCAGCGTGGCACGTGAGGTGATCCGGGTGTTGGAGTCGATGGGCATGGTGGAGTCGCGACGCCGGGTCGGGATCACGGTGCAGCCGTCACACAAGTGGAATGTGTTCGACCCCAGACTGATTCGCTGGCGCCTGCATGCCGGGGACCGCGCGGCGCTCCTTGCCTCACTGTCGGAGCTGCGCCGAGGTTTCGAACCGGCTGCCGCGGCACTCGCCGCACGGCGAGCCGACCCCGATCAATGCCGGATCCTGGCCGCCGCCGTCTCCGACATGGTGGTGCACGGACGATCCGGCAACCTCGACGCATACCTGCTGGCGGACAAGGTTTTCCATCAAACACTGCTGGAGGCCAGCGGCAACGAGATGTTCCGCGCGCTCAACGACGTGGTGGCCGAGGTCCTCGCCGGGCGTACCGAGCACGGCTTGATGCCGGACTCACCGAACCCGGCGGCCATCGAGTTACACGACCAGGTGGCCCGGGCGATCCGGTTGCGCGACGAGGACGCCGCCGAACGGGCGATGCGGGCCATCATCGACGAGGCCGCGACCGCGGTGATCGTCGGTGGCGGCCCCGATGCTTAACTTGCCGCATGGCTCGCATTCCCGCGGTGGCACGGCGTTTCTTCGATCGACTGGAGCCCGTGCACGCCGTCACCTACTTCGCCGCGGAACCACGCGCGGCGCTCGACTCCCTGGGCTATCCCGGCTTCTGGATGAGCTACTTCGCCGCCCGCTCGGCTCCGCTGGGCATCGTGCCGCCAGAGGTCGTGACGGCCGCGTTCTACAACTTCACCGCCGAGCAGGTCGCCAAGGCGCTGCCGGCCGCCTGGGACATAGCAAGTCCGGCAACGCTTCTGCAGATGCGATCGGAAACGGCCGTCGCGGCGCTGCGCCGGTCCGGGGTGGCCGACTCCGAGTCCACTCGCCTGGCCGCAGAGCTGACCGCGAAAGCGGCTCGCACCGCACCGCTGGACGGGCGGCCGCTCTACGCCGCCAACCGAGCCCTGCCGTGGCCCGAGGAACCGATCGCGAAACTCTGGCACGCGGTCACTTTGTTGCGAGAGCAACGCGGCGACTCCCACATCGCCGTGTTGATGGCCGAGGGCATCGGCGGCCGAGAGAGCAACGTGCTGCACGCCGCGGCCGGTCGCGTGCCGCGCGAGATGATCATGCGTAGCCGCGACTACGACGACGAGCAGTGGGAGCATTACGTCGAACGACTGCGTTCCCGGGGCTGGCTGGATGCCCGGGGCGAGCTCACCGACA
Source organism: Mycolicibacterium alvei (assembly GCF_010727325.1). Taxonomy (NCBI): domain Bacteria; kingdom Bacillati; phylum Actinomycetota; class Actinomycetes; order Mycobacteriales; family Mycobacteriaceae; genus Mycobacterium; species Mycolicibacterium alvei. Next base: position 905,680 of record NZ_AP022565.1, read on the forward strand.
CCGGGCGCGACATCAAGCAGACCATCGAGGACCGCACCGACGAATTGTCCCTGGCGGCGTTGGACGCGTTGACCGACGACGAGATCACCACCCTGTTCGCGGTGCTGACCCCGATCACCCGGCAGGTCGTGGCCGCCGGTGATATCCCGGCCGCCACTCCGATGGGCCTGCGCCGCGACGATCTCGACGACGACAGTGCCCGCTTGGGCTGAGGAGCTCAGCGCGGCGCGTACATGATCAGCCCGACGCCGGCGAGCGCGACGAGGGCGCCGGTGACGTCCCACCGGTCGGGCCGGAAACCGTCGGCGGCCATCCCCCACAACAACGACCCGGCGATGAACACCCCGCCGTAGGCGGCCAGGACCCGGCCGAAGTGGGCGTCGGGCTGAAACGCCGCGACGAATCCGTAGGCGCCGAGCGCGATCACCCCGGCACCCATCCACATCCAGCCGCGGTGCTCGCGCACGCCCTGCCACACCAGCCAGGCTCCGCCGATCTCCAGCACCGCGGCGAGGATGAACAGCGCGATCGATTTACCTACCATCACCACCCCAGCGTGCCGTGAACGTGCACAAATGTCGGCTTTAGCGCGGCGTGTCGTCGGCAGACACGTTCACTCTCGCGGTGCCAAAGGGGGCCAGGGGCAGGTGGTCAGGCGACTCCGAGGTAGGCGGCACGAATGCTGTCGTCCGCCAACAACTCCCGCGCATCACCGCTTCGGGTGACATTCCCGGTCTCCAGGATGTAGGCCCGGTCCGAGCGGCTCAGCGCCTGTTGGGCGTTCTGCTCCACCAGCAACACGGTGGTGCCCTGGGAGTTGATCTCGGAGATGATCTTGAAGATCTGCGAGATCACCATCGGCGCCAACCCCATGGACGGTTCGTCGAGCAGCAACACCCGGGGTCGCGACATCAGCGCGCGGCCGATGGCCAACATCTGCTGCTCCCCGCCGGAGAGGGTGCCGCCCAACTGGGAGCGTCGCTCGGCCAGCCTTGGGAACGTCGTGAACACCCAGTCCAGCCGCTCGTCATGCTCACCGCGGGACGGGAATTTGCGTCCGTAGCAGCCCATCTCCAGGTTCTCCACCACCGTCATGCCGGGAAAGACCCCGCGCCCCTCGGGGGCCTGGATGAGCCCGTCGATGACGCGCTGGTGGGCTTTCACGCGCGAGAGGTCGCGACCCTCGAACCACACCGAGCCCGAGGTCAGCGGACGCAGGCCCGAGATCGCCCGCATCATCGTGGTCTTGCCGGCCCCGTTGGAGCCCAGCAGTGTGACCAACTCCCCCTCGTGCACCACGAGCGAGACCCCGTGCAACGCCTTGATGCGGCCGTAGTGCACCACCGCGTCGCGCACCTCCAGCAGCACCGGGCGACTGGTCTCAGCCGAGTTCGTCATCGGGCACCCCCAGATACGCGGCGATGACCTTCGGGTCCTCGCGGATTTCGTGTGGCAATCCGTCGGCGATCTTGCGGCCGAATTCCAGCACCACGATGCGGTCGGTCACGCCCATGACCAGGCGCATGTCGTGTTCGATCAACAGCACGGTGTAGCCGTCGTCGCGGATCTTTCGGATCAACTCGATCAGCGCGGACTTCTCGGCCGGGTTGAACCCGGCGGCCGGTTCATCCAGACACAGCAACTTGGGCTCGGTGGCCAGTGCGCGGGCGATCTCCAGGCGCCGCTGGTCCCCGTAGGGAAGGTTCTTGGCCTTCTCCTCGCCGCGGTGGGCGATTCCGACGAAATGCAGGAGTGCAGCCGCTCTTTCGATCGCCGACCGTTCCTCGCGCCGGTGCCGTGGCGAGCGCACCAGGGCCCCCGGCACCGAGGTCTTGTGCCGGGCATCGGTTCCCACCATCACGTTCTCCAGCGCGGTCATCTCACCGAAGAGCCGGATGTTCTGGAAGGTGCGGGCAATGCCGCGTCGGGTGATCTGGTGACGTTTGGTCCGGCCCAGCGGGGCGCCGTCGAAGACCACCGACCCCGAGCTGGGTCGGTACACCCCGGTGATCGCGTTGAAGCAGGTGGTCTTGCCCGCACCGTTGGGGCCGATCAGACCGAGGATCTCCCCGCGGCGGATGTCGAAACTGACCGAGTCCAGCGCCACCAGGCCGCCGAACTTCACCGTGAGTTCCTTTGTTTCCAACAGGATCTCACCCTCGGCCGCCTGGATGTCACGGTGTACCCCGGCCAGCTCCTCGACGCTCTCGGTGACACCGGGCATGGGCTCGCTCATCGCACCGGCTCCTTGTCGATCGCGCCGCGCAACAACGCTCGGGCCGATTTGGCGTAGGTCAACAGGTGCTGGCGCACCGGGAAGAGCCCCTGCGGCCGGAAGATCATCAACACCACCAGCGCCAGACCGAAGAACAGGTACTTCAGGTCACCGAGGTTGATCCCGAGGAACTCGACCCCCAGCAGCCGGTTGGGCAGATACACCACGATGAAGGCGCCGAAGATCACGCCGAGCTTGTTGCCCTGCCCGCCGAGCACCACCGCGCAAAGGAACAGCATCGAGTTGATGATGTTGAACGTCGGCGGCGCGACGTACTGCACCTGGCCGGCGTAGAGCGCGCCGGAAAGCCCACCGATCGCGGCGCCGATCACGAAGGCCCACAGCTTGAACCGGAAGGTGTTGACGCCCATCACCTCCGCGGCGTCCTCGTCCTCGCGGACAGCAACCCAGGCACGCCCGACCCGGCTGCGCTCCAGGTTCCCGACCAACAGCAGGATTCCGACCATCAGAATCAGGCCGAGCCAGAACCACCACGTGCCATAGTTGGCGTCACCGACCGAGTTGCCGCTGGAGAACACGCCGTTGGGCAGCTTCTCGCTCTCCCCGACCCGCGGATACGCGACCTGATTGAGCCCACGCGAGCCGTTGGTGACGTCGGAAAGATTGTCGGCCAGCAGTCGGATGATCTCACCGAAACCGAGGGTGACGATGGCCAGATAGTCGCCGCGCAATCGCAGCGTCGGGGTTCCCAGGATCAACCCGGCGAGCGCGGTAACGGCCATGGCCAACGGCACACAGGACAGCCAGGCCCAGTCCTTGCTGAAGAAACCGTTCGGGCCCACCTGATTCCACGGGCTGTCAGGGCTGGTCAACAGGGCGACGGTATAGGCGCCGACGGCGTAGAAGCCGACATAGCCGAGGTCGAGGAGGCCGGCCTGACCGACGACGACGTTGAGCCCGATCGCGATGATGCCGACCATCGCGAACTGGGCCATGGTGCCGCCGAAACTGATGCCCGGGGTGTCGAGGAAGCTCGGGGTGAACAACGGCAGCAGCGCCAGCAACCCGAAACCCGCCACGCCGACAACCCATTTGGCTGCCCGCGGCAAGGTGGACCATGATTCGCGCAGGGCATCGCCGGGGGCCAGCAGTGTCTTGGTCACCGAACCGGCGGATTGTGGACCGTGCGACTCGCTCATACCCGTGCCTTCCCGAGGCTTTCACCGAGTATTCCGGTCGGCCGGAACAACAGGACCAGCACCAGCAGGACGAACGCCACGACGTCACGCCATTGCGTTCCGAACACCGCCTGCCCGTAGTTCTCCATGACGCCCAGCAGCAGACCGCCCAGCAGGGCTCCACGGAGATTACCGATCCCGCCGAGCACCGCCGCCGAGAACGCCTTGATGCCCAGGAGGAATCCGCCCGAGTAGATGATGCCCTGAGGCACCTTCAGCGTGTAGAGCAGTGCCGCCGCCCCGGCCAGCAGACCACCGATGAGGAAGGTCCGCATGATGATGCGTTCGCGGGACACGCCCATCAGCGTGGCGGTGGTCGGATCCTGCGCCACGGCACGGATCCCGCGGCCGAACTTCGTGCGGTTGATCGCGATGTCGGTCAGGAGCGCCAGGACCAACGCCGCACCCACGACCACCAACGTCACGTTCGACACCGTCGCGCCGAAAATCGTGAACTGCACTTTCGGCTGGACCAGGACGATGGGTTGTTGCGCGTTGCTTCCGCCGTAGCCCTTCATCAGCTTCGGCAACACGAAGTGCACGAACTCCTGCAGTACGAAAGACATGCCGATGGCCGTGATGAGGAAGGTGAGCGCGCGGGCATTGCGTTTTCGCAGCGGTCGATAGGCGACGAGTTCCAGACCTACCGCCGCGGACCCCGAGACCAGCACGGCGAACAACAAGGCGATGCCGAGATACAGCACGGTCAACCCGACGCCCTTGTTATAGGCGTTACCGCTCGCGGTGAAACCGAGAATGACATCCAGGCAGAAGTACGCGCCGAACATCCCCAGCATGAAGATCTCGGAGTGGGCGAAGTTGATCAGGCGCAGCACGCCGAAGACCAGCGTGTAGCCCACCGCCACCAACGCATAGATCGCACCCCAGGACAGACCGTCGATCGTCAACTGCCAGAACCCGTCTCGCAGGCCATCCAGGTTGAAACTGATGTTGGCTGCCAGGCAGGCGGACTGCTCGACGCACTGGTGAATCATCCGGTGGCGGCTCCTAACTGAAGTGATATGAAGCGAAACGCGTCCGAGTTCCGGTTACGGTCTCGGACGCGTTTCGTCTGGCGGTTACTTGACTTCGTACATCCAGATCAAATTGGTGGTCAGCTCACCCTTGTCGCTCCACTGGTACTTGCGTGCCACACCTTGGCCCTCGTAGGTGCGGACGTAGTCCAGCAGCGCCGGTCGGGTGATGGCGCCGGAGTCGATGCCCTTGAGCAGGATGGTGCCCAGGTCATAGCCCTCGGTGCTGTAGGTGCCGGGCGCCTGCCCGAACTTCTGCGTGTACTCATCGGCGAACGCCCCGGTGGCCGGGCCACACGGGCAGGACAGCAGCGCGCCCTTCGAGGATTCGCCGGCCTGATCGACGAACTGCTGGTCCTTGGTGCCGTCGGCGCTGACGAAGGTTGCCGCCACACCACCGTCCTTGAGTTGCTGGACGAACGGTGCGGCCTCGGAGTAATAGCCGCTGTAGAACACCGAATCCGGGGCAGCATTCTTGATCTGGGTGACAGCGGCCGAGAACTCTTTGTCACCCTTCTTCACCGAGATGTTGCACGACGAATCAGCAACCGGGCCAAGGGTTTCACGCACAGCTTGGGCCAGGCCGAGACCGTAGTCGGTGCTGTCGTCGACAACGCACACCTTCTTGTTGCCGAGGGTGTTCTTGAGGTAGTTGGCCACCGAGGGGCCCTGCACGCCGTCATTGGCCAGGCCGCGGAAGAACGTCCGCCACCCGTTCTCGCTCAACGTGACGTTGGTGGCCGACGCGGTGGCGGCGACCAGTCCGGCCTGGTTGAACACGTCACCGGTGGCCTTGGTCTCGCCGGAGAACGCGGGCCCGATCAGGCCGATGATGAACGCCTCGTCGACGATCTGCGGCGCCACGCCGGTGGCCTTCTGCGGATCACCCTCGGTGTCGAAGCTCTTGAGTTGCACCTGGCAGCCGGCGTTGGCGGCGTTGTGCTTGTCGATCGCCAGCTGCACACCGTTCTTGATGTTGATGCCCAGGGCGGCATCCGGACCGTTGAGGGCACCCATCATGCCGATCATCACCGGCGGGCAGGTGGCCTTCCCGTCGCCGGCGGGATCGGCCGGGGTGACGCCTTCGGCGGCCTTGACCTCGGCACCGTTCTCGTCGATCTGGACCTTCTCGACGATCATCAAATCGGTCTGCGATGCCCCGTCTTCCGGCGAGGACTGGTTGCAGCCGGCAATCGCCAGGGCAACCACACCCGCACTTCCGAGAGCAAATGCTTTCCGTGCCACGCGACCGCGCACGCTTCACCTCCGGGTCAGAGTTGTCAGCGGCACCGGCGCACTGACCTGACAAGGGGCCAGGCGCCGGAGCTTCGGGTAGAACATAGCCAACCACCGGCCCGAGTGCGGGATGTTGAGCGAGGCTCCTTGGGCGTGTGCTGGCTGAACGCGGAATTTCGGCCCGGCAGAAACCCACAATTAACAACCGGGCCGGTCGGTCAGTTCTCTGGAGTGGGCGCTTCCTCGGTTTCTTCCAACGTTTCCAGCACCACCTCGGCCACCCGTTTCATCGTGGTCCGGCGGTCCATCGCGGCCCGCTGAATCCACTTGAATGCCTCGGGCTCGGTCATCTGATGTTTGCTCTGCAGCAAACCCTTGGCCCGCTCAACAAGCTTGCGGGTCTCCAGTCGGTCCCCCAACGTCGCCACTTCGTTCTCCAACGCGGCGACCTCACCGAACCGGCTGACCGCCACCTCGATGGCGGGAACCAGGTCGGTGATGCTGAAGGGCTTGACGAGGTAGGCCATCGCCCCGGCATCGCGGGCACGCTCGACCAACTCACGCTGGCTGAAGGCGGTCAAGATCACGATCGGGGCAATGCGCTTACTGGCGATCTCCGAGGCCGCGTCGATACCGTCGCGCCGGGGCATCTTCACGTCCATGATCACCAGGTCCGGACGCAGGGCCTCGGCGAGTTCAACGGCCTCCTGCCCATCACCGGCCTCGCCGACGACCTCGTAGCCCTCTTCACGGAGCATCTCGGCGAGGTCGAGGCGGATGAGCGCCTCATCCTCGGCGATGAGCACACGGCGGGGGCTGTCAGCGTCGTTCGGTGACCCGGTCATGGGGAACATTGTGTCGTGGAGGCCGCCGTTCGGCGACCGCGGGGCCATCCTCTAAGGTGATAGGCCGCAGTACCGATCGGGACGCCCTCGTATCCCAACTGGCAGAGGAAACGGATTCAAAACCCGTACAGTGTGAGTTCGAATCTCACCGAGGGCACTTTTTCGCTGCGCTTATCAACGCAGGTCAGACAGATTTCAGAGCAGTCGATTTCGGTTTCTGGGCACCGTCTGGGCACATTTTGGGCACAAGTGCATCCAACCGATCCGCAACCGCGTTCAGGTCGTCGTCAAACAGGTCGGCATAGGTGTCCAGCGTCATTGCCGCGCTCGCGTGTCCAAGCATCCGCTGAACCACCAAAACGTTCGCCCCGGCGCTGATGGCCAATGACGCCGCTGTGTGGCGCAGATCGTGCGCTGTGATGCGCGGAAAAGTGGAATCTGCGGCCTGACAACGCGCAACCGCGCCAGACAGCCACGATTTGTTTCCCGCTGGCGGGCCTAAGTAGTCACCGCTGGCAGACGGCCAAATCAGATTCTCGCGTTCTTTACCCTCACACGTTTTTGCAATCGCTTCGGCAGCAAACAGCGACAGCGGAACCACGCGGTTGTGGCCGGTCTTGAGTGAACCGACGTGCGTCGTGGCACCGATACGAACCGCGTTCTCGTGCAACGTGATTCGACGCCGTAAGAAATCCACGTCAGACACGCGCAACGCTGCGGCTTCGCCCCACCGCAGGCCGACCGTACCCAGTAGCAACACCAGCGAGCGATACCTACCGCTCTCGTCTGCCAATGCAAAAAGCTGCTCGCGAGTCAGATACACATTTGGCTTTTTCGTGCGTTTGGGCAATCTCACGCCACGCGCCGGATTGCTTGGAATCGAACGATCCCTTACGGCGTCGTCCAAAATGCGTGCGAGCACTGAGTAAACGTTCGCAATCATAGAAGCCGAAAGTTTCGTAGACAGCGACGTAATCCACGCTTGTACTTCGGAATATTTCACGTCGGAAATCTTCACGTCTGCCCAACGCGGTTCGACGTGGTTACGCCAACAGCTTTCATACGAACGAAAACCGGACGGTTTCATGTGTCCTTTTTGGCGTTCCAGCCACCCCGGTCCAAGTGAGCCAATCGTGACTTTTCCCAGCGACGGTGCGATGTACTCCCCCGTCATCTTTTTCACTTCTACCGACGCCGCAAAAGCGTTCGCGTCTCGCTTGGTTGTAAAACCTCGCTTCTTGGTTTGTTTGTTTTCTGGCGTGCGATACCGAACCATGTAGGTTCCGGTTTTCTCGTCTTTGCTGACGGTAGCCATATTTTTCCCGATTCTTTTTAGTTGAGCTGAAACTTTTCGTTGTCGGTGAGCCGCTGACCTGCGACTTAGCTCTAGTCTACACGTTCGGTGTGACGCCGCTTGACCAATCACAGAAATCCCGGCAGGATTGCTAGAACAACGGAGAACCGGGACGCGCTCGGCGGCGTACGGCAAATATGGACTGAAAACTTTCACACTTCGGGAAAGAACTATGTCTGTACTGCCAGAACTTTTGACGCCGGAAGAAACCGCCGACTGGCTCGGAATGTCCGTCGATTCGCTTTCGCAAAATCGCTATCTGCGAAACGAGCACAGTATCCCTCACGTAAAAATAGGGGGACGTGTGCGTTATCTCAAAGACGACTTGATCGAGTACGTCAAGAAAAACCGTCGCGTCAGCAACGGGGCGTAAACGTGGCTCTGTATCCCGAGCATCTAAAGATGCTCGCGCACTCTGGCATTTCGTCAGAGTTCGCCAATCAACGCGGCTACGAAACCATCGTTAACAGCCAACTTCTAAAACCGTTGGGATTCAACCAAGCCCAACAAAAACTAGGGCAAGGTCTCCTAATACCGCTTCTGCGTGCCGATGGCACCGTGTCGGGTTACCAATTTCGACCCGACACCCCGCGTCAACATCAGAACGGCAAAGACAGAAAGTACGAAACGCCATCGCGTCAGCGCAACGTTCTGGACGTACCTCCCGGCGTAGGCGGTTGGCTGGACGATCCCAGTTTTGATTTGTGGATTACCGAGGGAACGAAAAAAGCCGATTGCGGGGCAATCCACGGTTTGTGCATCGTGGCGTTGTCCGGCGTCTGGAACTGGTGCGGTACCAACGACTTTGGCGGAAAAACCGTGCTGGCTGACTTCCATGACATTGCCCTAAACGGCCGACGTGTGGTCCTGGCGTTCGACGGTGACGCAGCGAGAAACCCTGACGTGTTTCAAGCAATGTGCAGTCTTGCGGATTGGCTCAAAACAAAAGATGCCCGCGTCGAGTATTTGCACTTGCCTGACAACGGTGATTCCAAAGTTGGGTTGGATGACTACCTCGCCGAACACTCGCTTAGCGACCTATTGAAATTGGTAAAGAACCATCCGCCGGTCGCTGACGGGGGAAAACATGTTGCCGATGAACACAGATTCAAAGACGCTTACATAGGGCAGGAAATCGCAGATACCTACCTAAAACGCGAATACATCTACACCGGTTCGTTCGGATGGATGAAATTCGACAGCAGACGATGGACGCCGATAAGCCAACCGGTCGTTGAGGACGTTGTTCGTCGTGCGGTTATCGACATGCTCGAAAAAGCATCGAACAAAAATCTCGGCGTCCATGTGTTGAAACCACTCGCCGCGCTTCTGTCAGCTAGCCGCATTGCCGCAATTTTGCGAATCATCAAGGGATACCTTGCAACTGACGCCGAAGATTTCGACGCGCACCCACATTTACTAAATGTAAAAAACGGCGTGGTGGATCTTCGTAATGGAAACTTGAGGCCGCACGATCCAAACCTGAAACTCACAAAAGTCACGATGGTTGATTACGTCAAAGATGCCATACACGAAGACTGGAATGCTGCCCTTACTGCATTACCCGAAGACGTGACGCACTGGCTGCAAATGAGATTCGGTCAGGGCATAACTGGCCATCCGGTTCCCGATGATAAATTGGTGATTCTGAAAGGCTCTGGCGAGAACGGAAAGACAACTGTTGTTGACGGCGTGCGGTTCGCACTTGGAAGTGACTACGCCGTGACGCTGCCGGATCGTGTTTTGTTAGCACGCAACGGAGACCACCCAACAGAAATGATGGTTCTGCGTGGTGCACGCTTGGCGTTCATGGAGGAATTTCCAGAGTTGGGACATTTGAACGTTAAGCGTTTGAAAGACTTGCACGGAGTTGGGCAGATTTCGGCGCGATACTGTGGAAAAGATACGGTGTTCTGGGAACCAAGTCACACAATCTTTGTGACAACGAACTATCTGCCGAGAGTTGACGAATCCGACCACGGAACGTGGCGACGTTTAGCACTAGTGCCGTTTCCCTACAAATATGTAAAGCCAAACAAGCCGATTACAAACGAGAACATGGAAAGAACTGGCGATCCTGACTTGCGTACTCGCCTACGGAACGGTCGTAACGGTCAGCATGAAGCCGTACTTTCTTGGCTAGTCGCGGGGGCGGTTCAGTGGTACAGAGGAGAACAGACTATGCCTGACGAACCACAATCGGTGATTACAGCTACGCGTAAATGGCGTGCCAGCGCTGATCTGTTATTGCGATTCTTCGACGACAAGATAGTTTTCGATCCCGAAGCGCACGTGATAAGTACCGAACTATACGCGGTTTTTGCAGACTGGTTGAAGTCACACGGTCACGTTCCTTGGGGTGACCAAAATTTCAGTGCGCGGCTGAGTCAACATAGTGAGATTTCGCTACGTGGTGTTGAAAAGAAACAGATCAGAAAAAACCAAAATCTCTCTAGAAACGGCTACGCCTTCGCTTCGACGGAGCCTGTTCCGGCCCGCTACACCGCGTGGGCAGGGATTCGGTTTCGTCGTGCCGACGACAGGGGTCAGGACGAGCCTGACCAGCACAAATGGAAAGTGGTGAGGGGTGGCAAGGGGCTCTAGTGAGGTGCCTCGCGATATAGCTCTCGTACAAACCTCCCAACTACCCCTTGCCGCCCCTTGCCACAAGACTTATAAGACCAACGGAAAAGAATTGGAGAGTGAGAAATGACAGCCGTCAGCGTGGAAGATCGCGGCGTGGCATTCACTCTACGAAGTGCCTACGATAGTCAAGATAACCGTGATCGCCAACCAGCCCAGGATGATGGGCACCGCCAGCAGGCGGACCATGCGCGCGATGAACGGCGGGCGCTGGGCTACCGGCAAGGGCTCTGTCAGAGGTTCGTCGTCGGTGCTCATGCTGCCTTCAACTGACAGAAGGTGAATGCGCTCACGCCGGTTCGAACCTTCTCGTCTTTCACCTCATCGCCGACGAGGATGCGGCAACCGATGGAATCAGAGTTGCCCTGTGCGCTGAGATTTCCCATCGCCGTCGCATCGGAGATGGGGAACTCCACTGACCACGGCAGGGTTGCTTCCCTGATGAGTTGCGGCTCGGCATCAGCATCGAAATAGCTGATGGTCGCAACGGTCCCGGGCGGGCCGAACACCTCGTACACCAGGTGCTTGGGATCGTGGGGCCGCTTCTCTTCACGTTCGGCGCTGGTGTATGCGGGGCGGCTCTCGCTGCCGAAGACGCCGTGCAGCCGTGACACGGTAAATCCGCCTGCAACCCCTACCACCACGAGCACCAGTGGAATCCACAGCCGCTTCAGGATCCTGAAAATCGCGAGTTCCTCCGCCTGTCTCCGTGCCGGCACCCTGTCAGGTGCTCATACATGCATTTGCGGATCGGATGCGAACGATCGAGCCCCGAATGCGGTGGCATCCGAGGCCTGACCCTGCACGAAGCTACCGCAAACGTGCGGTGCGCCCCGATGAGCGCACCCGATCCCGAAGAGTAAACCATGCCGATGCGTCAATATGGCGCAAACGGGTCAGATCATCGGAATCGGTTCAACGCCTTGACAAGTACTCAAAAGACCTACTGCTGGTTCGTCAACCGATTGCCACCGTTGATCACCGCTGTTCAGGCACCGTCAGGCGAGACCCTAACCGCGCCGGATACAGCGACCAGCTATGAAACACCCATGAAAGGACCATGGAATGAGCCATTGCTACCGGCTGGCCCGCGGATGCTATCTCGTTGCGATGAATCCATCCAAACGCGTCACGTGGATGTTCGCCCGTTGCGACGGTCGCGCTCGTCGTACGTTGTTTGCTGTGCCGCTACGGCAGGAATCGGGCGATCTGCGGCGACGGCAGTGTCTGTGCGGCACGCGCCTGCCGGAAGCCCACCGCTCCCCCTGCGGCCGTCATCACCAGCATTCCGCCCAGTCCGGGCAGCACGGCGAGCAACAACTCGCTTGGGCTGGCCGTACGTAGATAGTCGGCGTATCCCAGCCGGATGGGCTCCGGCGCCGCAGGCGTCGAAAGTATCTGTGCCTCTGGTGGTTCTGACCGTGGTGTGGGAGAGATCGGCGGGTTCGCGACCACTGGCGGCGCCCCCGCAGGCGACGCCGTCGGTGCCGGGATCGTGGGAGGAACCACCACAGGCACCGCGACGACGGGAGCAGCCGGTGCCGCACCGATCATCGGAGTGGGTGCGGCGGGAATCGTGGAGGGGGCCGACCGGATGACGATCGCCCGACCGCTCGGGGCCGTTGGCACCGGCGCGAGGTTGGGGGCTCGGCCGATGTTTCCGTTGATCGGAGCCCCGGCCGCTCCACCTCCTCGGACACCGCTGGTCACAGCGGCCGCCGGTGCCTGCACGGTCCCGCCCGACAGGACTGTCGATGGAACCCGCCCGACCGTTCCGACGCGGGCTGACTGAGGTGATTCGGCGAATGATCCGCGGGTCGCAGTCACCGGGGCCTCACCGACACCTACCTGATTGGTCCCGATCTTGCTGGTCGCGATCTTCGATTCGGGTTTCGAGCCTGTGGCGGCCCCCGGACCGAGGGCTCCACCGGAATTCTTGACTCCGCCGGCGCGGTGCGAGCCCAGCCTGGCCACGGGATTGGACTTCTTGTTCTTCTTCTTGTGATCGAAGAGATCGTGGATATCCACACCGAACAAATGAGCCGAGGCCACCGCGGTGCCGGCCATGCCAGGTCCAACCACCATGGCACCACAAGCGATCGCACAGCCGGCTGCGGTGTTCCGCACCCATGACCGGTCCACGAAAGATCCCCCCAGACGAGATCGGCGGCCGTATTGGCGCGCTCACTGGAACAAGTTCCCATTGTGGCATACCGATAATTGTCGGGTTTGCTGGACCATCGCCGGGACGGCAGCGAGACCAATGTCGGCCGGCTGGGTGGTCGACGGCGATACGCTTGATACGTGGTGGTCAGCGAGTTCCGCCGCTCGGTGTGTATGCCCGAGATGGCCCTGAACAACCGCATGTCGGCGCGCACTCGGCACTACGCGGAGAGCGTGTCGAGCCGACTACGCGTGTTGACCATCGCGACGTGGATCGCCGCCGCTGTGACCACCGGTTTCGGGATCTTCCAGTTGGCCTTGGACGGACCAATGTGGCGACTCGGGTTCTTCAACCTCGTTTCCGCAGGTCTGTTCGTTGTGGTGCCACTGTTGTACCGGTTCGGCGAGCTGATCGCGCCGCTGACGTTCTTCCTGATCGCCTACCTGTCGGTGTCCGTGATGTGTTTCGCGATCGGGACCGGTTCGGGTTTGCAGTTCTACTTCGTGGTCGCGGTATCGCTGGTGGTCCTGGTGCTGGGCATCGAGCGCATCGTGCTCGCCGCGTCGTTGGCGGCCTTGGCCGTGGCTGCCACCATCGCGTTGCAGGTCCTGGTTCCACAGGATCGAGGCGTCGGGCCGCCGTGGGCGCTGACCGCAGGCTTCGTGGTGTCGGCGGTTTCCGCGGCCGTGATGGTATTTGCCACAGTCTGGACGTCGCTGCGCGAAATGGCCCGGGCCGAACAGGCCATGGACGCCGAATACCAGCGGTCCGAGCAGTTGCTGAGCAACATCCTGCCCGCCACGATCGCGCAGCGGCTCAAGGAGCCCTCACGGACCATCATCGCCGACAACTACGACGACGCCTCGATTCTGTTCGCCGACATTGCCGGCTACACCGAACGGGCCAGCGATCTCACCCCGACCGATCTGGTGCGCTTCCTCGACCGGCTGTTCACCGACCTCGACGCGTTGGTGGACCGTCACGGACTGGAGAAGGTGAAGACCAGCGGTGACTCCTACATGGTGGTGGCCGGGGTGCCCAAACCGCGTGCCGACCACATCGAGGCACTCGCCTGCCTGGCGCTCGATCTGGCGGACGCGGTCGCCGACCTCAAGGACCCGCGTGGGCGCGAGGTGCCGTTGCGGATCGGCCTGGCAGCCGGACCCGTGGTGGCCGGGGTGGTCGGCGCCCGCAAGTTCTTCTATGACGTCTGGGGCGATGCGGTCAATATCGCCGCACGGATGGAGACCACCGACGTTGCCGGCCGAATTCAGGTGCCGCAGAACGTCTATGACCGCATCAATCACGCGTTCGTGCTCGAGGAGCGCGGCGATGTCGAGATCAAGGGCAAGGGCGTGATGCACACCTGGTATCTGGTCGGGCGGCGCGACGACGAGGCGGTTCCGGCCCGACTGGAGACTGCCTGACCCGGGCGTACCGCCGGGTCGGACGCGTCGCCGCGGTTCACACGGACCGCTCGACGGCCACCCGGTCCTGTTGATTGAGCAGTCGCGCATATCCCGCCCCCATCCCCAGCAGTGCCAACCCGACCACGATGAACACCACGACGCGGAAGATTCCGTCGAGCGTCCCGAGGTCGAACAGGAACAGTTTGGCCATTGCCGCCGCCACCAGCGCCATACCGCCGCCGATCGGCAGCGACCGCTGCGCCTTAGGACGTCGCGCCGCATAGGCCAGCAGGCCGGCCGCCACCCCGATCCAGCAGATGGTCGCCACCATGTGACCACCGAAAAAGCCGGCGCGGGTGCCGGCGACGGCGACGCCGGCCGTTACGGCAAACACGGTCAGCGCATATCCGGCCACCAGGGCGGCCACCGCCCACACCAGCCGGAGTACCTCCTGATCCGCGGCACCCTCAACCGACCAGGCCCACGAGATCGCAGCAGCCGCGGCGATCGCCAGCAGACTGCCGATCAACACCGAAACCGTAAGCTCTGCAGATAGTTTCGTAGCGTGAACCAAAATGTCGGGTCCCGCGGCATCGAGGTAGATCAGACCCCCGACCACGGCCAGCCCGATGGCAATCCACCGCGTCACACCGTGGCGACGCCCGGCGACGCCGACCACTGTGGCCATCGCCAACAGCACCGGACCCGCTACCGGTCCGTCGAAGGCCACCAGCACCGCGATGAGAGCGGCCACGGCCGCCAGTACCGACCAGATCTGGCGGACCACGACGCTCACCCCGGGAATTCGCTCGCCGAACGCCACGATCATCGACAAGGCTGCCGTCAGCGCCACCGCCATGAGGGCTGCGATCGTGCGATCAACGCCGGCCGCGACACACAACACCGGAAGAACGCCGCAGGCCGTCAGGGCCGCCGTCGCCGACGGCCTGGTGGTCCAACGCAACACGAGCAACCCACCCACCAGGGCCAGCGCTGCAGCGAGCCCGCAGGCCAGCGCGAGCAGGAGATCGTGCCGACCATCGATTGCGGCCGCCGCCAGCGCGAGCAACAACGGCAGCGTGGCCGCGGCGATACGCGCGGCATACAACCAGGTCCAGTCCCGACCGAGCTGGACCGGAAGTGCGGCGGCCGACAACGCCAGCATGAATCCGATCAGCAGCAGGGTCACCCCATCGGTGACGACGGGCGCCAGGGCGATCAGCGGTACCAGGACCAACAAGCCGAGTTGTTCAGAGTTCCACCGCCGCGCCAGCATCAGACCACCACCACCGATTCCGGCGGCCAACATCAGACCGACCGGCGTTGACACCCAGTCATAGATCGTGGTCACGGCGATCACGTCCATGTATGCGGCGGCAACACCGGTCGCGGCCAGCGCGATCGCCCCGACCCGGCCACCCGGCCGGCGAGACAGCCACCACCCGGCGCCGACCAGGCCGGCGGCCAACGCCGCACCTGCCGCGACCCGGAACTCCGGTCGCAGGATCCCCGCCTGGGCGGCCAGCACCAGCAGCAGCACCACACCGGTGAGCGTCACGGCCACCCCGGCGACCGCGAGCGCCTTGCCGATCCAGCCCTCGGAGCGATCCGACCGCAATGCGGGCACCGTCCCGGGCGGCACCGGCGCGGGCGCTGCGGCGGGCACCGGAACAGGGGTGACGGGCCAGGTGGCAGGTGCGGCAGGCATCGGGGGCAGTACCGCCGCCGGAGCCTGATCGAGCATCCGCCCCAACTCCCCCAGATCCATGGACACCCGGTGCGTATACGCCGAGATCGCCGCCAGATCCGAGGACATCCGGGCGATCACGGCGCGATGAGATTCGCTCATGCGTTCATAGTGGCAACTGGAGCGGTTGCCGGGATGAGTAGGACTACTCGTCGAGCCCGTGTTCGATCGCGTAGCGGGCCAGTTCGACGCGGTTGGCGACCTGCAACTTGCGGAACGTCGCCTGGACGTGATTTTCCACCGTGCGGTGACTCAGCGACAGACGCGTGGCAATCTGCTTGGCCGTCAACCCTTTTGCCACAAAACGCAGCACCTCGGTCTCCCGTTCGGTCAAGCTGGGGGTGGCCGGACCGTCATCCGGACGTTGAGAGATACGCCGGTACTCGCCCAGCACCAACCCGGCCAACCCCGGGGTGAACACCGCACGCCTCTCCGCAGTGGCCCGCACCGCAGCCGTCAATTCGGCTTTCGACGCACTCTTCACCAGATATCCGGTGGCCCCGGCTTTCACCGCTTCCAGAACGTCGTCACGCTCATCGGAGGCCGAAAGCACCAGTACCCGCGACGACGGCGACACCGTGAGCACCTCCGCGGTGGCCGTGGCACCACTGCCGTCGGACAGGCTCAT
Source organism: Mycolicibacterium alvei (assembly GCF_010727325.1). Taxonomy (NCBI): domain Bacteria; kingdom Bacillati; phylum Actinomycetota; class Actinomycetes; order Mycobacteriales; family Mycobacteriaceae; genus Mycobacterium; species Mycolicibacterium alvei. The sequence continues at coordinate 922,214 of NZ_AP022565.1, forward strand.
GTCCATCACCACCACGTCTGGCAGCACCACCTCGGCTCGTCTACGCGCCGAAGCCACCCCGTCGGCCGTGGCCACGACATCGAACCCCTCATCGGCGAGATCGCGTGCCACCGCGTCGCGCCAGATCGGATGATCGTCGACGACCATCACCCTCAGTGCGGTCTCCGTCATCACTGCCCCCTCTCGCCGGTGTCACGGCCTGCCGACGGGCGGGGCAGCGTGAGTTCCCATTCGGTGCCACATCCTGGCGCGGTATTCAACTGCGCCTGGCCACCCAGCCAATTCATTCGTCCCACAATCGATTTCGCGATTCCCACATGACCTTCGCGGACCGCCTCGTCCAGCCGTCCGGAATCGATGCCGATACCGTCGTCGCGAATGCTCACCGTCACCGAATCACCGAGATCTTCCAGCAGGACGAATACCCGGGCATCAGGTCCGGCGTGCGCGGCGGCATTGTCGAGGGCATTGCCGGCCGCGGCGAACAACTCATGGGCGGCATCGTGGTCCAGCAGCACGGGTTCGGCAGGCAGGCTGACCGAAACCCGATCGGAGGCCCGAGACCGCAGCAGGGCACCGATATCGGTGACGCCCCCGGTGTGCGCCTCCGGATCGGGTGCGCTGACCAACCTGCGCAACGCTCGCTCCTGCTCGCCGGCGAGTTCAGCCAACTGAGCTGTCTCACCACCGATTTCACGGCCCCGCCGCGAAACCAGGGCAAGCACCTGAATGGCGCCGTCGTGGACCCGTCGTGACAACCGCTCGCGTTCCTCCAACGCAGCCGCCAACCGGACCGCACGCTCCAACTCGGCATGTGCCCGACGCGCCGTTTGAGCGGCCATCCCCACCGCCAGACCCACCGCCAGCTCGATGACGATGGTGGCGTTGCGGCCGAGATTGATGCTGACGTAGCCCTTCAATGCGGCTGCGGCGGCCATCACCGCCAACCCGGCTCCCATCCCCCCGACCGGACCGAATTGCAGTGCCGCCGAAATGGTGGCGTTCGTTGCCCACAACGTGGTCGGCCAAGACTGGTTGTCTGCGATCCAGTGCGCGGATGCCACCAATTCGGTGGAGAGCATGAGCGCCAGGACCACCACGATCTCCGCGATCACCCACGAGGGACGACGGCCGAAACCCTGCAGGTAGGCGATCGCACAGGCGATGCTCCACACGATCAGCACCGCGCACAGCACGCCGGCCAGCACCGGACGCGTCAGGTCGTCGTTGATCGCGATCTGAAACCCCAGCGCATACAGGCAGCTCAGCAACCGGAAGATCTGCGCAGCACGCCACAACGGAATAACCGGATCCGGGCGGCGCTGCATCGGCCCAGCATAAAGTCGCTCACAGCCACGCAGGTGCACCGATCGTGAACGTGCGGGCTACGACTCCCCTCGCGCCACCGGCCGCCCCGGATCTGACGCCCACTCCGACCATGACCCGGGATAGAGCGCGGCATCCACCCCGGCGGCAGCCAGGCCGGCCACCGCGAGCGCCGCGGTGACCCCCGACCCGCAGTAGGCGCCGATATCGGCGCTGTCGGCCACGCCCCGATCGGAGAGCAGCGCGTGTAACCGGGTGTCCGGGAGCAGCGTGCCGTCCGCGGCAAGCAACTGCGTGCTGGGCAGATTGACGGCCCCGGGGATGTGGCCGGCCACCGGGTCCACGGGTTCGACGTCGCCGCGGAACCGTTCCGGCGCCCTGGCGTCCAGCAACACCTCAACCTCGGTCGTCGCCTGTTCGGCGGTCAGGGTGCGCAGGGCCCCGCGGTACAGGTCGTCATGGCGCACCTCGACATCACCACTCGGGGGTGTGACCGGCCCGGTGTCCAGAACCTCCCCCGCCGCCGACCACGCCGCCAGACCCCCGTCGAGAATGCGGACGTCGTCGATCCCGGCCGCGGTCAAAACCCACCAGGCCCGGGCCGAACCGGCACGGTTCCAATCGTCGTAGACCACGGTGGGCACACCGGTGCGGACGCCCCAACGGCGCGCCGCCGCCTGCAGATCAGATCCCGACGGCAGCGGATGACGCCCCCGGCCGTCGACGCGATGGTCGGTCAGATCCGCGTCCAGCGAGACATAGACCGCGCCGGATAGATGACCGTTCAGATAGGCCTGTTCACCGTCGGGTTCGGCCAACGACCACCGCACGTCCAGCACCGTGACCGGGTTCCCGGAATCGATGAGTCGGCGGAGTTCGCCGGCCGTGACAAAGACGTTCTGCCGTGTGCGACCCACGCGGTCGAAGCTACATCACTTTCGACAGAAACTCCTTTGTGCGTGCATGTTTGGGGTTGGCCATCACTTCACGGGGATTCCCGCTCTCCACGATGACGCCACCATCCATGAACACCAACTTGTCGGCGACCTCACGGGCGAAACCCATCTCGTGGGTCACGACGACCATTGTCATACCCTCGCCCGCGAGTTTCTTGATGACCGCCAGCACCTCACCGACCAGCTCGGGATCGAGCGCCGACGTCGGTTCGTCGAACAGCATCAACTTCGGATTCATCGCCAGCGCGCGGGCGATGGCGACCCGCTGCTGCTGACCGCCCGACAGCTGTGCGGGGTACGCGTCGGCCTTGGCGGCCAAACCCACCTGCGCGAGCAGATCCTTGGCTCGGGCCAACGCGGCATCCTTCTTCACCCGTTTGACGCGCATGGGCGCCTCGACGATGTTCTCCAACGCGGTGCGGTGCGGGAACAGGTTGAAATGCTGGAACACCATGCCGATGTCGCGACGCTGCCGAGCGGCATCCCGCGGAGCCATCTCGTGCAACTTGCCGTTACGTTCGCGATAACCGATCAGCTCGCCGTCGACGTAGAGACGACCGGCGTTGACCTGCTCGAGATGATTGATACACCGCAGGAACGTCGACTTGCCCGACCCCGACGGACCGACCATGCACAGCACCTCACCCCTGCCGACGTCCAACGTGACGCCTTTCAGGACGTGCAGGGCGCCGAAGTTCTTACAGACACTCTCGGCCCGCACCATCGGCTCGGCGGCGATCATGGATGTGGCTCTCCCATCTGCGCTTTGGCGAGGGCCTCGAGTTGTTTGGACGTCAGCTTGCGCGATGCACCGCGCGCGTAATGCCGCTCGAGGTAGTACTGGCCGACCATCAGGATGCTGGTGATCGCCAGGTACCAGGTGGACGCCACCAGTAGCAGCGGGACCGGTTGAAACAGATCTACACCGATATCCTTTGAGCGGCCATACAACTCGAAGCTGTAGGGAATGGCCGTGACCAGCGACGTCGTCTTCAGCATGCTGATGAACTCGTTGCCGGTCGGCGGGATGATGACCCGCATGGCCTGAGGAAGCACAATCCGTCGCATGGTCATGGTCCATGACATGCCCAGTGCGACCGAGGCTTCCGTCTGCCCTTCGGGCACCGAGTTGATGCCTGCTCGGATGATCTCCGCCATATAGGCGGCCTCGTTGAGGCCCAGGCCGAGTACCGCAAGCCAGAACACATTCGGATCGGACAGGGTGAACTCGAAAAGCTTCGGTCCGAAAGGTACGCCGATCTGAATGTTCTTGTAGATCACCGGGACCAGGCCCCACAGCACCAACTGGACATAGATCGGCGTTCCACGGAAGACCCACAGGTACGTCCAGGACACGGCTTTGAGCACCGGGTTCGGTGACAACCGCATCACCGCGAGGAGCACACCCAGGACGAGCGCCAGGATCATCGAATAGATGGTCAGTTGCAAGGTGTTCCAGGCGGCTTGCGAGATGCGCTGATCGAAGAGGTACTTGCCGTACGTCTGCCACCCGTACGCCTCGTTGGTCGCCGCGCCCCACACGAACAGTCCGATCAGGACGACGATGACGATCGCCGCCACCCAACGCCACGGATGTCTCAGTGGGACGGCATCGATAGCGGCCGGCGACGATTCAGCACTCATGGACGGCTCAGCTGGTCGCACCGTTGATGACCGGCTTGTCGATCATCCCGTTCTGTGCACCCCAGTTCGCAGCCACCTGCCGGTACACACCGTTGTCCATCAGGTGCTGAAGCGCCTGCTGCAGCGACGCGGCCAGTGCCGATCCCTTCTGAACTGCCCAGCCGTAGGGAGCGGAGTCGAAGATCTCCCCAGCCGCTTCGAGCTTTCCGTTGCTCTGTTTGATTGCGTATGCCGTCACCGGTGAATCGGCCGACATGGCGTCGGCCTGCCCCAGCATCACCGCACTGGTGGCGGCGGTCTGGTCGTCGAACTTGATGACGTTGATGGCGGGCTTACCCGTTTCGGCGCACTTCTGGTTGCGCGCGGGCATTTCCTCGGTGTCCTGCACCGTTGCCGTCTGCACCGCAACCTTCTTGCCGCATGCGTCGTCCGGGTTGATTCCCGCACCGACCTTCTGCGCCCACGCCGAACCGGCACTGAAGTAGTTCACGAAGTCAACCTGCTCTTCGCGCTTCTTCGAGTCGGTGAACGACGACATGCCGACGTTGTAGTTCCCGCCCTGGACCGACGGGATGATCTTGTCGAACAACGACGCCCGGTACTCCGGGGTGAGACCCAGCGTGGCGGCGATCGCGTTCATCAGATCGACGTCGAAGCCGATGATCTGGCCGCCGGGATCCTTGAATTCGTTGGGCGGATAGGACGGGTCGGTCCCGATGATCAGCTTGCCACTCGACTTGATCGGCTCCGGCACCGAATTGGCGATCGCGTCGACCTTGTCCACCTTTGCCGCGGTCGTCTTGGTTTCTGATCCACCCGATTCGGTGTTGTTCGCGCAGCCCGACATTGCCAGTGCGCCGCTGGCGGCAATCACGACCGCGATACGCCACATCTTGCTTCGTCGTGGACGACATCCAACTGTCACGGTTGCCTCGTTTCTCTGTCTGCGGCTGCGGTCAGGCTGTTCCAGATCGAAGACGTTAACGGCCGCCGGCCGGGGTTGCAGCGCCGGTAACGGAACCTTAACTACCAGGCCGCGACACCACAGCCGTAACGCCAAAACCGCGATCTACATCTGTGTTTGTGTCAAACTGCCTGCATGGAAAGCACTGCTACCCCAAGCTTGTTGCCACATCTGTGGAAATCGACGCTGGTTTCGGGAATTCTCGCCGTCATCCTCGGCATCCTGGCGTTGGCATGGCCCGGTATCACCATTCTGGTCGCCGCGATCTTCTTCGCCGCCTACCTGTTGATCACCGGTATCTCACAGCTCGTCCTGGCGTTCAGCATCCGATCGTCGGTCGGTGGGCGGGTGTTGCTGTTCATCGGTGGCGCGGCGGCCCTCGTTTTGGCTGTGCTCTGTTTCGTCAGCCTGCAGAATTCGTTCGAGTTGCTGGCGATCTGGATCGGTGTCGGGTTCATCTTCCGCGGTGTCGCAACCGCGATGTCGGCCATCGGGGATCCCTCGCTGCCCGGGCGGGTCTGGGAAATCATCATCGGCATCGTCAGTGTCATCGCCGGCGTCATCATGTTCGTCGCGCCCGCGGAAGGCTTGGTCGCCCTGGCTCAGGTCACCGGCGTCATCCTGATCGTCGTCGGGGTGTTCGAGGTGATCTCGGCCTTCGCGATCCGCAGCGAGGGCAAGAAACTCCACGCCTTGATCTCACCGGAACCCCCCACCGTGACGTAACACACCGGTCAGGTCGGCGGTCGGCCCCGGAATGTCTACTACACTTCGTCGTAGATTGATCTGAGACCTCGAAAGTAGGGCCAGATGGACGCTTTGGACGTATCGCGGTGGCAATTCGGAATCACCACCGTGTACCACTTCATTTTCGTTCCGCTGACGATCGGGTTGGCGCCGCTGATCGCCATCATGCAGACGGTGTGGGTGGTCACCGGAAACGACAGCTGGTACCGGTTGACCCGGTTCTTCGGCAAGCTCTTCCTGATCAACTTCGCGATCGGCGTCGCGACCGGTCTGGTCCAGGAGTTCCAGTTCGGGATGAACTGGAGCGAGTACTCGCGATTCGTCGGAGACATCTTCGGCGCCCCACTGGCCATGGAAGGCCTCGTCGCATTCTTCTTCGAATCCACGTTCATCGGATTGTGGATCTTCGGCTGGTCGCGGCTGCCCCGACTGGTTCACCTGGCCTGTATCTGGATCGTCGCCCTGGCGGTGAACATGTCGGCGTTCTTCATCATCGCCGCGAACTCGTTCATGCAGCATCCGGTCGGGGCACGGTTCAATCCGGAAACCGGCCGCGCCGAATTGACCAGCATCGTCGCGCTCTTCACCAACAACACCGCGATCGCCGCGTTCAGTCACGCTGTCGCGGGCGCATTTCTGACCGCGGGCACGTTCGTGGCATGTGTGTGCGCGTGGTGGATGGTGCGCTCGCGCAGTCATGCTGAGGGTGCGGAGGACACGAAGCGCGACGACGCCGTCCGGATGTACCGCCCCGCCACCATCCTGGGCTGCTGGGTCGCACTGATCTCCGCGGTCGCGTTGTTCTTCACCGGAGACGCGCAGGGCAAGCTGATGTTCCAGCAACAGCCCATGAAGATGGCCTCGGCAGAATCGTTGTGTGACAGCGAGACCGACCCCAATTTCTCGGTGCTCACCGTCGGGACCCACAACAACTGCGACAGTGTCATACACCTCATCGAGGTGCCGTATGTGCTGCCGTTCCTGGCCGAGGGCACGTTCACCGGTGTTCACCTCGAAGGTGTCAACGACCTGCAGGCGCAGTTCGAGGAGAAGTTCGGGCCCGGTGACTACCGTCCGAATCTCTTTGTCACCTACTGGTCATTCCGGGCGATGATCGGACTGCTGGCAGTGCCGGGGTTGTTCGCGCTGGCCGCACTCTGGCTGACCCGCGGCGGGAGAATTCCCCGGCACCGCTGGTTCAGCTGGTTCGCCCTGCTGACGATCCCCACCCCGTTCCTGGCCAACAGCGCCGGCTGGGTGTTCACCGAGATGGGTCGCCAGCCGTGGGTCGTGGTGCCGAATCCGACAGGCGATCAAGACATCCGGTTGACCGTCGCCCAGGGTGTCTCCGGGCATTCTGCAGGGTTGGTGTGGCTCTCCCTGATCACTTTCACCCTCCTGTATGCCGTACTGGCGGTCGTGTGGTTCTTCCTGCTGCGTCGCTACATCGTCGAGGGACCGCTGGAACACGACGCCGAACCTGCCCCGCCGACGCCACCCGACGATGACGAAGTCGCGCCGTTGTCGTTTGCCTACTGAGGAGCGGACCGATGGGACTACAAGAACTCTGGTTCATCCTGCTGACAGTCTTGTTCCTGGGATTCTTCATCCTCGAGGGATTCGACTTCGGCGTCGGGATGCTGATGGCATTCTTCGGCCGGACTGCCGCAGGCCGGAACGAAGACCCCGAACCGTATCGCCGTGCCGCACTCAACACCATCGGCCCGGTATGGGACGGCAACGAGGTGTGGCTGATCACCGCGGGCGGAGCGATGTTCGCTGCCTTCCCGGAGATGTACGCCACGGTGTTCTCCGGCCTCTATCTACCGCTCCTGGCGATCCTGTTATCGATGATCGTGCGCGTCGTGGCGATCGAATGGCGGGGGAAAATCAATGATCCCGGGTGGCGGCGATGGGCCGATATCGCCATCGCGATCGGTTCCTGGACGCCGGCGATCCTGTGGGGTGTCGCGTTCGCCGGGTTGGTGCGCGGCCTGCCGGTCGACGGCGACCGACAGATGCACCTGTCGTTCGGCGATGTTCTCAACTCCTACACGCTGCTCGGCGGACTGGCGACCGGCGCTCTGTTCGCACTGCACGGCGCGGTGTTCGTCGCACTGAAGACCAGCGGCCAGATCCGCACGGACGCTTTCCAATTCGCGACGCGGCTGGCGATTCCGACCACGGTCCTGGTGGCCGGGTTCGGCATCTGGACACAATTGGCCCACGGCAAGAGCTGGACGTGGTTCCTGCTCGCCGCTGCCGTGCTGGCACAACTCGCGGCGGTCGCCCAGATCTACCGCCGCAGCGGCGAAGGCTGGGCCTTCATCTACACCACGATTGTGGTTACCGCCGTGGTGCTTCTGCTGTTCGGATCGTTGTTCCCGAATCTGGTGCCTTCGACCCTGAACCCGGACTGGAGCCTGACCATCCACAATGCCTCGTCCTCGCCGTACACCCTCAAGATCATGACGTGGGCGGCACTGGTGTTCGCACCACTGGTGGTGATCTATCAGGCCTGGACGTACTGGGTTTTCAGCAAGCGGATCTCCGCCGATCGGATACCCGCGCCGATCGGACTGTCACGGCGGTCAGCCTGAATCTCTGGCGGGCGCTGGGCATCCGGGGAGCCACCGGGTCCACCACGGCGCTGCGGCGTCACCTGTTGGCGACCGTCGCCTGCGGCGTGACCATCAGCGTCTGCACCATCGCCGCGGCGATTGTGCTGGGACACATCGTTGCCGCGATCATTGTCGACCCGGGTTCGGCAGCCCGCCACGGCGGTGCCCTCGTCGCGTTGTCGGCGCTCTGGATACTGCGAGCCGCCGCGCACTGGCTGCAGGGCCGTCTCTCCCAGCGCGGTGCCACCGCGGTAATCGGAGAGTTGTCCAGTCAGGTCCTTCGCGCGGTAACCGCGCTACCGCCAAGACAATTGGCGGCAGACCGTGATTCCGCCGCCGCAGTGGTCACCCGTGGTCTCGACGGACTGCGGCCCTACTTCACCGGCTATCTGCCCGCGGTGGTGCAGGCGGCGGTCCTCACCCCGTTGGCAGTGGTGGTGATAGCCTGCTACGACCTTCAGGCCGCGGCGATCGTCGTGATCGCACTCCCCCTGGTCCCGGTGTTCATGGTGTTGATCGGACTGGTCACCGCCGAGCGGTCGGCGGCCTCGTTGGCCGCCATGACGACGTTGCAGGCCCGGCTACTCGATCTGGTGGCCGGCATTCCGACGCTGCGTGCCCTCGGCCGCGCTGCTGGTTCGGTCCAACGGATCACCGAATTGACTGCCGCGCATCGACGTTCCGCGATGGCAACGCTGCGGATCGCATTCCTCTCCTCGTTGGTGCTCGAACTGCTGGCGACTCTGGGTGTCGCACTGGTGGCCGTCAGCGTCGGCCTGCGACTCGTCTACGGCGAGATGACCCTGACCGCGGGTCTGACGGCGCTGCTGCTGGCCCCCGAGGTGTTTTGGCCGTTGCGCCGGGTGGGTGCGGCTTTTCACGCGGCGCAGGATGGCAAAACAGCAGCCGAACAGGCTTTTCGGTTGTGCGAGACGCACCCACCGACCGAAGGTGGGCTGCGCCCGAAGAATTCCGCACCGACGATCGAGTTGACCGGCCTGGGACCGGCGGCCGAACCCGGTCGGGTCACCGTGCTGACGGGACCCAACGGGGCGGGAAAGTCGACAGCGCTGCAAGCCATCCTCGGATTGGCCACCCTGCCATCGGGGCCCGTACGCGTCGACGGAGTCGAGGTCGCCGACCTGGACCTGACGGCCTGGTGGCACAGCCTCGCCTGGCTGCCCCACCGACCGGTGCTGATCCCGGGGACCGTCCGTGACAACCTCGAACTACTCGGTCCCCTGGCCGACCCGGACCGGGCCTGCCGCGATTCCGGATTCGACGATGTTCTCGATGACCTTCCCGACGGACTGGACACCACGATCGGCCGCACGGGAGTCGGACTGTCCCTCGGGCAGCGACAACGGTTGGGGCTCACCCGGGCACTCGGGTCGTCGGCACACGTGCTGCTGCTGGACGAGCCCACCGCCCACCTTGATTCCGCTCTGGAACAGAGGGTGTTGCAGGCCATCGTCGCCCGGGCACGAGCCGGCGCCACGGTCGTGGTGGTCGGGCACCGGGATCCGGTGGTGGCCATCGGCGACGAGGTGATCACGATTGGTGCCACACATGTTTCGTCGTGATCCGCTGCTGCGGCTGACCCTGGACCTGTTGCGGCCCCGCGTGGGCCGGTTGATCCTGGCCAGCGTCCTGGGGGTGCTCTCGCTGGGCAGTGCGCTGGCACTGGCGGGCGTCTCGGCGTGGCTGATCACCCGAGCGTGGCAGATGCCCCCGATCCTGGACCTGTCAGTGGCCGTGGTCGCCGTCCGCGGGCTGGGGATTTCACGCGGCGTACTCGGTTACTGCCAGCGGTTGGCTGCCCACGACACGGCGTTACGCGCGGCAGCCAATGCCCGCACCGGGCTGTACCGCAGGCTCGCGATGGGACCAGACGACGATGCGCTGCGACTGTCCAGTGGCGAATTGGTGTCCAGGGTCGGTAGTTCCGTCGATGAACTGGCCGACGTGGTGGTGCGCTCGGTGCTGCCGATCGTGGTGGCCACAGTGCTGAGCACGGTGGCCGTCGGTGTCATCGCTCTCATCTCGCCCGGCGCCGCGGTGGTGTTCACCCTGTGCCTGCTGATCGCCGGCGTGGTTGCCCCGGCACTCACCGCCCGCGCCGTAGCGGCCGCGGAATCCATTGCAGTCCAACACCGTGGTGACCGCGACTCCGCCACGATGCTGGCCTTGGAGTTCGCCCCGGAGCTGCGGGTGAGTGGACGACTCGACGACGTCATCGCCACCGCGGAGCGCCATCACCGCGACTGGGGGCACACCGCCGACCGCGCGGCGGCCCCGGCCGCACTGGCCGCCGCGTTGCCCAGCATCGCCATCGGCGCCAGTGTCCTGGGCGCCGTCATGGCGGGTATCGCGCTGGCCCCCACCGCCGCGCCGACCACCCTCGCCATCCTGATGCTGTTGCCGTTGTCGGCCTTCGAGGCGACCACTGCCCTTCCCGACGCCGCAGTCGGACTCACCAAGTCCCGGATCGCCGCGCGGCGTCTGCTCGAACTCACCGAGGGCGACCTCCTGGCCCGCCGACGGCCGGCGGCTCCCTCGGTCGATCTCCCCGACGGAGGCCGGCACGCCGTCGTCGGCCCCAGCGGCTCGGGAAAGACCACCCTGCTGATGGCACTGGCCGAGCGGCTCGATGAAACCCCCGGACGTGCAGCCTTTTTCGCCGAGGATGCGCATATCTTCGAGACCACCGTGCGGGACAATCTGCTGGTGGTCCGCGGGGATGCCACCGACCCCGAACTGTTGTCGGTGATCGAGCGCGTCGGGCTCACCGAATGGCTGGCGGCACTGCCTGACGGATTGGCGACCGTGCTCGAAGGCGGCCACACCGCAATGTCGGCCGGTCAGCGTCGTCGACTGCTGCTGGCGAGGGTGTTGCTGTCAGATTTCTCGATCGTCCTGCTCGACGAGCCGACCGAAAACCTCGACGCGGCCGACAGTCACCGCATCCTGACCGAAATCCTCACTCCGGGTGACTGGTTCGACTCGGACCGAACCGTCGTCGTCGCCACCCACCATCTGCCGGACACCCTCGACTGTCCCGTCATCCACTGTCTGCAACCCGGCACGGCCGTCGGCGGGTAACCTCACAGGCATGACCGACGAGCGAGCGAACCCGCCCGGGTCTGACGACGCCCAGCCGACCGGCCCGCCCCCGCCGTATCCGTATGCACCTCCCCCGGGCGCGTATCCCGGGGCATATCCCCCGGCGCCGCCGCCCTACGGCGGATACCCGATGCAACCGGGATCGCGCCCCCCGGCCAACGGACTCGGTATCGCGGCGCTCGCTCTTGCCGTGCTCGGTCTGGTGCTGGTGTGGTCGGTGATCGGCGGGCTGATCTTCGGCGTCACGGCGGTGATCCTCGGATTTCTGGCCCGCGGTCGCTGCCAGCGCGGCGAAGCCACCAACGGCGGCGTCGCCGTCTCCGGAATCGTGCTCGGCGCGATCGCCTGCGTGTTATCGCTGGCCTTCGTCGCCATCTGGGTGGTTTTCGGGCTGCACTGGTTCGACGAGGTCGGTGGCCGCGACTATGTGCACTGCCTACAGGAGGCCGGCGACGATACCGCGGCCCAGCAGCAGTGCGAGAGACAGTTCGAGCGGCGCGTGGAGGATTCGTTCGGCGTGACGCCGACCCCTACCCGCTGAGCCGACTCACGTCGTAGCCGCACCGGGGAAATACTTGACGATTCCCTCCTGCACCACCGTCGCCACCAGGTGGCCCGCCGCGTCGAAAAAGTGGCCGGTACCCAGCCCGCGGGATTCCGCGGCCACCGGCGACGTGGTCGAGTACAGCACCCACTCGTCGAACTTGATCGGCCGGTGAAACCACACCGAGTGATTCATCGTCACCGCGAAGATGCGATCGAAACCCCAGGACAACCCGTGCGTGGTGATGATCGAATCGAGCACGGTGGTATCCGAGGAGTACACCAGGGCCGCGCCGTGCAACACCGGATCCGACGGCATCGTGCCTTGGGTCTTGAGCCACACCCGGTTGTGATCGAGCTTGCCGCCCTTGTTGCGCATCACCCAGGACGGATCGTTGGTGTACCGCCATTCGATCGGGCGCAACGCCTCGACGAACAACGGCACCGTTTTCTCGTATCCGCGGAGAAGTTCATCGATCTTGGGCAGCGTGTCCGGATGCGGAACCTCCGGGGCCGGCAGGCTGTGCTCCAGCCCCCGGCCGGCATTCATGTAGGACAACATCACCGTGGTCAGCAGGTTGCCGTCCTGCACGACATCCACCCGGCGGTTGGCGAACCGTCGCTCGTCGCGCAGTCGCACCACGTGGAATTCCAGATCCTTCTGGGGATCACCACCGGCGATGAAATGGGCATTCAACGCACTCGGTGCCAACTTGTGCTCCAGCGTGCGCCCGGCGGCGACGAACGCCTGCGCGGTCATCTGCCCACCGAAGGTACGCACCGGGTTCTTGCTCGGATGCGAACCGGTGAACAGGTTGTCGTCGACGCGATTCAGATCGAGAACAGCCAGCAGCTCCTCGAAATCCGGGTGTGTCAAGGAATGCCTTTCCAGATCGTTGGCGCTGTCTGCCGGACGACCGCTAGACGTCGTCCTCCCCGATGCGGTGCACATGGATCAGATTCGTGGAGCCTACTGTGCCCGGAGGGGCGCCCGCGACGATGACCACCAGGTCGCCGCGCTTGTAGCGGCCCAGATCCAGCAACGACTGGTCGACCTGGCGGATCATGTCGTCGGTGCTGTTCATCTGTTCCACGATGAACGTCTCGGTACCCCAGGTCAGGGCCAGCTGACTGCGCACCTCGGGCAGCGCCGTGAACGCCAGGACCGGCAGCGGGGTATGCAGCCGGGCCAGCCGGCGCACCGTGTCCCCGGACTGGGTGAACGCGACCAGCGCCTTGGCATCGAGGCGCTCCCCGATATCGCGGGCCGCATAAGAGATGACCCCGCGCTTGGTGCGGGGCGTGTGGGTCAACGGCGGCACCGACACCGAGTTGTCCTCGACGGCCGCAATGATGCGAGCCATCGTCTTGACCGCCTCGAGCGGGTACTTGCCGACGGAGGTCTCCCCGGAGAGCATCACCGCGTCAGCTCCGTCGAGCACCGCGTTCGCGACGTCGGAGGCCTCGGCCCGGGTGGGCCGGGAGCTGTCGATCATCGACTCCAGCATCTGGGTGGCGACGATGACGGGCTTGGCGTTCTCCCTTGCCATCTGGATGGCACGCTTCTGGACCAGCGGCACTTCCTCCAGCGGCAGTTCGACACCCAGATCACCGCGGGCCACCATGATCGCGTCGAACGCCAGCACGATAGCTTCGAGGTTCTCGACCGCCTCGGGCTTCTCCAGCTTCGCGATCACCGGAACGCGCCGGCCGACCCGGTCCATCACCTCGTGCACGAGCTCGACATCCGCGGGCGAACGGACGAACGACAATGCGACGAGATCAACCCCCAGTCGCAGCGCGAACTCGAGATCCTCGATGTCCTTCTCCGACAGCGCCGGCGCCGTTACGTTCATGCCGGGCAGCGACATACCCTTGTTGTTGCTGACGGGGCCGCCCTCGGTGACCGTGCAGATCACGTCGTTACCGTCGATCTGGTCGACCACCAGGCCGACGTTGCCGTCGTCGACCAGGACCCGATCCCCCGGCCGAGCGTCTTCGGCCAACCGCTTGTAGGTGGTCGACACCCGATCGTGGGTGCCCGAGCAGTCGTCGACGGTGATCCGTACCGATTCGCCGGTCGCCCAACGGGTGGGGCCATCAGCGAAGCGACCCAGCCGGATCTTGGGACCCTGAAGGTCGGCCAGAATTCCCACCGCGTGGCCAGTGACGTCCGATGCCGCCCGCACCCGCTTGTAGGAGGCCTCGTGGTCGGTGTAGTCACCATGGCTGAAATTCAGCCGGGCGACGTCCATGCCAGCCTCGACCAGAGCCCGTACCGTCTCATCGCTGCTGGTAGCCGGGCCAAGCGTACAAACGATCTTTCCGCGTCTGCTCACGTCGTATCAGTCTAGTTGATCGATTCAGACGACGCTCAGTGGGAGAGTCCCGGGATGTACCGGTGCCGGAAGATCCGAGTCCCCCATCAGATATGCGTCCACTGCGTGCGCCGCGCTGCGGCCCTCGGCAATGGCCCACACCACGAGCGAGGCACCGCGGTGCGCGTCACCGCAGACGAACACGCCGGGCGCGTCGGTCTGCCAGTCCGAACCGCACGACACGGTGCCGCGCCGGGTCAGTTTCAACTGCAGTCCGTCGAGCAGAGCCATGTGTTCGACCCCCTCGAACCCGATCGCCAACAGTGCCAGGTCGCACGGAATCTGCAACGACTCGCCCACCGGGCTGATCTCGCGCCGCCCCTCCGCATCGCGGGTCACCCGAACTTCGGCGATCTCGACGGCCCGCACATGACCGCTGTCGTCCCCGAGAAAACGTTGTACCGCAACCTCATACCGTCGCGCGCCACCCTCGGCGTGGGCCGGTGAAGTCCGCAGCACCAGCGGCCACGTCGGCCACGGCGAGAGCTCGTCGTCGCGGGTCTCGGGAGGCTCGGTGTTGTAGTCGAGTTGAGTGACCGACGCCGCGCCCTGGCGGTGCGCGGTCCCCAGGCAGTCGGCGCCGGTGTCGCCGCCACCGATGATCACCACGTGCTTGCCTGCCGCCGAGATCGGTGAGGATGTATCGCCCTCACATTCGTGGTTGGCGGGCACCAGGTGTTCCATCGCCAAGTGCACACCGTCGAGTTCGCGGCCGGGCACCGCGTTGTCGCGGCCGCGCAGCGCACCGACCGCCAGCACCACCGCCTGATGACGCTGACGCAGTTGCTCCACGGTCAGATCGACACCAACCTCACACTCGGTGACGAATCTCGTGCCCTCGGCCCGCATCTGAGCCAAACGCTGATTCAATACCGACTTCTCGAGCTTGTACTCGGGAATCCCGTAGCGCAGCAGCCCGCCGACCCGGTCGTCACGCTCGTACACCGTCACCTCGTGACCGGCGCGTGTGAGTTGTTGTGCGGCAGCCAAACCCGCCGGGCCCGAGCCGACGACGGCGACGCTCCGGCCGGTGGAGATCGCGGCAGGCTGAGGTTGGACGGTGCCGTTCATCCAGGCGTGGTCGGCGATGGTCTGCTCGATCCGCTTGATCGTCACGCTGCCGCCGGTCTGCTCCTCGGAAATCGCGAGCACGCAGGCCGCCTCACACGGCGCCGGGCACAACCGTCCGGTGAACTCCGGAAAATTGTTGGTGGCGTGCAGGCGATCACTGGCCGCATCCCAGCGTCCCCGCCGGACCAGGTCGTTCCACTCCGGGATCAGGTTGCCCAACGGGCACCCCGCCTTGCCGGAATGACAGAACGGGATCCCGCAGTCCATACAACGCCGCGCCTGCTGTGACACCTCACCGGTGCGCGCATTGGGATCCTCGCGCTCGTACACCTCGCGCCAGTCCCCCACCCGCTCCTCGACCGGTCGTTTGGCCGCCTCGATTTTGGGGACACGAAGAAATCCGGTCGGATCAGCCACGGCTTGCCTCCATGATCGCGCTGTCCACATCGCGCCCCTCGGCCTTGGCCATCCGGGTCGCCTGCAGAACACGCTGGTAGTCGGTGGGCATTACTTTGGTGAATTGCGCACTGCGTCTGGGCCAGTCAGCCAGAATCGACGACGCCAGAGTGCTGCCGGTATGGCGTGCATGGTCGGCCACCACATCGTGCAGCCAGACCAGGTCCTCGGCCTCCAACTGCTGCAGTTCCACCATTTCGGTGTTGACCCGGGCCGGGTCCAGGCCGAGCACAAAGGCGATACCACCGGACATGCCGGCAGCCAGGTTGCGCCCGGTCTTACCCAGGATCACCACCCGACCGCCGGTCATGTACTCACACGCGTGGTCTCCGACTCCCTCGACGACGGACAGGGCCCCGGAATTACGGGCGCAGAAGCGCTCACCGACCCGTCCCCGCAGGAAAGCCTCACCCGAGGTGGCGCCATAGAGCAGGGTGTTGCCGGCGATGACATTGTCCTCCGGCAGGAACAGCACATCGTCTGGTGGCCGCACGATCACCCGGCCGCCGGAAAGTCCCTTGCCCACATAGTCATTGGCATCACCGATCAGATCCAGCGTGACTCCGGGCGGCAGGAACGCTCCGATCGACTGGCCGGCAGACCCGGTCAGGGTGACGTGGATGGTGTTGTCGGGCAATCCGGCGGCACCGTAGCGGCGGGTGACCTCCGATCCGAGCAGGGTGCCCACCGTTCGGTTGACGTTGCGGACGGGTAGCTCCAGCCGAACCGGGTGAGCGTCCTCGAGCGCCCCCTCGGCGAGTTGGATCAGGGTACGGTCCAGGGCCTGCTCGAGCCCGTGCTCCTGACCGCGCACCCGACGCCGCTGGGTGATGTTGCCGTGGGCATCGGTGGGCACCTCGAACACGGGGCTGAGGTCGAGTCCACGGCTCTTCCAGTGCGCCACACCGGGATCGGTGTCGAGCACCTCGGCATGGCCGACCGCCTCGTCGATGCTACGGAATCCCAGCTCGGCGAGATAGCGACGAATGTCCTCGGCGATGAACGTGAAGAAGTTCTCCACGAACTCGGGTTTGCCGTTGAACCGCGCCCGCAGTTCGGGGTTCTGCGTGGCCACGCCGACCGGGCAGGTATCCAGGTGACAGACCCGCATCATGATGCAACCCGCAACCACCAGCGGTGCTGTGGCGAAACCGAATTCCTCGGCACCCAAGAGCGTAGCCACGATCACGTCGCGTGCACTACGCATACCGCCGTCGCACTGCACAGTGATCCGGTCACGCAAACCGTTGAGCACCAACGTCTGCTGGGTGTCGGCCAAGCCGATCTCCCACGGTGCACCGGCATGCTTGAGCGAGGTCAACGGTGCGGCGCCGGTGCCGCCGTCGTGCCCGGAGATCAGCACCACGTCGGCGTGCGCCTTCGATACCCCGGCCGCAACCGTACCGACCCCGACGCTGCTCACCAGCTTCACGTGGATCCGGGCGTCGGCGTTCGCGTTCTTCAGGTCGTGGATGAGCTGGGCGAGATCCTCGATCGAATAGATGTCGTGGTGCGGGGGCGGCGAGATCAACCCCACTCCCGGCGTGGAGTGCCGGGTCTTGGCGATGTTCGGATACACCTTGTACCCCGGAAGCTGTCCGCCCTCACCGGGTTTGGCGCCCTGAGCCATCTTGATCTGGATGTCGGTGGCGTTCACCAGATAGTCGCTGGTAACGCCGAAGCGACCCGACGCCACCTGCTTGACCGCGCTTCGCCGCTGCGGATCGTAGAGTCGGTCGACATCCTCCCCGCCTTCGCCGCTGTTGGACCGCCCACCGAGGTTGTTCATGGCGATCGCCATGGTCTCGTGGGCCTCCGCCGAGATGGAGCCGTAGCTCATCGCCCCGGTGTTGAATCGACTCACGATCGATTCGACCGGTTCAACCTCGTCCAGCGGCACCGGCGGGCGCAGCCCCTGCTTGAACTCGAACAGGCCACGCAGAGTCCCGCCTTCCCGGGACAACCGGTCGACCTCCTCGGAATACTTGGCGAAGACATCACGGCGCCCGGCACGGGTCGAATGCTGAAGTAGAAAAACCACTTCCGGGGTGAACAGGTGCAGTTCACCTTCGCGACGGAACGCGTACTCGCCGCCAACCTCGAGCCGACGATGCACCCGCTCGGTGGGATTCTCCGGATACGCCCGCCGGTGGCGGAGCTTGACCTCCTCGGCCAGTACGTCCAGTCCGACGCCGCCGAGCTGGCTGGTGGTACCGGTGAAGTATTCGTCGACGACATCGCGGCTCAGCCCGATTGCCTCGAAAACCTGCGCGGCGGTATAGGACGCGACCGTGGATATGCCCATCTTGCTCATCACCTTGACCACGCCCTTGCCCAGCGCCTTGACGTAATTGCGCACGGCAGTGGCAGTTTCGATCCCGGTGAGCTCGCCCTCGCGGATCAGGTCCTCGATCGACTCGAATGCGAGATACGGGTTGACGGCGGCGGCTCCGTACCCGATGAGCATGGCGATGTGATGGACCTCGCGGGCGTCGCCGCTTTCCACGACAAGTGCCACCTTGGTGCGTTCTTTGGTGCGCACCAGGTGGTGATGTACCGCTGAAACCGCCAGCAGCGACGGGACCGGGGCCCGGGTGTGGTCGGAATCGCGATCGGAGATCACCAGTGTTCGAGCACCTTTGGCAATCGCCTCGGTTGCCCTCAGCTGAAGGTCGTCGAGTGCCTCGGCCAATGCTTCCCCACCGCGTTCGACGTCGTAGAGGGAGCGCAGCACGGTAGTGCGCAGGCCCGGATGCTCGCCATCGTCGTTGATGCGGACGATCTTGCCCAGCTCATCGTTGTCGAGAACCGGCCAGCGCAGCACGATCTGGCGGCACGAGGCTGCCGTGGGCTCCAGCAGGTTCTGCTCGGGCCCCATCACCCGGGCCATCGAGGTCACCACCTCCTCGCGGATGGCGTCCAGTGGAGGGTTGGTCACCTGGGCGAACAGCTCGACGAAGTAGTCATACAACAGACGTGAACGCTTCGACAGCACCGCGACGGGAGTATCTGTCCCCATCGAACCGAGCGGCTCACCTCCCGACGCCGCCATGGGCGTCAGCAGGATGCGCAGTTCCTCTTCGGTGTACCCGAAGGCGATCTGTCGCCGGACCACCGACTCGTGATTCGGTTGGAACCGGGGCCGCGCGGGTAACGTGCCGAGATCCAGCAGTCCGGCATGAAGCCACTCACCGTAGGGTTCGGCCGCGGCCAGCTGCTCCTTGATCTCATCGTCTCCGATGATGCGTCCGGCGGCGGTGTCGACCAGGAACATCTTCCCGGGCTGCAAGCGGCCCTTGGCGACGATCTGGCCCGACGGCACGTCCAGCACACCACTTTCACTGGCCAGGATGATCCGGTCGTCGACTGTGCGCCACCAGCGTCCCGGCCGTAAACCGTTGCGGTCCAATACGGCCCCCACCACGGTGCCGTCGGTGAACGTGACGCAGGCCGGCCCGTCCCACGGCTCCATCAGCGAGGCGTGGAACTTCCAGAACGCCCGCTCGGCGGTATCCATCGTGGTGGCGTTCTGCCACGCCTCCGGGATCATCATGAGCACGGCATGCGGCAGGCTGCGCCCGCCCAGGTGCAGCAGCTCGAGCACCTCGTCGAAGGATGCCGAATCGGAGGCGTCCGGGGTGCAGATCGGCGATAACCGGCTCAGGTCACCGGGAATCCGGGTGCTGGCAAGTAGCGCCTCCCGGGCGTGCATGCGGTTGCGGTTTCCGCGCACGGTGTTGATCTCCCCGTTGTGCGCCACGAACCGGAACGGATGGGCCAGTGGCCAGGACGGGAAAGTGTTCGTGGAGAACCGGCTGTGCACGATCGCGATCGCGCTCATGCAACGCTCGTCGCGCAGGTCCGGAAAATATTGCGGCAGCTGCATTGTCGTCAACATGCCCTTGTAGACGATGGTCCGGCTGGACAGCGACGCGAAATAGACCGCGTCGACCCCCGCGCCCTGTTCGGCCCGCTTGCGCAGCGGGTAGACCCTGCGGTCGAGCTCGATACCGGCCGCCCGGACGCCGTCGCGCGCCGGGGCCGCGACGAACAGTTGCGCCATGTGCGGCATACAGCCCAGCGCCGTCAAACCGATACCGGCGCCGTCCGGGTCGACCGGTACCGCCCGCCAGCCGAGGACCTCGAGGCCTTCCTCGCAGGCCAACGCCTCGATGCGGGCACAGGCGGCACTCCGCGCATCCAGGTCCTGTGGCAGGAAACAGATGCCCGCGGCGAAGGTGTGACTGCCATCGGCGGCAGGCCCCGGCAGGTCGAAATCGACCACATCGCGCAGCAGCTCGATCGGCAGTTGCAGCAGGATGCCGGCACCATCGCCGCTGTTGGGCTCGGCGCCGGCGGCACCTCGATGTTCGAGATGTTCCAGCGCGGTCAGACCGTCGGAGACGATGCCGTGGGAGCGGCGGCCCTGGATATCGGTGATCATGGCCACGCCGCAGGAATCTGCCTCATTGGCGGGGTCATAGAGCCCCTGCGCATCTGGCAATGCCGAGAACAGCATTTGATCGCACCTCCGCAAGTCCGGAACGTCCTGGTCCCGGGA
This sequence comes from Mycolicibacterium alvei, assembly GCF_010727325.1. Taxonomy (NCBI): domain Bacteria; kingdom Bacillati; phylum Actinomycetota; class Actinomycetes; order Mycobacteriales; family Mycobacteriaceae; genus Mycobacterium; species Mycolicibacterium alvei. The sequence continues at coordinate 942,604 of NZ_AP022565.1, forward strand.
CTGCACCGGCCCGAATTCTCAGTGTATCAGCGCAGGTCGGCTACTCCTGAGCGATCAAGGTCGGGACCAGCGGGAAGCCCGGCAGGTTCCGCACCACCGTCCAGAGCGCCAGGGTGAGCACAATCGTGACCACCGCAGGCACCGGGAACAGCGCCTTGCCCAGCCGCCACCGGACCAGCATCCACACGATGAGGACCGGGAGACCGACAAGGGCGAATACGTTGTCGACGACCGCTGCGCCCACGTCACCGTGCAGCAGATCGTGGGTCATCCGCAGGCCACCGCAGGCCGGGCAGTTCCACCCGGTCAGGGCCTTGAACGGGCAACCTGGGAAAAGGAAACCGGGACCGTGCGGATCGGCCACACCGGTATAGGTCAACGCGCCAGCACCGAGCACTCCCGCGGCCAGCAGTGACAACCGTCCCGCCGGCGTGGAGGTCAGGCCGTTAGGCTCCATCGCGCAGCGGACGTCCGTACGGGTCGCGGACACTGCCGGTGAGGATCAGGATCGCGTCGATGAGCCCCCAGATGACGGCGCCGATACCGCAGGTGGCCAGACCCACGATCAACTGAGCGACGCCCAAACCGGTCTGGCCCAGGTAGATCCGCCCGATGCCCACGAACCCGAACAGGCCGACCAACTGCAGCAGCCCGGCAACCACCTTGGATTTGTCGGAGAGGGGTTCACCGGTGACCGGATGACGACCAAACGGCGCGCTCGGATCCACGTAGGTCGGCGGATACGGCGGATACGCCGGTGGCGGCGGATATCCCGCGGGTGGAGGGAAGCCGGCCGGCGGCGGGAAATCCGACGGGCCTCCGGACTGCGACGGATCGGTCATACAGCCAGGATGCCAGAGTGTGGATCGTTACCGGTTACGGCGGAACCAGCGACGCACCCGACCGCCCTGCTCCGCAGGTTCGGGCTCATCCGCAACCGCGTCCCCGGGCTCATCGTCCGATTGTTCGTCGGATTCGTCGTCCGCATCAGCCTGCTCGGCAGCCCCAGACTCCACGTCACCGTCGGTCTGGTCCCCCCCATCCGCAGGTGCGTCGTCAGCCGTGGCCTCGACTTCCTCAGCCGCATCGCCAGCCGCCTCGGCCTCGGATTCGTCCTCGACGTCGTCTGCCACTTCGGAGTCCGCCTCATCACCTGAGACCTCGTCGGCCGCTTCATCGGGCTCAGCCTCGGGCTCGGTGGGCTCAGCGTCTTCGTCAGCATCCGGCGATTCGACAGGCTCGGCCGCCTCGTCGTCGTCCTCGGACTCGGCTTCCGTCTGCGCATCATCGGAGTCGACCTCGACGGCCTCTCCGGCGGGCTCCGATTCGTCCTCGTCGTCGTCTGGTGCTGCGGCGTCGGCCTCATCGACCTCATCGGTCATCGCCTCGGCGTCGGCATCGTCAGTCGGGGCCACAACCTCTTCCGCGGCAACCTCTTCGACGGCGTCGGCCGATTCAGTCTCAGGCTCGTCTTCGGTAGCCGTGGACTCCTCGTCGGTGGCCGGTTCTGGCTCCTCGGTGGACTGCTCGGCTCCGGCTTCCCCTGCTTCTGTGTCGTCCGCCTCGACGGTTGCGTCTACCGGGGCCTCAACCTCATCGACAACCTCGTCGGCATCAACCGGTTCGTCGGGCTCAGCATCCGCACCGGCATCGGCCTCTGCCTCCGATTCAGCGGTATCGGCATCGACCGCTGCTTCTTGGTCGGCGTTCTCGTCGTCGGTGACTTCCTCGGATTCGGCTCCCGGCTCGCCTTCAGCGGTGTCGGAATCACCGACCTCTTCGACGGACTCCTCGTCGACGTCAGCGTCAGGTTCGGCGGTCTCGTCAGCCGCTTCCTCAGAATCTTCCGCCGCGTCGCCGTCGGCGTCGTCAGCTACCAGTGCTTCAGCATCGACCGATTCGTCGTCAACCTCGGCTTCGGCTTCAGCCGCCTCGGGTTCCTCGGCCACGTCTGCTTCGGCATCCACCGACTCGAGGGACTCAGCCTCCTCGCCGTCTTCGCTCTCGTCTTCGGTCTCGGCGGCGACTTCCTCGGCCTCGGCTTCAGCGTCAGCGGCCTCAGATTCGGCGGTTTCCTCGGATTCGGGTTCCGCCTCGTCTTCGACCTCTTCCGATTCGCCGTCCGCACCTTCGGACTCGTCGGAATCCTTGTCGATCGCCTTCAGATCAATTGCCGCGGCCGCTTCGGCGCCGTCGTCCTCGCTGGCACCGACCTCGTCCGGATGCATGTGGTCGGCATCCTCGGCGTCCTCGTCATCGTCTTGTCCCGCCGCCGATGCAGCCGCGACAACGCCGGTCGTGGCGGCCGCCGCAACGAGTTCCTCACCAAACTCGTCGAATGCCGATTCATCCTCTTCGTCATCGGGCTTGCCCACCAAGGTCGCCGGGTCTTCCCGCCCCCTGGTCGCCAGCATGATGTAGACGACAGCGCCGATGAATACGAACGTCGAGGTGAAGGTGTTGACGCGGATACCGGCGAATTCGGTTGCCGGATCGCTGCGCATCAATTCGACGAGGAATCGGCCTGCGCAGTAGCCGGCCACGTACAGCGCGAACAGCCGGCCGTGGCCGAGTTTGAACTTCCGGTCTGCCCAAATGAGCAGCGCGAAAATCAGTAGGTTCCACAGCAACTCGTACAGGAAGGTCGGATGTACGACCCGCAGGACCTCACCGGTCGACACCCCGTTGAGATCGTCGACGACACCGAGGGAGTTCACCCGTTTGTAGATCTCCAGGCCCCACGGCAGTGTGGTGTCGCCCCCGTACAACTCTTGGTTGAAGTAATTTCCGAGCCGGCCGATGGCCTGAGCCAAGATGATTCCCGGAGCGATTGCGTCGCCGAAGGCCGGCAGCGGAATCCCACGCGAACGGCAACCGATCCAGGCTCCGACACCGCCGAGGGCGACGGCGCCCCAGATTCCCAGACCGCCCTGCCAGACCTGGAATGCCGCACCAAGGCCCCTACCGGTGGGCCCGAAATACGTGGACCAGTCCGTCATCACGTGGTAGAGCCGGCCACCGATGAGCCCGAAAGGCACTGCCCACAAGGCGATGTCGTAGATGACGCCGGCTTGCCCGCCCCGCGCTTGCCAACGCCGGTCGCCGATGATGAGCGCTGCGATGATGCCGACGATGATGCACAGCGCATACGCGCGGACCGGTACCGGCCCCAGATGCCAGACTCCCTGCGACGGGCTGGGCAAATACGCGAGCACGGTAGTGGTCAAGCTGAAATCCTCTGCCTAACGCCGTTGGCCAGTTCTTCGGTGAGTCGACGAAGGGCGTCCAACCCCTCGCCCAGTGCCGAGACGAGTGCTGATCCGACGATGACGCCGTCGGCATAGGCGCCGATCTCGGCGGCCTGCGCCCCCGATCGCACACCCAACCCAACCCCGACCGGGATATCGGATACTTCCCTGACGCGCCGTACCAGTTGCGGGGCCGCGTTCGAGACCACGTCACGTGCTCCGGTGACGCCCATTGTCGATGCGGCGTAGACAAATCCGCGCGAAGCGTTCGCTGTCGCCGCGAGCCGTTCCGGCGTCGAGGAGGGGGCGACCACGAAGATCCGGTCGAGATCGTGCGCCTCGGATGCGTCGAACCAGTCGTCGGCTTCCTCGGGGATCAGATCCGGGGTGATCAGTCCGTATCCACCAGCCGATGCAAGGTCGCGGGCAAACGTGTCAACACCCTTGCGCAGCACCGGGTTCCAGTAGGTCATCACCACGGCGCGGCCACCAGCGTTGCTGATTGCCTCGACCGCGGCCAAGGTGTCCCGCACCCGCACCCCGCCGGCCAGCGCGGCTTCGGTGGCGGCGGCGATCGTCGGTCCGTCCATCCCTGGGTCCGAGTACGGCACACCGACCTCGACGAGGTCGCAACCGGATTCGACGAGCGCCGTCATCGCCGCAATCGAGGTCTGCACGTCCGGGAACCCGGTCGGTAGGTAACCGATCAGCGCGGCGCGGTTCTCGGCGCGGCAGCCGTCGAACAACTCCGCCAGGCGGCTCATCCCACGCTCCCCTCATCGAGCAGTCCGAACCACTTGGCCGCCGTCTCGACGTCCTTGTCACCACGCCCGGACAAGTTCACCACGATGATCGATCCACTGCCCAGTTCCGGCCCCAGCTTGAGCGCGCCGGCCACCGCGTGCGCCGATTCGATCGCCGGGATGATGCCCTCGCGACGGCACAGTAGCGAGAACGCGTCCATCGCCTCGGTATCGGTGACCGGTCGGTACTCGGCACGGCCGGCGTCTTTGAGGAATGCATGCTCGGGTCCGACGCCCGGGTAGTCCAAACCGGCCGAGATGGAATGCGACTCGATCGTCTGGCCGTCGTCGTCTTGCAACAGGTAGGAGAACGATCCCTGGAACGCGCCCGGCGAACCGCCGGTGAAGGTCGCAGCGTGGCGCCCCGTCTCCACGCCGTCGCCCGCGGCCTCGAAACCGATCAACCGCACCGCCGGGTCGTCGATGAACGCGTGGAACGCGCCGATGGCGTTCGAGCCGCCGCCGACGCACGCGGCGACCGCGTCGGGCAACCGGCCGGCCTGATCGAGGATCTGCGCCCTGGCCTCCATGCCGATGATCCGCTGAAAATCACGCACCATCACCGGGAACGGATGCGGACCGGCCGCCGTTCCGAAGCAGTAGTAGGTGTCCTCGGCGTTCGTCACCCAGTCCCGGAAGGCTTCGTTGATCGCGTCCTTGAGGGTTTTGGATCCGGCCTCGACCGAGACCACGGTCGCGCCGAGCAGTCGCATGCGCGCGACGTTGAGGGCCTGCCGGGCGGTGTCCACCGCGCCCATGTAGATGATGCATTCCAGACCGAGCAGCGCACACGCCGTCGCGGTGGCCACGCCGTGCTGCCCGGCGCCGGTCTCGGCGATGACTCGGGTCTTGCCCATTTGCCGCGCCAGCAGCGCCTGCCCAAGAACGTTGTTGATCTTGTGAGAACCGGTGTGGTTCAGGTCTTCTCGCTTGAGGAAGATGCGGGCACCACCGGCGTACTCGGATAGTCGGGCGGCTTCGTACAGCGGCGAGGGCCGGCCGCTGTAGTGGCGCTGCAGACGGTCGAGCTCGTCGAGGAAGGATTGATCGCCGCGGGACTTCTCGTAGGCCGCGGTGACCTCTTCGATCACCGCCATCAGCGCCTCGGGTACCAACCGTCCACCGTAGGGACCGAAGTGACCCCGAGCGTCGGGATCATGAACGGTGGGTTCGGCAATGCCTGCGCTGGAACGGGGCAACTCCGGCCCCGCGAGATCCGCCATCAATGTGCCTTTTCGTGCGAGCGGCTCATCGCCTGGTTCAGCGAGCCGGTTTCGGGCAGGACGGGTGCGTACCGGCGGTAACCAGATCGGCGACCGCGGTCCGGGGATCCCCGCTGGTCACCAGTCCCTCACCGACCAGTACGGCATCGGCACCCGCACCGGCGTACGCCAGCAGGTCAGCGGTTCCACGTATTCCGGACTCCGCGACGCGGATGACATTGCTGGGCAGCCCTGGAGCGATCCGGGCGAAGCAATCCCGGTCGACGGTCAGCGTCTTGAGGTCGCGGGCATTGACACCGATGACCTTGGCACCGGCTTGCAACGCCCGGTCGGCCTCTTCTTCGGTATGCACCTCCACCAGAGCCGTCATCCCAAGGGATTCCGTGCGCTCCAGCAGCGATTCCAACACCGGTTGCTCCAGCGCCGCCACAATGAGCAGCAGCAGGTCTGCGCCGTGCGCCCGGGCTTCATGAATCTGGTATGGCTTGACGATAAAGTCCTTGCGCAACAACGGAATTGACACCGCAGCCCGCACCGCGTCCAAGTCGTCCAGCGAGCCGTTGAACCTGCGCTGCTCGGTGAGCACACTGATCGCCCGCGCACCACCGGCTTCGTAGGCCTGCGCCAGGTGGGCCGGGTCGGCGATATGGGCCAGCTCGCCCCGCGACGGACTCGCTCGCTTCACCTCGGCGATCACGGCAATTCCCGGTTCGCGCAACGCAGCCATCACGTTGAGCGGTGCAGGTGCATCCTGGGCTCGCGCCTTGATTTCAGCCAGGCTGACGATGGCCTCGCGAGCGGCTACGTCGGCGCGGACTCCCTCGATGATGGAGTCGAGCACTGTCGCCGCACTCATCGCCCGTCGGTTCCTCTCTGGTGCCTCCGGGCCGGTCCCGGTTGCCCTCCCAGGAAGGGTAGCCGCCGCCACACCTTCACCATTCACCGGCCCTGACTGTCCGGATCGCCACCGTCGCCGGTCGGATCCTGACCTTCGTCCAACGCATCCCACAGCATTCGCTCCGACATCGGCTCATCGCCTCCGTCCGCCCTCGCCGCCTCACGCCGCGCCGCAGGTGCGGCGTAGCGGCCGGCAATCCCGCGCTTGGCACTGTTGGCCGACCGCATCAGCAGCACCGCACCGACCAGCGCACACACCGCCGCCACCAGGGTCAGCACGGCGCCCCCGTAGGAGCGACTGGTCCCGCCCCCGGCTGCGGTCAGCTGGGAGACCGGAATTACTGCCAGGTCAGCAGCCCGCTGTGCCACATCCTTGATCACCCACAGGCCGATCCCCAGGTACCCCATCCCGGCGCTGGCCGCGGCGATCAGCAGAGCCAGCAACCGTAGCGCCCAGCCATGCAAGGCCAGCACCGCGACCGCGGCCGCCAGCACCAGCAACGCCAGCGGGATCAAAGCCGTCGACCAGGATGCCCCCGTCAACGCCGTGGCCTTCGGCTGGCCCAGCCCGTCGAACGACGTCACCGAGACCCAGGTCATCCGCGACGCGACCCACAGCGCCACCGCCGCGACGACGAACAGCGCCTGCGCCACCCGGATCACGGCTCGGCCAAGGTGTCGGCGGCGGCAATGGCATTGAGCACGGCTTTCGCCTTGTTCGCCGATTCGTTGTACTCGTAGGGGCCGTTGGAATCGGCCACGACACCCCCGCCGGCCTGCACATAGGCCGTGCCGTCACGCATCAGTGCGGTCCGGATGGCGATCGCGAAATCGGCATTGCCCGCGAAGTCCAGGTAGCCCAACACTCCGCCGTAGAGGCCGCGCCGGGTCATTTCGACCTCCTCGATCAACTCCATGGCCCGCACCTTGGGTGCGCCTGACAAGGTGCCGGCCGGGAAACATGCCGTCACCGCATCCAGTGCGGTCTTGCCTTCCGCCAGCTCCCCGGTCACCGTGGACACCAGGTGCATCACATGGCTGTAGCGCTCGATGTGGCTGTAATCCTCGACCCGAACAGTGCCCGGACGGCACACCCGCCCCAGATCGTTGCGGCCGAGGTCAACCAGCATCAGGTGTTCGGCGCGTTCCTTCTCGTCGGCCAGCAGTTCCTTTTCCAGCAGGACGTCTTCTTCCTCGGTGGTGCCGCGCCACCGAGTGCCGGCGATCGGGTGGGTGGTGGCTCGGCCCTCTTTCACCGTGACCAGCGCCTCGGGGCTGGAGCCGACGACCGAGAAGTCCAGTCCGCCATCGGCATCGGGGACGTTGAGCAGGTACATGTAGGGGCTCGGATTGGTGACCCGCAGCATCCGGTAGACATCAATCGGATCGGCGGCGGTATCCATCTCGAACCGCTGCGACGGCACCACCTGGAAGGCTTCGCCGGCCTCGATGTCACCGACCAGTTTCTCGACGATCGCCGAGTACTCCTCCACCGTGCGCTGCGCGCGGTGATCGGGCTGCGGCCGGCTGAACGTCGCCACCGTGGACGGCAGCGGCTGGCCGAGCGCGGCGGTCATCACATCCAGCCGGGCCACGGCATCGTCATAGGCCTCGTCGACGCGCTCATCGGTGCCGTTCCAGTTCACTGCGTTGGCGATCAGGGTGATGGTGCCCTCGTGGTGGTCGACGGCGGCGATATCGGTGGCCAGTAGCAGCACCATGTCCGGCAGGCCCAGATCGTCGACGGTGAGCTCCGGCAGCCGTTCCAGCCGTCGCACCATGTCGTAGGCGAAGTAGCCCACCAACCCCGACGACAGCGGCGGCAGGTCCGGCACCGCCTCGGTCTGCAGCAGATCCAGCGTGGCCCGCAGTGCGGCCAACGGCTCACCGCCGCTGGGCGCATCCTTGGGGGCCGTACCCAGCCAGACCGCCTGGTCGTCGCGCACCGTCAGGGCCGAGGGGGCACCGGCGCCGATGAACGACCATCGAGACCACGAACGACCGTTCTCGGCCGATTCCAGCAGGAACGTACCGGGACGGTTGGCTGCGAGCTTGCGGTACGCGGACAACGGCGTCTCGCTGTCGGCCAGTACCTTGCGCGTCACCGGTACCACGCGGTGCTCAGCGGCCAGCGCCCGGAAATCCTCGCGCGATGTCGTGCGGTTGAGGCTGTCGGGGGTGGTTTGCACAGACCAATCCTCCCAGATCGACAGAGCAGGACTGGCATGCAGACGGCGTAGCGTGAGCGACCATGACACAGATCAGGACCGGTGACACCGCTCCCGACTTCCAACTCCCAGACCAGGCCGGCACGATTCGCACCCTGACGAGCCTGCTCGCCGACGGCCCGGTCGTGCTGTTCTTCTATCCGGCGGCGATGACTCCGGGATGCACCAAGGAGGCCTGTCACTTCCGCGATCTGGCCGGCGAGTTCACTGCCGTCGGGGCGAACCGGGTCGGGATCAGCACCGACCCGGTCACCAAGCAGGCCAAGTTCGCCGACATCCAGAGTTTCGACTACCCGCTGCTCTCGGACGCCGACGGCAAGGTCGCGGCCCAGTTCGGGGTGAAGCGTGGCCTGCTCGGCAAGCTCATGCCGGTCAAGCGCACCACATTCGTCATCGACACGGAACGCACTGTGCTCGCAGTGATCTCCAGCGAGATCAACATGGACACCCACGCCGACAAGGCACTGGAAGTGCTCAAGTCGCGTTGACCGCCCGCAGCACCGCTGCCATCGATGAGATGAAGGAGTCTTTCGCATGACCCCGGTCCTCGACATCTCCGATGTGACCTTCCGCCGCGACGGCAAGCAGATCATCGACGGCATCTCGCTGACCGTGCAGTCCGGCGAACACTGGGCGCTGCTGGGGCCCAACGGTGCCGGCAAGAGCACGCTGCTGGGTTTCTGTGCCGCGGTGACGTTTCCGACCTCCGGCACCGTGCAGGTGCTCGGCGGCCAGATGGGCCGCACCGACCTGGCGGTGCTGCGCCGCTCCATCGGTCACGTGAATCCCCGGCATCGCCTGCAGTACCCGCTGACGGTGCGTGAGGTGGTGCTGACCGGCATCACCGCCACCATCGACATCGCCGCGCATTGGACGCCCACCGCCGAGCAGCTGCGTCGGGCCGAGGAACTGATCGACACCGTGGGGCTGGGCGCCCGGGCCGACGCGATCTGGCCGACGCTGTCGCAGGGCGAACGCGGCCGCACCCTGATCGCGCGGGCACTGATCGCTGATCCGAAGCTGTTGCTGTTGGACGAACCCACCACCGGCCTGGATGTGGCGGCCCGCGAGCAGCTGCTGGAAACCCTTGACACGCTCGACGATTCGCATCCCGATATGGCCTCGATCCTGGTCACCCACCACCTCGAGGAACTGCCAACCAGCACCACGCACGCCCTGCTGATCTCGCAGGGGCGCACGGTGGCCAGCGGGCCGGCCCGCGACGTCGTCAACACCGAGCACGTCAGCGAGGCCTTCGCTCACCCCGTGGTGGTCGGGTTCCAGGACGGCCGGTGGAGCGCACGGGCCAAGGCCAGCTCGCGGGTGCTGTAGCGGCTGCTCAGCCTTCGGCAGCGGTGTTGCGACGCCGGCGTGCCTCACGGTGCCGGGTCACCGGGGTGGTGTCGATGACGCGGTTGACCATGGTCGCCAGAAAACGCGAGGGCTGCAGTTCGGGCGGCACGGTGTCATGGCGGATGGCGATGTCGGGCAGGGCCGCCATGGCTTCGTCGACCGCGGCGGTCGCCACGTCGATGATCTCGAACAGCGTGTCCGGCTCGGCCTTTTCGATACTGTCGACTTCCTCGCCGGCGGTTTCGCTGACCTCGGCGTCGTAATCGATCATGACGAGGGCCACCGCGTGATAGGCGTCGTCCTCGGTGCCGAGCTTGCCCAGCAGGTCGATCAGCCACTCGGCCTTGTCCGGCTCGGTGCTCAGGATTGTCGAACGCAGGCCGTAGACGAATCCGAGCGCCGACAACGGGTGGCGCAGCCGCAGGTTCTTGGCGTCGCCGTAACTTTCCTCAACGCGGTTCGCGGCGTTCTTGCCGAAGCTGGAATCCATCCGTTTGGTGCTGATCAGTAATTCCGGACCGGTGTCCCAGTCCGACATCACCACGTCGACCTGCTTCATGTAGTGCTTGCCCAGCACGCTGGCGCTCGACGCAGCCACACCTTTCATCGACCGCTTCAGCCGTTGCTCGATCAGGTGCCGTTCCTTCTGCGGCAGCGCCTCCAGCAGACTGGAGATGGCGCTGGGCATGATCCGCGGATCTGTCGCCCTGGGCCACACCGCATCCGGATCGAACCCGGCCCGCCGCAACTCGTAGGCCAGCCAGACATCCAGCGCCAGTGCCGGAACGCCGGTGGTGGACGGCGCATCCAGGAACAACGGCACCCCGAGGAGCTTGCGCAGCACCCGGAAATCGGGTTGGTAGGTCAACTCTCCCGCCGCCCGCACCCACGGATTGGTGTGCACACCCTCCGGTGCGGCATCGGCCACGATCCGGTCGAAGATGGCCCACGCGGTGGCCTTGGTCGACGGTTCAGCGGGCACGTCGAGCCCTTACCGTCCGGCGGGTGGCCAATGAATCGCGCGCGGTCCGAACGGGTTCCAGGGCAACTCGGCTCGCCAGCCCCAATGCGTCGTCGACGATATAGCTCGCCTCGAGTAACTGACCGCGTTCCAGTAGCGATCCGACGCGCCGGCGGACCGCCCGCAACTCGACGGCGTGGGCGGCCACCAGTTCGGGCGACGGGACCAGCCACCGGTCTGCCTCGCGCGGTTCGATCTTGAGGATGCCACCGCCGTAAGAACGGCCGACGATCTCGGCGTGCAGCACCGTCACCGAGTTCAGCGCGGCCAACCCGAGCAGGTCACGGCCGAGCATCCGCACCTCGTCGCGCAGATACACGCCGTGCACCGAGTTGAGGTGGTGTGCCTTGGCCCGGTTGGTGATCAACCGTGGAGTGTCGGCGTTCATACAGGTCAGCAGCAGGTCAGCCGGATTCACCAGGGGTACCCGATACCAGGGCCGGCGCACCCGGCACTTGTAGGCCAGATGCACCCCGGCGGCGTGACCGGCGTCGATGTAGCGCTGCGCGGCGACCGAGGGTGATTCGGCGGGACGGAACAGGTGCGTCGACCGTCCGTCCTCCCCCAGCTTGGCCAACTGTTCGGCCGACAGTGTCAGCCCACGCAGGTGCGCGCTCCCGGGCGGCGACAACGGCAGCAGATCGGTGCGCCGCAGGCCAAGTTCATGCACCCGCTCCGGGGACAGTGCGAAGAAACTGTTGTTACCCGTCACCATGCCCAGCGTGGTCTCACCCCAGGTCTCCAGCACGGAGAAGTGCCCATCGTCGAGCAGACCGTGGATCGCATCCACCGGCGCGTTACCGATCAGGCCGCTGACCCATTTGCCTGAGGGATCGCGAGGAGACCAACGTCGTTGTGCGAGTTCAGATGTCAGTGAGCTCGCATTGCGTGCCCGATGGATGACGGCGTGGCCGCTCGGCCCTCCCCCGTAGCCGTCGGCCAGTAACAGCACCACGTCGGCCTCGGCCTCGGGGAACACCTGCTCGTCGAACATCACCAGCTCGACGGTGGCGAACCGGTCGAACAGGAACTTCCGCACCGCCGCCGCATAGTTGACGCTGAGCAACTCGGCGGGCAGAACGAGCGCCAGACGGCCACCCGGTTTGAGAAACAGTGCGGCATGCACGGTGAACGCGGCCCAACTCGACGCCAGCCCGGACAGCGTGACCCCGGCCTTGAGCGCCGCGCGGCGCGACTGCGCCCGGGTGGCGCCGCGGAACTCCTGGTAGCGGATATAGGGCGGGTTACCGATCACCGCGGTGTACTTGGTCCGCGGTTCGATGGCGAAGAAATCGGCGGTGCGGATGTGCGCCTGTCCTCCGGCCTCGGTGACCCGGCGGCGTGCGGTAACCGCGCTGGACCGGTGAATCTCGATGCCGTGCAGTTCCGGGTGTTCGGCACCCAACTGCTTCAGTCGGCGGGTCGCAGCGACCAGAAAGGCCGCGTCGCCGGCCGAGGGCTCCAGGATCTGTTCATCGGCCGAGCGCACGGCCCACTGGGTGAGGTAATCCGTGATCTGCGCCGGGGTGAAGAACGCACCGCGCGCTTTGCGGGCAGCGGCGGAATCGCCGTCGGCCGGCACAGCGCTCTCAGTCACCCCGTCATTGTTGTCCACGGCACCGACAACCCCGGGCACCGCAACGCCGGGGCTAGTCTTCCGGTGCCAGCAGCACGTCCGCGTCGAAGCAGGTGTGCGCACCGGTGTGGCAGGCGGCGCCGGTCTGATCAACCTCCAGCAACACGGTGTCGCCGTCGCAGTCCAGGCGGACCGAGTGCACATACTGCGTGTGCCCAGACGTCAGACCTTTGACCCACTGCTCGCCACGGGACCGCGAAAAATACGTGGCCTCACGGGTTTCCAGGGTGCGGGCCAGCGCGTCGTCGTCCATCCAGGCGACCATCAGTACCTGGCCGGTCCCCCGCTCCTGGGCCACCGCGCTGAACAGTCCGTCGGCGTTGCGCTTCAGGCGCTTGGCGATGTCGGGATCGAGACTCATCTGACCGTGATCCCTTCCGCCGCCATGGCAGCCTTCACCTGGGCGATGGTCAGTTCCCGGAAGTGGAACACACTGGCGGCCAGCACCGCATCGGCGCCGGCCTGCACGGCCGGCGCGAAATCGGCCACGGCACCGGCACCACCGCTGGCGATCACCGGGACACCCACCGCGGCGCGGACCGCGCGCAGCATCGGCAGGTCGAAGCCGGCCTTGGTACCGTCGCGGTCCATCGAGTTGAGCAGGATCTCGCCGACCCCGAGTTCCGCGCCCCGCGCGGCCCATTCGATCGCGTCGATCCCGGTGCCCCGGCGACCACCGTGGGTGGTCACCTCCCACCCCGACGGGGTGGGCTGCTCGCCGGCCGGCACGGTGCGGGCATCGACGCTGAGCACGATGCACTGCGATCCGAACTGGCGGGCCATCTCGGCTAGCAGTTCGGGCCGGGCAATGGCGGCGGTGTTGACCGACACCTTGTCGGCGCCGGCCCGCAGCAGCACGTCGACATCGTCCACAGCACGCACGCCACCACCGACGGTCAGCGGGATGAACACCTGCTCGGCGGTACGCTTGACCACCTCGAGCATGGTGGCCCGGCCCGACGAGGAGGCGGTCACGTCTAGGAAGGTCAACTCGTCGGCGCCTTCGGCGTCGTAGGCGGCGGCGAGTTCGACGGGATCGCCTGCATCACGCAGGTTCTCGAAGTTGACGCCCTTGACCACCCGGCCGGCGTCGACGTCCAGGCACGGGATGACCCTCGTTGCCACGTCACTGGTGGTGCTCACAGGTAGTCCTCCGGATTGCCAGCGGATTTTACGATTTCCAGCATGCGTTCGTGCACGCCGGGAGCGGCGGCCAGCGCCGACTTCGATTCGGCCGCCCAGGGATCGCCGGTCAGGTCCGTCACGATGCCCCCGGCCGCGCGAACCAGCGCGACGCCGGCGGCATGGTCCCAGATGTGGTGGCCGAAACTGATGGCCCCACCGAGGATTCCGGCCGCCACATAGGCCAGGTCCACCCCGGTGGCACCGTGCATCCGCACCCGCGAGCAGACCCGACTGAGGTTGGACAGCACCTCGACCCGGTAGCGGCCGGGGAACCGGCCGCGGGAGGCGATGTTGAAGGTCTGGATGCCGACGATCGAATCGGCCAGTGTGGGCGAACCCAACGGCGGGAGCGCAGTGCCGTTGTCGCATACCGGCCCTCCGGCCAGTGCCGAATACCGCTGCCCGGTGAACGGCAGCCAGGTGAGGCCGGCCACCGGCTCGCCATCGGCCAGCAGACCGAGCAGGATGGCCGCCATCGGCGATCCGGCCGCGTAGTTGAATGTGCCGTCGATCGGGTCGAGCACCCACACCAGCGGCGAGTCGATGGGCTCACCGCCGAATTCCTCGCCGTGGACCCCGATACCGGTGGCCTCGGTCAGTGCCCGCACCACTTGCCGCTCGATCGCGAGATCGACCTCGGTGGCGAAGTCGTTGCCCTGCTTGGTGACCGCGGAATCCGCGCGGTGCCCGGCGATGAACGGCACCGACGCCGCGTCGAGGATCTCGGTCGCCGCAGCTACCAATGCGGCCAACTTCGACGGATCCAGGTCACCCACCTCGCTTATCCGCTGACCGCGGCCAGTGCCTGCGGCAGAGTGAATCGTTCGGCGTAGAGCGCCTTCCCGACGATCGCACCCTCCACACCGTGGCCGGTCAGGGTGGCGATCGCCCGGAGATCATCAAGGCTGGACACTCCGCCCGAGGCGATCACCGGGGCGTCGGTGCGGTCGGCGACCGCAGCCAGCAGTTCAAGGTTGGGACCGGTCAGGGTGCCGTCCTTGGTGACGTCAGTGACGACGTAACGCGAACACCCTTCGCGGTCAAGACGGTCCAGGACCTCCCAGAGATCGCCGCCGTCGGTCTCCCAGCCACGACCGCGCAGGCGCCAGCTGTCGTTCTCGAACTGCACGTCCAGGCCGACTGCCACCCGGTCGCCGTATTCGGCGATGGCTCGGCGGCACCATTCGGGGCTTTCCAGCGCCGCGGTGCCGATGTTCACCCGCGCGCAGCCGGTGTCCATGGCGGCCTTCAGCGAGTCGTCATCGCGGATGCCGCCGGACAGTTCGACTTTCACGTCGAGCTTGCCGACCAGATCGGCCAGGAGTTCGCGGTTGCTGCCGCGGCCGAAGGCGGCGTCCAGGTCCACCAGGTGGATCCACTCGGCACCGTCACGCTGCCAGGCCTGGGCGGCCTCCAGCGCCGAACCGTAATCGGTCTCACTGCCCGCCTTGCCCTGGACCAGGCGCACCGCCTTGCCGTCCACCACATCGACAGCCGGCAACAGAATCAAACTCACAGTCCCTCAACCCAATTCGCGAGCAGCGTCGCACCGGCGTCGCCACTCTTCTCCGGATGAAATTGCGTGGCCGACAACGCGCCGTCCTCGACGGCAGCGATGAAGGGCACCTGATGCGTCGCCCAGGTAACCAGTGCGTCCGGATTCCCGGACCACTCCTGTGCGGCGTACGAATGCACGAAATAGAAGCGAGTGGCGGCGTCGAGTCCCTTGAACAGGGTGCTACCGGCCGCGGCGTCGACGACATTCCACCCCATGTGCGGAATCACCGGGGCGTCCAGTCGGGTCACCGAACCGGGCCACTGCCCGCACCCGGTGGACTCCACACCGAACTCCACGCCGCGGGCGAACAGGATCTGCATACCGACACAGACCCCCAACACCGGGCGACCGTGCTGCAGTCGGTCGTCGATGATCTTCTCGCCGCCAATCGCCCGGAGCCCGGTCATACACGCCTCGAACGCGCCGACCCCCGGCACCACGAGTCCGTCGGCTGCCGCGGCGGCACCGGGATCAGCGGTGACCTCGACATCGGCCCCCACGCGCTCCAACGCCCGCTGAGCCGAGCGCAGGTTGCCCGATCCGTAGTCGAGGACGACGACTTTCTTTGTCACAGAGTGCCCTTGGTCGACGGAACACCAGTGACCCGGGCGTCGTACTCGACGGCCTGTCGCAGTGCGCGGGCCACCGCCTTGTACTGCGCCTCGGTGATGTGGTGCGGGTCGCGACCGTACAGCGTGCGCACATGCAACGCGATGCGGGCGTTGAACGCCAGCGATTCGAACACGTGCCGGTTGATCACCGTGTGGTAGGGCGCGCTGGACCCGGCGATGGTGAATTCCACCATGAACTCGGGCTCCCCGGTGTGCACGAAGTAGGGGCGGCCTGACACGTCGACCGCGGCGTGCGCGAGGGTCTCGTCCATCGGGATGAACGCATCACCGAACCGCCGGATGCCCTTCTTGTCGCCGAGAGCCTCGCCGAGCGCCTGGCCCAGCACGATCGCGGTGTCCTCGATCGTGTGGTGCCCCTCGATCTCGATGTCGCCCTTGGCGTGCACGGTGAGATCGAAGCTGGCGTGGGTACCCAGCGCGGTCAACATGTGGTCGAAGAACGGGACACCGGTGTCGATATCGACGACACCGGTGCCGTCGAGGTCGATCTCGACGACGATGTCGGATTCCCTGGTCTTGCGTTCGACTTTCGCGCGACGGGTCACGATGCTCCTACCGGGCTGTTGGCGGGCTGAAGTTCGGTGGCGGACAGATCGGCACTGGCGGCCAGGAATGCGTCGTTCTCCTCGGCCAGACCGATGGTGGTGCGCAGGAATCCGGGGATGCCGACGTCACGGATCAGCACGCCTTTGTCCAGATAACGCTGCCAGGTGGCCGGGGCGTCGGCGAACTCGCCGAACAACACGAAATTCGCGTCGCTCGGGATCACCCGGTAGCCGAGGCGAGCCAATTCGGCACTCACCCGATCACGTTCGGCGGCCAGTTTCGCGACACTGCCCAGCGTGTCGTCGGCGTGCCGCAGCGCGGCCCGCGCGGCCGCCTGGGTGAGCATCGACAGGTGATACGGCAGTCGTACCAGCAGCAGCGCGTCGATGACGGCCGGGGCGGCCGCCAGGTAGCCGAGTCGGCCGCCGGCGAACGCGAACGCCTTGCTCATCGTTCGGCTGACGATGAGTTTGGTCGGGAACTCGTCCAGCAGCGCCACGGCGCTGGGTTGCGACGAGAATTCGCCGTAGGCCTCGTCGACGATCAGGATGCCGCCGGTCATGACACCGAGTAGACGACGCAGGTCATCGAGCGGAATGCTCTGCCCCGAAGGGTTGTTCGGGCTGGTGACGAATACGACGTCGGGATTGCGTTCGGCGATCGCGGCAACCGCCACATCAAGGTCGAGGCTGAAATCCTCGGCACGGGCGGCCTGCAGCCACTCGGTCTGGGTGCCGTCGGCAATGATCGGGTGCATCGAATACGACGGCACGAATCCGATCGCAGTGCGCCCCGGCCCGCCGAAGGTCTGCAACAGCTGCTGCAGGATCTCGTTGGAACCGTTTGCCGCCCAGAGATTGTCGACGGTGAGCGGCACCCCGGTGGCCGCGGTGAAGTAGGCGGCCAGATCGGTCCGCAACGCCACCGCGTCACGATCGGGATAGCGGTGCAGCTCGGCGGCTGCCTCGCGGACCGATGCGGCGACGTCGTCGATCAGGGCCTGGGTCGGCGGGTGCGGGTTCTCATTGGTGTTGAGCCGCACCGGCACCACCAATTGCGGTGCGCCGTAGGGTGATTTACCGCGTAGGTTCTCACGCAGCGGCAGATCGGCCAGCGTCACATCCCGTGCGCTCATGATCGCCTGTTCTTCGCGCAAGCGCTCATCACCGTTCGAACCTCCGCCTTACCGCCTCGCCGTGCGCGGGCAGGTTCTCGGCCTTGGACAACGTGATCACATGTCCGGAAACGTCCTTGAGGGCGGCCTCGTCGTATTCGACGACGTGGATGCCGCGCAGGAACGTCTGCACGGACAGACCGCTGGAGTGCCGCGCGCAGCCCGCGGTCGGCAGCACGTGGTTGGAGCCGGCGCAGTAGTCACCCAGGCTGACCGGCGACCAGGCGCCGACGAAGATGGCTCCGGCAGAACGAATCCGGCCGGCCACATCGGATGCATCCTCGGTCTGGATCTCCAGGTGCTCGGCGGCATAGGCATTCACTACCCGCACGCCCGACTCCACGTCGTCGACGAGCACGATCGCGGACTGCTTGCCCGACAGGGCTACCGTCACGCGCTCGACATGCTTGGTGGTGGCCAGCTGGCGGGTGAGCTCACGGTCGGTGGCCTCGGCCAGCGCCTCACTGTCGGTGACCAGCACGCTGGCCGCCATCTCGTCGTGTTCGGCCTGGCTGATCAGGTCGGCGGCAACGTGTACCGGGTCGGCCGTGTGGTCGGCCAGGATCGCGATCTCCGTCGGGCCTGCCTCGGCGTCGATGCCGACCTGCGAGCGGCAGATCCGCTTGGCGGCCGTCACGTAGATGTTGCCGGGGCCGGTGATCATGTCGACCGGGGCGAGCTCGGCACCGTCGGTGTCGGTGCCGCCGTAAGCCAGCAGCGCCACCGCCTGCGCGCCACCGACGGCCCACACCTCACCGACGCCGAGCAGCGCTGCGGCGGCCAGGATCGTCGGGTGCGGTAGGCCGTCAAATTCCGCCTGCGGCGGGCTGGCGATCACCAGCGAATCGACGCCGGCGGTCTGCGCGGGCACCACGTTCATCACGACGCTCGACGGGTAGACCGCGTTGCCGCCGGGCACGTACAGCCCGACGCGCTCGACCGGCACCCAGCGTTCGGTGACGGTGGCACCGGGGGCCAGCGTGGTGGTGGTGTCGGTGCGGCGCTGATCGGCGTGCACCGCGCGAGCCCGGTCGATCGCGACCTGCAGAGCGGCGCGCACGTCGGGGTCGAGATCGGCAAGGGCGGTGGCCAGCCGGTCCGCGGGCACCCGCACGGCGTCGGGACGGATGCCGTCGAAGGAATGGCCGTAGTCCAGGGCGGCCTCAGCGCCGCGCTCGGCGACGGCCTCCACGATCGGGCGGACTTTGGGCACCACTGCGTCCACATCGACCCCGCCACGCGGCAGCGCGGAGCGCAACTGCGCGGCGTTCAGCACACGGTTGCGCAGGTCGATACGGGACATCTGAAACTCGGCCATCGGTTCAATTGTCCCTGATCAGTCCAGCTGATAAAAATCCGTCGCCCGTTGTCTACGGCACAGCCGGCCGTAGGGTGGCCTCAGACTGCCGAACGGAGCCCCAGATGTCCGCGAAAGACCACCCCAACAACGCCCCCGGTGCACCCATGCTGGTGCCGCCCTGGCTGGAACGCCTGCAGATCAAGTACATGAACCCGCTGGTGAAACCATTTTCCAAGCGCTTGCCGGGGTTCACCGTGATCAAACATCGGGGTCGCACCTCCGGTACGCCGTACGAGACGATCGTCACCAGCTACCGCAAGGGCAACGTCTTCGCGGTGACGCTGCTGCACGGCAAGACCAACTGGGTGAAGAACGTCATCGCGGCGGGCGGGGCCGACGTGCACCTGTTCCGTGGCGACATCAAGATCACGAATCCTCGTGTCCTGCCGGCGGGCACTGACGATCCGACGCTCCCCCGGATCCCCCGGAATGCGGCCCGCCGGATGGGCGTCTTCGTCGCAGATATCGTTTGACGCGGGCGCCAGACTGCAGACATGACCTGGCAGATCTGGCTCGCGTTTCTCGGTGCGTCGATCGCCATCAGCGTGTCCCCGGGAGCCGGGGCGATCCAGTCGATGGCGACCGGCCTGACCCATGGCGTGCGCCGTGGGACCTGGAGCGTGCTCGGACTGCAAATCGGGCTGCTTGCGCAACTGGCGTTGGTCGCCGTCGGCCTGGGAGCCGTCGTCGCCAAGTCGATGCTGGCATTCCACATCGTGAAGTGGATCGGTGTGGCGTACCTGATCCACCTGGCGATCCAGCAATGGCGTAGCGCCTCGCGGGATCTGCGCGACCGGATGGGCGGGGCGAGCGAGCGGGGCCGGCTGGCCATGGCGATGCGCGGTTTCCTGGTGAACACCACCAATCCGAAGGGCCTGGTGTTCCTGGTGGCGGTGTTGCCGCAATTCGTGGTGCCGACGGCGCCGTTGTTGCCGCAGTACCTGGCGATCGGGGCGACGATGGTCGCCGTCGATGTGGTCGTGATGAGCCTCTACACCGGTCTGGCAGCCCGGCTGCTCACCTGGCTGCAGACACCGCGGCAGCAGACCATCCTCGGCCGGGTGTTCTCCGGGCTGTTCGCCACCGCCGCCGTGGTGCTCTCGCTGGTGCGCCGCGGCGCGGCGGCCTAGCCGCCCGGCAACTCGATCAGCGACCACAATGCACCAGAAGTCACATCAGTCCCATCACTCAAATAGACTCGGGTACAACACTATTCACATTTGATTAGACACGCTCTAGACCGCGCATCACTGCTTGATGCTGACCGTAATCCGCGGCGTAAGCACCTCGATGCCCAAACATCTGCGTCCGGACCAGAGAGTTCCCTTCGACTCGCTGTACCGAGTGTGCAGCCTCTCGTCGTGACTGGCTGAAAGTACCGCAAAACGCGACACGTTCGTCACAGTGTCGGCTCCGGCCATCACCTACTCGGGCCATCACCTACTCGCCGCCCGATAAGCCAGACACGCCCTGGCTGACCGAGTTTTCCAATGCGCGTTTGATGATCGGCGCGGCCTGCTCCATCGCAGCCCGCAAGGAACCGGCGGCGTCGTCTGGCAGGACATCACGCGACCACAGGAACCGGCAACGGTGCGGGCCGTCGGCGACCACCTGCATCACCGCATTGTCGTGTTCGGGGCGCGCGGCGTCTCCGATCAGCGAGTAGGCGATTCGGTGGATCGGCTCGTCGCGGCTGACCAGGCGCTCGCGGGCAACGAATCCGTCCGCGAACGTCACGACGCGAACATCGCCGTCAGCCTCAGACGACGTCACGAAGCCCGGTGCCATGCGTACCGGGCCCTCCGCCCAGTCGCCGATCACCTGCCAGACCCGCGAACTGTCAGCTTCAACGTCGAACTCAATGTGGATTGATGCCATGACACCAGTCTGGTCGGACGCTGACCCGGTGTCTTGAACATTCTTGCAAGCCTCGACTGTCGGCCCCGAGCGCTAACGTGCAATAGGTGTTGACCGCCCAGACCCTGATCGCGCGGCCGGATTTCAGCATCTCCACCTGGAGCTGCACCGGCGAGCACGCTGACTGGTCCGAGCCCGAACGCCCGGTCGACGGGCGGTTCGTTCTGGTGCGCTCGGGGCGCTTTCACCGTCGTGGATCGGGCGGCGCGGTGGAACACGATGCGACGCTCGGCTACCTCGGTACACCCGGGGAGCCCGAACATTTCGCCCATCCGCACGGCGGGGATGCCTGTACGTCGTTGCAACTCAACGCCGAAAACTGGTGGCAACTCGCCGGGGATCCGGAACGGACCGGCCCTGCCGCCGTGTACGTCGACGCGCGGCTAGAACTGGCACACCGGCGGCTGCTGGCCGTCGGTCGCGCTGATCCCGACTATCAGCTCGCCGAGGGGCTGGTGCAGCTGGTCGGTGCGGCGCTGCGTTCGGCGGCGCAACGGCCGATACCGGCCGGATCGTCGGCTCGGCTCTCTGAGCGGCGGTTGGTGGCACAGGCCCGCGAGGCGATCAGGCAGGCCGATGACGCTGCGGTGGGCCTGTTCCCCCTGGCAGCTACTCTCGGCGTTTCCCCGTACCGGCTGAGCCGCTCGTTCAGCAATGAACTCGGGGTGTCGGTCACGCGGTACCGCAACCGGGTCCGGGTCGAACGGGCGCTCGACCACCTGCACCGCGGCGAATCCACGATGGCCGACGTCGCAGCTAGGCTGGGCTTCGCCGACCAGGCTCACTTCTGCCGCACAGTGCGCGCGCACACCGGGTGGACGCCCACCGCGACCCGACGCGAATTACGCCGAGCCGCTGCAGATTAGGTGTCCAGGCCGATATCGAGCACCCGCACCGAATGGGTGAGGGCGCCGATCGCGAGGTAGTCGACCCCGGTGCCGGCGTATTCCGCGGCGCTGTCCAGGGACAGGCCTCCCGAGGATTCCAGCAGTGTCTTTGGCGAGCGCGTGTCCCGGCGCTGAACTGCGATCTGGGTCTGCCAGACCGGAAAGTTGTCCAGCAGTACCAGCTCCACATCGGCGGACAGCACGTCGTCGAGCTGCTCGAGGGAATCCACCTCGACCTCGCACGGCAGGTCCGGCGCCTCGGCCCGGACCGCCTTGAGCGCGGCCAGCACCGACCCGGCCGCGGCGACGTGGTTGTCCTTGATCAGTGCGGCGTCGCCGAGTCCCATCCGGTGGTTGACGCCACCGCCGACCCGGACCGCGTACTTCTGCAGCGCCCGCAGGCCGGGCAGCGTCTTGCGGGTGTCGCGGATCTTGGCGTGGGTGCCGGCAACTGCGTCGACCCAGGCCGCGGTCGCGGTGGCGATTCCCGACAGGTGGCACATCAGGTTCAGCATGGTGCGCTCGGCGGTGAGCAGGCCCCGGGTCGGCGCCTCGACGGTCAGGATCGCCGACCGGGCGTCCAGTCGGGCACCGTCCTCGACACGGTCGATCACGCGGTAGCCGTCGACGCCGAGTACCTCGTCGAGCACCAGCAGCGCGATGTCGACACCCGCGGCCACGCCCGGCTCCCGGTTCACCACCGACGCCGTGGTCATCGCGTCGGCTCCGACAGTGGCCGTGGTGGTGACATCCGGGCCGTAGCGCAGGTCTTCTTCGAGTGCCCGCGCAATCGTGGCCCGCGCCTCGGCCACCTCGGTATCCGAAAGTGTCATCAGCACACCGCCGTTGCGGTGTCGAGGGCGGGACGGCCGGCTACGGCACGAATCGTCACGGAATGCTCCTGAGCGGGGTCGGTTTCGGGGTAATCGCCGCGATGGTGGCAGCCGCGGCTTTCGGTACGGGCCAGGGCCGCGACGGCGATCGCCCGTGCGGTTGCGGTGAGGGCGGCATCCTCAAAGCTCTGGCGGCTCGCAGGCTGCACCGAGCGCGCGCCGGCCAGAACGGCGTCGAGCCGACGCAGACCGTCGGCGTCGCGGACCACTGAGGCGAATTCGGACATGTTCCGCTGCAAGACATCTCGGTCGACCGAGTGTTGACGGCGATCCTGCGGCGCTTGTGCGCGCACCGTGCCTGCCGCACCGGCATGCTCGGCGGCCAGCCGACCGGCGCGGCCGCCGACGACCAGCCCTTCCAGCAGGCTGTTGGAGGCCAATCGGTTGGCCCCGTGCATGCCCGTCCGGGCCACCTCCCCCGCGGCGAACAGGCCGGGCAGTTCGGTGCGTCCGTGCACGTCGGTGACGACACCGCCGCAGCTGTAGTGGGCGCCGGGCACCACCGGGATGGGTTGGCGGGTCGGGTCGACACCGGCTTCCGCGCAGGCTGCGGCGACGGTGGGAAACCGGTCTCCGAACTCGGCGACGCCCCGGGCGTCGAGGTACACGCATGGGTCACCGGATGTACTCATCCGCGCGTTGACGGCCGCGGCCACCACATCACGTGGGGCCAGGTCCCCCATCGGGTGTACCCCTTGGGTCACCGAATCACCTTGAGAATCAATGAGTATGGCGCCTTCACCACGCAGCGCTTCGGTGATGAGCGGGCGCCGGCCACCACCATTTTCGACATAGAGCATCGTGGGGTGGAACTGGACGAACTCGATGTCGCGGACCGGGACACCGGCCCACAGTGCCAGCGCAATGCCGTCACCGGTCGAGCCACTGGGGTTGGTGGTGGCCGTGTAAACGTGACCGAGCCCTCCGGTGGCCAGGATGACCGAGGGCGCGTGCACGATGCCCAGGCCGTCCTCGTTGCGGACCAGCACACCGGTGACGGTGGCCTCGTCGCGTAGGACCTGCAGCGCCACATGATCGCGGCGGATGTCGAGCCTGGACGCCGCGGAATCGAGGGCCCGCTGCACCTCGGCCCCGGTCGCGTCGCCGCCCGCATGAATGATCCGACGTTGGGTGTGTCCGCCCTCGCGGGTCAGTGCCCAACGCCCGGGGGTGGTTTCGTCGAACTGCGCACCGTCGGCGACCAGTTCGGCCACCGCGTCGTAGCCGGCCGCGACGATGGAGCGCACCGCATCCGGGTCGCACAGACCGCCGCCGGCGGCGACGGTGTCGGCGACATGCGTCTCGACCGAGTCATCGGTGTCCGGCAGAACCACGGCGATCCCACCCTGGGCATGGAAAGTCGCCGTCTCGCGGGCCTTGCTCAGCACCACCACCCGGCGGCCACGGCGATGCGCGGCCAAGGCCGCCACCAGGCCCGCGACCCCGGTGCCGACCACGACGACATCAGCGCGCTGCTGCCACAGCGTCGAACTGCCGCAGGCGAAGCGGCTCGATCCCCGGGCACTGCCCGTCGGCGTCATTCGCCGCCGCCGGGCTGACCAATCGCAATCATTCGCTGCACGCTGGCACGACCCAGCCGAGCGGTCTCGGGATCGACGTGCACCTCGTCGGCGCCTTCGATCAGGCAGCGCAGCAGCGCGGCCGGAGTGATCATCTTCATGTAGGTGCACGACGCGCGGTCGTTGACGGCCAGGAAGTCGACTTCGGGTGCGGCCCTTCGCAGCTGGTGCAGCATGCCGACCTCGGTGGCGACGAGTACCTGCCGGGCACTGGTCTCGCGGGCCGCATCGAGCATGCCGCCGGTGGACAGGATCTTCACCCGCTCCTCGGGAACCGCGCCCTCACCTGCGAGGTAGAGCGCCGAGGTGGCGCAACCACATTCGGGGTGCACGAACAGTTCGGCGTCGGGGTGCGACCGGGCCTGGGCGGCCAGCTCGTCGCCGTTGATGCCGGCGTGCACGTGGCATTCACCGGCCCAGACATGCAAGTTCTTGCGACCGGTGACGCGGCGCACGTGCGCGCCCAGGAACTGATCCGGGCAGAACAGCACCTCGCGGTCCTCGGGTATCGAGGCCACCACCTCGACGGCATTCGAGGATGTGCAGCAGATATCGGTCAGCGCCTTCACCGCGGCGGTGGTGTTGACGTAGGACACGACGACCGCACCGGGGTGCTCGTCTTTCCAGGCCTGCAACTCGTCGGCGGTGATCGAATCGGCCAGCGAGCAACCGGCCCGCTGGTCGGGGATCAGGACCGTCTTGTCGGGGCTGAGCATCTTGGCCGTCTCGGCCATGAAGTGCACACCGCAGAACACGATCGTGTCTTCGGGAGCCTCGGCGGCGACGCGCGACAGCGCCAGTGAATCACCCACGTGGTCGGCGACGTCCTGGATGGCCGGCAGCTGGTAATTGTGCGCCAGCAGCGTCGCACCGCGCAGGTCGGCCAGACGGCGGATCTCAGCGGCCCATTTCTCGTCGCCGTCTACGCCGGAATAGCCGCCGGGGCCATCGACGATCTGTTCCGCCAAACCCCCCGCGAGGGTGTCATCGAGAGCGGTCACGTCGACCTCCTCCACTGAATCAGGTTTTCGACTTACAATCGAAAACATGCAATATGGTAACACCGCGCACGAAGTGCTTGCCGCCGTGTTCCAGGTTCGCGGCCTCGACACCCGGCAACCCGAACTCAACGTGCTGTTATGGCAACGCGCACTGGATCCCGAGCGGGACAAATGGTCCCTGCCGGGCGGCCGGCTGGGTGACGACGAGGACCTGATCAGCTCGGTTCGGCGACAGCTGGCCGAGAAGGTTGACCTGCGTGAACTTGCCCACCTCGAACAATTGGCCGTGTTCTCCGACCCCTATCGGGTCCCGGACGTGCGGACCATCGCATCCACGTTCCTGGGCCTCATGCCGTCCCCTTCGACCCCTGCCCTACCGCCGGACACCCGGTGGCATCCGGTCAGCGACCTGCCCCCGATGGCCTTCGACCACGCGCCGATGGTCGAACACGCGCGCAACCGGCTGGTAGCCAAGATGTCATACACCAACATCGGATTCGCCTTGGCGCCAAAAGAATTCGCCCTGTCCACGCTGCGTGACATCTACAACGCCGCCCTCGACTATCAAGTCGACGCCACAAACCTGCAGCGAGTTCTGGAACGTCGAAAAGTGATCACCCGCACCGGCACGACGGCACGATCCGGTCGCAGTGGCGGACGACCCGCGGCGCTGTATCGCTTCACCGATTCCCGGTACCGCGTGACCGATGAATTCGCCGCGTTGCGCCCACCCGTGTGAGTCGACTGGATTCTTAGACCCTTCTTAAGCAAGAATGCCGGGATGGACTTGGGTAGTGCGGCAAGAGCCTCCAAAGCCGAATGGATCGGTCGAGCACCTCACGAGGAGCTCGACCGAGCGTCGCGCCCCACGCTTCCTCACGACGATCCGTTCTACGCCCCACCTGCGGGGTTCGAGCATTCCGAGCCCGGAACCGTCCTGCGCAGCCGTGACGTCGAGCTGGCCTTTCTCGGCTTGATCCCGCAGCGCCTGCAGGCCACCCAGCTGCTGTACCGCTCCACCGACCGCAACGGCAACCCCGAAGCTGCGGCCACGACCGTCATCGTCCCCGCCGACGCCGCAGCCGACTGCCCGGTGGTGTCTTACCAGTGCGCGATCGACGCCATCTCGGCCCGGTGCTTCCCGTCCTACGCGCTGCGCCACCACGCGAAGGCCACCGGCTCCCTGGCCCAGCTGGAGCTCCTTTTGATCTCCGCCGCGCTGGCCGAGGGCTGGGCCGTCTCGGTTCCCGACCACGAGGGCGTCAACGGCATGTGGGGCGCACCCTACGAGCCCGGTTACCGGGTGCTCGACGGCTTGCGTGCGGCGATCAACACCGAGCACCTCTCGTTGTCACCGATCGCACGCATCGGTCTGTGGGGATACTCCGGCGGCGGCCTGGCCAGTGCCTGGGCAGCCGAGATGGCCGGCAGCTACGCCCCTGAGCTCAATATCGTCGGCGCGGTCCTCGGCTCTCCCGTCGGCAACCTCGGAAACACGTTCCGCCGGCTCAACGGCACGATGTTCTCCGGGCTGCCGGCTCTCGTAGTGGCCGCGCTCGCCGATATCTACCCCAACCTCAACCGGGTGATCGCCGAGCACGCCACCACCGAGGGACGCAAGGTCCTGGACCGGTTGCACCGAATGACCACTGTGGAGGCCGTCGTGCGGATGTTCCGCACCGACATGGCCGACCTGGTGGACCTGCCGCTCGATGAGATCCTGGACGGTCCAGAGGTCAGCGAAGTGTTCAACGACACCAAACTCGGTGTGGCCGTGCCGGTTCCGCCGGTTCTGATCGTGCAGGCCGTGCACGACGAGATCATCTCGGTCGACGACATCGACGAACTCGCCGATACCTACCTGGCCGGCGGCGCCGACGTGACCTACCACCGCGACATGTTCAGCGAACACCTGCTGCTGCACCCGTTCTCGGCGCCGATGGCGCTGCGCTGGTTGACCGACCGGTTCGCCGACCGCCCGCTGACCGCCAACCTGGTGCGGTCCAAGTGGCCGGCGCTGCTGAACCCGATCACCTACATGGGCATGGCGCGACTGGCCAGCATCGCCACCAAAGTCGCGATGGGCCGCACGGTCCGGCGACGCCCGCTCTGAGGGCCGCAATCCAGTCCGGGGGCTGGATCAAACGCCCGGAGGGCTGACCACCGGTGGGATCACCGGATAGGGCGGCATCTCCACAGGCGGCCACGCACCGAGATCATCACGGACCGTGGACACCGCGATCAACGCGTAGACCATCGCGGCCATGGCCGCTGGGAACAGGATGGTGCCGGCGACCTGTAGCGCCGTATGGCCGAAAAATACGGATGCGGCTTCCACCGCGTAGTGGACGCGGTGTTCCGGGGTGACCGGAGCCCCGGCAATGTCGACGGAACCGAACCGCAGATGGGCCAACGCCGCACCGACGCCGGCAGCCACCGCCGCGGCCACCCCGCACCCGACAGACAACGCGGCGACCAGAACCGGCCCGCGATGCGCAGTCCACTGCCACAGTGCCACCGCGGCCACGACCGCCAGGACGACAAGCATGCCGACGAGCAAGAATGCCGACGTGAAGAAGTGGTCGGATTCACCGCCCAGATAGGCGTGCACCCGCTCACCACTGCGGGTCAGCGCCACCACGCCGTGAATCTCCGGGGCGAGCCAGGCCCACAACGCGCCGATCACCGCACCCGCCGCCGCAAGGCCGGCGATCACGATCAATACCGCCCGCTGCCGTGAAACACGCGGCGCGCCAAGGATATCGGCAGGAGCCGCCGTGACGACGACACCCTGCTCTTCGCCCGAGAGGCTCATCGGGGCCTTCTGCTCTTCGCCCGAGAGGCTCATCGGGGCCTTCTGCTCTTCGCCCGAGAGGCTCATCGGGGCCTTCTGCTCTTCGCCCGAGAGGCTCATCGGGGCCTTCTGCTCTTCGCCCGAGAGGCTCATCGCCGCGTATCCAGGTCCAGAGAATCCACCTGCCCATGCCGCGAACACTTGGCCCACCACCCGGTGGGCCGCACCTGGACGATCATCCGGCGGCCGCACTCGGCGCAGAACCGGGGCGGTTCCAGGCCGAGCTGAGCGGCGGTGGGAACGACACTTCCGTCCGCCGCGTCCACCTGGACCCCGGTGTAGACGTTGTATAGGCCGGCGCCGACGGGCGCGGGCAAATCGTGAACCATCACCACCAGTTCTACAGGGTGGCGTTCAGCGCCTTGATCGGCATCTGCAGATCATCGAGCAATTCCAGGTCCGACTCGGCCGGGCGACCCAGCGTGGTCAGGTAGTTGCCGACGATGACGGCGTTGATGCCGCCCAGGATGCCCTGCTTGGCGCCCAGATCACCCAGGGTGATCTCGCGCCCGCCGGCGAAGCGCAGCATGGTGCGCGGCAGCGCCAACCGGAAAGCGGCGACGGCACGCAGCGCGTCCGCGGCCGGCAGCACCTCGAGATCGCCGAACGGCGTGCCCGGGCGGGGGTTGAGGAAGTTCAGCGGCACCTCGTGCGGGTTGAGTTCGGCCAGGTTGGCGGCGAACTCGGCACGCTGCTCCAGCGTTTCCCCCATGCCGAGGATGCCGCCGCAGCAGACCTCCATACCGGCCTCGCGCACCATTTCCAGGGTGCCCCAGCGCTCCTCCCAGGAGTGCGTGGTGACGACGTTCGGGAAGTACGACTGCGCGGTCTCCAGGTTGTGGTTGTAGCGGTGTACGCCCATCTCCTTGAGGCGGTCCACCTGCTCCTGGGTCAGCATGCCCAGCGAGCACGCGATCTGGATGTCGACCTCGTTGCGGATCGCCTCGATGCCTGCGGCCACCTGGGCCAGCAGTCGCTCGTCGGGCCCGCGCACTGCGGCAACGATGCAGAACTCGGTGGCACCGGTCTTGGCGGTCTGCTTGGCGGCCTCGACCAGGCTCGGGATGTCGAGCCAGGCGCTGCGCACCGGGGAGGCGAACAGACCCGACTGCGAACAGAAGTGGCAGTCCTCCGGGCAGCCGCCGGTCTTGAGGCTGATGATGCCCTCGACCTCGACCTCGGGGCCACACCACTTCATCCGGACCTCGTGCGCCAGGGCCAGCAGCTCTTCGAGCTGGTCGTCGGGAAGCTGCAGCACCTGCAACGTCTGGTCCTTGTCGAGGCCGACGCCACGCTCCAGAACCTGCTCGCGAGCTACGCCCAATACATCTACGGCTGCCTGCGTCACCGAAACGTCCTCCTGTGGATCGTGTGGCCGGCTGAGCCGACAATTGAACACGTCGGCCGGGCCGACAATTGAACACGTCGGCTGAGCCGACAATTGAACACCGTTCAGGCTAGGGTAACGGTGTGCAACTCCACAAACCCGACGTGGTGGATGCGGCGACGGCCATCCTCGACAACTACGGCATCGCCGACCTGACGATGCGGCGCCTGGCCCGTGAGCTCAACGTCAGCCCGGGTGCGTTGTACTGGCATTTCGCCAACAAGCAGGAACTGCTCGGCGCCGTAGCCGACCGCATTCTGGAACCCGTCCGCCGCGATCACACTGCCTCCGCTTGGCCGGGCCGGATCCACCAGATCGGCGCGGCGCTGCGTGACGCGCTGCTGTCCCACACCGACGGAGCCGAGCTTGTGTCGTCCAGCTTCGCTGCCGGGCAATCTCAGATCGCCGGCGACATCGTCACCCAGCTCGCCGGCGCCGCCCAGCGGGCCGGCGTGGTGTCACCCGATGACGAGTTGGCCGCCCGGACAGTGCTCTATTACGTACTCGGCTTCACCGCCGATGAGCAGTCCCGCCTGCAATGGGACGCTGCAGGAGCGTTGGCCGATGACCAGTCGGTGCTTCACCGCGACACGTCACGCCAGTTCGCGTTCGGCCTGCAATTGCTGGTCGACGGGTTGGCGGTGCGCGGCGCGAGCACGCTCAGCGCCGGACGCGACGTGCTGCAACACAGGCAGGACTGACCGACCTGTCAGCCGATCGGGTACTCGACGCGCTTGTCGCCGTCCCAATGCCGTAGCCCGGTCACCTGACCGACGATCTCTGCGGGACGTCCGGCGATCCGCACGGCGGTGGCCAACCTGGCCGGCGCGATCCGCCGGGCCAGCGTCACATGCGGAGTCCAGTTTGCCGGTTCGGCGTGCGGCATCGGGGCCGGCTCCATGAACGGCAGGCACAGTCGATACACCTCGGCCTGGATTTCGAGCAGCTCGTCGGTCGGGACCAAGAGCCGGGCCAGCACTCCGGCCGAGCGCCCGAAGATGAGCGTCGCGCCGAGCCTGCACGGTAGTGGGAACCGGTGGACGATGCCCTGCAGCACCGCCTCGGACCCACGGTCGATGTGTTGGGCAACGGTCAGCGTCGAATGCGGTCGGCCGGCAGGCGCCTGGCTGGGAATGTCGGCGTCGCGCAGTGCATCCCAGATCCGCCGGACCGCGGCTTCGGTGTCCGGGTCGAAGACCAGCTCGACGGAATGGACCATGTCAGGGCAGGCCGGTCAGCCAGTTCGGGTCGAAGGCATCGACGCATATTTTCGCGAACTCGTCGGCGCTTGCGCTGCCGAGTCCTGACGGGAGTACAGCGCGGACCGGTGCCAACTGCGCCAGCGCGTCGCGGTTGCCCAGCTCGGCGACGCCCGGGCTCTCCGGCCAGGCTCCGACCACCAGGCCGGCACATGGAATCCCTTGACCAGCAAGTGATTCCAACGTCAATGCGGTGTGGTTGAGTGTCCCCAACCCCGGTGACACCACCACCAGAACGGCCGCGGACAGATCAGCTGCCAGATCACGCAGCGTGACGCCTTCGGCGCCCAGTTCGACGAGGAGACCACCGGCACCTTCGACGAGGGTCAGCCCGCCGGGGATCTCGACACCGCGCACCGCGGCCGCCAACTCCGCACGAGTCGGCAGCGCCAGTGCGGCCCGGTGCGCGGCCGCCACCGGAGCGAGCGGTTCCGGGTAGCGCCAGCCCCCATGCAGGTTGTCAACCCCGGACAGCCGGTGCACCTCAGCGAGGTCGTTGTCGCCGTCGACAGTTCCGGTCTGCACGGGCTTGCACACCGCGACCGCAAGGCCGGCAAGCCGTGCGGCACAGGCCAATGCCGCGGTCGTCACCGTCTTGCCGACACCGGTGTCGGTCCCGGTGACGACCAGCGTGCTCACAATCGGGCCTCGGAAAGGACCTCGGTCAACACCTGGCGGGCCAGCTCCATCTCGTTGGCGGTCAGCGAGGCCCGGGCCGTCAAGCGCAGTCGCGACGTGCCCTCGGGCACCGTCGGCGGGCGGAAACAGCCCACCCGTACACCGCGGTCCAGGCAGGCTGCGGCAGCAGCCACCGAGACTTCGGGGTCACCGAGGATCACCGAGACGACGGCGGAATCGGGCACCGCGGCATCGCCGCAAATCCGGGCCAACTCGGCCGCACGATCCAACACGGCTTGCGCCCGCTGAGGTTCGGCGATCAACACCCGCAGCGCCGCCCACGCCGCGCCGACGGCCGCCGGCGCCAGGCCGGTATCGAAGATGAACGGGCGGGCGGCGTCGATCAAATGAGCGCGGACGGGCTCAGGGCCGAGCACCACGCCGCCCTGGCTGCCCAACGACTTCGACAACGTCGTCGTCATCACCACCTCTGGCGCCCCGGCCAGGCCAGACTCGTACAACAGGCCCTGCCCGCCCGGACCGCGAACCCCCAACCCATGTGCCTCGTCGACGAGCAGCAGCGCACCGTGCCGGCGGCAGACCCCGTGCAACTCGCGCAGCGGCGCCAGGGCCCCGTCCGTGCTGAACACCGATTCGGTCAGGACCACCGCACGTTCCTCTGTGCGTGATGACAGCGCGGCATCGACGGCGCCGACGTCCAGGTGCGGCGTGACGGCCACCCGCGCACGGGACAGCCGACACGCATCGACCAGAGAAGCGTGGGTCAGCGCGTCGGACACCAGCAGCGAGCCTGGACCGGACAACGCGACGACGGCGCCCAGGTTGGCGGTGTATCCGGAGGAGAAGACCAGGGCCGACTCGGCGCCGATGAAGGTCGCCAGAGCGTTCTCGAATTCTTCGTGCAACTCGGTGTTTCCGGTGACCAGCCGCGAACCACCGGCACCGGCTCCCCAGGTGCGCAGCGCCTCGATGCCGCCATCCAGCACGTCTGGGTGTTGAGACAACCCGAGATAGTCGTTGGAGGCCAGATCCAGTTCGGTGGCCACCGCGGGGCGGGTACGCAACTCACGGCGAAGGCCGGCCTGCCTGCGCCGCGTTTCGACGTCAGCCAGCCAGGCCAACGGTGATAGATCGGTGCGTGTCACGGTTGCTCCTCGCTAGGATTGAACACCGTTCAGGTTAGTGCACGGGCCACGCCGACCATGCCTGTGGTGATCTGTTCCACCTCCGCCGGCGTGCAGATGAAGGGCGGCATGGCGTAGATCAGTTTGCCGAACGGGCGCAGCCAGACCCCGTGGCGCAATGCGGCCAGCGTCGCCACCCGCATATCCACCGGCTGGCACATCTCGATCACGCCGATGGCGCCCAGCACCCGGACGTCGGCAACGCCTGGCAATGCGCGCGCCGGCTCGAGTCCCTCCCGCAGGCCCGCCTCGATCTCGGCCACCCGGGCCGGCCAATCACCGCCGACCAGTAGTTCCACCGCGGCCACACCCACCGCGCAGGCCAGTGCGTTGGCCATGAACGTCGGACCGTGCATGAGCGCACCGGGCTCCCCCGCGCTGATCGTCCGCGCGACCTCACGGGTGCACAGCGTGGCGGCCAGCGTGATGTAGCCGCCGGTCAGTGCCTTGCCGACGCACATGATGTCCGGACTCACCCCGGCGTGCTCGGCGGCGAACAACTTTCCGGTGCGGCCGAATCCGGTGGCGATCTCGTCGAAGATCAGCAGAACATCGTGACGATCGCAGATGGCGCGCAGGTCCGACAGGTAGCGGGGGTCGTGAAAGCGCATCCCGCCGGCACCTTGCACCACGGGTTCGACGATCACCGCGGCGAGTTCGTCGGCGTGTTCGGCCAACTGTTGTTCGAACGCCTCGATATAGGACGGCCGGTAATCGGCGGGTACGGGCGGGGCGAAAATCTGGGGCACCAGGACATCCGCCCACAGGGAATGCATGCCGCCGTCGGGGTCACACACGCTCATCGGGGTGAAGGTGTCACCGTGATACCCGCCGCGCCACGTCATCAGGCGGTGCTTGGTGCCGCGGCCCAGGCTGCGCCAGTACTGCAGCGCCATCTTGACCGCCACCTCGACCGAAACCGACCCGGAATCGCTGAAGAACACCGTCTCCAGCCCCTCGGGGGTGAGTTCGACCAGCAGCTGGGCCAGCCGTGCCGCCGGCGCGTGCGTCAGGCCGCCGAACATGACGTGGTTCATGGTCGCGAGTTGGTCGTTGATCGCACGGTCGAGCACCGGATGCCCGTGCCCGTGCACGGCCGTCCACCAGGACGCCATCGCATCGATCACCTCGATCGGTGCACCGTCGGTCGGGTCGATCACAGTCATCCATGCGCCCTTGGCCCCGACCGCCACCACCGGCGGCAACGCCTGCGCGCCCATGGCGCTGTAGGGGTGCCAGATGTGGGCCGCATCGATGGCATTGATCTGCGCTGGGGTCAGCTCAGCCACAGTCGGGCAGCCTAGCCCTTTGCTCACCTACTGTGACGCACGCATCCGAAATGTGAGCTGTCGGCCGATGTTAGGTAAATTGGCCTCGATCATGAGAACCCTTGACGCCCCCCGGACGGAGCCCGGCACCGAATCGGGTTCCGATTCGCGCGCTGTCATGGGCAGCCGATCATCGGGGTTCTACCGGCACGATCTCGACGGACTGCGCGGTATCGCCATCGCCCTGGTCGCGATGTTCCACATCTGGTTCGGCCGGGTTTCCGGTGGTGTCGACGTTTTCCTGGCGCTGTCCGGGTTCTTTTTCGGCGGCAAGATCCTGCGTATCGCGCTCAACCCGGAAGCGCCGCTGTGGCTGCTTCCCGAAGTGGTTCGACTGATCCGGCGATTGCTTCCCGCGTTGGTCGTGGTGCTTGCCGCAGCCGCGGTGCTGACCATCCTGGTCCAGCCCGAGACCCGCTGGGAGGCGTTTGCTGACCAAAGCCTGGCAAGCCTGGGCTACTACCAGAACTGGGAACTGTCCAACACGGCCGCGGACTACCTTCGCGCCGGTGAGGCGGTCAGTCCGCTTCAACACATCTGGTCGATGTCGGTCCAGGGGCAGTTCTATGTGGCCTTCCTGGTGCTGGTCTTCGGGTTCGCTTTCCTCGGCCGCCGGATCTTCGGGCGGCACCTACGCACCGCGTTCATCGTTCTACTGGGCGCCCTGACCATCGCGTCCTTCGTGTACGCGATCATCGCCCACAACACCGACCAGGCGACCGCCTATTACAACAGCTTCGCCCGCGGCTGGGAGCTGCTGATCGGCGCACTCGCGGGGGCCTTGGTCCCGGCGGTGCGGTGGCCGATGTGGCTGCGCACGATCCTGGCGACTGTCTCGCTGGCCGCGATCCTGACGTGCGGCTGGTTCATCGACGGCGTCAAGGAGTTTCCGGGGCCGTGGACGCTGGTTCCGGTCGGAGCGACCGTTCTGTTCATCCTGACCGCAGCCAACCGGACCGACGATCCGAGCAGCGCCCAACGGCGGCTGCCCACACCCAATCGGATGTTGGCCACCAGACCGTTCGTGGCACTCGGCGCAATGGCCTACTCGCTGTATCTGTGGCACTGGCCGCTGTTGATCTTCTGGCTCTCGTACTCGGGTCATGCCCACGCCAACTTTCTCGAGGGCACGATCGTGCTGGTGATCTCGGGAGTTCTGGCCTGGCTCACCACGCGCTACATCGAGGAGCCGCTGCGCGCACAGAAGTCGAAGACCGCCGGCCCTGCACCGGCCGTCCCGCTACGGGTGCGGCTGCGCAGGCCGACGATCGTCCTCGGCTCCACCGTCGCCCTGCTCGGGGTGGCGTTGACGGCCACCTCGTTCACCTGGCGTGAGCACGTCACCGTGCAGCGTGCCAGTGGCAAGGAACTGTCGGGGCTGTCGGCCCGCGACTATCCGGGGGCGCGCGCCCTGGTCAATCATGCGCGGGTGCCCAAGCTACCGATGCGCCCCACTGTGCTCGAGGCCAAGAACGACCTGCCGCAGTCCACGACCGACGGATGTATCAGCGATTTCGCCAGCGTCGACGTGATCAACTGCACCTACGGCGACAAGAACGCGACGCGTACCATCGCAGTGGCCGGCGGTTCGCACGCTGAACACTGGATCACCGCACTGGACCTGCTGGGCCGCCTGCACGACTTCAAGGTGGTCACCTACCTCAAGATGGGGTGTCCGTTGACCACAGAGGAAACTCCGCTGGTGATGGGCGACAACCGGCCGTATCCGAAATGCCATGAATGGAACGAAAAAGTGATGGCCAAGCTCATCGCTGATCGTCCCGACTTCGTCTTCACCACCTCGACCCGCCCGTGGAACATCAAGCCCGGCGACGTGATGCCAGGCACCTACATCGGAATCTGGGAATCCTTCTCCAAGAACAACATTCCCGTCTTGGCCATGCGCGACACCCCGTGGCTGACCCGGAACGGCAAGCCGTTCTTCCCCTACGACTGCCTGGCCAAGGGTGGCGATTCCGTATCCTGCGGCATCGAGCGGTCCAAGGTACTCTCCGATCACAACCCCACGTTGGATTTCGTCGGAAGGTTTCCCCTGCTCAAGCCACTCGACATGAGCGATGCGGTGTGCCGGAAGGACTATTGTCGTGTGGTCGAGGGAAATGTGTTGCTCTATCACGATTCCCACCACCTCTCGACCACCTACATGCGCACCATGACGGGTGAACTGGGCCGTCAGATGGCGGCGGCCACCGGTTGGTGGTGAGACCATGCCACCGTCGTCCGACATACCGCCGTCACCACCACCGACGCCGATGTCGATGGTCTGGCCCGGTGAGCCCTACCCGCTCGGTGCGACCTACGACGGGGCGGGGACCAACTTCTCGTTGTTCTCCGAAGTCGCCGAGCGCGTCGAGCTGTGCCTGATCGCCAAAGACGGTTCCGAACACCGGATCAACCTGGAGGAGGTCGACGGCTACGTCTGGCACGCCTACCTGCCCACGGTCACCCCCGGACAGCGCTACGGCTATCGGGTGTACGGACCGTGGGATCCCGGCGCCGGGCACCGGTGTGATCCCAGCAAGCTGCTGTTGGACCCGTACGGCAAATCGTTTCACGGCGACTTCGACTTCAGCCAGGCGTTGTTCTCCTACGACATGACGGCCGAGCCCCTCGGCACCGGCACGCCACCCCAGGTCGACTCCCTGGGGCACACCATGACCAGCGTGGTGATCACCCCGTTCTTCCAATGGGGATCCGACCGGGCACCGAAGACCCCGTACCACGACACGGTGATCTACGAGGCACACGTCAAGGGCATGACCCAGACCCACCCGGGAATCCCCGAAGAACTCCGGGGCACGTACGCCGGGCTGAGTCACCCGGTGGTCATCGAACACCTGCAGTCGCTGAATATCACCGCGATCGAACTGATGCCGGTGCACCAGTTCATGCACGACCACCGACTGCTCGACCTCGGGTTGCGAAACTACTGGGGTTACAACACGGTCGGCTTCTTCGCCCCGCACTTCCAGTACGCGGCCACCCGGCACGCCGGCGGTGCGGTGGCCGAGTTCAAAACCATGGTCAAGGCGTTCCACGATGCGGGTATCGAGGTCATACTCGACGTCGTCTACAACCACACAGCCGAGGGAAACCACCTCGGTCCGACCATCAATTTCCGCGGCATCGACAACGCCGCGTACTACCGTCTGCTCGACGGCCAACCCGAGTACTACAAGGATTTCACCGGAACCGGCAACAGCCTCAACGCGCGACATCCGCACACGTTGCAGCTGATCATGGACTCCCTGCGGTACTGGGTGCTCGAGATGCACGTCGACGGTTTCCGGTTCGATCTGGCCTCGACCCTGGCCCGCGAGTTCTATGACGTGGACCGGCTTTCGGCGTTCTTCGATCTGGTCCAACAGGATCCGGTGGTCAGCCAGGTGAAGCTGATCGCCGAGCCGTGGGACATCGGCGAGGGTGGCTATCAGGTCGGAAATTTTCCGGGTTTGTGGACCGAATGGAACGGGAAGTATCGCGATACCGTGCGCGATTACTGGCGGGGCGAGCCCTCAACCCTGGGTGAGTTCGCCTCCCGGCTGACCGGTTCCTCGGACCTGTACGAGGCGACGGGGCGGCGCCCGAGCGCAAGCATCAACTTCGTCACGTGTCACGACGGGTTCACTCTCAACGACCTGGTCTCCTACAACGAGAAGCACAACGAGGCCAACGGTGAGGACAACCGCGACGGCGAGAGCCACAACCGCTCGTGGAACTGCGGGGTCGAGGGAGCGACCGACGACCCGGAGATTCTGGCGCTGCGCGCAAAGCAGATGCGCAACATCACCGGGACGTTGATGCTGTCCCAGGGCACACCGATGATCGCCCATGGTGACGAGATCGGCCGGACCCAACTGGGCAACAACAATGTGTACTGCCAAGATTCCGAATTATCCTGGATGGACTGGTCACTGCTCGAAACGAACGCCGACCATCTGGAATTCACCCGCCGGGCCCTGGCATTCCGTAAGCGCCATCCGGCATTTCGGCGCAGGCGATTCTTCGAGGGCAAACCGATCCGCAGTGGCGATCAGGTCCGCGACATCGCCTGGCTCACCCCGGCAGGCACGGAGATGACTCCCGAGGACTGGGAAACCGGGCTGGGCACGTGTGTGGCCGTGTTCCTCAACGGTGATTCGATCCTCGCCCCCAACGGTCGCGGCGAACGTGTCGTCGACGACACGTTCTTGTTGTGCTTCAACGCCAATGACCACGAGCAGGATTTCGTCACACCGAACGGCGACTACGCCAAAGAGTGGGTGGGCGACCTGGATACGGCAAGCCCAATCGGCAACTCCGATCTGGTCGTCGCCGCAGGCGAGAAGATCTTGCTCCAGGCCCGGTCTCTGCTCGTCCTGCGCAAGACGGCCTGACATGCCGCTTCCGGTGCTGTCCACGTATCGACTCCAGATGCGCGGGGACTGCTGCACATTCGATGATGCGGTGAACCTGCTGGACTATCTGGACCGCCTCGGGGTGTCCCACCTCTACCTGTCCCCGATCCTGACTGCCGTATCCGGATCCACCCACGGATACGACGTCACCGACCCCACCACGGTGTCGGCGGCACTCGGCGGACCCGAGGGTCTGCGGCGGCTGTCCACAGCAGCCCGTAAGAGGAACATCGGCCTCATTGTCGATATCGTGCCCAACCATGTCGGCGTCGCCCACCCCGAGCAGAACGTCTGGTGGTGGGATCTGCTTCGGAACGGCCGGACCTCGGCCTATGCCGACTACTTCGACGTCGACTGGGATCTCGACAACGGCCGGATCGTGCTCCCGGTCTTGGGTTCCGACGACGACGTCGCCGATCTGGTGGTCGACGGCGAGGTGCTGCGGCTGGGTGACCTCGTCTTCCCTGTCGCACCGGGCACCGGCACCGGCACCGCCGGCGAGGTGTATGACCGCCAGCACTACCGGCTGACCGGATGGCGTACCGGCATCTGCGGTTATCGGCGCTTCTTCTCGATCACCTCCCTGGCGGCGCTTCGCCAAGAGGACCGGGCCGTTTTCGACGCCAGCCACGTGGAGGTGAAACGCTGGTTCGACGAGGGATTGGTGGATGGCCTGCGCATCGACCATCCCGACGGATTGTCCGATCCCGCAGGCTATCTGCGATGGCTGCGCGAGCTCACCGGACCCGACGCCTGGATCGTGGTGGAGAAGATTCTCGCCGCCGACGAAAGCCTGGACGCGTCGCTGCCGGTCAACGGCACCACCGGGTATGACGCGCTACGCGAAGTCGGCGGACTGTTCGTCGATCCGGCCGGTGCGGCCGTACTCACCACGCTCAGCGGCCGCCCGGATCCCGACGCCGAGCTCAGGCTCAAGACCGCGGCGGTCACCGACACCCTGGCCAGTGAACTGGGCCGGCTGTGCCGCGCCGTCGCGAGGGTGACCGGACAGAACGACGAGCAGCTGCCCACCGCCATCACCGCGTTGATCAGCCGGATCGGTGTCTATCGCAGCGACTATCCCGCACTCAGCACGATCCTGCCGGTGGCGTTGCAGGAGACTGCTTGCACCACACCGGAACTCACCGAGGCGCTGGACTTGATATCGGTGGCCATGTCTCGCAGTGCCGAGGTGGTCTCCCGGTTCAACCAACTGTGCGGAGCCGCAACGGCGAAGGCCGTCGAGGACTGTCTGTTCTACCGCGACGCGCGGCTGGTCTCACTCAACGAGGTCGGCGGTGCGCCCGAGCTGTTCGGAGTCACGACGGCCGAGTTCCACCAGCGGGCGACGGCGCGGCAGCATGCCTGGCCGTCGACGATGACCACCCTGTCGACCCACGACACCAAGCGCGGCGAGGATGTCCGCGCCCGCATCGGGTTGCTGTCCCAGGTGCCGGAAACCTGGGCGGATTCGGTCGAGCGGTGGACTACGGCGTCCACTCCCCCAGATCGCGGCACCGCACTATTCCTGTGGCAGAACATCTTCGGAGTCTGGCCGGTCGATGGGAACGTCACCGACGATCTCCGCACCCGGCTGCACAGCTACATCGAGAAGGCGATCCGGGAAGCCGCTACCCACACCTCCTGGCATGACCCGTCCCGCGAGTTCGAGGATGACGCACACGGCTGGCTGGATCGAGTGTTCGACGGACCGGTCGCTGCCGAATTGACGGCACTGGTGGGTCGACTCGACGCGCATGCCCGTAACGACAGCCTGGGGCAGAAACTCATCCAGCTGACCGTGCCCGGTGTCCCCGACGTCTACCAGGGCACCGAATCCACCGAGGACAGT
The DNA here is from genome assembly GCF_010727325.1 of Mycolicibacterium alvei. NCBI lineage: Bacteria > Bacillati > Actinomycetota > Actinomycetes > Mycobacteriales > Mycobacteriaceae > Mycobacterium > Mycolicibacterium alvei. The sequence continues at coordinate 982,667 of NZ_AP022565.1, forward strand.
CTTGTCGATCCGGACAACCGGCGCCCGGTCGACTACCCGGCGTTACGTGACGCGTTGAAGCATGGGGACGATGCCAAGATCCGGGTGACCAGCGCCGCGCTGACCCTGCGTCGTGCGCGTCCGCAGACATTCCTCGCCGGTGCCTACCGCCCGCGGCCGGCCATCGGCGACGCTGCGCGGCACCTGGTGGGCTTCACGCGAGGTGAGGATGTCGTGGTGGCAGTCAGCCGCTGGACCATAGGATTGGCCGAAACCGGCTGGGGCGATACGGCTTTGCCGCTGCCCGAGGGACAGTGGACCGATCGGCTCACTGGCCGGGATTGGACTGGTCGGGTCCAGGTGTCCGAGCTGCTCTCGGATTCACCTGTAGCCTTGTTGGAACGCTCCGATGGCTGAGTTCACCGTGTGGGCGCCAATACCGGACCGGGTTCGGGTCGACGTGGACGGAACGTTGCATGACATGGTGCGTTCCGCAGACGGATGGTGGCGCGCCGACGTCGCCTGCGACTCCGGAGCCCGGTACGGGTTCGTCCTCGACGAGGATCCCGAGGTCCTGCCGGATCCTCGTTCACCGCGCCAGCCCGACGGCGTGCATGCCCGCTCGCAACTATGGGTTCCGGCTCCCGATGCGTGGACCGACACCCCATGGGCCGGCCGGTCCATCTGCGGTGGGGTGATCTACGAGTTGCACACCGGAACATTCACGCCCGAGGGCACCTTCGATGCCGTGATCGACAAGCTCGATCATCTAGTGGAACTCGGTGTCGATTTCGTGGAGCTGATGCCGGTCAATGCATTCAACGGGCCCCACGGCTGGGGATATGACGGGGTGCTCTGGTACGCGGTACACGAGCCCTACGGTGGCCCCGACGGCCTCATCCGCCTCGTCGATGCCTGCCACGCCCGTGGCCTCGGCGTTCTCGTCGACGCGGTGTTCAACCACCTCGGACCGTCCGGCAACTACCTCCCACGGTTCGGCCCCTACCTGTCGGCGGGCCGAAATCCCTGGGGCAGTTCGATCAACCTGTCCGATGCCGACGCCGACGAGGTACGGACCTACATCATCGAGTGCGCGCTGCGCTGGATGCGCGACTTCCACGTCGACGGCCTGCGTCTGGATGCGGTACACGCGCTGGTAGACCACACCGCGATGCATCTGTTGGAGGAACTCGCGGCCGAAACTGACGCACTGGCCGAAGAACTCGGCCGGCCGCTGTCGCTGATCGCCGAAAGCGACCTCAATGATCCGCGGCTGATCACCCCGCGGGATCGGGGTGGCTATGGTTTGACCGCACAGTGGGACGACGACGTCCACCACGCGATCCACACCGCGGTATCGGGTGAACGGCAGGGCTACTACGCCGATTTCGGATCGTTGTCGACGTTGGCGCAGACGTTGAAACACGGCTACTTCCACTCCGGCACCTACTCGTCGTTCCGGCACCGCAGGCATGGTCGGCCGTTGGACACCGCGACCATTCCGGCCACCCGACTGCTGGCGTACACGCTCACCCACGACCAGGTCGGCAACCGCGCCGTGGGCGATCGACCGTCGCAACTCCTGACTTTCGGCCAACTGGCCGTCAAAGCCGCATTGGCACTCGGATCACCCTATACGGCAATGCTTTTCATGGGTGAAGAGTGGGGGTCCTCCTCACCGTTTCAGTTCTTCAGTTCGCACCCCGAGTCGGATCTGGCCCGCGCCACGGCCGAGGGGCGCAAAGCCGAGTTCGCCGAGCACGGCTGGGATGCCGACGAGATCCCCGATCCACAGGACCCGGCGACGTTCCTGCGGTCCAAGCTGAATTGGACCGAGGTCACCGAGGATGACCATGATCGACTCCACCGGACCTATCGCGAGCTGATCGCCTTACGGCGCGGCGAACCTGACCTCGCCGACCCGTGGCTCGACCACATGTCGATCGACTTCGACGAAGAACAGCGCTGGATCATTCTGCATCGAGGGTCCGTGGCCGTTGCCTGCAATCTGGGCACCAAGCCAGTGACGGTGCCGGTCTCCGGCGAGCTGCTCCTGGCGTGGGAGAACCCCGACGTCGGTCCCGACAGCACGGTACTGGCGGGACATTCTTTCGCCGTTCTGCGCCGCGGCCGCGATCAGTAGTCCTTGCGATAGTCAAGTAGCCCACTACGCGCGCGTCTGGACAGCCGGTCGGGCCGAAGCTCAGGTCAGGTACCGGTAGGTCGGTGACCCTGGCTCGAGTAGCTGGACATGGATGTCGGAGCTCTCCATGCGGGCCAGCAGGCCCTCCAGGTCGGTCGCTGCGCTCAACTCGACACCGCACAGTGCCTCACCGGTTTCGCGGTTGTTGCGTTTGACGTACTCGAAAAGCGTGATGTCGTCGCCAGGTCCGAGAACCTCGTCGAGGAATCGGCGCAGCGCCCCGGGTTCCTGCGGGAAGTCGACCAGGAAGTAGTGCTTGAGCCCAAGATGCACCAGTGAGCGCTCGACCACCTCGTTGTACCGGGACACATCGTTGTTTCCGCCGGAGATCAGGCACACCACGGTGGAACCCTGCTCGATGTCCGCCTCCAGCAGCGCCGCCACCGACAGTGCACCGGCGGGCTCGGCGATGATTCCGTCGTTCTGATACATATCGAGCATCGCAGTGCACACCGCGCCCTCGTCGACCGTGGTGAAGGAGACCATGTCGCCGGCGGCGGCCAACGCCGCATAGGGCAACGCCCCGGCCCGCGCCACGGCCGCACCGTCGACGAACTGGTCGACGTGGTCCAGGGTGACGGGTCCGCCTGCGGCCAGCGCGGCGATCATCGAGGCCGCGCCGGCAGGCTCGACACCGAGCACCGAGGTGCCCGCGGCCCGCTCGGCGAGATATGTGGTGATACCGGAGATGCAGCCGCCGCCGCCGACGGGGACGATCACCAGGTCCGGCTCGTCGTCGAGTTGGTCGAGCAGCTCTGCAGCGATGGTGCCCTGTCCGGCCATCGTCCGCACGTCGTCGTACGGGGGGACGAGGGTCGCGCCGGTGCGTCCGACATCGTCGAGCGCCGCACCGGCGGCCAGATCATAGGTCGACCCGACCGCGATGAGCTCGATGAACTCGCGGCCGTGATACCGGATCCGGTCCCGCTTCTGCTTGGGCGTCTTGGCCGGCACGTACACGCGGCCATGGGTCCGCATCGACCGGCAGGCCATGGCGAAGCCTTGAGCGTGGTTGCCGGCCGAGGAACACACCACACCGGCGGCCAGCTCTTCGGGCGAGAGCTGCGCCATCAGATTGAATGCGCCGCGCACCTTGTAGGAACGCACTGCCTGCAGGTCCTCACGTTTGAGGTAGACGTTGGCTCCGGTCGCTTCCGACAGGCGCTCGTTGAACTGCAGCGGGCTGCGGGTGACCACGCCCGAAATTCGCTTGGCGGCCTCGTCGATGTCGGCTGCGGAAAGCGGCGCAGCCAGCGGGGAGACTCGGGAGCCCTTGCTCAGATCGGCAGTCACCGTTCAATGGTGCCACTGGCCAGGCGTTTCTCTGCAGTTGGGTGGGGACACACGCCGGGATCTGTTCCTCCTTACGATCGCATCGAAAAGATCCGTCACACCTGGTTGAAAGCGCCCCGAACTGGGAAAATAACCTCATGCAGCACATCCAGCAGCGGGTGCGGCGGGTCGCGACGCACACTGTTTCGGTAGGCGCACTGGCGTTATCTGCCTGCGCAGCGGCCACCGGCATCCCGGCGGATGCCAATACGGCGCGGATCTTCATCAACGGCGAGGAGATACCGACCACGTTCCCAGTGCTGTGTACGCAACGGTCCTGGATGTGGACCATCGAAACGCAGCCGGAGGCGCCCGGGTTCACGGCCATCATCCAGACCGGCGGCGGCCCCGTCGAACCGAAGCTGATGCGCCTGACCGGCATAGATGGGTTCACCGGCAGCTCAGCTAATGTGACATCGCCCGCCGATGCCGGCATCGAGGGCACCACATTCCGCATCAGCGGCACGGCGCGTGGCTGGTTCTCCGACCGCCCCACCAGACCGACCGAGGTCCAGTACCGAATGGAAGCCCGCTGTTGAGCACCCCCGGACCGATAAAGCGACACGCCGCATCTTAGGTTTCGGCTGGTCGAAATCATTGTTACGAGCTATCGTCAGTACATGACCACCGCCGGGAACTTTCGTAGCGGCACCTCCCGGGCCGATCATCAGGTCAACATCGCCGGGGTGCCCTGGCCGACCTACAAGCTGATCGCCCTGGCGATCGGCGCCCTGGTCTTGGCGGTCGTCGGCGTGGCAACGATGAGCGCCGCCCCGGCGGTACTCTCGGCTGCCGCGGCCACCTTGGTGATGTGGCTGGGTCTGGGCCACGTTTCGCCCTCTGATCAGTGACTTTCCAGCCGTCGCCGCAAGGTCTCCAGGTCGGCCGCCACGGCCGCTACATCAGCTTCGAACTCTGCGTCCGTGACGCCGGACCGCTGCCGAACCGTGAACACAACCTCGCATGAGGCGGCGTCGACCCCGGCCGGCACCACCCGCATCGGGTTGTAGACAGCCTCGCCCGAGGGCAACTGCACCACGTGATCGAGTACTCCCAGCGTGTTCGGCGCGGCAAACTCCACGGTGACCTCCCCCATCGGGGAATCGGCGACCCATCCTCGCGGAGTGAGTCGCAACCCGCCCTCAGCCAGCCCCGCCGCCCAATCGGCCATCTGCCGTGGATCCGATGCGTAGGTATACACCGCATCGGGGGCAACGTCGATCCAGACGCTCACATGCGTACTGCGCATGCCTCCCACTGTAGGCTGCGGTCGGCCCGTGATCTCAAGGGCGGTAAACGTTTTCGCCCAATTGTTCAGCGCCGGACCGGGTGTACCGTCGGGCTTGTGGGTATTGCGACGACGGGCCTGACGCCGGTGGAGGAAACCGCGTTCCTGACCTTGTACGCCAGGGCACTCGACAGTCGGTGGGCGCGCCCCATCCTCGGTGACACGATGGCCGACGAGACGGTCGGCAGACTCGACTACGACTTCGCCGGTCTCGGTGTGCAGACCAGCGTGGTGTGCCAGTCGGCGTTGCGCGCCAAGATGCTCGACGACCGGGTCCGCGCGTTTGTCGCCGATCATCCCGACGCGGTCGTGGTCGATCTCGGCGGAGGTCTCGACAGCGGTGTCCACCGTGTTGCGCCGCCGGCCACGGTGGACTGGTACAGCGTGGATCTGCCGGGGATCAGCGAACTGCGCGATCACGTGTTGACCTCACTCCCCCAGGCGCACACTGTCTCCGCATCGTTGGCGGATCAGGACTGGACGGATCCGATCCCGTCCGACCGCCCCACGATGCTGGTGGCCGATGGATTGTTCGCGTTCCTCACCGAACCGGTGATCATCGGTATCTTCCGGAGAATCACCCAACACTTCGAATCCGGCGAATTGGCATTCAACGACTACGGCCGTATCGGCTGGATGAGTAAGGCCGCGCTGAAGTTCTTCCCCGCCAAGATGTTCAAAGACGTCGGAAGCCAGTGGGGTTACCCGGGTTTCAAGGATGCGCACCATCCTGAAACCTGGAATCCGCAATTGCGACTCGTCGAAGAGGCCAGCCTCACCCACCAACCGGAGGTCGACCTGTTCCCCGGTGCACTGCGGATCGCCACACGAGTCAGCGGCCTCACCAAGGCCACAGCCCGCAAGGCGCGCATCCTGCGGTACCGGTTCTGACACCACCGCGCCGTTACCCTCGTCAGGCCGGGAGTTCGTGATGAATTCCGCATGTGCACAACTCGATTGACGGACATGTACACCGCATACCCCACTCGATGATGGCCCGCGCATGGGTCAGCGCCTCCATTTGTGCATCGATCTCGGCAAGCTTGCTCTGCGCCAGCTCACGAGCCACCGGCCGGCCCGGGGTGTCGTCCTTGAGCAGCAGCCCGATCTCGGTCAGCGAGAAGCCGGCGGCCTTGCACAACCTGATCACCTCCAGACGCATCAGGACCGACTCCTGATAGCGACGCTGCCCGCCCAGGCGCTGCGGCGCGGGCAACAGCCCGACCTGCTCGTAGTACCGGAGCGCGGTCTGGGCGACCCCGCTCCGCTGCGTGACGTCTCCAATGGTCAGCGTCGCGGCCATTTGTCCTCCTCGCCGAGCTTGACTTAGAGTTAACTCTAAGTCGTTGACTGGCTACATGCCACACACCGACACCACGCTGGAGACCCTGAGCCGCTCCCAATACGCGCTGCTGCGCAGCTTTCGCCGCGACGGCACCGCTGTCGACACCCCGATCTGGTTCGTCCTCAACGGCCCAACGGCGTTGTTCCGCACCAAGATCGGACCGAAAACCCGCAGACTCGCGGCCCGGCCCGAGGTCGAATTGGTGGTCTGCGACTACCAGGGACGAATCACCGGCAGTACTTGGCTGAACGGCCGGGCCACCGTCCTGGGCGGTGAGGACGCCGAACAAGCCAACCGTGCGCTGCACCGGCGCTACGGATGGCAGTGGAACATCGTGCCGTTGCTGAAGATCCCCGGCGTCACCAACGTTCATCGCGATCTTCCCCTACGCGAGAAGCTACGGCGGGCGCGGGATCGGGCGCTGTGGCCAGACAGCGCGATCGTCAAGATCGACCTGGACCTCGCCCGGACCCGATGCTGACAGCTAGCCCAGGCAACCTGGCCCGAGCAACGCCTTGAGGTCACCCATCAACGCCGAGGACGGTGTCACCCGTAGTGACTGATCCAGCTCCAGCGTGGTGATGCGCTCCCCGCTGATCAGCCGCAGATGGACCTGGGACGTGCCCGGATGGTTGGCCAGCACCTGCTTCAGCGCGGTGACCTTGTCGATGGTGCACTGCCGGGTCGGCAGGCTGACGGCCAGTGGGCGGTCAGCCTGGGCACTGCTAAAGTCGGGCACCACGAGTTCGTGGGCAATCAGCGAGATCCGATCGTCGCGCGCGGCCACCTTCGCCTTGACCAGCACCACGACATCGTCGGCGATCTCATGGCCGAACAGCGAATAGGTCTGCGGGAAGAACAGCACCTCGATACCACCGGTGAGGTCTTCCAATTGAGCTGAGGCCCAAGGCAAACCGTTCTTGTTCACGCGGCGGTTCACCGAGGCGAGGATACCGCCGACCACCACCTGCGTATCGTTGGCAACATCGCCGTCGAGAATTGCCGGGATCTGCGTGTCGACCTGGTTGGCCAGCAGGTGGGCAACCCCGTTGAGTGGGTGACCGGAAACGTACAGCCCCAGCATCTCGCGCTCGAGCGCGAGCTTGTGCTTGTCCTCCCACTCCTCCTCGGGCACCTTGATGCTGAATACCGCATCTGTGCCGCCGCCGTCATCGGCACCGCCGAACAGGTCGAACTGGCCCATCGCCTCGGCCTTCTTGGTACCGAGCACGGAATCGACAGCATCGGTGTGCACCAGGAACAACCCTTTACGGGGATGGCCGAGCGAGTCGAAAGCACCAGCCTTCACCAGGGATTCGGTGACCTTCTTGTTGCAGGCCGCGATATCGATCTTGTTGAGGTAGTCGGAGAAGTCGGCGTACTTGCCCTTCTCGGTGCGGGTGGCGATCAGGGAGGAGACGACATTCGCGCCGACGTTGCGGATGGCCCCCAGGCCGAACCGGATGTCGTCGCCCACCGAGGCAAAGTTCTGCACCGACTCGTTGACGTCGGGCGGCAGCACCGTGATGCCGAGCCGACGGCAGTCGGCCAGATAGACCGCGGCCTTGTCCTTGTCGTCACCGACCGAGGTGAGCAGACCGGCCATGTATTCGGCCGGGTAGTTCGCCTTGAGATAGGCCGTCCAGTAGGACACCAGGCCGTAGCCGGCCGCGTGCGACTTGTTGAACGCATACCCGGCGAACGGAAGGATCGTGTCCCACAAGGCTTTCACGGCGGCCTCGGAGAACCCGTTGGCCGTCATGCCTTCCTTGAAGCCCTTGTACTCGGCCTCAAGCACCTCGAGCTTCTTCTTGCCCATGGCCTTACGGAGCGCATCGGCCTTACCCATGGTGTAGGAGGCAACCTTTTGCGCGATGAACATGATCTGCTCTTGGTAGACGATCAGGCCGTAGGTCTCGGACAGGATCTCCTTGAGCGGTTCCTCAAGCTCAGGGTGGATGGGCTTGATCGCCTGACGGCCGTTCTTGCGGTCGGCATAGTCGTTGTGGGCGTTCATGCCCATCGGACCGGGGCGGTACAGCGCAAGCACCGCCACGATGTCGTTGAATCCGGTGGGTTGCATGCGCCGCAGCAGGTCACGCATCGCGCTGCCGTCGAGCTGGAACACACCCAGTGTGTCGCCGCGGCCGAGGAGCTCGTAAGCGGCCGGATCGTCGAATGGCAACGTGTCCAGATCCAGGTCGACCCCCCGATTGGCCTTGATGTTCTCCAGGCAGTCACCGATGATCGTCAGGTTCCGCAGGCCCAGGAAATCCATCTTCAGCAGGCCGATGGCCTCGCACGAGGGATAGTCCCAGCCGGTGATGACCGCGCCGTCCTGGGGCCGCTTCCAGAGCGGGATCGCGTCGATGAGCGGCTCGGAGCTCATGATCACCGCACAGGCGTGCACGCCCGCGTTGCGAACCAGGCCTTCCAGGCCACGCGCCGTCTCGTAGATGGTGCGCACATCCGGGTCGGTGTCGATCAGGGCCCGGACCTCGGCGGCCTCCTTGTACCGCTCATGGGTTGGATCGGTGATCCCGGACACCGAGATGTCCTTGGCCATGATCGGCGGCGGCAGCGCCTTGGTGATCCGATCGGCGATCGCGAAACCCGGCTGGCCATAATGCACACGGGCCGAATCCTTGAGGGCGGCTTTGGTTTTGATTGTTCCGAAGGTGATGACCTGGGCTACCCGGTCGCTGCCCCACTTGTTGGCCGCATACCGCAGCATCTCGCCGCGGCGGCGGTCGTCGAAGTCGATGTCGATATCGGGTGCGGACGGTCGTTCCGGGTTGAGGAAGCGCTCGAACAGCAGACCGTGCGGGATGGGGTCGATGTTGGTGATGCCCAGCGCGTAGGCCACCAGGGACCCGGCAGCCGATCCACGGCCCGGCCCCACCCGGATCCCGACCGAACGGGCATAGTTGATCAGGTCGGCCACAATCAGGAAGTAGGCCGGAAAGCCCTTCTCGCAGATGACCTTGATCTCGTACTCGGTGCGGTCGGTGTACTCGACGGGCACCGGCCCGCCGCGGAACCGGTGGTCCAACCCGGCCCGCACCTCATGGGTCAGCCACGAGCCCTGGTCGTGCCCGTCGGGCACGGGGAACACCGGCATGCGGTCGGTGGGCGTCCACACGTCGGCGTAGGACTGGACCCGCTCGCCGATGAGGACGGTGGAATCGCAGGCTCCCGGCACCTGCGAGTCCCACAGGGCCCGCATCTCTTCGGCCGACTTGAGGAAATAACCGTCACCGTCGAACTTGAACCGGTTCGGATCCGAGAGGGTCTTGCCCGTCTGAATGCACAGCAGCGCCTCGTGATTCTGCGAGGCCTCACGGGTGACGTAATGACAGTCGTTGGTGGCCAGCGGCGGGATGCCGAGCTTCTGCCCGATCTCCAGTAGGCCCTCGCGGACCCGTCGCTCGATGTCCAGGCCGTGGTCCATCAGCTCGAGGAAGAAGTTCTCCGGGCCGAAGATCTCGCGCCATTTGGCGGCTGCCTCCAGCGCCTCCTGGCGGTGACCGAGCCGGAGCCGGGTCTGCACCTCGCCGGACGGGCAACCGGTCGTCGCGATGATGCCTTCGGCATGCTCGGCGATGATCTCGGCGTCCATGCGCGACCACTTACCGAGCTGGCCTTCGAACGACGCCAGGGAGGACAGCTTGAAGAGGTTGCGCAGACCAGTGGCATTCTCCGCGACCATCGTCATATGGGTGTAGGCACCGCTACCCGAGACGTCGTCACTCTTCTGGCTCGGGTCACCCCACTGGATCCGCTTGGTGTCGAATCGAGACGCGGGAGCGATGTACGCCTCGATACCGATGATCGGTTTGATGCCGGCCTTCGTTGCCGAGTTGTAGAACTCGCTGGCGCCGAACATGTTGCCGTGGTCGGTCATACCTATCGCGGACATGCCCAGCCGCTCGGCCTCCGCCAGCATCGGCGTGATCTTCGCGGCCCCGTCCAGCATCGAGTACTCGGTGTGGTTGTGCAGGTGAACAAAAGATCCCGAGGATCCCGAAGATGAACCGCTCATAGGGGTGCCAGTCTATGGCGCCCCACCGACACTTCCCGTACTTCCCGGCGTGTCGCTGGTCGTGTCTCGTCGGCGCGTCAGGAGTCACGCTCGGCGATCGGTAGCAACCCATTTCCGAGTACCAGATGCAATTGCTTGGCTATCTCTGGCACATCGATGGGCCTGCCCTGCCAACCACTGTAGGCACCCACTCCCCACAGCATCGAGTACAACAGTTCGACCAGCATGGCGTGCTCGGTGTGCGCAGGCAGTTCGCGCCGGACGATCGCCTCGGCGACCACCTCACCGAGGAAACCCCTGGTGGCTGCGACGCTGGCGGCGGGCAGATCCGGATGGCGGTATGCCTCCATTCGCGCGTTGACCAAGAACCCGACGACCGCGTGGTCCCGACGCCACGCCGCCACCAGGGCATCGATGTAGGCGTGCAGCCGATCCAACGTTCCATCATGCTGTTTCGCCACGCGAATACACGAACTGACGACGTCGTGCGCCTGCGCGAGCAGTGCACGGTAGAGCTCCTCGCGACTGGCGAAGTAGTAGTTCAGCGTCGGACGGCTCAAACCGCTGCGCTTGGCGATCTCCTGAAATGTCGCTGCCGCAAAGCCGCGTTCATTGATGACTTCGTAGGCCGCCTGCATAATGCGCTCACGGGTTTGCTCGGCATCGGCGCCAACCGGCCTGCCCGGCCTGCGGGCAGCCCGCGGCCCGCTACGCGACGTCATTCAGCAAACACTATGGCATTGCCAAAATCCGGTCAAAAGGTACGTTCGCAAATCTGCCCTGGTTGGTCACGCCCGCGGTCCGGGATGGCCGGTCGCGATCGGAGACTCATCAGCCGTCCGGACAAGTAGGTCCGCACCGCATCGTCGACGGTCAATTCGATGGCACGCCGCTATGCCGTGGCCGCCTCGTCGACCAGGCCGGCCTCGGCGAGGAGGTATCCGCGGGTGACCCACGCCGGTTGAAACGCACCGACCGAACGGTCGGTGATCGTGTCGAGGGTGCGAAGTCCGGCCTCGGCACCGTCTATTTCGCCGTCCAAGGCGGCCAGGGCCACAGCGGCTCCCAGCGAAGGCCCGACCCGCATCAGCGCCCGATACAACCTGCGCAGCGCGTCCCGGTCGAGTTCGGGGGCGCAGTGCGCCGATTGAATCGCCGCCTCGTACTGGAACCGGCCCGGACGCGCGAACCCGTGCGCACGGGCAAGCAGGCGTTCCCCCCGTGCATACAGTTCGGCGTCCCACCGATCCCGGCTCTGATCATCAAGCGCCACGAAGTTACCGTCCGAGTCGAGACGCGCCGGACGCCGCGCCTCACACAGACACATCAGTGCGGCCAGCCCCAGAACCTCGGGTTCCTCCGGCACCAACTCGACGAGCACCATGGCCAGGTGCAGGGCTTCCGATGCCAACGACTCGATGAGCGTTGTCTGCGGGACGGACAGCCAGTCGATCGAGTAGGCGCCGTAAACCGCTCCGAGCACCTCGGGTAGCCGCGCAGCGAGATCGGCACGGTCGGGCAGGGTGAACGGGATTCCGGTGTCTCGAATGCGCTTCTTGGCCCGCACCAGCCGCTGCGCCATGGTGGCCGGGGCGACTGCGAAGGCCGCGGCGATGGCGGCGGCGTCCACCCCCAGCACCGTCTGCAGCATCAACGGGGTACGGATGTCGGCAGCGATGGCCGGGTGTGCGCACACCAGCATGAGCTCAAGGCGGCGGTCGGGAACCAGCGCCGGCTCGGCCTCCTCCCACGCGATGTCGTGGTCATCGGCCCACGGCCCGGTCAGCCGGTGGGCGGGCGATTTCCACATGTCCCGCAACCGATTTCGCGCCACGGTCACCAACCACGCCTCGGGAGTGCCCGGGACGCCGTCGCGCGGCCAGTGCTGCAGTGCGCGTTCCATCGCGTCGGCCAACGCGTCCTCGGCCGCGGCGATGTCGCGGCTCTGGGTGGCCAGCAGGGCAAGCAGTCGGCCGTAGGACTGACCGACCACCTGCGCGAGCCGTTCCGAGACCTGTGTATTCAGGGGCTGTACCAGCCCTTCCCGCGGCCGTAGGTGACGGCGACGGGTCTGATCTCGATCGAACCCCATGCTGCGGCCGGACACTTCTGCGCCCAACCCAGCGCCGCGTCGAGGTCGGGAACCTCGATGACGAATACTCCGCCCAGCCGTTCCCTGGTGTCGGCGAACGGTCCGTCCTGGATCTCCGCAGTGCCGGTGCGTGCGGTGTATGTCGTTGTCGCCGATGCCGACTGCAGCACCTGCGTGCCGATGAGCACGCCGGCGGCATCCAGGTCAGCGGCATAGCGGGCGAACGCGGCCCGGGCCGGTTCCATGTCCGCCTCGGTCAGGCCCGCCTCTGGGCCCTCCTGGTGATGCAAGAGTAGGCAGTACTGCACGGTGTCCTCCTGGGTTCTGTGGTCAAGCCTGTCACCGTGTTGACGATTCCGGATCCATCCGATCGACAATGTCGGGTACCCGATCGGCCGGCCCTCTGCGCAACGCGCCGACCGTCATGATCACCAACGCCACCCAGATCAGGGTGAACCCGACCCACCGGCCGGGCGGCATCGGCTCGTGACCGATGAACACACCCCAGGCCATCTGCAGCCCGGGGTTGAGGTAGAACAGCAGGCCCAGCGTGACCATCGGGAGGCGCTGCGCGGCCGCGGCGAACAGCAGCAACGGGACCGCGGTGACCGGACCGGCGAGCAACAACAGCACCGCATGCCAGGTGCCGTGGCTGAGGAAGTTTCCCCGGCCCAGCACCTCGAGGCTGATCACATAGCCGGCGGCAAGCGGAAGGACGAGCAACGTTTCGATGGCCACGCTCACCCGTGGGTCAGCCCGCACCACCTTCTTGATCAGGCCGTACACGCCGAAGGACAGCGCGAGCACGACGGCGATGTAGGGCGGTGCACCGAGCTCAACGGTGAGGACCACCACCGCGATGAGCGCGAGCACCAACGCGACCGCCTGCCATCGGCCGATCCGCTCGCGGAACACCAGTACGCCCAACAACACGCTCACCAGCGGATTGATGAAATAGCCGAGCGCCGCATCCACAACATGGCCGGTCGTCACGGCATAGATGTACGTCCCCCAGTTGACGGAGATCAGGACCGCGGCTGCCAGCAGTTGGAGCCAGGTCTTCAGTGTCAACCGGCGCAGGTCACCGAGCCGCCGGGCCACCGCCAGCACCATCAGCAGGAACAGTGCGCTCCACACGATGCGGTGAGCCAGGATCTCGGGCGCCCCCGCCGGGAGCAGCAGCAGAAAGAAGCCGGGACACAACCCCCACCAGATGTAGGCACCTGCACCGTAGAGCACCCCGGAGCGCGTGACACCGGTCTGCTGCGCAGGTGTCTGCACACCCACAGTTAGTGGCGGCGCAGAACGTCGAGGGCGGCCTGCAGGTCAGCCGGATAGGGACTGGTGATCTCGATGCGGCGGCCGTCAGCCGGATGGGCGAAGGCCAGTGAGCGGGCATGCAACCATTGACGTTCCAGCCCAAGCCTTTTCGCCAATGTGGGGTCGGCTCCGTAGGTCATGTCGCCGCAACACGGGTGGTGCAGCGCGGCGAAATGCACGCGAATCTGATGGGTGCGGCCGGTCTCCAGTTCGATGTCCAGCAGGCTGGCGGCCTGGAACGCCTCGACGGTGTCGTAGTGGGTGATGCTGTGCCGTCCGCCGTCGACGACTGCGAACTTCCAGTCGTGACCACGATGTCGTCCGATCGGGGCATCGATCGTTCCGCTCGACGGATCCGGGTGTCCCTGCACCAGCGCGTGGTAGCGCTTGTCGACGGTGCGCTGCTTGAACGCCCGCTTGAGCACCGTGTACGCCCGCTCGGACAGGGCCACCACCATGACGCCGGAGGTGCCGACATCGAGTCGGTGCACGATGCCCTGGCGTTCGTGGATGCCGGAGGTACTGATCCGGAAGCCCGCGGCGGCCAGCCCGCCGAGCACCGTCGGACCGTGCCAGCCCACCGTGGCGTGCGCGGCCACCCCGGGCGGCTTGTCCACCGCCACGATGTCGTCGTCGGCATAGAGAATGTCCATGCCCTCGATGTCGACCGGGGTGTTCTCGACCGGGGCGGGCGCGTCCGGCAGCCGAACCTCCAGCCAGGCCCCTGCGACGAGCTTGTCAGACTTGGCCGCCCGCACGCCGTCGATATCAACACCGCCGTCTTCGGCCATCGCTGCCACCGCGGTGCGCGACAGCCCGAGCAGCCGGGCCAGGCCGGCGTCGACCCGCATTCCCGCCAGACCCTCGGGCACCGGCATCGACCGGGTCGTCACTCTGACGTCTCGGCCTGGCGCCCGACCGCGCTCGACTCGTCCGATGAGGACGCCGAATCGCCGTCCGCGGGGTCGTTCAGGCGCCGGCGCCCGACGGTATCGAAGTCGAACCCGAACAACGACAGCGCCACCAACAGGATGGCGCCGCCCACCACAGCCGGATCGGCCACGTTGAACACCGGCCACCATCCGATCGAGAAGAAGTCCACCACGTGGCCGCGCAACGGCCCGGGCGCACGGAAGAAGCGGTCGATCAGGTTTCCGGTCGCACCGCCCAGGATCATGCCGAGACCGATCGCCCACCACGGAGACACCAGTCGACGACCCATCCAGACGATCCCGATCACCACGCCGGTCGCGACGAGCGTCAACACCCAGGTGTACCCGGTCGCCATCGAGAACGCCGCGCCGGAGTTGCGCACCAACGTCCAGGTCACGGTGTCACCGATGATCGAAACCGGCTGTCCGGGCGTCAGGAGGCGCACCGCCAGCACTTTGGTCACCACGTCGATGATCAGCACGACCGCGGCGACGGCGAGCAGCAGACGCAGCCGCCGCCGGGGCCGAGCAGCGCTTTCAGGGGATGCTGCGGCATCCCCGGTGGCGTCGGTCACCGGCTTTACCGGGCCTGACGTTTCATCAGTCACTCCCCCATCATCCCAAACAGTCCATGCGGGACAATCTGCACCGTGACGGAGCCCGTGAAGCTGCCCGTGCGTACGCCCAGGCGCATCGTCGTGATCACCACCGGCGGCACCATCTCGACCCGTACCGACGACGCCGGAATACGGCATCCGACGTGCACCGGGGCCGAGCTGACGTCCGGGTTGGCCGTCGATGCCGACGTCGACATCGTGGACGTGTCTGCCAAGGACAGCGCACTGTTGACGCCCGCGGACTGGGACGAGATCGGCGAGGCGGTCGGCGCCGCAGCGGCCCGGGCCGACGGTGTCGTCATCACCCATGGCACCGACACCATGGAGGAAACCGCGCTGTGGCTGGACCTCACCTACGGCGGAGCCGTTCCCGTGGTGCTGACCGGGTCGCAACGCAGTGCGGACGCGGCGGACGCTGACGGCCCGGGCAACCTGCGCGACGCCATCGCCGTCGCGGCCAGTCCGCAGGCCAGGGATCTCGGGGTGGCGGTGGCCTTCGCCGGCACGGTGTGGCAGCCGCTGGGCCTGCGAAAACGGCACACCCACGAGTTGAACGCCTTCACCGGAACCGCGCTCGGAACGGTCGACAGCGCCGGGTGTGACATCACCCGTGCGAAGGTGCGCGCCCATATCGGCGCCCTGACCGCGGCGTCAGCACCCCGGGTCGACATCGTCACCACCTATCCGGGAGCGGACACGTCAGCGCTCGATGCCTGCGTCGCCGCCGGAGCACACGCCGTCGTCCTCCAGGCGATGGGTTCGGGCAATGTGGGAACCGTGCTGATCGACGGGGTCCGCCGGCACCGCCGCAACGGCATCGTCTTCGCGGTATCCACCCGGGTTCCCGACGGTCCGGTCGCCGCGCAGTACGGGCCGGGTCAGCAACTCGTCGATGCCGGCGCCATCGTGGTCCCCGCGCTGCGCCCCGCGCAGGCCAGGGTTCTGCTGATGGCGGCGCTGGCTTCCGGGCGGCCTGTTTCAGAGGTCATCGACGCCTGGGGTTGACCTACGGTGTGCTCTGGTAGTCCGCCAGTCCGCTGAGATAGTCGCCCCAGTCCAGACTGGCGATCGGATCAGCCCGGACGAATCCGGGTGTGTCGTCAGGAAACGTGCGGGCTGGGCCGGGACCGCTGGCGCGAGTTTCGAAACGCACGGTCATCACCCCGTGCCCGGCGCCTTGGACCCAGCCATGACCGTGCTCGGGGTGCGCCACGTCGTCGCCGATGCGCCACCCGGTCCGGGTGACCTGGGCCGCCTCGGTGGTCGGGTGGTGAGAGTCGGAGATGTCATCGAGTTGCTCCAGGTCCGGGAACAACGATTCCTGTCTGTTATCGGAGAGTCCCGAAAACCCAACGCCGACAAGTCGAATGGATCCGATCTCGACCGGGTCGAGCAGCAGGCGGCGTGCGGTACCGATCAGGGTGGCGGCCTCGGTCGTGGCGTAGGCCAGGGTGGCCGAGCGGGTCAGCGTGCTCATGTCGGACTTCTTCAGCTTGACCGTCACGGTGCGGGCGCCGCGACCGTCCTTCTCCAGGCGTCGGTGCGCGTGCTCGCCGATCGGGCCGATCGCATCCTGCAGTTGGCGCAGCGTGGTGAGGTCCTCGGGAAACGTTGATTCGGCACTGATCTGCTTGGCCTCGGCACGCTCGGCCACCGGGCGGTCGTCGATTCCGCGGGCCAGCCGGTGCAGTGCGGGGCCGACGGTGGCGCCCAGCACGCTGGCGGCCTCGGTATCCGAGAGCGCCGCCAGGGCACCGACCGTCTCTATGCCCAGCCGGTGCAACTTCTCCTCGGCTACCGGTCCGATCCCCCACAACTTGCGCACCGGTAGGCCGTCGAGCAGCCGCGCCTCCTCGTCGCGACGGACGATGCGGATTCCGTCGGGTTTGGCCAGCCCGGACGCGATCTTGGCGATCTGCTTTCCGGACCCGGCACCCACGGAGGCCACCAGCCCGGTCTGCTCACGCACCTTGGCCCGCAACTGCTGGCAGAACTCCTCGACATCGGCCGCGGTGGCGCCGGCCAGTTCGACCGGTTCGCCGAAGGCCTCGTCGAAAGACAGCTGCTCGAGCACCGGGACGACGCTGCGCACGGTATCCAGTGCCCGACGGCTGGCCAGGCCGTAGACCGCACCGCGAGGCGGCAGCACCACCGCGGGTGCACCGACGAGCCGGCGGGCCTGGTGCATCGGCATCGCCGAGCGTGCGCCGTAGCGACGCGCCTCGTAGCTGGCACCCGCCACCACACCGCGCCCGCCCAGGCCACCGACGAGCACGGGCCTGCCGCGCAGGGTAGGCCGCGTCAGTTGTTCGACGGATGCGAAGAACGCATCCATGTCGAGGTGCAGAACCCAGCGTCCGCCCGGGCCCGTGACCTCGGCGCCGTTCATAGCTCCTGATGCTATGGCGCTAGCCTGACCTGCATGACGCCGGATGACGTAGCGATCAGGGACGAGTCGATTCGCCTGGGACAGTTCCTCAAGCTGGCATCGCTGATCGACAGCGGCGCCGACGCCAAGTCCGTCATCGCCGATGGCCTGGTCAGCGTCAACGGCGAGGTCGAGTTGCGGCGTGGCCGCCGGCTACGCCCGGGCGACACCGTCACCTTCGGTGACCACACGGCACGGGTTGCCGACGCCTGATCGGGCCGCCTCACGCTTTGGCGATCGCCACCCGCACCCCGTCACCGATCTCGGCGCCATCGGTGACATCACCGAATTCGAAACTGGTAGCCAGGATTTCGCCGGCGATGAGATCGCGGTGGGTCCGCGCCCAGGGCTCGTACCGATCCGGAACCGACATCTGTACGACGATGCGGTCAGACACGTCGAGGCCGGTCGACTTGCGCAGTTCCTGCAGTTCGCGGATGCGGTCCTTGGCCCAGCCCTCGGCCTCGAGCTCCTCGGTGACCGTGCCGTCGAGCACCACCAGGCCGGCACCGTCGGGCAGGGCAGAGGTCCATTCCGGTTCGGCCGCGACGAGTTTGGCGGTGTACTCCTCGGGTTGCAGCACCACCGGGCCCGCGGCCAGGGTGCCGTCGGGGTTGACAACGCCCTCCCCCGCCTTGACGGCCTT
This sequence comes from Mycolicibacterium alvei, assembly GCF_010727325.1. Lineage (NCBI taxonomy): Bacteria > Bacillati > Actinomycetota > Actinomycetes > Mycobacteriales > Mycobacteriaceae > Mycobacterium > Mycolicibacterium alvei. Next base: position 1,000,891 of record NZ_AP022565.1, read on the forward strand.
GATCGCGGCCTGCACGTCCTTGCCGATCCGAGGGCCGGCGACGCGTGCGTTGACGGCCAGGTCGAACTTTCCATAGGTGTCGATGTCGTCGGTCAACTCGACCGCCTTGACATTGAGCTCGTCGGCGATCAGATCTGCGAACGGGGCCAGTGCCGATGGATTATCCACCGCCACAGTCAGCTTCGGCAGCGGCAGGCGCACCCGCAACTTCTTGGCCTTGCGCAGCGAGGATCCAACCGAGCACACCTCGCGCACCTGGTCCATCGCCGCCACCAGGTCGGCGTCCTTGGGCAGCACATCGGCTTCCGGCCAGTCGGTCAGATGCACCGAACGCTCACCGGTCATGCCCCGCCACATCACCTCGGTGGCCAACGGCAACAGGGGTGCCGCCAGCCTGCACGTCACCTCGAGGACGGTGTGCAGGGTGTCGATGGCGCCGGCGTCCTCTTCCCAGAAGCGTGAACGTGACCGGCGCACATACCAGTTCGTCAATGCCTCGGTGAACTGCCGCAATTCGTCGCAGGCCCCGGAGATGTCGCAGGTGTCCAACGAGCCGGTGAGGTCGTCCCGCAACTGGGCCAGCTTGGCCAGGATGTAGCGGTCGAGGACATGGTCCGAGTCGGTCCGCCAGGTGCCCTTCGCCGGTGCGTACAGCGCGAGGAAGCTGTAGGCGTTCCACAACGGCAGCAGCACCTGCCGCACGCCTTCACGGATGCCCTGCTCGGTGACGATCAGGTTGCCGCCGCGCAGGATCGGGGATGCCATCAGGAACCAGCGCATGGCGTCGGAGCCGTCGCGGTCGAAGACCTCGCTGACATCGGGATAGTTGCGCAGCGACTTGCTCATCTTCGCACCGTCGTTGCCCAGCACGATCCCGTGCGCCACACAGGTTTTGAATGCCGGCTTGTCGAACAGTGCGGTGGCCAACACGTGCATGGTGTAGAACCAGCCGCGGGTCTGACCGATGTACTCGACGATGAAATCGCCGGGGAAATGGGCGTCTTCGTCGTTCTGCTTGCCGTCGACGTCCCCGCCCAGGAACCAGTCCGCATTCTCGAACGGGTAGTGCACCTGCGCGTACGGCATCGACCCCGAGTCGAACCACACGTCGAACACGTCCTCGATGCGGCGCATCGTGGACTTGCCGGTCGGGTCGTCCGGGTTGGGCCGGGTGAGCTCGTCGATGAACGGCCGGTGCAGATCGGTCGGGCGCACACCGAAATCACGCTCGAGCTCGTCGAGGCTGCCGTAGACGTCGATCCGCGGATAGGCCGGATCATCGGATTTCCACACCGGGATGGGGCTGCCCCAGTAGCGGTTTCGCGATACCGACCAATCGCGTGCATTGGACAGCCATTTACCGAACTGCCCGTCCTTGACATGTTCGGGATACCAGGTGATCTGCTGGTTGAGCTCGACCATCCGGTCTCGGAAGTCGGTGACCTTGATGAACCACGAGGACACCGCGCGGTAGATCAACGGGTTGCGGCACCGCCAGCAGTGCGGATAGGAGTGCTCGTAGGTTTCGTGCCGCAGCAGCACCGCGCCGTTGGCCGCGGCCGGCCCGTCACCGTTCTTGAGATCACGGATGATCTGCGAGTTCGCCTCGAACACATGCTGGCCGGCGTAGTCGGGCACGGACGCGTCGAAGCGTCCCTTCGAGTCCACCGGCGTGACCGCGACGATGTCGGCGGTGTCGGCGGTGGCCTTGTCATCCTCGCCGTAGGCGGGCGCCATGTGCACGATCCCGGTGCCGTCCTCGGTGCTGACGAAGTCAGCCGCGAGCACCTGGAATGAGTTGGGGGCGTCCATGAAGTAGGCGAACGGCGGCAGGTATCGGGTCCCGAGCAGATCCCGACCGGCGTAACTGCCGAGCACCTCGGGTTCCTCGCCGAGCTCACGCGCGTACGCCGCGAGCCGGGCCTGTGCCAACACATAACGCCGCCCGTCGGACCCGGCCACTTGCACGTAGGTCACATCCGGGTTGACCGCGACAGCCTGATTGGACGGCAAGGTCCACGGCGTGGTGGTCCAGATCAGGAGTCGGGCGCCCTTCAGCGGGCCTTCGGTCACCGCGAAGCCCACCGTGAGCGCTGGATCCTGGCGGCTCTGATAGACGTCGTCATCCATCCGCAGCTCGTGGTTGGACAACGGGGTCTCGTCATTCCAGCAGTACGGCAGCACCCGATTGCCTTCGTAGGCCAGACCCTTGTCCCACAACTGCTTGAAGGCCCAGATCACCGACTCCATGAAGGTCGGGTCAAGGGTCTTGTAGTCGTTGTCGAAGTCCACCCACCGGGCCTGCCGTGTGACGTAGGCACGCCATTCGTCGGTGTACTTCAACACCGAGGCACGGCAGGCCGCATTGAACTTCTCGATACCCATCTCTTCGATCTGGGCCTTGTCAGCGATACCGAGCTGGCGCTGCACCTCGAGTTCGGCGGGCAGCCCGTGGGTGTCCCACCCGAACCGCCGTTCCACCTTGTAGCCGCGCATGGTGCGGTAGCGCGGCACGATGTCCTTGACGTAGCCGGTCAGCAGGTGGCCGTAGTGCGGCAGACCGTTGGCGAACGGCGGCCCGTCGTAGAAGACGTATTCCGCGGCCCCGTCCCGCTGTGCCAGGCTGGCCCGGAAGGTGTCGTCGGCGGCCCAGTAGTCGAGCACTTCAAGTTCCCGCTCCGGAAAATTCGGTGCGGCGGGCTTGGGATAGGCGCTCACGTCTCGTCTCCTGTGCCGGTGCCGAGTTCAACAGCTCAACACGCTCAAGGGCACGGGGACGACGTCGCACGGGTGCGCAAGCGCCGCGGTACCACCCCGCTTGCGCGCTGCACCGCAGCGCGCCGCTCAACTTTCAGGCGATCACGGGCCCACCCGTCCGGTTCTACTGGACCGCGGATCAATGAGTTTCCGATCCTGCAGTTTTTCTTCCGAAGGCTCCCCGGTGATGGCCGGATCAGCGCCGATGCGACCAAGTCTAATGAGCGCCCCGCATCGTTGGGAAATCACACCTAACCGGAGGTGACCTCGATCAGGGCCAGCGGGAACTGCTCGGCCAATTCGAGCACCGTGTGATGGTCGAACCCACGACTGTCGAACCGCCAATCCAGACGCAGGGTGGTCGCGCTGTCCTGGTCGATGTGCAGTGAAAGCGGATGCGCGCATTGGCCGGCGCGCGACCCGTCGCCGTAGGCGAAGCCCAGGTCCGCCGCCGGGTGGTCATCGCTGTCCACCTCCGGACGTGCCGCATCGAACAATTCGGGCCCCGACAGGCCACGATGCGCCACGCAGGACACGCCGACCCGACGATATCCGGCCCGCTCGGGACCGCTCACGACGTCCACGATCAGCAGACCCTCACCGATCGCGCGGGCCACTGTCCGGCCCAGTGCGGCCAGCAGCAACTCCTCGGCGGTGCAGCCCATCGCGAACGTGGCTTCGTGCAGTTCTGCGGACAAGACCTCGTCCAGCGAACTGGACACCGTTGCCATATCGGCGGCAACGGGAGGTCCTGCGGTGCCGTAGTCGGCAATCCACGACCTGGTGCCAGATGCGTCGGGCAGGACGGAAACAGACATGAATGTAACGTTAGCCAGACTGTCCCAAAAATGGGAGAGATGTGCCAAAAGTCTGACACCGTTGTCAATAACGCTATTGCTGACTTTGCTGCGGTTCGCTGTGACCAGGCCCGGGTCCGGGGTCTATGGTGTTCTGATGCCGCGAACCGACGAGAACGGCAGGCAACTCAAGGCCCTGCTCGACTATCTGCTGGATGGCGAGGTCGACGCCAAGGCCCTGTACAGCGCGCTGGGCGTGTCCAGCAGCACGTATTACCGGCGGGTGAAAGAAGTCGACTATCCCAATGCCGAGGAATTGCGGCAGGTGGCCGACCGTTTCCATCTCAGCTACCCCGACCTGCAGATCCGGTTCGGGCTGATGAGCCGCCAAGAGGTCTGGCACTACATCGAATCGTCGCCGGTGACGGTGGCTCCCGCCGACACGGCCACCCGGGTTCGACCGGACGTCCACCGGATCAGTCGGCTCTCCGAACTGACCCCACGATCCGACGCTCCCCCGCTGTAACACCGTCCGAGGCAAAGTCTTATGTCCGTCGCCATGCTCATCCTGATCACCCTGGCCTGCGTCCTGTGGAGCCTGTGGATCAGGCGAGTCACCTGGTCGTGCCGGTGGGAGGTGGCCGCCACCCTGAACATCGCGCTACAGGGCCTGGCCGTGCTGCTGATGTCGCCCTGGGCCTCGGAAACGATCGGGCAGGTGCTGCACGAGCTGACGGGAATGTGGAACGTCGAGGACTACCTCGGCCACGACGCCTACATCGTGGCGGCATCGGCCATCGTCTACAACTCCCTGGGCCGACTCCAGGACGACAGCGCGATGCAGCGCACGTTCAAGCAGTACATCGAGCGTCCGGCCACGATCTGCATCCCGGTCCTGCTGGCCACCTTCTCAATGGGAAATGGTGCCGCGGTGTACCGGGCCGACTTCTTCCAGGTGCCCACCGACTTCTGGCTCAGCGTGTACTGGATCCTGCTGTGCGGCACCTTGATCTACCTGTTGGTCTACGGGGCCCGCGCCATGCTGATCCTGCGCAAGGATCCGAGGTCTCGCCGGATCGCCAACATCTACCTGTTCGCCTCGATCAGCGGCGTACTCGCGTGCGCGACCCGAATCGTCACATCGCTGGTGCCGGCGCTGCAGCCCATCGAGAATGGCCGCCTGGTGTGGGTTTTCGCCTGTGGCTGCGGCGCGATCTTCGCACTCGCGTCGGCGCATTCCTGGCGGATCAAGACGCGGTGGCTGGCCCCGAGTAATCGCTGAGGTCAGGCCTCCGGCCTGCGGGCGCGGCAGGGCCGCCGCCCACACCCGAGCACCACATACACTGGCCGCACTGAAGCCATCGGTTCGTCGTACGACACACGGTGAGCGAACGCGTGCGAGGTGCGCAGAAGTAAGGAAGTGCAGGATCAGTAAGGCAGCCCAGTTGTTGCGGCGCCTCCAGGGCAGCGCAGACAGCACCGCAGACGGCACCGAGAACCGAGCCTTTGTCCGGTTGGGTGCCATCGCCGTCCGTTGGCCCTGGCTGGTGATCGTGTTCTGGGTCGTCCTCGCGGCCGGACTGCCGCCGATGTTCCCGTCGCTGACCGAGCTCGCCCAGAAAACGCCGCCGGCAATGCTGCCGGCGGACGCCCCCGGGTCGGTCGCCGCGAAACAAATGTCCCAGGCGTTTCACGAATCCGGTTCGGACAACATCCTGCTGGTCGTTCTCAGCGACGAAAACGGCCTGGATGGCGCCGACGAAGCTGTCTACCGCGGCCTCGTCGACAAATTACGGGCCGATACCGCGAGCGTCGTGACCCTGCAGGATTTCGTCACCACACCGCCCCTGCGGGAGGTGATGACCAGTCAGGACGGTAAGGCCTGGTTGCTGCCGGTCAGTCTGACCGGCGAACTGGGCTCGCCGCAGTCCTACACCGCGACGTCGAACGTCGTCCGGACTGTCAAGGACACCGTGGGCGGGTCCGGTGTCACCGCACACGTCACCGGCCCGGCGGCAACGCTTGCCGACCTCGCCGAAGTGGGCGAACGCGACCGATTGCACATCGAAATCGCCACCGTGGGCATGCTTCTGGCGATCCTGTTGATCATCTATCGCAATCCGCTCACGATGATCTTCCCGCTACTGACCATCGGGGTGTCGCTGGCGACGGCGCAGGGCGTGGTAGCCGCGTTGGGCAGCCTCGGCCTGAGCATCTCCGCCCAGACCATCGTATTTCTCACCGCGATGTTGGCCGGCACCGGAACCGACTACGCCGTCTTCCTGATCAGCAGATATCACGACTTTCTGCGGCTGGGGCAGACGTCCGACGACGCCGTCAAGAGCGCGTTGAACTCGATCGGCCCGGTGATCGTCGCGTCGGCAGCCACTGTTGCCGTCACATTCCTCGGGATGGTCTTCACCAAGCTGACAATCTTCTCGTCCGTCGGAGTGGCACTCGCCGTCGCCATCGCCATCGGCTGTCTTGCCGCCATGACGTTCCTGCCTGCTGTTCTCACCTTGGCGGGCCGTCGGGGATGGATCGCGCCACGCCGCAGTCTCACCGACACCCTGTGGCGGCGGTCCGGTGTGCGTATCGTGCGTAATCCAAAGCGCAACCTGATCGCCAGCCTGATGCTGCTGGTGATACTCGCCGGTTGCGCGGGCCTGGCGACGTACAACTACGACGACCGCAAGGCTCTTCCCGGCACAGTCGAGAGCCTGCAGGGGTATGACGCGATAGCCGCACATTTTCCGGTGAATTCGAGCCTGCCCCAATATCTCCTGGTCGAATCCCCTCGTGACCTTCGGGGCCCTGAGGAACTCGCCGACCTCGAACAGATGGCCCACCGAATCAGCCAGCTGCCCAATATCGAAGCGGTGCGGGGTATCACCCGCCCGACCGGAGAATCATTGGAGCAGGCCAGGCTGTCGTTCCAGGCGGGCGAGGTCGGCACGAAACTCGACGATGCGTCATCGCTGGTCTCCGAGCGCGGTGGCGATATGGATAAACTCGCCAACGGCGCCGACCAGATGGCCGACGTACTCGGCGGGGTAAAGGGTCAGCTGGGCCAGGCAGCGGTCACCGTAAGCGGACTGATCGACGCGCTGTCCTCGATGCAGAAGCAGTTCGGCGGTGGACAGGCGCTCAACCAGTTCGACAGTGCCGCCAAACTCGTGGTCGCCATGCGGTCACTCGGCGACTCGATCGGAGTGACCCTCGACGATGCGGCCGACTCCGTCCAGCGGGCCCGTCCGGTACTGATCGCACTCAACGCCAGCCCGATCTGCGATGGGGACTCCTCCTGTCGCGACTCCCGCGGTCAACTGCAACGACTGGTCGACGCCGGTGACAACGGTAGCCTGGCAGGTATTGCCCAGTTGGCCAGGCAACTGAAGGCCACCGAGGGAAACCAGACCCTCAGTTCGACGACCGATAATCTCCGGAGTGCATTCGACACCGCCACAAAGGCATTGAATTCGGCGGGCCTGAACGACCCGTCCAGCATGCGGAAGCAGATGGCGACGCTTCAGCAGCACGCAGATTCTCTCGCCGATGCCAGCCGCCAGCTGGCCGACGGCGTGACGCTCCTGGTCAACGAGACCAAGAAGATGGGCGGCGGTCTGGGCGACGCGTCGGCATTCCTGCTCGCGATGAAGAACGAGGCCTCTACACCGTCCATGTCCGGGTTCTATGTGCCCCCACAGTTCTTGGCTACCGATGACTTCAAAAAGGCTGCGGCACTGTTCTTTTCATCAGACGGCCACACGGTGCGCTACATGATACAGACCAAGCTCAACCCGTTCGGTACCGATGCGATGGATCAGATCAACGCGATCCTCGACGTAGCTCACGACGCACAGCCCAACACCACCCTTGCCGATGCGAAGATCTCGATGACGGGCTACTCGGTCTCACTTCGCGACACCCGCGCGTACTACAACGCCGATATCAGGTTCATCATCCTGGTGACCGTTGCCGTGGTGTTCCTCATCCTGGTCGTATTACTGCGTGCAATCGTGGCACCGCTGTATCTGATTGCCTCCGTTGTGATTTCGTACATGTCTGCGCTCGGTATCGGCGTGTTGCTGTTCCAATTCGCGCTGGGGCAGGAGTTGCACTGGAGCGTGCCGGGGCTCACCTTCATCATCCTGGTCGCGGTCGGTGCCGACTACAACCTGCTGCTGATCTCCCGGATCCGCGAGGAATCGCCACACGGCTTGCGAACCGCCGTCATTCGTACGGTCGGTGCAACCGGCGGCGTGATCACCGCTGCGGGCCTGATCTTTGCCGCATCCATGTTCGGAATGCTGTTCGCCAGCATCAGCACCCTGGTGCAGGCCGGCTTCATCATCGGCGTGGGCATTCTGCTCGACACGTTCCTGGTGCGTACCACCACAGTCCCTGCGATGGCCGTCCTGGTGGGCAAGTTCAACTGGTGGCCGTCGCGGTGGCAACCGGAAAAGAAGGCACCGCCGAGGAAGATCGGAACCGCCGGGCCCGAGCCAGAGTTGGCGACCGCCGCGGATTGACGCCCGACGACAATGCGGACGTCAGTCGACGTTCCCGGGCAGGTCGAAGTCGGCGAGTGTGTGCCGCACCGCTTCGGACAGATCTGCGCGCGTATTGGGCTCGCCGGCGGTCCAGCCCGACACGGTGAGGAATATTCGCCCCTGACCGCGGCCCGAGGCCAGGTAGAGCCATCCACCCATGCTTTCCAGCGCGCCCGGTGTGATGCCCGGTTCGACGAGTCGGAAGGACACGTCGTCGGCGTCGGTGCCGTCCGGCCGGTTCAGCGCCGGGGGTAGCTCGCCGAGGTTTGAACAGCCGATCGGGCTGCCGACTTTCAGGACCATCCGTTCCAGTCGGCGCACCAGGAACTTCGGCACATACGGGGTGATCGGCAACGGCGCCAGGTTGGCGTCCGCAGCGGTGCCCAACTCGGTCAGCACCCGCTTGAGTTCGCCACGTATCTCGGTCAGATCGGTATTGGCCTTGGCCGGGTCGACGATCGCGGTGACCGTGTTCAGTGCGTTGCCACGGGTATCGCCCGCAGTGCGATCGCTGACCGGGAACGACAGCATGGCCCGCCCATCGGCATCCACTCGTCCGAGCAATTGTCCGAGCCGGGCGGCGAATCCGGCGAACATTGAATTACTTGTTCCGCCAAGGCTTTCTACACGTCTATCCCAGTCAAACAGGTCGATGTAGGCCGTGACCGTCGGTGGGATCACCGGGTCCAGGGAGCCTGGCCGGATCACCGGTGCAGCCGACTTGGACGATGCCGCCAGGTCCTCACTCTGCTCGCGAGCGACCCGCACCGTCGCGAGCACCGCTCGCCCCACCTCGGGTAATCCACAGAATGCCAGCCGCGCGTCCCGCAGCAAGGCCTGCCGCCGGGTGACCGATCCCGGCGGCGGATAACCCAGGTCGCGGCGGATTCCTTCGGCGGCGTCGGCGATCGTGAGGGTCAGGCCCAACGCATCGGCTATCGAGTGCGACACCACCAGGCTGACGGCGGCTCCGCCTTCTGCCAGCGGCACCACACCGAGGTGCCAGGCGGGCCCGTGCTCGGGATCGATGGGGATCACGATGCGTTCGTCGGCCCACGTGCTGACCTCCGCACGCGGGCGTTCTGCCGCCGCTACGGCGATGTCGGCGGGACCGGCCGATGAAATCCAACGGTGCCGTCCGAACGGGAGCGGGGACCGCTCGATGCGGCGCCCCAGTAGCCCGGAGCCGAGGTTGCGGTGGAATCTGCGCAACCCCGCGATGTCGACCTCGCCCGAGTAGATCCAGGTGAATTGCATGATCGGTGCACGACCGAGCGCCCGCAATCCCAGAAATGACGCCTGATCCATATACGCGAGCGTGTTATCCACGTCGGCATGGTAGATCGTCACACCCCGAGCGGTGGCACCCACCGGCCCGGGTGATCGGATCGCCGGACGGTACGGAGCCCGGCAACCTTTCAGGGCTTTCGCGTAAGGTCCGTTCGTGTGTGGATCACCGTGCTGGGGCTTGCCATCGCGGTGAATTTCGAGCCGATCCGACTGGGCCTGATCACCCTGACCCTCGGTAGGCCGCGGCCCGTGCTGCAACTGCTGGCATTCCTGTCCGGCAGCTTTCTGATGAGCGTCACGGCGGGCCTGATCGTGTTGTTCGTGGTGCGTCCCGGAATCCTGACAACTCCCGAGTTCGGCGCGGGGAAAGTGCAAATCGTGTTCGGTGTGCTCGCGCTGCTCGCGGCGGTTCTGCTGGCGAGCAAAGTGCCGCTCGCTCAGTTCTCCCGTGCCCCCGAGAGCGTCGTGACCGCAGGAGGCGGGCCGCCGCCACCCGGGCAGTCGCGCACCGTCCAATTCATGACCTCGCGGGTCAAGGGGCTCGTACGGGGCAGTTCACCCTGGTTCTCCGGAGCGATGGGGCTGGCAATTGCCTTGCCCTCGATCGACTATGTCGCCCTGCTGGTCCTCATCGCCACATCCGGGGCCACCCCGTTGAACCAGGTCGGCATGCTCGTCACTTTCGTCACGGTCGCCAACACCGTCGTCGCCATCCCGATCGCAAGTTTTCTGGTGGCACCTGACGCGACCCGCACCCGGCTCGAGGCGATGCGGACCTGGGTGCAGACACGCACCCGGCGCGACGTAGCGCTCGTACTGACGTTTGCCGGTGTGGCGCTCGTCGTCCTCGGCGTGACGGGACTTTGAACATCCGAAACCACTATGATGGAACGATATTCCAATCGAGGGAGCACTCGGTGAAATTCCCGCACGGGCTGCTGCGCACTGCTGCGGCCGCCACAATGGGCATCGCCATGTGGGCCGCCGCCAACGGTGTCGCACAGGCGGATCCAGCCGATCCGCAGATACACGAGAACTCCGCACAGAACGATGAACCGTTGCTGCAGTGCCCGACTTGTACGCCGGAAGTCCAACAGTTGCTGGCACAGGTCGGCCCGATTCCGGAACCAGGGCCGATCCCGGCCGACTGGCCGGCTCCGGTCGAGGTAAGCGTCCCGGTGGGGGTCGGCCCTCCGGGCCTTCCGCTGCCTGCGCTACCCGGCGTCGGGTTGCCGCAACTGCCGTCGCCGCAGGATCTCCCACCGCCCCCGCCGCCGCCGGGGTTGCCGCCACCACCGCCACCGCCGGGATTGCCGCCCCCGCCATGGCCGTTCGGGTAAGCCGGTACGAGCAACTACCGCGTCGGGCCACCGCCCGGAGCAAGACCCAGCGGAATCAGCATGAAACCGAGGAGGACCAGCGGCAGCAGCCGCAGGGCCCGCGCTGGAGGTGCGGTGTCGATCTCGGGGCGTCTGCTCGCGTAGAGGACATAGACCACCACGATGTCGAACGCGAAGACGAGAAGCCATCGCGTCCAGTCCACACCGGTGATGAACAAGGGCACCAGCAACAGCACACCGAACGCCGGCAAGATGAAGCGGCCGTGCAGCTCACGAACGAAACCGCGCAGCGAAACCCCGGAGAAATAGCTCAACGCCCGCAGCGTCAGGGCAATCCCCACCACACCCAGCACGAACGACCCGATCAGTGCAGGCAATCCCACCGCGGCGACCTCACCGAACCCGTCCGCCACGGTGTGATCGAGGGTGGACAAATACCAACCGCAAACCCAGTCGTGATAGTCGGTGAGGCTCTGTGTCCGGCCGGTCAGATAGTCGAGGAGTTCGGGAGCCGACGTGATCGATGCGAACGGAGTCTCGATCATCCGGTGCGGGACGGTCTGGCACACCTTGTCGCTCACCTCGTGGTTGGCAAGTGTCGCCACGACCAGCGCAACCAGCAGACCGGGGGCGATCGCCAAGACGGCGCAAAGGCGTTGCGCCGGCGCGGTCAGCCCTTGGGCGAGGATCAGGATGGCCAGGATCGCGCCTAATCCGAACTCGAGCGCGATGCCCTCGTGCATCAGTGCGAGTACTGCCACGACCAGCCCGAACAAGGCGCACGACAACACCGCTGAGCGCTGTCTCGCCACGCCGTTCAACACCAGGCACAGCGCGATCAGCGCCACCGCGCCGAACAGGTCGGGACGCCCGGAATACACGGCGAACGGAACGCCGAACGGCAGTACCGGAAGAAGCAGCGCCACCATCAACCGGCGATCGGACCAGCCGTCCCTGAGCAAACGAACGACCAAGGCGGCAAGGCTGACCAGATATGCCACAGCGGCGACCCACCGCACGAGGTAGGCGTTTCGGAAGAAGTCGGGGTCGGAGACGTTCCCGACGAGTTCCCCGGCCAGGCCGCGTCGAACGAATCCGAACCGGTAATCGACGGCGTAGTAAGAAATCAGGTAATGATCGATGGGAACGACGGCCACCGCGAGATAGACGAAAGCCGCTGTCCACGTTGTGATCAACGCCGCAACACCCGAATAGACCACGGTCCGGCGCCGGCTGAGCGGCACCCGTGTCGTTTCGGGCGACCGGTCCGGCGATGGGCGCAGAACCTCCTGTTGCGAAGCCGGTCGCATCACTAGCTCACGGGTACGTTGACGTCGAGCCGGTTGAATTCACCGTTCCGGTACTGCTCCACGCACGAAGCGCGTCGGATCTTGCCGCTGGTGGTGATCGGGATCGCGCCCCGGGGTACCAGCACCAGGTCCGCGGCACTGAGCCCGTAAACCTGCGAAATTGCCGCCGCTACATCGTGTTTGATCGTCAGCAGATTCTCCGCGACGGCTTCCTCGGTGTCACCGCGCTTCTTGACTTCGATGATCGCGACGAGTTGCTCGGTGCGGTCCTCCTCGACACCGATCGCCGCGACTCGGCCACCGGTGATCTCCTGGATCGTGGCTTCGATGTCGTCGGGATAGACGTTGCGGCCTCGCACGATCAGCAGATCCTTGATCCGCCCGATGATGAAAAGCTCACCGTCGGAAATGAATCCGAGGTCCCCGGTGCGCAGCCACGGCCCTTCCGGCGTGCCCGGCGACGGGTCGACCAGAGTGGCGCCGAAGGTGTACTCACTCTGCTCGGGCTTCTCCCAGTAGCCGAGGCAATTGTTCTCACCGTGCGACCAGATCTCACCGATGGCACCGGCCTGAACTTCCAGGCGCGTTTCGGTATCGACGATCCGCACCACCGGCGATTCCGGAGTGCCGTATCCGACCAGTTCGGTGCCCGCCCCGATGGCGCACCGCTCGGCGTGCCCAGCTGACAGCTTCTCCGTTTCGAAGGCCACCACGCTGGGCGGGCCGGGCTCACCGGTCGAGACATACAACGTCGCCTCGGCCAGACCGTAGGACGGCCGCAGCACATCCTCGGAGAAGTTGAACTTGCCGAACCGCTGCGCAAAACGCTTCAAGGTCGCCTCATGGACCCGTTCGGCCCCACTCCACACGGCGATCACATCACCGAGATCGATGCCGGCGAGGTCCTCATCCGAAGTACGTCCGACCGCCAACTCGAAGGCGAAGTTCGGGCCGGCACTGACCACGCGCGGGTAGCTGCCCATCAGCTGGATCCAGCGGGCCGGCCGCGCCAGGAAGGCCAGCGGGCTGGTGAATACCGTGTTCCAGCCGCCCAGAATCGGTGCCACGACCGCCAGCATGAGACCCATGTCGTGGTAGAAGGGCAGCCACGACACCACGTTGGTGCCCGGTGGCGGAACCTTGCCGAAGTGCGGAAAGAAGTCGCACATCATCTGCTCGAAGTTGGCCGTCAGGTTGCGATTGGTCACCATCACACCGGCCGGGGTACGGGTGGATCCCGACGTGTACTGCAGGTAAGCAGTCTCCGGACGAGCCTCGCGACCACTGATCGCCTTCACCCGAGCGTCGAGATCGAGCGAATCGACCGAGATCACCGCGGGGGCCGGCGAATCACCTTGCTGGACTGCATATTCAGCGACCACAGTACTGAACGACGAGGTGGTGAGGATCACTGATGGCCGACAGTCGCCAAGCACCGCCGTCACCCGCTCGTCGTGGACCCCGCCCATCGGCACCGACAGCGGAACCGCGATGAACCCGGCCTCCAGAGCACCGAGGAAGGAGATGACGTATTCCAGCCCCTGCGGAGCGAGGATCACCGCGCGGTCGCCCACCGAGCCGTTCTGCCGAAGCACGTGCGCCAATCCGCGCACCTTGCGGTACAGCTGGGACCAGGTCAGGGTGACGGGCACGCCCTGGGGATCGTGGTCGTAATCCACATATGTGTAGGCGTTGTCGTCGGGTTGCAGGCTGGCGCGTTCCCGCAGCACTCCGACCAGCGTCGTGTCGATCATCAATTCAGCCTTTCTGAGCCGTTCCAGTCAATCTCGCCGGTGAGATCGAATTCGGCCAGGGTTTTCGCGGCCAGCTCCGCCAACCTGGCCTTCGAATTCTGTTCGCCCGCCTGGTATCCGGTGATCCCTATGGAGACCTTGCCACCGACCCGGCAGGACACCAGCACCAGCTGGCCGTCGGCGTCCTCCAGCTCCTGGCGGGTGGTTCCCTGGTCGACACCACGGAACACGATGTATTCGGCTTCCGTGCCGTCCACCCGGGTGACGTCGGACATCAGGTCACCCAGATTCGAGCAGGACACCGGAAGGTCGCCGTTTCCGATGACACCGTCGGCAACTCGTTTCAGCAGCCCCTTGGGCACCAGCGGGGTCAACGGTAGGAGTTGCAGGGTCTCGTCCGGAGAATCACGCAGCGTGGTGAACGCCTGACGGATAACTCCACGGGCACCGGACTGATCGGTGGTGACCGTCATCGGATCCACCCGGGCGTTCGCCAGTGACATCGCGTTGGCCCGAGTATCGCCGTCCGTGCGATCGTTGACTGCGATCAGCAGCGTGACGTCACCGTCGGGACCGCACCGCCCCATCTGCTCCCCGAGTTTCGCTCCGAAGCCGGCCAGCATCGAATAACTGTTGCCACCAATAGCTTCCGCACGCGCATTCCAGTCCGCAAGGTCGATAAAGACCGAGATCGCGGGCAGTATCGTGGGCTTGTCACCGTCAGGCACGACCTGAACCGGCTTGCGGACCGCGCCCGCGGCATCATCGGGGTTCGGCTTTCGAAGGAGCCTGACCGCATCGGCGACCGTACGCGCCACCTCGGGCATGTCCGCCAGGGTTTCCCGGACATCCCGCACGATCGCGTGCAATCTGCTGCGCGAGTTCGGGACCGGGTAGCCGAGATCAGACCGCCGGCCGGCAATCGCGTCCGCGACCACCAGCACTCCCCCGACTCCGTCACCCAGGCAGTGCGAAACCACCACGGTGACCGCAGTCGAGCCATCGGTCACCGGCAGCACTCCCATGTGCCACCCGGGTCCGCGTTCCGGATCGATCGGCAGCTGCGCACGCTCGTCGAGCCAATCGCCGATCTCGGTCCTCCGACGAGGTTCGGCGAACTCGAGTGGAGCCTGGGGGCCCGGCGCCGAAACCCAGCGATACCGACCGAAAGGCAGCGGGGAACGCTCGATCCGCCGACCGAACAGTCCTCCGCCGAAGTTCTGGTGGAAGCGGCGCAGCCCATCGATATCGATCGGATGGTCGTAGACCCACGAGCACTGCATCACCTGCACGCGGCCCGTGGCCCGCATCATCCGTACGGCAGCCTCGTCCCACAGCGCCAGCCGGTTCTCCGGGTGATCGGCGGACGAGCGGAATGTCGAAGAAAGCGATCGGTTCATCGGCGCTACTCGATCACACCGGCAAGTTCGAAGTCCGCCAGGGTCTTGGCCACCAGATCGTGCAACCACGGCGTGGAGTTCTCCGAACCCGGCTGGTAGGCAACGACGCTGAGCGAAACCTTACTGTCAACCTGGCAGGCGACCACGGTGAGCAGACCACACCGTTGTTCGAGTGCCCCACGGGTGGCGTACCGGTCGATTCCCCGGAAATAGAGGTAATCGGCCTCGGTTCCGTCGGCCAGCGCCACGGCCGCCGGAACCTCGCCCATGTTCGAGCACGACACCGGCAGATCAGCGGCGAAACCGAACACCATGTCAGCCATCTTGCGCACCACCCGTTTCGGAATGAACGGAGTCAGCGGAAGCAACTGCAAGGTCTCATCCGGAATGTCCCGTGCCGCAGCCAGGCCCGCCTTGATCGCGGCACGAGCCGGCGACAGATCAGTGGTCACCGTGGCCGGATCGAGCGCGACATTGACCAACCGCACGGCGTTGGCGCGCATGTCGGCGTCCAGGGTGCGGTCGTTCTGCGGGATGTTGAGCGTGACCGCGCCGTCCTCGGCCCGAACCCGACCCATCGATTCCGCGAGCTTTGCCGACACTCCGGCCACCAGCGAATAGCTGTTTCCACCCAGGGTTTTCGCTCGAAGGAGCCAATCCTCGGCGTTGACGTAGGCGGTGACGGCCGGCATATAGACACGGTCGTCGGCGCCGGTCACCTCACGAGGGCGGGCCGCACCTGAACGCGAGATATCGTCGCGCCGCCGTCGGGCGAGTTTGGCGGCCGCCACCACCGTGCGGGCCACCTCGGGGACCCCACGCAGCGTTTCACGCAGATCGGACCCGATGGCCCGCCACCGCGTCCGTGAGATCGGAGCTGGATGGTCGAAGTCAGTCTTGTTGCCGTACACCGCATCCAGGATGGTCAGGATGCCGCCGCCGCCATCTCCCAGGCAGTGCGAGCCCACCAGGCAGATCGCGGTCGAACCGTCGGTCATCGGCAGCACCCCCATGTGCCAGCCCGGGCCGTATTCGGGATCCAGGGGCATCGCCGCCCGCTCGTCCACCCAACCGCCCAGGTCGCTACGGGTGCGGGGCTCTGCGATATCCAGTTCAGCCTGAGGTCCCGGAGCCGAGACCCACCGATGCCGACCGAACGGCAGCGGCGAGCGTTCGATTCGCCTGCCGAAAACACCGTGACCGATGCCCTCGTAGAAGCGCCGGACCCCGTCGTAGTCGATCGGCCGTTCGTAGATCCACACGCACTGCATGATGGCTTCCTGGCCGGTGGCGCGCAGGCCGAGAAACATCGCCTGGTCCGTGAACGACAGCCGATCCGCTGATCGCGTGAGGGCATCTGTCATCGTGCCGGAACCTCCAACATATCTATGCTCACGCCGTTTTCAGACCGAGGCCGGCCTGGTCGCCGACCTCGTCAGCGGTAACCACCACATCGTGGCCGTCGACCACGCGCCGGTAAGCAGCCTTCATGACGTCGAGGTAGCGAAGAACCGACTCCCGCGCAACCGGATTGCCGGGGAACGCGGCGGTGACAGTCGTGCGGTCCTCGACCCGGTTGACCCACATGCCGACCTGGAAGGCAGACCGCGAATCGCTGTAGAGAGTGCCGTTCAGCCGCTGCCACTCGGCGATGATGCCGGGCGACAACAGACCCGCATCCAGATACGACAGCATCGGCACGCCCGGATCTGGAGTACGGATGCCGCTGTCGGGAGGAGCCAGCTCGAGCACCCGCTCGAACGGCACATGCGCCAGATCCATGCCACCATCGAACGACTGCTGAGCAGCTCGAGCGGTCGCCCCGAACGACGCTGTGGAGACCGGGACGGTGATCGGCACCAGACCGGTGAACCAACCGGTCGTCATGAACTCCGCCTCGTCGCGTCGCGTGGTGGTCGGCGTGATGACCTGGTAGGTGTCCACACCGGTCAGTGCATATTGCGCCAGTGCGCCACAAGCGAATACACCGCCGCTGAACCGGGCTCCGGCGGCGATACAGGCTTCCTCGAAGCGGTCGCCCTGCTCCTTGTCGAGCAGTTGGACGGTGACGACTTCGCCGGTGTGGGGCACCGACGGATCCCCGAGCGGAAACGGGAATCGTGGCAAGGTTCCGTCATTGGCCTTCAGGAACGCCATCCACTGCCGCACCTCCGATGAGTCCAGATCGAGTCCAGCGGTGTACTTGCGCTGTTCCAGGCAGTACCGGTCGTAGCTGCCGGCCTCGGGCAGCTGCAGGGGCGCCGCACCGTGGACCAGTGCCTGGTACATCATGTGGATCTCGACGAACGCCAGCCCCATGAACATCGCATCAGTGTGGACGTGATCGACGCTGATGAACATGGTGAAATCGTTGTCCCGCTGGATGATCCCGAAACGGAAGCAGTCCCACTGCCACGGGTCCGGGGTGGCGAGAATGTGCTCACGCCACTGGCTCGCCGACATCTCGCCGTGCTTGGTGGGCACGAACTTGATATCGCGGGGGTCGCTCACGGTCCGCCGCCGAATCGATCCGCCATCGACGTACTCGAACCAGCTGTGGAAGGTGTCGTGCCGACGCAGGTACGCGTTGATCACGTGAGACATCGCGCGGATATCGCAGCGGCCGGGGACATCCCACGCAGGGATGTTCAGCCGGGCCATATCGGTGCCCTGCGACTCGTGCTTGCGGAAAGCCAGCAGGTGCTGCTCCTGCTGATAGCTCACCGGTACATCGCTGACCGGAGCTTGGGCCACCTTGGCCACCGATACCCGCGATGGATTCCACGACACCACTTCGCCGGATTCGCCCGACCAGTCGTGGATCGGTTTCATCGCTACCACTGCGTATCTCCTGTCTTGACGACCACGCTGGACGGCATCGCAGACAACCCCGTCACGACGAGACCGCAACGGGTGAATCCGGAGCCAGTGCGTCGCAGAGGCGTTCGGCCAGCACTCTGATGGTGCTGATATCGGTCGCGCCGACTCGAATACCTGTTTCCGCCCGATCCGGGTCCGGACCTCGAGAGTCCCGAGTGAGTCGAGACCGTATTCGGCCAGCGGACGGTCCGGGTCGACGGAGCGGCGCAGAATCGTACTGATCTGCTCGGAGATCATTCGGCGCATCCGGCTCTGCCACTCGTCCGGGGGCAGGGCACGCAGCTCAGACAGGAACGCGCTGCCGCCTGAACCACCACGCCCGCTGCTCGAGGATGCGAACGCCTCGGCGAACCGACTCGTCTGCGCAAACGCGGTGAGCCACGGCGTCCCGAGGACGGGGGCGTAACCGCTGTACGCGCGGTCGTGGCGCAGCAGCGTCGTGAATGCGTGCGCACCTTCGGCAGGCGAGATCGCCGCGCCGGAACCCTCTGCCAAACCGGTACCGCGGCCGATCTCCGACCACGGTCCCCATGCGATGGCCAGCGCGGGCAGGCCCTGGCTGCGCCGCCAATGGGTGAACGCATCCAGCCAACTGTTGGCCGCGGCATACGCGCCCTGTCCGGGGGAACCGACCAGAGCCGCCGCCGAGGAGAACGAGCAGAACCAGTCCAATGACTGGCTCCGGGTAGCGTGATGCATGTTCCACGCGCCGTAAACCTTGGGTGCCCAGTCTTTTTCGACGAGTTCGTCGGTGATGTTCGCCAATACCGCGTCTTCGACGACGGCTGCTCCGTGCAGCACACCACGCAACGGCAGCCCTGTCGCGCACGCCACCTCCACCAGCCGAACGGCCGTATCGGGTGCAGCGATGTCACCCAACTCCACGGCAACTTCGGTGCCGGTGGCCCGGATCCGGTCGATGACCGCCAGAGCCTCCGACGACGGTGCAGATCGACCGTTGAGCACGATGCGACCGCAACCTGCCGTCGCGAGCGTCTCGGCGAGGAACAACCCGAGACCGCCCAGGCCACCGGTCACGACGTAGGCGCCGTCGGGCCGGAACGCCTGCACTTCTTCCGGCGGGACCACCGCCGAGATCTGGCCGCCTCCGGGGATGTCGAGCACCAGCTTGCCGGTGTGCTCGGCCGCACCCATCACACGAATGGCGGTGGCACCGTCCTGCAGCGGATAGTGCGTGGTCTCCGGCAGCGGCAACGTTCCATCCGCGATACGCCCGAAGCAGACCTCCAGGAGTTGCCGGACGGTGTCGGGTTCGGTCAGCGTCAGCAAGGCCAGGTCGACGGCGTGGAACGACAGGTTGCGGCGGAACGGGAACAGACCCATCCGGGTATCGCCGTAGATGTCACGCTTGCCGATCTCGACGAACCGCCCGCCGAAGGACAGCAACTCCAGACCCGCCCGTTGAGCGGCACCGGTGAGCGAGTTGAGCACGATATCCACACCGTAGCCATCGGTATCCCGACGGATCGCCTCGGCGAAATCGGCACTCCGCGAATCGTAGACGTGGTCAATTCCCGTGTCACGCAAGACATTGCGCCGCGTCTCACTGCCTGCGGTCGCGAAGATCTCTGCGCCCACTGCGCGCGCGATGGCTATCGCCGCCTGCCCCACACCGCCGGTGGCGGAATGGATCAGCACCTTGTCGCCGGCCGAGATCCGGGCCAGGTTGTGCAGGCCGTACCAGGCGGTGGCATGTGCACTCGGCACCGCAGCGGCCCGGTTCATCGGTATCCCCACCGGGAGCGTGACGGCCATGTTGGCATCGCACGTCACGAACGTGGCCCACGCACCGTCGGCCGAGATACCCCCCACGTGGTCACCGACCCGATGGGCGACCACACCGGCTCCCACCGCGGTCACCACACCGGCGAAGTCCGCGCCCAGTTTCGGGAGCCGCCCTTCGAAGCTGGGGTACCGACCGAACGCCACCAGCACGTCGGCGAAGTTCAGGTTTGACGCGGTGACCGACACCTCGATCTGCCCCGGACCCGGGGCCACACGTTCGAAGGCCGCCAGTTCCAGCGATTGGATGTCACCGGGTGTCCGGATCTGTAGCCGCATGCCCTCGCGCGCCGGGTTGACCACCGTGGTGCGCCGCTCCTCCGGTCGCAGCGGACCCGGAATCAGCCGTGCCACATACCAATTTCCACCCCGCCAGGCGGTTTCGTCCTCTTCGGAACCGACCAGCAACTGCGCCACGACCCGCGCCGGATCTGTGTAATCGTCAACATCGATCTGGCTGGCCCGCAGCCGCGGATGCTCCATCCCGATCACCCGGATGAGACCGCGGAGGCCCGCCTCCTCCAGGTTGGCGGAATCCTCGGCCAACACCGTCTGGGCGTTGCGCGTCAACACATGCAGCCGCGGTGGTTCGCCGTGCACCTCGGGCAGCTCCCGCGCGATGTGCACCAGGTGCCGCACGTTGTCGCCGCCGCGGATGCCGGCTTGGTCGTCGGTGGTGCCGTGACGCGGTGCGGTCACCACGAGCACGTCGCTGAAGGGCCGGGCGGCGAGGTGCTCGCGCAGCCGTTCGGCACCCACGGTGTGATCAGAGTGCTGCGGCCACGCCATCGTCGTGACGTCGACCTGATGCGCTTTCAACGTGTCGGCCAGTCGGGTCGCCAGCAGGTCTGCCACATCAGAGGTGCTGATCAGCAGCCAGCGACCGGGATCGAGGAAGTCGGGCTCCGGCAACTCGTTCTGACGCCACTCGATCGTCAGCAGCCGGTGGTTGAGGGTCCGCTCACGCTGCCCACTGACCGAAATACCTGTGCCCAAACGCAATCCACCGATACTCAACAGCACGGTCCCCTGCTCGTCGAGCAGGTCGATGTCGACGTCCACTCCCGTGGGCGTGACGCCGGTGAGCCGCGCGAGGCAGTACTGGGCATTGCGGGTAGATCCGTAGGCCCGCAAGTGTCGCACCCCCAGCGGCAGCATCAGCGTGCCGGTGAGATCACCTCGCAAGCGCGGATGAACGCCGACCGCCTGGAAGCAGGCGTCCAGCAGTGCCGGGTGAATTGCGTACATCCCCTGCTGCGAACGGATCGAGCCGGGCAACGCGACCTCGGCGAGCACCGTGTCGAGGGTCTCCCCCTCCGGCGTGCCGACATACGCGGCAACCAGACCCGAGAAGGCGGGGCCGTACTGAATGCCACGGTCGGCGAAGGCGGCCCGGGTCTCGGCCCCCTCCACCCGCTGCGGGTGGCTGTCGAACAGGGCGGCAATGTCGTAGATCGGCGCAACTGCTCCGTCGTCCCGGTAATGCACGCCGGCGCCGGAGCGCCGAACACGCTCACCCTCATTCAGGGTCTCCACCACGAAATCAGCGGTTCCGTCCCCCGTCACGGTGGCGGACACCGACACCACACTCTGCTCCTCGAGCAACAGCATCTCGTCGAACGTGATGTCGCGTACTTCGGCCCCGTCACCGAACATGGCGCGACCGGCGGCCAATGCCATCTCGCAGTAGGCCGCACCCGGCAGCGCCGCCACGTTGTGCACCTGGTGATCACCCAGCCATTGCTGGGTACCCGTACCGACATCGGCCTGCCACACATGGCGCTCGGGTTCCTCCGCGAGCTGCACGTGCGCTCCGAGCAGGGGGTGCACCGCGATCACGGCGCCGCCGGGGGCAAGCTCGTTGGGATCGCGGACGAGCATCAGCTGTTGCCGGTTCCAGGTGGGCAACGGCGCGTCGACGAGGCGGCCGTCCGGGAGGATCGCCCCGAAGTCGATCCGGGCCCCGGCGCTGTGCAGGTCGGCCACCGCGCCGAGCAGGCCGCCGGCACGTTCCTGTTCCCGGCGCAGTGTGGCCAGGGCCATGTGCGGGATGTCGAGTGCGCGGGCCGTCTGATCCACGGCGTGGGTCAGCAGCGGATGGGGCGCGAGCTCGGTGAACACCCGGAAGCCGTCCTCCAACGCGGCCTGTACCGCCGCGGCGAATCGGACGGTGTGGCGCAGGTTGTCCACCCAGTAGTCGGCATCCCAATCGGCCAGATCGCGGGGGTCGTACAAGGTGGCCGAGTAGTACGGGATGGTCGGTTCGGCGGGGTCGAGGTCGACGAGCTCATCGGCGAGTTCGTCCAGGATCGGATCGACCTGCGGGGTGTGGGATGCCACGTCGACGGCGACCTCACGGGCCATGACGTCGCGGCTCTCCCACTCGGCGATGAGCGCGTGGATCGACTCCCTCGCACCGCCGACCACGGTCGACTTGGGTGATGCGACCACCGCCAGCACGACGTCGTTGATGCCGCGGGCGGCCAACTCGGACAGCACCTGCTGGGCCGGCAGCTCGACGGACGCCATCGCGCCGGCACCGGCGATCGTGGCCATCAGCCGCGAGCGTCGGCAGATCACCTTCACCCCGTCGTCGAGCGACAGCACCCCGGACACGACCGCCGCGGCGACCTCGCCCATCGAGTGCCCTATGACGGCACCGGGTTCGGCGCCGCGAGCGCGCAGCGTCGCCGCCAACGCGATCTGGACGGCGAACACCGTGGGCTGGACCCGGTCGATGCCGGTCACCACGTCGGCTGCCGTCATCGCCTCGGTGACGGAGAACCCGGACTCACGTTCGATGAGCGGCTCGACCTCGGCGACCGCCGCGGCGAACGCGGGTTCGGACGCCATCAATCCGGCTCCCATCCCGGCCCACTGAGATCCCTGGCCCGAGAACACCCAGACCGGCCCTCGGTCGTCCTGCGCCACGGCCGCCTCATAAGGCACGTCGCCGCCGGCGATCTCGCGCAGCCCTGAGATGAGGCTGCCCCGGTCCTCGGCGACAACCGCGCTGCGCACCGGTCGGTGTGCTCTGCGGCGTGCCAGCGTGTAGGCCACATCGGTCAGATCGACGTCGGCCCGGTCCGACAGCCAGTCGGCGAGCCGGCCCGCGGTCCGGCGCAACTCCTCGGCTGAGGTCGCCGAGAGCGCGAACAGTGATGACCCGGACAGGCCCCGGGAGGCGGAGGCCCTGTCGGCAACGGGCGGCGCCTGTTCCAGCACGGCGTGCACATTGGTCCCGGACAGCCCGTACGACGACACCGCTGCGCGGCGCGGGTGTGACCCGACCAACGGCCAGTCGACCGTTTCCGTCGGGACGAACAGGTCGGTCTCGATGCGTGCCATCGCGTCGGGCAGTCGGGTGAAATGCAGGTTGGGCGGCACGATGCCGTGTTGCAGCGCCAACACGGCCTTCATCAGTCCGACCGCACCCGATGCCGATTGACTGTGGCCGAAGTTGGTTTTCGACGAGCCGAGCGCACACGGTGCGCCCGTCCCGTAAACCGCCGCCAGACTTGCGAACTCGATCGGGTCGCCGACCGGAGTGCCGGTGCCGTGTGCCTCGACCAGCCCGACGGTGGCCGGGTCGACCGCGGCCGCGGCCAGCGCCGCCCGATAGACGGTTTCCTGCGCGTCGCGGGACGGGGTGGCGATGTTGACCGTGCGGCCGTCCTGATTCACCGCGGTGCCGCGGACGACCGCCAGAATGCGATCACCGTCGCGCTCGGCGTCGGTCAACCGCTTGAGCATCACGACCGCCGCGGCCTCTCCTGCCACGAAACCGTCGGCGGCCACATCGAACGCGTGGCAATGCCCGGTCGGTGACAACATGCCCTGTGCCGAGCCCGATGCCAGCTTCCGGGGTTCGAGCACGATGCAGACTCCGCCGGCCAGGGCAAAGTCGCTCTCGCCGTCGTGCAGGCTGCGGCAGGCATTGTGAACGGCCAGCAGTCCCGATGAGCAGGCCGAATCGACCGAATAGGCCGGACCGTGCACACCCAGGTGGTAGGCGATCCGTCCGGATGCCAGGCTGAAATTGTTGCCGGTGAAGCCGTACGGACCCTCGATCGCATGCGCGTCCGCGGCAACCAACTGGTAGTCGCCGTGGGTGAGTCCCATGAACACCCCGGTCAGTGAGCCGCCCAGCGTCGCCGGGTCGATTCCGGCATGTTCGATGGCTTCCCAGGCGGTTTCCAGGAGCAGGCGGTGCTGCGGGTCGATGGCCGTCGCCTCGCGCTCGCTGATGCCGAAGAATCCCGCGTCGAAACCTGCCACGTCATCGAGGAAGGCGCCCCACTTGGACACCGAACGTCCGGGCACGCCGGGCTCGGGGTCGTAGAACTCATGTGCGTCCCACCGCTGCGCCGGCACCTCGGTGACCAGGTCGTCACCTTGCAGAAGCGCAGCCCAGAACTGTTCGGGCGATTCGATCTGGCCCGGAAGCCGGCAGCCCATGCCTATGACCGCAATCGGGGTCACTGGAGTCTCGGCCAAGTCGGCTCAACCTCTTTCTGGTCGATCGGTGAGCAAAGCTCCGATCAACGTACTTAGGACGCGGAAACGAATGTGCACTACGTCGCCACCGACGGACGGTACCGAATCCCCGTATTCGGTTCGAGTCGTTGCCAACGCGGGTCCGTAGCCTAGCGCGTGGACCAAATAGATGTTGGAAACACCCGATCGCAAAAGTTTTCAAGAGTTCGCTATGCAGACCAATTCTCAAGATTTGGCAGTGCCGGACAATTGGGCCAGCGAGACATGCGCGACAGGGCCGGTAGATCGTCCTGATCTGTCAATAATATTGCACTGCAATGTGATTCACTACCAACTCCTCGCTTTCACCCCCACCGAGAGAAATTATCTCGCTAACTAATACCGGTCTCGATTTCGGACCCGCAGACGCATTTTCACAGGTTGTCCATAGGTTGATGAACGCGATTTGTTTGTCACCCACGGACAATTATGCGGTCCCTGTCATTAGTTAGCCGGAAACTGGTACGCAAACTGACCGAACATAGTTGAACCGAATTCATGTTCCGCAGACAGAACGCCTGACTGCGGTACGAATGTGTACCTAAAAGACGCATCAGCTAATGGATATCGTTGACTCTGCAACGTCATGACCAGCATTGATCACCAGGGCCGGTCCAAGATCGCAACGCCTGGGACATCGACGTACCAAACTCCGGGTCCGAGATGGGCCAATTGAGATCCAGCCCACCCCGAACTGGGCACGTGACAGAAACTACATTCTGTCTACCAAGGCAAATCAGCCGAGGTTAACGGTGGACATGCGCTGCAATCCAGGGATGAGACTCCCAGGTCTGGGATTGGATGTGATGTATATCACTGCAGGTGGAGACGGTACTCCACCGTTCCCGTTACGCGCTCAACGATCCGCAACGAGCGGCAAGAGGACTAGACCGCAGCGGGCTTGGGTACCTCGTACGGTGGTGCACCGAGATTTGGCACGGCCTCGAAGCCGCGCTGACGCGCGCGAGCCACGTCCTTGCGGATCAATGCGTTCAGCCCGACGAATGTCGCCATGTCCAACAACATCGGCGTCAGCAGCCGGTTGTGCACAAAGCCGATCGCCAGCCCGCTGGCCGGGTCCGCCCAGCCGACCGACCCGCCGAGACCGACGTGCCCGAATCCGGGCATGACCCCGAATGGAACCGAGTGATACCCCAGATGGAAACCCAGCGGCACCCCCAGATTGCGGTCCGGGCGGATGCCGGACGGGCCGGTCAGCCCCGCAATCGTGCGCTCGGACATGTACTCCACGCCACCGAAGCGGCCATGGTTGGCGATGGCACCGTACATGCGGGCCAGGCCGCGGGCCGTCGCGACGCCGTTGACGGCAGGCGCCTCGGAATCCAAGAACGGGGTATCGCCCTGGACCAGGGACATCACCCCGGGGAAGTACATCGAGCCGAATGCTCTTGAGGAGTTCAGCGCGGCGAGCCGCGGCGCCATGAAGTCGAAAACCTGGTTGGGCCAACGCCGCTGCGGCACCAGAATCTGTGCGGCCCGGGTCGGGGCGCCGGCCGGCGGACGCCCCAGATGCAGACCGTCGGTTCCCAACGGCTCGGCCAACTCGATGCGGAACAGCTCGCGCATACCGTGCCCCGTCACGGCGCGAGCCAGACCGGACATCAGCCAGCCGTAGGTGAGCGCGTGATAGGCCGGCTTGCCGAACAGAAGTGGGTTCACCGGAGCCGCCGCGACCCGGTTCTCCATCACCTGGTGATCGAGCAGATCGGCTTTGCTGACTCCGTTGAGCTGAGACAGCCCGGCTTCATGCGCCATCACCTGCCGCACCGTGATCGCGGATTTGCCGTTGGCCCCGAATTCAGGCCAATACTCGCTCACCGGGCTGTCGTACTCGATCAGACCACGGTCGACAAGGCGGTGGATGACAGTCGAGGCCATGCCCTTGGTCGCCGAGAACACCATCGCACCGGTGTCGGCCGTCCAGTACTGTGTGCCGTCACGGTCCGAGTAGCCGGTCCAGACGTCGACGACCGGCTGTCCGTCCTGCAGGATCACCAGCGCGCCGCCGCCGTACTTCCGGCCTGGGAACAGTTTCGAGAACGCGCGGACCGTACAGGAAAAGTTCCTGTCCGCCGCGCCTTGGACGCCGTGTGGAAGCGCCTCGTCGCGCCCCCGGATGTGATCGGTCACACAGTTGAATTTACCTGTACCCCCGGCAAATTCCACACCCGTTACCGACCTGTTAGCTGAGTCGGGCCACGGGGTCAGGTGGTCGGCTTGTCGTCCACCTTGAAGTCGACCATGACCTTGCCGGACTCCACAGCCTTGACCGTCGCTGTGACGCCGTACTTACTGCCGTCCTTGGCTGTCAGCACACAGCGCTGGGTCGTCCCCACTTTGCCGACAATGCCGTCGTCGCAGGTCACCGACTTGGCCTTGCGCTTGGCAGCGGCTTCCAGCTTGTCCTTCGCCATGGCCTGCAGCTTGGTCTTGGCCACCGTGGGTTGGGTCGCCGTCGACTCGCCGCCGCCACACCCGGTCAGCACCGCCGCGCCGACCATTGCCGCGACCACCAGCACACGCATTTTCGCGTTCACGTCCCTCATCTCGGGTCAGCCCAGCCTTTCGCTTCCGGATCGTCTCAATCGGCCGCGTCGAGGATTTCCTGCGCGGCCAAGGCCGGAGTGAGTTCGCCCTCGCGCACGCGACGCTCCACGTCGTCGCGGATGCTGCGCACGCCGGGATGGGACATCACGCGGTCCAGCACAGTGTCGCGCACCATCGACCAGGTCCAGTCCACCTGCTGCGCCCGACGCCTGGCCTCGAACTCGCCGGCCTCGGTGAGCACCTGACGATGCTTGAGCACCGTCTCCCACAGTTCGGCCAGCCCATGGCCTTCGATCGCACTCATCGTGAGAACCGGTGGCCGCCAAAGTGTCTCGCGCGGATAGATGAGGCGGATAGCGCCCGTCAGTTCACGGGCGGCCGCCTTGGCCTCGATCGCGTGCTCACCGTCGGCCTTGTTGACGACGATGACATCCGCCAGCTCCAGCACACCCTTCTTGATGCCCTGGAGTTGGTCACCGGTGCGGGCCAGGGTGAGGAACACGAACGTATCGACCATGTTCGACACCGTGACCTCGGACTGCCCGACCCCCACGGTCTCGACCAGGATGACGTCGTAGCCCGCGGCCTCCAGTAGAACGATGGTCTCCCGGGTGGCCTTGGCCACCCCACCCAGCGTCCCGGAGGTCGGCGACGGCCGAATATAGGCATCCGGGTGGACCGCCAGCCGGGCCATCCGGGTCTTGTCTCCCAGGATCGAGCCGCCGGTCCTGGTCGACGACGGATCCACCGCCAGAACCGCGACCCGGTGGCCGGCCTCGATGAGGTGCATACCGAGTGCTTCGATCGTCGTCGACTTGCCGACGCCGGGAACCCCGGTGATGCCGATGTGTTGGGCTTTGCCCGCATCCGGCATCAATTCCAGCAGCAACTGCTGGGCCCGGTCGCGATGGTCGGCCCGGGTGGATTCGACCAGGGTGATGGCCCGCGCCAGCGCGGCGCGGTCGCCGTTGCGGATGGCGGCCGCCAACTCAGGGACCGATGTCATATCCCGGGTCGCTCCGCTCCTGCCCTCCGAATGGGAGCCATTACTCGCTCAACTGGTAACCGAGTCGGTCTGCCAGCTTCTGCAGCAGGCCGATGGCGGCATCGGCGATCACGGTGCCCGGCGGGAAGATGGCGGTCGCCCCGGCCTCGTACAGTTCGTCGAAGTCTCCGGGCGGGATGACC
This sequence comes from Mycolicibacterium alvei, assembly GCF_010727325.1. Lineage (NCBI taxonomy): Bacteria > Bacillati > Actinomycetota > Actinomycetes > Mycobacteriales > Mycobacteriaceae > Mycobacterium > Mycolicibacterium alvei. Next base: position 1,029,067 of record NZ_AP022565.1, read on the forward strand.
CCGCCGACGACGACCATGATGTCGGAGCGGCCCACCTCGGCCAGCGCGTCACGCAACGCGGGCACCAGGGTGAGATGCCCTGCGGCCAGCGAGGACACCCCGACCACATGCACGTCGTTGTCGGCAGCCTGACGGGCGACCTCGTCGGGGGTCGAGAACAACGAGCCCACGTCGACGTCGAAACCGATATCGGCGAATGCCGTCGCGATCACCTTCTGCCCACGGTCGTGCCCGTCCTGACCCATCTTGGCCACCAGGATGCGCGGCCGCCGGCCATCGGCCTCGGCGAACTTCTCAACCAATTCGGTTGCGGTACTCACGTTTCCGGCCTTCCCTACCTCATCGCGGTAGACACCGGCGATGGTCCGGATCTCGGCCTGATGCCGACCGTACACCTTCTCCAGTGCGTCGGAGATCTCGCCGAGGGTGGCCTTGGCCCGGGCCGCATTGATGGCCAGCGCCAGCAGATTGTTGCCCAGCCCGTCCTCGCCGGCAGAGCCAGTGGCCTCGGCGGCACGGGTCAGCTCTGCCAACGCGGCCTGGGTCGCCGACTCGTCCCGGTCGGTCCGCAGCTGCGCCAGCTTGGCCAGCTGTTCGGCCCGGACCCGGCTGTTCTCGACCTTGAGGACCTCGATCTCCTGGTCCTCGGTGACCTGGTACTTGTTGACGCCGATCAGCGGCTGCGCGCCCGAATCGATACGGGCCTGCGTACGGGCGGCGGCCTCCTCGATGCGGAGCTTGGGGATGCCGTCGCTGATGGCCTGCGCCATGCCGCCGTGCTCGGCGACCTCCTCGATGTGCGCCCGCGCCCGCTCTGCCAGCTGGTGCGTGAGCCACTCGACGTAGTACGAGCCGCCCCACGGGTCGATGGGCCGGGTGGTGCCCGATTCCTGTTGGAGCAGCAGCTGTGTGTTGCGGGCGATCCGTGCCGAGAAATCGGTGGGCAGCGCCAGCGCCTCATCGAGTGCGTTGGTGTGCAGCGACTGGGTGTGCCCCTGGGTGGCCGCCATCGCCTCGACGCAGGTACGGGCCACGTTGTTGTACACGTCCTGCGCGGTCAGCGACCAGCCCGAGGTCTGCGAATGGGTACGCAGGGACAGCGATTTGTCGTTCTTCGGGTCGAACTGGGCCACCAGCTCGCTCCACAGCAGGCGGCCGGCGCGGAGCTTGGCCACCTCCATGAAGAAGTTCATGCCGATGCCCCAGAAGAAGCTGAGCCGCGGTGCGAACTTGTCGATGTCCAGCCCGGCTTCGAGGCCGGCCTTGATGTACTCGACACCGTCGGCCAGCGTGTAGGCCAGCTCCAGATCGGCTGTCGCTCCAGCCTCTTGGATGTGGTAACCCGAAATCGAGATAGAGTTGAACTTCGGCATCTTGGCGCTCGTGTAGGCGAAGATATCCGAGATGATCCGCATCGACGACGTGGGCGGATAGATGTAGGTGTTGCGGACCATGAACTCTTTGAGGATGTCGTTCTGGATGGTCCCGGCCAGCTTCTCCGGCGGCACGCCCTGTTCCTCGGCAGCGACGACGTAGAGCGCCAGGATCGGCAGTACCGCGCCGTTCATCGTCATCGACACCGAAACCGTCGACAGGTCGATGCCGTCAAACAACTGGCGCATGTCGAGGATCGAATCGATGGCCACCCCGGCCATTCCGACGTCACCGGCCACCCGGGGATGGTCGGAGTCATAGCCGCGGTGGGTGGCCAGGTCGAAGGCCACCGACAGACCCTTCTGACCGGCGGCCAGATTGCGGCGGTAGAACGCGTTGGATTCGGCGGCGGTGGAGAAGCCGGCGTACTGGCGGATGGTCCACGGCTGGTTGACGTACATGGTCGGGTACGGTCCGCGCACGAAAGGCGGTGCGCCGGGGAAGCTGTCGAGCGGGTATCCGGCCGCAGCCGCGGTGTCGCGGTCGGCGGCGACATACACCGGTTTGACGTCGATGCCCTCGGGCGTGGTCCACGTGAGCTGCTCGGGCGCGTAGCCGTGGGCGGCCGCGGCGGCGGCGACCTGCGCCTCGACCGCCTCCGGCGTGGCAGGCTCACCCGTGCCTTCGCCGTGCAGCGGTACGTCGGCGAAACTTCCGATTCCAGTTGTGGCAGTCATCTCAGGCCCCCAGTCCGGTGAGCAGGTTCGACAATGCTTCCACCGCATTGATCTTCGCGGTCAGGTATCCATCGGGCTTCGAATCAGCCTCGGCGACAGCCTTTTCCGGTCCGGCCAGCAGCACCTGGCGCACACCGGCCGCGTGTGCAGCCGCAACCGCACCGGAGGCCTCGGCACCGTAGCGGGTGTCGGTGCCGCACAGCACCGCCACCGTCGGGGCACCGGCCTCGGCCACCGCGCCGGCAACCCCGTCCGCATCGACGGTCCCGGGGTTGACCGCCTCGATCCCGCCGGACGCCAACAGGTTGGACGCGAAGGTGGTGCGGATGTTGTGCTCGGCCAAGGGGCCCAGCGGCAGCAGCAGAACCTTGGGGCGAGCTCCGGTCGCCGCGAGGTAGGCATCGGAGCGGTCGCGCAGTGCCTCGAACCCGGCGGCGTACCGGGCGATCGACGACACCGAAGACGGCTGCGGGAGCGGCTTTTCGTCGAGGTTGGGGAATTCGTTCACACCGGTGATCGCGGTGCGCCGGTGGGCGATGTCGTCACTGCGCCGAGCGGCGACCTCGGCGATCTGCGCCGCGATGTAGTCACGGGCCGCGACGAAGCCGCCACGTGCCTCGATGTCCTGGAAGTGCGCCCAGGCCTGCTCGGCGAGCGCCGCGGTCAGATCTTCGACAAACCACGAGCCGCCGGCCGGGTCCAGCACCTGACCGATGTGCGACTCCTCCAGCAACAGCAGCTGGGTGTTGCGGGCGACACGGCGGCTGAAGCTCGTCGACGTCCCGTCCAGGCCGTCGGGAATCGCAGCGTCGAACGGATGCACCTGCACGGTGTCGGCTCCCCCGACACCCGCCGCGAAGGCGGCCAGTGTGGTGCGGAGCATGTTCACCCAGGGATCGCGCTGGGTCATCATCGGCAGCGAGGTGACCGCGTGGATCCGGGCGGCACCGGCGCCGGATGCACCGACCACCTCGGCGACCCGTGCCCACAGCTGCCGGGCGGCGCGCAGCTTGGCGATCGTCATGAACTGATCGTCGTCCGCTGCGTACCGGAAGCTGATCTGCTGCAACGCATCCGGTGTGGCCACCCCGTCACCGCTGAGCATCCGCAGGTAAGCGACCGCCGCGGCGACCGATCCGGCGAGCTCCCAGGCCGCGCTGGCACCCAGGTTGTGGAACGCCGGACCGTCGACGGTGATCGCCCGTACCCCGCCGGCGTAGCCGGTGAGCTTTGCGACGGTGGCCGACAGGCCGGCGTCATCGGCCGCGGCTGAATTGTCGGCTCCTCCGACGGTGGGCTGCCCCGCCAGCGGTGCGGTCAGCGGGTCGGCGCCCAGGTCGATCGACAGCCGCGAGCGTTGGTCGTCATCGAGGTCCGCCAGTAGCGACAGCACCGCGTCCGCGGTGGCGGCCAGGTCCGCTGCTCCAGTGCCTTCCAGGATCACCGGAACCAGATCCAGGAACACACCGTCGACCAGGCGGTCCAGCTCGCCGAGGGCGATACCGTCCTCGCCACCGACCCGTATTGCCAGGGCGCTGACCCCCTCGGTCAACGCCACCAAGACGGCGCCGTTGACGGTGCCGACCGCGGTACCTGCGACAGCGGGGAAGCTCTCGACGACCTTCCAACCGGACTTCACGTCACGCAGGGCATCACCGCCGCGCGTGTACGGCCACCGGCCCGGCAGGGACGGCTCGGGCAGCGCGTCGAGGCTGGTGTACAGCGGCCGGATGGCGAAACCCTCGTAGGTCTGCGAATCCAGTAGGCGTTCGGGCTCGACCGGCAGATCGGCCACGTCCCGCCGACTGCTCTTGGCCAGCACGCCGCCGACCGCCGTCCGCCACTGCGCGCGGTCCGACTCGACCGCACTGGTCTCCTGTAACGACACCCGCATCTCCTGTTATCGCAGCGTGTGACCTACCAACTCGCCCCTCAGGCTAAATGATCGCCGTCACGGGCCTGACCCCTGGTAGGTGGACTCACAGCCGTGCTCAGCGGTGTTCTCAGCCGAGGGCCGTACTGTTGTAAGACGTGAAACCCGTCGTCAGAACCCTGCGCGTGGTGCGCACCGCGGTACTCGCGACGGCTTCCCAATTGCCTACCAGGCGGATTGTGGGCCTGCTGGCCGGCATTGTGATTATTGTCGCAGTTGCCGTACTGGTTCCGTTACCCACGGCGATGCAGATGCGGGACTGGGCCACGTCGGTGGGCCCGTGGTTCCCGCTGGCCTTCCTCGGTGCGCACACCGTCATGACCGTCTTCCCGTTCCCCCGGACCGCGTTCACCCTGGCCGCCGGCCTGTTGTTCGGGCCGGTTCTGGGCGTGGCGATCGCGGTGGCGGCGAGCGCGGTCAGCGCCGTGCTCGCGTTGTTCCTGATCCGCGCGGCCGGTTGGCAGCTCAATCGGCTGGTCCCCCATCCTCGGATCGACACGCTGGATGCCCGGCTGCGGCGGCGCGGTTGGCCGGTCGTGCTGTCCATGCGATTGATCCCGGCGGTGCCGTTCTCGGTGCTGAACTACGCGGCCGGCGCCTCTGGCGTGCGGGTCGTGCCCTACGCACTCGCGACACTGGTGGGGTTGTTCCCCGGCACGGCGGCCGTCGTCGTCCTCGGCGACGCGCTGACCGGGAACATCAGCCCGGCGCTGGTCCTGGTGTCGGCGAGTACAGCCGCTCTCGGCGTGGCGGGCCTGGTCCACGAATGGCGCCTCCACCACCGCGAGCGTGCCCGTGCGCAGGTCACGCACGGGCATGAAACCGTGAGGAGATAACGCATGGCCACGCTGTCCGATTTCGGTGCCCGACTCCTACGCACCCGCCGGCTCGTGCGTGCCCCGATCTGGCTCTACCGGTTCCGGGCCGGGGCGCTGTTCGGCTCAAGGATGATGATGCTCGAGCACATCGGTCGCACCTCCGGCGCGCGCCGCTACGTCGTGCTCGAAGTGGTGGGCCGGCCGAACGCCGACACCATCGTCGTCGCCTCAGGTTTCGGTACAAAGGCCCAGTGGTTCCGCAACGTGTCCGTCAACCCAGAGGTCCGGGTGTGGCTCGGCAGTCACCGACCGGCCGCCGCCGTCGCCCATGTGCTCGACCAGCAGGCCGTCGACCGGGTCCTGGCGGATTACCGCACGCAGCATCCCAAGACGTGGGAGCAGTTCAGGCTCGTCCTCGAAGAGACCCTCGGCCAACCGATCCCCGATACGGGTGCGCCGCTGCCGTTGGTGGAACTGCGGTTACAGCCCCGACGCTGATACGCGCCGCCCTAGCCGGGGGGAGGTTGGATCCGCACCTGACGCCGGACGGGCCGATGTGCGACGACGATGCCGACGGTCACGCAGGCCTGCACTCCGCCGGTCGGTGACGGGTCGACCGCCCAATCATGGTGCCCCGCATCCTCGAACAGGGCGACCGCGTTCGCGCCGGCACCGGTGCTGAACCGCGTCTGATAGCGAATTCCGGTGTGACGCCCGGTAGCCGAGAAGGCCGCGGCCCAGGCCTGCGGCAGCTCGTACGCCGGGCACGTTCCGATCTCGCGGGTCATCCCGACGAACGAGGCCGCCCGCGGCGAGCACACGTTCGCCAACCATCTGGCGGCCGGCACCCGCACCCTCGACAACGCGGTCCGGGCCGCTGCCTCGAACGTGACCGCGCCCTGCCGGACCAGGTCATGCCCGAAGCGTTCCCGCAGCGCCGTCGTGACATCGGTTGCCAGATAGCAGGTTCCGCTCGGCGGGAGCAGATCGAAGCGGCCGGTCAGGTCCGAGGAGAACCACCACGGCGACCTACCCACGGTGTGTGCCCGGTACAGCAGATGGTCGGTGCGCAACCGGGTCCGTGGGAAGCCGGAGACATCGGGCGGTGAACCGAGCGCAAGCCGTTGCCGGCTCATGCGCTCCAACTCGCGGCGGTCTCCCGCGCCATCTCGATCACCCGCTGCGGATCTCCACCGCGGCGCAGCCAGTCAGCGGGGCAGGACCCGTCGAGGCGGTCAGCGGGCGCCCGCATCCACAGCGCGGCCATCCACGGATCGTCGGTGCCCTCGGTCAGCACGGTCAGCACATCGCGCAGCGAGGGAATAGTGGCGCCGCTGTCGAGAAACTGCCACGTCGGGTACACCACCCCGCCATCATCGAGCGGGCAGGCCAGAACCGCGTACCTGGCCACCTTCTGGTGCAGCGCCTGTCGGGTGATGCCGAGCCAGCGGGTCAGCCCTGCCGTGTCGTAGAACGGCCCCGTGATCTCGTCGAACACGTGGCCCAGCGGCAACGCCGCCACCATGGCATCGGCGATCTCCTCCGGGTCGCCGAATGCCTCCGGGCCGAGGCTGGCCTCGTCGGCCCGACGCAACCGCTCATGGACCTTCCGGCTCACCGACCGCATTATCTGACGCTCGAACAATGCGAGATCGGTCATGGCGGCCTCCCGGATGCGTCAACTTCGTCAAGTCTACCGCGTCAAGGAAGTCAAGCGCGGTGTGTGCCACCCTCCAGTTCATTGGGCGGCGACGCCGCACCCAGCGGCGGCGTGGTGGCACGGGCCTCGGCCTCGGCCTTCGCAACGGCCTGAGCGATCACCGGATCGGTTTCGGTAGAGAACCACTCGGCGACCTCGTCGCTGTCATCCTCGGGCTTGGGCAGGCCCTGCTCCACCGGCGGTGGGGTGTAGCGGAAGACCCCGTCCTCACCGGGCGCACCAAGCATCTTGGTGAATCCCTGCAATGCCGAACCGAAATCGCTGGGGACCAGCCAGACTTTGTTCGCCTCGCCCTTGGCCATCTCCGGCAGCGTCTGCAGATACTGGTACGCCAACATCTCCGGAGTCGGCCGCCCCGCCTTGATCGCAGCGAAGGTCTTCTCGATGGCCTTGGCCTCCCCCTGTGCCTTCAGGTACTGGGCGGCACGCTCACCCTGGGCGCGCAACATCCGCGACTGCCGGTCGGCCTCGGCCGCCAGGATCGCGGCCTGCTTGGCACCCTCGGCAGCCAGAATCTGCGACTGCTTCTGACCTTCGGCCTGTTTGATCGAGGATTCGCGGACACCCTCTGCGGTCAGGATCATCGCGCGCTTCTCGCGGTCGGCCTTCATCTGCTTTTCCATCGATTCCTGGATCGACGGCGGCGGGTCGATGCTGCGCAGCTCGACCCGCGCCACCCGCAGGCCCCAGCGGCCCGTCGCTTCGTCCAGCACCCCGCGCAGTTGCTGGTTGATCGAGTCGCGTGACGTCAACGTCTGTTCCAGGGTCATGCCGCCGACCACATTGCGCAGTGTGGTGGTGGTCAGCTGTTCCACACCGACGATGTAGTTGCTGATCTCATATACCGCCGCCTGCGGATTCATGACCCGGAAGTACACCACCGTGTCGATGGCCAGAGTCAGGTTGTCCTCGGTGATCACCCCTTGTGGCGGAAAGGACACCACCCGCTCACGCAGGTCCACCCGTGCGCGAACCCGATCGACGAACGGCACCAGCAGGGTCAGCTGGCCGCTGACCGTGCGGCTGTACCGGCCGAGCCGCTCGATCACCGCGGCCTCGGCCTGGGGAATGAGCGCAACCGATTTGGCTACGACGATGATGGCAAACACCACCAGCACAATCAGCAATACGAGTCCGGCTACCGCACCATCCACAATGAGTCCCTCCCTAGGTCCTACGTTGTCCTGAAGACCACCGCGGTGGCGCCGTCGATCCGCACCACGGTGACGTGCTCTCCCGGTTCGTACACATCGTTGTCGTTGAGTGGCCGCGCCGTCCAGGTTTCACCATCGAGCTTGACCTGGCCCTCGTGCTCCGCCACCCGGTCCAGCACCAGTGCGGACCTGCCCTCGAGCGCCTTGACCGGCTCGAGAAGCCCTTGTCCGGCCTCGAAACGGCGCCGCAGGGCGGGCCGGACCAATACCAGTAAGAGCACCGACACCACTAGGAACACCACTCCGTCGGCCCAGATCGGCAGGTCGAACAACCAACTGGACCCCGTCGCCGCAAGCGCGCCCCCGGCCAACATGAGCAGGAACATGTCGCCGGTCAGTGCCTCTGCCCCGGCGAGTCCCAGTGCCACGATGAGCCAGATCAGCGGAAGGGGCATAGGAACACCCTAGCGAATCCGACCCGATCGGCGACCGACAATTACACTGCCAGGATCATGTGGTGTCCAAGTGCAACTCTTTCGATGTGGGCCAACGCCTGGCTCGCCGGTGCAGCCGCGCCCGACGACGTCCTCGACGCGTTATCCCAGTGGGCACCAACGCATTCTGTGACGGCGTATGACTCGCAAGCCGCGGTCCGGACCGGGCTGCCCTGGCCCGAGTTGGAAGACTCGGGTTCGGTGTCGTTGTTGCAGACGCTGCGCACCGCCGTCGGCAGGTCCGGCACCAGGCCCTCGGTTCGGGTCGCCCTGCCGGTGCCCGGCGATGTCCGGGGACTGCCCGCAGGTTCGCAGTTCCAGCGCGACGCGCTGACGATCGGTGAAGCGGTGCTGGTGACCCATGAGGAGTTGGACGGCGTCGGACTGGTGCCCGAGTTCGAGTATTTCGAGTTCGACGACGTCGAAAACGAATCCGCGTTCGAGCTGGAGCCGCGGGCACTGTCGTGGACGGTCTACTCACTTCCCGTTCTACCGCCGCCTCAGCACTACGATCTCGGCGAGGCCGAGTACGAGTTGCGCTCAGCCGTGCGCTCGGCCGCCGACACGCTGGTCGCGTTGCGGGCCGGTATCGGTCTGGACGTCGACGATCCCCGCACCATGGTCGAAGACATCCTCGAAGCCGGCCGGCTGCACCACATGCCCGACCACGCCCCCACCCGGGCCGTGCGGGTGCTGGAGAATGCCGCACACGTGGAAGCGATCATCACCGTGAGTTCGGGACTGATGCCGATCGGCCTGCAGAGTTCCTCGGAGGTTCAGATCGCCGGTGACGCCATGCGGCCGTTGGCTCAGGTGGTGCGCTCTGCTCGATTGGCCGCGCTCGAGGCCATCCTGCAATCTGCTTGGCGTGACTAGCTTTTCGATCCACAGCAGTGCGGTGAGCACGGCGCGCCGTTGACGCTGAATCCGTAGCCAGCGACGGGGTCGGGACCGGCGACCCGCAGCGGCTCCGCACCGGTGCGGAGCTCCTCGACAAGCCCGGCGGCCAACTGGGCGAAACGTTCGTCGGCGTTCGGGGTGCGCACCCGCGCGAAGGCCATGCCGGCTTGTTCGGCCTGCAGTCGCAGCTCGTAATCGAGGTCCCACACCACCTCGATGTGGTCGGCGACGAATCCGATCGGACAGACGATGACCGCTCGGGTCCCCTTCTGGCTCAACACAGTCAGGTGATCGGCCACGTCGGGCTCCAGCCACGGGATCCGGGGCGGACCCGATCGCGACTGCCACACCTGGTCGTAGTCCCGGTAGCCCGCCGCGGCGGCCACCAGCCGCGTCGCGTAGCCAACCTGGCGGCTGTAGAGCCGCGGGCCGTGGCGCTCCTCGGCGGCGATGGGCACCGAGTGGGCGGTGAACACCAGCCGGGCCTCGGCGCGCAGCTCGGCGGGCAAGGTGGCGGCCGCTGCCGCGATCGAGTCGGCGAACATCTCCACCAACAACGGATGGTCGAAGTACTGACGCAGTTTGACCAGCTCCGGCGCGTCGGGTCCGGCCGCAGCCCGGGCCCTGGCGATGTCCTCGACGTACTGGGTGCAGCTGGAATACCCACCCCAGGCCGATGTGGTGAACACCGCTGCGCGCCGAATGCCGTTGTCCCGCATCGCCGCAACGGTGTCCTCGACGTACGGATCCCAGTTTCGGTTACCGAAATACACCGGCAGATCGGGCAACTGCAGCCGAAGCTGTTCGATCAGTGCGCGGTTGATCCCGTTGATCGGCGACACCCCGCCGAAATGCAGATAGTGCTCGGCGACGTCGGCCAGTCGCTCGGCCGGGATTCCTCGCCCCCGGGTGACGTTCTCCAGGAACGGCATCACCTGTTCCGGCGCCTCCGGTCCCCCGAAGGACAGCAGCAGGACCGCATCAAACTTCATGCCGGGCCGTCCTCCTAAAGGGGTTCGGGTGATGTGCCGATCACTACGCTGAGGATTGCGGTCACCACGTGACTGCAATCTTCAGCGTAAGCGCCGCAAGCGACTAGAGCAGCTGGGTGCTGGCGCCGCCGTCAGCGTAGACAATGGTGCCGGTGGTGGCGGGCAGCCAGTCGGACAGCAGGGCGCACACGGTCTTGGCGACCGGCTCCGGGTCCTTCATGTTCCAACCGACGGGCGCACGCTGATCCCAGCCCTCTTCGAGCAGCCGCATCTGGTCACCGGCTTCGGCGCCGAGCGCACCACCCACGATGGCGCTCATGGCCAAGGTCCGGATCGGGCCGGCGGCAACAAGATTGGAGCGGACACCGAATGGGCCGGCCTCACGAGCGACGAATCGGTTGACCGACTCGAGTGCGCTCTTGGCCACGGTCATCCAGTTGTACGCCGGCATCGCGCGGGTCGGGTCGAAATCCATGCCGACGATGCTGCCGCCCTCGTTCATGACCGGCAGGGTGGCCTTGGCCAGCGAGGCGTAGGAGTACGCCGAGATGTGGATGCCCTTGGCGACGTCGGCGTACGGGGCGTCGAAGAACGGGTTCACCCCCATGCCGGTCTGCGGCATGAAGCCGATCGAGTGGACCACGCCGTCGAGCTTGTTGCCCTCGCCGATCACAGCGGTGATCCGATCGGCCAGGCTCGCCAGGTGCTCCTCGTTCTGCACATCGAGCTCCAGGAGCGGCGCGGGTTTGGGCAACCGGTCGGCGATGCGCTGGATCAGCTTCATCCGGTCGAATCCGGTGAGCACCAGCTCAGCCCCGGCCTCCTGGGCCACCTTCGCGATGTGGAACGCGATCGACGAATCCGTGATGATCCCGGTGACGAGGATGCGCTTGCCTTCGAGCAAACCTGCCATTAGTGCGACTCCTTCTTGGGAAAGTTTCAGTAGACCAATATCTTTGGGTCAGATCCAGATGGGTCAGTGCCCCATGCCCATGCCACCGTCGACGGGGATCACCGCGCCGGCGATGTAGCTTGCGTCCTCGGAAGCCAGGAAACTCACCGCGCCGGCGACCTCCTCGGCCGTGCCGACCCGCTTGGCCGGGATGAATTCCAGGGCGCCCGCCTGAATCCGCTCGTCCAGGGCACGGGTCATCTCGGTGTCGATGTAACCGGGTGCCACCACGTTGGCGGTGACGCCGGCCTTGGACAGCTCCCGGGAGATCGAGCGGGCCATACCGATCAGACCGGCCTTGGCGGCCGCGTAGTTGGCCTGGTTGCCGATGCCCCACATGCCCGAGACCGAACCGATGAAGATGATCCGGCCGAAACGCTTGCGCTGCATGCTGCGCGAGGCCCGCTGCGCCACCCGGAAAGCTCCGGTGAGGTTGGCGTTGATGACGTTCTCGAATCGTTCCTCGGTCATCCGCATAAGGAACGCGTCCTGGGAGATACCGGCGTTGGACACCAGTACCTCGACCGGGCCCTGGTGCTCCTCGACCTCTTTGAACGCGCGGTCGACGGCCTCGTTGTCGGTCACGTCGCACACGACGCCGAACAGGCCGTCGGGTGCCCCGGATCCGCGGTGCGTCACGGCAACCTTGTGTCCGTCGGCGGCCAGTCGCTGCGCGATCGCCAGGCCGATCCCCCGGTTTCCACCGGTGACCAGTACGGAACGGGGAACGAACGCCGGTCGACCGGTGGTGGATCGGGTGTCGGCTTCGGTGGCAGGACTGTCACTCATGCCCGCCAACTTATCTCGTCACCAGCATGGTCTGAAAATCGCATCGCCGGTGCGGACTGCCGTCCGGCAGCGCGCGATCGTGGCTCAACCGGGCAGTCTGCGGTTGATCAGCAGGGCTGCCACCCCGGCCAGGGCCAGCACCAACGCACCCAGCCGCAGCCAGCCGAGGCTGGCATCGCCCTTGATGGTCTCGTAGCCGATCTGCTGCTGCAGCGAGGTGAACACCTGCTTGAGCTGTTCCAGGCTGGACGCGGTGAAGGCGTCACCACCGGACAGCTTGGCGATCCTGCCCAGCATCTCGTCGTCGACCGGAACCGGCTGGCGCTGGTCGTTGATCTCGACATAGCCATATGGCGTGCCGAAGGACACCGTGGAGATGGGCACCCCCTGGTCCTTGGCGGTGCGTGCCGCGGTGTAGGCGCCCTTCGGGTTGTCCGGATTGGACGGCACAGTCTCCTTGCCGTCCGACATCAGCACGATGCGCGCAGGCGGCTTCTCGTCGCCGCCGCCGATCACCGCACCGACGGTGGCAATCGCCTGCAGTGCGGTGAAGATGCCCTCACCCGTTGCGGTCCGGTCGGCCAACTGCAGCTTGTCGAGACCGTTCTTGGTGGCCTCGCGGTTGGTGGTCGGCTGCACCAGGACGGTCGCCGTCCCGGCGTAGGCGATCAGGCCCAGGTTGATCCCCGGGGTGAGCTGATCGGCGAACTGCTTGGCTGCCTCCTGCGCGGCGGCCAGCCGGCTGGGCGCGACGTCGGTGGCCCGCATCGACTGCGACACGTCGATCACCAGCATCACCACCGCGCGATTACGCGGAATCCGCACGTCATGGGTAGGACCGGCCATCGCCACCGTCAACAGGACGAGCGACGCCGCCAGCAGGGCCGCGGGCAGATGCCGCCACCGGGTCGGCTGTTTGGGCGCCACACTCTCCAGCAGCTCCATGTTGGCGAACCGCAGCACCCGCTGTCTGCGCGCCCGCTGCACGATGACGTAATACGCCATCAGGCCCAGCACCACGAAGAGGAAAAGGAACCACCACACGTGCGCGAAGCCCGTCAGGCTCATCGGACCAAGAATCGGTAAAGTCATGTGCTAGAAGTCTTTTCGCTTTCGATTTCTCATCGGCCGGCCAGGGCGCCACGCCGCCGGTTCGCTACGAACCGCACCACATCGGCGATCCAGTCCCGGTCGGTGCGCAGACTCAGCAGCGGCGCATCGCAACGCCGCAACGTGCGTGCCACCTGTTCCCGGTGCGCCGCGGCGGCCCGCTCGAAGTCACTGCGCAGCTGCTCGTCGATGGTGAATTCGCGGGTGACGCCGGACTCGGTGTCCTGCAGCACCACATCGCCGATTGGGGGCAGCTCGACATCGCGCGGGTCGAGGATCTCGATCCCCAGCACCTCGTGACGGCCGGCGATCGCCCGCAGCGGACGCATCCAGTTGATCGGTCCCAGGAAGTCGCTGATGATCACCGCCATACCGCGCCGCCGCTCGGGACGACGCAGCGCGTCGATGGCCGCCGCCAGATCGCCACGGACCCCGGTCGGGGCCTTCGGCGTGGTGGCGATGGCCCGCAGCAATTCCTGCTCGTGCACCCGCCCGCTCAGTGCCGGAACCCGGCGCACGATGTCGCCGTTGGCGATGATCGCACCGATCCGGTTGCCGCCACCACTGTTGAGAAACGTGATCGCGGCGGCGGCCGCCACCGCGAGATCGCGCTTCTCACACCCGACGGTGCCGAAGTCCAGGCTGGCCGACATGTCGACCACCAGCCAGGTCTCCAGTTCGCGGTCGGCGATCATCTGCCGCACGTGAGGCGTCTGAGTCCGCGCTGTCACCGACCAGTCCATCCGGCGCACATCGTCGCCGGGCTGGTAGATCCGCGAGTCCCCCGGCTCCGACCCCGGACCCGGGATCAGGCCGAGGTGATCGCCGTGGAGGACGCCATCGAGCTTGCGTCGCACCGTCAGCTCAAGCTTGCGTAATGCCGCCGTCAACGCGGGGTCCCGAATCTCCCCGCGCTTCAGAGACGGCAGATCCACTGAGCGTCGGGCCCCGGAAGAACTGGTCACCGACCACCGGCCGCGGCAGCCGCGGCGGGAACTGCGGGTGGAACCGAATGCCCTTGCTGCGGAAGCGCATTCACCTGCGGCAGCGCCACTGTCTGCAGGATCCGGTTGACCACGGTCTCCGCTGACACCTCGTCGGCCAGCGCATCGTAGGTCAGGACCAGACGGTGCCGGAGCACGTCGGGAATCACCTCGACGACGTCCTGCGGGATGACGTAGTCGCGGCCCCGCACCAACGCCAGCGCGCGGGCTGCGGAGATGATCCCCAGTGACGCACGCGGCGAGGCGCCGTAGGCGATCCACGCCTTGGCGTCGGGCATGCCGAACTTCTCGGGCTCGCGGGTCGCGGTGACGATCCGCACCACGTAATCCACCAGTGCGTGGTGCACGAAGTTGTTGGCCGCGAGTTCCTGGAGTCGCAGCAGGTCGCCGGTGTCCAGGATCTGCTTGGGCTCCGGGGGCTTGACACCCATCCGGTAGATGATCTCGCGCTCTTCCTCCGGCGACGGGTAGTCGACGTTGAGCTTGAACAGGAAGCGGTCGCGCTGCGCTTCCGGAAGTGCGTAGACGCCTTCCTGCTCGATCGGGTTCTGGGTGGCCATCACCAGGAAAGGGCTGGGCAGCGGGAAGGTCTTACCGCCGATCGAAATCTTTCGCTCGGCCATCACCTCGAGCAGTGCGGACTGCACCTTGGCCGGCGCACGGTTGATCTCGTCGGCGAGCAGGAAGTTGACCACCACCGGGCCGAGCTCGATGTCGAAGTCTTCCTTGCCCTGCCGGTAGATGCGGGTACCGATGATGTCGGTGGGCACCAGGTCAGGGGTGAACTGAATGCGGGCGAAAGTGCCGCCGACGACCTTGGCGAACGTCTCGACCGCCAGCGTCTTGGCCACACCGGGTACGCCCTCGAGCAGTACGTGGCCCTTGGCGAGCAGACCGACGAGCATCCGCTCGACGAGCTGGTCCTGGCCGACGATGATCCGCTTGACCTCGAAGATGGCGCGTTCCAGGGTATGCACCTCGGCTTGCAGGCTGCCGTTGGTGGCGGCCTGCGGGGCAGCCGGCGCGGCGTGGGAGCCGGCCGATCCGGGCGGAAAGCCCGGCGCCGGGCTCGAACCGGGATAACCTCCGGCGCCCTGCGGCGGTCCACTCGGTGACGTCATCAACTTCCTCCCACGGTGTTCGGCTAAAAACGCTGGTATTGCGCGTGTTGCTGATCGGGCAATCGGGTGCCCGTCGTCAACTATTCCAGGCACTTCGGAATCCGTCGACGCTGCCCGGAAGAGTTCAGGTTCCCCTCAGGATTCGATGATGCGGGCCGCATAGGGCTGGATACCTGCCGTGCGGACCGGACTCACGGTGACTTTCTCCGCGCTGCCCGACGCCTCCAGCATCTTGCCGCCGCCGAGGTACATCGCCACATGCTGGCTACCGCCCGGTCCCCAGAACAGAAGGTCACCGCGCTTTGCCTGCGCCACCGGCACCTTGCGACCGGTGTTGTACTGGTCTCCGGAGTACTTGGGGATCTGCACTCCGACCCCGGCGAACGCGTACCGGGTGAAGCCCGAGCAGTCATAACCGACCTTGCCGGCGTCGTAGTCCACACCGGGGCCTGGGCCGGTCAGCGTACCGCCGCCCCACGAGTACGGCACGCCCATCTGGGAACCGCCGCGCCGGATCGCGTATTCGATGGCCTGCGGGCCACGGACCCGGCCACCGGGGAATGTCGAGGCGGCCTGTTTGGGGGCCAACCCGATGGTCTGCAGGAACTGCGAACCAAGGCTCTGCGTGGTCTGCAGCGCGATCTGGCTGACCTGGAACGAGGCGTTGGCGATGGCTACCGGGTCCCCCGGCGCACCCGAGCTGACGACCTTCGGCAGGGTGGGATCCCATTGGCCGGCGTCTGGCGCGGCATTGGCCGGCGCCACCAGACCGATCGCCGCGAACGTGAACGCGGCGATCAGCGTCAGGCAACGAAACACGTAGGAGCGCAATGTATTCCCATCAGTATTCGATATAGCGGACGACGTACGGGGTCATCCCGCTCGTGCGGACCGGGGAGATCTTGACCTCCGAACCGGTGTAAGGCGCTTCGAGCATCTGGCCGTTGCCGAGATAGAGCGTTACGTGCTGGCTGCCGCCGGGGCCGTAGAAGATCACGTCACCGCGGCGCATCTGCGAGGACGGGATCTTGCGGCCGGCGTCATACTGCGAACCCGAGTAATGCGGCAGCTTGATACCGACACCGGCGAACGCGTAGAGGATCAGACCCGAGCAGTCGAACCCGACCGTGTTGGCCCCCGAATCGATGCCGCGACTCGGTCCGGCAGCGTTGCCGCCGCCCCAGGAGTAGGGAACGCCCATCTGGGAGCCTGCCCGTTGGATCACGTATTCGGATGCCTGCCGTCCGTAGACCCGCGGGATGGCCCCGTTGGTGTAGCCGGTGGGCGTCGGAATGATCCCGAGCTTCTGCAGGAATTGGCGACCCATGTTCTGTGTCACCTGCGCCGACGTCGACGAGATGCCCAGGATGGTGTTGATGATGGCCACCGGGTCACCGCTGACGAATGCGCTGGGGATCGCCGGCAGCGTCGGATCCCACAGGCTGTCCCAGTTCCGGCCGGCCTGTACCGGCGCGCCCGGGGCGCGATCCCAGTCGCCTGCCGCCGCCTGTGGTGCCGGTCGCTGCGCCGGGGCGGCCGGGGCACTCGGCGCCGAGGCCTGGTGCACCTGGGCGAGCTGGGCTTGGGCGGAGGCGCGTTCGGAGGTCAACCGCTGCAGTTCATCTCGCTGCGAGCTGAACGTCTGCTGCGCCGTGCGCAACGCCGCAACCGCAGTGTCCTGACTCGTCTGGGCGTCGACGGTGGCCTGGTCGGCGTTTTGCTTGGCCAGGCGTGCGGCCGACTCCCGGTTGACCTGCTCGGTACGGGCGCGCTGCAGGTCGGCGATCACCTTGTCGCTGCTGACCGCCAGGGTCTGACCGGTGGCGGCGGCGCTGACGATGTCGGTCGGGTCGGACGCGGTCAGGTACGCACCGGCGGGGCCGCTGACATAGGTGGCCGCAGCGAAGGTGTCGAAGCGCTTCTGCGCCTCATCGATGGCGGTGCCGGCGTCGGCAATGCCCTGTTGGCTGGCATCGACTTCCTGCTGCGCTGTGGCGGCCGCATCGCGGGCGTCCTGCACGTCGACGATGGCCTTGTTGACCGCTTCCTGCTGGGTCTGGATGGCGGCACCCAGCTCCTGCAGCTTCTGATCGGCGTTGGCCACCGCTGCGACGAGCGTTGCGACCTGACCGGGCGCCTCGGGCTCGGCGACCGCCGGGACACCTCCCGACATCGCCGTGGCAAGCAACATCCCGGCGGCTACCGGCACGGCCAGGAAACGGCCGTACAGCCGGGACGCACAGACCCGATCTGCTCCTCGCGTGCGCGGGACGCCAACGCTGCGTCTCATTCGACTCAAGTCTCCTATGGCTCAACGACGGCGTACCGGCGTTTGCTCGGGGCCATTGCACAGAAGTCACATGAGGCACAACTACAACAATGGCTACCGACTGCACCGTACGTCACATCTAGAGCCAAAGAAACATTGGTCACAAATTACAAGTTTGTAATTGCGAATAGTGTGACCAATTAGTGATATTGAGCGTTATCCCGAACGAATGTTCGATGGACGTCGGGCAGCTACTCCGAGGAGGTGCGCGATGCCTCTGACCCGGCCGATTGTTTGCTGCGGCGCTGCAGAACCCGGGTGAAGGCGGCCGCGGCGGCGACGCCGAGGACCAATGCGATCGCGAGTGTGGTCCAGGGGAAATCCGGGGCGGAAATCTCGCCGACGAAATTCTTTGCGGATAACACCGGATTACCGGTCTTGGCGACGTCCTGTCCCGCTTCCAAAGTCACCCGATCGATCGTCGGACTGTACGTGCCGGCGAACGACGGGCTCAGCGCCAGGACGGTCGCGCCCGGATTGGCATGCCCGACCTCAGTCGCGATATCCCGCAGGGGGGTGTCGATACCCGGGTTACTCGGCAGCACGACGATCTTGAGGTCGATGCCCTCCTGTCGGGCATCGCTGACCACCTGACGCAGGGCTTCGACATCGGCGGCGGGGGCACTGACACCGTCATCGCGAACGTCGGCCTGCACGGCCGCCATGCACTTCGCCAGCCCGTCGGGTTGGGTTGCATCGAGTCCTACGGTGTCGCACACCTCGACCGGAATGTAGGCCGGCAGGAACGGGATGACATGGGGTCCGGTCACGCCAGCACGGTACGCCTCGAACGTTCGGCCCGACGATGGGGACAGGGGAATCGTCACCGGGTCGAACGCCGATCGTCACGTGGAAGTGATGCTCGGGCTCGAACACCACGCCGACATGACGGTGGAGTCGGGGCCCACCAGATCAGAAGGATCCAGCCGACTGGGTAGCAACGAGCACTCCACAGGGGAAGACTGGACCCCGGCCCACCAGGCAATGCAGGACAAGCGTACTGTTAACGTCGAAACGCCGCCGACACAGCCCGTCGCGGCAAGATCGAGCCGGGAGTTGATGTGAGCAGCGAGAATACGGAAAATTCGTCCCTTAACTCATTTGGTGCCCGCGACACACTAACTGTCGGGGACAAGAACTACGAGATCTACCGACTGGACGCGGTACCCGGTGCCGAAAAGCTCCCGTACAGCCTCAAAGTACTGGCCGAGAACCTGTTGCGTACCGAAGACGGCGCCAACATCACCAAGGACCACATCGAGGCCATCGCCAACTGGGATCCCTCGGCGGAACCGAGCATCGAGATCCAGTTCACCCCGGCGCGGGTGTTGATGCAGGACTTCACCGGCGTGCCCTGCATCGTCGACCTGGCCACGATGCGCGAGGCGGTCGCGGCACTGGGTGGCGATCCGGAGAAGGTTAACCCGCTCTCGCCGGCGGAGATGGTCATCGATCACTCGGTGATCCTCGACGTGTTCGGTAACGCCGGCGCCTTCGAGCGCAACGTCGAACTCGAATACGAGCGCAACTCCGAGCGCTACCAGTTCCTGCGCTGGGGCCAGGGCGCGTTCGACGACTTCAAGGTCGTCCCCCCGGGCACCGGCATCGTGCACCAGGTCAACATCGAATATCTGGCCCGAGTGGTGTTCGAGCGCGATGGGGTGGCCTACCCCGACACCTGCGTGGGCACCGACAGCCACACCACCATGCAGAACGGTCTCGGTGTGCTGGGCTGGGGCGTCGGCGGTATCGAGGCCGAGGCCGCGATGCTGGGCCAGCCCGTCTCGATGCTCATCCCCCGCGTGGTCGGCTTCAAGCTCAGCGGCGAGATCAAGCCCGGCGTGACCGCCACCGACGTGGTGCTCACCGTCACCGACATGCTGCGCAAACACGGTGTGGTCGGGAAGTTCGTCGAGTTCTACGGCAAGGGCGTGGCCGAGGTACCGCTGGCCAACCGCGCCACCCTGGGCAACATGAGCCCCGAATTCGGTTCCACCGCAGCGATTTTCCCGATCGACGAAGAGACCATCAATTACCTGCGGCTGACCGGGCGCACCGATCAGCAGCTCGCCCTGGTCGAGGCCTACGCCAAGGCGCAGGGCATGTGGCACAACCCCGATCACGAGCCGGCCTTCTCCGAGTACCTCGAGTTGGACCTGTCCACCGTGGTGCCCTCCATCTCCGGCCCCAAGCGTCCGCAGGACCGCATCGAGCTGTCGGATGCCAAGAACGCGTTCCGCAAGGACATCCACAACTACGTCGAGGAAAACCACCCGGCGCCGCACAGCCAGCTCGACGAGGCGATCGAGGAGTCCTTCCCGGCCTCGGACCCGGCCAAGTTGTCCTTCGCCGACGACGGCGCGATCGATGTTCGTCCGTCTGCCGCCAACGGCGCCGCGGGTCGGCCGTCCAAGCCGATCACCGTGAAATCCGATGAGCGCGGCGAGTTCGTGCTCGACCACGGCGCGGTGGTCGTCGCAGGCATCACCTCCTGCACCAACACCTCCAACCCGACGGTGATGATCGGTGCGGCCCTGCTGGCCAAGAAGGCCGTCGAGAAGGGCCTGTCGAGCAAGCCGTGGGTGAAGACCAACATGGCGCCCGGCTCACAGGTGGTCACCGACTACTACAACAAGGCCGGCCTGTGGCCCTACCTGGAGAAGCTGGGCTACTACCTGGGCGGCTACGGCTGCACCACCTGCATCGGCAACACCGGGCCGCTGCCCGACGAGATCTCCAAGGCCATCAACGACAACGATCTGTCGGTGACCGCGGTGCTCTCGGGCAACCGCAACTTCGAGGGCCGCATCTCCCCCGACGTCAAGATGAACTACCTGGCCTCCCCGCCGCTGGTCATCGCCTACGGCATCGCGGGCACCATGGACTTCGATTTCGAGTCCGACCCGCTCGGCCAGGACCGGGATGGCAATGACGTCTTCCTCAAGGACATCTGGCCATCAGCCCAAGAGATCGAGGAAACCATCGCGTCCTCGATCAACCGGGAGATGTTCACCGACTCCTATGCCGATGTATTCAAGGGCGACGACCGCTGGCGTTCGCTGTCCACCCCGGAGGGCAACACCTTCGAGTGGGACGACGCGTCCACCTACGTGCGCAAGGCCCCCTACTTCGACGGGATGCCCGCCGAGCCGGAGCCGGTCGGCGACATCGCAGGCGCCAGAGTCCTTGCTCTGCTGGGTGATTCGGTGACCACCGACCACATCAGCCCGGCCGGCGCGATCAAGCCGGGCACACCGGCTGCGCAGTACCTCGACGCCAACGGTGTGGCACGCAAGGATTACAACTCGCTGGGGTCGCGGCGCGGCAACCACGAGGTGATGATCCGCGGCACCTTCGCCAACATCCGGCTCAAGAACCAGCTGCTCGACGATGTCTCAGGCGGCTACACCCGTGACTTCACCCAGCCGGGCGGCCCGCAGGCATTCATCTACGACGCCTCGGTCAACTACAAGGAAGCCGGCGTCCCGCTGGTGGTCCTGGGCGGCAAGGAGTACGGCTCGGGCTCCTCGCGTGACTGGGCAGCCAAGGGCACGGTCCTGCTGGGTGTGAAGGCCGTCATCACCGAGTCCTTCGAGCGCATCCACCGGTCGAACCTGATCGGCATGGGTGTCATCCCGCTGCAGTTCCCGGCCGGCGAATCGGCGGCGAGCCTCAAGCTCGACGGCACCGAGACCTACGACATCACCGGGATCACCGCGCTCAACGAGGGCAAGACTCCGAAGACGGTCAAGGTCACCGCCACCAAGGACGACGGTTCCAAGGTGGAGTTCGACGCCGTCGTCCGCATCGACACCCCCGGTGAGGCCGACTACTACCGCAACGGCGGCATCCTGCAGTTCGTGCTGCGCAACATGCTGAAGTCGAAGTAATCCTGACCGGACCGAACGAAGCAGCGAAGGCGCACACGTGCCCCGGGTGACCGACGACCACCTTGCGGCCCGGCGCCGTCAGATCCTCGACGGCGCCCGGCGCTGCTTCGGTCAGTACGGATACGAGAGTGCGACCGTGCGACGGCTCGAAGAAACCATCGGGCTGTCGCGCGGCGCAATCTTTCACCACTTCAAGGACAAGGACACCTTGTTCTTCGAATTGGCCCGAGAGGACGCCGAGCGGATGGCCGAGGTGGCCGCCCGCGAAGGATTGATTCAGGTGATGCGGAATATGCTCGCCGCTCCCGAGCAGTTCGACTGGCTGGCCACCCGCCTGGAGATCGCCCGAAAGTTGCGCAACGATCCGGCTTTTCACCGCGGCTGGGCCGAACGGTCAGCCGAGTTGGATACCGCCATCACCGAGCGCCTGCGCCGTCAGAAGCAGGCCGGTCGCCTACGCGACGACGTGCCCAGTGCGGTCCTGCACATCTACCTGGACCTCGTGCTCGACGGACTGGTGGCCCGGATCGCCTCCGGCGAGGACCCGAGGAACCTCACCGCAGTGCTCGATCTGGTCGAGGACAGTGTGCGGCAGCAGACGCCGGCGGACAGCTGAGTCCGGCTACCGCACCGCCGTTGTGCCCGTCAGGCCCTGGCCCGGGTGCGGTGATTGGGCCCACCGCGGCTGCGCATCGTCGTTCCCGACTCGCGCAACAAACTGTGGATCGAGCCGTACGAACGTCCGGTAGTAGCCACGAGCGTGCGGATACTGGCGCCCCCCTCGTATGCCTTACGAAGCTCTGCCAGCAGTTCGCTACGGTTACCGTTCATTTCCCTCATCGACATCTCCCCGCTTGTGATGTCCCGACGGGTACCCACACTAGAAACCACCCACACATCGATGGGTCGATTTGTCCAACGTCTTAATTTGACGTGTCCGAAAGTGCGGTGGTTCTTCAGGATTCGCCGTCAGGCGAGTTCGATGAGATCCCGATATTCGGTAGACCAGAAGTCCTCGGTGCCGTCCGGCAGCAGGACCACGCGCTGCGGATCGAGCGCTTCGGCTGCGCCCGGATCGTGGGTCACCAGCACCACAGCCCCCTGGTAACTACGCAGCGCGTCGAGAACCTGTTCGCGTGACGCGGGGTCGAGGTTGTTGGTCGGCTCGTCCAGCAACAACACATTGGCAGTGGAAGCCACCAGACCCGCCAGCGCCAGCCGCGTCTTCTCACCGCCGGACAGCGTGCCCGCCGGCTGCTCCAGCTGAGGACCGGTGAACATGAAGGCGCCCAACAGACCGCGTAGGTCCTGCTCTCCGGTATCGGGCGCGGCGTGTCGGATGTTCTCCCAGACGGTCGCCCCGTTGTCGAGGGTGTCGTGCTCCTGGGCGAAATACCCGATCTTGCACCCGTGGCCGGGTTCCAGGGCTCCGGCGTCGGCAGTCTCCGCGCCGGCGAGCAGCCGCAGCAGCGTCGTCTTTCCGGCACCGTTGAGGCCGAGCACCACCACCCGCGATCCGCGGTCGATGGCCAGGTCGACACCGGTGAAGATCTCCAGCGACCCGTACGTCTTGGTCAGCCCCTTGGCCACCAACGGCGTTTTCCCGCACGGTGCGGGCGTCGGGAACTTGATACGGGCCACCTTGTCGGCCACCCGCTCGGCATCGAGCTCGGAGATCATCCGCTCGGCCCGACGCAACATATTCTGTGCGGCAACAGCTTTGGTCGCTTTGGCGCCCATCTTGGCAGCCTGCGCCCGCAACGCGCCTGCCTTCTTCTCGGCATTGGCGCGCTCGCGGCGACGACGCTGCTCATCGGTGGCGCGCGCGTCGAGGTACTTCTTCCAGCCCATGTTGTAGACGTCGGCCTCACCGCGCACTGCGTCGAGGAACCACACCCGGTTGACGACCTCGTCGAGCAGATCGACATCGTGGCTGATCACGACGAGCCCACCGGTGTGGTTGTGCAGGAAGTCCCGCAACCAGCCGATCGAGTCCGCGTCGAGGTGGTTGGTGGGTTCGTCGAGAAGCAGCGTTGTGGCCGACCCGGAACCGGTGTCACTCGCCGCGAACAGGATGCGCGCCAATTCGACCCGGCGGCGCTGACCACCGGAGAGCGTGCGCAGCGGCTGCGTCAGCACCCGATCGGGCAGGCCCAGGCTGGCGCAGATGCGCCCGGCCTCGCTCTCGGCCGCGTAGCCGCCCAGCGCCGAGAACCGCTCTTCGAGCTGACCGTACTTGCGGACCGCCTTGTCGCGCGCCGCATCGTCGGCGACCTCGGCCATCAAGACCTGCTGCTTCTCCAGGTCCGCCAAGAGCTTGTCGAGCCCACGGGCGGACAACACCCGGTCACGGGCCAAGACATCGAGATCGCCTTCTTTGGGATCCTGTGGCAGGTAACCGATTTCACCGGTCGTCGTGACAGATCCGGCGTACGGCTCACCCTCCCCTGCCAGAATCCTCATCGTGGTGGTCTTGCCTGCGCCGTTGCGCCCGACGAGACCGATCCGGTCACCGGGCTGCACCCGCAGTGCCGAGCCCTCGAAGGACAGCAGCGTGCGCGCGCCGGCGCGGACCTCCAGGTCCGTTGCGGTGATCACGCTGCGGTCCTCCTATTTGTCGTCAGTAAATGCCGCGGGCCGTTTCTCCGCGCGCGCAGCAACCGCTTCCTCAAAGTTTGCGGTGAGCAGACGCACGAAAAGTTGTCCCAGGCCCTCGGCCTGCATGTGCCCTTCCAGGCTAGCGGCGTCCAGTCCACTCCAAAGTGTGCGCTTGGTCAACTCGATACCCGGCCGGGAGAACGCCGCCATCCGGTCCGCCATGTCGTAGCAGGCGTCGAGCAGGGCCTCCTCGGCCACCACACTGGACACCAGACCGATGCGCGCCGCCTCTTCGGCGTCGACGTCACGGCCGGTCAACATGATCTCGAAGGCCCGTGACGAGCCGATGGCACGTGGCAGCAGGTAGGACAAGCCCAGCTCACTGGCGGTAAGCCCGTTGTTGATCCCCGCGGCGCGGAAGTAGGCGCCCTCGGCAGCGACCCGGATGTCACAGGCCAGCGCGAGGCAGAGCCCGCCGCCGATGGCCGCGCCGTTGACCGCTGCGATCACCGGCTGATGCAGTCGGCGTAGGGCGAGGATCACATCGTCGAGGATCTCCATCGACCGCAATGCGTACGTCGGCCTGGTCAACCCGGCCACGTGCGGCACCGATCCGGCCGACTTGTGATCGGCCCCGGACGAGAACCCCCGACCGGCCCCGGTCAGTACGACCACGCGCACGCTGTTGTCATAGCGCAGGTCTTCCAGGACGCCCTTGAGCGGAACCATGACGTCGAAGGCCATCGAGTTCATCCGCTCGGGCCGGTTGAGGGTCACCAGCGCCACGTCCGGGCGGGGGCGGTCGACCAGTACGAAATCGTTCTGCGCAGTCACGGACAGCACGCTATCGCGTGCCGGTGCTCACACCTGTTCGGCGTCGCCCGCAGCGGCCTCGTCTTTCATGGCCGCGTCGATGTCGAACTCCTTGATCTTCTGGACGAGGTCCTCCAGTGCGGCCGGTGGCAGCGCGCCGGCCTGGTTGAAGACCAACTTGCCCTTCTTGAATGCCATCAGGGTGGGGATCGAGCGGATCTCGGCTGCGGCGGCGAGCGCCTGTTCGGCCTCGGTGTCCACCTTGGCGAAGACCACATCGGGGTGCTTCTCGGAAGCAGCCTTGAACGTCGGCGCGAACGACCGGCACGGTCCGCACCACGACGCCCAGAAATCGACCAACACGATCTCGTTGTCCTTGACGATGTTGTCGAACTGTTCTGTGGTGATGTCCTGCGTACTCACACTTGTCCTAACGTCGGGGCATAGCGGCCTGTTCCCACCCTATTTCAGTAGAGCCGGGGCAACGCCGTTTCGACGTGGTAGCCGCACTGCGAGACACGAGGATCAACGGGTCCATTAGCGGTGGGCATTGCTCAAAGAAGTCCACCAGTTACACCACCAAACACCCCCAGAACCGTCACCGATGTCCTGGGACATGACATGCGCGTCAGTGGAGCGGAGCAATATCGCACATGTGTTCAATATGGAGTCGGGTCCGATGTGGCGCTGATCGACGCGGTCGGTGCTGGGGCGCGGGCCGAGTCGATCTTCTGGACCACCGACCCGTTCGAAGCGGTGGCCGCCGAGATTTCGGCGGCTCCAGTGATGCCGGACATCGGTCAGTACCTGGCCATCCGGCGCCCCATCCACCACCCAGCCCACGCCGGGACGGTCACCATGAACGCATACGGTATCCCCCGTTACCAGTCTCCACCGGTAACGACGTCACCAGGTGCATCTTTGAGTGCGACGACTTTCGCGGGATCAACAGGGACAAAAGGCATTTCGTCTTCCCCGAACCACTCACCGACACTCTTGACGTTCGCCAACGTGTCGGTGGCGGCCAAGTCCTGGGCGTCCGCGTCGTAATAGTCGAACCAAGGCAGACCGGCTTCGACATAGGCGTCGCGGTCCACCGGGGTGCGCGGCGGCACCTCACCCGTGATCGCGGTCCACTGCGCCGCACTGCACAGATGCACGAATACCCGCCAGGAACGGTCCTGGTCGTAGTCGGACAGCGGACGGTTGTCGGCATAGACCTCCTGCCGCATCCTGCCGCCGGCACCCAGACCCATCGACGGTGCCGCGCAGCAACGCTCTTCGACGATCATCATCGAGCCGTCCAACCGAGGACGCACCCGCCACCGTTCGAGGGCCGATACCGTCAGGCCCACAGCGCGCAACTGGACACCGCCATGGACTTCCTGTCCCGTGACCTGTCCTTCGACCGTTGCCCCGGAACCGAGGGGCACGGCCACGAACTGGCGAAT
The DNA here is from genome assembly GCF_010727325.1 of Mycolicibacterium alvei. Lineage (NCBI taxonomy): Bacteria > Bacillati > Actinomycetota > Actinomycetes > Mycobacteriales > Mycobacteriaceae > Mycobacterium > Mycolicibacterium alvei. Next base: position 1,055,246 of record NZ_AP022565.1, read on the forward strand.
GAAACCGTCGCCGGCATTGATGCCGTCGAGCCACGGCTGGTCGGGCAACGCGACATAGTTCTGCGGATCGTGAGCCAGGCGGTCACTCCAGCTCTCACCGCTGACCGCGCACACCTTCCCGATGCCGACCTGCAACGCGGTCGGCTCGGATGAGTGGAACGACAGCCACATCGCCTCACGTTGGTAGACCGGCAGCATGATGCCGCCGCGCGCCAACCACTCGGCCGGCACCCGATCGGGATAATCCTGGACCCGGCGCAACGGAAACTCCCCGAGACCCGGTGGGAGCGGATGCAATCCGGTCTCCGGGATGCGCAGTGTGCGCTCGAAGCTGACTGTCGCCGGCCCCAACATCAACCGGTCATCGACGACCTTTACCTCAGGGCTGTGTCCCACACGTGCCTCCGTTTTCGCCTGTTGGCGATATTGGTAGCACCTGGCCCCGACAAATTCCTCAGACAGTGAATCCGAGTGCGCGCAGCTGTTCGCGGCCGTCGTCGGTGATCTTGTCCGGGCCCCACGGCGGGTTCCAGACCCAATTGATCTTGATCTCGTTGACCAGCCCGGCGCCCACGAGCGCGGTGCGCGACTGATCCTCGATCACGTCGGTCAGCGGACAGGCCGCCGAAGTGAGCGTCATGTCGATCAGCGCCACGGGGCCCTCGTCGCTCTCTTCGACGTTGAGGCCGTAGACCAGGCCCAGGTCGACAACGTTGATGCCCAACTCGGGGTCCACGACATCCCGCATGGCCTCCTCGAGGTCGGCGATCATTTCGTCGGACGCCCCAGTGGCATCCCCGCTCGCTTCGCTCATCGCTGTTCCTTCACGTCATCGCTGGCCTGTACCAGCGCTCCATCTTCTGGCCTGGCCTCCGCCAGTGAGGCCTTGAACGCTAACCAACCCAACAACGCGCACTTCACCCGTGCCGGATATTTCGCGACACCGGCGAACGCGATGCCGTCACCGAGTACATCTTCGTCCCCCTCCACGTTCCCGCGTGAGGAAATCATCTCGGTGAAGGCCTCGACCGTCTTGAGAGCATCACCGACGCTCTGGCCGATGACCTGGTCGGTGAGCACCGAGGTGGCGGCCTGACTGATCGAACAACCCTGCCCGTCGTAGGAGATGTCCACCACCGTCTCGGCGTCGTCGGAGAGCGTGACCCGCAGCGTCACCTCGTCACCACAGGTCGGATTGACGTGGTGCACCTCGGCGGCGAAGGGCTCGCGCAGTCCGCGGTGATGCGGATGCTTGTAATGATCCAGGATCACTTCCTGGTACATCTGTTCCATTCTCACGAGAAGAACTCCACGGCGCGTTTGATACCGGCTACCAGACGGTCGACCTCGTCGAGCGTGTTGTATACCGCGAACGACGCGCGAGCGGTCGCCGCGATCCCGAAGCGACGGTGCAGCGGGTAGGCGCAGTGGTGCCCGACGCGGACCGCGATGCCCTCGTCGTCGAGCACCTGCCCGACGTCATGGGCGTGGATCCCATCGACCACGAAACTGACCGGGGAACCGCGGTGTTCCATCGTCGTCGGCCCGATGATCCGGACTTGTGGCAGGCCTGCCAGACCGGACAGGGCGGCCGCCACCAGTTCTGCTTCGTGCGCCTCGACCGCATCCATCCCGATGTCGCTCAGATACCGTGCGGCAGAGGCCAATCCGACCACCTGCGAGGTCATCGGGGTGCCTGCCTCGAAACGCTGCGGGGCCGGCGCGTAGGTGGTCTGCTCCATCGTGACGGTCTCGATCATCGAACCGCCCGTGATGAACGGCGGCATCGAGTTCAGCAGGTGCTGCCGGCCGTAGAGCACACCGATACCCGTGGGCCCGAGCATCTTGTGACCGGAGAACGCCGCGAAATCGACGTCGAGCGCCTGGAAATCAACCGGCTGATGCGGCACCGACTGGCACGCGTCCAGCACGGTGAGCGCACCAACGGCCTTGGCCCGCGATACCAGCTGGGCCACCGGCGCGACCGCACCTGTGACGTTCGAATGATGGCTGAAGGCCACCACTTTCACCCGCTCGTCGAGCTGCAGCGAGTCCAGGTCGATACGCCCGTCGTCGGTGACGCTGTACCAGCGCAACGTCGCACCCGTACGCTGGGCCAACTCCTGCCACGGAATCAGGTTCGCGTGGTGTTCCAGTTCGGTGGTGACGATGACGTCACCCGGGCCGACTGCACCGTCGAAGCGCTTGTCGCCCAGCACGTATGACACCAGGTTGAGCGACTCGGTGGCATTCTTGGTGAACACCAACTCATCCGGACCGGCACCGACGAACGCCGCGATGTCTGCGCGCCCCTGCTCGTAGGCGTCGGTGGCCTCCTCCATCAACTGGTGCGCACCACGGTGCACCGCCCCGTTGGAGTTGGTGAGGAACGCCCGTTCGGCATCGAGTACCTGCAACGGCTTCTGCGACGTCGCCCCGGAATCCAGGTACGCCAACTGCTTTCCACCACGCATCACCCGACTCAGGATCGGGAAGTCAGCCCTTATCCGGGCCAGCCCGGCTTGATCCAACGTCGACGCCGCGATGGTCATATCAGGCCCCGACGGCTTGGGTGAAGCGCACGTATCCGTTCTCTTCGAGCTCGTCGGCGAGTTCGGGCCCACCCGATTCCACGATGCGCCCCCCCACGAACACGTGCACGAACTGCGGCTGAATGTAGCGCAGGATCCGGGTGTAGTGGGTGATCAGCAGGATGCCGCCGTGCGCGGCCTCTGCGTAGCGGTTGACGCCCTCGCTGACGATGCGCAACGCGTCGACGTCCAGACCCGAGTCGGTCTCGTCGAGGATCGCGATCTTCGGCTTGAGCAGCGACAGCTGCAGGATCTCGTGGCGCTTCTTCTCGCCGCCCGAGAATCCTTCGTTGACGCTGCGCTCACCGAACGCCGGGTCAATCTCCAAGTCGGCCATTGCACCCTTGACTTCCTTGACCCAGTGCCGCAGCTTGGGGGCCTCGCCTCGGACCGCAGTGGCCGCGGTACGCAGGAAGTTCGACATCGACACGCCGGGAACCTCGACCGGGTACTGCATGGCCAGGAAGAGGCCCGCGCGGGCCCGCTCGTCGATGCTCATCTCGAGGACGTTCTGTCCGTCGAGGGTGATCGAACCGGAGGTGACGGTGTACTTGGGATGCCCGGCGATCGCGTAGGACAGCGTCGACTTGCCGGAGCCGTTGGGGCCCATCACCGCGTGGGTCTCCCCCGACTTCACGGTGAGGTCGACGCCCTTCAAAATGGGGATGTTCGGGTCTCCTGCATCTGCAGCGCCTTCGGCGGCGTTGACCGAGACGTGCAGGTCCTTGATTTCCAGCGTGGTCATAACTAGTTGGCTTTCGATTCGGTGATGGCAAGTTCTTTTTCGATGGCTGCGGTCAGGCGCTCACGCACCTCGGGGACAGCGATCTTGGCGATGATCTCGTTGAAGAATCCACGCACGACGAGGCGTCGGGCCTGATCCTCGGGAATGCCGCGGGCGCGCAGGTAGAACAACTGCTCGTCGTCGAAACGCCCGGTGGCACTGGCGTGCCCGGCGCCCACGATCTCGCCGGTCTCGATCTCCAGGTTGGGCACCGAATCGGCGCGGGCACCGTCGGTGAGCACGAGGTTGCGGTTGACTTCGAACGTGTCGGTACCGGTGGCCTCGGCCCGGATCAGCACGTCGCCGATCCAGACCGTGTGCGCGTCGGGCTTCTTGGAATCCGGATCGCCTTGCAGCGCACCCTTGTAGAGCACGTCGGACTTACAGTGCGGCTGGGAGTGGTCGACCAGCAACCGCGACTCGAAGAACTGGCCGTCGTCGGCGAAGTAGGTGCCCAGCATCTTGGCGTCGCCACCCGGTCCGGTGAACCGCACGGTGGCCGAGGTGCGGACCACGTCACCACCGAGGGTGACGTTGACGTGTCCGAGCACCGCGTCCTTGCCCAGCTTTGCGTGGTGGGCGCTGACGTGCACCATGTCGTCGGCCCAGTCGGCGATCCAGATGACGCCGAGGCCGGCCGCATCACCGACGATGATCTCGACGTTGTCGGCATAGGTGCCGCTACCGCGCAGATCGACCACGACGGTGGCGCGGGACAGTTCTTCGACCCTGATCTGCAGATGGCCGTAACCCACGGTGTCCACACCGGGCCCGTCCACGACGATCTCGATCGGCTCGGTCACCTCGGTGTCACGCTTGACCGTCACCACGGTGGCGGTCTCGAAGGACGAGAATGCCTGGGCGGCAACACGGTCGGTGGGCACCCCGCCCTCGCCGAGTCGAGGGTCGTCACGGCCGACAGTCTCGACGGTCACGCCCGGACGCTCGGTCACGGCGACGCCGGCCTTGCCATTCGCTACGGCGGTCCCGTCATGCAGGCCGCGAAGCCTCTTGAGCGGGGTGAACCGCCACAACTCGTCGCGACCGCCGGGCACCTCGAAGGCGTTGACGTCGAACGATGCGAACAGCTCACCCTTGTTGGTGGCAACGCCCTCGACGGCGTCAGTGAGATTCTGTGTCACTTAACCGACCGCGCCTTCCATCTGCAGCTCGATGAGCCGGTTCAGCTCAAGCGCGTATTCCATAGGCAGTTCCTTGGCGATGGGCTCGACGAAGCCGCGCACCACCATCGCCATTGCCTCGTCCTCGGTCAGCCCGCGGCTCATCAGGTAGAACAGCTGATCCGCGCTGACCTTGGACACCGTGGCCTCATGCCCCATCGTGACGTCGTCCTCGCGGATGTCGACGTACGGGTAGGTGTCACTCCGGCTGATCGTATCGACCAGCAGCGCATCGCATTTCACGCTCGAGCGGCTGCCGTGCGCACCCTTGTTGATCTGAACCAGGCCACGGTAGGAGGAACGGCCACCGCCACGAGCCACCGACTTGGACACGATGTTGCTCGACGTGTTGGGTGCCAGGTGCAGCATCTTGGCACCGGTGTCCTGGTGCTGGCCCTCGCCGGCGAACGCCACCGAGAGCACCTCGCCCTTGGCATGCTCACCGGTCATCCACACCGCCGGGTACTTCATGGTGACCTTGGAGCCGATGTTTCCGTCGATCCACTCCATGGTGGCGCCGGCCTCGGCGCGGGCCCGCTTGGTCACCAGGTTGTAGACGTTGTTCGACCAGTTCTGGATGGTGGTGTAGCGGCAACGCCCACCGGGCTTGACGATGATCTCCACCACCGCCGAGTGCAGCGAATCGCTCTTGTAGATCGGCGCGGTGCAGCCCTCCACGTAATGCACGTAGGCGCCCTCGTCGACGATGATCAGCGTCCGCTCGAACTGGCCCATATTCTCGGTGTTGATCCGGAAGTAGGCCTGCAGCGGGATGTCGACATGCACGCCCGGCGGCACGTAGATGAACGAACCACCCGACCAGACTGCGGTGTTGAGCGCGGAGAACTTGTTGTCCCCGGCCGGGATCACCGTGCCGAAGTACTGCTTGAACAGCTCCGGGTGTTCCTTGAGCGCGCTGTCGGTGTCCAGGAAGATGACGCCAAGGGCTTCGAGGTCCTCACGGATCGAGTGGTAGACCACCTCGGACTCGTACTGTGCCGCGACACCGGAGACCAGGCGCTGCTTCTCGGCCTCGGGGATGCCGAGCCGGTCGTAGGTGTTCTTGATGTCCGCGGGCAGGTCGTCCCACGAGGCGGCCTGCTTCTCGCTGGACCGCACGAAGTATTTGATGTTGTCGAAGTGGATGCCCTCGAGGTTCGAGCCCCAGTTGGGCATCGGCTTCTTGTCGAACGTGCGCAGTGCGCGCAGCCGACTCTCCAGCATCCACTCCGGTTCGCTCTTCTTGGCCGAGATGTCGCGCACGACAGCTTCCGACAGGCCGCGCTGCGCACTGGCGCCCGCGACGTCCGAGTCCGACCAGCCGTAGCCGTAGTTGCCCAGCGACGCGATGGTCTCTTCCTGGGTCAGCGTCCGATCCTCTTCGCGCACGCGGCTCATCGATGGCGTTTCGGGCGTGATGGTCATGTCGCCGCTCCTTGGTTGGTCGCTGTCGTTTGGGTTGGAACGTGGGTGGTGCAGGCGCAGTCACCGTTGACGATCGTGGCCAGGCGCTGCACGTGCGTGCCCAGGATCTCGGCGAACGCCTCGCTCTCCGTCTCGCACAACTCCGGGAACTCCTCGGCGGCATGCGATACCGGACAGTGGTGCTGGCAGATCTGCACCCCGGGAATCGGGCCGTCCACCGGATTCGTGGTGGTGGCATACCCGGCCCGGGTCAACGCGTCCGCAACGCGCTCGGCGGTGTCTGCGACTCCGCCGGGTTCGGCGGTGACACCGGCCAGGATGGTTTCCATCCGGCGGCGTGCAAAAGTCCGCACGGCATCCTTGCCGCCGATCTCACGCAGTTGCCGAATCGCGGCGACTGCGAGGTCATCGTAGGTGTGGCCGAGTTTCGCGCGTCCGGCCGCGGTCAACCGGTAGCGCTTGGCCGGACGGCCCCGGCCGCTGTGCTGCCACGCGGCGGCGGCACTGGCCTGCGCATCACCGGCTTCGATCAGGGCATCGAGGTGTCGGCGCACACCGGCAGCCGAAATGCCGAGCCTGTCGCCGATCTGACCCGCGGTGATCGGACCCTCGAGCAACAGGTGAATGATCGAACGCCGGGTGTGTCCGTCAGATGCCGGCACGATGTCGGTGACCGGCATCGGCGCACCTGCAGACGCGGAGCCCGCAGTTGTCCGACGCATTTTCACAACACCATTGTGACGGAATTCCGCTCTCGGTTCTAGCAAGGGCACCCTTACGTGACCTGGGCCACCGTTGCCTGGCGAAGACCGTCCCGGTCGACGGTTACGCTGCCCTGATGGCAAGCCGCCTGTCGACCTTCAGCTCATCGATCGCCCGGTGGCACGGCGACGAACGGGCCGTCGGGTCCCCACTCAACGCCGCCGAGGTCGTCGCGCAGCGTCGTACCCGGCTTTTCGGGGCCACCGGAACCGTCCTGATGGCGATCGGCGCCCTCGGCGCCGGCGCCCGCCCCGTCGTACAGGATCCGACCTTCGGGGTCCGACTGCTCAACCTGCCCTCCCGCATCCAGACGGTATCGCTGACGATGACCACCACCGGCGCGGTGATGATGACGCTGGCCTGGCTCATGCTCGGGCGATTCGTCCTCGGGCCCCGCCGGATGTCACGCAGCCAGCTGGACCGAACGCTGCTGCTGTGGGCCCTCCCGCTGCTGGTCGCGCCCCCGATGTACAGCAAGGACGTGTACTCGTACCTGGCCCAGAGTGAGATCGGCTACATCGGCCTCAACCCGTATCAGGTCGGTCCGGCGACCGGCCTGGGTCTCGATCACGTGTTCACGTTGTCGGTGCCCAGTCTGTGGCGCGAAACCCCGGCGCCGTACGGACCGCTGTTCCTGTGGATCGGCGAGGGTATCTCCGCGCTGACCGGTGAGAACATCGTCGCCGCGGTGCTGTGTCACCGCGCCGTGGTGCTGGTCGGCGTCGGGCTCATCGTGTGGGCGACACCCCGGCTGGCCCGCCGCTGCGGCGTCGCCGAGGTCAGCGCACTGTGGCTCGGTGCATGTAATCCGCTGTTGTTCATGCACCTGGTGGCCGGGATCCACAACGAAGCCCTGATGCTGGGCCTGATGCTCGCCGGCACCGAGTTCGCGCTGCGCGGCATCGGAGCCGCCGCGCCGTTGCTCCCCCGGCCACTGACCTGGCCACATTCACGCGAGGACTGGAACCGCTGGTACCCCGCGGCCATGTTGCTGCTCGGCACGGTCCTCATCACGCTGTCCTCCCAGGTCAAGTTGCCGTCACTACTTGCACTCGGATTCGTCGCGATGGCCCTGGCCTGGCGCCTGGGCGGCACGATCAAAGCGTTCTTCGTGGCGAGCGTGCCGCTCGGGGTGGTGTCGCTGGCGGTGATGACCGTGATCGGCTGGGCCAGCGGGTTGGGCTTCGGGTGGCTGGGCACCCTCGGTACCGCCAATGTGGTGCGCAGCTGGATGTCACCGCCGACACTCCTGGCCCTGGGCACCGGCCAGGTCGGCATCCTGCTGGGCCTCGGTGACCACACCACCGCAGTGCTCGCGCTGACCCGCGCCATCGGCGTCGTCCTGATCGCGATCCTGGTCAGCTGGCTGCTGTTCGCCGTGATGCGCGGCCGGTTGCACCCCGTCGGCGGTCTGGGCGTGGCCCTCGGCGGCACCATCCTGCTGTTCCCGGTGGTGCAGCCGTGGTACCTGCTGTGGGCGGTGATCCCGCTGGCCGCGTGGGCCACCCGACCCGGATTCCGTGGTTCCGCGATCGCCATCACCTTGGTTGTCGGGATCTTCGGCCCGACGGCCAACGGTGACCGGTTCACCCTGTTCCAGATCGTGATGGCCACCCTCGCGAGCACGTTGGTCGTGCTGATCCTGATCGGTCTGACCTGGCGCCGACTTCCGTGGCGCGCGTCACGGAAGCCGGATACCGACCCACCGCCGACACCCACGCAGCCCACCGACGCCTACGCTGAATCCCCGTGACCTCGCGTTCTGATCAACCTGTGCTGCTCCGCGGCGTCAGCAAGCGCTACGGATCGACCACCGCGGTCGCCGACCTGGACCTCGATGTGCAGCGTGCCGAGGTACTGGCCCTGCTCGGCCCGAACGGCGCAGGCAAGACCACCACCGTCGAAATGTGCGAGGGATTCATCCGCCCCGACGACGGCCGTGTCGAAATCCTCGGGTTGGATCCCGTAGCCGACAACGCCCAGGTACGCGCGCGGATCGGCGTGATGCTGCAGGGTGGCGGCGGCTACCCCGCGGCGCGGGCCGACGAGATGCTCCATCTCGTCGCCTCCTATGCCGCCGATCCTCTCGATCCGGCCTGGTTGATGGACACCCTGGGCCTGACCGAATCCGCCCGCACCACCTACCGACGCCTCTCGGGCGGCCAGCAACAACGCCTGGCACTGGCCTGCGCCGTGGTGGGTCGCCCTGAGCTGGTGTTCCTCGACGAGCCAACCGCGGGAATGGATGCCCACGCCCGAATTGTGGTGTGGGAGTTGATCGATGCGCTGCGCCGTGACGGCGTGACAGTTGTGCTGACCACCCACCACCTGGCCGAGGCCGAAGAACTGGCCGACCGGATCGTGATCATCGATCACGGCATGGCAGTCGCCACCGGCACACCCGCCGAACTCACCCACAGCGGCGCCGAGAACCAGTTGCGTTTCCGGGCGCCGCGCAAGCTCGACCTGTCCCTGTTGGCCGCGGCCCTGCCGGAGAAATACAAGGCCACCGAGACGGCACCCGGCGAGTACCTGGTCGAGGGGCACATCGACCCGCAGGTGCTGGCAACCGTGACGGCGTGGTGCGCCCGACTCAACGTGCTGGCCACCGATATGCGGGTGGAACAGCGCAGCCTCGAAGATGTATTCCTCGACCTCACAGGACGGGAACTGCGGTCATGACGAGCGCTCCGAACCGATTTGCCCCGGGCACCTTCTCCCCCGATCCCCGCCCGGCCAAGGTGCCGACCATGCTGGCCGCCCAGTACGGGCTGGAACTGAAGTTGCTGCTGCGCAACGGCGAACAGCTTCTGCTGACCATGTTCATTCCGATCACGCTGTTGATCGGAATGACGGTGCTGCCGTTGGGCTCCTTCGGCGACAATCGGGCGGCAACCTTCACCCCGGCGATCATGGCCCTGGCCCTGATCTCCACGGCTTTCACCGGGCAGGCCATCGCGGTGGCCTTCGACCGCCGTTACGGCGCCCTGAAACGCCTTGGCGCCACGGCGCTTCCCGTGTGGGGAATCATCGCCGGTAAGTCCATGGCAGTGGTGACCGTCGTATTCTTGCAAGGACTTTTGTTGGGCGCCATAGGTTTTGCGCTGGGTTGGCGGCCGTCGCCGTTGGGACTGGTGCTGGGCGCGGTGGTCATCGCGCTGGGTACCGCCACGTTCGCCGCGTTGGGACTGCTGCTCGGCGGCACCCTCAAGGCCGAGATCGTGCTGGCGCTGGCGAACCTGCTGTGGTTCGTGTTCGCCGGCCTCGGCGCGTTGACCCTCGAAGGCGGGCCCGTGCCGTCGGCCTTGCGTTGGGTTGCCCGGTTGACCCCGTCCGGAGCCCTCACCGAATCCCTGACCCAGGCCATGACGCTGTCGATGGACTGGTTCGGCGTGGCCGTACTGGTGGTCTGGGGTGCCATCGCCGCAATCTGCGCACTGCGCTGGTTCCGGTTCACCTGATCCACACCGGCCCTACTACGAGCTGTAGTTCCTGATCAACTACGATCAGGCCGTGCCCGGCGGAACTGCTTTTCAGCGACTGGTCGACCTGCTGCCCATGCCGAGCCGCCGGGTCCAGCGCCTGATCGCATTCCTGGTCATCCTCACCCAGGGCGGTATCTCGGTCACCGGAGCGATCGTCCGGGTCACCGCGTCCGGCCTGGGCTGCCCGACCTGGCCCCAGTGCTTCCCCGGCAGCTTCACCCCTGTCCCCCACGCCGAGGTCGCCGTCGTGCACCAGGTGGTCGAGTTCGGCAACCGGATGATCACCTTCCTGGTGGTGTTGACCGCCATCGCGGCGGTCCTGGCCGTGACCCGGGCCCGCCGACGCCGCGAGGTGTTGATCTACGCCTGGCTGATGCCGGCCTCCACCGTGGCCCAGGCCATCATCGGCGGAATCACGGTGCGCACCGGCCTGTTGTGGTGGACCGTCGCCATCCATCTGCTCGCGTCCATGGCGATGGTGTGGCTCGCGGTGCTGCTGTTCGTCAAGATCGGCCAGCCCGATAACGGCACACCGACCACCATCGTGCCGAAGCCGTTGCGGCAGTTGACCGTGCTGAGCGCCGTCCTCCTAGCCGCAGTCCTGGTGACCGGCACCCTGGTGACCGGCGCCGGTCCCCACGCCGGGGACAAGAGCCTCGATCGCGTGGTGCCGCGCCTACAGGTCGAGATCACCACGCTGGTCCACATGCATTCGTCGCTGCTGGTCGCCTACCTGTCCCTGATCGTCGCGCTCGGATTCGCGCTCGCGGCGGTGCGTGCCACCCGCCCGGTCATGGTCCGGCTCGGCGTCCTGGTGCTGCTGGTGTGCGGACAGGGACTGGTCGGAATCGTGCAGTTCTACACCGGGATTCCCGCTGTGCTGGTGGCCGTGCACGTCGCCGGCGCAGCCTTCTGCACCGCGGCCACCGCAGCGCTGTGGGCCTCGATGCGTGACCGGGTGGAACCCGGCGGCTAGAACCCGCGGCGCGACAGCGGGCCCAGCCCGAAGCGCTCCAGCGCGCCCTCGACACCCAAGGCGAACCGCCGCTCGGCGTCCTTGCGGTCGTTCCGGTCGAGCTGCCCGAATCCCAGTACCGGCTCGACCAGCTCCAGCGCCCGCAGGCGCGCATCCTCCGGGCCGCCGATCACATCGACCCGCGCGTACAACAGATCCTGCGGTTCAAGTTCGAACATTCCGAGCACCGCGTCGATGGCGAGGCGGCCCACCTCCCAGACCTCGTCGTCGGGATCGGCCGGTGACAGGATCGGCCCCTGGGTGAACGCGTGAGACTCCTCACCGCTCAAGAACACCAGCGCCGTCGCCCCGGTCGAATCGGCCTTGAAATCCCCGGTCGGCACCATTGGAACCCCCATGCGGTGCAGGTCGTCGAGGTGCCGCCTGTCGGTGTTCCACTCCACGATTCGCGCGGGGTTGATCAGGTGCGGCACCGACCGGACCCAGGCCAGGAACTCGCCCGGGCGCTCGGTGTAGTCCCGGGTGGCCCGCAGGATCACCAGATCGGCGTCCAGCGTCGCCGGGTCGTCCCAGGGCAGCCAGCGGGCGTGCAGGCCACGGTTGCGCAGCGCTGTCACCAGGCCCGCGTCGTCACCGTCACCTTCGGGCGATGCGGCACAGCCGCCCAACACGATGCGGGGATGGAACAGATCCGGACGGGCAAGCTTCACCTCCGCGATGATAGGTGTGGATGATGGATGGCGTGTATGCCATCGAAGTTGCCGAGACCGGCGGACCCGAAGTCCTGAGCTACGTCGAACGGCCCGAGCCCGCTCCCGGCCCGGGCGAGGTACTGATCAAGGCCGAGGCGATCGGCGTCAATTTCATCGACACCTACTTCCGGTCCGGGTTATATCCGCGCGACCTGCCGTTCGTCGTCGGGTCGGAAGTCTGCGGCACGGTCGCGGCCGTCGGTGACGATGTCGCGGCGCTGGCGGTCGGCGACCGCGTCGTCACCGCCAACGCGATCGGCGCATACGCCGATATGTGTGTCGCGCCAGCCGATTTCGTTGCCTACGTGCCTGACGGTGTGGCTCCCGACGCGATCGCCTCGGCGCTGCTGAAGGGCATGACCGCGCACTACCTGATCAAGTCCACCTACCCGGTGCAGCCGAACGACACGGTGCTGGTGCATGCCGGGGCCGGCGGCGTCGGCCTGATCCTCACCCAGTGGGCCACCAGCATCGGCACCCGGGTGATCACCACGGCCTCGACACCGGAGAAGGCCGAGTTGTCCCGGCAGGCCGGCGCGATCGAGGTGCTCGAGTACCCCGAGGATCCGATCGAATTCGCCGAAAAGATCCGCGATCTCACCGGCGGGGCGGGCGTGGTCGCGGTGTACGACGGGGTGGGGGCGTCGACGTTCGACGCCAGCCTGGCCAGCCTCGCGGTGCGCGGCACGCTGGCCCTGTTCGGGGCGGCCAGCGGCCCGGTGCCACCGGTAGACCCCCAACGACTCAACGCGGCAGGGTCGGTATTCCTGACCCGGCCGACGCTCGCCCACCACACCCGTACACCCGACGAATTCTCTTGGCGTGCAGGTGAATTGATCAACGCGATCGCGGGCGGGTCGATCACCATCACCGTCGGCGGCCGCTACCCGCTGGCCGAGGCGGCCCAGGCCCATACCGACCTGCAGGGCCGCAAGACCGTCGGTTCTATCGTGCTGGTGCCCTAAGAGACCGGTTGCGCGTCGGGGAACGTCCAGGAACCGTCGAGGATCTCCGGTCGTGGCCGGTACAACCGCACGAGGTAGTTCCAGCCCTCGGTGATCGGCAGCAGGTTGGCGGCACCGCTGCCGTCGTCGCTGCCACCGAACTGCACCGTCGTGGAACCGTCGGGGTCCTTCAGGGCGGTGACGTTGTTCACCGAGTAGGCATTCTGTGCGTTCGGGGTGAAGTAGCCGTCCTTGTTGTAGACCGTGATGGACCAGAACCCGTCCACCGGGACGTCTTTCACGGTGAGTCGGTGCACGGTGGTGCCGTCGTTCCCCGGTGGCACCACTGTGAGATACAGCGCATCCCGCGCCGGGTTGCCGCCCCAGGCGAACGCCGAGCCGATCAGATGACGGATCGGCTCCACCTCGTACTTAGGGCCGAACATTCCCGAAGTGTCGGCCACGGTGGTGGACAAGGTGATGAGCGCATCACGAACCGTCTTCTGGCTGACCGGATCCCACTGCGGGATCTCGAAGAATCCCGGCTCGGCCTGTGTGACGGTGATCGCATCCTGCAAGGTATGCACCGCGGCCAGATCGGCGGGATCGCCCGGATCGACCAGGCTGCGCACCGCCACGATCGCGTAGCGGGTGTCGACGGAGTCGCGGCTGAACGTCACCTCCGCCGGCGCATAGGCGACGTTGGTCGTGTAGTGGTCCTCGCTGATGACCTGCAACGACATGAACCGCCCCGCACTGTCGGGCAGCGTGATGGTCACGGGCCCGCCGTCGAGATCGAACACCGCCGCCGAATACAGCGTGTCCCGGTTCTGCCGGATGACCAGCTGGTGATCGATCGGGGTCAGCTCGCGGTTGTGAAAGAACTTTCCGAACCCGCCGTCCTTGACGGCATTGGCAAAGTACAGGTCGGATTCGGCGCGCGGAAAGTTGTCGGGACTCACCAGTTCGGTCATGCGCACAACGCTGCCACACCGACGGTGTGCGGGCTGCGGTTGGCGATCAGTTTCCGAAGATCGTCGGCAGCGCCAGCGCCGAATCCACCGCCAGCGCGCAGAACACGACAGCCAGGTAGTTGTTCGACTGCAGGAACAGTCGCAGCGGCTTCACCGGCTCACCGCGCTTCACCCCGGAGTACAGCTGGTGAGCCATCACCAGGAACCACGCACCTGCCAGCAGCGCCACCGCACCGTAGAGCCATCCGGTGGCCAGCGCCAGCACCAGTGTGGTGAGCACCGTCACCCAGGTGTAGATCAGGATCTGCCGGGTGACCTCACGCTCGGTGGCCACGGCGGGCAGCATCGGCACACCGGCTGCCTTGTAGTCGTCCTTGTAGCGCATCGCCAGCGCCCAGGTGTGCGGCGGTGTCCAGAAGAAGATGATGAGGAACATCACCACGGCCGGCCACTCGATGGTGCCGGTCACCGCAGACCAGCCGATCATCACCGGCATGCAGCCGGCCGCCCCGCCCCACACCACGTTCTGCGAGGTGCGGCGTTTGAGCAGCAACGTGTAGACGAAGACGTAGAACGCGATGGTGGCCACCGCCAGCACCCCGGACAACAGATTGGTCGTCCACCACAGCCAGCAGAACGCAGTGACCGACAGCACCAGTCCGAAGATCAGCGCGTGCCGCGTCGGGACGGACGCCTGGGCCAGCGGCCGTCGGGCCGTCCGCTTCATCACCTTGTCGATGTCGGCGTCCGCCACACAGTTCAGGGTGTTGGCACCGGCCGCGGCGAGCATGCCGCCGATCAGGGTGTTGAGGATCAGTAGCGGATCAACGGTGCCCCGGGCTGCCAGCAGCATCGCCGGAATGGTGGTGACCAGCAACAACTCGATCACACGCGGCTTGGTTAACGCCAAATACGACAGGAAGGTCGATCGTATTCGGCTGGGCGCCCCATTGATGAGCCGGCGCTCGCGAATGCTCACGCAAATAACTCCTCGGGTGGCGTCACGCGGCTTCTACTACACACGATGGTAGACCGCCGCCCGAATGCCTCGGCACCGCAGGGTCTGTTCCGCGACAACTCCGGGTAAACGACCGGGTATCGGTGGGAGAACCAGTCTGCATCGGACGAGTCCGCCCCACTAGGGTGTTTGTCGTAGCAGCATGGCAATTGCGCGCACGTGCCGGCAGATAGATGACGAGGAAGTGAGCTTAGTGACCACCGCCGAAGAGATCACCGCTCTCACCCAGCCCAACCACCCAGACGACTGGACCGAAGTCGACAGCGTTGCCGTCGACACCGCCCGGGTGCTCGCGGCGGACGCGGTGCAGAAGGTCGGCAACGGCCACCCGGGGACCGCGATGAGCCTGGCGCCCCTCGCCTACACGCTGTTCCAGCGGCAGCTGCGCCACGATCCCAGCGACACCGAGTGGATCGGCCGGGACCGTTTCGTGCTGTCCTGCGGGCATTCGAGCCTGACGCTGTACATCCAGCTGTACCTGGGTGGGTTCGGCCTGGAACTGTCCGATATCGAGGCGCTGCGCACCTGGGGCTCGCTGACCCCGGGCCATCCCGAGTACCACCACACCAAGGGCGTGGAGATCACCACCGGCCCGCTGGGCCAGGGTCTGGCGTCGGCGGTCGGGATGGCGATGGCCGCCCGCTACGAGCGCGGCCTGTTCGATCCGGACACCGCCCCGGGCGAGAGCCCGTTCGACCACTACATCTATGTGGTGGCCTCCGACGGCGACATGGAAGAGGGCGTCACCAGCGAGGCGTCGTCGCTCGCGGGCACCCAGCAGCTCGGCAATCTCATCGTGATCTGGGATGACAACAAGATCTCCATCGAGCACAACACCGACATCGCCCTGAGCGAGGATGTGCCCGCGCGCTACCGCGCCTACGGCTGGCACGTTCAGGAGGTCGAGGGCGGCGAGAATGTCGCTGGAATCGAGGAAGCGATCGAGGCCGCACGCAAGGTCACCGACAAGCCGTCGTTCATCGCGCTGCGCACGATCATCGGCTACCCGGCCCCCACCAAGATGAACACCGGTGGCGTGCACGGTTCGGCCCTGGGCGCCGACGAGGTGGCCGCCACCAAGAAGATCCTCGGCTTCGACCCGGACCAGAGCTTCGAGGTGCGCGACGACGTCATCGCCCACACCCGTGAGCTGGTGACCCGCGGCAAGCAGGTCCACGACGAGTGGCAGGTGACCTTCGACGCCTGGGCCAAGCGGGAGCCCGAGCGCAAGGCGCTGCTGGATCGCCTGCAGGCCAAGGAGCTTCCTGAGGGCTGGGACGCCGACCTGCCGCACTGGGAGCTCGATTCCAAGCCGGTGGCCACCCGCGCCGCCTCCGGGGCCGTGCTGGCCGCCGTCGGGCAGACGCTGCCCGAACTGTGGGGTGGTTCGGCCGATCTCGCCGGCAGCAACAACACCACGATCAAGGGCGCGAATTCGTTCGGGCCGCCGTCGATTTCGACCGAGGACTGGAACGCGACCTGGTACGGCCGCACCCTGCACTTCGGTATCCGTGAGCACGCGATGGGCGCCATCCTGTCCGGCATCGTGCTGCACGGCCCGACCCGCCCCTACGGCGGAACTTTCCTCCAGTTCTCGGACTACATGCGGCCCGCCGTGCGGTTGGCCTCGTTGATGAACATCGACCCGATCTACGTCTGGACGCACGACTCCATCGGCCTCGGCGAGGACGGCCCGACGCACCAGCCGATCGAGCATCTGGCGGCGCTGCGCGCGATCCCGAACCTGTCGGTGGTCCGTCCGGGTGACCCGAACGAGACCGTCTATGCATGGAAGACCGTGCTGGAGCGCACCGCCAGCACCGGCCCGGTGGGGTTGATCCTCACCCGCCAGGGTGTCCCGGTGCTCGAGGGCACCAGCGCCGAAGGAGTTTCCCGAGGCGGCTACGTGCTCGGTGGAACCCCCGACGAGAACCCCGACGTGGTGATCATCGCCACCGGATCCGAGGTCCAGCTCGCCGTCGCAGCACAGAAGCTGTTGGCCGACAAGGAGATCAACGCCAGCGTGGTGTCGATGCCGTGTGTCGAGTGGTTCGAATCACAGCCCAAGGAGTACCGCGACTCGGTGCTGCCGCCCGCGGTGTCGGCCCGGGTGGCGGTCGAGGCCGCGGTGGCGCAGAGTTGGTACAAGCTGGTCGGAGACACCGGCGAGATCGTCTCGATCGAGCACTACGGTGCCTCCGCCGACGACAAGACGCTGTTCCGTGAGTTCGGTTTCACCGCCGAGGCCGTGGCGGCCGCGGCAGAACGCTCGCTGGACAACTAACTTCACGACTGGCAGGAGAAGGCGAACATGACGCAGAACCCGAATCTCGCGGCGCTGAGCGCCGCGGGCGTATCCATCTGGCTCGACGATCTGTCCCGCGAGCGGCTGCAATCAGGAAATCTGACGGAGCTCATCAATACCCGCAGCGTCGTGGGCGTCACCACCAACCCGTCGATCTTCCAGGCCGCGTTGTCGAAGGGCACCGCCTACGACGCCCAGGTGAAAGAACTCGCCGAGCGGGGCGCCGACGTCGACGCCACCATCCGCACCGTCACCACCGACGACGTCCGCAACGCGTGCGACGTCCTGGCCAAGCAGTACCAGGCCTCCGACGGCGTCGACGGCCGGGTGTCCATCGAGGTAGATCCGCGACTGGCACACGACACCGACAAGACGATTCTGCAGGCGATCGAGCTCTGGAAGATCGTCGATCGGCCCAACCTGCTGATCAAGATCCCCGCGACCCTTGCCGGGCTGCCTGCGATCACCGCGGTGATCGCCGAGGGCATCTCCGTCAACGTCACGCTGATCTTCTCGGTCGAACGGCACCGCGCCGTGATGGACGCCTACCTGGCCGGCCTTGAGGCCGCCAAGGAAGCCGGCCACGATCTGTCCAAGATCCACTCGGTCGCCTCGTTCTTCGTGTCCCGCGTGGACACCGAGATCGACAACCGGTTGGCGAAAATCGGCTCGGATGAAGCTCTGGCGCTGCGCGGCAAGGCCGGGGTGGCCAACTCGCGCCTGGCCTACGCGGCCTACGAGGAAGTCTTCGGCGGCGCGCGTTTCGCGGCGCTCAAGGGTGACGGCGCCCGCGTGCAGCGCGTGCTGTGGGCGTCCACCGGCGTCAAGAACCCCGACTACTCGGACACGCTCTATGTCACCGAACTGGTCGCGCCGCACACTGTGAACACGCTGCCGGAGAAGACCCTGGAAGCGGTCGCCGACCACGGCAAGATCGCCGGTGACACCATCACCGGGACCGCGGCCGCATCGCAGGAGATCTTCGACAACCTCAGTGCCATCGGAATCGACCTGGTCGATGTGTTCAAGGTGCTCGAGGACGAGGGTGTGGACAAGTTCGAGAAGTCGTGGCAGGAACTGCTCGACGCGACACAAGGCCAACTCGACGCCGCCACGCGATGAGCCCGGCCAGCGGCAAGCCCGAGACCGCCTGGCGTAACCCGTTGCGGGACAAGCGTGACAAGCGCATGCCCCGCATCGCGGGGCCCTGTGCGGTGGTGATCTTCGGCGTCACCGGTGACCTGGCCCGCAAGAAGCTGATGCCGGCCATCTACGACCTGGCCAACCGTGGTTTGCTACCGCCCAACTTCGCGTTGGTGGGCTTCGCCCGCCGCGACTGGGCCGATGAAGATTTCGGCAAGATCGTCTTCGACGCGGTCAAACAGCATGCGCGTACACCGTTCCACCAGGAAGTCTGGGACCGCCTGGCCGAGGGATTCCGGTTCGTACAAGGCACGTTCGATGATGACGAGTCGTTCGAGCGTCTTTCAGAGACGCTGCGGACCCTCGACGTCGAGCGGGGAACCAGCGGCAATCACGCTTTCTACCTGTCGATTCCGCCCAAGGCGTTCCCCCAGGTCTGCGAGCAGCTGTCTAAATCCGGGCTGGCCGACAAGCCGGAAGGCAGCTGGAGCCGGGTGGTCATCGAGAAGCCGTTCGGTCACGACCTCAAGAGCGCCGAGGAACTCAACGCCGTGGTCAACAGCGTCTTCCCGGAGTCGTCGGTGTTCCGCATCGACCACTATCTCGGCAAGGAGACCGTCCAGAACCTCCTGGCACTGCGCTTCGCCAACGAGATGTTCGAGCCGGTGCTGAACTCCCACTACATCGACAGTGTGCAGATCACGATGGCCGAGGACATCGGTCTCGGCGGCCGCGGCGGCTACTACGACGGAGTCGGTGCCGCCCGAGACGTCATCCAGAACCATCTGTTGCAGCTGCTGGCGCTGACGGCGATGGAAGAGCCGGTGAGCTTCTCCCCCGCGGAACTGCAAGCCGAGAAGATCAAGGTGCTCTCGGCAACCCGGCTGGCCGAGCCGCTGGACGAGACCACCTCCCGGGGGCAGTACGCCGCGGGCTGGCAGGGCGGCGAGAAGGTCGTCGGGCTGTTGGACGAGGAAGGCTTCTCCAAGACATCCACCACCGAGACTTTCGCCGCCATCACACTGGACGTGGACACCCGACGCTGGGCGGGCGTGCCGTTCTATCTGCGGACCGGAAAACGCTTGGGCCGCAGGGTCACCGAGATCGCGGTCCTGTTCAAGCGCGCGCCACATCTGCCCTTCGACGCCACGATGACCGATGAGCTCGGCCAGAACGCTCTCGTGATCCGGGTACAACCGGACGAGGGCATCACGCTGCGGTTCGGGTCCAAGGTTCCCGGCCACATCATGGAAGTCCGCGACGTCAGCATGGACTTCTCCTATGGCTCGGCCTTCGCCGAGGAGTCACCGGAGGCCTACGAGCGCCTGATCCTCGATGTGCTGCTGGGCGAGCCATCGCTGTTCCCGGTCAACGCCGAGGTCGAATTGTGCTGGAAGATCCTGGATCCCGCACTGGAGTACTGGGCCACACACGGTAAGCCTGATTCGTACGAGTCCGGAACGTGGGGCCCCGAATCGGCGTTCGAGATGTTGCGCCGGTCGGGCCGGGAATGGAGGCGGCCGTGACGAGCGCTAGCGCGAGGAACCGAACACTATGATCGTCGATCTGCCCGAGACCAATACCGGGGCGATCAACAAGAAGATCGTCGCCCTGCGCGAAGAAGGCGGCGCGATCACCCTCGGTCGGGTACTGACACTGGTCATCGCCCCCGATAGTGATGCGTTACTGGAGGAGTCGATCGACGCGGCCAATGCCGCCAGCCGTGAGCATCCATGCCGCGTGATCGTGGTTGTCCCCGGGGACCGTTTGACCACCGAGTCCCGGCTGGATGCCCAACTGCGGGTGGGCCGCGATGCCGGCGCCAACGAAGTGGTGGTGCTGCGGCTGTCCGGTCCGCTGGCCAACCACGCCAGCAGCGTCGTGACGCCGTTCCTGCTGCCCGACACACCCGTGGTGACCTGGTGGCCCGATCTCGCCCCCGCCGTACCTGCGCAGGATCCGCTGGGCAAGTTGGCGATTCGCCGGATCACCGACGCCACGAACGGCACCGATCCGCTGTCCTGCATCAAGAGCCGCCTGGACGGTTACACCGACGGTGACACCGATCTGGCCTGGAGTCGCGTCACCTACTGGCGCGCGTTGCTGGCCGCGGCGATCGATCAGCCGCCACACGAACCCATCACCTCGGCACTGGTGTCCGGGCTCAAGGACGAGCCCGCGCTCGACATCCTGGCCGGCTGGCTGGCCAACCGGATCGACGGACCGGTGACCCGGATGACGGGTGAATTGAAGGTCGAGTTGACCAGGCCCAGCGAAACCGTGACCCTGGCACGTCCGCAGACCGGCGTCACCGCGGTGCTGAGCCGGACCGGCAAGCCGGATGCGTTGGTGCCGTTGGCCCGCCGCGAAGCCAAGGAGTGCCTGGCCGAGGATCTGCGTCGTCTCGACGCCGACGAAATCTACTACGACGCACTCACCGGAATCGACAAGGTCACCTACGTATGAGCACTGTTATCGAGCGTTACGCCGACACCGACGCGCTGGTGGCCGCCGCCGGAGACCGGTTGGTGGATGCCATCACGTCGGCGATCTCTGCGCGGGGTCATGCCAACATCGTGCTCACCGGCGGAGGCACGGGAATCGGCCTACTCAAGCGCGTCGGTGCGCGCAGCAACGAGATCGACTGGGCGAAGGTGCACGTCTACTGGGGCGACGAACGCTTCGTTCCGCAGGACGACGACGAGCGCAACGACAAGCAGGCCCGCCAGGCACTGCTGGATCATGTCGGGATCTCGGACGTCAACGTGCACGCGATGGCGGCCAGCGATGGCGAGTTCGGTGACGATCTCACCGCGGCCGCCGCCGGGTACGCCCAGGTGCTGGCCGCTAACTTCGACGCCCCCGGACCCGAATTCGACGTGCATCTGCTCGGCATGGGCGGCGAGGGACATGTCAACTCACTGTTTCCCGACACTCCGGCGGTGCGTGAGAACGACCGCATGGTGGTGGGCGTGCCCGACTCCCCCAAGCCACCGCCACGCCGAATCACGTTGACGCTCCCTGCGGTTCGCAACTCCCGCGAGGTATGGCTGGTGGTGTCCGGCGAGGCCAAGGCCGACGCCGTCGCCGCCGCGATCGGTGGCGCCGATCCGGTCGACATCCCCGCCGCGGGCGCGATCGGGCGCGACCGGACGGTGTGGCTACTCGATGAGGCTGCCGCAAGCAAGCTCTGAGCGCGCCTAGTCGTCGGTAGCGCCGCCGCCGTGGCGCTCGCCAGTCCGATCGGCCAATGCCTCGGCATAGCCGGCCAGGTAGTCGGCCACCTGACGATTGGGTGTGACCAGGGCGGTCACCACAGCCGACCGGGTTCGGTGTTCGCAGAATTGCCGCACAATCATTCAGACGCGGTTGGTCCGCGTTTGGTTCCCCACCGGCCATACTGTCTGGCATGGCAGACAAAGGGGACGGCCGCGCCCGCCCGAATTCCGGACGGCAACGAATCCGGACGTTGACGCAGGCCGCACTCAATGCCGACATGACCGTCGAGCAGGTCGATACCCTGCTCACCGATCTCAGCAGCACCCTGGTCGACCTCAACCGGTCGACCGGCGGCCTGGACACCACGCTCGACCGCTTCAACGACACCATCACCCGGATCGATGAACTCGCACCCCGTCTCATCGGCGTGGTCGAGCGCCTTGAGTCGATCGTGGACCGCGTCGAGGTCATCGTCGGGATCGGCGAGGCGGTGATGTCGCCGCTGGCCGCCACGGAAAGCGCGGTGCGCGGAATGGTCAACCGGGTCCGCAAGAGCCTCGGGAGCTAGCCGCTGTTGCGCAGCGCTGTGGCCAAACCGCTCATGGTGAGCAGGATTCCTCGCTGCACCCGTTCGTCGGTATCCCCGCCGCGATACCTGCGCAGCAGCTCGACCTGCAGGTGATTCAGCGGTTCGAGGTAGGGGAACCGGTTGAACACCGAGCGGGCCAGAGCCGGGTTGTCGGCGAGCAGGTCGTCCTGGCCGGTGATCAGTTTGTACATGTCGATGGTGCGGGCGTACTCGGCGACGATCTTGTCGAACACCCTGGCCCGCAGTGCTTCGTCGTCGACCAGTTCGGAATACCGTGCCGCCAAACCCATATCCGCCTTGGCCAGCACCTGTGCCATGTTCGACAGCACCGTACGGAAGAACGGCCACCGCCGGTACAGATCCCGCAACACCGAGAGCCGGGTCTCGTCCTCGGCCGTCCACTGGGCGAATGCGGTGCCGGTGCCGTACCAACCTGGCAGCATCACGCGGGACTGGCTCCAGGCCAGCACCCACGGGATGGCCCGAAGGTCGGCGATGGAGGTGGTCGGTTTACGCGAGCTCGGCCGGCTGCCGATGTTGAGTGCACCGATCTCGCCGACCGGCGTCGAGGCCTTGAAGTATTCGACGAATCCCGGTGTCTCGTGGACTAATTCGGCATAGGCCCGCTGTGCCAAGGCAGACAACTCGTCGAGCACCTGATAGGCGGGCCCGGCGGCGTCACCGAGCCCCTCGACATCGAGGAGGGTGGATTCCAGCGTCGCAGCCAACAGGGTCTCCAAGTTGCGGTGTGCGATCCGTGGCTCGGCATACTTGGCCGCAATCACCTCACCCTGCTCGGTGATCCGCAACGATCCCTTCACCGCCCCAGGGGGCTGCGCCAGGATCGCGTCGTAGCTGGGGCCGCCCCCGCGACCCACGGTGCCACCCCGGCCGTGGAAGAGCCGCAACCGAATCCCGGTCGCGTCCGCGGCGTCGACGAGGTCGAGTTCGGCCCGATACAGCGCCCAGTTGGCGGCCAGGTAGCCGCCGTCCTTGTTCGAGTCCGAGTAGCCCAGCATCACTTCCTGATGGTGCCCGCGCGCGGCGACGATGCTGCGGTAGACCGGCAGCGCAAGCGCCGCCTGCAGGACCGCCGAACCCTGCTGCAGATCCTCGATGGTCTCGAATAATGGCACGATCCCGACGGGTGCATAGACCTCGCCGTGCGTCGCACCCGAAACATCGAGCAGGCCCGCCTCTTTGAGCAGGATCGCCGCTTCGAGCAGATCCGACACCGATTGGCACATGGAGATGATGTAGTTGGGCACGGCCTGGGCACCGAAGACGGTGACTGCCCGCGCCGCCGCACCGACGATGCCGAGTTCCTTGCGGGCCAACTCCGACAGCTCGGCGCCGGCACCGATCAGCGGGCGACGGGTGGCGATCTCGGCCGCGAGCAGTTCCACCCGCTGCGCCTCGGGCAGGGACGCGTAATCGGGATGCACTCCGGCCCAGGCGAGCAGCTCGGCGACAACCTGCTCGTGCACGTCGGAGTTCTGTCGCATGTCGAGGCCGCACAGGTGAAACCCGAATACCCGCACGGCCTCTCGCAGCCGGGTCAGCCGGTCGTCGGCCAGTACCGCGCTGCCGTTGGCGCGCAGCGAGGTATCGACGACGTCGAGGTCGGCCAGGAACTCCTCCGGGGTCCGGTATGCCGCCAGGCTCAGGTCGAGCTCGTGTTCGGGTTGTTCGTCCAAGATCTCACGGCCGGTGGCGGTCAGGCGGGCATGGATCACCCGCAGTGCCCGCCGGTAGGGCTCGTCGGCACGGACCGGCTCATGGCAGACGTCGGCCAGCGAGGTGAGCCCGTCGCTGACCGTGACCAGCCGCGCCGACATCGACAGCTCTTCTTCCAGTGCGGTGATCTCGGCGAAGTAGTGCGCAAAGGCCACATACGCGGCACGTCCGGTGGCCAGCCGGACCACCCCCGCGTCCACGTTCGGGTTGCCGTCACGGTCACCGCCGATCCAGCTTCCGGGCCGCAGGATCGGTTGCTCCAATAGTTCCGACCCGGGCCATCGGGCCTGCAACGCGGTGCGCACCTCGGCGTTGACCTGCGGGATGACCTCGAAAAATGCGGCCGGGTAGTACCGCAGACCGGTTTCGATCTCGTCGGAGATCTTGAGTCGCGCCAAGCGCACCAGCGCGGTCTGCCACAGCGTGAGGATATGGCGGCGCAACTCGACCTCGATGTCGCGGCCGTCGGCGGTGCGGGTCAGGCCGTGCATGCGCAGCCGCATCAACTCGGTGATCCGGTGCTGGGTGTCGAAGACGGTCCGGCGCCGGGTTTCGGTGGGATGAGCGGTGATCACCGGCGCGACCAGGGCGCCGTGCAGGGCGTCGGCGACGGCCGTCGCTTCCAGGTGGGCCTGATCCAGCTTGAGATACGTCGCTTCCAGGCTGCTGTCCTGCGGTGGCTCGCCGGCCGCCACGTGCACCGCACGGCGGCGTTCACGGTGGATGTCCTCGGCAACGTTTGCCAACAGCGCGAAGTGGGTGAAGGCACGGATGACCGGGATCGCCTGGTGGATATCGATATCGGAGAACAGGTCGGCCAGCTCGGCTCGGTCGATCTCCGAACGGCGGACCCGGAAGGATTCCACCCGGGCCCGCTCGACCAGCTCGAAGACCTGGTCGCCGTTCTGTTCGCGCACGGTGTCACCGAGGATTGCACCGAGCAGCCGGATATCGTCGCGCATCGGCTCGGTAGCCTCGCGGCCCAGCGGGGTGCGCTGCACCGCACCGATCGGATCCAGCGCGGTGTCGGTGCCGTCAGCCATGTCCCCAGTATCCGTGCAGCCACGGTGTGCCGCAGGGCGGCGACGACGGGACCGCACTTGACAACGCAACGACCGGGCCGCGCGATTCGTCAAATCTCTCGACAGCCCGACCGGATACGGCGGAGCATGTTGTGAATCAGCTGTGAATGTTCCGGCGAACTCAGGAGGCCACGATGGCCACGATCAAACTTTTACGCCCCACCTGTTGGGACCGATGGGCGCAGGGCGCCGTTCTGAGCGCGACGTTGGGGCTCGGCGTGCTGGCCGCGCCCGCCGTGGCGATTGCCGCACCCGACGACGGCACCTGGGATGTCGAGACGTACGACGATTGCATGAGCAAGACGGTCAGGAACGCCGACCTGTGCTGCCTCGACTCCGGCGGCGTGCCCACCTCCGATTCCAACGACACGCAGTCCGACGGGTCGCCCAACTGTTACGCACCGCCTGCTCAGCAGGCCGGCGTCGAACGGGGCACCGCCCCGAGGCCCCCGCGGGCGATCATCGACACGCCCATGGAGCCCGCGACCGAGCTGGCACCGGGTATCGGTCCGAACCGGCCGCTGCCGACGGTCGTCGCTCCCGGATAACGGCAGTCGAAACCTCCGTCCGGTTCGCGCACGGCGGGTCAGAGGACGAAGCGTTCGCACAGCCAGAACACCGCAGGCATACCGAAGACCATCCCGAGCAGCAGGAAGTTGGCGACACCGTTGTACTGCTGTGGCACGGGACCGAGCGCGCCGCGCGGGCTGGGTACCCCACGGACGATCGACTCGGCCAGGGGCGCCGGGGTTAGCCGTACTTGATCAGCAGACCGACGCCGAGGATCGACACCAGCCAGATACCGGCCACGAACAACGTCAGCCGGTCGAGGTTCTTCTCGACCACGGTGGAGCCGGACAGGCTGGACTGGACACCGCCACCGAACAGGGTGGACAGGCCGCCACCTTTGGCACGATGCAGCAGCACCAAGAGCACGACCAGCACGCTGGTCACGACCAGAGTGATCTGCAGGGCCAATTCCATGGCTGTAAGACTACCCGGTGAGGTGTCCGGTCCAGGCCCCCGGGTTACGGCAGCGGTCCGCCCGCGGCGATGGCCGACAGCGTGGCGAACTGCTCGCCGTCCAACGAGGCACCGCCGACGAGAGCGCCGTCCACGTCACCCTGCGCCACGATCTCACCGACGTTCTTGGCATTGACCGACCCGCCGTAGAGCACCCGGACACCGGCCGCGAGCTGAGGCGAGGCCAGATTCCCCAGCTCGGCGCGAATGGCCTTGCAGACTTCCTGGGCATCGGCGGCACTGGCCACCCGGCCGGTGCCGATGGCCCACACCGGCTCGTAGGCGATGACGGCCTGCCCGATCTGCTCTGCGCTGAGCCCGGCCAGGGACCCGCGCAGGGAGTTCACGTTGAACTCGACGTGGTTGCCCGCCTCGCGCACTTCGAGCTGTTCGCCGATGCAGATGATCGGCGTGAGGCCGTGCTTGAACGCCGCGGCCGCCTTGGCGGCCACCAGCTCATCGGTTTCGCCGTGGTAGGTCCGCCGCTCGGAGTGCCCCACCACCACGAAACTGCATCCGAGCTTGGCCAGGAACGCTCCGCTGATCTCACCGGTGTAGGCGCCCGAATCGTGCTGGGACATGTCCTGGGCGCCATAGGTGAGCCGCAACTTGTCCCCGTCGACCAGCGTCTGCACGCTGCGCAGGTCGGTGAACGGCGGGATGACCGTCACATCCACCTTGTCGAAGTACTTGTCCGGCAAGGCGAACGCGATCTTCTGCACCAGCGCGATGGCCTCGAAATGATTGAGGTTCATCTTCCAGTTGCCCGCGATCAACGGCTTGCGTGCGGCTTTCGACATGGTCTAGGACTCCAGTACTTCGATGCCGGGCAGGGTCTTGCCCTCAAGGTATTCCAGTGACGCGCCGCCACCGGTCGAGATATGCGAGAAGCCGTCCTCGGGCAGCCCGAGTTGTCGCACCGCGGCCGCCGAATCGCCGCCGCCGACGACGCTGAACGCACCCTTTTCGGTGGCACCGATGATCGCCTCGGCCACCCCCTTGGTACCCGCCGAGAACGCCGGGAACTCGAATACGCCCATCGGTCCGTTCCAGAACACGGTCTTGGCGTTGGACAGCAGCGCAGTGAAACGCCTGACCGACTCCGGACCGATGTCCAGACCCATCTTGCCCTCGGGAATGCGGTCGGAGGCCACGGTTTCCGGTTCGGCATCGGCGGCGAACTTGTCGGCCACCACGATGTCGACCGGCAGGTGGATCACGTCGGCGTAAGTGTCCAACAGTCGCCTGCAGGTGTCTATCATCTCAACCTGGCACAGCGAGGTGCCCACCGAAACCCCTTGTGCAGCAAGGAATGTGAAGCACATGCCGCCACCGATGACGATGCTGTCGGCCTTGGTGGCCAGGTTCTCGATGACGGCGAGCTTGTCAGAGACCTTGGAACCACCGAGCACCACGGCGTAAGGGCGCTCGGTCGAGCTGGTCAACTGCTCGAGCACCGTGACCTCGGTGGCCACCAACGTGCCCGCGTAGTGCGGCAGCAGGGTGGCGACGTCGTAGACCGAGGCCTGTTTGCGGTGCACCACACCGAATCCATCGGAGACGAAGGCACCCGGTGAACCGTCGGGACCCTCGACCAAGGCTGCCAATTCACGGGCCAGCGCCAGCCGCTCGGCGTCGTCCTTGCTGGTCTCCCGCGGGTCGAAGCGGATGTTCTCCAACAGCAGCACGTCGCCGTCGGTGAGTCCCTCGGCGCGAGCCAGCGCATCGGTGCCGACCACGTCACCCGCCAGCTGCACGTGGCGACCGAGCTTCTCCCCCAGCGCCGCGGCGACCGGCGCCAGCGACAGTTTCGGGTCCGGAGTTCCCTTGGGACGTCCCAGATGCGCGGTGACGACGACCTTCGCGCCGGCCTCGGCCAGCGCTTTGAGCGTCGGGACCGAGGCGATGATGCGGCCCTGATCGGTGATGGTGCCCTCGTCATCGAGGGGGACGTTGAGGTCGGAGCGAACGAGTACGCCCCGCCCCTCCACACCCTCGGCCAACAGGTCAGCGAGTGTTTTAACAGTCATTGGTATTAGAGCGACTTCCCTACGAGTGCGACCAGATCAACGAGACGGTTGGAGTAGCCCCACTCGTTGTCATACCAGGAGACGACCTTGGCCTGGTTGTCGATGACCTTAGTCAGGCCGGAGTCGAAGATCGAACTGTGCGGGTCGGTGACGATGTCGCTAGACACGATCGGCGCGTCGTAGTACTTCATGATCCCCTTCATCGGCCCCTCGGCGGCGGCCTTCATCGCGGCGTTGATCTCGTCGGCGGACGCCGACTTGGCCAGCTCGGCGGTCAGGTCGGTGGCCGAACCCGTGGGGATCGGCACGCGCAACGCGTAACCGTCCAACTTGCCTTTCAGTTCAGGTAAGACGAGGCCAATTGCTCTTGCGGCGCCGGTGGAGGTCGGGACGATGTTCAGCGCGGCGGCGCGCGCGCGGCGCAGATCCCGGTGCGGGCCGTCCTGCAGGTTCTGGTCCTGGGTGTAGGCGTGGATGGTGGTCATCAGGCCCCTGACGATGCCGAACTCATCGTTGAGAACCTTGGCCAGCGGGCCGAGGCAGTTCGTGGTGCACGAGGCGTTGGAGATGATGTTCTGGCTGCCGTCGTACTTGTCGTCGTTGACGCCCAGCACGATGGTGATGTCCTCATCAACGGCAGGCGCCGAGATGATGACCTTCTTGGCCCCGGCATCGAGGTGCCCCTGGGCCTTGTCGCGCTTGGTGAAGATGCCGGTCGACTCGACGACCACGTCGACGCCGAGGTCGCCCCAGGGCAGCGCCGCCGGGCCTTCCTTTATTGCGAGGGCCTTGATCACCTTGTCGCCGATGACGATGGTGTCCTCGCCGTCGAGGCTGACCTCCTGGGGCAGACGACCCAGGATCGAGTCGAACTTCAGCAGGTGAGCCAGGGTGGCGTTGTCGGTGAGATCGTTGACAGCCACGATTTCGATGTCGGTGTTTGTGCCCTCGGCCTGCTGCGAGGCCAGGGCCCGGTAGAAGTTGCGCCCGATGCGGCCGAAGCCGTTAACGCCTACCCGGATGGTCACGTGACTCTCCCTACAGTTGCCGTTAACTGAACTGCCCGCCGCCAGCCTAGTGCTGATGCCGCCCCGCTGCGCGTCCTGGTCAGTGCACCAGATATCGGCGGCGCGTAGGGCGAGTTGGTCGAGTTCGTGCCGGTCCTGGCCGACCAGATCGGCCGTGCGTCGCGTCGACGAACAGCGCGTGGTCCCTCGCCAGCTATCCCTGGCATGTCGAGGCGCTGAATCGTCAGCATCTGCACTTCACGCTCGACAGCCGTTGCGGTTTCGGTGTTTTCACTCCACCGTGGGATCAGGCGTCGTCGAGCAGATCCGCGGTCACCGCCGACTCGGTGTCGGGCAGCCCTTCCTGCTTGGCCTTGCGATCGGCCATCGAGAGCAAGCGCCGGATACGGCCTGCCACAGCATCTTTCGTCATCGGCGGATCGGCAAGCCGACCCAATTCCTCCAGCGATGCCTGCCGGTGCTCGACCCGCAATTTGCCCGCCGCAGCCAGATGATCGGGCACCCCGTCACCGAGGATGTCCAACGCACGCTCCACCCGGGCAGCCGCAGCAACCGCAGCCCGCGCCGATCGGCGCAGATTCGCATCGTCGAAATTGGCCAGGCGATTGGCCGTGGCACGGACCTCGCGGCGCATGCGCCGTTCCTCCCACGTCAGCCGCGTGTCCTGGGCACCCATCCGGGTAAGCAACGCGCCGATCGCCTCCCCGTCGCGCACCACCACCCGGTCAGCGCCACGCACCTCACGGGCCTTGGCACTGACCCCGAGCCGCCGCGCCGCACCCACCAGGGCCAGGGCAGCCTCCGGGCCGGGGCAACTGACCTCGAGCGCCGAGGACCGCCCCGGCTCGGTCAGCGATCCATGGGCGAGGAACGCACCGCGCCACGCCGCCTCGGCGTCACCGACGCTGCCGCCGACCACCTGCGCGGGAAGTCCTCGCACCGGGCGCCCACGAAGGTCGAGCAGTCCGGTCTGCCTCGCCAACGCCTCGCCGTCGGCGGCCACCCGCACCACATAGCGGGTGTTCTTGCGGATGCCGGTGGCCGACAGCACGTGCACCACCGCGTTGTACCCGTACAGGTCGTGAATGTCCTTGCGCAGCCGCCGCGCGATGATCCCGAGATCCACCTCGGCTTCCACCACCACCCGGCCGGCCACGATGTGCAGGCCGCCGGCAAAACGCAACAACGACGCCACCTCAGCGCGGCGAGCGCTCACCGAGTTGACTACCAGGCGGCTCAGCTCGTCCTTCACTTCGGCTGTCATCGCCACGGATCGTCCCCTCTCGGTGTTTTCGGTGCCGGCTCCTGGTGCGCAACGTCGACCGACCTCGCAGCGGGCGTGGGCACGGTCGACTCCTGCACTGCCCGGCCGGGTGCCGCCGCGCGCAGCCGAACCCCCTCCAGCACCGCAGCCAACTTCGCCGGGTCATGTAAAGGTGTACCAGGTCGGGACACGTCAGCAAACTCAACCCGGGCATTGAGGATGTTGGCCGTGCGGCTGAGTTGCTCTCGTTCACGGTCGCTCGGCACTCGGCTGGCATCGACGATGATGTCATGCACGCTGAAGTCCGGAGCATGCTGGGCCAGAACGTGGATATGACGTTCCGCCGAGAACCCCGCCGTTTCGCCCGGCTCTGCAGCCAGATTCAACACGAGCGCACGCCGCGCCGTCGTCGCCCGCAAAGCCGCCGCCAACTGCGGCACCAACACGTGCGGGATCACACTGGTGAACCACGACCCCGGCCCGAGCACCACGAGATCGGCGCTCATGATGGCCTCCACCGCCTGCCGGGTAGCCGGCGGATCCCCGGGCAGCAACCTCACCCGCCGGACCTTTCCCACCGTGGTGGCGATCGCCACCTGACCGCGAATCACCCGGCTCATCCTGGGGTCGGACTCCAGACCGGCAACATCGGCCTCGATCTGCAGAGCGATCGGGCACATCGGCAGCACCCGGCCCTTCACCCCGAGAATCCGTCCGAGTTCGTCGAGTGCCGCTACCGGGTCGGCCAGCACCTCGCTGAGGCCCGCCAACAGCAGATTACCGATCGGATGACCGGCCAGTGCGCCGCTCCCACCGAATCGGTGCTGAAAGATAGTCGCCCACAACCGGCCATGCGGACTGTCAGAAGCCAAGGCCGCCAATGCCATTCGCAAGTCGCCGGGAGGCACAACATCAAGTTCGCTGCGCAGCCGACCCGATGAACCGCCGTCGTCGGCAACCGTCACCACGGCCGTCACGTGCGGGCTGAGCCGCCGCGCCGCCGACAAGGTGGCGTACAACCCGTGCCCCCCACCGAGGGCGACAATCCGCGGGGTCATTCGCGGCCCAGATCGCGATGCAGCACATGAACGGTGAGCCCGTCACCGCCCTGCAACCGCTCCGCCAACGCCTCGGCGATCGCCACACTGCGGTGTTTGCCGCCCGTACACCCGATGGCGACGGTCATATAACGCTTCCCCTCCCGGCGGTAACCGGCGATCACCACGTCCAACAGACGATGGTAGGTGTCGAGAAATTCTCTGGCCCCAGGTTGGCCCAGGACGTAGTCACGCACATCCGGATGTTGGCCGCTGTGCGGCCGTAACTCGTCCACCCAGTGCGGATTCGGCAGGAACCGGACATCCATCACGGTGTCCGCATCCATCGGCAGGCCGTACTTGTAACCGAATGACTCCACGGTGACATTCGTGTAGGCGACGGTCTCACCGCCGAACGCACGCTCGATGCTCTCCCGCAAGGCCGGCACCGGAAGCGCAGACGTGTCGATCACCAGATCGGCCGCCGCGCGCACCGGTGCCAACAACGCCCGCTCGGCGGCGATCCCCTCGGCCAGGGTCTGCGTACCCTGCAGCGGATGACTGCGGCGGTTCTGCTCGTAGCGTCGCACCAGAATGTCGTCAGACGCCTCCAGGAACAACACCCTCGGTGTGATGCTGCGCGCTGCCAACTCGTTGCGCACCCAATCCAGATCACCGGTGAAGCCTCGCGACCGTACATCCATCACCACGGCCAGCTGGGTGATCCGCGATCCGGCGGCCAACCCCAACTCGACCATGCGAGCGATCAGCTCCGGGGGCAGGTTGTCGGCGACATACCAGCCGAGGTCCTCCAGCACCTTGGCGGCGGTACCGCGACCGGCACCCGACAGTCCGGTGACCAGGACCACGTCGATCCCCGAATCCGCGTCCCCACCACCGATGATGCTGCCCTCGCGCAGGTGTTCGTTCATGCGCGATCCGCCTGGCCTGTCATGTCCCCGTTACCCGTCATCCCGACACCGTCCGTCGATCATCCTCGATAACCGTTGCGGGCACCCCTGAATCGCCCAGTCCGGTGCTGTTCTCACTTCGCGGCTCGCCGCCGGGCTCACTTCGCGGCTCGCCGCCGGGCTCACTTCGCGGCTCGCCGCCGGGCTCACTTCGCGGCTCGCCGCCGGGCTCGATTGGCGGCTCGCCGCCGGGCTCGATTGGCGGCTCGCCGCCGAGCGCGGCGAGGACCGCCCTCGCCGTCGTCACACCGATCCCCGGCACCGCCGTGATCTCCTCCACCGTCGCTTCCTTGAGTCGGGCCACCGAACCGAAATGCGTCACCAACGCCTTGCGGCGCTGTTCGCCCAACCCCCGCACCGAGTCGAGTGCCGAGGCGGTCATCCGCTTCGACCGCTTGCTGCGGTGGTAGCTGATCGCGAACCGGTGCGCTTCGTCGCGCACGCGCTGCAACAAATACAGCCCCTCACTGTTTCGCGGGAAGATCACCGGATCCGGCTCGGAAGGCACCCACACCTCCTCCAGCCGCTTGGCCAGCCCGATCACCGCGACATCGGTGACACCCAGCTCGTCGAGTACCGCCGCAGCCGCGTTGACCTGAGGGGCGCCGCCGTCCACCACGAACAGATTGGGCGGGTAGGCGAACCGGCGCGGACGCTGATCAGTACCCGCCTCCGGCTGCGCATCGCTCACGTGCCGCAGGAAACGACGTCGCGTCACCTCCGCGATCGAGGCGACGTCGTCCGAGCGCCCGTCACCGGCAGCCTCACGGATCGCGTAATGCCGGTAATCCGACTTGCGCGGCAACCCATCCTCGAACACCACCAGTGAGGCCACCACATCGGTGCCCTGCACGTGGCTGATGTCTATGCACTCGATCCGCAGCGGCGCATCCTCCAGACCCAGGGTGTCCTGAATGCTCTGCAGCGCTTCCGATCTCGCATTGAAGTCGCCGGCACGCCTGAGCTTGTGCTGGGCCAGCGCCTCATGCGCATTGCGCGCAACAGTCTCCGACAGCGTGCGTTTGTCGCCCCGTACCGGCACCCGCAGGCTCACCCGCGAACCGCGAAGTCCCGACAGCCATGCCGCCAGTTCCTCGGCATTCGGCGGGAGCACCGGCACCAGCACCTCCCGCGGCACCGGGTTGGTCGCCTCATCGGCTGCACCCCCCAGTTCGGCCTGCTCACCGTAGAATTGGGTGAGGAACTGTTCGACCAATTGTTGTCGCCCAGATTGACTCTGGTCCTCCGTCGCCACCGGGGCGGCTCCGGGGTCCGAATCACGGGTCGCCTCCGGCTCCGAAGACTTCTCGACGATCCAGCCGCGCTGGCCACGCACCCGGCCACCCCGCACGTGGAACACCTGCACGGCGGCCTCGAGATCGTCGTCGGCGAACGCCACCACGTCGGCATCGGTGCCGTCGCCGAGCACCACGGCCTGCTTCTCCAACGCACGCTTGAGCGCGGCAATGTCATCGCGCAGCCGGGCGGCCCGCTCGAAGTTCAATTCCTCGGCGGCCGCGGCCATCTGCTGTTCCATGTCGCGGGCCAGCCGGTCGGTCTTGCCCGACAGAAAATCGCAGAAGTCCAGAACGATCCGCCGGTGCTCCTCGGCACTGACCCGGCCGACGCACGGCGCCGAGCACTTGTCGATGTAGCCGAGCAGGCAGGGACGGTCGATCTGCCTGTGCCGCTTGAACACTCCCGCCGAACATGTCCTGGCCGGGAACACCCGGGTCAGCAGGTCGAGCGTCTCCCGGATGGCCCAGGCATGCGAATACGGGCCGAAGTACCGCACTCCCTTGCGTCGGGGTCCGCGGTACACCATCAGCCGCGGGTACTCCTCGTTGAGCGTCACCGCCAGCACCGGGTAGGTCTTGTCATCGCGGTAACGGATGTTGAAGCGTGGATCGAACTCCTTGATCCAGTTGTACTCCAACTGCAGTGCCTCGACCTCCGTGCTGACCACGGTCCACTCGACACTGCCCGCCGTCATCACCATCTGCCGGGTGCGCGGCGCCAGGCTCGAAATATCGGCGAAGTACGACGCCAGCCGACTCCGCAGGCTCTTGGCCTTACCGACGTAGATGACCCGACCGTGCGGGTCCCGGAACCGGTACACGCCCGGCTCCACTGGTATCGATCCGGGCGCCGGCCGGTACGTCGCTGGATCGGGCACGGTTTCCAGGTTACTGCCGCGATCCGGGTCAACTCCGCTACCGTCGAACTGTGCGGTTGCCGGCGTCCACCCGTTCTGTGATCACGCTGCTCAGTGCCGTTGCTGTCGTCGCTGTCGTCCTTGCCGGATGCGCCGACAGCAGCCGGCGCCCGGCCAGTACCTACGCCGGGCCGTGCCAGATCCTGTCCAACGGCACCCCGGAGCCCAAGGCCCCGTCGACGCCAAATCGGGCGACCAACCCCGAGATCGGCACCGGGTACCGCAGCGACATGACGGCCGTCCGCACCTCCACGTACGCGGTGGCCACCGCCAATCCGCTGGCCACCGAAGCGGCCTGCAAGGTGCTGCGCGACGGTGGCACCGCGGCCGACGCACTGGTGACCGCACAGGCGGTACTCGGGCTCGTCGAACCGCAGTCCTCCGGGATCGGCGGCGGCGGGTTCCTGCTCTACTACGACGCCGCAGGCGACACGGTGCGCACATTCGACGGGCGTGAAACGGCACCGACCGCGGCGACCGAGAACTACCTGCGCTGGGTGTCGGAGACCGACCGCACCGTCCCCAAACCCGATGCGCGGTCATCGGGTCGCTCGATCGGGGTGCCCGGCATCGTGCGACTGCTCGACGATGTCCACCGCCAGTTCGGCAAGCTGGACTGGCGCGACCTCTTCGACCCGGCCGTGTCGATGGCAGATCGGGGATTCGACGTCAGTCCGCGCCTGGCTGCCGCGATCGAGGACGCCGACGCCCAACTCCGGGTGGACCCCGCCGCCGCCGGTTACTTCCTCAACCCCGACGGAAGTCCCAAACCGGCCGGCACCCGCATGACCAACCCGGCCTACGCGAAAACCCTGGGCGCCATCGCATCCGAGGGCGCTCAGGCGTTCTACACCGGTGACATTGCCCGCGCTGTCGTGGCCGCCGCCACCGACACCAGCGGCGGGCGCACGCCGAGCGCCATGACCGCGCACGATCTCGCCGGCTACACCGTCCGGCAGCGTGACCCGGTGTGCACCACCTACCGTGGTCACGAGGTCTGCGGAATGGCACCGCCGTCATCGGGCGGCATCGCGGTGGCGGCCACCCTCGGCATGCTCGAGCACTTCCCGATGAGCGACTACAAGCCGGCCCATGTCGACCCGAACGGCGGTCATCCGTCGGTAACCGGAGTGCACCTCATCTCCGAGGCCGAACGGCTCGCATACGCCGATCGCGATCGCTACGTTGCCGATACCGATTTCGTCCCACTGCCCGGTGGATCCCCCGAAACCCTGCTCGACGGTGCCTACCTCACCGGCCGGAGCGCGCTGATCTCCAGGAACCACACGATGGGCATCGCCGCACCCGGGGACTTCGCGCCGCCGATAACCACACCGCCGGCACCCGAGCACGGCACCAGCCAGATCAGCGTGGTCGACCGTTTCGGCAACGCGGCGTCGCTGACCACCTCGATCGAGTCGGCGTTCGGATCGTTCCACATGGTCGACGGATTCCTGCTGAACAACCAGCTCACCGATTTCTCGGCCGAGCCGATCAGCGTCGAAGGTCAGCCGATACCCAATCGCGTCCAGCCCGGCAAGCGCCCGCGGAGCACCATGGCCCCCACCCTGGTCTTCGACAAGACCGGGCCGCAACGGGGTCCGCTTTATGCGGTCCTGGGCTCCCCCGGTGGCCCGCTCATCATCCAGTTCATCGTGAAAACCCTTGTCGGCATGCTGGATTGGGGTCTGGATCCACAGCAGGCGATATCCATGATCAACTTCGGCGCGGCCAACACGCCCGTCACCAACGTGGGCGGTGAGCATCCGTTGGTCGACACCGCCGCCAACGGCGACCGCGATCAACTGGTCGAGGGCCTGCGCGCACTCGGGCATCAGGTTTCGCTGGCCGATCAGCCCAGTGGGCTCTCAGCCCTGGTACGGGCGTCGCCGGGCTGGATCGGCGGGGCGGACCCCCGCCGCGAAGGCCTGGCGCTCGGCGATACCGGCTGACCGGGCGCCTCAGCCCGGATTCGGGCGGTAACGGTCGATCAGGTCCCGAACCTCGTCCATCGCCTCGATCGCACGACCCTTGTCGACTGCCTGGATCGCCATCACCGGGATGTACTCATCGTCGGGTAGATCCAGCCGGGCCCAGCGGGCGCCGACCGGGAACGACAGTCCGAGCACCTCCGGCCATGGAATCACCTTGAAACTGATCAGATTCCGGACCGCTACTCCCGACGGGCCCACCCGCAACCGCGGCCGTGCGAACATCAGCACAACCGCGCCGATGATTGCCCCGAGCAGGGCGATCGCCACCTGATCGGAGGTCTGGAAGACCACGCCGGTAGATCCCACCTTCAGCAGCGCTCCGACCGTCACGTGCGCCAAGAAGATGATCAGCGCCGCACCGTAGGCGAAATACGGTGTGCGATGAGGCCGGATGTCAACATCCCAGGTTTCCGTCGTCATATCTTCAGCCATGGCATGTCACGCCTTGGCACGCAGTTCCCGCAGCGTCAGCGCGGTGGACAACGCTGCTGCCGCCGCCTGGGCGCCCTTGTCCTCCGTCGAGTCCGGGAGACCGGCTCGGTCCAGGGCCTGGGCCTCGTTGTCGGTGGTCAGCACACCGTTGGCGACCGGAGTGGACGCGTCGAGCGACACCCGGGTCAAGCCCTGCGTCACCGCGTCGCACACGTAGTCGAAATGCGGGGTCTGGCCGCGGATTACCACACCCAGCGCCACCACCGCATCATGAGTGGCCGCCAATGCCTGTGCCACCACCGGGATTTCGATGGCCCCGAGTACCCGCACCACCGTCGGATCGCCGATACCGGCGTCAGCGGCGACCTTGCGCGCACCGTCGAGCAGCGCATCGCAGATCTGGGTGTGCCAGGTGCTTGCCACGATCGCCAGCTTCACATTCGCAGCGTCCACCCGGGGCAGGTCGGGAACTCCGTGGCCGCTCACAGGCTCGAACCCGAATCGGTCGCGCTGGGCGGCCGGCGGTCACCGAGCAGGTACACCGCCTCGTCGTAGTCGTCCATACTCACCGCTTCGTCGTAATCTTCGAGGCCGACGAGGTCGTGGCCCATCCGGTCCCGCTTGGTCATCAGGTAGCGGATGTTCTCCGAGTTCGCCCGCACCGGCAGCGGAACCCGCTCGATGATGTGCAGCCCGTAACCATCCAGGCCGACCCGCTTGGCGGGGTTGTTGGTCAGCAGGCGCATGGACCGGATACCCAGGTCGACCAGGATCTGCGCCCCGATGCCGTAGTCACGGGCGTCGGCAGGCAGGCCGAGCTTCAGATTCGCGTCGACGGTGTCCTCGCCGGCGTCCTGCAGCTGATAGGCCTGCAGCTTGTGCATCAGACCGATGCCCCGGCCCTCGTGCCCACGCATGTAGAGCACCACACCACGGCCTTCGCGGGCCACCATCGCCATCGCGGCGTCCAGTTGCGGTCCGCAGTCACAGCGCCGGGAGCCGAACACGTCACCGGTCAGGCATTCCGAGTGCACCCGGACCAGGACATCGTGGCCGTCACTGGTGGGCCCGCAGATGTCGCCGCGGACCAGCGCGACATGCTCGACGTCTTCGTAGATGCTCTTGTAACCCACTGCCACGAACTCGCCGTGCCGGGTCGGGATCCGCGCCTCGGCGATGCGCTCGATGTGCTTCTCGTGCTTGCGGCGCCACTCAATGAGATCGGCGATGGAGATGAGCGCCAGGTCGTGATCGTCGGCGAACACGCGCAGCTCGTCGGTGCGCGCCATGTCGCCCTCGTCCTTCTGGCTGACGATCTCGCAGATCGCCCCGGCGGGCTGCAGCCCGGCCAGGCGGGCCAGGTCCACCGCGGCCTCGGTGTGGCCCGGGCGGCGCAGCACGCCACCGTCTTTGGCACGCAGCGGAACCACATGGCCGGGTTTGGTGAAGTCGTCGATCGCCGAGCCGGGATCGGCCAGCGCTCGCATGGTGGTAGCCCGGTCGGACGCCGAAATACCGGTTCCCACATTCTTTTTCGCATCCACCGTGACGGTGTAGGCAGTTCCGTGCTTGTCCTGGTTGACCGCGTACATCGGCAGCAGGCCCAGGCGGTCGCAGACCTCACCGTCCAACGGCACGCACAGATAACCGGAGGTGTAACGGACCATGAAGGCGACAAGTTCAGGGGTGGCCTTCTCGGCAGCGAAGATGAGATCGCCCTCGTTCTCGCGGTCCTCGTCGTCGATCACCACCACGGCTTTGCCCGCCGCGATATCGGCTATCGCCCTCTCGACGGAATCGAGCCTGGTCATCTGCGCCACCTTGCCTGTTCTCATGCCAGGTCCCCACGGCGGGACCATATGCCGACTCCAGTATGAACCACCGAAATCCAGCGGTTATTGCCAGCTCTTACTCACCGGTACCGGCCATCAACCGCTCAACATATTTCGCGATGATGTCGACCTCGAGATTGACCGTCGTCCCCACGGCCGCCTGGCCCAGCGTGGTGAGCTCACGCGTCGTGGGAATCAACGACACCTCGAACCAGTCATCAGCCACCGCCGACACCGTCAGCGAGACCCCGTCCACGGTGATCGAGCCCTTCTCCACCACATAACGCGACAGCGTGGCAGGCAGACCGATGCGCACCACTTCCCAGTGGTCGAAGGGCGTGCGGGAAACCACAGTGCCGGTGCCGTCCACGTGCCCCTGCACGATGTGTCCACCGAGGCGACTGTTGACCGCGGCGGCCCGCTCCAGGTTCACCTGGCTGCCGACACCGACCCCACCCAGGCTCGAGCGGCTGAGCGTCTCCCCCATGACGTCTGCGGTGAACGCACCGTCGGGCAGCACGTCCACCACGGTGAGACAGACCCCGTTCACCGCGATCGAGTCGCCGTGACCGGCATCGGAGGTGACCACAGGGCCGCGGATGGTGAACCGGGCGGCATCCGTGAGCTCCGCTTTATCGACCAGGACACCCAGCTCTTCAACGATTCCGGTGAACACGTCGACCAGAGTATTCAGTCCACCTCGGGTTGGAGAAAACGCCCGACCGCCGCGAGCCTCTACGATGCAAGTCATGCAGACGCGCCCACGCTTCGCAGTCCAGTCCCTACTCGCCACTTTCTTCGCAGCGACCGCGCTTGTCGCGGGCTGCTCGTCGTCGTCGTCCACGGAGACGTCGACAGCGCCACTGCCCGATGCGGCACAGGTCCTCCAGGAGTCCGCGGCCAGCACCAAGGCCCAGCAGAGCGTTCACCTGCTGCTGACCGTCCAGGGCACGATCGACGGCCTTCCCATCGAGAAGCTCGACGGTGACCTGACGAATACTCCCGAGGTGGCCGCCGAGGGCACCACCGACCTCATCGCTTTCGGCCAGAAGATCGAGGATGCAAAGTTCGTCGTCGCCGACGGAAACCTCTACGCCGCGTTGACCCCCGGCGACCCGCTGTCCAATTACGGACCGGCCGAGAAGATCTACGACATCTCGGCCATCCTGAACCCCGACACCGGCCTCGCCAACGTGCTGGCGAACTTCAGCGACGCCAAGGCCGACGGCCGTGAATCGATCGGCGGCACCGAGGGTGTCCGGGTGACCGGCACCGTCAGCGCCGACGCGGTCAACAAGATCGCCCCGCAGCTCAAGGCCACCGGCCCGGTCCCGGGAACCGCCTGGATCACCGAGGACGGGAACCACACCCTGCTGCAGGCCAAGCTCGAACCCACCCCCGGGAACAGCGTCACCATGACCCTGACTGACTGGGGTAAGCAGGTCACCGTCACCAAGCCCGCGTCCTGATGCGGGGTGCGCAGTCGGTGAGCGCCGGCCGCAACCGCCACATCGCGATCAGCGCGGGCAGTCTTGCCGTGCTGCTCGGTGCCCTCGACACCTACGTCGTGGTCACGATCATGACCGACATCATGTCCGACGTCGGCATCCCGATAAACAAGATCCAGCAGGTCACACCGATCATCACGGGCTATCTGCTGGGCTATATCGCCGCCATGCCGCTGCTGGGCCGGGCCTCGGACCGGTTCGGGCGCAAGATGCTGATCCAGGTCGGACTGGCCGGTTTCGCGGTCGGTTCGGTGATCACCGCACTGTCCGGCAACCTGACCACTCTGGTCATCGGCCGCATCGTCCAGGGCACCGCGAGCGGTGCGCTGTTGCCGGTGACCCTCGCGCTGGCCGCCGATCTGTGGGCCGCACGTAGCCGCGCCGCGGTGCTGGGCGGCGTCGGCGCCGCACAGGAATTCGGCAGTGTCCTGGGCCCGCTCTACGGCATCGGCGCGGTCGCGCTGTTCCATCACTGGCAGGCCGTGTTCTGGATCAATGTGCCGCTGGCCGTCATCGCCATGGTGATGATCCACTTCAGCCTGCCGGGCAAGGAGCCGAGCGACCAGCCGGAGAAGGTCGAC
This sequence comes from Mycolicibacterium alvei, assembly GCF_010727325.1. NCBI lineage: Bacteria > Bacillati > Actinomycetota > Actinomycetes > Mycobacteriales > Mycobacteriaceae > Mycobacterium > Mycolicibacterium alvei. The sequence goes on from NZ_AP022565.1 coordinate 1,096,128, forward strand.
GTCGTCGGCGGCGTCCTGCTGGCGATTGCGTTGGGCCTGGCCGTCGTCGGTCTGTACAACCCCGAACCGGACGGCAAGCAGATCCTGCCCAGCTGGGGTCTGCCGCTCCTGATCGGTGCGCTGGTGGCAGCCGTCGCGTTCTTCGTGTGGGAGAAGGTGGCCCGGACCCGGCTGATCGAACCTGCGGGGGTGAAGTTCCGGCCGTTCCTGGCTGCGCTTGCCGCCTCGTTGTGTACCGGTGCGGCGCTGATGGTCACGCTGGTCAATGTCGAACTGTTCGGGCAGGGCGTTCTCGGCAAGGACAAGTACGAGACCGCCTTCCTGCTGCTGTGGTTCCTGGGCGCCCTGCCGATCGGCGCGCTGGTCGGCGGCTGGATCGCCACCCGCGTCGGGGATCGCATCGTCACCTTCGTCGGCCTGATGATCGCGGCCGGTGGCTTCTGGCTGATCACCCACTGGTCGATGGACGTGCTCGACGCCTCCTACGACCTGGGTCTGTTCCGTGTGCCGGTGCTGGACACCGATCTGGCGCTCGTGGGTCTGGGACTCGGGCTGGTGATCGCTCCGCTCACCTCCGCAGCGCTGCGGGTGGTGCCTGCCGCACAGCACGGGATCGCCTCGGCATTCGTGGTGGTGGCTCGGATGATCGGCATGCTGATCGGCATGGCGGGGCTGTCCGCCTGGGGCCTGTTCCGCTTCAATCAGCACCTGGCCGGCCTGGCGGCCGCGGCGAACTCCACCGAAATGTCGCTGCAGGAGCGGCTGGCGTCGCAGGCAGTCCGCTATCGCGAGGCGTACGTCGCCATGTACGGCGATATCTTCGGGATCACCGCGCTCGTCTGCGTGGTGGGTGCGGTGCTCGGCCTGCTGATCGCCGCGCGCAACGTCCACGTCGACGAGCCGGTGCAGCTACCCCAGGAGCAGCCGACGGGTCACCGATCCAGCTGATCGGTTCAGCAGCGCTCGACCCCGGGGCTCAGCAAGCGTGGCGCCCGGCCGGCCTCAGTTGGCCGGTCGGGCAACGCAATACGTAGTGGGACACGCACCAGCGCGCGGATCGTGCGAGGGGTCCATGCGGGAATGGGGACCCAGTCCTGCAGTGCAGTCATGCTCGCGTCCTTTGCTCGTGTTCACCTGGCGCACATTCGGCAGTGAAACGCGCTCTGGTACGAGTGTACCGATCGTCACCGACAATGCCCGGTATTTCAGGGCCGTAATTTAGGTCACCCTAACTAAAGCTGGCCAACTGCTGCGAGCCTGCTATCCGTTGGGCACCAAGCTCAGACGGACATCCGGACCGATCGCGTTGATGCCGTCGAATCGCCAACGCTGAGCATGCACCATGCTGAGCACCCCGATGTCGTCGACCGCAGTGATCGGTCCACCCAGCAATATCGGTGCGACATAAGCCACGATCCGGTTGATCACGCCGGCCCGCAGGAAGGCCCCGGCCAGCGTCGGCCCGCCCTCCAGGATCACGTCGGTCCGGTCCCCCAGGGACCGCAGCACCTCATGTGGATCATGCGTGCGGATCAGCATGGTGCGCGAATCGTCGTTGAGCACATTGGCGTCCGGCGACACCTCGCGCATACCCACCACCACGCGCAGCGGTTGACGGTCGGCGAGCGACCCGTCGGGCCTGCGTGCGGTCAGCGTCGGATCATCAACGAACACCGTGCCGGTGCCGACCACGATCGCTTCCGCCACAGCGCGTTTACGATGCACGTCGGCACGTGCGGCCTCACTGGTGATCCACTGGCTGGACCCGTCGGCAGCAGCGCTGCGTCCGTCCACGCTGGTCGCGAATTTCCATGTGACATGCGGCGATCCGGTGCGCTGCTTGTGCAGCCACTCGCGCAGCGGTCCCTTTTCGACCTCGTCGGCCAACACCCCGGCACTGACGGTGACGCCGGAATCAGAGAGGCGTTGCGCCCCGCCTTCCGCTTCCGGGTTGGGGTCGGACACCGCAAAGATGACCGTCGAAATACCCGCTGTGAGAAGCGCATCCACGCACGGCGGGGTGCGACCGTGGTGATTGCACGGTTCCAGGGTGAGGACGGCGGTGCCGCCCTTGGCACGGTCGCCGGCCACCTGCAACGCCACCACCTCGGCGTGCGGACCACCGACCGGTTGCGTCCCGCCGACCCCGGCGATCTGCCCGTCGCGGTCCAAGATCACCGCACCCACGGGCGGATTGGGATAGGTCGAGCCCTTGACCTGTTCGGCTTGTTTGATGGCCAGCCGCATCGCGGCCTCGGGCGTCATAGCGCCAGATGTCTTGAGGCGCTCGCGGCCTGCAGGCGCAGGGATTTCACCGCAGCTGCCGGATCGGCCGCGCTGTACACCGCGGACCCGGCTACGAAGCAGTCCACGCCGGCCTCGGCGGCCTGCTCGATGGTGTCGGCATTGATGCCTCCGTCGATCTCGACGACGATGGTCAATTCTCCGGAGTCGACGAGGCGGCGCACCGTGCTCACCTTGGAGAGCACCTCCGGGATGAACTTCTGTCCGCCGAACCCGGGCTCCACCGACATCACCAGCAGGGTGTCGAACTCCTTGAGGATCTCCAGGTACGGCTCCAGCGGAGTGCCCGGTTTCACCGAAAGGCCGGCCTTGGCACCGGCGGCGCGGATATCGCGGGCCACGCCGATCGGGTTGTCGGTCGCTTCGGCGTGGAACGTGACGTTGTAGGCACCCGCCTCGGCGTACGGCGGCGCCCAGCGCTCCGGCTGATCGATCATCAGGTGGCAGTCCATCGGGATGTCGGTCACCTTCAGCAGCGACTCCACGACCGGCATGCCCAGCGTCAGGTTGGGCACGAAGTGGTTGTCCATGACATCGACATGCAGCCAGTCGGCCCCGGCCACCGCGGCGACCTCATCGGCGAGCCGCGCGAAATCGGCGGACAGGATGGACGGGGCGATCAGGGGTTCTGCCATGGCGATCAGCCTACTTTTAGCACGGCGGCGAACATCGCATCGGTCCCGTGCCGGTGCGGCCACAGCTGGACATGCGGTCCGTCGCCGAGATCGTCGGCCGGGGCGAACAACTCCCGCGCATCCAGCTGAGTCACCGGATACCGGCGCACCGCATCGGCCACCACCCCGACCGTTTCAGCCAGATGAGGCGAACAGGTCGCGTAGAGGACCACACCACCGGGGCGGGTCAGCTTGATGGCCGCGGCCAGCAGCTCACGCTGCAGTTTCGCCAGCCCGGGGACATCGGCGGGCTGACGACGCCACCGCGCCTCGGGGCGCCGGCGCAGCGCGCCCAACCCGGTGCAGGGGGCATCGACGAGGACCCGGTCGAATCCGGGTTCCAGACCGGATTCCCGTCCGTCCACACGGTGCACGTCGACGTCGAGCCCGCGAACGTTCTCCTCGACCAGATCGGCGCGGCGTGGTGCCGGTTCGACCGCGGTGACGCGTGCACCCGAGGCCGCGCCGATGGCGGCCAGCAGGGCGGTCTTGCCACCCGGTCCGGCGCACAGATCGAGCCAGCGGCCGGTGTCCGGGCCGTCGAGTCCGGCCAGCGTCAGCGCACGGGCCACCAACTGGCTGCCCTCGTCCTGGACCTGGGCGGCGCCGTCACGCACGGCTGCCAACTGACCGGGATCACCGCCGGGCAAGTAGACCGCATACGGCGAGTAGCGGCCCACCGTGCCGTCGGCCTGTGCGGCCAGTTCGGCGGCGGTCAGGGCGGTGGGCCGCGCCGCCAGATGCACCAGGGGACGCTCGTCGTCACTGGTCAGCAGGGCGTCGAGTTCACCGGCCCTGGCCCCGAGCGCGTCGGTGAAGGCCTGGGCGATCCATCGCGGGTGGGCGTGCACGAACGCCGCATGCCCGACCGGATCGGTGGCCATCGGCGGTGCCAGCTGCTCCATCCATTCCGCTTCGGCGCTGCGGGAGATCGTCCGGAGTACGCCGTTGACGAAACCGGCTCGGGCCGTATCGAATTCGATGCCGGCCTGTTCGACGGTGGTGGATACCGCGGCATGCGGCTCGACCCGGGTACGCAGCAGTTGGTAGGTGCCCAGGCGCAACAGGTCGAGCAACACCGGATCGATCTGCTCGGGTGGGCGCCCGGCTGCCGCAGCGATGACCGCGTCGAGCAGCCCCCGGCTGCGGCAGGCGCCGTAGGTCAGCTCGGTCGCGAACGCCGCGTCGCGCCCCTCAATCCCCCGCTCCCTCAGTAGGGCGGGCAGGGCCAGGTTGGCGTAGGAGTCACGTTCCGACACCGCGCGCAGCACGTCGAACGCCGCCCGGCGGGCCGGGTCCAGTGGCGTGCGTCTGGTCGGGCGCTTGCCTTGCGACGCACGATTGGGCCGGTTCGGACGGTTGGTTGGCCTGCTCATGATGCGCGCACCGTTTCCTCCAACCGTGCGCCGCGGGCCCAGTCGGCGGCGTTCATGAGTTTCTTTCCGGGCGGCTGGATCTGCCCGAGCTGTACCGGTTGCGAGCCCGTACCGACCAGCACCGCGTTGCGTTCGACCCGGATGTCACCGGGTTCCAACGAGACGTCCGACTGCGCCAGGGTGACCGGACCGACCTTGATCCGCAGGTCCCCGATTGTCGTCCAGGCGCCGGGATTCGGGGTGACCGCCCGGATACGCCGGTCGATGACGTGGGCCGGGAGATCCCAGCGCACCCGGGCCGACTCCACCGTGATCTTGGGTGCCAGGCTGACTCCGTCGGCCGGTTGCGGTACCGCGGTCAGCGCCCCTTCGGCGATGCCGTCAAGAGTGGACTCCAGTAGTTCGGCTCCCGAATCAGCAAGCCGCCCAAGCAGATCGCCCGCAGTGTCGGTGTCGCGTACCCGCTCGGTCACCACCCCATAGACCGGGCCGGAGTCCAGTGCCGGCTCGATCAGGAACGTCGTGGCTCCGGTCACCTCTTCGCCCGCCGCCAGGGAGGCCTGTACCGGTGCCGCCCCGCGCCAGGCCGGTAGCAACGAGAAGTGGAGATTGATCCAGCCGTGTTGCGGCACGGCGAGCAGGCGCTCGCTCAGCAGCGCACCGTAGGCGACCACCGCACAGCAGTCCGGTGCCAGCTCGGACAGCTCGGCGACGAACTCGTCGGAGTTGGGCTTGGCCGGTCGCAGAACCGGGATGTCGTGTTCGAGCGCCAGCTGCGCGACCGGCGATGGAGCGGGTTTGCCGCGACGTCCGGCCGCGGCGTCGGGCCGGGTCAGCACCGCGACCACCTCATGACGGGGCGAGTCGATCAGCCGCTGCAACGACGGGAGGGCAGGCTCTGGAGTTCCGGCAAAGACAAGACGCACCGAATCAGTTTAGGTATCCGGCCCGCTGCTCCCCTAATGGCTCGGCTCATCGACGTCGAGTTGACGCAGAGCTGCCGTCCGGGCTCGAGCAGTTGCCCATCGCTGCCCCCGACTCAAGGAATCAGGCCCAGCATGTCGAGTTTGCGCGTGTCGGAGCTCAATCATGTTGTGCAGCAGCGTGGTTGGGCTGAATTGGGGCGGGTTCTAGCCGTCGCCAGATTCTTCCGGTGGGACCAGGAGTTCTTCGGGGTGGAAGTGGTGGTTGAGGGTGTCTTGGCCGGTGTTCATCAGGGGTGGTGGATGCCAGTGGATGCGGCCGGTGTGTGGGTCGATGCTGGTGGTCCAGCCCAGTCCGATGAGGCGGTTGTCGGGTCCGCAGCTCAGGGCAAGGTCGGGGGCGTCGGTGTGTCCGCCGTGTTGCCAGTCGGCTTGAGCGTGGTGGACCTGGCAGTGGTCGGCCGGTGCGGTGCAGCCGGGGCGGGTGCAGCCGCGGTCGCGGTTGTAGAGCAGGAGCCGTTGGGCTTTGGTGGCCAGTCGGGTGGTGCGGGCCATGTAGAGCGGTTCGGCGGTGTGGTGCTCGTAGACGATCAGGTAGTGAAAGCTGTGCGATGCCAAGCGGAGGAGGTCTGTCATCGGCATCCGCAGGCCCGCCCCGGTGATGGCGATGCCGGCCCCGGCTTCCAGTTCGGCCAGGGTGGTGGAGACGACCACGGTGACCGGCAGGCCGCCGTGCTGGCCGAGTCGTTTGGACATCAGCAGTTCGCGCAGTGCCACTTTGAGTGCGTCGTGGTTGCGCTGGGCCTGGGTTCGGGTGTCGCGGCTCGCCGCCTCCCGCTGCGCTCGCTGACCTGGGGACTCGTCGGTAGCAGCCGGCTCAGGCTGGGGCTCGGGCTCGGGTTCGGCCTTTGCGTCTGGGGCGTCGGCGCCTGGGGCGTCGGGAGTGTCGAGCGGGTTGGGCGTGGGGTTGTGGACTGGTTGTTGGTCACCGGGGTTGTTGATGCCGGGTGCGCCCCACACGCCGGTGACAGTGGTCAGATATGCCGCTGTCTCGGGGTCGAGCCAGCCCTGGATATGAACCAGTCCGTCGGGATCTTGTTTGCCGACACGTAGTCCACGTAGGTGGGCGGCGACATCGGGTGAGTCGCCGTCTTGGTTGAGCAGATAGAGCAGTTTGTCCGCGGCGGCCTTGAGCGTTTCGGGGGTGTCGCGAGTGGCTGCGGCCACCAGGTCGGTTTCGATCTGGGCGAGTTCAGCGGGGCTCAGGTACTTTTCGGCTTTGGCGACGGTGTCGCCGATGATCGTGATGTGTTCAGTGTTGATCGCCCCGGACAGCAGCCCCTCGGCGCATGCGGGCAGTAGCGGTTCCAGCACCTCACCGCCGATGGCATAGCGCGGCCCGAGGTCGACGGCTGCGGCCACGCGGCGTGACGCTTCCTTGCCGCTGATCCGCATCCGGGTGGCCAGCACATCCTTCCAGGACTTGCCGCCGATCTCGTGCGGGGCGGCCTGAGCCATCAGGGCGGCTTGAATCCGGTGATCGATCATCGCCTGCGTGCGGGCCTGCTGCTCGCGCTGGGACTGCATCGCCAACAACTCGGCGGTGTCGAACCCGGTGAAATCACTGTCAGCCAGCGCCGCGGTCGCGGCCAGGTGGCCGGCGAGTGCGGTCTGTACCGCGTCCCGGCTCTGCACCAACCCAACCTTCATGATTCGAACACTAGTTCGATATCCTGACAGAAGCGCCGAGTTTGGGACCCACGGGACCAAAGTGGCCAAAGTTTTTTGGCAGGAGCTCAGGCGGGTCTGCCTGGAACCTCGAAGCTATTGGGGAGAGCGGTAGTACTCCCGTTCCGATACTCCGGCCAGCGGCGCCAGATACACCCAAGGGATGGATCCGACCAGCCGGTTGAGGGTGGCCACAGCGTCGTTGTAGTACTGGCGGGCGAACGCCAGCTTGTTCTCGGTGTCGGTCAGGTTCTCCTGCAGGTTCATGAAGTTGGCGGACGAATTGAGTTGCGGGTAGGACGATCCCAACGCCAGCATGCCGGTCAGCGCACTGTCCAGATCGTGTTCGGCGGCGCTGCGCTGCACCACCGAGGCACCACCGGTCGCCGCGGCCAGGGCGGCCTGGGCCCCGCTGACCCGGCCGAGGACCGCCGTCTCGTGCGAGGCGAACGTTGCCACGGCCTGCACGAGCGCCGGAATCAGTGCTGCCCGGCGGGTCAACTCGACGTCGATGCCACCGAGCGCCTCGGCGACCCGCACGTCCGCCGCCCGCAGTTTGTTGTAGCCCACGACGAAGCCCACCAGTACCGCCACCGCGAGTACCAGCACCACGATCAACAGCAGTCTCACCACGAGCCTCCCCCTCCTCCTCCGCCACCCCCACCGCCTCCACCGGACGACGATGATCCGCCGCTCGACGACGAGGAGGACGACTGCGAGGCGGTGTACGCCCCGATCGACGACGATAGTGCCGATTCGAAACTGTCGAAGTCCGCGCCCCCGGATCCGCCGGTGAAACCGTGGCTGCTGTCCGACGATGACGACGAGTTGTACCAGTTTGGTTGGGGTGCAGCGGCCCCCACGGTGTCCTGATACTTCTTGGCCCACAGTGCGGCGGTACCGCCGGCCACCGCGAACGGAATATAGGCCAGGTAGAGGTCTTTGCGGGCAGCGAAGTCGAACCTGGTCTCGGCCGAGTCAGTGGACAACAGCCGGTGGAAACCCTCGGCCCGCGACCACAATTCGCGACCGGCCGGGGTCCGACGGGTCCCCACACCGCCCTTCCACGAACTTACGGAGAACACGAAGAACGCCGCGAACGGCAACCCCCACAAAGTGATACCGAACCAGAGGAAGAAGCCGGCCAGCGTGGCGAAGAACGCCGCGACATTGGCGACCCGGATCCACAGTTCCTTGCGACGCTTGACCATGAAGCCGCCGTCGAGGGCCCATTTGCGCACCGCGACAACCATGTCGGCCTTGGCCTTGCTCAGCTTCTTGCCCGATGCCGCGGTGTCCTTGGCGGAGAACTCGGCCCCCACCGACATCACCTTGAGCGCCGCGCCCACGGCGATGCCGACCGGATCGACTTCGGCCCAATGCGCCGGCTTCGCCCGACCTTTGATCTTCCAGTGGTTGTCGCTGACCTGCCGCAACTCCACGAGCTCTCGCTCGGCCAGGTGGAACAGGGTGGCGCTCAGCCCATTCTTGGGGACGGTCTCGGTGCGGATGTACTCGGTCTGCACCGGCCCGAGCCCCTCCGGCGGGGCGTACTGCACCGGAAATCCCGGTGCCGGTTCGACGGTCGTGCGGGTCCAGAGGTAGGCGAGCAGCCCCATGCCGACGCTCAGCAGGGCGATCCACAACAGTGCGCTCACCGATCGGCCGAGGATCCGGTCCCACGTGTACGGCCAGGGCAGGGTCACCTGAGGCGGTGTCGCCACGTCGATTCCGGCGCGCAGCGTCACCGGTGTGTGCGGCTCCAGGTCGGTCGCCACCAGTCGTACGGTGTTGCCTTCGGTGCGCAGATCCGTGCAGGCGCTCCCGACACCGAATCCGACACTGCATCCGGCGCCGGTCAACCCGGCCGGCAGAGTGACCGAAATATCGGCCCGCTCGATCGTGTTGTTCCAGGCCGGTGCGACGACATTCCAGTAGAAGGCCGACTGGGCATCGGGGCTACCGATGTTCGAGGCGAACTCACGCCCGGCACCGACACCGCCCGGATCGAGGACACCGTCGATCGTGTAGCGGATCTCGAAGACGTGGCTGCCCCAGTCGAGAGTGGAGTCCGGGTCTCCGATCTTGGCCACCCGGAAGCGTTTTCCGTTCTCCCACAGCAGTTGATAGGTCATCGGTGACCCATCCATCGTGATCGAGGTGATCTCGGGTACCTGCCGGAGCCGGGAGTTGTTCTGATTTGCCACGTCCCAGTACCGAAAGATGCCGTGTCGCCCGCTGGGGAAATTGCCGGTGACGGTTTCGACGGCGACCATGCGCCCGGTGCCGTCCACGGTGAAATCAGCACGGTAGTCGGTGATCACCACCGGATCGGCCGGGCCGGGGCCCGATGAAGACCCGCCGGTGAACACCAGCGGCCACAGCAGACCAAAGGCGATGAGCGCCAACGCGAACAACCACGACCACACCCGGCGCATGGCAGCCTCCTGGTTCGGCACTCACCGACAACGGGTGAAGTATCCGCCTTACCCTATGTGCAGAGGGTCGATTTGGATGCGACATGGTTGCTGATCCTTGCGGGCGCTGAGCACCGCGGTGGCCCGGCGTAGTGCCGCCGCCATCTCCAGGCCCCCGTCGCGCGGAACCCGGACCAGCATCCGGCTCACCTCGGCGTCGGCGTCCAGGCCGGGCGGGCGACGCGCACCGGTCGGCAGATCCACCGGCCCGAGGATTTCCGCGGACTCGGGCAATTGGGCGGTGTCGAGCAGGGCCGCGGTCGCCGTCGTCGTGCCGTCGATGGCCGCCATGTGCACAGCCGGCGGCAGGCCCACCTCACCGCGACCGTCGAGCTCGGCATCGGCATGCCCCACCGGATCCCACCGGATCAGCGCCTGCACGGTGGCGATCGCCGACTCGGCGACCACGGCCACCACGCCGCCGTCGGTGCGCGGTCGCACCAGGGCCGCCGCAGCCATCCACCGGCGCATCGTGTCCTCGGCGGCCCGCAGATCCTGCCGGCCCAGCAGTGCCCACGCGTCGAGTAGCAGGGCTGCGCCGTAGCCGCCTTCGGCGATCGGCTCCGCGCCGGGCGTGCAGACCACCAGGGCCGGCCCATCCCCCACCGCACTGACCATGGCGTCGCCGCCCGAGGTGATCACCGAGGTACCGGCAAAGGCCCGCCCCAACTCTTCCGCGGTGCGTCGGGCCCCCACCACGACCGCCCGCACCGCATCCGAACCGCAACGCGCACAACGCAATGCGGGCTCGGCCCGGCCACACCACCGACACTCCGCGGCCGCACCGCCCCGGTCCGGCAGGGCCAGCGGGCCCGTGCAATGCCGACAGCGCGTCACCGCACGGCACCGAGCACAAGCCAACGCGGGCACGTATCCGCGTCGTGGAACCTGGATGAGCACGGGGTGCTGCGCCTGCAGCGCCGAGCGGGCCGCCTGCAGCGCCATGGACGGCAGTCGGGCGGTGTGGGCGGCCGGATCACGCTCCTGGGCGTAGCCGCTGTCCTCCAACGCGACCACCCTCGGCGCAGCGTCCCTGACCACCGCCCGGGTCGCCACCACGTCGTGGGCCCAGCGGGTGCGTACCAGCGCCTGCGCCTCGGCGGTGCGCGCGTAACCGCCGATGATGGCGGCGCAGCGCAACTGGTGGGCGCGCAGCATGGCGACCTCACGGGCGTGCGGATAGGGCGCGCGCGGCTCGGCGAGGTTGTCGTCACCGTCGTCCCACACCAGGACCAACCCGAGGTTGGCCACCGGGGCGAACACCGCGCTGCGGGTGCCGATCACCACCTGGGCCTGTCCCCGCAGCGCCGCCAGCCAGCGGCGGTACCGAGCCGACGGGCCCAAACCGGCCGACAACGCGACCACCCGCGACGCGGGCACCCGTTTGATCGCCGCGGCGTGGAGCGCGTCGACGTCGCGCTGGTCGGGCAGCACGGCCACCACGCCCAGCCCGGCGTTCACCGCGACAGCGGCCGCCTCAGCCAGCCGCCGTGCCCAGTCCTCCCCGGGCAGTGCCTGCCACACCGCCCGCGCCGCCCGGCCCTCACCGACCGCGGTCAGGAACTGTTCACCGCGGCCATAGCGGGCCCAGGCACCGGTGTCGACAGGGGCAACCGGCACCAGCTCGGGTTCCTCCGGGGTCTGCTTCTCGACCCTGGCGTGGCGCGGCGGCACCGCCAGGCGCAGGACGTCCGCACGTGTCCCGGCGTAGCGGGCGGCGACGGCGTCGACGAGCCGCCGGACCTCGGGGGTGAGCACCGGCTCAGGTGAGACGACGCGGTCGAGCCAGCCGAGCTTGCCGGTGTGGTCGGTGTCGGAGCGTCGCTCCAACAGATATGCGTCGACCAGCCTGCCGTTGAACCGCACCCGGACCCGCACACCGGGCTGGGCGTCGTCGGACTGTTCTTCCGACACCAGGTAGTCGAACTCCCGGTCCAGGTGCGGCACTGTCAGCAGAGGAAGCACCCGCGCGATGGGCTCATGATCTGCGGCGCGGCGGGTGATGGTCACTGGCCAGGTTTAGCAGACGGCCGTGACGATCGGCCGAAGAACAGACCGGCCGTGATCAGCACCAGTGACGCCGCATAGCCCCACCAGATCGGGACAGCGAGCAATTGGTCGCCACGGACGAACTGGCTGATGCCGATCATCGCGTCCGACACCGCGAAGCACACGGCCCCGAGCGCGGTCCACGGCGTGGGCAGCCGCGCCAGCAGCGCCGCGCACACCATCGCGCCGAGCACCGCGATGTAGGCGACCACCGGAATGGCCATCCCCTGTTCGACGAGCCGAGGCCAGAACCAGGTCAGCAGCGCCACACAGGCCAGCACGGTGAGTGCGACGGCGATCAGCCGCGGTGTCGAACGTCGCGCCAGCGGCACCAGCGCGCCGAGAAAGCACAGATGCGCGACCAGGAAGGCGGCCAACCCCAGCACGAACGACGGCTCCCACCACGGGATCGCGAGCAGGAAGTCGCCGAGTGCCGAGAACACCAGCGCACCGACGAGCCAGCGCCGTTCCCGCACGATCGGATGCGCGCACGCCGCCGCGGCCAGCAGGACCGCGGCGAGCGCCTTCACCGCAGGTTGGAGGGTGAACTGACCGGTCAGATCGGCGCCCGTGGGCAACCGCGTCGCCGTGACGATCAGGAACACCCCGTAGCCCGCCGCGACGACCGCGGCCGCCACCCACAACCACACGGTGACGCGGTGTGCGTACGGTTGCGGAATGTCCGTTGCTGACGCGTTACCAGCTGTTGATCCCATCCTGCAGAAGGTACTGGAGGCGGTGCCGTTCCAACTGTCGACCGACATAGGTGTCGAAGAGGCCCGCCGCCAGTTCAGTGAGATTCCGCGGTTGCCGGTCCATCCCGACGTGAAGACCGAGGACCGCGAGGTCCCCGGGCCGGCCGGCCCGGTCCCGGTTCGGGTGTACCGGCCACCGGCCGCAGACGGCGCGACTCTGCCGGTGGTGGTGTTCATCCACGGCGGCGGCTGGGCGCTGGGTGACCTGGACAGTTACGACGGCACCGCGCGCCAGCACGCGGTGGCCGCCGACGCGGTCGTGGTGTCGGTGGACTACCGACTGGCCCCCGAGCATCCGTATCCCGCCGCGGTCGACGACGCGTGGGCCGTGACGCAGTGGGTGGCCGCCAACGCCGCAGAACTGGGTGTCGACGCCGACCGGATGGCCGTCGCCGGGGATTCGGCGGGTGGCAACCTCAGCGCCGTCGTGGCGCAGTTGGCCCGAGACGCCGGCGCTCCCCCGCTACGCTTCCAGCTGCTCTGGTACCCGGCGACCACGTGGGACACCAGCCTGCCGTCGTTCACCGAGAACGCCGCGGCGCCGATCCTGGGTCTCGACGCCGTCGAGGGGTTCTCCCGCTGGTATGCCGGGCATGTGGATCTGTCCGATCCGCCGGCCACACTGGTGCCGGCCCGCGCGGCGGACCTGTCCGGCCTCGCACCGGCCTACGTCGCCGTAGCCGGGCACGACCCGTTGCGCGACGACGGCATCCGTTACGCCGAGCTGCTGGCTGCCGCAGGCGTTCCGGCGCAGCTGGACAATGCCGAGACCCTGGTCCACGGCTACGTCGGCTATGTCGGTGTGGTTCCGGCCGCCACCGAGGCGTTCGATCGGGCGATGGCCGCGCTGCGGGCGGCCCTTCACGACTGACTGTTTTTGCTGGGCCACAACGACATTCGACGGATAATCCCGTCGCGGAGCCCCAGGGTGTGGAACAGCACCGCGCAGATGTGTGCGGTGAACGTCGCGAACAGCAGGTAGGCGGCGACGGTGTGGGCGGTGCGCAGCGCTGCATAGAGGGTGATGTTGTGCGGGGCGATCGCCGGAAGGTGCAGCGCCCCGGCCAAGACGACCGGCGACTGTGCTGCCGACAGCATGGCCCACCCGATCAGGGGCTGCACCAAAAGCAGTGCGTACAGCAGATATTCGGAGTAGCTGGCAATGCGACGCTCCAGCGGGCTCATGGTCGCCAGGAACGGTGGGAGTCGGCGGGTGAGCCGGTTGGCCAACCGCACGACCGCGAACACCAGGATCGCGATCCCCAGCGGCCGGTGGATCGCGAGTAACAGCGGGTAGTAACTGAGCGCTGCGATCATGGTGACACCGATGAAGAACTGGGCGATCACCATGACGGCCATGGACCAGTGCAGCAGTCGCGCCGCCAGGTTGAACTGTTCCGTTTCGGTGGTCACTGCGCACCACCGGGAACGACGACTGCGCTGGGCGACTTGGGTTCTCGGGCCCTCCGGTTGAACGAGCGGGCATAGACCGCCGATCGCGCAGCCAGCACCGGATCGTCGGAAGCGGCCAGCCCGTCGGGCAGCACCAGTGGGTCGAAGTTGATGTCGCGGGCGTTTCCGACAGCCTCGGTGTGGACGCCGTCGAGGGTGATGGTGCCCGCCTCGATTGTCGGTCGGTTCGCCGGCCACGGCAGTGTCGGGTCATCGGTGGGGTCGCCGGGATCGGCCAGGGTGAGGATCAGTTTCCAGCTGACCGGTCCGCGTTCGACCGTGTCGATGAGGGCGTCGAAGAGAACGTTCTCGCCGTTGCCATGCGTCTGCTCGGCGGGCCGATCCGATGCCATCGGCACGGCCGCCCAACGGATGGCCGTCGTCTCACCCTGGGCATTGGTGGCTCGAAAAGCGTTGAGACTGCGGTACGTACTGTCGGCGAATCCTGCGCTCGGCGGAGCCGCCTTGATGATCTTCATCGCCGCCGCGGTTTCCGGATGGGCGGCCAGGAACGCCGCCATCGCCGACGGGTCCGGCTTGCCCGTCTGCACCTGGGGCCGGGAAGCCAGCATGCGCTCGAAGAAGCCCTGCGGCGCACTGTCCGTGAACACCGGGAGGTTGATCATTGCGGTGCGCCACTGCTCGCCGTCGGGAAGCAGGAACATCAGGCCCAGCCCTCTGACCGTGTCGGGTTTATCGGGTTGATCGGGCAGCCCACCGGACAGCGAGAACCGTCCGACGACGGGCATCGTGCCGGGTCTGAACACCGCGGCCTTGCTCACCTCGGCACCGGCACCGGTGCTGGTGAACGTCCCGGTGGCGGCCAGGCCCTTGGCGTGGTTGCGCCGGAATCCGTCGTGACGGCCGGCGATCTGTTCGAAGCGGTCGGCGAAATCGGCCGGAGTCAGCGCGTCGGGCCGCAGCCAGCCCGCCGCCTCGGCCAGGCCGCCCACGCCGACGGCGACAACTCCGCCGACCGCGGCCAAACCGAGCAGCGCACCTCGGCGACTGAGCACCGATCCGAAATCCGGGGATGGGGATGGCGTTACGACCTCCCCCTGGTCATTTGCCATCGAGGAGTCATCGTCGGATGCCATCGTGGTTGTGTCCCTTTCCTGCGCCGGCCTCACCCCAGTGTGAACGGATTGCAGTTCGCCGCGGTTCAACTGGCAGGCGTGTCTGCGAGAAACGCGCTCGGCGGGACTTTCTCAATCCTGGTCACTCGGTGGAGCTGGGGGTTACGTTGATCTGACGCAACCGGGAGGTGGCCCGATGCCCGACTTTCACACCCTCATCGTCGGCGCCGGATTCTCCGGCATCGGCACCGCCATCGCGCTCGACAAGGCCGGCCTGCACGACTACCTGATCCTGGAGGCCGGTGACGGGGCCGGCGGGACCTGGTTCTGGAACACCTATCCCGGTGTGGCGGTGGATATCCCGTCGTTCTCCTACCAGTTCTCGTTCGAGCAGTCGCGGGACTGGTCCCGTACCTACGCACCCGGAAATGAGTTGCGCGCCTACGCCGACTCCTGCGTCGACAAATACGGCCTGCGCCCCCGGATCCGGTTCAACGCCACCGTCACACGCACGGTCTTCGATGACGACGAGAACCTGTGGCGGGCCGAACTCGACTCGGGCGAGATACTGACGGCGCGGTTTCTGGTCAACGCCAGCGGTGTGCTGACCATCCCGAAGCTGCCCGACATCGACGGCGTGGACTCCTTCGCCGGGGTCACCGTGCACACCGCCCGCTGGGACCACACCCTGGATCTGACCGGCAAGCGGGTGGCGATCATCGGCACCGGCGCCTCTGCGGTGCAGTTGATCCCCGAGATCGCCCCGACGGTCAAGCAGCTCACCGTATTTCAACGCACGCCCATCTGGTGCTTCCCGAAGTTCGACGTGCCCATCCCGCCGGTCGCCCGCAGGCTGATGCGGCTGCCCGGCGGCCGGACGCTGCACCGGCTGATCAGCCAGGCGTATGTGGAGTTCACCTTCCCGCTGGCCGCGCAGTACTTCACGATCAACCCGTTCGCCAAGCGGGCCGGCGCGGCCGGCCGCGCCTACCTACGCCAGCAAGTGCGCGATCCGCAGGTGCGCGACAAGCTCACCCCGCGGTACGCGGTGGGATGCAAGCGACCCGGGTTCCACAACACCTATCTGGCCACATTCAACCGCGACAACGTCCGGTTGGTCACCGAACCGATCGACAAGATCACCGGTTCGGGTGTCGCCACCACCGACGGGGAGAGCCACGACGTCGACGTGCTGCTCCTGGCCACCGGGTTCAAGGTGATGGACGTGGATGCGCTGCCGTTCGACATCGTGGGGTCGGGTGGGCAGTCGCTGAGCGAATTCTGGATGCAGCACCGGATGCAGGCCTACGAAGGTGTGAGCGTTCCCGGCTTCGCGAATTTCTTCTCCGTGATGGGCCCGTACGGCTACGTCGGCTCGTCGTACTTCGCGTTGATCGAGGCTCAAACCCGTCATCTGGTGCGGTGCATCGAGCAGGCCGACCGCCGGACCGCCCGCCGCGTCGAGGTCCGCCGGGAGGCCAACGACCGGTACTTCGCCGAGATGATGCGCAAGCGTCACCGCCAGATCTTCTGGCAGGACAGCTGCAGCCTGGCCAACAGCTACTACTTCGACCGCAACGGGGATGTGCCGCTGCGGCCCGCCACCACATTCGAGGCGTATTGGCGCAGCCGGAGCTTCCCGCTGGACGACTACGCGTTCACCTCGTAGGCACCCACACTCACGCCGAGATCGACGCTGTGGTCGTTCCGCCTCACGAATCACGACCATGGCGTCGATCTCGCGGTGATGCTGCCCAGAAAACGCAGCAGCCCCCGATCAGTGACCGGGGACTGCTGTCAGGAAAAACTAGACCGAGGCCTTCAGTTCGTCGACCTTGTTGAGCTGCTCCCAGGGCAGCTCGATGTCGGTGCGCCCGAAGTGCCCGTAGGCCGCCGTCTGGGCGTAGATCGGCCGCAGCAGATCCAGGTCGCGGATGATCGCGCCGGGGCGCAGATCGAACACGGTGCTGATGGCCTTCTCGATGCGGGCCGGATCGACGGTCTCGGTGCCGAAGGTCTCGACGAACAGGCCGACCGGGGCGGCCTTGCCGATCGCGTAGGCGACCTGGACCTCGACCCGCTCGGCCAGACCGGCGGCGACGACGTTCTTGGCCACCCAGCGCGTCGCGTACGCGGCCGACCGGTCCACCTTTGACGGATCCTTGCCGGAGAAGGCGCCGCCGCCGTGGCGGGCCCAGCCGCCGTAGGTGTCGACGATGATCTTGCGGCCGGTCAGACCGGCGTCACCCATCGGACCGCCGAGGACGAACTTGCCGGTCGGGTTGACCAGCAAGCGGTAGTCCGAGGTATCGAGGGTCTCGTGGCCGAGATCGGCCAGCACGGTGTTGACGACCTTCTCCCGGATGTCCGGGGTGAGCTGCCCCTCGAGGTCGATGCCGTCGGCATGCTGCGTCGACAGCACCACGGTGTCCAGGCGCACCGGCGTCGTGCCGTCGTACTGGATCGTGACCTGGGTCTTGCCGTCAGGGCGCAGGTAATCGAGCACCCCACCCTTGCGCACCTCGGTCAGCCGGCGGGCCAATCGGTGGGCCAGTGCGATCGGCAGCGGCATCAGCTCCGGGGTGTCGCTGATCGCGTAACCGAACATCAGGCCCTGGTCACCAGCGCCCTGCGCGTCCAATGGATCCCCCGCGCCCTCGACGCGTGCCTCGTGGGCGGTGTCGACTCCCTGGGCGATGTCGGGCGACTGCGCGCCGATGGCGATGTTCACTCCGCACGAGGCGCCGTCGAACCCCTTGGTCGAGGAGTCGTAGCCGATCTCCAGGATGCGGTCACGGACGATCTTCGGAATGTCGGCGTAGGCGGAGGTGGTGACCTCACCGGCTACGTGCACCTGACCGGTGGTGACCAGCGTCTCCACCGCGACCCGCGACTTGGGATCCTGCTCCAGCAGCGCGTCGAGCACCGAGTCGCTGATCGCGTCACAGATCTTGTCGGGGTGTCCTTCGGTTACCGACTCACTGGTAAACAGGCGACCTTGGCTCACGGTCTGCTTCCTTCCTTGCGGATCTGAAAAAGTTTTTTCAGTCTCAAAACTACTTAGTTAGGCGAATAATACCTGTGCCCTGTTGCACCCAAGCGCGTCGGACGCAAATGCGCAACCCTTATCCGCAACTTTGATGCCTACGTCGGATCACCCATCGTGCGTGCCCAGAAACGCCGCGATCGCGTCCACGATACGGGTGGCCATCAGAGTCTTCGAACCGTGTTCCAATGCGGCCTCGGTGCCGTCGGCGCTGAGTAACCAACCGTCGTTGTGGTCCACCTCGAACGCACGGTTTTCCCCCACCGCATTCACCACCAGCAGGTCACATCCCTTGCGCTGGAGTTTGGCCCTGGCGTGGAACAGCACGTCACCATTGGCATCGCCGGTCTCGGCAGCGAAGCCGACGATCGCCCGCATGTTCGGCAGCTGCCCTTCGGCCCGGGCGCGGACCGCTCCGGCGAGCACGTCGTCGTTGCGGACGAGGTCGATCGAGTTGGGCTCCGACGCGCTGCCCTTCTTCATCTTGCTGGTGGCCACCTGTGCAGGCCGGAAGTCCGCGACCGCCGCGGCCATCACCAGGACATTCGATTCGGCCGCGTACTTGGACACGGCGTCACGCAGTTGCGTTGCCGACCCGATGCGCACCACATCGACCCCGGCCGGGTCGACCAGACCGGCGGTGTTACCGGCGACCAGGGTCACCTCCGCGCCCCGCTGAGCCAGGACGCGGGCCACCGCGTATCCCTGCTTGCCAGAGCTGCGGTTGCCGATGAACCGCACCGGGTCGACGGGCTCACGGGTACCGCCGGCAGTCACCAGGGCCTTGACGCCGGCCAGGTCGTAGGGCAGGGAGTCAGCCCGCTCCAGCAGCAACTGCGCGAACGTCGCGATCTCTTCGGCCTCAGGTAGGCGTCCGGCACCGCTGTCAGCTCCGGTGAGCCGTCCGGATGCGGGTTCCAGCACCACCGCACCCCGGCGGCGCAAGGTGGCCACGTTGTCGACCGTGGCCGGGTGGAACCACATCTCGGTGTGCATCGCCGGGGCGAACAGCACCGGACATCGCGCGGTGAGCAGGGTGGCGGTCAGCAGGTCGTCGGCACGGCCCGCCACCGCACGTGCCAGCAGGTCGGCAGTGGCGGGGGCGACGACGACGAGATCGGCTTCCTGCCCGATGCGGACGTGCGGTACCTCGTGGACGTCGGTGAAGACGCCTGTGTGTACCGGATTGCCCGACAGGGCCTCGAACGTAGCCGCACCGACGAAGCGCAACGCCGACTCGGTGGGAAGTACCCGCACGGAGTGGCCCGCCTCGGTGAGTTGGCGTACCAGGGTGCACGCCTTGTATGCGGCAATGCCGCCGGCGACGCCGACGACAATTCGCTTACTGGCGCTCACGTGCCGGCCCCGGCCTGTGCTACTCGCCGCCCTCGGTGTGCTCGAGCAGGTCCTCGTGGATCTCCCGCATCGCGATCGACAGCGGCTTCTCCTGCAGACCGGGCTCGACCAAGGGGCCGACATACTCAAGAATGCCGTCGCCGAGCTGGTTGTAGTAATCGTTGATCTGTCGCGCCCGCTTGGCGGCGTAGATCACCAGCGCGTACTTGCTCGACGCGCGGTCCAGCAACTCGTCGATGGGCGGGTTGGTGATGCCCAGCGGCGTGTCGTAGGCGCTGGCGACGGACGAATCGATGTCGTCCGCAGCGGCCAGCTGCGCATCGGCGTGCGGGGTGCTCACGAAAAGGTCTCCTGGCGGTTGCGTGAATGCGGTTACTGAACAGCCTGCTGGTGGCTCGCGGATCCGATCGCGTCGGTCCCGCCACGATGAGTCAACGACTGTCCACCAGCAAGGATACCAATTCAGCGCATGCGGTATCCAACTGGCGGTTCACCACAACCTGGTCAAAGTCCGATTTTGCGGCCATTTCGGCCCGCGCCGTCTCCAAACGCCTGGCCATCACCTCGGGCGTCTCGGTGCCGCGGCCGGACAACCTGTTGACCAGTTCGTCCCAGCTCGGCGGCGCCAGGAACACCGATACCACCTCGGGCATGGCCTGCTTGACGGCGCGCGCCCCGGCGAGATCGACCTCGATCAGCACCGGGCGCCCGGCACGGGTGGCATCCCGAACCGGCTGGGCCGGCGTCCCCGATCGGTGCAATCCGCCGTGGATGTCGGCCCATTCGAGCAGCTCACCGTCATCGATCAGCTGCTGAAACCGTTCTTTGGACACGAATGTGTAGTCGACGCCGTCGACCTCGCCGGGGCGCGGGGCCCTGGTCGTGACCGAGACGGAGAAATACAGGTCGGGAAGCTGCTCGCGCAGACGGCGGACCACAGTGGACTTCCCGACGGCGGAGGGGCCGGACAACACGACGACCGGAGCCGTCGCTGTGTGTTGCCCAGCCCCTCTACCAGCGCTCAATGCGGGAGCCTCTACTGGTCGAACTTCTCCAGGAGGGCCTTGCGCTGACGATCACCGAGACCGCGCAGACGGCGGGTCGGGGCGATCTCCAGCTCGGTCATGATTTCCTGCGCCTTGACCTTGCCGACCTTCGGCAGGGCTTCCAGCAGTGCGGAAACCTTCATCTTGCCCAAGACCTCGTTGGTCTCGGCGTCGGTAAGCACCTGCTTGAGGTTGGTGCCGCCACGCTTGAGCCGATCCTTGAGCTCAGCTCGCGCTCGACGTGCGGCAGCAGCCTTCTCCAACGCTGCCGCGCGCTGTTCGTCGGTCAACTGGGGAAGGGCCACGGTTTCCTCCGTCTCCTGGCGATTTATCTTCGGCCATCACTTGTTTTGTACGGCTGGAGTACAAACCAGCCAGCGACGACGAACCTACCCACGCAGGCCGACTAACGCTAACCCCACCCCCTGGTAACGGCGCTAAAAGCCCAGCGTGTAGTGCGCTCCGACAGCCTGTGAATTTCCGCCGAATCGGCCGCTGGGCATCGCACACGACGCCGCATTGAGCCGGATATTCCTGCATGTCAATGGTTTTCGAGGGACCGACAGCTAACTGCTCGGCTGTCCGACACCGGTTCCGACACCCCCGGCCCTGGTTACCGCCGGGTATTCGAGAAAATTTTCGCTGGTCACGGCGTGTCGGGCGTGTCGGAACCGGCGACACGCACGTCGAGCGGCGTGCGTTTTGCGACATCCGGCTCGCGCCTAATTGCCACCTAACGATTACACAGCGTGGCTAAATAGCCTCCCCTGGTCGGGTTTGCATGACCCCCGAAGGCAAGCTGGACATGAACATCAAGCGTCTGACCTGCGCTTCTGCTATCGCGATCGCGCCGGGAACCACCAGTCTGGCGGCGGGGAGCGGCGTGGCGGCGGCTCAACCGGGACCACCGTGCGGCTTTCGGCAACTGCCAGGGAACGGGCGGCCCGGGTATGCCGGGCCCATGGGACAACCCTCCCCCGACTCCGCCCGACCTGCCCTGGCGTGGAATCGACCAGGGCCGCTTCCATCACCAGCCGTTCAACTACAACCGGCGCTGGGTTTCACCGTTCTTCAACCCACAGTTCAACAATTGGGGTTTCTGGCTGTTCGGTATCTGGATCCCGCTCTGACCGGTTGCACCGCAACAGATCTGAACGGTCGACCGAGTAATCCGATTGGGCTCGACCGCTTCTCGACCCAGCCATCGCTTTCTACACCCGGGTCGCGATAGCGCGGGCGGATACGACCCTGGTGTGGAAGCCGGCGCGGGGACACGACGTAATGGGCGGGACGCCGTCAGACGAGATAGGCGACCTCGTCGCGCAGGCGTTCGGCCGCCGCACGCAGATCGGCCACCGCCGGGCCGGCCCGGAGCACCTCCCGCGAGACCGTGGGCAGCACCAATTCGGCCCCTGCGAACCCGCCCAGCGCATCGGCGCGGCCGCCCTGGGCTCCCACCCCGGGCACCAGCACCGGGCCCCCCAGTGCGCTGAGATCGGGCGGGTCGGTCACCGTCGCCCCGACCACCACACCGACCGACCCGGTGGGTGTGCCTGCGGCTCGATTGACGGAGGCCACATCGTCGACGATGGACTGGGCCACGGTGCGTGACCCGGCCATCGCCCGCTGCACACTCGCCCCCTCCGGATTGGAGGTGGCGGCCAGTACGAACACCCCGCGACCGTGGGCCGCCGCGGTGTCCAGCAGGGGTTGCAACGACCCGAAGCCCAGGTAGGGCGATGCGGTCACCGCATCGGCCGCCAACGGCGAGTCGCCGGCCCAGGCGGTGGCGTAGGCCGCCATGGTCGAGCCGATATCCCCCCGCTTGGCGTCGGCCAGTACCAGCACGCCGGCCTCACGCAGCGCGGCGATGGTGCGTTCCAGTACGGCGAAACCGGCCGAACCGTAGGCCTCGAAGAACGCCACCTGAGGCTTGACGATCGCGAACCCGGTATACGCCGTGACGCAGATGTCGCAGAACGCGGCCAGACCGTCGGCGTCGACGGAGAGATTCCAGGCCCGCAGCAGTTCTGGATGAGGGTCGATGCCGGGGCACAGCGGGCCCCGCTCCGACACCGCTGCGGCCAACAGCTGCCCGAAAGCCTCCATCGCTAGCGGGACTCCAACTCGCTGTGCAGTTCCTGCAGCGACATCACCCCGATGTCGCCGCGGATGCCGGCCTCGATCCCCTGCACCGCGGCCGAGGCTCCCTGCACCGTCGTCACACACGGGATGTTCATCGACACCGCCGCCGAACGAATCTCGTAACCGTCCACGCGCGGCCCCGAGTTTCCGTACGGCGTGTTGATCACCATGTCGACCTGGCCGGCCTTGATCATCTCGACCGAGGACGGCAGCGGGTCGGCGCCCGTGGGCTCCTCAGAGTGCTTGCGCACCTCACCGCAGGGAATACCGTTGCGGCGCAGCATCTCCGCGGTGCCCTCGGTGGCCAGCACCCGGAATCCGAGATCGGCCAGCCGCTTGACCGGGAACACCAGCGAACGCTTGTCGCGGTTGGCCACCGACACGAAGACGGTGCCCGAGGTCGGCAGCGACCCGTAGGCCGCGGTCTGGCTCTTGGCGAACGCGGTACCGAAATCGTGATCGATACCCATCACCTCGCCGGTCGACTTCATCTCCGGTCCCAGCAGCGAGTCGACCTGGCGGCCGTCGGCGCGGCGGAACCGGTGGAACGGCAGCACGGCCTCCTTGACCGCGACCGGCGCATTGCGGGCGACGGTGGCTCCGTCGCCGTCCTTGTTCAACAGGCCCTCGGCCCGCAGCTCGGCGATGGTGGCCCCGAGCATCACCCGGGCGCAGGCCTTGGCCAGCGGCACCGCGGTGGCCTTGGAGACGAACGGCACGGTACGGCTGGCCCGCGGATTGGCTTCCAGCACGTAGAGCACGTCGTCCTTGAGTGCGTACTGGACGTTGAGCAGCCCCACCACCCCGATGCCATGGGCGATGGACTCGGTCGCACGGCGCACCGCTTCGATGTCGCTGCGGCCCAGAGTCACCGGAGGCAGTGCGCACGCCGAGTCGCCGGAGTGGATACCGGCCTCCTCGATGTGCTCCATGATGCCGCCGATGTACACGTCGGTGCCGTCGCACAAGGCGTCGACGTCGATCTCGATCGCGTCCTCGAGGAACCGGTCGACCAGCACCGGGTGTTCCGGGGACAACTGGGTGGCCCGGGCGATGTAGCCCTCCAGGGTGGCCTCGTCGTAGACGATCTCCATACCGCGCCCACCCAGCACATAGGACGGACGCACCAGCACCGGGTAGCCGATGTCGGCCGCGATGCGGCGGGCCTGCTCGAAGCTGGTGGCGGTGCCGAACCGCGGGGCGGGCAGGCCCGCATTGACCAGAACCTCGCCGAACAGCCCACGGTCCTCGGCCAGATCGATCGCGTCGGGCCCGGTGCCCACGATCGGCACCCCGGCGTCCTCCAGCCGCTGCGCCAGGCCCAGCGGCGTCTGGCCGCCGAGCTGCACGATCACCCCGGTGACGCCGGGACCGGTCCCGTCTGCACCCTTACCCGAGGCGTCCTCGGCGTAGTAGACCTCCAGCACGTCCTCGAAGGTGAGCGGCTCGAAGTACAGGCGGTCGGCGGTGTCGTAGTCGGTGGACACCGTCTCGGGGTTGCAGTTGACCATCACGGTCTCGAACCCGACCGCGCTCAGCGTGGTGGCGGCGTGCACACAGCTGTAATCGAATTCGATGCCCTGCCCGATCCGGTTCGGCCCGGAGCCCAGGATCAGCACCTTGGGTTTCTCGGTCTGCGGGGCGACCTCGGTCTCGGCGGCGGGGTCGAGTTCATAGCTGCTGTAGTGGTACGGCGTCTTGGCGTCGAACTCGGCCGCGCAGGTGTCCACGGTCTTGTACACCGGGTGGATACCGAGCCGGCGGCGCAGCGTGCGCACACCCGCTTCACCCGCGAGTTCCGGTCGCAGCGCGGCGATCTGACGGTCCGACAGCCCACTGTGCTTGGCCCGGCGCAGCAGCTCGGCGTCGAGTACCGGCGCCTCGAGCAGCTCGACACGCAGCGCGACCAGACCCGCGATCTGCTCGATGAACCACGGGTCGACGCCGGAGGCCTCGGCCACCTGCTCGACGCCGGCGCCCAGCCGCAGTGCGTGCTCGATGTCGTAGAGCCGGCCGTCGACCGCGGTGCGCAGGCCGGTCAACAGCTGCTCGACCGTGAGATCGGGGTCCGGACCAGTCCAGAACCCGGCCCGGCTGGTCTCCAGCGACCGCATCACCTTGCCCAATGCCTCGATGAAGTTGCGGCCCAACGACATCGCCTCACCGACCGACTTCATCGTGGTGGTCAGCGTGGCATCGGCGCCGGGGAACTTCTCGAATGCGAACCGTGGCGCCTTCACCACGACGTAGTCCAGCGTGGGCTCGAAGCAGGCCGGTGTTTCCTTGGTGATGTCGTTGAGGATCTCGTCGAGCGTGTAGCCGATGGCGAGCTTGGCCGCGATCTTGGCGATCGGGAAACCGGTGGCCTTCGAGGCCAGCGCACTCGACCGCGACACACGCGGGTTCATCTCGATGACGATCAGACGTCCGTCGCGTGGGTCGATCGCGAACTGGATGTTGCAGCCACCGGTGTCGACGCCCACCTCGCGCAGGATCGCGATGCCCAGGTCACGCATCGTCTGGTACTCGCGGTCGGTCAGCGTCATCGCCGGTGCCACGGTCACCGAGTCTCCGGTGTGTACGCCCATCGGGTCGAAATTCTCGATGGAGCAGACCACGACCACGTTGTCGCGGCTGTCGCGCATCAGCTCGAGCTCGAATTCCTTCCAGCCGTAGATGGATTCCTCGATGAGCACGTTCGCCGACGGTGAGGCGGCCAGGCCGTCACCGGCCATCCGCTCGACGTCCTCGGCGGAGTACGCCATGCCGGATCCCAGCCCGCCCATGGTGAAGCTGGGCCGGACCACGACGGGCAGGCCGAGTTCGGCGACGGTGTCGCGGACCTCGTCCATGGTGAAACACACTCGGCTGCGGGCGGATTCACCGCCCACTTTGGCGACGATGTCCTTGAACTTCTGCCGGTCTTCACCGCGCTGGATCGCCTCGAAGTCGGCGCCGATGAGTTCGACCCCGTACTTCTCCAGGATGCCCTGATCGTGGAGGCCGACGGCGGTGTTCAGCGCGGTCTGGCCGCCGAGCGTGGCCAGCACGGCGTCGATCTTGTTGCCGCGCTCGGCCTGTTGCGCCAGCACCTTCTCGACGAACTCCGGGGTGATGGGTTCGACGTAGGTGTGGTCGGCATACTCCGGATCGGTCATGATCGTCGCCGGGTTCGAGTTGATCAGGCTGACCTGGATGCCCTCGGAACGCAGCACCCGGCAGGCCTGGGTGCCCGAGTAGTCGAACTCGCAGGCCTGGCCGATGACGATCGGGCCGGAGCCGATCACCAATACGTGGTTGAGGTCAGAGCGACGTGGCATCTACTTCTCTCCTGCCATCAGGTCGACGAACTGGTCGAACAGGTATTCCGCGTCATGTGGCCCGGCTGCGGCTTCCGGGTGGTATTGGACCGAGAACGCCCGGCCATCGACCAACCGGATCCCTTCCACCACACCGTCGTTGGCGCAGGTGTGGCTGACCTCGGCTGAGCCGAAGGGGGTGTCGAACCTCTCCCCCGCTTCGCCTTCTAAGGCGAACCCGTGGTTCTGGGCGGTGATCGCC
Source organism: Mycolicibacterium alvei (assembly GCF_010727325.1). Classification (NCBI taxonomy): domain Bacteria; kingdom Bacillati; phylum Actinomycetota; class Actinomycetes; order Mycobacteriales; family Mycobacteriaceae; genus Mycobacterium; species Mycolicibacterium alvei. The sequence continues at coordinate 1,122,096 of NZ_AP022565.1, forward strand.
ACCCGCCCGGTGATGTGATCGATGACCGGGATGTTGATGCCGCGGTGGCCGAACACCATCTTGTAGGTGGACCGACCCAGTGCGCGGCCCAGGATCTGGTTGCCGAAGCAGATGCCGAACAACGGGATTCCGGCGCCGAGGACCTCACGGGTCACCGCGACGATCTGGTCAGCGGTGGCCGGATCGCCGGGGCCGTTGGACAGGAACACCCCGTCCGGCTTGAGGTCGGCGATCTGATCGAAGGTCGCCGACGACGGCAGCACGTGGCTGCGGATTCCGCGCCGGGCGAAGTTGCGCGGCGTGTTGGTCTTGATACCCAGATCGATCGCCGCGACGGTGAACCGGTGCCCACCTTCGGGTTCCACGATGTAGGAGCTCTCAGTACTGACCTGTCCGGCCAGATCCGCGCCGAGCATCGAGGGCTGGTCGAGAACCCGGGCCACCAGCGCGTCGACTGACGCCGCAGCCGCCTCTCCGGAGAACACCCCGGCCTTCATCGACCCGCGGGTGCGCAGGTGGCGCACCACCGCTCGGGTGTCGATCCCCGCGATGCCCACGATGCCCTGCCGGACCAACTCGTCGTCGAGTGTCCCACTGGCACGCCAGTTGGATGCCCGCGGCGAGGGGTCACGCACGGCATAACCGGCCACCCAGATCTTGTCGTCGCGGCTTTCGCCGTCCTCGGTGTTCCAGCCCGTGTTGCCGATCTGCGGCGCGGTGGCCACCACGATCTGGCCGTGGTAGCTGGGGTCGGTGAGGGTTTCCTGATAGCCCGACATTCCGGTGGAGAACACCGCCTCGCCGAGGGTCTGCCCGACCGCTCCGAATGTCGTACCGGTGAAGACGCGTCCGTCCTCGAGTACCAGGACCGCCTTGCCGTTGTGGTTGTCTGCGTTGCTCGTCATGCCTCTTCCTCCAGCCAGCGGTCGTACTCTGCGCGATTGTCTGCGCGGAACCCGGTGTCGATCTCGGTGCCCGAGGGCAGCCGCCACCTGATCGCCAGAATCCCGTCGTAAGTCAGTGCCTTGCCTGCGATTCCGCGTTCGGTCCTGATCGCGGTAACAGACTCGGCGGGAATCCAGACCGGACCGGCCCCGCTGCGCTGCAACATGATTCCCTCGGGGTAGCGGGTCAGCACGGCCTTGGCGCGGAAGCCCAGGGTGCCCGCCGCCACCTTGTCGTTCCAGTGCGGCACCACCGTGCTGCCGACGTACATGCCCTTCATGGGCGGGATGATCGATGCGCTGACGGTGTCGGGCAGGGGCGGCAGGGTGCCGATCAGTTCGGCCTGGCGCTGTGCGCGATGCAGCCAGCCGCGCATCATCTGGCGGATCAGGAAGGCGATCAGCACGGCCAGCAGCGCGGCCAGGATCAGCGAGGCGATCAGCGTGGGGGTGTTCACAGCTTGGATCCCGACTTGCCGTACAGCGCGGTGATCTTGCCGCGCAGCAGGGTGGCGGTCACCGTCGCCGGCAGCGTCATCGATTCGAAGGGCGTGTTGTCCGACCTGCTGGCCAGCCCGTCACCTTCGACCGTCCAGCTTGCGTCGGGATCGACCACAGTGAGGTTGGCCGGCTCCCCCACTTCCAGCGGCCGGCCCTGATCGGGCAGGCCGACGATCGCCGCCGGAGCCTCGCTCATCACCTTCGCCACGCCGCGCCAGGTCAGCAGGCCGGGCCGCACCATGGTCTCGGCCACCACCGACAGTGCGGTCTGCAAGCCGAGCATGCCCGGGCGGGCGACCGAGAACTCACAGCACTTCTCGTGCTCGGCGTGCGGCGCGTGATCGGTGGCGACACAGTCGATCACCCCGTCGGCCAACGCCTGACGCAAGGCCTCGGCATCGCTGGACTCCCGCAGCGGCGGGTTGACCCGGTTACGACCGTCGTAGCTGGCCAGCCGGCTGTCATCGAGCAACAGGTGGTGCGGGGTCACCTCGGCGGTGATCGAAATACCCTGCGCTTTGGCCCATTTCAGCAATTCCACGGTGCCCGCGGTGGACGCGTGGCAGATGTGCACCCGGGCACCTGCATCGCGGGCCAGGATCGCGTCGCGGGCTACGATCGATTCCTCGGCCGCCCGGGGCCAGCCCGCCAGGCCCAGCCGGGCGGCGTTGGGCCCTTCATGGGCAACCGCACCGACGGTCAACCGCGGCTCTTCGGCGTGCTGGGCGATGAGCACCCCGAGGCCGGTGGCGTATTCCAGCGCCCGCCGCATCACCAGCGGATCATCGACACACAGCCCGTCGTCGGAGAACATCCGTACCTGGCCGACACCGTCGGACATCAGGCCCATCTCGGTGAGTTGCTTACCTTCGAGGCCGACCGTGACCGCACCGACCGGGTGCACGTCGACCAAGCCCACCTGCTGGCCGCGGTTCCAGACGTGGTCGGTGACGACGGCGGAATCGGCGACCGGATCGGTGTTGGCCATGGCGAACACCGCGGTGTAGCCACCGAGAGCCGCTGCAGCCGAGCCGGTTTCGATGTCCTCGGCGTACTCGCGGCCCGGCTCGCGCAGATGGGTGTGCAGGTCGACGAGGCCCGGCAGCAGCACCTGACCTGCGGCATCGATCACCTCGGCGCTCTTGGGAGCCTTGAGCGCGGAACCGATCTCGGCGATCTGGCCATCGGCGATCAGTACGTCGAGTTGGTCCCCCTCGCCGTAGAGCCGGACCCCGCGGATGAGCACCGGCGGATTCGAGTCTGCGATGTGTTTCGTCATACGCTGATCGCCTCCCGATCCGCGCCCACCAGAAGATGGAACAGCACCGCCATCCGCACGTGGACACCATTTGAAACCTGTTGCAGAACAGCTGATTGCGAAGAATCAGCGACCGGGAACGCGATCTCCATGCCGCGCAGCATCGGGCCCGGGTGCAGCACCACGGCGTGGCCGGGCAGCATGGCCTGACGCTTCTCGGACAACCCGTAGCGCACCGAGTATTCACGGGCCGAAGGGAAGAAGGCACCGTTCATCCGCTCGGCCTGCACACGCAGCATCAACACCGCATCGGCCGCGGGCAACTCCGCATCCAGGTCGTGCGACACCGTGACCGGCCACCCGGACACCCCTACCGGCAGCAGCGTCGGCGGCGCCACCAGCACCACCTCGGCACCAAGGGTGGCCAGCAGCAACACATTCGACCTGGCCACGCGGCTGTGCAGCACGTCGCCGACGATCACCACACGCTTGCCCTCGATGGAGCCCAGCCGCTGCCGGATGGTCAAGGCATCGAGCAGGGCCTGGGTCGGATGCTCATGAGTGCCGTCACCGGCGTTGATCACGGTGGGACCCGAGCCCCCGTCCTCGGCGGTCCACTCGGCGAGCTGTTGCGCGGCGCCCGAAGCTGGGTGGCGGATGATGAGGGCGTCGGCACCGGCGGCGCGCAGGGTCAGCGCGGTATCGCGCAGCGATTCCCCTTTGGCCACCGAGGATCCCGACGCGCTGACGTTGATCACGTCGGCGCTCATCCACTTGCCCGCCACCTCGAACGACACCCGGGTCCGGGTCGAGTTCTCATAGAACATGGTGATGACGGTGCGGCCGCGCAGCGTGGGCAGCTTCTTGACCTCACGGCCGAGCAGCGCCTCCCGGAAACGGTCGGCGTCGTCGAGGATCGCCGTCGCGTCCTCACGGCTGAGGTCCGCCGCCGACAGAAGATGACGCGTCGTCATTTCGAGATCACCACCCCATCACGGTCGTCGTCCTCGGCCAGCAGCACATGGACACTCTCGCTTCGCGAGGTCGGCACGTTCTTGCCGACGTAATCGGCGCGGACCGGCAGTTCCCGGTGACCGCGGTCGACCAGCACCGCGAGTTGCACCACCCGTGGGCGGCCGATGTCACGAAGCGCATCCAGCGCCGAGCGCACCGAACGCCCGGAGTACAAGACGTCGTCGACGAGGATCACCACTGCGTCGTCGATGCCGCCGGGCGGGATCGAGGTGGTCTCCAGTGGTCGCGGAGGCTTGAAGTTGAGGTCATCGCGGTAGAGCGTGATGTCCAGGGCGCCGACCGGCAGGGCGATGTCGGCGAACTCGTTGATCTTTTCCGCCAGGCGGGTGGCTAGGGTCACACCGCGCGTGGGGATGCCCAGGAGGACGACCCGCTGACGTTCGGCGGGATCGTCGAGAGCGGTCTTCTCGATGATCTGGTGAGCGATCCGGGAAATGGTGCGGCCGACGTCCGACGCAGACAGCAATTCCCGGTCGGTCCCTGAAGAGCCCATGAGGTGACCCTGACCTCCTTCTCCGCCTCTCTGGACGGATCGTTAAAGGACGTCGAACTGCGAAGCAGCTTAGCAGGCCGACAAGGTCCGGCCCGATGCGGTCACGGTGAGCCACCGGGAGCGGGCGGTCGCCCGCTAACCTGGCGCGGGTGAACCTCGACGGCAATCAATCGTCCATCCGTGAGGCCATCGACGCCGGCCTGCTTGCCGGAGCGGTGACCCTCGTGTGGCAGGCGGGCCGCATCCTCCAGGTCAATGCCCTGGGCCACCGCGACGTCGATGCAGGGCTGCCGATGCAGCGCGACACCATCTTCCGGATCGCCTCCATGACGAAGCCCGTCACAGTGGCCGCGGCGATGAGTTTGGCGGAGGAGGGCAAGTTCACGCTGAACGAACCGGTGACGAAATGGCTGCCGGAACTGGCCGACATGCGTGTGTTGCGCGAGGCCCGCGGCCCGTTGGACCGCACCGAGCCCGCGCGGCGGCCCATCACATTCGATGACCTGATGACCCATCGCAGCGGCCTGGCCTATGTGTTCTCAGTCCTGGGCCCGCTGGCATCGGCTTACGGCAGGCTGTCGCTGCGCCAGGATCAGGACCGCTGGCTCGGCGAGGTGGCCACACTGCCGTTGGCCCATCAGCCGGATGAACGCCTCACCTACAGCCACTCCACCGATGTCCTGGGGATCGCGTTGTCCCGGATCGAGGGCAAGCCGCTGGCCCAGGTGCTGTCCGAACGGATCTTCGCGCCACTGGGCATGGTCGACACCGGGTTCTCGGTCGATGCGGCCGGCCGGCGACGGGCGGCGACGATGTACCAACTCACCGCCGACAACGCCTTGACCCACGATGTGATGGGACCGGCGCCGATCACCGATCCCCCGTTCTGCACGGGCGGGGCAGGGTTGTTCTCCACCGCCGACGACTACCTGAAATTCGCCAGGATGTTGCTGGCCGGCGGCACGCTCGACGGGGTGCGCGTGCTGTCCGAGGAGTCGGTACGGATGATGCGTACCGACCGACTCACCGCCGAACAGAAGCAGCACCCGTTCCTCGGGGCACCGTTCTGGGTCGGCCGGGGCTTCGGCCTGAACCTGTCGGTGGTGACCGACGCGGCGAAGTCACGTCAGTTGTTCGGCCCCGGCGGATTGGGCACTTTCAGTTGGCCCGGCGCCTACGGCACCTGGTGGCAGGCCGACCCGTCGGCGGATCTCATCCTCATCTATCTGATCCAGAACCATCCGAATCTCTCGGTGGATGCGGCCGCCATCAGCGGCAACACCTCGACCGCGAAACTTCAGATGGCACAACCCCGATTCGTCCGGCGCACGTATCAGGCTCTGGAACTCTGAACCCTCTACCCGGTCGTTAGCAGCGTTAACGACAAACTTGGCGGGGCCATGTTGCGAAATTGAAGTAGTGCGGTACGCGCGTCAACTCTGAGTCAGCGCTGGAACGCTGAGTATCTGTCGATCCATGAGCGATCTGGCGCGAGTTGAAAGGGCCGTAGACATGACTGATATCGAGATTCCGGCGTATCGCAGCCGCGACAATATCGACCTTGCGGACAGCGATCTCACCGAAGGCTTTGATGAACTCGAAGCCCCGGTGATTCCTATTCCGCCGTGGCTCATCCCGGCGGCAAGCGGGCTCTACACATGGCGACTCGTGGATATCCTGAACGGAAACGGTCGAGACGCCACGCTTTCTCCGGTCCTGTTGCGGCGCGAGGAATTACGTCTTGATGTCGATCGACAGTACCCGCAGATGACCGCGAGTGGGACCTCGTTCGCCGTGACCGAGCGCTACCACTGGGTCGCTTCGCTGGCCAAGATCGGAGCCAACCATTGGGCTGGTCCGATCTGGTTCAAGGATGGCAATGCCGCAGCCTTCGGATACACCAATATCGATGTCACCGTTGTGAAGAGCCCCTTTGTCGATCAGCGGTCGGCAAAGGTGACCTTCAGTGGCGGCGGACAGCGAGCCTTCACCCGGATCTATCGCTGGACATCGTCAGCGTTTCATCCGGTCGAATTCGAGTTCGACCACACGCCGGACGCCAACCCGGTGTATGCCATTGATACCCATGCGCACCCCAACCGGCCGGCGTCGTTGCCAGCGGAGAATTTGTCGATCGAGGATGTGTTCGGCCGCGCGGGATTCAAGGTGACGAAGTCAAGCGGCGACAGTGTCGTTCCCATCGGTGGCTCCGGCGCCAACGGAACGTGGAGCGATGCCGAGATGCACGATGCCATGCAGACCTACTGGTCGCGTTTCAAGAATGCGCCGCAATGGTCGATGTGGACCTTCTGGGCAGCGCTGCATGACCAGGGAACGTCGTTGGGCGGAATCATGTTCGACGACATCGGCCCCAACCACCGCCAAGGCACGGCAATCTTCACCGAAGCCTTCATCAAGGATCCGCCCGCAGGTGACGCGGCTCCCGGTGCCTGGGTGGCACGTATGCGGTTCTGGACTGCAGTGCACGAGATGGGTCACGCTTTCAACTTGGCCCATTCTTGGCAGAAGGCGCTTGGTACACCGTGGCTTCCGCTTTCCAATGAGCCTGAGGCGCGTTCATTCATGAATTACCCCTACAACGTCCAGGGGGGTCAGGGAGCGTTCTTTGCCGACTTCCCCTTCCGTTTCAGCGATCCCGAGTTGCTGTTCATGCGCCACGCGCCCTCTCGCTTCGTACAGATGGGGAACGCCGAATGGTTCGACCACCACGGTTTCGAGCAAGCCGAGCTTGATGGCCAGTCGACGTATCGCGTCGAGGTCCGGGTCAATCGAGATAGGCCGGTATTCGAGTTTCTTGAGCCCGTCATACTCGAAGTCAAACTTACGAATACCGGCAGCCAGCCCAAGCTTCTACCCTCGACTGTTGTCGACCCGCAGGAAGTGCTGGTAATCCTCAAACAGAAGGGTAAGCCGGCGCGCCAATGGATGCCGTACTCGCGACAGTGCCGCGAACTCGACATGACTGTGCTGCAACCGGGTGAATCGATCTACCAAGCGCTACCGGTTTTCGCCGGGCTGAACGGTTGGGACATTTCTGATCCCGGGGTCTATCAGATTCAGGTTGCGGTCGACGTTGGTGGTTCGGTGGTCACGAGCAGCCCGCTGCAGCTGAGAATCGCACCACCCCGAAGCTGGGACGAGGAAGACGTTGCCCAGGAGTTCTTCTCCGAGGAGGTGGGCCGCACACTGTCGTTCACCGGTACAGCGGTCCTGGCCTCAGCGAACGAAGTGCTGCGGGACACCGTCGAGCGGTTACCTCAAACCCGGGCAGCGATCCATGCCGCGGCGGCTCTCGCGGCCCCACTCGCAAAGGACTACAAGATGCTCGTGATACCAGAGGCGTCGCCGATGGCGGCGAATCGTGTGGCTGAGGCGGGCGGCATCGTCGAGCAGCGGCCCGCTCGCGTCGACGCTGCGGTGAAGTTGGTCGGAGATAGCGTGACGACGCAAGAAGCTGCAGAAACCTTTGGTCACATCACCTTCCGCCGCAACGTGGAGGCGATCAACCAGGCTCTGGCCACCAGTGGTGCAGTCCAGCCCGCTGCGGCAATGCAGCAGTCATTGGGCGACATCCTCGGACAACGTGGCGTTTTACCTTCCGTGGTCGAGGCAGTTGATGACAAAGCCAGGGCGCTCGCTGCCGCGGCGTCGACGGGGTCCGGGAAGAACCGGCGAACCAACGGCGGCAACGGGGACCTGCGGGTGCAGAAACGTCGGAACTCGTGAAGCTGCACATCGAACTGCAGGAGGGATGGGGCGGCGATCTCGTCGAGGTCAGCGTCGGCGGCAAGCGAGCATACGACGGCCGCCCCACAACCCGAATGCAGACGGGCTATGCCGCCGGCGTCGAAGTTGATCTACCCGACCCGGAAGAATCGGTGACCGTCGAGGTCCGCCTTCCTGATCGCGGCATCATCACCCGCCACGAGGTGAGCATCAGACACGAGACCTGGATCGGCCTCAATCTCGAGGGCGATGAGGTGCGGGTACGCGAACAGCCTGAACAGTTCGGATACGTCTGATCTTGTGGGTGAGTGCCACGCTCAACCGGTCAACGCCTGACGCGCGTAGGCGCGCACGTCGGCATCACTGTCGTCCAATGCCGCGGTGAGCGCCCGGCGGGCCGTCGACTCCGATCCCGCCCACCGGCTCAGGCTCAGCACTGCGGCCTTGCGGACGTCGAGATGCTGATCTTCGAGCGCGCGTGACAGGGTCGGAACGGCCAACTCGGATCGGGCCCCGGCCAACGCGCGTGCCGCACCCTGGCGGATCTGCCAGGCCGACTCGGTGAACGCCTTCTCGACGCTGACCACGTCGCCGTCGGTGCAACCGACCGCGCCGAGGGCGGCCAGTGCCGTCGCCCGCACCAGCGGGTCGGGATCATCGAGTGCCACGCGCACCGCATCGGCGCCGGCCCGCAGCGTCGCCAGGCCGCCCACCGCGGCGATCCGCACTTCCCGGTTGCCGTCGGTCGTGGCGGCCGCCACGCCGGCGTGATCGTCGACCGACACCAGGGCGCGCACCGCTTCGATCCGGACTCGGTGATCGGCGTCGGTCGAGGCGACCCGGTACGCGTGGGCGCTGCCGACGCGCCGGGAACTCAGCAGGTACACCGTCACGGCACGGACCACCGGGTCCGCGGAGGCCAACCGGTCGACCAACGTGCCCGGATCCGGCAGGACCTCGACGAGTTCGCGGACGGAGTCAGCGGTCTCGCGGCGCACCTCGGCGTCGTCGTCGGCCAGGGCGGCCACCAGGGCGGGCTGGTATCCGTCGGGCAGATGCTCGACGAGGGTGGCGACCGCGGTACGGCGCACGCCCGCGTCCGGATCGGTCAGGTAGGTGCTCAGATCCTCCAATGTGGGCTCCTCCAGTGCCAGTACCGCGGCGATGCGTGGTGACGGCGGCTGCGCGGATGAGGCTGGGCGGACCCGGGAATTCTCGGCCGCCGGAGCCCGGCCGCCGTGGAGGTGGGGTTGTTCGACAGTGGTCACCGGGTCCTGCGAAGTCAGATGGTTCAACTCGGGAACCGCGACGAAATACGGTGCCACGGGCCGCTTCACGAACTTCATGGCGCCGTCGGCGTCCTTGTACAGGTTGAGGTGGTAGCGCCACTCCGTGTCGTCGCGCTGGGGCAGATCGGCCCGCTCATGGTAGAGGCCCCAGCGTGATTCGGTCCGGGTCAACGAGGATCGGGCCGCCATCTCCGCGCAATCACGGATGAAGGACACCTCAGCGGCACGCATCAACTCGTGCGGGGTACGGGCTCCGATACCCTCGACCTCGGCTGTCATGCGCTCGAAGGTCTGCACCGCGATCGACAACTTGGTCGCGGTCTTCGGTGGGGCCACATAGTCGTTCACGAATCGGCGGAGCTTGAACTCGACCTGCGGTTGCGGCGGGCCGTCCGGGTGCCGCAGCGGGCGGTAGATCAGCTCGTGCGCCTGCGCCACCTGATCGGCCGGAAGACTTTCGGGTGCAGCCACTTCCGACAGCGTCGAGGCCGCGTGCTCACCGGCGAGATCACCGTAGACGAAGGCACCGATCATGTAGTTGTGCGGAACGCACGCCAGGTCGCCCGCCGCATACAGGCCCGGCACCGTCGTCCGGGCATGCTCATCCACCCACACACCCGAGGCGGAATGCCCTGAGCACAAGCCGATCTCGGAGATGTGCATCTCGATATCGTGGGTCCGATAGTCATGCCCGCGATTGGCGTGGAAGGTTCCGCGGGTAGGCCGTTCGGTGGTGTGCAGGATGTTCTCCAGCGTGGCCAGCGTCTCGTCGGGCAGATGGCTGACCTTGAGGTAGATCGGTCCGCGCGCCGATTCGATCTCTTCCTTCACCTCGGCCATCATCTGCCCCGACCAGTAGTCGGAATCGACGAACCGCTCCCCCAGCGCATTCACCTGATAGCCGCCGAACGGGTTGGCCACGTAGGCGCAGGCCGGGCCGTTGTAGTCTTTGATCAGCGGATTGACCTGGAAGCACTCGATTCCGGAGAGTTCGGCGCCGGCGTGGTAGGCCATGGCGTACCCGTCACCGGCGTTGGTCGGGTTCTCGTACGTGCCGTACAGATACCCCGACGCGGGCAGCCCGAGGCGCCCGCACGCCCCGGTCGACAGGATTACTGCTTTGGCCGCGACGGTGACGAATTCTCCCGTGCGGGTATTGAATGCGGCCGCACCGACCGCCCTGCCCGCTTCGGTGAGCACACGGACCGGCATGAGCCGGTTCTCGATGCGGATCTTCTCTCGCATCGACCGCTGCCGCAGCACCCGGTACAGCGCCTTCTTGACGTCCTTCCCCTCGGGCATCGGCAGCACGTAGGAACCGGACCTGTGCACCCGCCGCACCGCGTACTCCCCGTGCTCGTCCTTCTCGAACTTGACCCCGTACCGCTCCAGCCGCTGCACCATGGCGAATCCACGGGTGGCGGTTTGATAGACCGTGCGCTGGTTGACGATTCCGTCGTTGGCGCGGGTGATCTCGGCGACGTAGTCCTCGGGCTCGGCCTTGCCGGGGATGACGGCGTTGTTGACGCCGTCCATCCCCATCGCCAAGGCACCGGAGTGCCGTACGTGGGCCTTCTCCAGCAGCAGCACCTGGGCACCGTTCTCGGCAGCGGTGAGTGCGGCCATGGTGCCCGCGGTCCCGCCGCCGATCACCAGCACGTCGCAGTCGATCCGGACCGCATCGTCTACAGCGGGGATCTCGGTGGGGATCTCGGTCATTTCAGTCACGGTTGCTCCAGGGCGGCAATGATCTCGGCGCGCAGCGCGGTTCGTTCGGGATCGTCGGTTCGGGGCTGGCCCACCTCGATGAGGGCGCGTAACGGCTGCCCGGCGCGGCCGAGTACGGCAACTCGGTCACCGAGGGTGAGTGCCTCGTCGACGTCGTGGGTGACGAACACGATCGTCGTCGGATGGGCCTTCCAGGTGTCGATCAACAGCCGCTGCATGGCCGCCCGGGTCTGCGTGTCCAGCGCGGCGAACGGCTCGTCCATCATGACGGCGCGGGGTGCACCGGCCAGGCCTCGAGCGAGCTGGACCCGCTGCCGCATGCCGCCGGAGAGACTCTTCGGCAGGAAGTCGGCGAACCCGGCCAGTCCGACTTCGGCGATCCACCGGTCGGCACGTTCGCGCCGACCCGCCTTTGGCTCGCCCCTTTTACCATTGCGCGGCTCGCCGCGGAGCTGCAGGGCCAGTTCGATATTGGACCGCACCGTGCGCCACGGCAGCAACGCGCTGTCCTGGAACACCATGCCGCGGTCGCGTGACGTAGTGGTGACCGGTTCGCCGTCGGCCAGTACCCGGCCGCCGTCGGGCCGCAGCAGCCCGGTGAGTGCACGCAACACTGTGGACTTACCGCAGCCCGACGGCCCGGTGAGCACCAGGATCTCACCGGGTTCCACTGCGAGACTCAGATCCTTGATTACCGGAGTGCCGGTGTAGGACAAGGTGATTCCGTCGAGCTCCAGCTGCATTCCATTACTGGCAAATGTTGTGGTCATCGCACATTCTCCTCTGCGCGCGGCAGCCAGCGGGTGGCCCGGCGCCCGATCAGCTCGACCGCCGCTGCGGTGAGGAAACCGAGAACACCGATCGTGAGGATGCCGACGAACACGTCGGGATAGTTCAACACCGTATACGCCTGCCAGGTGCGGTAACCCACACCCAGTCGGCCCGAGATCATCTCGGCGGAGATCACACAGATCCAGGCCACACCCATGCCGACCGAAAGCCCACCGAACAGGCCGGGCAGGATGCCGGGCAGCACCACCCGGCGGAGCACGTCGAGGCGACCGCCGCCCAGGGTGCGAACCGAGTCCTCCCAGATGGTCGGAAGGGCACGCACCGCGTGCCGGACACTGACCATGATCGGGAAGTAGGCCGCCAGGAACGTGATGAATACGATCCCCGCCTCATCGCTGGGGAACACCAGGATCGCCACCGGCACCATCGCGATCGCCGGGATCGGTCGGGCCAATTCGGTGAGCGGGCCGAAGATGTCGGCGAACCACGCGGTCCGTCCCAACAGGATTCCGGTGATCACACCGACCACCGCGGCCAGACCGAACCCACTGAGAATCCGGATCAGGGACTGCCCGAGATCCAACCAGTACTCCGGCGTCCCCAGCCGGTTGATCAGCGCCGCAGTAATGTCGGTGACGGTGGGCAGAGTGTCGAATCGCAGACCGAACCGCACGTCGTTGGCGGTCAACAGCTGCCAGAGCACGATGGCACTCACCACCGACGCCAGCCGCACGAGGCGATGAGGCCAGACCGAGGGCGTCCGGTGAGAATGCTCCGCTTGCGGCGGGGCCGGAGGATCACTGACCGCGACGGGCGGGGTCTCGGTGGTGGTCATGCCGCACCTGCCAGCGCTTGCCGGTAGTCGACGATCGCCGCACCGGGATGCGCCGCGGTGTAGCGTTCGGCACCCGCCTGGGTTCCGAACGGCAGATAGCCTTCGGTGGCCGGCCCAGGCAGGCGCACCCACACCGCCTTGTCCGCGAACCATCGCGTACCCAGTTCGGCGTCGGTGATGTAGGCGGCGCGGATCTTCTTGCCCTCGCCCTCAGCCTGCCGGATCGCCTTGAGCAGGCATACCGGCGTTGCGGCGGCCGTGGTGGTATCCGAACCGTCGAGCCAGAGCTCGCCTGCGGTGGCGGAATTGTCGACAGCACTGTGGCACACCGGATCGGCGCCGCTCAGCGCCGACGGGTTGGCGTTCGAGGCCAGTGCTTTCTCGTAGTCCTGGCCGCGCGCGGCGAACGCCGCCCGCAGCGGTGCGTCCTGCACGAAGCCGGGCACATCGAGGTCGGCGAAGTTGTCGATCGACTTCAGGTAGGGCACATCGCCTTTGAGCGCGTCGACCAGCGACGGTTTGAGCGTGGTGTCGAACGAGGTTCCACCCGGCCCGTTGTACAGGTAGACGACCTCCTGCGGCAGCCCACTGCCCTCGGCCACGAGGCGGGCAGCCTCCAACGGCTTGGTGTTGAGAAAGTCGGTGGCATCCAGTTGTGCCTGCAGGAAGGCATCGACTACCTCCGGGTGATCGGCCGCATACGCCCGGCGCACCACGACACCGTGCAGGGTCGGATAGTTCAGTTCGGCCCCGTCGTAGAGCAGCTTGGCCTTGCCCTGCTGGACCAACAGCCCCGGCCAGGCGACGAACTGCGAAAGTGCCTGAACCTGAGCCGATTCCAGCGACGACGCGCCGACCTGAGGCTGCTGGTTGAGCACCTCCAGACCGGCCTTGGCGTCGATGCCGGCCTTGGCGAGGGCTTGCACCAGCATGCCGTGGCCGGCCGATCCAACACTGGCCGAGACCTTCTCGCCGGCCAGATCGGTCAACGACTTGGCCGGCGAATCCGGCGCCACCACAACCATGTTCAGCGCACCCTTCGGGTTGTACCCGGTGACCGAGACCATCTCGGTCTTGGCGCGTTCGTTGGCCTGGGTCTTGGACCCGTTGATGAGCATCGGATAGTCACCCATCGACCCGATGTCGATCTTCTCGGCCACCATCTGCGCGGTGATCGGGGCGCCGGTGTCGTAGTCCTGCCACGTCACGTTGTACTTGGTGCCGGTACGGATGGTGATGTCGGCCAGGCGGCGCTCCAGGTATCCCTGGGCGCGCAACAAAGTTCCGGCGGTAACGGTGTTGATGGTCTTGGACTGGTAGCCGACGACCACGTCGACGGTACCGGCCGATTTCGTCGCCGAGTCCAGGGAGCAACCGGCGGTCGCGACCGTGAGACCGGCGGCCAGAGCGATCAGGGCTGTTTTCACTTCGGGTCCTCTAGCGGATGAGGTAGGGCATGTTGACGGTGACGGCGCCGGTGGGGCAACGGGCCGCGCAGGGACCGCAATACCAGCACTCGTCGACGTGCATGAAGGCCTTACCGTTGGCGGGGTTGATGGCCAGCGAGTCAAGCGGACACACATCGACGCACAACGTGCAGCCCTCGATGCACAGGGATTCGTCTATGGTCACCGGGACATCGGCGCGTTGATTGACCAGCGTCATGCATCTCTCCTGACAAGGTTGCCGCGCATGGTGATTCGATCACCACGCATCCTGATGTACTCCAGGTCCACGGGAGTTCCGTCGTCCAGACTCGTGAGCCGTTCGGCCATCAGCAGCGCCGATCCGGCGGGAATCTGCAGCGCCGCGGCGGAGTGCGGGTCGGCCGAAATCGCTTCCAGGGCAAGGCCCGCACCGCCCAATCGCCGACCACTCACACGTTCGATGAGCGCGAAGATATCGTTGTCCTCCAACGGGTGACCGATCACCTGGTCGCCGATATCGGGAGCCAGGTACGTCAGATCGAGCGACAGCGGCAGGTCGGCGAGGTAACGCAGACGCTCGATGAAGACCACTTGCGATCCCGGCTCGAGTGCCAACTTCCGGGCCACTGCTGGCGGGGCTGAAAGTCGCTGCACGGCACGGACTTCGTTGCGCACGTCGCCGTAGTCCTTGAAAGTCTCCTTCAGCCCCACCAGCGCGTCGAGGCCGTGGTTGTACTTGCGGGCCGCCACATGCGTGCCCACCTTGGTGCCACGGTCGATCAAGCCCTCGGCCTTGAGGACGGCGAGGGCTTCGCGGATGGTGTTGCGGGAGACGAAGAATTCGGCGGCCAGCTCCGCCTCGGCCGGCAGCGCGCGGTCATACGTGCCTTCGTAGATCTGGTGACGCAGCACGTCGGCCACCTGGCGGGCCTGATCGGCGCGCGCACGGCGGCTCGACAGCGATACGGGATGGGCTTCGGGCTGCGACGACACGCACTCAAGGTAAGGGCGATCCAGGGGCGTCGCAGTGCGGCGAATTCACCGTCGGCGCAAGTTAACGGATTGCGCCGCCTACCGCCGTCGAAGTACCTGGCGAAACCGTCCTCGAGGGCTCGCATTGCGCCACCTCCGCGGTGACACGAATTTACAAATCCCGATGATCGAAAGGTCGTCAAAAAACTTTGGCCACTTTGGTCGCATCGGCCCCAAACAGCGGTTGTGATGTATCAGGACATCGGTGACAGTTCTGTATCAGGACATCGGTGACAGTTGATGTATCAGGACATTGGTGACGTTTCATCGGTCTTGGCGTGGGCCGCGGGGTTGTCCGTTGCCGACGTATCGCACTCCGGGTGCGGGTCGTGTGTGCTCGATGAGGACTTCGCCGTCGAGGTCGGCCACGGTGATGCTGTCGCCGTCGATGACGACGAGGACCTGGTCGAAACTGCGTCGGCCGTCGACTTGGTAGTGAATTCCGGCGACGCTGAACGAGCCTGTGCTGGTCAGCGTCTTGACGAAGGTGCCTGCGGGTAGGTCCTTGGGTGTCGGCGCGGGCCGGTGCTTCTTGGGTGTGGGTGGGGCGAATAACGGCTTGTCAGGCTTGGGGCGAGGAGCTTCGGCTTTGGGGGGTGGCCTCCCACGCCGCGCGCGGCGTGACACGTCCAGGTAGTCCTTGGTGAGGACGTTCGGTGTTGTAGATGACATCGAAGGCGTCGACCTGGGCCTGTAGTTCTTCGAGCGTCTCAGCGAGGGGCTGTTTGTCGAGGTAGCGAAACAGGGTCTGGTGGAAGCGTTCGTTTTTGCCCTGGGTGGTGGGCTTGTGGGGCTTGCCGGTGATCGCCTCCACGCCCAGGCGCGACACATGCGCGACGAGTTGGCCGTTCTGCCCGCGTCGGGACGGATTCAGCGCAGCCCCGTTGTCAGAGAGCAGTCGTTGCGGGACGCCGTGGGCGGCAATAGCCTTGTCCACCACAGTGATTGCGTCCTTGGCGGTCTCGCCCCAGGCGACGTGGGAGGCAACCGCGTAGCGGGAGTGGTCGTCGATGAGCTGGAAGATCACGCACTTGCGGCCACCGGCGAGGACGTACTCGGTGGCATCGAGTTGCCAGCACGCGTTCGGGGCTGGATAGACGAACCGTCGCCACGCCGAGCGGGGCTTTTTCTTCGGCTCAAGCCGAGCGACCCCGGCCTCACGGAAGATGCGTGCCAGCGACGCGGTGGAGGGGACCTGCTGAAGGCCCATCGCACCCATCTTGTCGTACACGCTGATCGGCCCGTGGTCTAGGCCGGAGGCCTCCAGAGCGGCTCGCACGGCCACGGCCTGTTGTTTGAGCTCGTCGCTCAACGTTGCCGGACTGGACTTCGGTCGTCGGGTCCTGGGTTCGAGCACCGCGGCCGGCCCGTCGGCCTTCGCCCGCTTGCGCAACTCGTAGAACGTTTTTCGGGAGATTCCGTGCTCGGCGCAAAAGGTTGATACCGCCCCGCGGGGCGCGTCATCGGGCCACTGGGAGATCGCCAGGCGGATCCGAGGATCGATGGGTTCATTGACAGCCACCGCCTGAGCCTGCGGGCAGAAGTGTCACCACCAAGACCATCCGAACTGTCACCGATGTCCTGATGCAGAACTGTCACCGATGTCTTGAGACATAACAGCCCCAAACAGCGGTTTCTTGTCGGGCTATCGAACTAGTGTTCGAATCATGAAGGTCGGGTTGGCGCAGAACCGGGGCACGGTGCAGACCGCGCTGGCCGGCCACCTGGCCGCGACCGCGACGCTGGCCGATGTGGACTTCACCGGATTCGACACCGCGGAATTGTTGGCGATCCAGTCCCAACGCGAGCAGCAGGCCCGCACCGCGGCCATGATCGATCACCGCATCCAGGCCGCCCTGATGGCTCAGGCCACCCCACACCAGATCGGCGGCAAGTCCTGGAAAGATGTGCTGGCCACCCGGATGCGCCTCAGCGGCAAGGAAGCCGCACGCCGCGTCACCGCCGCCACCGAACTAGGGCCGCGATATGCCATCGGCGGTGAGATGCTGCAACCGCTACTGCCCGCATGCGCCCAGGCGCTGGCAGCGGGGACGATCAACACCGAACACATCACCATCATCGGCAACACTCTGGCGAATGCCGAAAAATACGTCAGCACCACCGAACTCGCCCAGATCGAAACCGACCTGGTCACCGCGGCGACCCGCGACACCCCCGAAACACTGAAAGCCGCGGCAGACAAACTGCTGTACCTGCTCAACCAGGACGGCGACAGCCCCGATATCGCCGCACACCTGCGCGGGCTGCGGATCGGCAAACAAGACGCCGACGGATTGGTCCACGTGCAGGGCTGGCTGGACCCCGAGACCGCGTCCTATCTGCGAGCCGTCACCGGGGCGTGGGGCGCACCCGGCCTCAACAACCCCAACGATCAAGAACCGGTCCACAACCCCACACCCAACCCACTCGATGAACCCGACGTACACAAGGCCGCCGCGCCCGAGCCCGACACCTCCCACGCCCAGCAAGCCCAGCAGGCCGCCGCCGACCGTGACACCCGAACCCAGGCCCAACGCAACCACGACGCACTCAAAGTGGCACTGCGCGAACTGCTGATGTCCAAACGACTCGGCCAGCACGGCGGCCTGCCGGTCACCGTGGTCGTCTCCACCACCCTGGCCGAACTGGAAGCCGGGGCCGGCATCGCCATCACCGGGGCGGGCCTGCGGATGCCGATGACAGACCTCATCCGCTTGGCATCGCACAGCTTTCACTACCTGATCGTCTACGACCACCACACCGCAGAACCGCTCTACATGGCCCGCACCACCCGACTGGCCACCAAAGCCCAACGCCTACTGCTCTACAACCGCGACCGCGGCTGCACCCGCCCCGGATGCACCGCCCCCGCCGACCACTGCCAGGCCCACCACGCCAAAACCGACTGGCAACACGGCGGACACACCGACGCCCCCGACCTCGCCCTGAGCTGCGGACCCGACAACCGCCTAGCCGGACTCGGCTGGACCACCAACATCGACCCACACACCGGCCGCATCCACTGGCACCCCCCACCCCTGATGAACACCGGCCAAGACACCCTCAACCACCACTTCCACCCCGAAGAACTACTGGCTCCACCCGATGCGGCCGATGACGGGTGACACCCGTCCCTCACCGCTAGATCATCGTCCGGCTGACGGTGACGGGGATGCCGTTGAGCGCGCCGTTTCCGGACGGCTCGTCGATGAAGTCCGGCAGCGACAGGATGTTGGTGTTCACCCCGGGTGCCGCGTTGGCGACGCCGAGCCTGGTACCGGGCTGGCCGTGTCCCCAGCCGTGCGGCATGGACACCACACCGGGTTTGATCGCCTCGGTCACCTCGACCGGCACCACGATCTTGCCGGCGGTCGACGCCACTTCCGCGTTGTCGCCGTTGGCGATACCGCGCTCGGCGGCATCGCGGCGGTGCATCAGCAGGGTGCACCGGTCACGGCCCTTCATCAGCGGGCCGACGTTGTGCAGCCAGGAGTTGTTGGACCGCAGATGCCGCCGACTGACCAGTACCAGATCATCGGGGGCACGTTCCAGTCGCTCGGCCAGCCGGGGCAGGTCGTCCAGCAGATACTGCGGTGCCACCCGGATCTTCTGATCGGCGGTCCCGAGCACGTCGGGCACGCGGGGCACCATCGGGCCGAAGTTGATTCCGTCCGGATGAGCCTTGAGCTTCTCCAGGGTCAGTCCGTCCGGGTTCTCGCCGTACCGATCGCCGAACGCCGCAGTCCGCAGCGTCAGATCGAGCATGCGTTCCGGTCCGCCGTGGTCGTAGTGCCTACGAATGTCTGCGCCGTCGAGACCCTG
The DNA here is from genome assembly GCF_010727325.1 of Mycolicibacterium alvei. Lineage (NCBI taxonomy): Bacteria > Bacillati > Actinomycetota > Actinomycetes > Mycobacteriales > Mycobacteriaceae > Mycobacterium > Mycolicibacterium alvei. Next base: position 1,140,999 of record NZ_AP022565.1, read on the forward strand.
GGTGAAGCACAGGTAGTCGAACCAGCCGTCGTCGAGCGCGGCGATGTCGACGTCCTCGGCCGGAGTGCCGGTGCACAGCCCGGTCAGCCGGATCAGGATCTCCCATTCCTCGGGCGCATCGGGATCCTCGCGACGGAACACCGGCGGCGAGTAACGCGCGAAGCTGTTGATCGCCGAGCCCAGCAGCAGATCGGCGGAATGTGGCTGCTCGAGCGCCGAGGCACCGGGCAGGATGACATCGGCGTGCTTGGTCGTCTCGTTGAGCCACAGATCCACCGAGATCATCGCGTCGAGCTGCGGCAGCGCCTCGTCGAGTTTGTCGCCACCCGGAGTCGACAACACCGGATTACCCGCCACCGTGATCAGCGCCTTGAGCTGTCCCTCGCCGGGGGTGACGATCTCTTCGAGCATGCACGACACCGGGACCTGGCCCATCACCTCTCTGGCCCCGCGGACCCGGGTTCGGTAGCGGCCGAAGTTGGGCGCCCCGTCCTCCAGTCCCGGGATCGGCTGGCTGGTGACGGTCCAGGCGGTCGGGGTGGCGAACATTGCGCCGCCCGGGGTGTCGAAATGGCCGGTGACGATGTTGACCACGTCCACCAGCCAGCTGGCCAGGCTGCCGAACTCCTGATTGCAGGTGCCGATCCGGCCGTAAACCACCGCCCGCGGTGTGCCGGCCAGCTCACGGGCCAGACCACGAATCCGCTCTGCATCGATACCCGTTGTGGCAGAGACCCTTTCGGGCGACCAGTCCGACACCACCTGCTGCAGCGTCGACACCCCGTCGAGATGGCGCTCCAACTCACCGAGGTTGACCAGCCCCTCGTCGAAAACGGTGTGGACGATCCCGAGCAGCAGTGCCGCATCGGTGCCGGGCGTGATCGGCACCCACTCGTCGGCCTTGGCGGCGGTCTGGGTCCGCACCGGGTCGACAACGATCACCTTGCCGCGCTGACGGATACCGCCGATGATGCCCATCACGTCCGGCGCGGCCAGCAACGAACCCTGGGACGCCGCGGGATTGGCGCCCATGATCACCAGCAGGTCGGTGCGCTGGATGTCGGGGGTTGGGAACGCCCACCAGCTGCCGTACATCAGATGTGACGACAGATTCTTCGGCCACTGGTCGATGGTCCCGGGCGAGTAGGTGATCGGCATACCGGACAGGCCCAGCAGGACGGCCGCGTAGCGCGACAACGAAAACGAGTGCGCCAGTGGGTTTCCGGTGTACGCGGCGACGGCGCCGATACCGTACTTCTCGATGACGGGTGCCAGCAGTTCGGTGCAGCGACGGAACGCGGTATCCCAGTCAACCTCGTGCCACCGGCCGTCGATCTTGATCATCGGCCGGCGGATCCGGTCGGGGTCGTCGTGCAGTGCGGCCAGCGACGCGCCCTTCGGGCAGATGTGACCCGCACTCCACTGGTCGACCTTGTTCGGCCGCACACTCGCCACTTTGCCGTCGGAGACCTGAATCTCCAAGCCGCACATTGCCTCACAGAGGGGGCAGGCGTGCAGGTGTAGACCGTCCTCGCCGATCTCCGCGATTCTTCTCGGCTCGTGTCCCATCAGCGGCCTCCGATGTTGTTACATGTGCGGACACACGTAACAACATCGTGGCACCCAAGGGCACCGGTGTTCCCGATGTTCGGGAAACCCTGCAGCTACGGCTCGGGCCGGTCCTGAACCGCGCCCTGCACAGCCGCGGCCGCGGCACGGATCTGCGGGGTCACCAGCATCACCTGGCCGAGCACCCCGTTGACGAATCCGGGCGATTCATCGGTGGACAACTCTTTGGCGAGTTCGACGGCTTCGTCGACGGCCACCGGCTCGGGAACGTCCTCGGCGTGCAGCAGCTCCCAGACTGCCACCCGCAGGATGGCGCGATCCACGGCGGGCAGCCGCTCCAGCGTCCATCCCTGAAGGTGCGCCGAGATGAGATCGTCGATGTGGGCGGAGTGCTCGGTGACGCCGCGCGCCACCGACACCGTGTAGGGATTGAGCGGACTGACTTCGGGCTGATCCTCGGCCAACGCGGCACGGCCATCGGCCACCGCCTCCGGCGTCAGACCACGCGCCTCGGCCTCGAACAGCAGATCCACGGCCCGCTTGCGGGCCTGGTGGCGGCCCCGGTCGCCACGGCGGTCAGGCATGGTCAGCCATTCACGCGGCCGAGGTAGTTGCCGTCACGAGTGTCGACCTTGAGCTTGTCACCGGTGTTGATGAACAGCGGCACCTGGATCTCGGCGCCGGTCTCCATGGTGGCCGGCTTGGTGCCGGCGCTGGAGCGGTCGCCCTGCAGGCCCGGCTCGGTGTGGCTGACCACGAGCTCGACCGACACCGGCAGCTCCAGGTACAGCGGGGACGACTCGTGGAAGGCGATCTGCACCGCCATGTTCTCCAGCAGGAAGTCGGCCAGCCGGCCGACCAGTGCCTCCGGCAGCGGGTGCTGCTCGAAGTCCTCGGAATCCATGAACACGAAGTCGCTGCCGTCGCGGTACAGATAGGTGGCGTCGCGGCGGTCCACGGTGGCGGTCTCCACCTTCACGCCGGCGTTGTAGGTCTTGTCGACGACCTTGCCGGACACCACGTTCTTCAGCTTCGTGCGGACGAAGGCCGGGCCTTTGCCGGGCTTGACGTGCTGGAATTCCACGATCTGCCACAGCTGGCCGTCGATCTGCAGGACGAGCCCGTTCTTGAAGTCGGCAGTCGATGCCATGAGGGTGTTGCTCCTAAGTTTCTGTCACAAGATGGCCAGTTCCTTGGGGAACCGGGTAAGCAGGTCGGGCGCCCCCTCGCCCACGACCAGGGTGTCCTCGATCCGGACACCGCCGCGATCGGGCAAGTAGACACCGGGCTCAACGGTGACCGCAGAGCCAGCAAGCAGTGTACCGGCGGCCGCGGCGTTGATTCCCGGCGCTTCGTGGATCTGCAGTCCGACGCCGTGGCCGAGCCCGTGGCCGAAGTTGTCGCCGTAACCGGCATCGGCGATGACCTGGCGCGATGCGGCGTCCACAGCGCTCAGTGACACGCCGGGGGCCAGCGCGTCGCGCCCGGCCTGCTGCGCGGTCGCAACCAGGTCATAGATGTCACGCTGCCACTGTGCCGCCGGGCCCAGCACGAATGTGCGCGTCATGTCGGAGTGGTAACCCTCCACCAGGGCGCCGAAGTCGATCTTCACGAAGTCCCCGGCGGCGAGCAGGGCATCGGTGGGCCGGTGGTGCGGGATGGCCGAGTTCGCGCCCGTCGCCACGATCGTCTCGAAGGACGGTCCGTCGGCACCGTGGTCGAGCATCAGGGCTTCGAGTTCGTTGCGGACCTCGCGCTCGGTACGACCGGGCCGCAGACCGCCGCGCTCCAGCAGATCCGTGAGCGCCGCGTCGGCGGCCTCACAGGCCAACCGCAGCATCGCGATCTCGCCTGCATCCTTGACCTCCCGCAGGGCCTCCACCGTGCCGGCCGCGCGTACCCACTCGACCGAGTCACCGGCCGCCTTCTTCAGGGCCGTGTAGGCGTCCACGGTCACCACATGGCTCTCGAAACCCAACCGCAGGGCGCCGGCCCGGGCGGCGCGCCCGGCCAGGTGCGACCCACAGGCTCGCTCGATGACCACCTCGGCGTCCGGCGACTGATGCGCAGCCTGGGTGCGGTAGCGCCCGTCGGTGGCCAGCACCGGCGCGACATCCTCGGCGAAGATCAACAGGGCCGCGTTCGAACCGGTGAATCCGGACAGATAACGCACATTGACCAGGTCAGTTACCAGCATCGCGTCCAGGCCCGATTCGGCCAGCCGACGGCGCAATCGGTCTCTGCGCTGGGAAATAGTCACGGTCGGTGACGCTACTCGCTACAGTGTGCCCCCATGAGCAAGTGGTTACTGCGCGGAGTGGTGTTCGCAACAGCGATGGTCATAGTGCGCTTATTGCAAGGAGCACTGATCAACGCCTCGCCGGGTAATGCCACCTGGTTCAGCCTGGGCCTGATCACGTTGTTCGGGATCGGCGTGCTGATCTGGGGCCTGCTCGACGGCCAGAGCGACGCACGTGCCAATCCGGACCCGGATCGTCGCGCCGACATGGCGATGATCTGGCTGATCGCCGGCCTGTTCGCCGGCATCGTCAGCGGCGCGGTGGCGTGGTTCATCGGGCTCTTCTACAAGAGCCTGTACACCGATGCGCTGCTCAACGAGGTCACCACCTTCGCGGCGTTCACCGCGCTGCTGGTGTTCCTGCTGGGGGTGGCCGGTGTGACGGTGGGCCGTTGGTTGGTGGACCGCAAGGCCCCGCCGCAGCCCCGTCAACGCCACCACGGCCTGGCCGCCGAGGATCGCGCCGACACCGATGTGTTCGCCGCTGTGAGCGCCAACGGCGCCACGGAAACCCCAGACACCACGCAACCCGTCGACTACCCCGACCAGCCCAAGCAGTAGCGATCCCCTGCCCGCGCGGGCAGAACAGAATTTCAGGCGCAGGTGGCGCGGGCGATCAGGCCCGCGCCACTTCTGCGTATGCGGCCGCCAACAGTGACGGATCCGGTCCTTCCAGGCGCCCCGGCTTGGCCAGCCCGTCCAGCACGACGAACCGCAGGATGCCCGAGCGGTTCTTCTTGTCGCCTGCCATGTAGTCCATCAGCTGGGGCAGAGCGTCACCGTCGTAGGTGACCGGCAACCCGAGCGCGGTCAGCACCGAGCGGTGCCGGTCGGCGGTCTTGTCGTCGAGACGCCCGGCCAGCCGGCCCAACTCTGCCGCGAACACCAGACCGACCGACACGGCGGCGCCGTGGCGCCACTTGTACCGCTCGCGGCGCTCGATGGCATGCGCGAGGGTATGGCCGTAGTTAAGGATCTCGCGCAACTGCGATTCGCGTTCGTCGGCAGCAACCACCTCGGCCTTGACGGCGATCGCGCGACGAATGAGTTCGGGCAGAACGGTCCCGGTGGGATCCAGTGCCGCCTCGGGATCGGCCTCGATCAGATCGAGGATCACCGGGTCGGCGATGAAGCCGGCCTTCACGATCTCGGCCATGCCCGCGACGATCTCGTTGCGCGGCAAGGTTTCCAGGGTCGCAAGATCCACCAGCACAGCGGCCGGCTGATGGAACGCGCCGACGAGGTTCTTGCCCGCTTCTGTGTTGATCCCGGTCTTGCCGCCCACCGCCGCGTCGACCATGCCCAGCAGTGTGGTCGGCACGTGCACGATGTCGACGCCACGCAGCCAGGTGGCCGCAGCAAAGCCCGCGACGTCGGTGGCTGCTCCCCCGCCCAGGCTGACTACGGCGTCCTTGCGGCCAATACCGATGCGCCCCAGCACTTCCCAGATGAATCCGACGACGGGCAGTTCCTTCCCCGCCTCCGCATCCGGAATCTCGATGCGGTGGGCTTCAATTCCCTTGTCGGCCAAGTGCTGCCGGATGACTTCGGCGGTCTGGGTGAGCACCGGCTGATTCAAGATCGCCACCTTGTGACGGCCCTCGAGCGTGTTTCCCAGCTCGCCGAGCAGGCCGGTTCCGATGATGACCGGGTAGGGCCGGTCCACCAGTACCTCGACGATTACCGGGTCAGTCATTGTGTCGCTCCACGTTGCGGGCGGCCAGGGCCGCTGGGGTGGGTATGGCTTTCGATTCAGGTTCGGATGCGGTCGTGCCGCCGGCGGACTCGGAACCGGACGGGGATGCGGAGGCCGCACCACGCCGCCACGGCGGACGCCGTCGGCGCCGCCTCGTCGTTCGCGGCTGCTCGTCCCGCTTCTGAGGCTGTTTCTGGATCGGGGGGTTCTCCAGTCGCGTGACGATAGTGCGAACCACCGCGCCGGGGTTACGCCGGTTGGTGTTGATCCGCATGGTCGCGACGCGACGGTAGAGCGGCACCCGTTCGGACATCAGGGCGCGGTACTTCTCGGCACGGTCGGGCCCGGCCAGCAGTGGCCGGACCGTGGAACCACCGGTGCGGCGCACCCCCTCGGCCGCGCTGATCTCCAGGTAGACGACGGTGTGCCCGGCCAACGCCTCACGTACACCGGCGGTGGTGACCGCGCCGCCACCCAGGGACAGCACGCCATCGTGGCTTGCCAGCGCCGAGCGAATGACCTCTTCCTCGATACGACGGAACTCCGCCTCGCCGTCGGTGGCGAAGATCTCGGCGATCGTGCGTCCGGTGGTCTCCTCGATCGCCGCGTCGGTGTCGAGCATGGTGAGGTTCAGCGCCTTGGCCAGCCGGCGGCCGATGGTCGACTTGCCCGAACCCGGCAGGCCGATCAGTACCGCCTTGGGGACCATCAGCCCAGGGCCTGCGCCGCCGGCTCGCGCTCGGCGACGGCCCGCAGGTAGGCGTCGATGTTGGCGCGGGTCTCGGCCAGGGAGTCTCCACCGAACTTCTCCAGCACGGCGCGGGCCACCACCAACGCGACCATGGTCTCCACCACCACACCGGCGGCCGGCACCGCGCAGACGTCGGAACGCTGGTGAATGGCAACGGCTTCTTCACCGGTCGCCATGTCGACGGTTGCCAGTGCCCGCGGGACGGTCGAGATCGGTTTCATCGCGGCCCGGACCCGCAGCGCCTGGCCGTTGGTCATGCCGCCTTCCAGTCCGCCGGCCCGGTTCGTCGAGCGCAGAACGCCGTCGGGGCCGGGGTACATCTCGTCGTGGGCGACGCTGCCACGACGGCGCGCGGTCTCGAAGCCGTCGCCGATCTCGACGCCCTTGATCGCCTGGATGCCCATCACCGCGGCGGCAAGCTGGCTGTCGAGGCGGTTGTCGCCGCTGGTGAACGAGCCCAAACCGATCGGCAGGCCCGCCACGACGACCTCGACCACACCGCCGAGGGTGTCGCCGTCCTTCTTGGCATCTTCGATCTCGGCGATCATCGCTGCCTCGGTGTCCTTGTCGAACGCCCGGACCGGGCTGTCGTCGATCGCCTCCAGATCGGAGAACTGCGGCGGCGGACCGTCGTAGGGCTTGGAGGCACCGATGGAGATGACGTGCGAGACGATCTCGACACCGAGGGCCGCCCGCAGGAAGGCGCGGGCCACGGTGCCTGCCGCCACCCGCGCCGCGGTCTCGCGTGCGCTGGCACGTTCCAGCACCGGGCGGGCATCGTCGAAGCCGTACTTGAGCATGCCTGCGTAATCGGCGTGCCCTGGGCGGGGACGGGTCAGCGGGGCGTTGCGCGCTGAATCTTTTTCGGCAAGCAGGTCCTGATCTACCGGGTCGGCAGACATCACCGTCTCCCACTTGGGCCATTCGGTGTTGCCGATCTCGATGGCGATCGGCCCGCCCAGGGTGGTGCCGTGACGCACCCCGGCCAGCATCGTGACCTGGTCCTGTTCGAACTTCATCCGGGCACCCCGCCCGTAGCCGAGGCGACGGCGCTTCAGCTGCGCCCCGATCTCCTCGGAGGTGATGGGTACGCCTGCAACCATGCCTTCGACCATCGCCACCAGGGCACGGCCATGAGATTCACCTGCGGTAGTCCATCGCAACACGGCTGTCATTCTCCCACGTGGGGTTTGCCTCCCCGAAATCCGTGGTTGTCGGCGACGAAGCTAGGCCAGAACCAGGGCAACCGCCGCCGCGCTGGCCGCACACATCGACGGTCCGTGCGGCACGGTCCGGATGCCACGCACGGCCGCGACGAACGCCAGGACGGCGGTGAACATCGGGGCGGCCAACGCTGCCAGCAGCCACACATCGATACCGAACGCACCCGTCATCGCACCCAATCCGACCGCGAGTTTGACGTCACCGCCGCCCATGGCCCGCGGCGATACCAGGTGCACCAGCAGGTACAGCACCGACAATGTCGCCGCGCCGGCCAGTGCGGCCAGACCGCGTCCACCCAGTGTCGCCACGCCGAGAACCAGCACCGCGCCGGGAAACGTCAACCAGTTCGGCAACCTGCGTTCGGCAATGTCATAGCCGCTCAACGCCAGTAGCCAGGCGCCCGCGATGACGGCCTCCCCCACCCCCATCTACCGAGGCTAAGCCCCGATCAGCGCGTCTCTCATCGCCTGTTTGGGAGCCGCCCGGCCGGTGAACTGCTCCACCTGGGCGAACGCCTGGTTCAGCAGCATTTGCAGCCCGTTGATCGCCTCACCGCCCGCGGCCTCGACCGCCGCGGCCAGCGGGGTGGGCCATGGGTCGTAGATGGCGTCGAGTACGCGCGGCACCGCGGCCAGGGTGCCCGCGTAGGCGGCCGCCGCGTCGGCCGGGATGGTGCTGACGGCGGCGTCCGCGGTGGCCACCGCGTCGCTCAACGCCGAGCTGTCGATGTTGCACCAGCTGCTGTGCGCCCCACAGCGACCGGCCAGCTCCACCAACCGTGCAGCCTTACCCTCGTCGCGCGCCACGATGGTGATCCGCTGCACGCCGAGTTCGGCCAGGGCCACGACCGCCGCCGGGGCCGTGCCGCCGGATCCGATGACCAGCGCCGAATCGCCGGCCGTGCCGAGCGCACCGATCACTCCGTCGACATCGGTGTTGTCGGCACGCCAACCGCCCGTGGGCATCCGGACCAGGGTGTTGGCCGAGCCCACTAATTCGGCGCGTTCGGTGCGCTGATCGGCGAACTCCAGTGCGGCGAACTTGCCGGGCATGGTGACCGAAAGGCCGACCCATTCCGGGCCCATGGCGCTGACGAGTCCGGGCAGTTGTTCGGCCGTGCACTCGATGCGCTCATAGGTCCACGACGGCAGCCCCAGCGCCCGGTAGGCGGCCAGATGCAGCTGCGGCGACCGCGAATGGGTGATCGGGGAGCCGAGGACTGCGGCCTTGCGGGCGCTATTTCCTGTTGTCATCTGGCGCTGTCGAGGACACCGTTGTTCTGCGCCAGTTCGATGTTGGCCAGGTGCTGGTCGTAGTCGCGGGTGAACAACGTGGTGCCCTGCAGATCGATGGTCACGAAGTACAACCAGTCCCCTGCCGCCGGATGCTCGGCCGCGGCCAGCGCCTCGGTACCGGGCGAACAGATCGGAGTCTGCGGAAGCCCTTCACTCATATAGGTGTTCCACGGGGTGATCTTGGCCCGGTCGTCATCGGTGGTCGCCACTTCCTGGCGGTCCAGCGGATAGTTCACCGTCGAGTCGAACTCCAGCTTGCGGTGTTCGGCCAGCCGGTTGTAGATCACCCGGGCGACCTTGTCGAAGTCCTGTGGCTTGGCCTCGCGTTGCACCAGGGATCCGACCGTGAGGATCTGATACGGCGACATCTGCATTGCTGCGGCAGTGTCGAGCAGACCGCTCTGCGTGTAGAGGGTCGTGCTGCCGCCGATCAGGGTGGACAGAATCTCCTGTGCCGACCCCGCCGGATCGACGTTCCAGGTGCCGGGCGCGATCAGGCCTTCCAGCCGCCGGTGATCGTTGGGCATCGCCGCCACCGGAGCCGCCGCCCATTCGGGTACCGCCAACGCGGCAGCGGGAGCCGATTGCGCGGCGGCGCGCAGCTGATCGACCGGTACGCAGCGCTGTGTGCCGTCGAGTTCGACACAGGAGGCCTGTGAGATCAGCGCGAAGATGCCCTGCGTGACCGCCTTGGTCTTGACATCGGCGATGTCGTCGAGCTGGCGTCCCTCCGGGATGGTCAGCTTGCCCACCCGGCTTTCCGGATCAGCCAGGCGCGCAACGGCGTTGGCCGCCGGGATCTCGGTGCGCAATTTGTAGAAGCCGGGTTGAATCGCCGAGATCGCCGCGTTCTCGTGGGCCGCCTCGACAAACGCCTTGACCGTGGCGACCACCTTCTGGTCCTGCAGGGTCTTGGCGATGGCCGTCGTGGAGTCACCGTCGTGGACCTGGATGACGACATCGGCGACGCCGTCACCCGCGTAGTCGCCGGTGGTCCCGGACATGCCGTGCCACAGCTTGGAACCCAGGAAGACCGCGCCGATCACCACCATGATGAGCGCTGCGAGTGAGAGGCCCCGGGTGGCGCGTCGCTTCCGGTCACTGCGGGCTCTACGGGCCCGCTCGGCCTTGCTCATCCCGCGTCGCGGTGGTCCGATCGCCTCGGGCTCGGCCTTGTCGGCACCCCACTTCTCAGCCATCCATGCCCTCTCCACGCGCGGACAGCGCCGCACGTCGCTGATCCAGCCAGCTTTGCAGAATGCCCACCGCAGCGGCCTGGTCGATCATCGCCTTCTGCCCCTTTGCCCGGACCCCCGCTTCGCGCAACGATCGCTGCGCCGACACAGTAGTCAGCCGCTCGTCGGCCAACCGCACCGGTATGGGGGCGATCCGACGGGCCAGCAGTTCCGCGAGTGCGATGGCGTCGGCGGCGGACGTGCCGGCCCGGTCCGCGAGGGTGCGCGGCAAGCCGACGACGACCTCGACGGCGTCGTACTCGCCGATCAGTGTCACCAGCCTGCGCAGGTGCTTGCCCGACCGATCCCGCTTGTCCCGCTGCACGGTCTCGACCGGCGTGGCCAGTATCCCGTCGGGATCGCAACTGGCCACACCGATCCGCACGGTGCCGACATCGATGCCGATGCGCCGCCCACGTCCGGGGTCATCGTCCCCTGGGCGGTCCGGTAACCGGTCGTCGATCGGGTCGGACACGACGGCTAACCCCGGCCGATCTCGGCGCGCAGCGCGGCCAACGCCGCGTCGATACCCGCCGCCCCCTTACCGGAACCTTGTGCCATGTCCGCCTTGCCGCCCCCGCGGCCGTTGACTGCCGCGCCGAACTGCTTGACCAGTTCGTTGGCGCGCAGGCCCAGATCCTGTGCTGCCGGGTTGACCGCCACCACGAAGGGCACCGAGTCGTCGTCGCCCTCGGCGATCAGGGCGACCACCCCGGGGTCGGAGCCGAGCTTGCCCTTGATGTCGCCGACGAGGCTGCGCAGATCACCGGCCGACATGCCGCCGGCCATCCGTTGTGCGACCACGCGGACCTTGCCGATGGTCTCCGCGCCTGCGGCCGCGTTCGCCGCGGCGGCCCGGGCGTTGGCCAGACGGGCCTTGTCGAGTTCCTTCTCGGCGGCCTTGAGTCGTTCCACCAGGTTCGCCACCCGGGCGGGCACCTCTTCCGAGGGCACCTTGAGCGACGAGGCCAGCCCTGCCATCAGCGCGCGTTCCTTGGCCAGATGACGGAAGGACTCCAGCCCGACGTAGGCCTCGACACGGCGCACCCCCGACCCGACCGAGGATTCGCCCAGGATGGTGACCGGTCCGATCTGGGCCGAGTTGTGTACATGGGTGCCGCCGCAGAGTTCCAGCGAGAACGGCCCACCGATATCGACCACCCGCACCTGGTCGGGGTAGTTCTCACCGAACATCGCCATCGCACCCATGGCCTTGGCTTTGTCCAGGGCGGTGACGAAGGTGTTGACCTGGTAGTCGGCCTCGACGGCCTCGTTGGTGACCACTTCGATCTGCGAGCGCTGGTCCTCGGTCAACGCGCCCTGCCAGTTGAAGTCGAACCGCAGGTAGCCGGGACGGTTGAGCGAACCGGCCTGAACGGCGGTGGGGCCCAGCACCTGTCGCAACGCGGCGTGCACCATGTGGGTACCGGAGTGCCCCTGGGTGGCACCGCGACGCCAGTTGGGATCCACTGCAGCGGTGACCGTGTCACCCTCGACGAACTCTCCGGACTCCACGTTGATCCGGTGCGCCCACAGGGTTTTGGCGATCTTCTGCACATCGGTGACGGCAGCCTTGGCGGTGGCCGATGCCCCGGTTCCGGTGATCGCGCCCTCGTCGGCGATCTGGCCGCCGGCCTCGGCGTAGAACGGAGTGCGGTCCAAGATCAGCTCGACGCGCTCGCCGTCCACGTCCCCGTGGGTCACCACCGGCACCCGCTTGCCATCCACAAAGATACCGAGAATGTGTGCCTCAGTGGACAATTCGTCGAAGCCCGTGAACTCGGTGGGCCCGGAGTCGACCAGCTCACGGTATGCCGACAGATCGGTGTGGGCCTGCTTGCGCGCGGCGGCATCGGCCTTGGCGCGCTGACGCTGCTCGGCCATCAGCGTCCGGAAGCCCTGCTCGTCGACCGCGAGGCCGGCCTCGGCCGCCATCTCCAGGGTGAGGTCGATCGGGAAGCCGTAGGTGTCATGCAGGGTGAACGCGTCACTGCCGGAAAGCACGGAAGCGCCGGATTTCTTCGTCGCCGCGGCGGCGTCGTCGAACAGCCTCGAGCCCGCGACCAGGGTGCGGTTGAACGCCGTCTCCTCGGCCACCGCGATGCGGTGGATCCGGTCGAAGTCGGTGACCAGTTCCGGGTACGACGGGCCCATCTCGTCGCGCACGGTAGTCATCAGCCGGCTCATGATCGGCTCTTCGACGCCGAGCAACTTGGCGGCGCGGATGATGCGGCGCAGCAACCGCCGCAGCACGTAACCGCGGCCCTCGTTTCCGGGGCTGACCCCGTCGCCGATGATGATCGCCGCGGTACGACTGTGATCGCCGATGATGCGGTAGCGGACGTCGTCCTCGTGGTTGCCGGCGCCGTATCCGCGGGGGGCGATCCCGGCGACCAGGTCGATCACCGGACGGACCAGGTCCGTCTCGTAGACGTTGTCCACATCCTGCAGCAGACAGGCGATCCGTTCGACGCCCATGCCGGTGTCGATGTTCTTTCGCGGCAGCGGGCCGAGGATCTCGAAGTCGTCCTTCGAGGTGCCCTCCCCGCGCTCGTTCTGCATGAACACGAGATTCCAGATCTCGATATAGCGGTCCTCGTTGGCCTCGGGTCCACCCTCGATGCCGTACTCCGGGCCACGGTCGTAGTAGATCTCCGAACACGGTCCGCACGGCCCGGGGATGCCCATCGACCAGTAGTTGTCGGCCATGCCGCGGCGCTGGATGCGCTCCAGTGGCAGCCCGGCGACTTCCTGCCACAGCTGAATCGCCTCGTCGTCATCCAGATAGACCGTCGCCCACAGTCTTTCCGGATCGAACCCGTAGCCGCCGTCACTGACCGGGTTGGTCAGCAGGGTCCAGGCCAGCTCGATGGCGCCCTTCTTGAAGTAGTCGCCGAACGAGAAGTTGCCGGCCATCTGGAAGAAGGTGTTGTGCCGGGTGGTGATGCCCACCTCGTCGATGTCCGGGGTCCGGATGCACTTCTGCACGCTGGTGGCGCGGTCCCACGGTGGGGTGCGGGCACCGAGGAAGTAGGGCACGAACTGCACCATGCCGGCGTTGACGAACAACAGGTTGGGGTCGTCGAGGATCACCGAGGCACTGGGCACCTCGGTGTGGCCCGCCTTCACGAAATGATCGAGGAAGCGCTTCCTGATCTCGTGTGTCTGCACGTTGCTCGTGTCCTCGTGTTCGTGGGTGGCTGGGGTTGCGCAGGCAACCACCAGTGAGACCGCTTTACATTACCGTTCTGCGCGTTCGCCCCGAAAAGGCGACGATCCTCACGCCTCGAGAAAGCTCAGCCGCACCGATCGCTGCAGCCCGCGAGCCTTCCGCCAGACCATTGCCACCTGCGACACACCGGAGGATGGTTGAGGTGGAACCGGTGGCGCCACCGGGGCGCCGCCCTGGCAGGAAGGGGTGGATCGTGTTCGCACGTTCAACCACGATCGCGGCGCGCACCCAGGCCATCAACGCCGGCATCGCCCATGTCCGCGACGCGGTCATGCCCGCCCTCGACACCATCGACGGCTGCGTCGGGCTTTCCCTGATGGTGGATCGGCAGTCGGGCGACTGTGTCCTGACGACGGCCTGGCGGTCCGAAGAAGCCATGCATGCCAGCGCCGCCGCGATCGCGCCGATGCGCCATCGGGTGGTGGATACATTCGCCGGCACCGCGTCCGTCGACGAATGGGAGATCGCGGTGGTGCACCGCGAGCAGTACTCCGGACCGGGCGCCTGTGTCCGGGCAACGTGGCTGCGCACCCGCCCCGAACTGTTCGACCGGGCCGTCGAGTTCTACCGCACCTCGGTATTGCCGGCGATGGAAGACCTCGAGGGTTTCTGCAGCGCCAGCCTGATGCTCGACCGTGGGACGGGCCGGGCGGTGTCCTCGGCCACTTTCGACAGCGCCGAGGCGATGGACCACAACCGCGATCAGGCCAGGGCGTTGCGCACGGCCCGGCTCCGCGATCTGAGCGCCGATCAGATCGATGTCGGCGAGTTCGAACTCGTGCTGGCCCACCTGCGGGTACCCGAGATGGCGTGACCCGCTGACGAAAACGAATTGACGGCACCGTTTGCGATATGACGGTGCCGGGTACTTCCTGGTCAGCCCAATCCAACCTCGGAGGAGAACATGACCATCACCGGCATCATCAGTGCGATTTTGATCGGCATCGTCGTCGGGGTGATCGGCCGCTTGATCGTCCCCGGCAGACAACCCATCGGCATGTTGGTGACGATCCTGGTAGGTATCGTCTCCGCATTCATCGGTACCGCGCTGGCGCGCACCATGGGCATCGCGACCGCGACCAGCGGCGTCGACTGGCTCGAACTGCTCGTCCAGGTCATCGTGGCTGCGCTCGGCGTGGCGCTGCTGTCCGCCCTGATGGGGCGCAGGAAGACCGGCATCTTCGGAGCTCGACGGTCCGGCCTGCTGCGCTGACAACTGCCCCCGCGCCACGGTCCCGGTTGAACATTCAACTGGGACCGTGGCTTTCGGTTGCGAAAGGCTCAGCGCCGCGCGCGTCGAATGATGGCCCGCAGCTTGTCCACCCGGCTGGTCAATTCGCGTTCGAAGCCGCGCCCGGTCGGCCGGTAGTAGTCGGTCCCCACCAGTTCTTCTGGTGGATACTGTTGCGGCACAACACCATCGGGATGATCGTGGGCGTATTTGTAGCCCACGGCGTTGCCCAGTTTCTCCGCGCCCGAATAGTGGCCGTCCCGCAGATGCGGAGGCACCAATCCGGCCTTTACGGCTCTGCAGTTATGACACACTAGAGGGATGAGTAAGGCGAACCGAATCCCCGCCGCGATCTACGTGCGGATATCCCAGGACCGCAGCGGCGCCGGTCTCGGCGTGGAACGCCAGGAACAGGACTGCCGCAAGCTGGCCGAATCACTCGGCTGGCGAGTCGCCCAAGTGTTCTGCGATAACGACACATCCGCCTACTCAGGCCGACGCCGACCGCAATACGAGGCCCTGCTGGCTGCCATCGAGGCCGGTGAAGTGAAGGGGGTGCTGGCCTGGCATCCCGACCGACTGCACCGCTCCCCCCGCGAGCTGGAGACTTACATCGACACCAGCGAGCGCCACGGCGCAGTCACCCACACGGTGCAGACCGGAATATGGGACCTGTCCACGCCTTCGGGCCGCATGCTGGCGCGTCAATTGGGTGCGGTGTCCAGGTACGAATCCGAGCACAAGGGTGAACGCATCCGGCGCGCACGCGAGCAACAGGCCAAAGCCGGACGATTCCACGGCGGTATCCGCCCGTTCGGGTTTGAGTCTGACGGCGTGACCGTCCGCCCCGTGGAGGCCGCTGAGGTGGTGAAGATGGTGGAGTCCGTCGTCGGGGGCATCTCGCTGCGGTCGATCGTCCGTGACCTCAATGAGCGTGGCGTCCTTACCGCGACCGGTAAACCGTGGAGGTCCCAGTATGTCCGGGAGCTGATCTGCGCCCCGCGTATCGCTGGTTTGTCAGTCCACCACGGCGAGATTGCCGGGATCGCCGTCTGGCCTGCCCTAGTCCCCCGCGAAACCTGGGAGGCTGCCCGCCACATCCTCAACGATCCCCGTCGCCGTACAAATCCTGGGGGTGGACCCGCACCCAAGCATCTCGGTTCGGGTATCTACATCTGCGGGGTGTGTGGTGAGCGCACGTTGCGCGTTGGGCGTGCGAGCGGCCAGGAACCGGCCTACCGCTGCGGTAACCGTGACGTGCGCTTTACCGGGGGGCATGTGAGTCGCCGCGCCGCACAGCTCGACGGTTACGTGGAGGCCGTCATGGTGGAGCGGCTCTCCCGCCCTGGCCTGATCGACAGTGCGAAACGGCGAGACGATTCCGCAGAGCTGGCGGCGCTGCGCACCGAGCAGGACGCGATCAGACTGCGCCTGGAGCAACTGGCCGAGGCGTTCGCCGATGGTGAGATTGACCGCGCACAGCTGGCCGCTGGCACCAAGAAACTCACGGCGCGAGACACCGCGATTACCGCGACCCTCGCCCACCTTGGAGGCCGCAGCCCGCTGGACTTCATCACGGACACCACTGTGGACATTCCGGAACTGTGGCAGTCCCTCACGATGGGCCAGCGCCGCGCCGTCGTGGACTATCTCGCCGATGTGAAGATCGTTCGGCTAGGACGCGGCACTAAGGGGTTCAGCCCCGAGGGCGTCAAGATCACCTGGAAGCGATAGACCGGCACCGGTTATCCGACCGATCCCCCGCACTGTCTCGGCAGTCATCGTCGGGGCGGCATCTACGACAGCACGCACGGCAGCGGCAAAATCGCTGCGGTCGGCTGGCGTTCCCATAAGTCCAGAAGGTACTCAGAGCCGACGACGGCTCTTGTGACCGAACATCATTCGGTCCCCGCCCACCGGTTGCGCTGCGGAAACGGCGCGCCGCCCTACACCATCATGTTTGGGGCGGTGGGCGCCGGTCCTGCGAATATGCCACCGCGCCAACCGGTCTGGCTTCTTCGGCATCGGCCTACGAAACCGACACTCCCGACTGCGGAAACCGGCACGACACGCCGAAAAACCTCCGTGCTGTCCAGGTGGACTGCCTGCGACCTGCGTAAATGCGCCGATTGTGGTTCACGGAAAATTCCTGCGGTGTACCGACATTGTCAACCACTGTCCACGCCAACGACTTTCAGGCTCAATCGTCGTCGGAGCCGAGCGCTGTACTCGACGCATGGAAACGCTAGAACGTGCGCTATCGCGCCATGAAACCGTGAGTATGACCGGGCTGTCCCTACGGGTAATCGACAAGCTCATCGAAAGCGGCGAGTTGCCCGCGTCAAAGATCGGTCGCCGCGTGCTCGTCCAGCCCCGGCATGTGCGCGAACTGCTGGAGAAGAACACCAGGGAGACCACCGTGAACCGTCCGGACGAACAGGAACTTGCTGCCCTGACCGTGCTGCGAGCCGTAGAGCACCGAATGAATCACGACGGTGAGGCGATGGTGAAAACCCTGCGGGGCACGGGGCGGCAAGTGTCCCTGCGCCTCTGTGAGGCCGTCGAACTCCTGGCCTACCTCGTGCGCCTATCTGACCCATCTGATCGGCCCGCCGAAATGTTGGCCGCGCTGCGCGAACGGGTGCAGTCTGCATCCTCCGACTGAAAACGGAAACCGCCCCGCGTGGTGGACATGCGGGACGGTCTCTGAGATTCCTAAACCGAGGAACGAGACTCCAATGGTAGACGAAAGTGCCGACAAGGCGGAGCGCACGGACAAGTTCAAGTGGCTAAAGGCGATTCGGGCCGATTCCCGGCTGTCACCTGCGGACAAGTACGTCCTTCATGCCGCCGCCGTCGAATATGTGAAGCACGAGAAGGACACGTTCTATGTCCGCCAGATTGTCATGGCCAAGAGTTTTGGCGTTAGTCGCAGCACTATTCAGCGAGCCATCGGGAAGGCAAGGGAGCTTGGCTATCTCGTCCTACTTGCCGATCAGACTCGCCGTCAGGGTCGCGGCTATCACGACGCCGACTGTCATCGGCTGGTGATTCCCAGTGGGGTATCGGGCGTCAGGTTGACGCATAACGGGCGTCAGGTTGACGCAAAACGGGCGTCAGAGCCAACTCATCTACCTGCGGAAACGTCAGACCTAAGGGTGGTTAACAAGGGTGGATACAAGGGTGAAGTAACTACAACGGGTGAACTATGCGCATTTTCTGCCGAAAACGCGCCGATCAATAAACCGGACGTCCGTCTCGTTGATCTTGAACCTGAACAAGAACACGGTTCGCTTCGCTCACCGGGCCTGGACGAGAAGCAGGTGGTGGATTTTGATGCCGAGCTCTTGTGTGTGCGCTGCCAAAAGAATCCGGCTCATTTCGCGTCGGACGATCAGCTTTGCCCCGATTGCATGGCAGATGCAGAAGACGACCGGAGGCGAGAATTTTCGGTGAGGGAGCTTTTTGGATGACCATGACACCGACACCAACTACTGCGCAAATCCCCACCAAATCAGTTGGTGGTGAACAACTTGCGCGCCCGATCGCCGACGACGCCACGATGGCGATTACTGGGGCTGAGTCGCCCGCACAGCATCGAACGGCTCGCGGGCAGGGTGGTTCTACCACCAAAAGCTCTACGGGCCGCACAGGGCCGCGTTTCGGGTATCGCATCGTGCGCGTTGCCGACCTCCGCAGCGACCTCCACCCGCTGTGGCATCGCGGTCGCCGTGAACGCTGGCGTCCGGTCCCCGGGTGGGGATACGAGGTTTCCGACTTGGGACACGTGCGCTCGGTGGATCGCATCGTCGCCCGCAGCGACGGCAGTACCCAACGCGTCCTAGGTCGGATGATTCGCCCGACCACGCATCGCAGCGGGCATCTGCGAGTGATGCTCCACCGCAACGGCAAGCGGGCCACGCGCTACGTCCACCGATTGGTTTTGGAGGCATTCTCAGGACCCGCCCCACCCGGCATGGAAATGTGCCGTCACTGGAATGACGATTGCCGGGACAATCGCGCCGAAAATTTGGTCTGGGGCACCGACGACCAGAACCGACAAGATCGGGTGCGCAACAGTCGGCGCCACAATCCCAAAAGGTCTCGCTGCGCATGCCGCAGTTGTAGGGCACGCGCACGTGAACGTGCCGCAAATATCGCCAGAGCGAGCACCGCGTACCCGTCCTGCGAGGTCTGCGGGAGTGCTGTCGTGGCTGGTCAAGGCACAGTTCACTTCTCGTGCGCACCTAGCCGGGATATTCGTCGTCGGCGGGCATGAGCACGATGGAGTCGAGGAGAGAATCGCAAATGACTGCACCGGCCTGGACTATCACCCCAACCGCCGAACAATGGTGCGCCGTGGTGGATTCTGCGGAGTACGCCGCCCACGGCGACCGGACCCGCAGTGCCGGAGCGCTCATCGAGTCGGGGCAGGACGTTCGGGTGCTCGCGGTGGTCGGTATTCGTCTCCTGGCCGGGGTGCTCGCTGAAGGTGTGAGCGCCGATGAGATACGGCGAGAAGTGTTGGCGTTGGCCAGCTGTACCGGCGCACCCGACCGCACAGTCAACGCCGCGCTGGAAACTCTAGGTATGGCCGAAGCGCTCACCCGAGACGATTGGGCGGCAGTTGACGCGCTCTGCGCCGGGAGCCAAATCGCCGTGGTGGATATCGTGGTGATGGCTACCGCGCTGGCAGGACAGGCCATCTCGTCCTCGACAGACGACGTGGCCGGAGCGTTCTATCGGCTCCGAGAAGCTTGGGGTGCAGCATGAGCGTGAACCGGGCCGAACAGGGACCTGTGAGTCTAATAGCTGCCGTCCTGCGGGGTGTCCCCATGTTGCACGGCGCATTGTGTGTTGGTGCGCGGGGGCGGTTCTGGGAAGCCGAGAATGGCAACAAAATTCGCGTCCGCGAGTGCATCGCGTTGTGCCACCAATGTCCATGTTTGGCACAGTGCCGCCAGCTCTGCGAGGAGATGATCCGCCCCGGCATGTCGGGAGGTTCTCTTATCTGAGTGCCTCCTCGGCATGAGGGTGCCGTTGGCGATGGTAGTAGAGCGCTTCGGCCCGATCGGGGGTCAGGTCCTGGCAGTAGCCGTTGGGTCGCTGACGGTTGTAGAAGGCCACCCATTCGGCGGTCCCCAGCGCCAGTTCGGTGGCACCGGGATAGAGCGGCTGGCGGTCGATGAGTTCGGTCTTGTAGCTGCTGTTCACCGATTCGGCCAGAGCATTATCGAAACTATCCCCGACGGATCCGACTGAAGGCAGGATCCCCTCAGCGGCCAGACGTTCGGTGAACGCGACCGCGGTGTATTGCGAGCCCGCGTCGCTGTGGTGGATAAGTGAATCCAAAGATGCTGCACCCGAACGCTTTCTGGTGTCGATAGCGTGGTCGATCGCATCGGTCACCAGCTTCTGGGTCATCTCGGTAGCCACCTTCCAACCCACGATCTTGCGGGCATAGACATCGGTGACGAACGCCGTAGGCCCAGCCGGCACGAGTCCGGCAGTAGGTGAAATCGGCCACCCACAATCGGTCAGGCGCACCGGCGACGAAATTACGCCGGACCCGATCCGGGGCTCGCGTCGCTGCCGGATCGGCGACGGTGGTGCGCACCCGCCGGCGCTTGCACGCACCCCGCCAACCCATCTCCCGCATGACCCGTTCCACGACACAGCGCGATACGTCGATACCATTGGTGCGCAATACAATCCATGTTTTACGAGCGCCCAGGACTCGGTACAGACTCTGCGATTGGCGAAGCTGCCAGATCGCATCGATCACCTGCGCATCGGCCCAGTCGGCTTTCGAGGGCCCTGACGGGCGCGGTGGGCGTAATACGTCGACGGGCGATCGTGACGCCGTACTCGGAAAGCACAGCGCACATCGACTCGACACCCCACTTGACCATCAACGCCCACCCGCATGTGCTGGTGGGCGCTGATGAACTCCACGACTACTGAGAGGGCCGGTCGAGCTCGGCGGCGAAGAAAACCGAGGCCGCCTTCAAGATCGCGTTGGCCCGCTTGAGTTCGGCATTCTCCCGGCGCAGCTTGCGCAGGACCTCGGATTCCTCGCTGGTCTGCCCCGCCCGAGAGCCGGCGTCGATCTCAGCCTGGCGAACCCATTTGCGCACCGTTTCGGCAGTACCGACGCCCAGCAGGTCAGCAACCCGGCCCATCGCCTCCCACTCCGAAACTGTCTCGCTGCGCAGATCGGCCACCATCTGCACCGCCCGCACCTTCAGCTCGTCTGGATACCGCCTCGATGACTTCGATCCCACGTGCCCATCCTTCCCAACGGAAGAACTCTCCAGACACGCCGGGGCGGATCACCGGGTCCAATAGCACCAGATTCCCGGTGATCGTTGAGGACCCGTCGAATTCGTGGACCCAAAACGGAGCCGAGATACCGGTGTCAGACCCGGACATTAATGAGATAGATGTAATCCCTTCCGGCCTTAAGGGTTTGGTGGTGGTGACTAATGAGTTGGTCGCTGACAGTGACCCGTCCGCGCTCGACGTGGTGGGACAAGGACTTGTCCGCGACCTGCGCACCAAACTGGACGCCGCGTTCCTGGGCAACACTGTTGCCAATGGCCCCAGCGGAATCGAGTCCCTGACCGGGGTAAGCGAAACCACGCTGAGTTTCGACGGCTCACTCGACGTGATCGCCGAAGCTGTGTCGCTGGCGGAGAATGCCGGTGCACCCACCGTCCACCCCGATGGGCTGCCCAACTTCTCACTGGTCGCCAATCCCTCCGATGTGTTGGCACTCAGCACCGCCAAGGTCTCCGACGACAGCCACCAGCCACTACTGGGACCCGACGCGACCAAAGTCACCGGACGTTCCGCGTTGGGTGTCCCGATCTTTTCGGCACCCGCATGTGAGCAGGGCACCGCGTGGCTGATTCCCCGGGACCGTGTGTTCGTGGTGCTGCGGGACGATCCCGAAGTCATTGCAGACACCAGCGCGTTCTTCTCCAGTGCCCGCACGGCTATCCGCGCGGTGCTGCGGGTGGGCATCGCCTTCCCGCACGAGGCTGCCGTGGTGCGTGTCGCCATCGACGGCGGCAGCTGACAGACCCACCGCTGCCTGACCGGGTGAGCCTTCCTGGCTACTCCTGGCCTGGGCAGGTAGCGGTGCACCAAGCCACCCGGCTGCCCGTGAAGTCCCCGCCACGGGCAGCCGGGTGCCACACACCCCTGGAGAACAAACCATGACGTGGACAGGTGACCGCAGGACCCGTCCCCGCAACGGTGCACGGCGACTCCCCGAACGGCTACGGCAACGAGTCCTGCGCCGATACCCTGTCTGCTGGCTCAACATTCCCGGTAGGTGCACGATCACCTCTGTCGAGGTCCACCATGTGCGGGATGACGCCGATGGTGGAACCGATACCGAATTCAATCCGGACGGCTCACCGCAGCTGGTCGGGGTCTGCGCGGAATGTCACCGTCACGTCAGTGCCCGCAACTCTGCTGCCCGCAGCAATGTGGGCACCCGCGTCATGCGGGAGAAGGAACGCCACCCCGGTGTCCTACCCTGACCAGGACGAACCCCACCGAAGTGCGCCAACCGCAACAACATTCGGCACAGCAAACACGTCAAAAGTGTTGCGTCACAACACATCCGAAATCACCAAATCTGGTGTGCCGCAACGTATTACAAGCATCCACCAGCAACGCGGGACGTGGTGACATCTGTGGACACAGCTAACATGTGGACGCGATGAATAGGGCTCTGACCTGCGTAAACAATGCCCTGGGGGATGTCCCGCTAACCCCACTTCTCCCGCGACCGGAACGGTCTCGCTCGCATTCTCCGTACTACGCGGTACATTTGCGCAGGTCAGGGGCTATTTTTGGCCCACCGGGACGCTTTGCGGCACAACAATTCTCACGTTTGCGGCAGGTCAGGGCATATTTTTGGCGTGTCCGAATCCCGTTGTGTGGCAACGTCTGTCAGCGTACGTATCGCATTGTCTACCAACGGTTTTGGTGACTGCCATGCGGCCTACACTCAATGTCATGGTGAAGACTGCGGGTGAGGCACTGCGGGAACGGCTGGATACCGCCCTGGCCGAACGCGGTCCCGGATGGGAATGGACTGCCCTGGACCTGGAGGTAATCGACTCGGCTGCCCGCCACGCGGACCGGGCCGAACAACTCCAGCGGGTGTATGACCAGAACCTCACGGGTGAGTCGCCGAGCGTGTCGGCCCTGGCGAGGTTGGCTGCCGAGTGTCGGCACCATGAGCGCCGGGTGCTGGAGATGGTTTCGCAGTTGGCGGCGCCGGAGGATGTGCCGAAGAGTGCGAGGCATCAGGCGGCGGTAAATTCCCGGTGGAATCGTAAGCGTCGGCGGGATGCTGCCCGGGTGGGTCCGCGTCCGATTCGGGCGGTGGACTGATGCCCCGCCGTAATCCGGCGTTGGTGGCGCCGAGTCGGGACGGTTTGGGGCCGGTGTACCGGCGACTGTTGGATCGGGAACGGGACTTGCAGAGGCGGTTTGGTGTGGTGGGCCAGCATCGCCGCCCCCGGCATCTGTTGGATGCCCTGGAGCGCGGGGAGACGGTTGAGGTGCCGTTTTGGCGGGTGCCGTCAGAGTTTCTGCCACGCGACCACGGCGAGATGGTTGTGGTTGACCCGGGCATGTGAGGCGGCTTAGTGATAGAGCGCTGACCAGTTCGCAATTGTCGGGTTGAGGGTGTGCGGGTGAAGTTGCTGCCGACTGGTAGGCGCGTCAGTTCGCTGTGCCTGTGCTTCGTAAAGTGCGACTGCGCATTCGGCCATACCGACTGCCGCCGCTAGTCCGTCAGCGACCATGCGAAACGTCTCCAGTTCGCCGGTCTGCACATAGCGCAACGCCCATTTGAAGCCGTGGACGAAGCTAGAACCGAGCACGTAGAACCGCTCCACGCCCGCCTCGAACCCGCTGCCAAATAGGCCCTGATCGTGGGCAGGCGGGTGCGCGTCTATCCACGTTCCGGCTTTCGTCACGAACCCCGAAGAGTTCGGCGGCTTCTCACGTTTCAAGCCGTTCAGCATGTCGACCTGCTCGTCAAACAATCGGACGTGCTCCTCGAACTTTGCATAGACCGGTTCATTTTGGTACCCGGGCCTCAGGCGTAACCGTTTGCGTTCAGCCGCGAGAAAGCCACGTTGTGCATCGAGCTCCGAGTTAGTGAATCCGACGCACCGAGCGCGCCGCTCGGCGCGTTCGGTCGGTGACAGTAGCCAGATCGTCTTGGCTGCCGACTCCACCGCCCCCCGGCATAGGGCACAGATCGAGGAGATGTGGGCGTTCTTGCTTTGGGGTCGAAACTCGATTAGGTCGGCAACTGCCGCAAGGTTGTCGGTGGCGTTCATGATCGGGAACGACGCGGTGAGATTCACGAGGCCGTCGACCATGAAGCCCTCGTCATCGAGTGCCAGGCTGCTGCCAGCGTCGCACAGCTGTGGTCGTACGCCCCAGACTTTGAGGGCGCGTCCCCGCTTGGCCCTGCTGTAGGTTCGCTCCAGGATTGGCTGTCTTGGATCTGTCATCAGTTGACGTACTCGCGTGCCGGAAGGAAGCGGTAGCGCAGATACGTCCAATATCCCCCGAGTCCGTGGTTGTCCATCTTGCCCAACGCTCGTAGGTATTTCTGCGAGTCCGTGTCCAGGCTCTCCCATGCGATGCCGAGTCGGCGCTGGTTTTCGGCTGTCAGTTTGGCGTGGAGTTCAGCACCGTGAGCCGCCTTCGATAGCTGCAACGTGGATCTACCGCGCACATCACGGAGAATCCACTTCAGGCGCTCCAGGTGTGAGCGGCTTGGCGAGATAAGCCCGTCCTCGTGAATCTGGTCAAGTGCCTGAAAGCTGTATTGCGGCGACCGGTCAACCACCTCCCAACCTTCATGCTGGAAGTACACGAGGCAGGCGAGGTTCATCTCACGCAACTGTTTGCGTAGCCGATCCCTGAGTTGGCGCTGGTTGCTGCTACGGGCCGTTACGAAGCTCGTGCCGAAGGTGATCAGCCCGGTGACGCCGGTAGCGATCCCCAGGCCAGCCGCGACAGTCTGCACGACGCTCATAGCGGCACCTTACGGGCGGTCAGGGTAGGCGGCGGGCTGCCACGCGCGGGAGCTGTCATTCACCGCCGCATTTTGCGAATGATGGCCCGCAGCTTGTCTACCCGCGAGATGAGTTCACGTTCGAA
Source organism: Mycolicibacterium alvei (assembly GCF_010727325.1). Taxonomy (NCBI): domain Bacteria; kingdom Bacillati; phylum Actinomycetota; class Actinomycetes; order Mycobacteriales; family Mycobacteriaceae; genus Mycobacterium; species Mycolicibacterium alvei. The sequence goes on from NZ_AP022565.1 coordinate 1,165,734, forward strand.
ACCGCGCCCGGTCGGCTGGTAGTAGTCCACCCCCACAAGATCGTCGGGCGGATATTGCTGCGCCACCACACCGCTGGGATCGTCGTGCGCGTACTTGTAGCCGATGGCGTTGCCCAGTGATTCCGCCCCGCTGTAATGCCCATCTCTTAAGTGTCTTGGGACCGCCCCCGCCTTGCCGGCCCGGATGTCGTTCATCGCCGCACCGAGCGCCGTGGTGACGGCATTGGACTTGGGCGCGGTGGCCAGGTGCACGGTGGCATGCGCCAAGGTCAACTGCGCCTCAGGCATTCCGATCAATTGCACGGTCTGGGCGGCGGCGACCGCGGTCTGCAACGCGGTGGGATCGGCCATCCCGATGTCCTCGCTGGCCAGGATCATCAGGCGGCGCGCCACGAAACGCGGATCCTCCCCCGCCACCAACATCCGGGCCAGGTAGTGCAGGGCCGCATCGACGTCGGATCCGCGGACCGACTTGATGAAGGCGCTGACGACGTCGTAGTGCTGATCGCCGTCACGGTCGTAGCGCACCGCGGCCTTGTCCAACGACTGCTCGATCACCTCGACGGTGACCCGCTCCCGGGGCTCGGCAGCGACTTCCAACGCAGTGAGCGCCCGCCGCGCATCACCGGCGGAGAGCTGCACCATGAGGTCGACGGCCTCGTCGGTGACCTCGACCGCACCACCCAGCCCCCGCGGGTCGGTGATCGCACGACGCAGCACGATCTCGATGTCCGGCGGGGTCAGCGGTTGCAACTGCAGGATCAATGACCGCGACAGCAGCGGCGCAACCACCGAGAACGACGGGTTCTCCGTGGTGGCCGCCACCAAAAGCACGACCCGGTTCTCCACGGCCGCCAGCAACGCATCCTGCTGGGTCTTGGAGAAGCGATGCACCTCGTCGATGAACAGCACGGTCTGTTCGCTGTGATGAATGAGAGCCACCCGTGCCTTTTCCAGCACGGCGCGGACCTCCTTGACGCCGGCGCTCAGCGCCGACAGCGCCTCGAACCGGCGGCCGGTGGCCTGCGAGATGAGCGAGGCCAGGGTGGTCTTGCCGGTGCCGGGCGGGCCGTAGAGGATGACCGATGCGGCGCCGGATCCCTCCACCAGGCGGCGCAAGGGCGAACCGGCCTGCAGCAGATGGGTTTGGCCGACAACCTCGTCGAGGTCGGCCGGGCGCATTCGCACCGCCAGCGGCGCCGAAGCGGGAGCCGACGCACCCGGCCCTGCGGGTGCGGGCTCACCGGGCACGTCGAACAAACCGTCGGACACGCCTTCTGCTTACCACGCCGACGCGACGGACTACGCCGGCGCGGTGACGAAGTCGATCAGTTCCTCGACCCGGCCGATCAGCGCGGGCTCCAGGTCGTTCCAGTCCCGGACCCGGCCGCGGATCCGCTGCCAGGCCCGGGCAATGTCGGCCTGTTCCCGATGCGGCCAGCCCAGCGCGTCGCAGATGCCGTGTTTCCACTCCACGTTGCGCGGGATGGTCGGCCAGGCCTTGATCCCGAGCCGGGCCGGTTTGACGGACTGCCAGATGTCGACGAACGGGTGCCCGACCACCAGGGTGTGCTCACCACCGGGGCCCCTGCGCACCGCCTCGGCGATGCGCGCCTCCTTGGATCCGGTGACCAGGTGATCGACCAGCACGCCGAGCCGACGGCCCGGCTCGGGCGCGAACTCCGCCACGATGTCGGCCAGATCGTCGACACCGCCCAGATATTCGACGACGACACCTTCGATACGCAGATCCGCGCCCCAGACCTGTTCGACCAACTCGGCGTCGTGACGGCCTTCGACGTAGATCCGGCTGGCCCGCGCCACGCGGGCCTTGGCGTTCGGTACCGCAACGGAGCCGGACGCGGTACGTGCCTGGGTCGCGGTCCGCTTGGGTACGGTCAGGCTGACCGGCTTGCCGTCGATCAGGAAACCCGGGCCCATCGGGAAAGCCCGGACCTTGCCGCGGCGGTCTTCGAGTTCGACCCGACCGCCCTCGATCCGAACCACCGCACCCACGAATCCACTCTGGGCGTCCTCCACGACCAGGCCCTTCTCCGCGGGCTGATCAATCGATCGAGTCAGCTTCGGGGTGTGCGGGTTTCGGGACAGGATGTCGGAACCGTAGCGATCAGTCACGCGGCGATCCTAGAAACGCCCGCGGCGGCAGCGGGGTCGCGACATGCCGTCGTGATCGTGCTGTTAACTCAGCCGCCGGTGATCTCGTCGATCACGGTGTGGACGAACCGCATCTTCTCCAGCACCGCGGGCGCCAACACGAACGGGTACAGATCGTCGTGGCCCATCGACCGGTTCACCATGTTCAGTGACCACGCCAGCGGCAGCCACATTTCGATGATCGTGTCGAATGCGGCAGGCCCCAGCAGACGCCGGCCGAACGCCGCGCCGGCGGGGGCGAACCCGAAAGCCGCGGCGGTGTCGAGGGTGTCACGGATGTGCAGATAGTGGGCGAAGGTCTCCGCCCAGTCCTCGGCAGCATGCATGGTCGCATAGGACGAGACGAAATCGTTGTCCCAGCCCGGCGGCGGCCCGTCCCGATAGTGCCGGTCCAGTGCGGCCTGATAATCGGCGTCCGGGTCGCCGAACAGTCCGATAAACCGCGCGCGGAACTCCACAGACGGCGCCACCAGGCGATAGAAGTAGTAGTGCCCGATCTCGTGGCGAAAGTGGCCCAGCAGGGTTCGGTACGGCTCGTCCATCGCGATCCGTAACTGCTCGCGGTGCACATCGTCGCCCTCGGCCAGGTCGAGCGTGATGACCCCGTTGTGATGGCCGGTGTACACCGTCTCGAACTTGCTGGAGAGCAGGTCGAAAGCCAGCCCGAACCGAGGGTCCTCGGCGCGGCCGACGATCGGCAACTTCAGTTCGTGCAGTTCGGCGATCAACCGGCGCTTGGCCTGTTCGGCCTCGGCGAACGACACCATCGCCGCGGTATCGGTGTCGGCGGGTCGGATCCTGGTGAGCGTGCATGACGCACACAACGGGTCGCCGCCGATGCGTACCAGCCAATTACATTCGGCCCGATGCAGATTCGCGCACAACCGATACTGATTCTCGTCGACCGCACCGGCGTGGCCGCTGTGCTGGGAGTCGGCGATCACCAGCAGCGCCATGTCCTCGAGCGAGAAACCCAGGGCGCTATGGCACGAGAGGCACAGGGAGTTGTCGAACGCCAGACGTTGGCCGCAGTTCGGACAGGTGAAATCACGCATGGCGCGTACCCTCTCGATCGAGCGGGTACGGCGCCACGTCGACCGACACCTCGATCACGCTGCTGACCGAATCTGTGTAGATGATGCCGCGCAGCGGGGCGATGTCGGCGTAGTCGCGGCCGAATCCGGCCACGATGTAGCGCTCGTCGACCATCTGATCGTTGGTGGGATCCATTCCCAGCCAGAGGTTCTGCGGCGTCCACACCGACGCCCAGGCATGCGTGGCGTCCACCCCGATCATGCGTTCCTTACCGGGCGGCGGGTCGGTGGCCAGGTACCCGGAGACATAGCTGGCCGCCAGGCCGTTGGCCCGCAGGCAGGCGATCGCCAACCGGGCGAAATCCTGACAGACTCCCTCCCGCGCCGCCAGCACCTCGGCAACCTGGGTGGACACCGTCGTCGAACCCGACCGATAGGTGAAGTCGGAGTAGATCCTCGACGTCAGGTCCCGAAGGACCTCGATCAGTGGCCGGCCGGGCACGAAACTGGGTGCGGCGTACGAGCGCACGGCATCGGTGATCTCCGGCGGCGCGAGGTCGAGGGTGAACTCCGCGGCCAGCGCGCCATCACCGCCGACCGGACGGGCCAGCTCCCACGGCGCCTTGGCCGACGCACCCGAATAGTGTTCGGGCGCAAACGGATCCACCTCTACCACGGATCGGCTGGTGATACTCAGAGTGCGGTGGCGCTCGGTGACATGAAAATACGAACTGATGTTGCCGTAGGCGTCGCGGCTGGTGGAGCTGTCGGCCGCGTCCGGGTCGATCACCAGCAGGTGGGACAGGCACCGCTGCCACGGCAGGTCTCGCGGTGTCAGAAACCCGCGCCCGTAGGAGCTGGTCACATCGTCGGAATAGCGGTAGACGGTGCGGTGGGTGATCTCGTAGCAGCGGGTTCCCGTCACGCCGGTGGGACCGGTCATGGCATCACCCGCCGTTCGTCAGGCCCCCACAGCGGCTGCATCCCACCGGGCAGTGCCAGGTGCGCCGCGGTGATGACACCCGAGAGATCGCGCAGGCCGGTATGCACACCCTCGAGTAGTCCGGCGAGTTCGGCCCGGGTCCCGTCCTCGGCGACCACCTCGAGGTCCGCCGGGTCGAGACGACGCAATCGGGTGGCCAGTTCGTCGATCAGACGTTCCGGACGCGACGAGCCCGACGTTCCGGGCAGGGGCTTGAGGTCCGAACGGATGCGCTCCAACTGGTAGATCAGCGATCTCGGGTTCTCGGCGTCGAACAACAGCAGTTCGGCGATCGCGGCGATGCTGATCTGCCCGGGGTTACGCCGCCGGTAGATCACCGAGGATTCACAGACCACGAGGGTCGACTCGGCCACCGCGCGTTCGACGGCCATGCTGCGCACCGTCGTCAAGGTGGCTCGCAGCAGCGCGGTCAGCGCCAGCCCGCGCTCGATGCGCTTGCCGAGATCCATCATGATCCAGCCGACGTCCTGCACCATCGATTCCGCGGCCACTCCGGACAACGCCAACATCCCGGCCAGAGTCTGGCTGTGCGCGGTGGCGAGGTAGGCCTCCGCGACGTTGGGCGACCGGGGCGGGACGACCGAGGGCCGGATCACCGCGCGTTCGACGCCGGCCAGCACCATCCAGGTGTCGTTGGACATCTGGTCGCGGACCGCCCGGGCGGCCAACCCGAGCCGGTCCACCGATTGGGCGAGCGATCCCGGCTGATGCCGGTCGGCGGTGGCCGACCACAGTGTGGTCGGGGCGATTGCGGTCATCTCGTGGGCATCGGCGGCGTCACCGGTGTCGGCGCCGGTGATCGCGCCGACGGCGGCCAGCAGCACCGGGACGCACTGGCTTTCCTCGAGATCCCGACGGTAGCGGTATTCGTGGTAGCGCTCGCGGGTGGCGGTGAGCAGTCGCGCCATGCCCTCGGCACGTTCGGCGTACCGGCCCATCCAGAACAGATCGGCGAGCACCCGTGGTGAGCTGACCGCCAGGGTCGGGCTGGGGATCGCGCCCACAGAAACCGGTTCACCCGAGACCGGCGGGATGCGCTCGGCCGTGACACGTTGCGGCGTCTGTACCCAGACATCCTTGGCGGCAAGGGTGTTCATCCGGTAGGCGGAATTCCCGGGAGCGACGACATAGCCCAGTCCGCCGATCATCGGCGCATATCCGCCGCGCTGGGCCACGGTGAACAGCCGCATGCCGATGTTGCCCGCCGACAACCCCTTGGACCGGTAATTGGTCGGTGCGGTGGAGAACTGGGGCAGCTCCTGCCCCACCCACTGGGTGGGATCTGTTTCGATGCGTGCGGCCAGGTCGTCGCGTTCGCGGGCCGCCAACGTCGGCCCGACGATCGTGGCGCCGCCGCTCACCGGCCTGATCAACAACGACGACAGCTTGGTCAGCAGATGAGAGCGTTCGATATCGATTCCACCCCAGTACATCGGCGCGGTCGGCAGCTGCGGGGTCTCATCGAGCAACAGCTCCGCCAGCTGCGGCAGAAACCTTGCCAGACCGGGACTTTCGAGAATTCCGCTACCCAAGGTGTTGACCACCGTCACCGAACCGCGGCGCAGCGCCTCGACCAGACCCACTACACCGAGCCGGGAATCGGGACGCAGGTCGAGTGGGTCCGCATAGTCGGCGTCGACGCGACGCAACACCACGTCGACGCGTTTGAGGGTGCCCAGCGACCGCATCCACAACGTGCCGTCCCGGACCACCAGATCGGCACTCTCGACCAACGGAAAGCCGAGCACCCCAGCCAGGTAGGCCTGGTCGAAAGCGGTCTCGGAATGGATCCCGGGGCTGAGCACCACGACCATCGGCTCTTCGGCGGTCTCGGGCGCGGCGTCGAGCAACGCGAGTCGCAACGTCTGAGCCCACGGCGAGGAGGGCCGGGGACCGACCCGCTCGTACAGGTCGGGAGCCGCGTGTGCGATGACACAGCGATCGGCCAAGGCATAGCCGGCACCCGAAGGTGCCTGTGTCCAATCGGCATTCACCATGAAGGCGCCGTCGTCGCCGCGGCTGACGTCGCAGCCATGGAGGAACAGCTGATGGCGTCCGGGCACCACGATGCCGCGGGCGGCCCGCAGATATCCGGGATGGGCGAACAACAATTGGGCCGGCAGCACCCCGCTGGTGATCGAGCGGCGGGCGCCGTACAGATCGGTGAGCACCGCATCGAGCAGTCGGGACCGCTGCACCAGACCTGATTCGAGGCAGTCCCAGTCCGTGGCCGAGAGCACCAGGGGCAGGGCGTCAAGATGCCAGGGACCGGGCACCGCGGTGCCGTCATCATCGGTGACCACGTCGCCATGACGATCCATCTGGATGTAGGTGATGCCGTCGTTGTCGACGAGGCTGCGGACCATGGCACGCAGCCGGTCCAGGCCGTCACGGCCACGCTCGCCGACGCCGGCGGCCAGTTCACGCCAGGCCGGCCGGACGTCGCCCGAGGCGTCGATCAACTCGTCGTAGCCGGCGCCTGCGCCGGCGTCCCGAACCTCGAACAACGCGCGCTGCGCCCGGGAACGGCGGTAGGCGGCCAGCACACCGTCGACGTCCATCCCGTCGACCACGCCGCCCGCATCGGTGTGAAGAACCATCAGTGAAGAACGGTACGCACCCGACGATGATCCGGGCTGGCTGGCGCACCGTATGCGCACGATCATGCGGCCCGGATTCGGCCGGATTCGCCCGACGCTGGTTGAATTCAGCGGTGAGGTAACCGAGGCGAAGGGATGTGGCCGCCCACGATGTGGAGCACCGTGCTGGTGATGGCCGTCGTGGCGGCAGTCGACCCCCTACGGATCGGGGTCGTCGCCTTCATGCTGTCGCGGTCCCGGCCGGTGCGGTTGCTGCTCCCCTTCTTCCTGCTCGCCTTCATCGCCAACGTCGCGGTGGGCGTTGCGGTGGTATCGGTGTTCAAGAACGTCACCGGTGACGGCGGGCGCACCATGCCCCCGGGCCTGGAGATCGGCATCGGTGTCGTGGCACTGACGATCGCCGTGCTGTCCGTCACAGGGGTGCTCGAACGCCTGGTCAGTCGAGTGCGGACGCGCCGGGCTGTGCCGGCCGGGCCCACCGCTGACTCGGTGCCGGGCCTGTCGAATCTGCCGGCCGGGATGCAGGCCGCGTTGCGCGGCGAGGCGCCGTGGGCGGCCGGACTGCTGGGCCTGATCAACGGTTTTCCCACCCCGTACTACCTGGCCGCGATGGCTGCCGCCCTGACATCGGGCACCGCGGTCGCCGAGCAGATGGCCGCGATGGTCGTGTTCAATCTGGTGGGTTTCCTGGCGGCGATCATTCCGCTCATCAGTTTCTGGGTCGCTCCGGCGGCCACCAGGTCCGGCGTCGAGCGGGTCTACGAGTGGATGGGAATCCACCATCGGCTCGTGGTCGCCGTGATCGCCGGCGCGGTGGGCGTGTACTTCGTGGCCACCGGCATCAGCCACCTGTAACGGCGCGGTCGCGTCGGCGACCGGTAAATCTGCGGTAGGCCGCGAGCGTCAGGACACCCGCCGTCGTGATGCCGACCAGGTTGATACCCAACTGCAGCCCGGACCGGGCGGCGATGTCCCATTCCCCCACCGTCGCGGCGACCACCGCGAATCCGGCCGCCGGAACCGTCGTCACCGAGATGAAGACACCCACGAGTGCCTCGGATTTCGCCGACACGAGCGACAACATCCCGGCCGCGCCGGCGAGCAGGGCCACCACCAACGAGAAGGGGCCCACCTGGAAGATGAAATCCACCTGCCGGAGCTCGCGGAAGCTGGTCAGCGACACCCATCCCAGGGCCTCGAAGCCCAACGTCGCGAGTGCGGTGACGCCCATCGCGACGGGGAAGCCGACCAACAGCGCCGCGCCGGCACGGCGGGCCAGCGACATCCGCCGCTGCACCAGGGCAACCGCCAGCGCCGCCAGCGGCCCGAACTCGGGTCCGACGACCATGGCGCCGACCACAGTGACCGCGGAGTCGTTGATCACACCGATCGCGGCGAGCAGGCACGCGATGCACAGGAACATCAGGTACGTCGTGTTGAGTCGGGACTCCTCGCGGGTACGCGACACCAACTCATCCCAGATCACCGCATCGGCACCGTCGCCCTCGGCGGCGTCCTCGGCATGGAAGGCCGACTTGGACAGCACGGTGTCGAGTGGTTCCAGGGTGATGGCACCCAAGTGGGGCACATCGAGGGACTTCAGCCGCTCCACCACATCGTTGGCTGCCTCCCGGACCACGATGGCCGTGATCTCGTCACCGACCGGATCCCGCGCATCCCCGGCGTGCACAACGACACTCGTGACGCCCGGTTCCCGGTCGAGGACGTTCAGGATCGGCTCTCGGAGATCGGCAGGCGCGATCACGCGTAAGTGCAACACGGCCCGAGAGTAGCGTTCGTCAGTCCCACCAGAAGACCCACAGCGGATACGCTGCCCGGCCAGCGTTGACTTGGAACTGGCGCTGTATTTGTGCGAGTAGCGGTGTGCGCAGATTCAAAGTCAACGCTCGTAGCGGACGACGAGCTCTTCCGGCGGCACCTGGTGTCCTTCCTCACAACGGATTTCCACTCCGGCCGAGGCACCGCACCCGTCGTGTGCGAGCCGCAGGCCCGTGTCGCCGAGATGTTTGCGACCCCACTCGAACATGGCCCACACCACCGGCATGAAGTCGGTACCGGATTCGGTGAGGACGTACTCGTCACGCTCCCGCTGACCCGGCTCGCGATACGGCCGCTTCGCCAGCAGACCGGCTGCCACCAGGTCGGACAGGCGTGCCGAGGTTGCCGCCTTGGTGATCCCGACCCGGCGGGCGAAGTCGTCGAATCTGGTGGTGCCGTAGAAGGCCTCGCGCATGATCAGCATCGCCGACTTGGTGCCGGCGAACGCCATGGTCCGCTCGATCGGACAGTGCCCCACCGCCGACCAGCTGTCCCGGTCGGCGAGCTTGCCCTGCAGCATTCCCACGGAATCAAACCCCATCCCTGAGTTGTTTCAACTATACCCAGGTGCTATACCTGGGTAGTCATCACAATACTCAGCGTGGAGCACGAGGAGGCACGGAATGACCGGATATGCAAACCGCGACGCAGTCATCGTCGGAGCGGTCCGGACCCCGATCGGCAAAGGCAAGGCCAACGGCGCACTGAACGGCGTCCTGCCGGCTGACCTCCTGGCCCACAGCCTGCGGGAGCTGATCACCCGCACCGGCGTCGACCCGGTACTCGTCGACGACGTCATCGCGGGCGCCGTGACGCAGGTCGGCGACCAGGCCGTCAACATCGCCCGCAACGCCCTGCTCGGCGCGGGTTTCCCCGAGACCGTTCCCGGGACCACCGTCGACCGTCAGTGCGGCAGCAGCCAGCAGGCAATCAGCTTCGCCGCCCAGGGCGTGCTGGCCGGCGCCTACGACATCGCGATCGCCGCAGGCGTGGAGTCCATGTCGCGGGTACCGATGGGCAGCTCGGTGTTGCCCGGCAGCGACCCGTTCGGCCTGGCCTTCGCCGAGCGCTATTCCGAAGGGCTTGTCCCGCAAGGGATCAGCGCCGAGCTGATCGCAGCCAAGTGGGGATTCACCCGCGCCCAGCTCGACGAGTTCTCCGCGGGCAGCCACGAGAAGGCGGCCCGCGCCACCAAGGACGGACTGTTCGAGACTGAACTCGCGCCGATCGCCGGGTTGAGCACCGACGAGATCATCCGGCCGGGCACCACGGTCGACACCCTGTCCGGGCTCAAGCCGGCGTTCTACAACGAGGCCTATGCCGCCCGGTTCGGCCAGATCAACTGGGCGATCACCCCCGGTAACTCGTCGCCACTGTCCGACGGCAGCGCGGCGGTGATGATCACCAGCGGCGCGACGGCCCGGAAGCTGGGTTTGAGCCCGCTCGCGCGTATCCATACCACCACCGTGGTGGGATCGGACCCGCTCTACATGCTTACCGGCGTCATCCCGGCCACCGAAAAGGTCCTGGCGCGTGCGGGTCTGACACTGGCGGACATCGACCTGTTCGAAGTCAACGAGGCGTTCGCACCCGTGGTGCTGGCCTGGGCGCAGGACACCGGCGCCGATCTGGGCAAGACCAATGTCAACGGCGGGGCGATCGCGATCGGGCATCCGCTCGGCGCCAGCGGGGCCCGCATCATGACCACCCTGGTCAATGCGCTCGAACAGCGCGGCGGACGCTACGGCCTGCAGACGATGTGTGAGGGCGGCGGCATGGCCAACGCCACCATCATCGAGCGGCTCTGACGCTGATACCCGCCGAAACGGTATTCCGGCAGAGAAAGTACGAGTACTCAGCTGCCGGAATACCGTTTCGGCGCAAGAGTTAGGCGCGGACGATTTCGAAGAGCGGAATGGCCCGGGTGGTCTTCGACTGATACTCCGCGAAGACCGGGGCGACTGCCGTGATCTTCGGATAGGCGGCATCTCGCTCGGCGTCGGGCAGCTCCCGGGCTGTCGCGTCGTACGCGTCGGTGCCCAACTCGATACGCACCTTCGGATCGGCCCGCAGATTGTGTACCCAGGCCGGGTCCTTGGGCGCACCCGCGTACGAGCCCACGATCAGCATCCTGCCCTCGACGGTCAGATAGGCCAGCGGCGAGAGGCGCGGCTTACCCGACTTGGCGCCGGTAGTGTGCAGCAACAGCAGGTCAGCACCCTCGAACTGCCCACCGACCTTGCCCTCGTTCGTTCGGAATTCCTCGACGACATTGCGGTTGAACTCATCGAGGAATGCCGTGTCGGTGTAGAACTTGCGCTTGTCGATATCGCTCATGCCTTCTTGAGCTCCTCGGGCTTGGCGTCTATTCCCGACTCCTTGCGCTGCTGCGCGGTAATCGGCGCCGGCGCGTCGGTCAGCGGATCGACGCCGCCGCCCGACTTCGGGAAGGCGATGACCTCGCGGATCGAGTCCACCCCGGCCAGCAACGCGGTGATGCGGTCCCAGCCGAACGCCAAGCCACCATGTGGCGGTGCACCAAAGGCGAAGGCGTCCAACAGGAATCCGAACTTGTCCTGGGCCTCGGCATGGTCGATCCCCATCATCGCGAACACCCGTTCCTGGATGTCGCGCCGGTGGATACGGATCGAGCCGCCGCCGATCTCGTTGCCGTTGCAGACGATGTCATAGGCGTCGGAGAGCGCGTTGCCGGGATCGGTGTCGAAGGTGCCCTCCGATTCGGGCTTCGGCGCGGTGAAGGCGTGGTGTACGGCCGTCCAGGCGCCCGAACCGACTGCGACATCGCCGGAATCCACCGCTTCGGAGGCGGGTTCGAACATCGGGAAGTCCACCACCCAGGTGAATGCCCAGGCGGCCGGGTCGATCAGGTCCAGCCGCTTGGCGATCTCGATGCGGGTGGCACCCAACAGCGCACGCGCCGACTTGACCGGGCCCGCCGCGAAGAACACGCAGTCGCCGGGCTTGGCGCCGACATGGGCGGCCAGGCCGTCCCGCTCGGCGTCGGTGAGGTTCTTGGCGACCGGGCCGCCGAGCGTGCCGTCCTCGGCGACCAGCACATAGGCCAGCCCCTTGTGGCCGCGCTGCTTGGCGAACTCCTGCCAGCCGTCGAGGGTGCGGCGCGGCTGCGATGCCCCGCCGGGCATCACGACGGCGCCCACGTACGGCGCCTGGAACACCCGGAACGGGGTGTCCTTGAAGTAGTCGGTGCATTCGATGAGTTCGACCCCGAATCGCAGGTCGGGCTTGTCGGAGCCGAACCGGCGCATCGCGTCGGCGTAGCTGATCCGGGGCAACGGCAGCGGGAGTTCATAACCGATCGTCGACCAGACCGCCTTCAGCACCTGCTCGGCGATCGCCATCACGTCGTCGGCGTCGACGAAGCTGAGCTCCATGTCCAACTGGGTGAACTCCGGCTGGCGGTCGGCACGAAAATCCTCGTCGCGGTAGCACCGGGCGATCTGGTAGTAGCGCTCCATGCCCGCGACCATGAGCAGCTGCTTGAACAACTGCGGGCTCTGCGGCAGCGCATAGAACGAGCCGGGCTGCAGACGCGCGGGCACCAGGAAGTCGCGGGCACCCTCTGGGGTCGAGCGGGTCAGGGTCGGGGTCTCGATCTCGACGAAGTCATGGTCGGCCAGCACGTTGCGGGCAGCCGCATTCACCTTGGAGCGCAACCGGATTGCGTTACCGGGGCCCTCGCGGCGCAGATCCAGGTAGCGGTACTTGAGCCGGGCTTCCTCGCCTGCGGTCTCGTCGAGCTGGAACGGCAGTGGAGCGCTCTCGGACAGCACCGTGAGCGAGGTCGTGTTGACCTCGATCTGTCCGGTCGGGATCTCGGCGTTCTCGTTGCCCTCGGGACGTACCTCGACCGTGCCGGTGACGGCGATGCAGAACTCGGCACGCAACCGGTGCGCGGCGGCGAGCACATCACCTTCGCGGAACACCACCTGCGACACTCCCGAAGCGTCGCGCAGATCGATGAAGATGACGCCGCCGTGGTCACGGCGGCGCGCCACCCAACCCGCCAGTGTCACCGTCTGACCGGCATCGGTGGCCCGCAACGAACCGGCGGCATGACTGCGCAGCACGAAAACTCCTGAGTGTTGAGTCGAGAAAGACTGGTGGTGACGACTGACCAGTCTAGAGAGTCGCTTGCGGCAGTAACTTGGCGACATGGATGAGCGCTTGCGCGAAGACCCAGCAGTTATGGATGAGCGCTTGCGCGAAGACCCAGCAGTTATGGATGAGCGCTTGCGCGAAGACGAGGCGGCATCGGCCTCCCCCATCGCCGTCATCGGTCCGGGCGCCATCGGATCCACCATCGCGGCACTGTTGTATGCCGCCGGACGGCCGGTCCTGCTGTGTGGACGCACCCCGCGCGACGGCATCGAGGTCCGGCCCGACGAGGGGCAGCCCATCCGGGTGCCCGGCCCGGTGCACACCGATCCGGCTACCGTCGCCGGACCGCTCGACGTGGTGTTTCTCGCAGTCAAGGACACCCAGAACGCCCGGGCGGCGCCGTGGCTGGAGCGGCTCTGTGACGAGAACACCGTGGTGTGCGCGCTGCAGAACGGCGTGGAACAGGCCGAGCGGGTGAGCGGGATCGGCCGCCACACCGACGAGGCCCACGTCGTGCCCGCGGCGGTGTGGATCTCCTCGGAGACGCAGCCCGAGGGCTGGGTGCGGTTGCGCAGCGAGGCCCGACTGGTGCTGCCCGACAACCCAGCGGCGGCGAGCGTGGCCGATGCCGTGCGCGGCACCGCGATCGGCGTCGAACTCGATCCCGATTTCCGCACCGCGGCCTGGCGCAAACTGCTGGTCAACGCCGTGGTCGGGTTCATGGTGCTGGCCGACCGGCGCGCGGGGATGTTCCGCCGTGACGACGTGGCCGCGCTGGCGCGGCGCTATCTGACCGAATGCCTGGCCGTGGCCCGGGCCGATGGAGCCGCGCTGGGCGATGAGGTGGCCGACGAGATCACCACGATGCTGGCGGCCGCACCGGAAGATATGACCACCTCGATGCTGACCGATCATCAGGCCGGCCGGCCACTGGAGTGGGACATCCGCAACGGGGTCATTGCCCGCAAGGCCGCCGCGCACGGCCTGTCCACCCCGATCAGCGACGTGGTCGTCCCGCTGTTGGCGGCGGCCGGCGACGGGCCGGACTGACCCACCACTAGACACTCTCCCCTAGGGTGTCTACCCATGGCCCGCACCTACCCGTGTGAACGCGTCGAGTTGGACTTCATCGACCGTGCCCCGTTCCGCTTCGTCAGCACCGTCGACCTGGCGATCACTCCGGAGCAGCTGTTCGAGGTGCTCGCCGACGCGACCTCCTGGCCACACTGGGCGACGGTCATCACCAATGTGGAATGGACCAGCCCCGAACCCCGCGGCGTGGGCACCACCCGTACCGTCACGATGCGCGGGCACATCACCGGCGATGAGGAGTTCCTCGCCTGGGAACCCTTCACCCACATGGCTTTTCGATTCAACACCAGCACCTCGAACGCGATATCGGCCTTCGCCGAGGACTACCGCGTGGTGGAGACCCCCGAGGGTTGCCACCTGACCTGGGTTATGGCCATGAAGCCCAGCGGGCTGGCCGGCCGGCTCGGGATGACCGTGGGCCAGCCGGTGATGGCGTGGATGTTCCAGCGGTTCCTGCACAACCTGCGCCGCTATACCAACGAGCGGTTCGGCACGTAGGGCGCTAACCCAGCGCCTCCCACACCGTGCGCCGGACCGCATCGGGATCGGAGACGGTCTCATCACGCGTGGACCGGATGACCCGGGTCAACCGCTGGTCCACGTCGTAGCAGGGCCAGTCGGCGACCTCGGCCCGGGCGAAATCGAGCCAGGTGCGTTGCATCCGCCGTCCCACCGACGGTTGCACCCGGCGGCCCAGCGGGTGCAGCTTGCGCCCCAGATACGAGGCATAGCTGTGCTGGATGTGCACGATCTCGCTGCCGTGGGTGGCGCCCAGGCCCAGCACCTTGAGCGTCCAGGTGGTGTGGTCGAACCGGTACGCATGTGTCGGCGCATGCGCGCTGTAGGCATCGGCGAAGGCCCACGTCGGTGCGCCGAACATGACGTCCGAGCCGAATGCGATGCGCGCTCGGCGACGCGGGAAACCGGGATAGGCGGCGAGCACCCGGTCCCTGGCGTGCAGGCCGTGGCGTCGCAGATAGTCTTCGACGCCGTCCGATGTGGTCGGCAGCATCGGCGGTTTCCCCCAGGCGAACATCGACGCCTCGTGACTGTTGGTGCCGATGATCAACGGCACCGCGGACACCGCACCCGCGCGCGCCGCCTCGGTCGGATGCAACGGCAGCAGGTCGACACCGTGGGTCAGCCCGTAGGCCAACGTCGGTGTCTGCTGGGCACTCTCGAGTTGCAGTTGACCCGCGGCCCGGCGCAGCTGCCGCTGTGGCAGCCCCTTGAGCTGCTCGACCCCCACCCCGAGCAGTTGCATGAAGCGGCGCGACTGACGGGCCCGGTCTTCCCGGTCGGCAATCAACGGCAACGCCGGACTCTGCGCGATCGCCCGGGCGAACAACCCCTCGGCGGCCGGGCTGGCGAGCAGAGCCAACACCGATGTGGCACCGGCCGATTCACCGAAGACCGTCACCTGTCCGGGATCACCGCCGAATGCGGCGATATTGTCGCGCACCCACTCCAGGGCGGCGATCTGGTCCCGCAGGCACAGGTTGTCGTCGAATCCCTCACCGAGGTCACCGAGTTCGAAACCGCCGAACACGCCCAGTCGGTAGGTGACGTTGACGACCACCACGTTGCCGTTGGCGGCCAGCCGGGAACCGTTGTAGAGCTGCAACTGGCCGGCACCGTAGACGAAGGCGCCGCCAGGGATCCACACCATCACCGGCAACGTCCCACCGGTATCGGGAGACCAGACGGTGACGGTCAGGCACGCCTCGTCCCGCACCTTGGGGTCATCGCGGCCTCCCCCGACGAATGAACGGCCTTGTGGTGGCAACGGACCGTGCTCGACCGCGTCGCGCACCCCGGTCCAGGGCAGCACAGGCCGCGGCGCCAGGAAGCGCAGCGCGCCGATGGGCTGCTGCGCGTACTCCACACCTCGCCACACGCTGACCCCGCCTTCGCGGGCACCGCGTAGCCGCCCCAGTGAGGTGTGGGCGATGGTCGAATGTTCCGCAACGACGGACACGTCTGAATCTTAGTGTGGCAAGCTGAACGGGCTGTTGAGCACGCACGTACCGGCGAATGCGATGGAGTGACGCGATGACCTTCAACGAGGGTATGCAGATCGATACGAGCACCACGTCCAGTTCCGGTGGTGGCCGCGGCCCCGGCCGTGGCATCGCGGTCGGCGGAGGTCTCGGCGGTCTGTTGATCGTTGTGCTCGCGTTGTTTCTGGGCGTCGACCCCGGCACGGTCCTGCCGCAGCAGCAACAGCAGCAAATCGACACCAGCGGCGTCGGGGGTGAGGGTTTCGACCTGAGCCAGTGCAAGACCGGCGCCGACGCCAACGACAAGGTCGAGTGCCGCGTGGTCGCCACCGGCAACTCGGTCGACGGTGTGTGGCAGCAGCTACTCAAGGGATACACCCGTCCCCAGGTTCAGTTGTTCAAGGGACAGGTCCAGACCGGGTGCGGTCCGGCCACCAGCGACGTCGGGCCGTTCTACTGCCCGGTGGACAAGACGGCGTACTTCGACACCGACTTCTTCCAGGTGCTCGTCGACCGGTTCGGCTCCAGCGGAGGCCCCCTCGCACAGGAGTACGTCGTCGCCCACGAGTTCGGCCACCACGTGCAGAACCTGCTCGGCGTTCTCGGCCGGGCCCAGCGCGACCCCGAAGGTGCCACCGGCGGCGGAGTCCGCACCGAACTGCAGGCCGACTGCTTCGCCGGTGTCTGGGCGCATTACGCATCGATCACCCGACAGGAGGGCACTGACGTGCCGTACCTGGAACCGCTGAGCGACAAGGACATCGCCGACGCCTTGTCGGCGGCATCCTCGGTCGGCGACGACCGCATCCAGAAGCAGGCCACCGGCCGGGTCAACCCCGAGGCCTGGACCCACGGTTCCTCTGAGCAGCGGCAGAAGTGGTTCACGCTCGGTTACAAGACCGGTGATCCGAACAAGTGCGACACCTTCGCCACGAATACCCTTGGCTAGGGCCGCCACTGCCGTCGACGCGGTAGCCGAGCGCTACCTCGATACCTATGCCCGGCTGGATCCGTGCGCGGCAACAGAATTAGGCATCACCGGCCACGACGATGACGTGACCGACTACTCCCCTCATGGAGTCGCCGCCCGCGCCGAAGCTGCCCGCGCGACCTTGCGGGAACTCGACGGGCTCGAGCCCGTCGACGAGGTCGACGTGGTCACCGTGGCCGCGCTGCGCGAACGCCTCGGCGCAGCCGTCGACGTGCACGATGCCGGCCTGGATCTGGGCGAGATCAACGTCATCGCCTCGCCACTGCAAACCATGCGCGACGTATTCGACCTGATGCCCACCGACACCGAGGACGACTGGGCACTGATCGCCGCGAGATTGGCGAAGGTGCCCGAACGTGCCGCGGGCTACGCCGATGCGCTGCGTGCAGCGGTCGGCAGCAGTCACGGCCCGGCCCTGCGCCAGGTCACCCGCGGTGTCACCCAGGCCCGGCAGATCGCCCAGTTGTTCGCCGAGATGGCTACCGGCGCGCTACCGGGGAACCGGCGACTCCAGGCGCAGTTACAGCAACGCACCCACGCTGCGGCCGATGCCTACCGGCAGTTGGGCGACGTGTTGCGTGCGGACATCGCCCCGACCGCCCGCCAGTCCGACGCCTGTGGCCGCGACACCTACCGGCTGATGTCACGGTTGTTCCTGGGTACCGCTGTCGACCTCGACGAGGCCTACGAGTGGGGCTTGGAACTCCTCGATACCGTTGTGGCCGAACAGGAATCGATCGCCCAACAGCTCTATCCCGGCGCCACCGTAGCCGAGACGCTGCGCCGGTTGGACGACGAACCGCGGTACGTCATCACCGGCACCGATGCGTTGCAGGCGTGGATGCAGGATCTTTCCGATCGTGCGGTCGACGCGCTGGCCGGCACCGAATTCGACATCGACGGGCCGCTTCGCACATTGGAGTGCCGCATTGCGCCGACCCAGACCGGCGGCATCTATTACACCGGGCCGTCCGAGGACTGGTCGCGCCCGGGACGCATGTGGTGGTCGGTTCCGCCGGGCGTCGACCGGTTCCACACCTGGCAGGAAACCACCACGGTGTTCCACGAAGGTGTCCCCGGCCACCATCTGCAGATCGGCCGCGCGGTGGCCCTGTCCGACCGGCTCAACCGGTGGCGCCGGCTGGGCTGCTGGGTATCGGGCCACGGCGAGGGCTGGGCCTTGTACGCCGAGCGGTTGATGGCCGAGCTGGGCTGGCTGGACGATGCCGGCGACCGCATGGGAATGCTTGATGCACAACGGTTCCGCGCAGCCCGCGTGGTGATCGACATCGGCGTGCACTGCGGCCTGACCGCACCCGACGGGGATGTCTGGGATGCCGAGCGGGCATGGAACTTCCTGACCTCGCATTCGGCCATGGCCGAGGAGAACCTGCGCTTCGAGTTGGATCGCTATCTGGGCTGGCCGGGCCAGGCGCCGTCGTATGCCATCGGCCAACGGATCTGGCACGAACTCCGCGACGAGGCCCTGCTGCATGGCTCGACACTGCGGGAGTTCCACAGCCGTGCACTCGATCTGGGCGGGCTGCCACTCGATGTGCTCAGATCGGCATTGTCAGTCGACTGATCGGCTACGACACCGGCGACACGGACGACCTCTCGCCCGAGGCAAGGACCAGCCGGGCGGGCGGCCTCATCCGTGACGACGTACTGGGCCACCGCGACAGATCCGGCCAAACGCTGACCATATTGAACAGATTCCGCTAATTTGTTCAAATGCGCGATACGGACCGAGCGGTGTCACCCGCGCTGCTCGCCGCCACCGCCGCGACGCTCAGGCTTTTGGGCCCAAGGCAATTCAGTCTCACCGCGGTTGCCGAACACGCGGAAGTATCCCGCGGTACCGTCCACAACGCGCTGGGCAGCCGGGACAATGCCATCAGAATCGGGCTCGACCACCTGGCGGGCGCATTCATCGAGACCGTCGCGGGCGAGGTCGGCCGCCACGACACCCTGACCGATCAGGTCGCCGCGGCCGCGGTCGTCATCTGCGCGCACCGCCAGCAGTCGGACTCCGTGGCACCACGCGGCATCAACGAGAGCATCCTGGTGCTACTGCTTCGCAATACCGGCGACGATCTGATGGGGCGCTCGATCGACCTGTGGAAGCCGTTCGTCCGCGCAGCCCAGGGACGCGGCGAGGTCGGGCCCGGGATTGCACCGGCACGGGCGAGCGAATGGATCGTGCGCCTGTTGCTGAGCTTCGAGCTCCTCCCACCGATCGGAGTGAACCTCGACAGTCCGCGTGCGGTGAAACGATTCGTGTCCGACCACATCGTCGTCGGCCTGACCGGAAGGTAGTAATGACCGAGCCAGATTACGAGGTGGCGATCATCGGCGCCGGGCCCGGCGGCATCGCAACGGCACACCTGTTGCACCAGAAAGGTATTCACGACTTCGTCATCATCGAACGCGGCAGTGACTTCGGCGGCACCTGGCGCGACAATCACTACCCCGGCCTGGCCGTCGACATCCCCACCCTGTGGTACCAGCTGTCGTTTGCCCCCAACCCGAACTGGAGCAGGTTCTTCGCGCCCGGCCCGGAGATCCACCGATACCTGCAGGACACGGCCGCCGGCCTCGGACTCTACGATCACCTGCGTCCCAACTCCGAGGTGATCCGCCAGCAGTGGGACGACGAACACGGCCTGTGGCGACTGCAGATCCGCGACGGCGCACCGGTGACGGCACGTTTCGTGGTCAGTTCGGTGGGCGGATACGTCAACGCCAAGAACACCGTCGACATCGACGGCGTCGAAGACTTCACCGGAACGGTCCTGCGCCCCAACGCCTGGGACGACAGCTACGACACCAACGGAAAGCACATCGCGGTGATCGGCACCGGATCCTCCGGCGTGCAGATCACCGCCGCACTGTCTGCGGAAGCAGCCAATCTCGATGTCTACCAACGCACCCCGGCGTGGGTGCTACCGAAGGTCGACTTCGACATCTCACCGTGGATGCGCCGGCTGTTCCGGCTGCCCGGGGTTGTCCCGGTCGTCAACGCCGCCGGCCGGCTGGCCATGGACATTTTCATGGTGGCGCCCATCGTCCACGTCTTCTCCCGGCTGCCGGACAAATGGCTGCGCCGCCTCATGCCGCTCTACGACGGCTGGTCCCGGCTGCTGTACCGGCTGCTGCTGCGCGCGGTTGTCGACGATGCCGCGACCCGGCGAAAGCTGGTGCCGCGTTACGGCATCCTCGCCAAACGGCCGGTAATCTCCAGCGCGTTCCTGCCGGCGCTGAACAATCCCAACACCCATTTGATCACCACGCCGATCGAACGGATCACCGCAACCGGGATCCGCACCACCGACGGCGTCGATCATCCGGCCGACCTGCTGGTGCTGGCCACTGGCTACGAACTGTGGATCGACCCCGAGACTTACCGCCCGGATACCGTCCTGGGCCCATGCGGTTTCGACCTCGCTCAGTACTACCGTGCGCACGGTCTGCAGAGCTACGCGGGCACGGCCCATCCGCGCCTGCCCAACCGCT
Organism: Mycolicibacterium alvei; assembly: GCF_010727325.1. Classification (NCBI taxonomy): domain Bacteria; kingdom Bacillati; phylum Actinomycetota; class Actinomycetes; order Mycobacteriales; family Mycobacteriaceae; genus Mycobacterium; species Mycolicibacterium alvei. Next base: position 1,186,124 of record NZ_AP022565.1, read on the forward strand.
GGGAGATCGTCGGCCCGCTCGGCTTCGTGGGATTCGCCTGGCTGGACTATGTCGAGACCGTGGCCGCACACGCCGTGCGGATCATCGATGAGACCCGCCACCGCGGCGCGCAGGTCGCCACCGTCAGTCAGGACGCGTTCAACGTGTGGAATGCCCGGATGCGTCGGGATGGCCGTGTCGCCCACCTCTATTACACCGCGGCGTCGGGCCTGAACTCCTATTTCGTCAACTCCCAGTACGAGACCCCGTACTACCGGCCGCAGACGATCACCGGATCCCGTCAGTTCGCCCGCCACTCCCCGCTGTCCGACTATCAGTTCACCAATGTCCACGTCACCGCACTACCCAAGGAGCAACCCGCATGATTGATCTCCCATTGGCCGGGCGGGTCGCCTATGTCACCGGCGCCGCGCGTGGGCAGGGCCGCTCGCACTGCGTGCGGCTGGCCCGCGCCGGAGCCGACATCATCGCGCTCGACGCCTGCGCGCCGGTTGCCGAGCACAACGGATATGCCGCTGCCACCTCGGAGGATCTCGCCGAGACCGTGGCACTGGTCGAGGGCGAGGGACGCAAGATCCTGGCCCGCGAGGTCGACGTGCGCGATGCCGACGGCCAACGCCGACTGGTGGCTGATGCGGTCGAACAATTCGGCCGTCTCGACATCGTGGTCGCCAATGCCGGTGTGCTCAACTGGGGCCGGTTGTGGGAGATTCCGGCGCAGCAGTGGCAGGACATCCTCGACATCAACCTCACCGGGGTGTTCAACACCGTGCAGGCGGTGGTGCCACCGATGATCGAGGCAGGCAACGGCGGGTCCATCATCGCGGTGAGCTCGGCCGCCGGGATCAAGGCAGTGCCGGGGTGCGGTCACTACTGTGCCAGCAAGTTCGGCGTGGTGGGTCTCACCAATGCGCTGGCAGTCGAGTTGGGCGAGTTCGGGATCCGGGTGAACTCGATTCACCCGTACGGCACCGACACCCCGATGGGCAACGACCTGTCGATGTACCAGATGTTCGCCGACCATCCGACATACATCCACAGCTTCTCCCCCGGTGCCCTGCCGACTGACTCGCTGGCCCCGCCCGACAACATCTCCGACATCGTGGTCTGGCTGGCCGGCGATGCGTCGTCATTGGTCACCGCCGCCCAGATCCCGGCAGACAAGGGGTATCTGAAGATCTGAGCGGCGGCGCCGGACTCACAGCCGCGAGTGCGCGGAAATGCTGGTGTCGGTGGTGCGCAGCGGACGGATCAGCGCGTCCTGGCTGAACGACGCGATGAGTTCGCCCGCTTCGGTGTGTACCGCACCGCGCACGTACGACATGCCCGAGCCGACCTGCGTGCTCTCGTGGCTGTAGAGCAGCCAGCCGTTCCACTGCACCGGCTCGTGGAAGCTCACCGTGACGGTCATCGGCGCGGTCGAGACGGTGAGGTGGGCTTGTGCGGTTCCGATCCCCTCGTGTGCCCGCATGGTGGTCGAAATACCCAGGTGTCCGGTGAAATACGCGATCAGCGCCTTGGCCAGATCGTCACGAGCCGGGACGGGGTCGTAGTGCAGCCAGGCGTAGAGCTCCGGCGGGCCGACCTCGTCGGGGCTGTTGACGTCGACGACGTCCACCAGACGCAGCTCCCGACCGATCATCGGCATGTGCGAAACGTGGGAGTCAGCCGGGCCGGCGACCTCGGGCCGCGGCAGGTGATGACGGATCACGTCACCGGACGGCACATCGGTGAACACCGTGATGGTGATGCAGCGCTTGCCGTTCTGCGAGGCGGCGATCACCGCGGTGGCCGTTGAGCGGCCCTCGCTGATCACGTCGATGTCGAGCTGCACCGGCGGACCCACCATGACTGCCCGGGCGAATACCGCGGTCGCCGAGCGAACCGACTTGTCCGGGAAGCGCTTTGCCGCCGCGACGATGGCCGCACCGACGATCTGGGTCCCCTCCACCACCTGGCGCTCGTCAACCCCGGCGATACCGGTCGGGATCGTGAAGCGGTTCTCCCCCGCGGGTTCTGCATCGAACAGGTCGAGCAGCATCTGCAGTGTCCACTGCGTCGGTTCTGCCTCTTTCGGTGCCTCGGCTTCTGCGGTCATGGTGTCCTCTCTTTTCACGCGTTGATTACTGTCTCGGCGAATTCTGAAATGGTCTGGGGTGCGGCGAAATCGGCGAACCACACGTAGAAACGTTCAACCCCCTGTGCGGACAGGCCGGCGAAGTGGGCGGTGAGTTCGGCGGCGTCGCCGCATACCAAACCGTCACCGAGGTGGCCGAACAGCCGGGCGCTGCGCTCGGTCACCGCGGTCCGGTCGGCATCGCGACCCACGAATCCGACCATCTGTTGCAGGGAGACCCGTGCCGTGCCGACCGTCGGGAGCAGGGCGGGCAGCCGGTCCAGCTGATGCGACGGGATGTTCCACCAGTCGGCGTGGGCACGCACCAGGTCCATCATGCGCTTGCCGGTTCCGCCCAGTACCAACGGAATCGGATGGGATGGACGCGGCACCTGCCCGCGCTCATGCTCACCCCAGAACTGGTGCAGCAGCTCCAGGTTCTCCCCCAGCCTGCGCACCCGCGCTGCCGCGTCGCCACTCTCGATGCCGAACCGCTCGAACTCCTGTGGCCACGAACCGGATCCGAGACCGAGTTCGAAGCGGCCGCCGCTGGCCTCCGACAGCGTGACAGCTTGTTTGGCGAGCACCGCCGGATGCCGGAACGCGTCACACAACACCAGATGGCCGATCCGCAGGCGTTCGGTGCGGGCTGCCACCCAGGTGGCGACAGTCATTGCCTCCCAGAGGCTTTGGTGGGTCGCACCCGGGGCCTCCAGATGGTCGATGAAGGCGATGCCGTCGAACCCACTGGCCTCGGCCACCCGTGCACGTTCAACGATGCCGTCGACGCCGAGGCGTACCTGAGGCAGGAACAGGAACCATTCACTCATCGCTGCAACACATAATCACAAGCCGCCTAATTGCTTCTACAGAAACGGTAACGTCATTCTCGCAAGTGCAGCATGACGGAGGTGATGGCGCAATGGCTAGGCCGGCCGAACAATCGTCCGTGGGCGCGCGCGCCGAGGCGCAGGCGGACCGGGCCCGGCGCTTCATGAAATCGGCGTTGGCGATCCTGGGCGAGACCGGACGCACCGACTTCACCGTGCTGGAGGTGGTGGAACGCTCCAAGACTTCGCTGCGATCCTTTTACCAGCACTTTTCCACCAAGGATGAGCTGCTGCTGGCCCTTATCGACAAGATCATGGCCGAGTCGACGCAGCGTTGGCGCGCGGACACCGACGGACTGGCCGGACCCGAGGCGCTTCGGACACTGATCGAGCGCATCACCATCCCGGCCTCGTCGAGCACCCAGGACAGCATCAACCGCGGCCTGACCTTCTACAACGACCATCTCGCCGAGTCACTGCCCCGTGAATACGCCCGGGTGCTCACGCCATTGCACAAGCTCATCGGCGACATCCTGCGGCGCGGTATGGACTCGGGAGCCTTCCGGTCCGACATGGATGTCCAGAGCACCGCTGCCCTGATCATGCAGTCGGTACTGGGTGCGATGCGCCTACGTTCGCTGGGCGTGGAACTCAACGGCGCGCCGATCGACGGTGAGCACATCTACGAGTTCTGCGTGCGCGGCGTCCTGGCACCAGGATCTCGGGCCTGACCAGGACTTTCCCGATATTTTGAGCGATCGCCCGAATGGGCTCGTCGGCGCCCGCCATCGCGTGGTAACGTCATTACCAGTTTCGAAAACAAGACTCTCCCAGGAGGCGAAGATGCCGTCACGCGAGCTTTCCTATCCGGTGTTCGACGCCGACAACCACTTCTATGAGCCCAAGGAAGCCCTCACCAAGTTCCTGCCGGAACACCGCAAGGGCGTCATCGACTACATCGACGTCCGGGGCCGGACCAAGATCATGGTTCGCAACGTCGTCAGCGACTACATCCCGAATCCGACGTTCGAAGTCGTGGCCCGACCGGGCGCGCAGGAGGACTACTTCCGCCACGGCAGCGGCGGCAAGACCTACCGCGAGGTGATGGGTAAGCCGATGAAGGCCATCCCCGCCTTCCGCAATCCGCAAGCGCGCCTTGAGGTTCTCGACAGCCTCGGCCTGGATTACACCCTGATGTTCCCGACCCTGGCCAGCCTGGTCGAGGAGCGGCTCAAGGATGATCCCGACCTGATCCTCGACATCGTGCACGCACTCAACGAGTGGATGTACGAGACCTGGCAGTTCAACTACGAGGACCGCATCTTCTCCACGCCGGTCATCAATCTGGGCAATGTCGACCGTGCACTCGAAGAGCTGGAATGGTGCGTGGAGCGCGGCGCCAAAACCGTCCTGGTCCGTCCGGCACCGGTGCCCGGGTACCGCGGTAGCCGGTCCATGGGTGTGGAGGAGTTCGACCCGTTCTGGGACGCCTGTGTGAAGGCCGGCATCCCGGTATCGATGCACGCCTCGGACAGCGGCTACTCCACCTACCTCAACGACTGGGAGCCGGCCACCGAGTTCAAACCGTTCTCCCCCACCTCGTTCCGGATGGTGGCGATGGGCAAGCGTCCGATCGAGGACACCATGGCGGCGCTGGTCTGCCACGGCGCGTTGACCCGCAACCCCGACCTGCGCATCCTCTCGGTGGAGAACGGCGCCTCCTGGGTGCCCTACCTGCACTACCAGTTCTCCGACGTCTACTCGAAGATGCCCGACGGGTTCCCGGAGGATCCGATCGAGGCGTTCAAGCGCTGCGTGTACGTCGCCCCGTTCTGGGAGGACGACTTCAAGAAGATGGCCGACCTGTGCGGCATCGACCGGGTGATCTTCGGCTCGGACTGGCCGCATCCAGAGGGTCTGGCCGATCCGATCAATCTGGTCGACGACCTCGTAGCCCATGGCCTTGACGACGAAGGTGTCCGAAAGGTGATGGGCGGCAACATGGTCGACCTGTTCAAGGTCGAGAACAAGAAGATGTACCGGCCCGACGTCCCCGCGCTCGTACTGAACTGACCTCGTCCTCTCCTCATACACAAGAAGCTGGGCCGACTACATGACCGATGTGGCAAATCCCGAACAGATGCTGTTCACCTCCACCGCGCAGGCCTTCCTGGAGAAGGAGGTGCCGCTGACCCGGGTACGCGAACTGCACGCCGAGGGCGACTCGTTCGATACCCGGTGGTGGGGTCGTGCAGCTGAGTTGGGATGGGCCAGCCTGCTGGTGCCCGAGGAACTGGGCGGCGGCAGTCCGTCCGGGGACGGTGTCACCGACCTGGCGTTGCTCGCCGAGCAGGCCGGCCACACCGTGGCCCCCGGCCCGCTGCATCCGGTCAGCATCGTGCTGGCCGGCCTCGTCGAATCACCCGACGGGCACGCGGAATTGATCGAATCGCTGGTCGCCGGCGAAACGGTGGCGTCCTGGGCGGCCTATGAACCCAAGCGGCCGTTCGGCGCCATCCAGGCCGTCACCGGGATCGGGACCACCGCTACCCGCACCGAGGCCGGCTACCGCATCGACGGTGTCAAGGACCGCGTCGAAGCCGGCGACCAGAGTGCCGCGTTGCTGGTGGTTGCCGCCTGCGACGGCCAGATCCGTCAGTTCGTGGTGCCGACCGACGCCGCCGGGGTGACGGTCACGCCACAGAACTCGGTCGACCTGGTCAAGCGTTACGCCCGAGTGCAATTCGACGGTGTCGAGGTCGACGCGTCCGCAGCCGTGGGTACCGCCGATCAGACACCGGCGGTCATCGAACGCCAGCGTCAGGTCGCCCTGGTGCTGCAGTGTGCCGAGATCGTCGGAATCCTCGATGCGGTGCTCACGATGACCAATCAGTGGTTGGCAGACCGACACAGTTTCGGCCGCCCGCTGGCCTCGTATCAGGCCCTCAAACATCGTGCTGCTGACATGAAGATGTGGTTCGAAGCCGCGCGCGCGACCACCGCGGGCGCGGTCGCCGCGGTGGCCGAGCGGTCCCCGGATGCGCCGAAGCTCGTCAGCGTCGCGAAAGCCTATGTGGCCGAACGGGCTCCGGTGATGCTGCAGGACTGTGTGCAGTTGCACGGCGGCATCGGGGTGACCTGGGAGCACGATCTGCACCTGTACCTGCGGCGGGTTGCGCTGTATCGGGCGATGTACGGGTCACCCGAAGATCACCACCGCGCCGTATATGCATTGAGCCGCAAGACCCGCGCAGCCGAGGAGATCGGGGCATGACCGACACCGTGAGTACCGCCGCAACCACAGAGTCTGTCGAGGAGTTCGCCCTTCGCGCCCGGACCTGGCTGGCCGAGAACATGCCGTCCATCGATCCGGACAACCCTCCGTTCGCGGTGCGTGCGGAATCCGAATCCTGGGAACGGGCAAAGGAACTGCAGAAGCGGCTCTACGAAGGTGGATTCGCCGGCATCTGCTTCCCCCGCGAGTACGGCGGACTCGGCCTGGATTACGCCTACCAGAAGGCATTCAACGACGAGTGCACGGCGTACGAGATGCCGCTGATCCTCAACACCCCGTCGTTCACCATCTGCGGCGCAACGATTCTCGACATGGGCAGCGAAGATCAGAAGCGCGAACGCATCTCGGCGGCGATCCGCGGCGACGAGGTGCTCTGCCAGTTGCTGTCCGAGCCCAGCGGCGGGTCGGATCTCGCCGGCGTGATCACCAGGGCCGAACGTCAGGGCGACACGTGGGTCATCAACGGCGCCAAGACCTGGAGCACCAGCGCCTTCGCCGCCGACTACGGGTTGATGCTGGCCCGCACCGATTGGACCGTGCCCAAGCACGAGGGCCTGACCATGTTCCTGGTGCCGCTGAATGCACCGGGTATCACGATGCGCCGGATCACCGAGGTGAACGGCAACGAGGAATTCTGCGAGGAGTTCTTCGACAACCTGGAGCTTCCTGCGGACGCCGTCGTGGGTGAGGTCAATGACGGCTGGACCGTGGCCTCCCGTCAGCTGCATCACGAACGTCGCGCTGTCGGTGGCGGTTCGGAGTTCGCCAGCGGTACCGGCGCCGAGAATGCCAACGAGATGCCGCCCGATCACGTCGGGCTGGCCGAGGCCACCGGCCAGGGTGACGACGCCCGGGTGCAGGATCTGGCCGGACGCGCCCTGGTGCGGCGCATGGTCAAAAAGCAGCTCATCGACCATGTCGGCACAGCGATCGGGAACGGTTCACTGCCGCCGAATGCGGGCACCCTGATCCGGCTGTTCCATGCCGAGACCACCGAGCTCGAGGTGGATACCGCGCTGGCCATCGCAGGCACGGCCGGTGTGATCGACGAGGGCTCGGACAATGCCCCAGAGTTGGCCGGGCTGATGGAGATCGGTGTGCGCTACCTGTCCCGGCAGACGGGGTCGCTGGGCGGTGGCAGCTCGGAGATGGCGCGCAATGTGATCAGCGAGCGGATTCTGGGCTTCCCACGTGAACATGCGGCCGACCGCGGCGTGCCGTTCAACCAGGTCAAGCGCAACAAGAGCTGACTGCACTTCGGCGCTGAGGCACGGTCGTACCGACGGGGTGTGGCGCGTACGGTGGGGACCAGACAACGCAGGGGGAATCCTGATGCCCACCATTCATCTGGAACGAGTGATCGCAGCACCGCGCGAGCGGGTCTTCGACTGGATGGCCGACCCGGCGGGTCTGGCCACCGCACCGCTGGTGCTCAGGGCCGGCTGGGCGGCGGGTTTCTCGGCACCCGCCGTCGGGGCCGTGCGGACGGTGACCGGCGCCGGCATGTGGTTTCGGGAGCAGATCACCGCCTACGACCGCCCGAACAGCTACTCGTATCTGATCATCGGGTCTTTCCCGCCGTTCGACCATGACGGCGGCACACTGACTTTCACACCCCGCGGCGACGGTACGCACATCGACTGGACGACGAGCTACACCCACCCCATACTCGCCGGCGGTAAGGCGCTGGAGGCCGTCAGCTCACGGCTGCTCCCGTGGAACTTCCGCGCCATCCTGGCCCATTGCGCCAAGGCGCTGGAACCTTAGAAGAGGGCTGGTTGCGTCGGTAGCTCGGGTTCACGCACGGCACCGACGCGCGCAGCTGGTGCAGGCCCCGTCAACCCGTGCCGGGCCACCAACGGCTTCACCCGGGTCCGAAGCATGTTGCGATAGTCCGGCGGCAGATACGCTCCGCGCCGGTACAACCGCTGATAATCGGCGAGCAGTTCCGGATGTTCACGCTGCAGCCAGGACATGAACCACCCGCGCGTCGTCCCCCGCAGATGCAGACCGAACACGGTCACTCCGCTGGCCCCTGCCGCAGCGATCCGGCCGAGCAGAGCGTCGAGTTGGTCAGCCGAATCAGTGAGGTACGGCAACACCGGTGCGACCATCACATGGCACCTCAGCCCGGCGTCGCGGATCGCCGTGATCAATCCCAATCGCGCTTCCGGCGAAGGGGTTCCGGGTTCGACCGTGCGGTGCAGCTCCGGATCGCCGACCGCCAGTGACACCGCGACGCTCACCTCGACACGACGCGACACCTCGGCGATCTGCGGCAGGTCGCGGCGAAGCAGCGTGCCCTTGGTCAGGATGGAGAACGGAGTTCCCGAATCAGACAGCGCCGCAATGATTCCTGGCATCAGGGCGTACCTGCCTTCGGCGCGCTGATACGGGTCGGTATTGGTCCCGAGCGCAACCGTCTCACGGGTCCAGGACCGGCGCCGCAACTCGCGGGCCAACACCTCGGCGACGTTGGTCTTCACCACCACCTGGGTGTCGAAGTCTGAACCGCTGTCGAACTCCAGATACTCATGGGTCGGACGCGCGAAGCAGTACCGGCAGGCGTGGCTGCAACCGCGGTAGCCGTTCACGGTGTACCGGAAGGGCAGCATCGACGCCGCGGGCACCTTGTTCAGCGCCGACTTGCACAGCACCTCGTGAAACGTGATGCCCTCGAACTGCGGTGTACGCACGCTGCGAACGAAACCGAGCCGCTGCAGACCCGGCAGCGCCCCGTCGTCGGCGCGCACCACCTGGTCATCCCACCGCATGCAATTATCGAACAATTGTTCGATATAGATGTCAAGGTAATTCCGTGCGTGTCAGCTATTCCACACGGCCTGAATAACGACCGGGTGCGCCGATGCCGCGGTTTCGGGTACGGCATCGGCGCGCGCCGTGGGCGCTTGCCCAGTCGCTGGCGCATCGGAGCGGAAGCGGAACCGCCCGACGCGCACATTTATATCGAACAAAAGTTCGAACAATGAGTCAAGCCGGATCCCAGTCTCTGGGATCGGCGGGTCAGATCACCACGCCCGCGTGCGGGTCGACTACCACTGACCGAGCTGGCAGCGCGGGCTGTACGGATGATCGTTTTGGACCGCGATCTGACCGTCGACGGTGATCTCACAGTGCGCGTTGGGCTGGGCCTGTCCCCCGTGCGTCGTGCTCGCGACGGTGAAGATGGCCCACTGCGGATCGGCGAGCGTGGTCTCGAACACCCAGGGCGTGTCGGGACCGACGTTGACCGTCGCCTTCTGCAGGTACTTGTACGCGTCAGCGTTGTAGGCGGCCATGCTCGCCGGCTGCGCCGTCAGGTAATAGAGGTCGAATTCGTAAGGGGCGCCGGAGGTGAGCGTGTACGTCACCTGATGACCTTGGCCCGCCGGGTCCGCATACGACGTTGCGCTGGAAACCGCCATACCCGCAGCCGCCAGAACGAGCGCCGCACCGACCGTGGTTGTCGCTTTTCGCATATTCGTCACATACGTCATATCCCAGCACGCTACCGCGTTGTTACACCCGGGACAGGACCAGTGTTCACACCGATCTAAGGACACCGTCCGAAATCTGTTCACGCTGGGAACACGGCCGTCATCGGGAGGTAACAAGCCGCTCTTAATTTTTCCGCATGACACAAGACCTCGGCAGTAAGCCGGCGGATGACACTGTCGAGGACCACCTCGACACCATGAATGCCACCAGGGAAACCCTGGAGGACTACACGCTGCGGTTCGCGCCGCGCAGCTACCGAAAGTGGTCGACGGGGGTGGTGGGCATCTCCGCGCTCGGCGGCATCGCCTACCTGGCCGACTTCGCGATCGGCGCCAACATCGGTATCTCGTACGGCACCGTCAATGCGCTGTGGGGCATCCTGATCTTCGCGGTCGTCGTCATCCTCACCGGATTTCCGGTCGCCTACTATTCCGCGCGGTACAACATCGACCTCGACCTCGTCACGCGCGGTAGCGGATTCGGTTACTACGGCTCGGTGGTCACCAACGTCATCTTCGCGACGTTCACCTTCATCTTCTTCGCGCTCGAAGGCTCGATCATGGCCCAGGGACTTCAGCTGGGCTTGCACATCCCGCTGTCGGTGGGATACGCGGTGTCCACCCTGGTCATCTTCCCCCTGGTGATCTACGGGATGAAAGCGCTTTCCACACTCCAGGTCTGGACGACACCGCTGTGGCTGGTCCTGATGGTGGCACCGTTCGTCTACCTCGTGGTGAGCCATCCGGAGTCGGTCGGCCAGTTCTTCGCCTATCAGGGAGAGAACGGGGTCAAGGGCTTCGATCTCGGCTCGACGCTGCTGGCCGCGGGCGTGTGCCTGTCACTCATCGCCCAGATCGCCGAACAGAACGACTATCTGCGGTTCATGCCGCCGCTGACCCCGGAGAACAAGCGGAGTTGGTGGACCTGGCTCATCCTGGCCGGGCCGGGGTGGGTGTTCTTCGGCGCCGTCAAGCAGGTGGTCGGGCTCTTCCTCGCGGTCTACCTGATCGCCAATGTCGCCGACAGCGCCGGAATCGCCAACCAGCCCGTGCACCAGTTCCTGGAGATCTACGAGAACTTCCTGCCCGGTTGGCTTGCGATGACACTGGCCGTGGTGCTCGTGGTGATCAGCCAGATCAAGATCAACGTCACCAACGCCTACTCGGGTTCGCTGGCGTGGACGAACGCCTTCACCCGCGTCACCAAGCACTACCCGGGACGTCTGGTGTTCCTCGGACTCAACCTGTTGATCGCACTGATCCTGATGGAAGCCAACATGTTCGACTTCCTCAACACGATCCTGGGCTTCTACGCCAACTGCGGCATGGCGTGGGTGGTCGTGGTCGCGAGCGACATCGTGTTCAACAAGTACCTACTCAAGCTGTCCCCGAAAGAGCCCGAGTTCCGGCGCGGCATGCTGTATGCGTTCAACCCCGTCGGTTTCGGCTCGATGCTGATCGCCGCTGGACTGTCGGTGATCGCATTCTTCGGCGGACTCGGCGAGGCCATCCGCCCGTACTCGCCGCTGGTCGCCATCGGCCTCGCGCTGGTGCTGCCGCCGATCATCGCCGTCGCCACCAAGGGGAAGTACTACCTGCGTCGCACCGACGACGGTATCGACCTGCCGATGTTCGACGAATTCGGCAACCCCTCCGGTGCTCACCTCAAATGCCATGTCTGCCATCACGATTACGAGCGGCCGGACATGCTCAAGTGTGAGACGCACGATGCCTTCGTGTGCTCGCTGTGCGTGAGCACCGACAGGGTCGCCGACCACGTGCTGCCCGCACAGCACCGCGCGTGACCGTGTACAAAAGGTCACCGAATGACGGCGCGCCGGGCAGCACATGCACGCTCGCGGTGAAAAGGTTAGGTGAGGCGGGAAAGAACCTCGGCGACAACGGAATCGGCCGCGACATCGACCTGCTCGCCGGTCGAGAGATCCTTGAGTCCGACGGTGCCGGCCTCGATGTCGCGGTCGCCGGCCACCAGCGCGTACTTGGCGCCGGAGCGGTCGGCGGCCTTCATCGCCCCCTTGAGCCCGCGGTCGCCGTAGGCCAGGTCGACGCTCACCCCGCCGGCCCGAAGCCGCGCGGCGAGCTTCGCCAAGTCCAGCTTGGCGGCCTCGCCCAGCGGCACACCGAACACCTCGACACCGCCGACACCGGTCACCGACTTGCCCTCGGCCTGCAGCGCGAGCAGCGTGCGGTCGACACCGAGCCCGAAGCCGATCCCCGAGACATCCTGCCCGCCGAGCTGACTCATCAGCCCGTCATAACGGCCACCGCCTCCGATGCCGGACTGCGCGCCCAGCCCGTCGTGCACGAACTCGAAAGTGGTCTTGGTGTAGTAGTCCAGCCCGCGCACCATGCGCGGGTTGATCACGTACGGCACACCGAGTGCGTCGAGGTGCGCCAGCACCACCTCGAAGTGGGCCTTGGCGCTGTCGGACAGGTGGTCGAGCATCAGCGGGGCGTCTGCGGTCATCTCCCGCACGTGGGGCCGCTTGTCGTCGAGCACCCGCAACGGGTTCAACCGGGCGCGTTGCTGGGTTTCTTCGTCCAGATCGAGTTTCGACAGGAAGGCCTGCAGCAGCTCCCGGTACGCGGGCCGGCAGGTGTCATCGCCCAGCGAGGTGATCTCGAGGCGGAAGCCGTCCAGACCCAACGACCGGAAACCGGCATCGGCGACCGCGATCACCTCGGCGTCCAATGCCGGATCGTCGACTCCGATGGCCTCCACGCCGACCTGCTGCAACTGACGGTAGCGTCCGGCCTGGGGGCGTTCGTAGCGGAAGAACGGCCCGGCGTAGCAGAGCTTCACCGGCAGCGCGCCCCGGTCCAGGCGGTGCTGGATCACCGCGCGGATCACCCCTGCGGTGCCCTCGGGACGCAGGGTCACCGAGCGGTCACCCCGGTCGGCGAACGTGTACATCTCCTTGGACACCACGTCGGTGGACTCACCCACACCGCGAGCGAACAGCGCGGTGTCCTCGAAGATCGGCAGTTCGATGTCGCCGTAGCCGGCCCGGCGCGCCGAGGCCAGCAGACCGTCCCGAACCGCCACGAACTGCGCCGACTCGGGCGGTAGATAGTCGGGCACGCCCTTGGGGGCCTGGAATGCAGAAGTCACAGAGTCAAACCTTCGAGAAACGGGTTGGTACGGCGTTCATGCCCGATGGTGGTGCGCGGGCCGTGCCCTGGTAATACCACGGTGTCATCGTCGAGTACCAACAGCTTTGTCACGATCGACTCGAGGAGGTCACGTCCGCTGCCACCGGGCAGGTCGGTGCGGCCCACCGAGGACCGGAACAGCGTATCGCCCGTGAACACGGTCGTGTGCACCCGGAACACCACCGATCCCCGGGTGTGCCCCGGGGTGTGCTCGACCGTGACCGAGACACCGTCGACATCGAGAGTTTGGCCGTCCCGGTCCAACTCGACCACCTGCCTGGGCTCGGAGAGCAGTGCACCGAACGCCAGCCGGGACAACCGGCCCACGAGGGCAGGCCCGAAATCTTTGATCGGGTCGGTCAGCATGAATCGGTCTTCGGGGTGGATGTAGACGGGGCAGCCGTAGCTGTCGGCGACCTTCTGGGCCGACCAGATGTGATCGAGGTGACCGTGGGTCAGCAGGACCGCCGCCGGGGTCAGGCGGTTCTCGTCGAGGATCCGGCGCAGCCGGTCCATCGCCCGCTGCCCCGGGTCGACGACGATCGCGTCGGCTCCTGGCCGCTCAGCCAGGACATAGCAGTTGCACGCCAGCATCCCGGCCGGAAATCCGGTAATGAACACGACCCCAGTTTCCCACGTCGCTGCTTTCCCGACGCACCGCGACCTGCGGTTACCGCGGGTCGCAGCACCGGCACTCAGGTTCGCCTGGCAGACTCGTTGCCGATCTCGACCGCCTACAAGGAGGACTGCTGCGGTGCCGACCAACGAACAACGGCGTGCGACGGCCAAGCGCAAGCTGGACCGCCAGCTGGAGCGCCGTGCCGCCCAGGAACGCAAACGACGCATCGTGACCATCGCGGGCACGGCGGTCGCGGCCCTCGTCGTCATCGGGGCGGTGGTGGCCACATTCGTGTTCACCGGCAAGGACTCGGGCAGCACGACCGCCTCGGCGGATGCCACCACCGCGACGTCCGGAGCGCCGGCGCAGCCTGCCGCCCAGGGGCAGCTCCCGGTCTTCGCCGCACCTGCCGACCTCGGCGCCGACTGCCAGTACCCGGCCGCCGCCGCGGCCAGCAAGCCTGCCACGCCACCGCGTACCGGCAAGGTCCCGACCGATCCGGCCACGGTCAGCGTCAGCATGGTCACCACCCAGGGCAACATCGGGCTGCAGCTCGACAACGCCAAGGCGCCCTGCACCGTGAACAGCTTCGCGAGCCTGGCCGGCCAGAACTACTTCAACGACACCCCGTGCCATCGGCTGACCGCGGGTGGCCTGTCGGTGCTGCAGTGCGGTGATCCGACCGGCCAGGGCACCGGCGGCCCCGGCTACAAGTTCGCCGACGAGTATCCGACGAACCAGTACCAGCCGGACAACCCGGCGCTGCAGCAGCCCGTGCTCTACCCCCGCGGCACCTTGGCCATGGCCAACGCCGGGCCCAACACCAACGGCAGCCAGTTCTTCCTGGTGTACCAGGACTCCCAGCTGCCCCCGAACTACACGGTGTTCGGCAAGATCGACGACACCGGCCTGGCCACCCTCGACAAGATCGCGGCGGCCGGCGTGGCCGGAGGCGGAGGCGACGGTAAGCCGAATCTGCCGGTCGAGCTGAAGTCCGTGGCACTGGACTAGTCCCGTTGACTGTCCCGCCCCCCTACGGCGGTTACCAGCCGGAGTATCCCAGTCACCCGGTGGGATATCCGGCTGGTTATCCCCCGCCCGCCCGCACCAACGGGATGGCGGTCGCGTCGTTGGTCGGTGCCGTCCTGTTCGCGCCGCTGGGCATCGTATTCGGGCACATTTCGCTGTCGCAGCTCAAACACAGCGGTGAACAGGGCCGCGGCATCGCGATCGCGGGTCTAGTCATCGGATACCTGATGACGGCACTGGCGATCGTGACGGTGGTGCTGGCCGTGGTGTTCGCCTTTATCCTCGTGAAAGTCGCAGACGACACGCCGCGGCAGGACCGCTACACGGCCGCTCCCGGTTCAGACCGTCGACTGCCCGCGTTCGCACCACCGGCGAACCTCGGCGCCAACTGCCAGTACCCGGCCACCACAGAACCGGCCACCAGGCCGGTCACCCCGCCGCGCACCGGCACGGTGCCGACCGAACCGGCCACGGTGGAAGCCGGGATCATCACCAATCGCGGCGGCATCGGACTCAAGCTCGCCAACGGCAAGGCGCCGTGCACGGTGAACAACTTCGCCAGCCTGGCCTTCCAAGGATTCTTCGACGGCACCCCGTGCCACCGGCTGACCACGGGCGAGCTCGCGGCGCTGCAGTGCGGCGACCCGTCGGGCAGCGGAACCGGTGGGCCCGGTTACCGATTCCCCAACGAGTACCCGACCAACCAGTATCGACTCTCCGACCCCGCGGTGCAGCAACCCGTGGTCTACCCACGCGGCACCGTGGCGATGGCGAATTCCGGGCCCGGTACCAACGGCAGCCAGTTCTTCCTCGTGTACGAGGATTCACTCCTGCCGCCGACGTACACGGTGTTCGGCACCGTCGACAAGACAGGACTGGACACCCTCGATGCGATCGCCGCAGCCGGCGTCGCCGACGGCGGCACGGACGGCCAACCAGCCAGCCCCGTCGAAATCACATCGGTCGCACTCGATTAACCCGCACTGCGTCAATTTCAGGGAGCGGGCGGGTGTGGCTGTGGCAAGGTGACCAGGACACAACGTCTACGACGAATGGGAAGTGGCGCATGAAGATCCGCATGTTCGGAACATCGGTGGCGGTGGCCGGTATCGCGGCGATCGGCTTGACGACCGCACCGATCGCAATGGCCGAACCGACCGTGACTCCGTTCGACACCACCCTGGAACTGGTCGATGCGGGCGGCGCCGTGGTCACCGGCTGGACGGTCGAGGAACTCGAGCCCGCCGACGACACGATCCCGGGTTACCACCCCGCCGGGACGCTGTGGGAGGCCGACGTCACCGTCGAGGCAGTCAAGGGCAGCGTCACGCCGATCATCCCGAATTTCAACGTCCGGGCCGCCAACGGCGAGACCTACCGCGTCGTCGTGGTCCTGCCTGCGCCCGAAGGGCTCAACCCGAGCACATTGCAGCAGGGTCAGTCCGCCGAGGGCGAACTGTATTTCGACGTCACCGGGGCGGAACCGGACAGTGTGGTCTACAACGCCGGAGGCCACGACCTGCTGATCTGGAAGGGCGAAGGCTAGGCCTCAGGCGGCGGAGGTGATGCGGTAGACGTCGTACACGCCTTCGACGTTGCGCACCACACTCAGCAGGTGGCCGAGGTGCTTGGGATCGCCCATCTCGAAGGTGAACCGGCTGATCGCCACCCGGTCGTTGGAGGTCGTCACCGACGCCGAAAGGATGTTGACCTTCTCGTCGGCCAGCACGCGGGTCACATCGGACAGCAGACGGTGCCGGTCGAGCGCCTCGACCTGGATGGCCACCAGGAACACCGACGACGGAGACGGCGCCCAGTTCACCTCGATGATGCGTTCCGACTGTTGTTGCAGGGACGCCGCATTCGTGCAGTCGGTGCGGTGCACGCTGACGCCGCCACCGCGGGTCACGAAGCCCATGATGGTGTCGCCGGGCACCGGGGTACAGCACTTGGCGAGCTTGGTCAGGGTTCCCGGCGCTCCCGGTACCGCGACGCCGGTGTCGTCGGTGCTGCGCTGACGCACCGGCATGGTCAAGGGCGTGGACCGCTCGGCGAGTTCGTCCTCGGCCGCGTCGTCGCCGCCGAACTGGGCGAGCAGCCGCTGCACGACGTGGCGCGCCGAGACGTGGCCCTCACCGACAGCGGTGTACAGGGCCGAGACGTCGACATAGCGCAGCTCGCGGGCCAGCGCGCCCATCGAATCGGCATTGATCAAGCGCTGCAACGGAAGTCCACCTCGGCGGACCTCCCGCGCGATGGCGTCCTTGCCGGACTCCAAGGCTTCTTCGCGGCGTTCCTTGGCGAACCACTGCCGGATCTTGGCCTTGGCCCGCGGCGACACCACGAAGGTCTGCCAGTCTCGTGACGGTCCGGCGTTGTGCGCCTTGGAGGTGAACACCTCGACGACTTCACCGTTCTCCAGCTTGCGCTCCAGCGCGACGAGCCGGCCGTTGACCCGGGCCCCGATACAGCGGTGCCCCACCTCGGTGTGCACGGCGTAGGCGAAGTCGACCGGCGTCGATCCGGTCGGCAGATTGATCACGTCGCCCTTGGGGGTGAAGACGAAGATCTCCTTGACCGCAAGGTCGTAACGCAGGGACTCGAGGAACTCGCCGGGGTCGGCGGCCTCCCGCTGCCAGTCGAGCAACTGGCGCATCCAGGCCATGTCGTCGATCTCGGTGGCGGCGTGGCTGGGCGGAACTCCGTTGCGGCCCTTGGCTTCTTTGTAACGCCAGTGCGCCGCGATGCCGTACTCGGCGGTGCGATGCATGTCGCGGGTGCGGATCTGCACCTCCAGCGGCTTACCCTCGGGGCCGACGACGGTGGTGTGCAGCGACTGGTAGACGCCGTAGCGCGGTTGGGCGATGTAATCCTTGAACCGGCCCGCCATCGGCTGCCACAGCGAGTGCACGACGCCGACGGCCGCGTAGCAGTCCCGGATCTCGTCGCACAGGATCCGCACGCCGACCAGGTCGTGGATGTCGTCGAAGTCGCGGCCCTTGACGATCATCTTCTGGTAGATCGACCAATAGTGCTTGGGCCTGCCCTCGACCACCGCGTTGATCTTCATCGCGCTCAGTGCCACGCCGATCTCGGCGCGCACCTTGGCCAGGTAGGTGTCGCGCGACGGTGCCCGATCGGCGACCAGTCGCACGATCTCCTCGTACTTCTTGGGGTGCAGGATCGCGAACGAGAGGTCCTCAAGCTCCCACTTGACCGTCGCCATACCAAGCCGATGTGCCAGCGGCGCAATGACTTCCAGGGTCTCGCGGGCCTTGCGGGCCTGCTTCTCGGGGGGCAGGAACCGCATGGTCCGCATGTTGTGCAGCCGATCGGCCACCTTGATCACCAGCACCCGCGGGTCACGGGCCATCGCGATGATCATCTTGCGGATCGTCTCGCCCTCGGCGGCCGAGCCGAGCACCACCTTGTCCAGCTTGGTGACCCCATCGACCAGGTGCCCCACCTCGGCCCCGAACTCGGCGGTCAACGCCTCCAGGGTGTATCCGGTGTCCTCCACCGTGTCGTGCAGCAGAGCCGCGACCAGCGTGGTGGTGTCCATCCCGAGCTCGGCCAGGATGTTGGCGACCGCCAGCGGGTGGGTGATGTACGGATCACCCGATTTGCGCAACTGGTCGGCGTGTCGCTGGTCGGCGACGTCGTAGGCCCGCTGCAGCAACTGCAGGTCGGCCTTGGGATAGATCTCGCGGTGCACCGCGACGAGGGGCTCCAGGACCGGGTTGAAGGCACTGCGCTGCGCGGTCATCCGGCGGGCCAACCGGGCGCGTACCCGGCGCGAGGCACTGGTCTTGGTCGTATCGGGAGCCGGTGGAGTGCCACCCGGCGGCGTCGGCGGCAACTCGGCGGTCTGGCCCGTGCCTGTGTCCGTAACCGGTTCGCTGGCCACCGTCACCTCCCGCTGTTGATCTGAGATATCGAGGATATCCCTCACACCGTGTGCAGGCTGCTGACCCTCAGCGGCGCCACCACGTCCCGGCCACCCAGGGCCGTCAATTCCAGCACCACAGCGGCGCTGAGGACGTTGGCGCCGGCGTCCTCGAGCAGCTGCATCGCCGCTGCCAGCGTCCCGCCGGTGGCCAGGACATCGTCGACGATCACCACGTTGCGCCCGGCGATATCAATCCCGTCGGCCGGGATCTCCAGGGTCGCGCTGCCGTACTCGAGCTGATAGGTCACGCTGTGCACCGGAGGCGGGAGCTTGCCGCCCTTGCGTACCGCCAGCACGCCGATACCGAGTCGGGTCGCGACCGCGGCACCCAGCAGGAAACCGCGCGCGTCCAGGCCGGCGACCAGATCGGCGTCGGCCGCGGTGGCGGCCAACGCATCGGTCACCGCACCCAGGCCCTCGGCGTCGGCCAGCAACGGGGTCAGGTCCTTGAACTGCACGCCGAGCTCGGGAAAGTCGGGAACCTCCCGGATCAGTTTCTTGACCAGCCGGGAAACATCGGCACTCACGTCGACAACTTCCAGCGGTCCATGTTCCAGCCCGCCCCCCACCGCGTCGGATTGCTGCTCACCGCATACATCTTGTTCGATGTCAGCACGGTGCGCTGCTGGCGATAGAGCGGCAGGGTCGGCATGTCGTTCCACAGGATCGTCGCGCCCTCCCCGGCAAGCCGGGCCAGTTCCTTCGGATCGCTCGTGACGGCCTGCGCATCGATGATGCCGTCGATCCGCTCGTTGAAGTAAGCGGACAGGTTGTTGCCGTTGCCCGAGTGGAAGGCATAGGCGTCGATCGCCGAAGAGCCCGAGGAACCGCTGCCCGCGGCCCCACCGGTGCTGGCGAGCAATCCGTCGATCTCGTTGTTGCGCAACGCCACCGGCCCCGCCGTCGCCGATCCGGCGTCCTGCACGGTGATGCCCGCGGCGGCACACGATTTCGCGATGGCTCCGACGGTCGCGGCCAGTCTGGCGTTGGGCGTCTGATACCCGATGCGCACGGTCAACGGCTTGTTGTGCAGGGTGGCGCGGGCCGCATCGGGGTTGGCGACACCGAATTGCGCGGCCTCGCCGACATTCTCGGCTGCACTGAACGCGTCGTCGCTGACCGGACTGAGCCGCGAGTTGACGATCGGCGTCGCGGCGTTACGGGCGATCACGTCACGCGGGGTGCACAGCGCGACGGCCCGTCGCGCCGCCGGGGCGCCCAGCGGACCGCCCGGCGCGAAGATCAACTGTTCGATACCGGCGGACGGGCTTTCGGTGCTGACATAGTCGTCGGGCAGATTGAGCAGGCCCGACGATCCGGACTCGATGTCGACGACGTCGAAGGATCCCTGGTTGACCCGCTCCTGGATGTCAGCCCCGCGCGGCCACACCGCGATCCGGTTGGTGACGGGGGCGGTGCCCCACCATTTGTCGTTGGCGACCAGGACCACCACGCCGTCCTCGGACACCGAGTCGATCCGGTAGGGGCCCGACGACGGGAACCGTTTCAGGTCGAGATCGGGCTTGAGATCCCAGCTGTTGTTCCACGCCTTGGCGATGCGGTCGATGGTCGGCTGGTCGCCGTTGAGCAACGCGGTGGCCACACCCCCGTCGTCCAGGTCGAGTTCGTCGGCGAGGACGTGTGCGGGCATCAGCGAGGTGGCCGCGAACAGATGGCCGTAGTCGAGGAATCCGCGGTCCTGGGCGAAGGACACCCGCGCCCGCTTCTGGCCGGGTACGCAGTCCACCGATGCGATGTCGCGGTAGCCGGCGTGGCTGGCGGCGTCGAACACGGGGAACCGGCCGGACTGTGCGCCCCAGGTCAACACCAGGTCGTCACAGGTGATCGGCTTACCGTCGGAATAGACGGCCTTGTCGCTGATCACGTAGTCGAGCACCAGTGGGGCGCGACCCACCACCGACACCGAGCCGAAGTCGTTGTCGGCCACCATCTGGCCTTCCGGCCCGTGATACGCGAACCCGGTCAATGCCCGGGCGAAGGCCTGCGGCCCGGCGGAGGCGGCTCCGGCCATGGTGTTGGTGTTGTACGTGGTCAGTGTGCCGTCCACGGCGTAGTCGATCTCGTCGGCCGAACTGCCCGAACATGCCGCCAGACCCAATCCGGCGACCACGGACAGGGTGGCCACGGTTGCCGTTGTCCGGGCCCGGGCCGCGGCCCGCCACTGAACCATGCGGATTACCGCCGGGTGTTCCGCTTGCCCGACGGACGTCCGGTCCGGGATTCCGGACGTGCGCCCGGTGCCGGCTTGGCCGGTGCAGGTGCGGCGACGGCCGATGCCGACACGGCCCTGTCATCGGCGTCGTCGGCCTCAGAGGTCGCGGCGGTGTCATTGGTGGCCGTCGCCGGCTTGGCGCCCCGCTCCCGGCGGTTGAGCACCTTCTTGGTGTGCTTGCGCACCAGTTCGGTGCGTTCGCGCAACGAGACGAGCAGCGGCGTGGCGAAGTAGATCGACGAGTACGTACCGACGATGACGCCGACCAACTGGACCAGAGCCAGGTCCATCAGGGTTCCGACGCCCAGGAGCCATACCGCGACCACCATCAGCGCCACGATCGGCAACACCGAGATCAAGCTGGTGTTGATCGAACGCATGAATGTCTGGTTGACGGCGAGGTTGGCCTGCTCGGCAAAAGTTCGGCGAGTGGTGTGCTCGAAGCCGTGGGTGTTCTCCTCGACCTTGTCGAACACGATCACCGTGTCGTACAGCGAGAAGCCCAGGATCGTGAGCAGACCGATCACGGTGGCCGGGCTGACCTCGAATCCGACCAGCGAATAGATCCCTGCGGTCACGACGAGGTCGAACACCAGGGTGGCCATCGCGGCCATCGCCATGTAGCGCTCATAGCGCCAGGCGATGTAGATCGAGGCCAGCACGACGAACACCACGAGCGCAATCAGCGCCTTGTGGGTGATCTGGCCGCCCCAGGTCTCCGACACCTTCGAGTCGCTGATCGCCTGTTCGCTGGGCTGGCCGTCACTGCCCTTGGGGTGGAACTCGTCGAACAGCGCGGTGCGCAACTGTGCGATCTCGGGTTCCGACAGTGTCTCCGAACGGATCTGGACCGTTGCCGAGGCGCCGCTGCCGACCAGCACCACCGACTCGGGCGTCCGGTTCAGGGTCTTGCTGTAGACATCCTCGACCTGTTGGACCGAGACGTTGCCCCCGGAACCGGCCGACGGCATCGACACCTTCGTGCCGCCCTCGAAGTCGATCCCGAACGTGAACCCGCGCAGCACCATGCTGGCGATACAGATCGCGACGATGATGCCGCTGACCGCATACCAGAGCTTGCGGCGACCGATCACCTCGAAGGCACCGGTGCCGGTGTAGAGGCGGACGAAGAATCCGTGCTTGGGCAGTGCCGCAGACGTGGATTCGATGCTCGGCGTCTCCACCGAGGTGTCCTTCACGTCCTCACCGGTGGTGTCATTCTTTGCTGCCATCTGCTTATCCCCGTCCCGAGGTCGCATGCGAAGCCTCCCGGCGTTCCCGCGCGATCTGCTGCACCGCGCCGAGGCCGTTGAGGGAAGGTTTTGCCATCGTCGGGGACTTGGACGCCAGGTACACCAGCGGCCAGGTCACCAGGAACACCACCACGATGTCCAGGATCGTGGTCAGCCCCAACGTGAACGCGAAGCCCTTGACCTGACCGATCGCCAGGAAGTACAGCACCGCGGCAGCCAGGAAGGTCACGGCGTTGCCGGACACGATCGTCTTGCGGGCACGTGCCCAACCTCGGGGCACCGCCGACCGGAAAGATCTGCCCTCGCGGATCTCGTCCTTTATTCGCTCGAAGAACACCACGAAGGAGTCCGCGGTGGTGCCGATACCGATGATCAGACCGGCGATGCCGGCCAGGTCCAGCGTGTAGCCGATATAGCGGCCGAGCAGCACGAGGATGGCGAAAACCACCGCGCCGGCAGCGATCAGCGACAGCGCCACCAACAGGCCGAGCACCCGGTAGTACAGCAACGAGTACAGCAGCACCGCCGCAAGACCAACCGCGCCTGCGATCAGACCGGCTCGCATGGAGGACAGGCCCAGGGTCGCCGAAACGGTCTCGGCCTCCGACGACTCGAACGACAGCGGCAGCGATCCGTACTTGAGCACGTTGGCCAGTTCCTTGGCCGTGTCCGCGTTGAACTGACCGGTGATCTGGGTGTTGCCACCGGGAATCGCTTCCCGGATCTCGGGTGCGCTGACCACCTGCGAGTCCAAGGTGAAGGCGGTCTGAGTGCCCACGTTCGCCGCGGTGAACTCGGCCCAGGTCTTGGCTCCCCCACTCTTGAAGGTCACGTCGACGACGTACTGGCCCTGCTGCTGGTCCAGGCCCGAGGAGGCGGTCTCGATCTCTTCACCGCTCATGATCGACTTGCTGAGCAGGTACACCGTCTGCCCGTCTTGCGAGCACGTGATCAACGGCAGGTTCGGATCGTCGTTGCCGGCGAGTACATCTTCTTCACCGCAGCGGGTGGCTTGGTACTGAAGCGCCAGGATCTGGATCGACGGGTTGGTGCTCTGCCGCAGTTCCTTCTCATCGGAAATACGCTGCGCCAGAGCAGCCTTGGCATCACCGGGCTTGGGCTGTTGCGGAGCCGGTGCGGGTGCCGGTGCGGGAGCGGGTGCCGGGCCGGGCTCACCCGGGGCCGGGGCCGGAGTCGGTTCACCCGGAGTGGGTGCCGGGTCCAGCGGGTAGGGCCGCGGCTGGGGCGCCGGGACCGGCTCACCGGCCGGAGGCACCGGCTGCTCGCCGGCCGGCGGTACCGCCGGAGCCTCACCGGGCGCGCCCGGCTCGAGGCCTGGGACCGCACCGGGAAGCCCCGGCACAACGCCCGGAGCCGCAGGTGCACCCGGAGCCGCGGGGGCGCCCGGGGCGCCTGGAGCCGCGGGGGCGCCCGGTTGCTGTCCCTGCGCGGCCGGCGGCTTGGCGGGCATCGAGTGCACGACGGGCCGGATGTACAGGCGGGCGGTCTGGCCCAGGTTGCGGGCCTCGCTGCCGTCATTGCCGGGAACGGTGATCACCAGGTTGTCGCCGTCGATGACGACCTCCGAGCCCGAGACGCCGAGACCGTCCACGCGGGCACTGATGATCTGTTGGGCCTGATTGAGTGCTTCTCTGGTCGGCGTCGAGCCGTCCGGGGTGCGCGCCGTCAGCGTCACCCGGGTACCGCCCTGCAGGTCAATGCCTAGTTTGGGCTTCGCCTGCTTGTCGCCGGTGAGGAACACCAGCAGGTAAACGCCGACCAGAAGGGCCAGGAAGAGCGACAGGTAGCGCGCAGGACGCACCGGCGCCGAAGACGATGCCACGTTTCTAGGGTCTCCTCGAGATCAGTTCGTCAGCACGGCAAAGGGTACGTGCTTGTCCTGGGTGCTCTGCGGTCAGTCTTTCTTGAAGCCGTCGGCATCGGTGACACCGGCGCTCTCGGTCAATTCGGTCGCACCCACCGCATCGTCGAAATCGTCGTCGGTGTCCTCTTCGATGCGATCGCGCACCGCGAGCTTCATCCAGGTGGTGACGACACCGGGAGCGATCTCCAGGTCGACGTTGTCGTCGGTGATACCCGTGATCGTGGCCTGCAGGCCCGAGGTGGTGTGGACGCGATCCCCGATCTGCAGGGAATTGTGCAGGTCGATGGTTGCCTGCATGGCCTTGCGCTGACGACGCGACGCGAAGAACATAAACGCGCCCATGACGATCAGCAGGGGCAGGAAAATGACGAGATCCATGTCAGTTATGTCTTTCGTGTTGTGTCAGAAGTCAGGGCGACCGAGGCCACGATACCGCCGCCGACCCGGACCACCCCATTCGCCGCCGACAGGCGGATATGACGACTAGGCTCGAAACGCGTTCTTTCCGGCGCCGCCCTTGGAGAATTCAGGAGGCTGTGTTGAGTCATCCCGAGCAGAGCCGCCATCTGGCCACCACCATCCCGGGACCGAAATCTGAGGCTTTGAGCGGCCGGAAGATGGCCGCTGTCGCCCGTGGTGTCGGCACCACCATGCCGGTGTATGCCACCCGCGCCGGCGGCGGCATCGTCGAGGACGTCGACGGTAATCGGCTCATTGATCTGGGCTCGGGCATTGCCGTCACCACCATCGGCAACTCCTCGCCGCGGGTGGTCGAGGCGGTGGCCGCACAAGCCGGCAACTTCACCCATACGTGCTTCATGGTGACGCCGTATGAGCGGTACGTCGCGGTCTGCGAGCACCTCAACCGCCTCACGCCGGTGCACGGCGAGAAGCGTTCGGCCTTGTTCAATTCCGGTTCCGAGGCCGTCGAGAACGCCGTCAAGATCGCCAGGTCCTACACCCACAAGACCGCCGTCGTCGCCTTCGACCACGCCTATCACGGGCGCACCAACCTCACGATGGCGCTGACCGCCAAGGCCATGCCCTACAAGCACGGCTTCGGCCCGTTCGCCCCCGAGATCTACCGGGCGCCGTTGTCCTACCCCTATCGCGACGCCGAGTTCGGCAAGGAGCTGGCCACTGACGGCGCGCTGGCGGCCAAGCGGGCCATCGACGTGATGGAAAAGCAGATCGGCGCGGACAACCTGGCAGCGGTGATCATCGAACCAATCCAGGGCGAGGGCGGGTTCATCGTCCCGGCCGACGGCTTCCTGCCCGCCCTGTTGGGGTGGTGCCGCGACAACAACGTGGTGTTCATCGCCGACGAGGTGCAGACCGGGTTCGCCCGGACCGGCGCCATGTTCGCCTGCGAACACGAGGGCATCGATCCCGATCTCATCGTGACCGCCAAGGGGATCGCCGACGGCCTGCCGTTGTCGGCGGTGACCGGCCGCGCCGAGATCATGGACTCGCCGCATGTCTCCGGGTTGGGCGGCACCTACGGCGGCAACCCGATCGCCTGCGCGGCGGCGCTGGCCACCATCGAGACCATCGAGGCCGATGGGTTGGTCGCCCGGGCCCAGCACATCGAGGTGCTGATGAAGGACCGACTGGGCCGGTTGCAGGCCGAGGACGACCGCATCGGCGACGTGCGCGGCCGGGGAGCGATGATCGCCGTCGAACTGGTCAAGGCCGGCACGACCACGCCCGACCCGGAGCTGACCAAGGCACTGTGCGCCGGCGCCCATGCGGCCGGGGTGATCGTGCTGTCCTGCGGCACCTACGGCAATGTGCTGCGCTTCCTGCCGCCGTTGACGATCAGCGACGAACTGCTGATCGAGGGGCTCGACGTACTCGAGCTGATCCTGCGCGACCTCTGACGTATCGCACACATCAATGTGCGTGGGTGTGACGCCGGCCGAACATTCCGCGCCACTTCCGCTGTGGCGGCGCAGTAAGGGATTCGGTCGGCGGCGCGGCGGCGACCGCGACAGGTTCGGCGGGTCGCCGCACGTATTCGACGTCACGCACGGTGCGGACCGACAGTCGGCCCAGCGCGACGGCTCCCAGAAACACGATCAACGCCCCGAGGCCTGAGAAGTAGGCCAGCTCGAGGCTGACGCGTTTGGCGTCGGTCACGGCGATCGGCATCCCGGCGTCGCCGATGCCCAACGGCCCCGCGAGCGCCCGGCCGATTACGAACCACGCTCCGCCGAGTACAGCCAGCCATGCGCCGAAATGGGCCGTGGCCCGGTTACCCGAAACCAGCAGGAGCAGGCCGCCCAGCGCCGTGACGGCGCCCGGAAGCACCTCCAACCACCCGCGCGCCGACGTCCACACCCAGTCCTGATCCGGCGTGAAGGCGAAGTCGAAGTACGGTCCCACGAACGGGATCAGCGCACCCCAGATCCCGAGCAACACCAGCAGAAACCCGCTGGCAGCCCCGCGGCTGCGTGGCATGCGCAGACGGCTGCCACGGGTATCGAATTCGGTCATGATGCCTCCTTTGACACCCCGGTGGGTACCCCAAACTCAGCGGCAGTAACGGCCCTACCCAGACAGCGCTCAGGCACGGCCAGACTCACAGCACATTGACAGCGCGGCAGTCGGTTTTCTGGAAATAAGTTTAGTTTCACTAACGTAGTAGTCCGATAGCGCAACGTCGCGCCGGTGACTAATTCCGCTATCTGCAAAGAGGGTTGTTCGATGCCGTTTGATACCCGCGAAGACCTGTGCGCCCGTCCCACATCGGAGCGGGGCGGGCGCACGGCGGGGTGACGCATCTCGCAGCCCCAGAACTGGAATGTCGAAATATAATTAGTTTTACTAACGTAGTAATTCGTAGGCACGGCAAGCGTGCCGACCATAGTTATCTTGATTTGCTCAGGGGACCTGATATGACCACCGAAACACGCGAGGACCGGCTCCAACGCCGCATCACGCGCCTGCAAGAGACTGATTCCCAGTTCGCCGACGCCTACCCCAGCGACACCGTCAACGCCGCCGTCGGCCAGCCCGAGATGCGGCTGCCGGCCGTCGTCAAAGCGGTGCTCACCGGGTACGCCGATCGCCCCGCGCTCGGACAGCGGGCCGTCGACCTCGTCACCGATGCCGCCGGCCGCACGTCGGCCCAGCTGCTCCCCCGCTTCGAGACCATCACGTACCGCCAGCTGGGCGACCGCGTCCAGGCCGTCACGAATGCGTGGCACAACCACCTGGTGAAGCCCGGCGACCGCGTCGCCATCCTCGGCTTCACCAGCGTCGACTACACCACCATCGACACCGCGCTCATCGAACTCGGCGCCGTGTCGGTGCCGCTGCAGACCAGCGCCCCGGTCAGCACACTGCAACCGATCGTCACCGAGACCGAACCGGTTGTGATCGCGGCAAGCATCGACTTCCTCGACGACGCAGTCGAATTGGTCCGGTCCGGCCCCGCGCCCCGCCGCCTCGTGGTGTTCGACTACCTTCCCCAGGTCGACACTCAGCGCGAGGCCTTCGACGCCGCCAAGGCGGCCCTGTCGGATACCGATGTGGTCGTCGAGCCGTTGACCGACGTCCTGGACCGCGGCCGCTCACTGGCCGATGCACCGCTCTACACCCCGGACCAGGCCGACCCGCTGGCCATGCTGATCTACACCTCGGGCAGCACCGGCACCCCCAAGGGTGCGATGTACCCGGAGAGCAAGGTCGCCAACATGTGGAAGCTCGCCGCCAAGGCCAATTGGGACCCGCAGCAAGCCGTGTTGCCCGCGATCACCCTCAACTTCATGCCGATGAGCCATGTCATGGGCCGCGGCATCCTGATCGGCACCCTGAGCTCGGGCGGGACCGCGTATTTTGCTGCGCGCAGCGACCTTTCGACCTTCCTGGACGACCTCGCGCTGATCCGGCCCACCCAGCTCAGCTTCGTGCCGCGGATCTGGGACATGCTGTTCGGTGAGTACCAGAGCCGCCTCGACCGCGCCGGCGGCAACGAAGACGCGGTGCTCACCGAGGTCCGCGAGAAGCTGCTCGGCGGGCGGTTCGTCTCCGCGATGTCGGGTTCCGCACCGATCTCTGCCGAGATGAAGGCGTGGGTGGAACGCCTGCTGGACATGCACCTGCTGGAAGGCTACGGCTCGACGGAGGCCGGTTCGGTCTTCGTGGACGGCCAGATCCAGCGTCCGCCGGTGATCGACTACAAGCTCGTCGACGTTCCGGATCTGGGCTACTTCCGCACCGACCGACCGCACCCGCGCGGTGAGCTGCTGGTGAAGTCCGAGCAGATGTTCCCCGGGTACTACAAGCGTCCGGAGATCACCGCCGAGATGTTCGACGAGGACGGCTATTACCGCACCGGTGACATCGTGGCCGAACTCGGACCGGATCACGTGGAGTACCTCGACCGGCGCAACAACGTGCTCAAGCTTTCACAGGGCGAGTTCGTCGCCGTGTCCAAGCTGGAGGCGGCCTTCGGGGACAGCCCGCTGGTGCGGCAGATCTTCATCTACGGCAACAGCGCACGCTCCTACCTGCTGGCCGTGGTCGTGCCCACCGATCCTTCCGTGTCGAAGCAGGCGATCAACGACTCCCTACAGGACGCGGCACGTGCGGCCGGGCTGCAGTCGTATGAGGTGCCGCGTGATTTCATCGTGGAGACAACGCCTTTCAGCCTGGAGAACGGCATGCTGACCGGTATCCGCAAGCTGGCCCGCCCCAATCTCAAGAACCACTACGGCGACCGGTTGGAGCAGCTGTACAGCGACCTGGCCGCAGGTCAGGCCAACGAGTTGAGTGAACTGCGGCGCAGCGGCGCCGACGCCCCGGTCCTCGACACCGTGAGCCGGGCCGCCGGGGCACTGCTGAGTGCCGCGACCTCCGACCTCGCGCCCGATGCCCACTTCACCGATCTGGGCGGAGATTCATTGTCGGCGTTGACTTTCTCCAACCTGCTGCACGAGATCTTCGACGTGGACGTGCCGGTCGGTGTGATCGTCAGCCCGGCCACCGATCTGGCCGGCATCGCCGGCTACATCGAAGCGCAGCGGCACGGATCCAAGCGCCCGACCTACGCCTCGGTGCACGGACGTGACGCCACCGAGGTACATGCCCGCGACCTCACGCTGGACAAGTTCCTCGACGCCGACACCCTGGCCGCAGCACCGTCGCTGCCCAAGGCCCCGGCCGAGGTTCGCACCGTGCTGCTCACCGGCGCCACCGGCTTCCTAGGCCGCTACCTGGCCCTGGAATGGCTCGAGCGCATGGACCTCGTCGACGGCACGTTGATCTGTCTCGTCCGCGCCAAGAGCGACGCCGAGGCCCGCACGCGCCTCGATGCCACCTTCGATGTGGGTGACCCGAAACTGCTTGCCCACTACCGGGAACTGGCGGCCGACCACCTCGAGGCGATCGCCGGCGACAAGGGCGAAGCCGATCTGGGTCTGGACCACGACACCTGGCAGCGATTGGCCGACGACGTCGACCTGATCGTCGACCCGGCCGCACTGGTCAACCACGTGCTGCCCTACAGCCAGATGTTCGACGCGAACGCGCTCGGCACCGCCGAGCTCATCCGCATCGCGCTCACCACGAAGATCAAGCCGTTCGTGTACGTTTCGACGATCGGTGTGGCCGGGGGCATCAAGCCCGGCGACTTCGTCGAGGATGCCGATATCCGGGTGATCAGCCCGACCCGGCAGGTCGACGATTCCTACGCCAACGGCTACGGCAACAGCAAGTGGGCCGGCGAGGTCCTGCTGCGGGAGGCGCACGATCTGTGCGGGCTGCCCGCCTCGGTGTTCCGCTGCGACATGATCCTGGCCGACACCACCTACTCCGGCCAGCTCAACCTGCCCGACATGTTCACCCGGCTGATGTTCAGCCTGGTGGCCACCGGCATCGCACCCGGATCGTTCTACGAGCTCGACGCTGACGGCAACCGCCAACGGGCCCACTACGACGGGCTTCCGGTCGAGTTCATCTCCGAGGCCATCTCGACGCTGGGTGTGCACGTCACCCAGGGGTTCGAGACCTACCACGTGATGAACCCGTACGACGACGGTCTCGGACTCGACGAGTTCACCGACTGGCTGATCGAGGCCGGCTACCCGGTGCACCGCATCGACGACTACGGCCAGTGGTTGCAGCGCTTCGACACTGCGCTGCGCGCCCTTCCAGACAGGCAGCGTCAGGCCTCACTGTTGCCGCTGCTGCACAACTACCAGCAGCCGTCGTACCCGTTGCTCGGCGCAATCGCGCCGACCGACCGGTTCCGGGCCGCGGTACAGGAAGCCAAGATCGGGCCGGACAAGGACATCCCGCATGTCACCCCGGCGGTCATCGTGCAGTACATCACCAACCTGCAGCAGCTCGGACTGCTGTAACCGACTTCCCCACCAGGGAAGAATCCCCTGAGCGGCCGCGGTCCTTATCCAGGACTGCGGCCGATCAGTAACTGGCCGCTTGGGTGGAAAACCGCACCTGGACCCACTTTTCCAAATATGTCAGACCCCGCGCATAGACTCGAACATATGTTCGATACGTTCTCGAAAGTGGACCCCACTGCCGGCGAGGCGGCGCTGCGGGATCGCATCGCCGAGCTCGAACGACTCAAGTCGGCCGCCGCGGCCGGC
Organism: Mycolicibacterium alvei; assembly: GCF_010727325.1. Taxonomy (NCBI): domain Bacteria; kingdom Bacillati; phylum Actinomycetota; class Actinomycetes; order Mycobacteriales; family Mycobacteriaceae; genus Mycobacterium; species Mycolicibacterium alvei. The sequence continues at coordinate 1,216,618 of NZ_AP022565.1, forward strand.
CAGGCGCGTGCCACCGCCGCTCTGGAAACCGCCCGCCATGCCGCAGAAGCCGCGGCCGGGGTATCCATCACCCGGCGGGGCCGCGGGCTGGGCTCCGAGATCGGGCTGGCCCGTCAAGACTCCCCGACCCGCGGTCAGCAACACCTGAGCGACGCCCGCGTCCTCGTCGATGACCTGCCGTACACCCTGGCCGCCCTGGAATGCGGGGCGCTCACCGAGTGGCGAGCAGGATTGATCGCTCGCGAAGCCACCTGCCTGTGCCCCGCCGATCGGCGCCGTCTCGACGAACAACTCTGCGCCGACCCCACGACGCTGATCGGCCTCGGCGACAAACTCATCAGAGGCAACGCCAAAACCATTGCCTACCAACTGGACCCGCAAGCTGTCATCGACCGCGCCGCCCGCGCCCCCGAAGACCGGGCGGTGACGTTTCGGCCCGCCGCCGACGACATGGCCATCGTCACCGCCCTGCTACGCGCGACGGATGCGGCTTCGGTGCGTTCTGCACTCACCGAAGCGGCCGATCGCTGCGCCGACGGGCGCAACCGCGGGCAGGCCATGGCCGATACTTTGGTGGCCCGCGTGACCGGTCGCGATGTCACGGTGCCCGTCCCGGTCGCGGTCAAACTCGTGCTCTCCGACAACACCCTGTTCGGCGGGTCCGCCCATCCCGCGCGCCTGGAGGGCTACGGACCCATCCCTGCCACCATGGCGCGCCGCCTGATCAGCGATGCCGTCGCCGACGACGATTCCTGGGCCACCCTGCGCCGCCTCTACGCCGCCCCCGACACCGGTGCCCTGGTCGCCATGGAATCCCGATCACGACGCTTTCCCAGAGGCCTCGCCCATTTCATCGCCGTGCGTGACGAAATCTGCCGCACCCCGTACTGCAATGCCCCGATACGACACATCGACCACGTAACCCCGCATCACCACCATGGGCCGACCAGCGCCGCCAACGGCGAAGGACTGTGTGAACGCTGCAATTACGTCAAAGAATCACCGGGCTGGCGCGTGGTGGCCACCGTCGACGAGTTCGGCCGCCACTGCACCGAACACATCACCCCCACCGGCGCGGTCTACCGTTCCACCGCGCCGCCACTGCCCGGCGGGATCCGGACACTCAACCGCGAAATCCACGTGGTGACCAACAAGGGCGCCGCTTAGATCAGTAGCGCCGCGGCCAGCAACACGACCGCAATCAGCGGGAATACACCCTGCGTGATGGCTGCCCGCGCCTTGTCCGGCGAGCTGGTCAGCAGCACTGCGGCCGCGGCCAGCATGGAGCCGACGCCGGCAAACACCAGGGCGGCTCCCGCCGCGTTGTGCCCCACACCCATCGCGACGATGCCCACGGCCGTGACGATCGCCAGGAACAGGTTGTAGAAGCCCTGGTTGAAGGCCAGCTCCTTGGTGGCCGTCGCCTCCTCCACACTGATCCCGAAGGTGGCGCGGGTGCGTGGTGACGTCCAGGTCAGCGACTCCATCACGAAGATGTAGACGTGCAGGGCCGCGGCGAGCGCGGCGAACACCAGACCGGCGATGACCATGCGGTCTATTCAAACAGCCCGGTCTGCCCCAGTCCGGTGATCGGCGGTTGCATACCCAGATGTGTCCATGCCAGCGGCGTGGCCACCCGGCCCCGGGGCGTGCGGGCCACCATGCCGGCACGCACCAGGAAAGGCTCGCAGACCTCTTCGACGGTGGTGGCTTCCTCCCCCACCGCCACGGCCAAGGTCGACACGCCGACCGGACCGCCGCCGAAACTGCGGGTGAGCGCCGACAACACGGCACGATCCAGGCGATCGAGCCCGAGTTCGTCGACGTCGTAGACCTCCAGCGCAGCCTTGGCGATATCGCGGGTGATCACCCCGTCCGCGCGGACCTCCGCGTAGTCCCGTACCCGGCGCAGCAGCCGGTTGGCGATGCGGGGCGTACCCCGGGAGCGTCGGGCGATCTCGGTACCGGCCTCGCTGCCCAATTCGATGCCGAGGATGCCGGCCGACCGGGCCAGAACCCGCTCGAGTTCGACCGGTTCGTAGAAATCCATGTGCGCGGTGAAACCGAACCGGTCACGCAGCGGACCGGTCAGAGCCCCGGATCGGGTGGTCGCCCCCACCAACGTGAAGGGTGCGACTTCGAGCGGGATCGACGTGGCCCCAGGGCCTTTCCCCACCACCACGTCGACGCGGAAGTCCTCCATCGCCAGATACAGCATTTCCTCGGCCGGCCGCGCGATGCGGTGGATCTCGTCGATGAACAGCACATCGTGCTCGACGAGGTTGGACAGCATCGCGGCCAGGTCACCGGCCCGCTCCAGCGCGGGACCGGAGGTGAGCCGCAGCGAGGAGCCCAGCTCGGCGGCGATGATCATCGCCAGCGAGGTCTTACCCAGCCCGGGCGGACCCGACAACAGGATGTGATCGGGTGTGCCACCGCGGTTCTTGGCGCCCTCAAGGACCAGTTGCAGCTGCTCTCGGACCCGGGGCTGACCGATGAACTCCCCCAGCGAGCGTGGGCGCAGGCTGGCGTCGACATCGCCCTCACCGACGGTCAGCGCCGGTGAAACCTCCCGATCGTCGGGCTCCTCGGTATCGTCGAAGCGGCCCATTACTTCTTACCCAACATGGACAGCGCCGCCCGCAGCGCGGACGCCGTGGTGGCCTCCGGATCATTGGCCAGCACCTTGTCGGTGGCCTCCTCGGCCTGCTTGGCTGCAAAGCCAAGTCCGACAAGGGCTTCCACCACCGGTGCCCGCACCGCGTGACCGATCGCCGCACCGATGGCCCCCGGAGTGACCGGCCCGATCTTGTCGCGCAGTTCGAGCACCATACGTTCGGCACCGCGTTTGCCGATGCCGGGAACCCGGGTCAACGCCGTCACGTCTCCGTCGGCCAGCGCCTGGCGCAGAGCCTGCGGGTCGTAGACCGCGAGCGTCGCCAATGCGATCTTCGGGCCGACGCCCGATACCCCCAGCAGTGTGAGGAACAGGTCGCGGGCCTCACCGTCGACGAACCCGTACAGCGTCATCGAATCCTCGCGCACGATCATCGCGGTGATCAGCCGCGATTCGGTACCGCGGCGCAGGTTGGCCAGGGTCGACGGGGTCGCCATCACCTTGTAGCCCACGCCGGCGGCCTCGATCACGGCATGGTCGAGAGCGATGTCGATGACCTCACCGCGCACCGACGCGATCATGCCCGGGCCGCCTTCGCCGTGGCCTTCAACCGGGCCTGGTATTTGCGGCGCTGTTCGGCGGCCATCGCCTCGGCGGCGGCCATCCGCTCGATCATCGGGGCGCGCCAGCAGTGGCAGATAGCCAGGGCCAGCGCGTCGGCGGCGTCCGCCGGGGTCGGCTTGGCTTGCAGCGCAAGAATTCTGGTGATCATCTCGGTGACCTGAGCTTTGTCGGCGCGGCCATTGCCGGTGACTGCCGCCTTCACCTCGGAGGGGGTGTGGAAGTGCACCTCGATGTCCCGCCGGGCGGCGGCGAGCGCGATCACCCCGCCGGCCTGGGCCGTACCCATCACGGTGGAAACATTCTGTTGAGCGAAGACCCGCTCGATCGCGATCACGTCGGGCCGGTGAGTGTCCATCCAGTACTCGGCCACGTCGCTGATCTCCAGCAACCGCTTCTGCAGCGGTGCGTCCGCCGGGGTGCGCACCACGTCCACATCCAGCGCGGTGACCTGCCGACCCTTGCCACTCTCGACCACCGACAGGCCGCAGCGCGTCAACCCGGGATCCACTCCCATCACCCGCACACGAACCCCTTCGTCAGAACACCTGTTCGATAGCCTAGCGCGAGCCGACGACAGCCGGCCGCAGGGACACGCTCAGTCCTCGGCGAATACGCTCACCCCGAGCGTGATCCCCCGGTATTGCGGGCCCAGTGCGCGGCCGGCGGCCAGCAACGGCTCGACGTCGCGCAGCGTGCGGGCCAGGATGAACCCGCCTTCGAGTGCGGCGACGAGCGCCATCGTGACGTTGCGAGCATTCGCGGGGTCGACACCGCGTTGCGCGAAATAAGCTGCACCGCCGTCGAACCACGCATTGAACACGCCGGCCGCCGCGACCCGCAATTCCTCGACTGTGTCGGCGGTTTCGCCCGCCACGGTGCCGACCGGGCACAGGTTCGCAAAGCCGGTGGCGGCCATGTCCGCCGCGGCCTGGGTGAACACTCCCTCGATCGCCTCACCCAGGTCGTCGTACTCGTCGACGATCGTCGGGATGAGCAATCCGTAGGCGGCGCCCGCGTCGACCAGCGCCTCGCGGGCGATCTGGCACTTCCCACCCGGGAAGTGGTGGTAGAGCGAACCGATCGGAGCCCCCGACGCCACCACAATGTCCTTCATCCCGACCGCCGCGTAGCCCTTGTGCCGCATCAGCTCGGCCGCGGCGGTCAAGATCGCCTCCCTCGTAGACCTTGCCATTCAAACCTCCTGCCGACACACTAGAGCATTAGTTCTAGAATCAGCGTTCTAACAATGGGAAGGCCACCATGAAGTCAGTAGACCTGTCCGCTGGAACCGTCGAATACCGCGAGGAAGGCAACCCGACAGGTCCGCCGGTGGTGCTGCTACACGGGCTGCTCATGAACGACACCCAGTGGAGTTCGACGCTGCCCCTGTTGCCCACCGGATTCCGCTATCTGCTGCCGGTACTCCCGATGGGCGGGCACCGCATCCCGATGCGCGAGGACGCCGACCTCAAGATGAACGGGATGCTCGACATCCTCGCCGATTTCCTCGATGCCCTGGACCTGGCCGATGTCACCCTGGTCATCAGTGACTGGGGCGGGCCGCTGTTGCTGACCGATACCGGCCGCGACAAACGGATTGCGCGGTTGGTGATCTGCCCTGCGGAAGCGTTCGACAACTTCCCGCCGGCTCCGGCCGCCAAGGTGCTCTGGCTCGCCACCCGCACCACCGGCACCGTGGCCTTCGCCCTGCGCCAGATGCGGATCAGCTGGCTGCGCAGGCTACCGATGATGTTCGGGCAGATGTCGAAAAAGCCGATTCCCCAAGATGTTTTCGAGGGATGGACCAATGCCGCGCTGGCCGATCCGCGAATTCGCCGCGACCTGATCCGCTACTGCCGCAGCCGATTCGACAAGCCGGAGCTGATCCGGGCCACCAACGCCCTGGCCGATTTCACCGGCCCCGCATTGGTGTTGTGGAGCGACAACACCGTGATGCCCACCGCGCATGGGCAACGGCTGGCCGACCTGCTCCCGAACGGACAGCTCCGACACATCGAGGACGCCCGGGTACTCGTCATGCTCGATCAACCCGAACAGACCGCCTCCGAGATCGGCCGGTTCCTGGCCCAGTGAGCGAACGGGGATACCGTGTCCGAGGGAGGTAGGGACATGCGAGTAGTGATTGCAGGTGGACACGGAAAGATCGCCCTGATCCTCGAGCGGCTGTTGTCGGCGCGGGGCGACGAGGCAGTCGGCCTCATCCGCAACTCGGCCCAGGCGGCCGATCTAGAGGCCGCAGGGGCCAAGGCCGTCGTTGTGGATCTGGAGCAAGCGTCGGTTACCGAGGTGGCCGACGCGGTGCGCGGCGCCGACGCGGTGGTGTTTGCCGCCGGTGCCGGTCCCGGCAGCGGGGCAGACCGCAAACAGACCGTGGATCGCGACGCCGCGATCGTGCTGGCCGACGCCGCCGAGGCCGCGGGTGTGGGCCGGTACGTGATGGTCTCGGCCTTGGCCGCCGACGACCGGTCGCTCGACAAGAACTACGACGAGGTGTTCCTGGCGTACATGCGGGCGAAGTCTGAGGCCGACGCCGACGTGCGGGCACGCACCGGACTGCGCACCACGATCGTGCGACCGGGCGGGCTCACCGACGAACCGGGCACCGGAAACGTCACCATCGCCGAATCGACCGGCCGCGGAAGCGTTCCCCGCGAAGACGTCGCCCGCGTGCTGCTCGCCGTCCTGCATGAACCGGAGACCACCGGACGCACCTTCGAGGTCATCTCGGGCGAGACGCCTATCGACGCAGCGCTGCGCCAGATGCGATGACCGACTTGATCTGAACGATGCGGGCGGTGGTTGCGGCCCATCCGGGCACGGCTTCCTCGGCGACGATCTTGTGGTCACGGCGCACCACGACGATCCACGGCGTGCCGAACAACGAGCGGGCCAGCACCCACAGCGGCAGCAGGAGCAGCAACAGCAGGAACTCCGCGGCCACCAGCAACGCCAACACCAGCGCCGGGATCAACAGCACTATCAGGGCGATGTTCAGCACGATGCTGATGATGTCGTCCCCGTTGCCGAAGGACGTATCGCCAAAACCCCACTCGTCGGGCATCTTTCGACGCGGACGCCAGGGCAACCAACGCCGGCGCACCGTCCATGTGACGCCCTCAGGGTCGAGGACGCTTGCCACTACTCTTCGTCGAGCTGTGCGGCGACATCGTCGGGGATGTCGATGTTGGTGTACACCTCTTGCACGTCGTCGCTGTCTTCCAGCGCATCGACGAGCTTGAGCACCTTACGGGCGCCCTCGAGGTCGACGGGCACGCTCACCGAGGGTTGGAAGCTGGCCTCGGCCGAGTCGTAGTCGATGCCGGCATCCTGCAGCGCGGTGCGTACCGCGACCAGGTCGGTGGGCTCGGCGATGATCTCGAAGGCGTCGCCTAGGTCGTTGACCTCTTCGGCGCCCGCCTCCAGGACGGCCATCAGCACGTCGTCCTCGGTCAGGCCGTTCTTCTCCAGCGTCACCACGCCCTTGCGGGTGAACAGGTAGGCCACCGAACCCGGGTCGGCCATGTTGCCGCCGTTGCGGGTCATCGCGACGCGGACCTCACCGGCGGCGCGGTTGCGGTTGTCGGTCAGACATTCGATGAGCACGGCCACCCCGTTGGGGCCGTAGCCCTCATAGGTGATGTTCTGCCAGTCGGCGCCACCGGCCTCTTCACCACCGCCACGCTTGCGAGCCCGCTCGATGTTGTCATTGGGAACCGAAGACTTCTTGGCCTTCTGGATCGCGTCATAGAGCGTGGGGTTGCCGGCCGGGTCACCGCCGCCAACACGGGCTGCGACCTCGATGTTCTTGATCAACTTGGCGAACATCTTGCCGCGCTTGGCGTCGACGACGGCCTTCTTGTGCTTGGTGGTCGCCCACTTGGAATGGCCGCTCATGCAGGTTCTGCCCTCTTTCCCGGTTAAAACTCCGGCCCCCCAGTCTACGTGGCCGGTCCTGCCCCACTCGATACGACGCCTATAGTGCCCGCAGCACGACGAAAGTGACAGCCGCCGCGGCGCTGCACAGCACCGGCCAGTACCAGATGTGCCACCGCCGCCAATGTCCGATCGCCATCCCGATCGGCGCGAGCACCACGATCGCCAGGGTGAGTACCAACCACCCCACCAGGGTCCCGGCCGCATCGGCCTGTTCGGGGGACGCCCCACTGAAACCCAGAGGAATGATCGAGGCGTACACCAACAACAGCACGAGCAGGCCGACCACCGCCCACGCGGCCCAACTGATCACCGACTCGACGACACCCGGCCTGCGCCGAACGGCCGTTGGCGACGCAGACATGTCGGCAGCGTACGCCGCACCGTGGGACGTAACTTGGAGGCCGCGCAGACCATGACGGCTCGCTACTTCCGAGAGGACACCATGGATCAAGACACGTACGACAAGGGATTGGCGATCCGCACCGCAGTCCTCGGTGAGGAGTACGTCCGCACGGCTGCCGGCAACGTCGACGCCTTCTCCAAACCGTTGCAGGACCTGGTCACCGAATACTGCTGGGGCGCAGTCTGGGGCCGCGACGGTCTGGAACTGAAGACCCGCAGCATGCTCAACCTCGCGATGATCGCGGTGCTCAACCGGCCGAACGAGTTGAGCACACACCTCCGCGGCGCCCTCACCAACGGCGTCACCCGGGAGGAGATCTGCGAGATCTTCCTGCAGGTGGGCATCTACGCCGGCATCCCGGCCGCGGTCGACAGCTTCCGGCTGGCCCGCGCCGTGTTCGCCGACCTCGACGAGAGCCCGGCAGCCGATGAGTGAACCGATCGGCTTCATCGGCCTGGGCAACATGGGTTTTCCGATGATCAGCCGGCTGTCGACGGCCGGATTTCCGGTGGTGGTCTTCGACGTCCGTGCGGACGTGCTCGCCAACGCAGCCGCGCTGGGTGCTCAGCCGGCGCGGTCGGTGCGCGATGTGGCCGACCGGGCCGAGACGGTTCTGGCCAGCCTGCCGACCCCGCAGATCTCCGAGTCCGTGGTGGCCGACGTCGCCACCGGATCCCGGGTACAGCGTTTCGTCGACCTGTCGACAGTGGGAGGCCAAGCCGCACAACGCAATCACGCACTCCTCGGCGCACGGGGCATCGCCGCGCTCGACAGCCCGGTCAGCGGCGGAATGCACGGCGCCCAGGCCGGCACCCTGGCGATCATGGTCTCCGGACCGCGCAGCGAATTCGATTCGTTGGCAACTGTTTTCGAGGTTCTCGGTCGGGCGATCTTCGTATCCGAACAGCCTGGCGCAGCGCAGACCATGAAGCTGATCAACAACCTCATGGCCGCCACCACCCTGGCCGCGACCGCCGAGGTGATGGTGATGGGCGTCAAGGCCGGTCTGAGCGCCGACGTGATGATCGACGTGCTCAACGCCGGATCCGGTGGCACGCATGCCAGCCGCGACAAGTTCCCGCGCGCGGTACTCCCCCGCACGTTCGACTACGGGTTTGCCACCGGCCTGATGACCAAAGATGTCGGGCTCTACCTCGCCGAGGCCACCACGCTCGGCCTACCGGTGGAGATGGCCCAGACCGTGCAACGGATCTGGGAGCACACCCTGCACACCGAGGGACCCGAATCCGACTTCACCTCCGTGATCAAACCGATGGAGGCGGCCGCGGGCGTCACTGTCGAGGGAGGGTCCCGGTGAGAGGTGCACTCAGGTCGTAGACCGTGTCCGAACCTACCTTGGTCGAGGTGAAGTTCGCTTTCACCCATTCGGAGATGTCGGTGTGGGAATTGTTGCCGAAGAAGCCGCCGCGGTCGGCTTTGGACTCCGGAAGGATGTAGTAGGTGATCTGCCGGTCGGCGACGTAGGTCTGGAACTGCTCCAGCGTCGGCGCCGGATCGGTTCCGGTGAAGCCGCCGATCGCCATCACCGCTGTGTCGGTGGACAATTCGAGGCCGGCCGCAGCCCCGGACCTGTTGATGGCCGCCGACCACGTGGTGTCGGTGCCGCGCAGCATCGCGTTCACCTCGGGATTGTCCGAGTTCCATCCGTGGTTGTGGTTGCCGTCGGGGTCGGCGGGCCCCACACTCGGGCCGCCTCCGGTGTGCGACTGTTCCAGGGTGGCGACGGTGTAGGCGGTGGATCCGGCCAGCCCACCGATGATCGCCACTGCGAGCGCGGCGGCGGCGGTGGCGCGGTGTCCCCTCCGCAGTGCCCACAACAGGGTGGTCGTGGCGGCGCCGGCGGTCACCACGATTGCCCAGCGCAGCGGTGGCAGCCACGACGCATTACGGGCCAGGATCCAGAAACTCCACCCTGCGGTGCCCAGAAGCATTGTCGCCAAACCGATCTGACCCAGCCGGTCATCACGCCGGCGCCACATCTCGGTGACACCGATCGCGAACATCGCGGCCACGGCAGGCGCCAGCGACAGGCAGTAGTACGGGTGGACCATGCTCTTCATGAAACTGAGAACCGAGCCGTCGATCACGAGCCAGCTGCCGAACAGGATGGTTCCGGCACGGACGAGGTCAGTTCGGGGCCGGCCGCGCCGCGAGATCACGACCAGCACCACGGCGAGCAGGCCGGCCGGCAGCAGCCAGCCGATCTCGAACCCGAACTCGCCGGTGAACAGGCGTGGCAGGCCCTGGGCCTGGTTGCCGAACCCACCGAAGCCACCGAAGCCACCGTGGTGCTGCGCCGCCGCGGCCGCCGGATCGACGTCGACGTGCATGCCGTCATGGTTGTGGCCGAGAACCCGGCCGAATCCGTTGTAGCCCAACACCAGATTCATGAAGTTGTTGTCGGTGGACCCGGCGAGGTAGGGCCGCGACGAGGCGGGCCACAGCAGGGTGAGCACCACGAACCATCCGGCCGAGACGAGGAACGCCGCCAGCGAGCCCGCCAGGTGCATGAGCCGGCGGCGCGCTGTGACGGGTGCGGCCACCAGATACACCAGCCCGATGGCCGGCATCACCATCAGCCCCTCGAGCATCTTGGCCAGGAACGCGAACCCCAGCGCCACGCCGGCCAGCATCAGCCACCGGGCACCAGCGCCCTGCAACGCGCGCACCGCGCAGTAGGCGGCGGCCGTCATCAGCAACACCATGACCGCGTCGGGATTGTTGAACCGGAACATCAGCGCGGCCACCGGCGTCAGCGCCAGCACGGCACCGGCCAGCAGCGCCGCCCGCGGACCACTGATACGGCGGACCGCACCGTAGAGCAGCGCGACCGAACCGACGGCCATCAACGCCTCGGGGATGAGCATGCCGGCACTGGTGAACCCGAACAGCTGACCGGACAGCCCCAGCACCCACTGCGACACCGGCGGCTTGTCCACGGTGATGAAATTGGCCGGATCCAGCGATCCGAACAGCAACGCCTTCCAACTCCGCGACCCCGCCCAGGCGGAGGCAGCGTAGAACTGGTTGCCCATGCCGTTGACGGTGATGTGCCACAGGTAGGCCAGGGCCGTGGCGGCCAGCAGAGCGGGCGGCGCCAGGCGTTCGGCCCGGGAGGAATCCCCTCGCACCGGTCGGGCGCCCTCGATCGGTGCAAGATCCGGATCCGCCGCCGACCGTTGGTCAAGAGTCGATGTCACCACTCGATTAAGGCGTGCCGAGATTTGACCGAGCTGAGTGCCAGCCGGGTAGTTCCTGCGTACGGCGGGATTGCCGACTACTGATCGGGGTTGGGCGCCGTCGGCGTGCCCCCGACGAGGTCGTCCCAGTGCCGGCGCACCGGCGCCCATCGTGCGTCGAATTCGGCCGCACGACGGCGGGCATGCTCGAGCCGCTTCGGGCTGTACCGCCAACGGGCCCATGGTGAGGTCGGCCTGGCCAGCCGCACCGCGGCCACCCAGGCCACCGGCGACACGAACAAGCCGATCAACGCGGTCGGGTACTTGCCTTTGAGGGCGACCACCGAGACGACCAGAAAGTGCAGCAGCAGGGCCACCACGGCCGTGTAGCGCAGCGCGGCCACCCCGGCGGGCAGATCGTCGGTGTGGATGGGCGACACGCCGGCGACGGCCAGGCCGACGCAAGCCGCGGCCAGCGTGACGATGTTGACCGACAGCTGGCCCTCCTGGCTCCAGTACACATCCTGCAGCCGGAAGATCATCGCGAACTCGTCGAGCACCAGTGAGGCGCCGACGCCGACGAGGAGGGCGGCCAGATAGGCCCAGCCCGACAGCGGCGGGCAACCCACGGCGGTGAAGGCACCCGCGATCAGCAGGATGACGCCGGGTGTCGAGTGGTGCATGTGCACACCGCCCGTGCTGACGTTGTGGAACGGCCCTCTGCCGTCACGGATCAGCCGGGTGATGGTGCGGGTGGTCACGAACGTCACCACGAAAGCCACGAAACTCAGCAGCAGTGGCCCTTTGTAACCGTCCACCACGTCGTGCTGCCACCAGGCGCCCAGCCAGTTCACCGCCGGATCGTATCGGCTCAGAGCGAATCGACGAACAGCTTGTGAATGCGCCGGTCCCCTGTCACCTCCGGGTGGAAGGACGTGGCCAGCATCGAGCCCTGCCGCACCGCCACGATGTGGTCAGCGGCACGGGCCAGCACCTCGACCTCGGCGCCGACCCGCTCGACCCACGGCGCCCGGATGAATACCGCATGCACCGGAGTGTCGAGGCCGACGAAGTCGATGTCCCCTTCGAAGGAATCGACCTGGCGGCCAAAGGCGTTGCGCCGCACTGTCATATCGATGCCACCGAGAGGCAGCGCCGCACGGCCCGGCACACCGGCGTCTTTGATCTCACTGGCCAGCAGGATCATCCCCGCGCAGGAGCCGTAACAGGGCAGCCCCGCGGCGATGCGGGCCCGCAACGGTTCGAGAAGGTCGAACTCGCGCAGCAGATGGCTCATCGCCGTGGATTCGCCGCCGGGGATCACCAGGGCGTCGACCGCGTCGAGTTCGGAAAGCCGCCGCACGGTGCCCGCCTCGGCGCCTGCCTCACACAACGCAGCCAGATGCTCGCGGGTGTCGCCTTGCAACGCGAGCACACCGACCCGGGGGGTCATGAGCCCTCCGGTGGCGTGAAATTGCGCTGGTAGCGGGTCAGACCCTCCTGCATCACCGCGGCCACCAGCTCGCCGTAGCGGTTGAAGATCTTGCCCTGGGTCAGCGAGCGCCCGCCGCACGCCGAAGGCGAGGACTGGTCGTAGAGCAGCCATTCGTCGGCGCGGAACGGCCGCATGAACCACATGGCGTGGTCGAGTGACGCCACGTTCAGATGCTTGCGTACGTCGAGGTGGTTGACCTGCGCCGAACCGAGCAGGGTCAGATCGCTCATGTAGGCCAGCGCGCAGATGTGCAGCACGTAATCGTCGGGCAGCGGGTCACGGTGGCGGAACCACACCTGCTGCTGCGAGGCCTTGCCCGGCAGCCGCGCCACCTTGTCCCGCGGCACGATCCGCACGTCCCATTCGGCGAACTGGGCGAAGCCGGCGTCGTCGAACGCTCCCCCGGACCGGAACCCGGGCAGATCGTCGGGCCCGGGCGCCTCGGGCATCGCGTCCTGATGTTCGATGCCGGTCTGGTCGGTCTGGAACGACGCCGACATCGTGAAGATCGTCTCGCCGTGCTGGATCGCGCTCACCCGTCGTGTGCAGAACGAGCCGCCGTCCCGGATGCGCTCGACGATGTAGACCGACGGTGCCCGGGCGTCGCCCGGCCTCAGGAAATAACCGTGCAGAGAGTGCACCTGGAACGTCGGCTCCACCGTGCGCACCGCCGAAACGAGCGACTGACCGGCCACGTGGCCGCCGAAGGTGCGCTGCAGGAAACCCGACTCGGGGCTGAATACCCCGCCGCGATAGATGTTGACCTCGAGCTGCTCCAGATCGAGGATCTCTTCAATCGCCATAGGAGGTATTTACCAGCCGCGCTCGGCGAGCCGGTGCGGCTGGGCGATCTCCTCGACATTGATACCGACCATCGCCTCGCCGAGGCCGCGCGACACCTTGGCCAACACGTCGGGATCGTCGTAGAACGTCGTCGCCTTGACGATCGCGGCGGCCCGCTCGGCGGGGTTGCCGGACTTGAAGATGCCAGACCCCACGAACACGCCCTCGGCGCCGAGCTGCATCATCATCGCGGCGTCGGCCGGGGTGGCGATGCCGCCTGCGGTGAACATCGTCACCGGCAGCTTGCCGGCCCGGGCCACCTCGACGACGAGGTCATACGGCGCCTGCAGTTCCTTGGCCGCGACGTAGAGCTCGTCTTCGCTCATCGAGGTGAGCCGACGGATCTCGCCGCCGATCTGACGCATGTGGGTGGTGGCGTTGGAGACGTCGCCGGTGCCGGCCTCGCCCTTGGAGCGGATCATCGCCGCCCCCTCGGTGATCCGGCGCAGCGCCTCGCCCAGGTTGGTGGCACCGCACACGAACGGCACGGTGAAGCGCCACTTGTCGATGTGGTTGGCGTAATCGGCCGGGGTGAGTACCTCGGACTCGTCGATGTAGTCCACGCCCAGGCTCTGCAGGATCTGCGCCTCGACGAAGTGCCCGATGCGCGCCTTGGCCATGACGGGGATGGTGACCGCGGAGATGATGCCCTCGATCATGTCGGGATCGCTCATCCGCGACACCCCGCCCTGGGCGCGGATGTCGGCGGGGACCCGCTCCAGGGCCATGACGGCGACGGCGCCCGCACCTTCGGCGATCTTCGCCTGTTCGGGGGTGACGACGTCCATGATCACGCCACCCTTGAGCATCTCAGCCATCCCGCGCTTCACGCGCGCGGTGCCGGTCTGGTTGCTCGAACCGTTCTGCGCTGCGCCAACGATTCCCCGGTCGCTGCGCTCCTGCCCACCGATATCCATCGCAATCACCTCCAAATTCCCACTGATTCAGTCTAGTAGAGCTGCCAAATCCGTTAAATCCGCAATCACCGGATGGCCTGCAGCTCCCGATCCGCGGTTGTGCGCGTATTCGCCGGCGGCGCCGTCGGCTGTTCGGCCAGATCATTGGCCTGAGCCAGCAGCTCACCCAGTTGCAGCGGATACACGGCCTCTCCGCCGGCAACCAACTCGGCGATCATTGTCGCATCGCACCAGCGGTGCCCGTGAATGTAGTGCCGTTCCAGCGTCGTGCGCCCGGTTGCCGACGGCTCGAACCGGGTGGTCCGGTGGATGAAGTAGAACTCCTCGCTGCGGATCACCGAGGCGTTGAAGTCGATGACGGCCTCGCGCCGCCACACCGGTCCGACCAGTTCGGCGGCCGTCACCTGCAACCCGGTCTCCTCGGCGAGCTCACGCACCGCGGCGGCCGCCTTCTCCTCGTCCGGGCGGACAGCGCCGCCGACGGTGAACCACCACCGCGGCGCCTGGTCCGGATCGTCGATCGCCGGGTCGCTGCCGTGCAGCAGCAACACCGCGCCCGTCTCGTCGAGCAGCACCACCCGTGCGGAGGTCCGACGGCTCACCGGGTTCGCCTCGGCTTGGGAGTCCGGACGTTCGACGATCTCGAAATAGGTTGGCAACGCAGCGGTTCCACCGAGTCGAAGCGCCCGCACCATCGGGCGCTCCCGCAGCGCCAGGGTGTCGCGGACGGCATCGTTGTGGAAACGCCGTGCCAGCAGCACCCGGGCTTCGGCATCGGCAAGCTCGGCGACCAGCGCCACCGGAAGCTCGGCGGGGTCCACCGCGGCCAGTGCGGCAGAAAGTTCGTTCTCGGCGGCCTCACGTGCCGGACGCGAGGCCCGCTCGGCGGAGTCCGCCAGCTTCGCAAGACGTTTGCCCGCAGGAGCGCCGGCGTAGGCATCGACCGCGACGGCGCGGGCCACGACGGCGCGGCGAGCCAGAACGCTGTCCAGCGCCTGCCACGACAGGTCGTAGCGCACATGGAGCCGATCGAGCCGGTTGGCGGTCTGATAGGCCCACCCGCCGACGAGCAGCAGGACGACCAGCGCGGTCACCGCCGCGATCACTATCCAGACGGCCATGTCTAGTCGCCCACCTGTACTTTCACTCCGGCACTGGCCACCGTCTCATATACCCGCATGATCTGGCCGGCCACCACCGACCAGTCGTAGCGCGCCACCCGCTCGGTGGCCGCCGCGATGTACTGCTCGCGCCGTGCGTCATCTCCGAGCACCTCGATCAGCGCATCGGCCAGGGCGTCGGCGTCGCCGACCGGCACCAGCCGGCCGGCCTGCCCCTGATCGAGAACGCGGCTGAAGGCGTCCAATTCGCTGGCTACCACGGCTGTGCCGGCTGCCATCGCCTCCACCAGCACGATGCCGAAGCTCTCCCCGCCCAGATTCGGCGCACAGTAGACGTCGGCGCTGCGCATCGCGGCCGCCTTGGCGTCGTCGTCGACCTGCCCGAGGAAACGCAGATGCCCGGCCAACTCGCCGGCTTCCTGCCGCAGCGCGTCTTCGTCGCCGCGGCCCACGATCAGAACCTCGACATCGGGGAAGTGCCGCACCAGCTTCGGCAGCGCGCCGAGCAACACCGGCATGCCCTTGCGAGGTTCGTCGAACCGGCCGAGGAACAGCACACTGCGACCGGGCCGCGGATACCCTTCCAGCCGCGGCGCATTCGCGAACGAGGGCACGTCGACCCCGTTGGGGATCTCGACCGCATCCGAGCCGAGCGCCTCCATCTGCCAGCGACGGGCCAGGTCCGACACCGCGATGCGGCCGACGATCTTCTCGTGGAAGGGTCGCAGGAGCCCCTGAAACACGCTGAGCGTCAACGATTTCGTCGTCGAGGTGTGAAATGTCGCCACGATCGGACCCTCGGCAGCCTGCAGCGCCAGCATGGACAGGCTGGGGGCATTGGGCTCGTGCAGGTGCAGCACGTCGAAGTCACCCTCGGCAATCCACTTCTTGACCTTGCGGTGGGTGGCCGGCCCGAACCGCAACCGGGCCACCGAGCCGTTGTACGGAATCGGAACGGCCTTGCCGCCCGACACCACGTAATCGGGCAGCTTCACATGGGGTGACGACGGCGCCAGGACGCTGACGTAGTGTCCGCCCGCGCGCATCACCTCGGCCAGTTGCAGCACATGGGATTGCACTCCGCCCGGCACATCGAACGAATACGGGCAGACCATCCCGATACGCATGGCTAGCTCCGTCGCCTCTTCGCGCAAGCGCTCATCAGGTGGTACCCAGTCGGGCACGACGTTCGTCGGACAGATCGGACAGCCACTGCGGCTGCAGCATGTGCCAGTCGGCGGGATGCGCCGCGATGTTCGCCTCGAACCGATCGGCCAACTTCTGGATCACCACCGACACGTCTCCCGACGAGGTGTCGAGTGCATCGAAAATCTCGACCACGCAATCCTCTCCGTCGTAGTGGACATGCGCCGGATGCAGCGGGGCGCCGGTCTCGATCGCCAGCTTGGCCGGCCCGGCGGGCATCCGGGTGGGCTCGCCGAAGAAGTTGACCTCCACACCGTTGCGGGTGAGGTCCCGGTCGGCCATCAGGCAGACGAACATGTTGTCCCGCAAGCGGTCCGAGAGCACCTCGAACGGCGGGCGCTCACCACCGGACAGCGGGAACACCTCGAATCCGAGGCTCTCCCGATAGTCGATGAAACGCCGATACAGCGACTCGGGTTTCAGTCGTTCGGCGACGGTGGCGAAGGTGCCGAACTGCTGGGCCAGCCACACTCCGGCCATGTCCCAGTTCCCGCTGTGCGGCAGCGCCAGCACTGCGCCGCGGCCTGCTTTCTTGGCAGCCCGAAGCTTGTCCGCGCCGACGAACACCTCGTCGAGACGGGTGGCCACGGCGGTCAGGTCCATCGACGGCAGCCGGAACGCCTCGCGCCAGTACCGGGCGTAGGAGGCCAGCGCCGCCCGCATCAGGTCGTCGGGCACCTCGGCCGGAGGCACCCCGATGACCCGGGACAGGTTCTTGCGCAGCTGCTGCGGCCCACCGCCGCGGGAGGCGTAGAGGGCACCCGCGTCGAACAGGTTGCGCGCCACGAACTCCGGCATCGAGCGAACCAGCTGCCACCCTGCTGCGTAACCCAGATCGGTCACCTGCCCGGAGAACGGAATGTTCACGAGGCCCCCGGGGGTTGAATCAGATCCATGGCGCCCGTCGATGTGCGCACCGCGTGCAGTCGCTGCGCCACGGTGATCACACTGGCCACGGCCAACAGCCATACCGCGACGTGCAGCAGCCACGGCACATGCAGCCACGGCACCCCCGACAGCCCCGCGCCTACGAGCACGATCACCAGCCGCTCCGGGCGCTCGATGATGCCGCCGTCACCGCGCAAGCCGCTGGCCTCGGCGCGGGCCTTGATGTAGGAGATGACCTGTGAAGTCACCAGGCAGATGAGGATCGCGACCACAAGCGTCGGGTTGTGCATGCCGAACGCCGCCCACCACAGCAGGCCGGCGAATATCGCGCCGTCGGCGATGCGGTCGCAGGCCGCGTCCAGCACGGCACCGAACCGGGTGCCGCCACCGCGTTCGCGGGCCATTGCCCCGTCGAGCATGTCGGCGAGCACAAAGACGAATACGGCGAACGCACCCCACCACAACTGGCCCATCGGGAACAGCGTCAGCGCGGCGGTCACCGTTCCGGCGGTACCGACGATGGTGACGATGTCGGGGGTCAGGCCCGCGCGCAGCGCCGCCTTGGCCACCGGCCGCGACAGCTTCGCGTAGGCCGCCCGGCTCATCAGAAAGAGATTGCTCACGACTGGCGCGCCCATTCCGTCGCCAACAGTTCCCGGGTCTCGCTCAGCAACTGTGGAATGACCTTGGCGCCACCGATGATCGTGATGAAGTTCGCATCGCCGCCCCAGCGCGGCACCACGTGCATGTGCAGGTGCTCGGCCAGCGATCCGCCCGCCGAGATGCCCAGGTTCAGGCCCACGTTGAACCCGTGCGGGCGCGACACGGCCTTGATGACACGAATTGCCTTCTGCGTGAACGCCATCAGCTCGGCGCTCTCGGCCTCGGTCAGGTCCTCCAGCTCCGACACCCGCCGGTACGGCACCACCATGAGATGGCCCGGGTTGTACGGGTAGAGGTTGAGCACGGCATACACCAGCTCGCCGCGGGCGACCATGAGCCCGTCCTCGTCGGACATCTCGGGGATGTCGGTGAACGGCTGGGACGAACCGGCCGAGCCGACCTTGTTATCGCCCTTGACCGCATCGACGATGTAGCTCATCCGGTGCGGCGTCCAGAGCCGCTGCAGGTGGTCCGGCCTACCCACGCCACGGTCGACGATGGCGTCTCCGCCGCCGTGGTCGATGATGGCGTCTCCGCCGCCGTGGTCGATGATCGACCGCTCGTCGTCGGTCACTGGCTGGTTCCCACTTTGACCAG
This sequence comes from Mycolicibacterium alvei, assembly GCF_010727325.1. Classification (NCBI taxonomy): domain Bacteria; kingdom Bacillati; phylum Actinomycetota; class Actinomycetes; order Mycobacteriales; family Mycobacteriaceae; genus Mycobacterium; species Mycolicibacterium alvei. The sequence goes on from NZ_AP022565.1 coordinate 1,235,149, forward strand.
TTCGGCGGTCGGCACCGCATTGTTGCGGTCGGCGATCCACTTCACGATCGCCTCCACGGCCTCGTCGACGGGCACGCCGTTGATCTGGGTGCGGTCACCGAAGCGGAAGCTGACCGCGCCGGCTTCGAGGTCTTTGTCCCCGGCCAGCAGCATGAACGGCACCTTCTGGTTGGTGTGGTTGACGATCTTCTTCGCCATCCGGTCGTCGCTGCCGTCGATCTCGACCCGTACGCCACGTGACTTCAGTTGGGCCGCAACGTCATACAAATAGTCCAGGTGGGCATCGGCGACCGGGATGCCGACCACCTGCACCGGCGCCAGCCAGGCCGGGAAGGCACCCGCGTAGTGCTCGGTGAGCACTCCGAAGAAGCGTTCGATCGAGCCGAACAGGGCGCGGTGGATCAACACGGGGCGCTGCCTGCTCCCGTCCGCGGCGGTGTACTCGAGCTCGAAGCGGTCGGGCATGTTGAAGTCCAGCTGGATGGTCGACATCTGCCAATTGCGACCCAGCGCGTCCTTGACCTGAACCGAGATCTTGGGGCCGTAGAACGCCGCGCCACCTGGATCGGGCACCAGGTCCAGGCCCGAGGCCTCGGCCACCGACCGCAGGGTCTCGGTGGCCTCGTCCCACATCTCGTCGGAGCCCACGTACTTGTCGGCATTCTTGGTGGACAGCTCCAGGTAGTAATCGTCCAGCCCGTAATCGGAGAGCAGGTCGAGCACGAACTGCAGCAGCGAGGTCAGCTCGCCGCGCATCTGCTCCCGCGTGGTGTAGATGTGCGCATCGTCCTGGGTCATGCCGCGCACCCGGGTCAGCCCGTGCACCACGCCGGACTTCTCATAGCGGTACACCGACCCGAACTCGAAGAGCCGCAACGGAAGTTCGCGGTACGAGCGCCCGCGGGCCCGGTAGATCAGGTGGTGCATCGGGCAGTTCATCGGCTTGAGGTAGTAATCCTGCCCGGGCTTGCGTACCGTGCCGTCGTCGTTGTACTCCGCGTCGATGTGCATCGGCGGGTACATGCCGTCGGCGTACCACTCCAGGTGACCCGACGTGATGTAGAGGTGCTCCTTGGTGATGTGCGGGGTGTTGACGAACTCGTAGCCGGCCTCGGAATGCTTGCGCCGCGAGTAGTCCTCCAGCTCCTTACGGATCACACCGCCCTTGGGGTGGAACACCGGCAGTCCGGAGCCGAGCTCGTCGGGGAAGCTGAACAGGTCCAGTTCGACGCCCAGCTTGCGGTGATCGCGGCGCTGCGCCTCCTCGATGAGCTCGAGGTGACGGTCGAGGGCCTCTTGCGACTCCCAGGCGGTGCCGTACACGCGTTGCAGGCTGGCGTTGTTCTGATCGCCGCGCCAGTACGCGGCGCTGCTGCGGGTCAGCTTGAAGGCCGGGATGTACTTGGTGGTCGGGATGTGCGGGCCGCGGCACAGGTCACCCCACACCCGTTCCTTGGTGCGGGCGTTGAGGTTGTCGTACGCGGTGAGCTCGTCGCCACCGACCTCCATCACCTCGTCCAGGTTGTCGGACTTGGCGAAATCTCCGGAGACCAGCTCGAGCTTGTAGGGCTCGCCGGCCAGTTCCTCGCGCGCCTGATCCTTGGATTCGTAGACGCGCCGGGAGAACAGCTGACCGTCCTTGACGATCTTCTGCATCCGCTTCTCAAGCTTGGTGAGGTCCTCGGGCGTGAACGGCTCGGCGACGGCGAAGTCGTAGTAGAAACCGTCGGTGATCGGCGGGCCGATACCAAGCTTGGCCTGCGGGAACAGGTCCTGCACGGCCTGGGCCAGCACGTGGGCGCACGAGTGCCGCAGCACGCTGCGGCCGTCGTCGGTGTTGGCCGCCACCGGCGTCACCTCGACATCGGTGTCCGGGGTCCAGGAAAGATCCCGCAGGCGCCCCTCGCTGTCGCGCACCACCACGATCGCGTCCGGGGTGCCACGACTGGGCAGATCCGCCTCGCGCACCGCCGCGCCGGCGGTAGTCCCGGCCGCGACCCGGATCGGGGCAGCGGGGGCTGGGCTGGGGGCGGCGCTCATCGGGGAGTCTCCTACCATGCAAGGGCTGATGCGGACGCTGTCATGCTATCGGTGGGCCTGATCAGGACCCCAGCCCGATGGGGCTCTTGAGCCACTGCTGCTCCAGTCCGACCAGTCCGGCGCTCCAACCGACCACGCCGAACAGCCACAGCGTGCCCAGCACGACCAGTCCGGTGAACACCGCGCTGACCCCCTTGACCGCGATGTGCTGGCGATCGAACCACGCCATCACGGCGTCGTAGCGGGCCCGGACGTAGCGCAGCGCCCGCTTCGCGAAGTCGAATTCGCTGGCCAGGATCGCCAGGCCCAGAAACACGATGACCCAACCGGGACCGGGATACGGGATCGCCACGATGCCGACCGCCAGCACGAGTGTGCCGACGACGCCGACGACGATCCGGTAGGTGAATTCGGCGGCCGGGCGTGACCGCAACCCCTCCCGCCAGCGCGTCCAGCGCTGCTTCACTGCCGCCGGATTCACGGCTGTCCCGGCTTGAGTCGGACGAACAATGCCTCGGCCTCGGCGAGCACGTCGTCGCCGTCGAGCAGCCGTCCCTCGACGAAGATCTTGCGGCCCTCGATGCGGTCGATGCCGGCCTGTACCTGAAGTTCTTTCTCGATCGGAGCGATCCGGCGGTAGTTGACGTGCAGGTATGCGGTGCGCTGATACATGCTGCCGGTCAGTTTGGCGGCGGTATAGCCGAGCAGGGAATCGAACAGCAGCGCCAGCGACCCGCCGTGCACCGCGCCGTTGCGGCCGAGGTGAAAGCGCCGGAAGTGGGCGGTTCCGGCGATCCGGTCGTCGGCGGTCCGTTCCAGATGCACCGGCACGTTGTTGACGTTGCCCCGGTTGGGCAGGTCTATCCGCCGGCCCGACGGTGAATTCCACTCGTCGGCCTCATACGGCGCCAGCAGCGCCGACACCTGCTCGATCAGGTCCGCGGCCTCGGTGATGACCTCGTCAGGGGCGTCCGCACCGCGCGCGTGGTCCTGCAGAGTGCGCACCGCTTCGATGAATCGGCCGTAATCCGGGCCGCCGCGATCGGTGGGGTCGGGCGGATTGAACCCGCCGCCGGGGTGCGTGCCGGCGGTGTCGTTTTCTGGGGCCACACCGCCACCGTAAAGGTGCCATGGTGGTGGACGTGAAACTGGACGACCTGGCACGGCTGCCCCTGACCTATCCGGAGGTGGGCGCCACGGCCGGCGATCTGCCCGCGGGCTACCGCCACACCCGGGCGTCGGCGCAGATCGGCACCGGCCGCGACCGCTTCGAGCGGGCCGGCGCGGACGTGCTGCGGTGGGGTATGCAACGCGGCGCGGGCCTGCGGGTGCGGGCCACCGCCGAGACCGCCGCGGTGGGCACCGAACTGGTCGTCCGGCTCGGACCCGTTCCGGCGCCGTGCCGGGTGGTCTATGTGCTCGACGAGACCGACCGGCGCGGCTTCGCCTACGGCACCCTGGCCGGCCATCCCGAATCGGGTGAGGAGTTGTTCTCGGTCCGGTACGACCCGGCGACCGACATCGTGCACGCCGACGTGGTCGCGTTCTCCCGGCCGGCCACGTGGTGGAGCCGGTTGGGCGGCCCGGTGACGCGGCTGCTCCAGCGGGTGGTGACGCGGCGCTATCTCAGCGGCATCTGAGCGTCACCGACTACCGGACGACGGCCGAACTCGGTTCCCTCGGTGAGCCGAGCATTTCCCGGTGTGACGGCGGCACCCGGCCACCTTCGTCGGTGATCCCGTAGCGGGCCGCGAGTTCGGCACCGATCACGGTGTGCCCGGACAACTGCTTCAGATCAGGATCCCGGTACAGCGCGTCGATGAGATGACCGGTGAATTCCGGGGTTTCGGCGTGCTCGGCAGTCTTGGCCAGCGCGTCTGGGTGGCCGGCGAACGCGGCCTTGAATTTCTCAGTGAGCAGGATGCCCATCCAGATCGACACCGTCGAGACCCTGGTGTCGGTGAAATCGACCGCCATGTCCGCCGCCAGCTTGTCCACGCCGGCCTTCTGGGCGCCGTAAGCGGGTCCGTGCATGTAACAGACCGATCCGGGCGAGGAGGTGAACGCGATCAGACCATGATCGGCGGCCAACAGCAGCGGCGCGGCGTACCACGACGCCACATACGCCGACCGCAATCCCACCTCCAGCACATCGGCCAACTCGATCGGCTTCTCCCAGAACGGTTTCGGGTTGACCAGGTCATCGTGCACGGCGGCGGCATTGTTGACCAGAAGGTCCAGCCGGCCCTCCTGTTCGGCGACCCGCTCGAACAGCGCACCCACGGCAGCGTCGTCGGAGTGATCGAGCTGGACGGCGATACCGCCTTCCCCCGGGTCGGTCACGGTCCGGCCGGTGACGTACACCCGCCAACCCGAGGAGAGCAGGGCTGCGGCGATGCCGCGGCCCGCGCCACGACTCGCCCCGGTGACCACGGCGATCGGGATATCCACGGCTGTCAACCTACGGGGCGCGCCCAACCGTGTGCGCTAGAGGCTGTCGAGTGCCGCCTGCAGGCGTCGGCCGACCTCGGCGGCGACATCGACCAGCGCCGGTTCGTCGGTCACCTCGGCCATCAGGCTGGGGTTCATCGCCTCGACGACGACCACCCCGTCACCGTCACGAGGTGCCCGTAACACCACGTTGCACGGCAACAGCACGCCGATCCGCGGAAATGCGCGCAGCGCCTGCTGAGCGAACTGGGGATTGCACGCGCCCAGGATCAGGTACTCCCCCAGCTCGTCGCCGGCACCACCGCCCAGTTTGGCGTCGAGCGTGGACCGGATGTCGATCTCAGTGAGTACTCCGAACCCCTGCTCGCCCAGTGCGTTTCGGGTACGAGCAACAGCCTCGTCGAACGGTCCTTGCGTGGTGGTCGCTAATGCGATGTCCATCTCGTGGTTCCTCTCATTTCCCAGGCCAAGACCTCAAGCTACCCGTGGCGGCGGGGGTGCCACCCAGGTTTGCATCTCAGGCCGACGGGTCAGCCCGCCAACACCGTCAGCCCGCCGACACCGTCTGCCGAGGCGCCGTCATCGTGATCCGCCGCAGCGGGCACCGCGCGACGCGGGCGCAGACTCCGCTCAGCACCGCAGCGAGCACGGTGAGACCGCCGACCGTGGCGCCGAGTACCGGGTGCACCTCCTGAGCGAAGATGACCGACGACATCAGCAGGACGAACCAGCCGAAGCCCTTACGCAGCACATCCGGTTTGATCAACGCGGTCAACCGGGCACCGATCAATCCACCGACCACCGCTGCAGCGGTCACCATCAGGGCCAGCGTCCAGTCGATCTGCACGGTGGACAGATATCCGGCCAGACCGGCGAACGATTTCATGGCGATCACCACCAGCGAGGTGCCCACGGCCGCCGGCATCGAGAGCCCGCCGAGGAGCACCAGGGCCGGCACCACCAGGAAGCCGCCACCGGCACCGACCAGTCCCGTCGCCAGCCCGACCACCAGGCCCTCGGCCAGAATCTTCACCACCGGCAAAGGCCGCTGCTGACCATCGGGGTCGGCGTTCTCGGTGGCTTTGCGGCCACGCAGCATGGCCACGGCGGTGGCGACCATCATCAGGGCGAACCCGATCAGCAGCACCGTGCCCGGAATGAACCGCGACAGCAGGCCGCCCAGATATGCCCCGGCCATGCCGGCCGCACCGAAGATCAGGCCGACCCGCCATTGCACCCGTCCCGCCCGGGCATGCGAGATCACGCCGACGGCACTGGTCACGCCGACGACGAGCAACGAGGCGGCGATGGCCTGCTTGGCATCCATGCCCGCGACGTAGGCCAGCAGCGGAACCGTGAGGATGGAACCGCCGCCGCCGAGCACGCCCAGCGTGATCCCGACGACGACGGCCAGGGCCAGTGTCAGGCCGATCATCGTGGCCTACTTGCCGGGCAGCTGGAGAGCTGGCCGACGACCGAGTCGACATCGCAGCCGGCGCCACGGTTGTAGGGAAGCTTCGACAACAGCATTCCCATGGCACACGTGTTCGACAGTGCCGCAAAGGTCAGCCCGCCACCGATCGCGCCCGCGAGCCACTTGAGCTTGGGGGCGGCAATGCTGCCCACGATCGAGGTCAGCACGATCGATCCGGCCACCAGGCGCACCTGGCGTTCCAGGTCCCACTTCGCCGCACCGCGATTGACCTTGAATCCCTTTGATTCCCAATCGACAATGCCGCCGTCGAGGATATGGACATTGGGCAGTCCGTGCTCCCGCAGCGCCTCTTCTGCCTGGGTTGCACGCTGGCCTGAACGGCAGACCAGGACCCACTCCTCGGCACCGCCGGCCTGGGCGGTGTTCGAGATCTCGGCGCGGTGTTCGCGGAGCAGATCCAACGGCACGTTGTAGGAACCGGGGATGTGCGCGGTCTCGAACTCCGCGGTGGTGCGGACATCGAGCAGCCTGGGCGGATTGGCTGCCTGCAGACGTTCGGCAAGACCGTGCGAATCGATGGTCTTGGGAGTGGCGACGTCAGTCATGGGACACCTTCAGCTGTTGGAGAGACATTTGATTTTTATACCCCCTGGGGTATGTTCGCAGTCAGGTTACCACATACCGGTAGGGGTATCGGAACCACGAAATAAATACCCCCGGGGGTATGGTTGAATCAATCGAAAGCAATCCCGCAGGACCCGAGCCCGACGAAAAGAACCAAGGAGTAGTCCAGATGATCCTCGAGCAGTACTACATCGAATGCCTCTCGCACGCCTCGTATCTGATCGGCGACCCCACGTCAGGCCGGGCAATCGTCGTGGACCCCCGGAGAGACATCACCGAGTACCTGGCCGATGCCGATCGCTTCGGGCTGACCATCGAAGGTGTGATCAACACGCACTTCCACGCCGACTTCGTCTCCGGGCACCTCGAGCTCGTCGAAGCCACCGGCGCATGGATCGGATTCGGCGAGGCGGCCGAGACCGACTACCCGATCCGCCGTCTCGCGGCCGGCGAACGCATCTCGCTGGGCACCGTCGAACTGGAGATCCTGGCCACGCCGGGTCACACCTGGGAGTCGATCAGCGTGCTGGTCCGCGAACGTCCTGGGGCCACCCCCACGGCCGTGCTCACCGGTGACTCGATGTTCATCGGCGATGTCGGCCGACCCGATCTGGTCAACCTGGGCAACGGTTCGACCAGCGATCTGGCCCGCGCCATGTACCACACCGTGCACGACACGCTGCTCACGCTGCCCGACGAGGTGGCGGTCATGCCCGCCCACGGTGCGGGCTCCTCCTGCGGCAAGAACCTGTCCACGGAGCTGACGTCGACCATCGGCGAGCAGCGCCGCACCAATCCGTCGGTGCAGCCGATGAGCGAGGCCGACTTCGTCGAGTTGATCACCAACGGTCAACCCGCCGCACCGTCGTACTTCTCGGTGAACGCCGCGATGAACAAGCGCCAGCATCCGCTGCTGGACCAATCCCGGTCAATCCCCGAGTTCAGCCCGGCTCAGGTGCGCGAGGCGCTCGCCGCCGGCATCCGGGTGGTCGATGCCCGCAGCGTGGACGATTTCTCCGCGGCCCACCTGGGTGGTTCGGTCAACGTCGGATTCGACGGCCGCTTCGCCGAGACCGGCGGCATGGTCGCCGAGGTCGGCGAGCAGATCGTGCTCATCGCCTACCCGGGCGAGGAACAGGAGGCCGCGCTGCGGTTGGCCCGCATCGGTTCCGACAACGCCATCGGCTACCTCAACGTGGCCGCCGACGGCACCTTCCCCGCGGAGTTGTCCGATCTCGTGGTCGCCGCACCGCGGGTGGGGATCGCCGAGCTCGACCGGATGCTCGACCAGCACGAGGTGACGCTGATCGACATCCGCAACCCGGGTGAGCGCGAATCCGGCGTCATTCCCGGCTCGCTGCCAATCCCGTTGGCGCAGTTGCGGACCCGCTTCGCCGACATTCCCACCGACAAGCCAATCGTGCTGCACTGCGCGGGCGGCTGGCGTTCCAGCGTGGCCGCATCACTGCTGCGCGCCGAAGGTTTCGCCGGCGCCGCCGACCTGGTCGGTGGTTACAACGCCTGGGCCGAAGCACACGTCCACGCCAACTGATCCGTCTCAAACGAAGGAGAACATCATGACCACCCGCAACCTCACCTACACGGATTTCGAATCCACCATCCGCGACAACGACATCGTCCTGGTCGACTTCTGGGCCTCATGGTGCGGCCCGTGTCGGGCGTTCGCCCCGACCTTCGAGAAGTCCGCGGCCGCCCACCCCGAGATCGTGCACGCCAAGGTCGACACTCAGGCGGAGAACGAACTCGCCACCGCGATGGCGATCCAGTCCATCCCGACCATCGCAGCGTTCCGCGAGGGAATACTGGTCTTCCGCCAGGCCGGAGCCTTGCCGCCGGCCGCCCTGGAGGACCTGATCTCCCAGATCGCGGCGCTCGACATGGACAAGGTCCGGGCCTCGATCGCCGCCGAAACCGCCAACACCCACTGAAAGGTAAGACCATGTGCTACCCCGCGAAATGTCCGCGCTGCGCGAAGACCACCTGGGACGGCTGCGGACAGCACGCCGACGAGGTGATGGGGTCGGTGCCACCGGCCCAGCGCTGCGAATGCGCGCACAGCACCGAGAATCACCGCGCACACCGGTAACTGACGGCCCTCCGAGGTCGCGGTGGTAGGGAAGAATCGTCGCCGCCATGACTGACAGCGACGATTCTCCCGGCACCGATCGACGACCGCACATCCTGCGACTCGTCGCCTTCGCGGCATTCCTGTTCGGACTGTTCTATCTGGTGGCTGTCGCCCGGCTGATCGACGTCGGCGACATCCGGGGCGCTGTGGCCGCCACCGGACCCGCTGCCCCGCTGGCCTACGTGTTCGTCTCGGCCTGTCTGGGCGCGCTGTTCGTACCCGGCCCGATCCTGGCCGCAGGCAGCGGCGTGTTGTTCGGCCCGGTGTTGGGCACCTTCGTGACCCTGGGCGCGACGGTGGGTACCGCCGTGGTGGCCAGCCTGATCGGCCGACGGGCCGGACGCGACAGCGCCCGGGCCCTGCTCGGGGCCCAACGCGCCGACCGGCTCGACCGCCAGATCCAACAGGGCGGCCTGTGGGCGGTAGTCGGGCAGCGTTTCGTCCCCGGCGTGTCCGACGCGCTGGCCTCCTACGCCTTCGGCGCCTTCGGGGTTCCGTTGTGGCAGATGGCCGCGGGCGCATTCATCGGGTCGGTGCCGCGCGCGTTCGTCTACACCGCGCTGGGCGCCTCGATCGGCGATCTGTCGGCGCCGCTCGCCTACACCGCGATCGGCGTGTGGTGTGTCACCGCCGTCATCGGAGCGTTCGCCGCCCATCGCGGCTACCGCTCCTGGCGCCGCCATCGCTCCGGGACCGATCAGGCCCCGTAACCGCTACTTGCCGAACCCGGCGTTGCGCAGCGCGTCGGCCATCGAGCCCGTGGGCTGATTCGAGTCCCGGCGACCGGAGTTGTTGGCGCGCTTCTGGTTCTGGTTCCGCCGATCACCGCCGCGACCCTGATTGCCGCCTCCGTCGTTGCGGTCGGGCCGCTTGCCCGCCTGCGGGGTGTCGTTGAGCCGCAGCGTCAGTCCGATCCGCTGCCGCTCCACATCGACGTCGACGACCTTGACCTTGACGACCTGTCCCGACTTGACCACCTCGTGCGGATCGGAGACGAACCGGTCGGCCATCGCCGAGACGTGCACCAGGCCGTCCTGGTGCACACCCACATCAACAAAGGCACCGAACGCAGCCACATTGGTCACCACGCCCTCGAGCACCATGCCTGGCTTGAGGTCGGCGACCTTCTCGACACCGGCGGCGAAGGTGGCGGTGGAGAACGCCGGCCGCGGGTCGCGCCCGGGCTTCTCCAGCTCGGCCAGGATGTCGGTCACCGTGGGCAGACCGAAGCGCTCATCGGCGAAATCAGCGGGCTTCAGGCCCCGCAGCGTGCGCTCGTCACCGATCAACTCGGCCAGCGTCACGCCTGAGCGGTCCAGGATGCGCCGCACCACCGGGTAGGACTCGGGGTGCACCCCGGACGCATCCAGAGGGTCCTCACCGTCGCGGATCCGCAAGAAGCCCGCACACTGTTCGAAGGCCTTGGGCCCCAGGCGCGGAACGTCCAGCAGCGCCTTGCGGCTGCGGAAGGCCCCGGCGCTCTCCCGGTACGCCACGATCGCCTCGGCCAGCGACTCGGTCACTCCCGAAACCCGGGCCAGCAGCGGCACCGAAGCGGTGTTGAGATCCACTCCCACCGCGTTCACCGCGTCTTCGACGACGGCATTGAGGCTGCGCGCCAAGGAGCCCGGCGTCACGTCGTGCTGGTACTGCCCCACCCCGATCGACTTCGGGTCGATCTTCACCAGCTCGGCCAGCGGGTCCTGCAGGCGACGCGCGATCGAGACCGCCCCGCGCAGCGTCACGTCCAGGTTGGGCATTTCCCGAGCCGCGTATTCCGACGCCGAGTACACCGAGGCACCGGCCTCACTCACCATGGCCGTCACCGGCGCTTTCGCCCCGGCCGACCGGATATCGGCGATCAGCTCGGCGGCCAGCGCATCGGTCTCCCGCGAGGCGGTTCCGTTGCCGACGGCGATCAGCTCGACGTTGTGCCGGGCGATCAGGGCCGCCAGGACGGCTTTCGACTGGTCCCACTGCTTCTGCGGCTGGTGCGGGAAGATCGCGCAGGTGTCGACGACCTTGCCGGTGGCATCGACGACGGCGACCTTGACCCCGGTGCGGAAACCCGGATCCAGCCCCAGGGTCGCGCGGGTGCCGGCCGGGGCGGCCAGCAGCAGGTCCTTGAGGTTGCGGGCGAATACCGCGACCGCCTCTTCCTCGGCGCGCTGCCGCAGCCGGATGCGCGCGTCGACAGCGGCCGAGATCATCAGCTTGGCGCGCCAAGCCAGCCGCACGGTGGTGGTCAGCCACGGGGTGGCCGGTGTCTTGGCAGCCATGTCGATGCCCAGGGACTGGGCGATCATCGCCTGATACAGCTCGTCCTCGCCGCCGTCGAAGTTCAGCGACAGCGCCTGTTCCTTCTCGCCGCGCAGCACGGCGAGAACCCGGTGCGACGGCATGTTCTCCAGCGGTTCGGAGAACTCGAAGTAGTCCCGGAATTTCTGTGCGGCAGCGCTCTTCGCGGCCTCCTCGGACCACGGACCGGTGCGCAGTGCGCCGTCGGCCCAGAACTTCTCCCGGGTCGCGCCGACCAACTCGGCGTCCTCGGAGGCACGCTCGATGATGATGTGCCGGGCGCCGTCGAGCGCAGCGGCCACGTCGGCGACGTCGTCGTTGAGGAACTCCCCGGCCGCCTCGTCGGGCACCAGCGTCGGATCGGACAGCAGCCGGTCGGCCAACGGCTCCAGGCCGGCTTCCCTGGCGATCTGGGCCTTGGTGCGCCGCTTGGTCTTGTAGGGCAGGTAGATGTCCTCGACCCGCGCCTTGGTCTCGGCGGCCATCAGGGCCGCCCGCAGCTCGTCGGTGAGCTTGCCCTGCTCCTGGATCGAGGCCAGCACCGCCTCACGACGCTGGTCGAGCTCACGCAGGTAACCCAGGCGCTCCTCCAGGGTGCGCAGCTGGCCGTCGTCGAGGCTGCCGGTGACCTCCTTGCGGTAGCGGGCGATGAACGGCACCGTCGCGCCCTCGTCCAGCAGGGCCACCGTGGCGGCGACCTGCCCCTCGCGCACGGCGAGTTCCTCGGCCAGACGGGCGGTTACGGATTTGATGGTTCCGACGGTCACGCTCTGAGTCACGTCGGAGGACCCTACCGAATCGAACCGACAACACCCGGTCACAAAGAGCTGTGTGTTCGGCCACGAAAAGTGTTCGGCCACGAAAAAACAGCCCCGGATATCTCCGAGGCTGCTGGTGCCGATGGTGGTCCCGGCTGGTATCGAACCAGCGACCTTCCGCGTGTGAGGCGGACGCTCTCCCACTGAGCTACGAGACCGTGGGAACGACGTCGAACACTAGCACGCGTCCTCGGCCGGGCCCGAATCGACGCCCGCCGAATCGACTTGTTTGATTTGCCAAATATGCACCCCGATGCGGGCGTATGGTCACCCGTCATGGTTCACCTGCGGGTCCGCTGGCCGGCCGTCAGTGGCACTGTTTTTGCTGCTAGTGCACTGTTTTCCGGTTGCCACAGCGCTCCGGGCCCCGTGACAGAATCAGCTCCGGCCGTAACGCCGCACTTCCGCAGCGTCTCCGACGTGGTGAACCGGCAGGTCACGGGCCCGACGAGCTTCAGCGCACCGTCGGGCAACGTGCAGTGCTACCTCGATGCCACGACCGCGCGCTGCGACATCGACGAACGTAACTGGGCTCCGCCACTGCGACCGGCCAGTTGCGCATCCGATTACGGCCACGGAATCACCCTCAACCCGGGACGGCCCGCGCAATTCGTCTGCGCCGGCGGCGCCAGGCCGAGTGCGGGTGTCCCACTGGGAGACCACGACTCGGTCACCGCCGGGACGCTGCGGTGCGAGAGCGTTGCGGCGGGGATTACATGTCGCGACACGAAGACCCGCCGCGGATTCACCCTCTCGCGAGCTGCCTATCACCTGTTCTGAAAGACCGTTTTCAGCCGCACGTTGCCCGCTCGTCATGGCGATTTGTGTCTGCAAGCATCGGTGGACTAATGTTCTGCTTCGCGACGGGCGACGATCTCGCTCGTGGCGCGCGGATGTAGCGCAGTTGGTAGCGCATCACCTTGCCAAGGTGAGGGTCGCGGGTTCGAATCCCGTCATCCGCTCGAAGGTGCGATTGTGGCATCAACCCCAGCGGTGGAGTGGCCGAGTGGTGAGGCAACGGCCTGCAAAGCCGTGCACACGGGTTCGATTCCCGTCTCCACCTCCAAGGAATATTTTCAACCCGCGCGATTAGCTCAGCGGGAGAGCGCTTCCCTGACACGGAAGAGGTCACTGGTTCAATCCCAGTATCGCGCACCACGTTTTATGCAGGTCAGGCCCGGCATCCCCGGGCCTTTCTTGTTTCTGTGCCCCACGACCTGGATACGACTTTCCGTGCAGCCCTTGAAAATTCGTGACTGATTCAGGTCAGCTTCGCCGCATGACAACCCCCACCCAGCACCCGGGTCGGCGCGGCCACGGCTGCGCTCAGCGATCACCCGCGCGATAACGCTGCATCGCCGGCCCTGTCTCGGTCCTCACCCGCAACATCCGCATGTATCCCCGCATCCACAGCTTCGCGAGGACCAGCGATCGGCCTGCATACGGGTTGCGGTCGCCGGGTTCGGCGAGTGAGCCGGAGTAGAGCGCAAAGGTGTATTCCGCGCGCTTCGTCATCGGGCAATCATGCGGCCCGCGGACCCGGAACGACGGATCCCACGCCGACGACCAGGACGCGGCGTGTGGCGGCAGGTCAAGGGAGGGCCGAGCGCCCCTTCGATCAGCTCGGCGGAGCGACGTCCGGGATGGGATTCGGCATGATCGTGCCGATTGGCGGTGGGGCGGGTACCGGTGGGGCGGGTGGTGGCGGGAGCATCGGATCGGCGGGCGGCGGAGGCGGCGCAAGTACCGGCGGGCCGACCGGTACCGGCAGTTGCGGAGCGGGCGGCAGCGGATCGGGGACCGCGGCAGGGTCGGCAATCGGGCTGCCCGGTGGAACGCCTTCGAGCCAAGTCGCGCGAACCGGCACTGTGATCACCGCACCCTGCAGCCCGCACTCGTTGGATTGGATGGTGGTGGTTTGAACACCCGCCAGTGCACCGTCCGGCTGCGGCGTCAATGCCAAGGCCGTATCCATCGCCTGCGCTTGCATGACGTTCGGCGCCTCGCAGGGCAGTGAACCCCTCGCTGGATCACCCTGCCAAGAATCGTTGACGAAGCGGAATACCGCTGTCATGCCGCCACCTTCGATGAAGGGGACGGCATGGTTGCTGCTGTCCATGCGCGTCGACGTCGCAACGCACCCCGAGGGCTTGCAAGTCGAGCGGAATGCCCACCAGTAGCTGGCGATCTGGTTGCCCGCCGCCGGCCAGGGATTGCCGTTGAGGGAGGCGGCGAGGTTGTCGTAGTCGAGGCGGTAGAGCCCGTCGAAGACCGGACCGCCCGGCGCTGGGGTGGCCGCCGCGTTGGCGGCGCTTGCCGTCGCTGTGCTCGGCGCTGAACTCGACTGCTCACTCGCTGCGGCATCAGCGGATGGCCAAAGCTGCCACATTCCGACGCCGGCGATGACGCCGACGGCCGCCATCGCCGCGACGGGCACCCAGCCTGGTTTCTCGGGCCACCGAAACCCGGTCGTGGGCACCGGCGCGCCCGGCGTCGGCACCAAAGTCAGCGCGGGCACCGGGGTTTCATCGGCCAGGGCGTGCGCGAAAGCGCCGCAGCTGAGAAATCGGTCAGCCGGGCTCTTGGCGAGGGCCTTGGCCAGCGCCGGGTCCAGGTCGGCCAACTCGGGCCGGGTGTCGGCCAACGCCGGCGGTTTGGAGTTGACGTGGCGGCTGACCACGACTGCGGGATTGGGGTGCGCGAACAGTTGCGTGCCGGTCAAGAGGTGGTACGCGGTGCAGGCCAGGGCGTACTGGTCAGCGCGGCCGTCGACGTCCTCCCCCATCAGTTGTTCGGGTGCGGCGTATCCGGGCTTGTCCACGGCCGGCATATCGCGGGCAATACCGAGGTCGGCGAGAACGACGCGCGGTTCCGCATCACCCTCGACGTCAGCGACGATGATGTTGGCCGGCCTGACGTCGCAGTGCGGCAAACCATGCTTGTGCGCATAGTCGAGCGCACCGGCAACCGCGAGCACCGTGCGGAAAACCTGTTCGCGCGGTAGGCCGTTCGGGTATCGCTGCTCGAGGAGACCAGCGAGATCCACACCGTCGACGAAATCCATCGAGATCCAGAGCTGACCGTCATGTTCCCCGCGGCCATGGACCCTGGCGATGCTGGGATGCCACAACGTGGCCGCCACATCGGCCTCACGGCAAAATCTCGCCCGCCGCTCAGGGTCGGCCGAACGCTCCTTGGACAACACCTTGAGCGCGTCAGGCCCAGGACGCCTGGGATGCTGAGCGAGGTAGACATCCCCTGCCCGGCCTGAGCTCAGCGGTCGAACAATCCGGAACACGGAGAACGTCTCACCGACGTCGAGCGGCATCCAGGAATCCTACGAACTGCCCCCGGACGCCCGACGCCGGCATCCCGCTCGCCGACACCTTTGCCCCCTTGCACACTTTTTACGTTGCCCCACAATGCAAATCAGAATGACGGATTTGTGCCCGCACGCTTCGGTGCACTAGTGTTCGGCATCGCGACGGGCGACGATCTCGCTCGTGGCGCGCGGATGTAGCGCAGTTGGTAGCGCATCACCTTGCCAAGGTGAGGGTCGCGGGTTCGAATCCCGTCATCCGCTCTCAGCCCCGGCTATGGCGTCCTGGATCCGCTGGGTCAGCGCGGGATCCCACCCGCGTGGCGCGAGAATATCGACCCAGAGGTCAGCGGCATCGGGACCGAAGGCATGGCCGTACCCGTAGGGCACGTCGGCCGAGAAGATCATGTCCAGCGTCACCTGCCAGAACGTCACGACCGGCAGCCACCGCATTCCCGGATCCACATCGGGCCCCAGCGGTTCCCGCAACCAGTCCGGCCGGTGCAGCAGCAGATCGAACGACCACCAGGTGATCGGATCGCTGGCATGCTGCCAGAACACCACACGCGGAAACTCCCAGGGCCCAGAAAGATTCACATCGGAGGTCCGGGACGCGAAGCGGATGTGGCGTCCTTCGTCGATCACCGGCAGGCGTTCCAGCGATCCAGGGTCCCGGTCGGCGGTGAGCCTCCCCCAGGGCTGGGCGAAGTTGGGCGTGCCGACCAACAGCGCACCGTCGGTACGGGCAACGATATCCGCACCGGAGGCGAATGCCGACTGTCCGCCGAAGGACCCCAGGCTCTCCCCGAACACCACCAGTTTCGGCCGTTTGGCCTCCGGCAGCGCTGCCCAAACCCGGTACACCGCTTCGAACAGTGCCTTCCCGGCCAACGGCGGAGTCTCGCGATCGGCGATGAAGGACAGCGCGCTGGGCAGGAACGAATACTGCATCGATGCGATGGCGGTGTCGCCGCCGTTGACGTATTCGAGGGCGGCCGCGACATTTGGGTTCACCCAGCCGCGCCCCGTCGTGGTCACCACCGCCAATACCTTGCGCTCGAAGGCGTGGGTGCGGTGCAGCTCGGCGACCACCTGCTCGGCGATGCCTGCGACACCGTCTGCGGAGGTGCGACCGGCATACACCCGAATCGGGGTACGTGCCGGGGCGCCGGTCACCTTCGAGATCTGTTCGGCGCTGGGGCCACCGGCCACGAAATTCCGACCTTCCCTGCCGAGGGTGTCCCACGCCTGCATCGAGGCCGGCGAACCGGAGCGTTCGGGCGCGCTCGGCTGGGTCACGCCGTCGGCCGTGCTCTTGTCGGCCACCTTCGCAGATCGTTCGGCCGTGCTGAGCAGTCCGCGGTGCAAGGCACCGTCGAGCCCCGCCACCGCCAGCACGACCATGATCACCACCGCGGCCAACCGGGCCACCGGACCGGGCACGACCCGACCGCCCAGATCGGTCAGGCGATTGGTGGCCCAACGCAACCCACGCCCGATCGCCACGAGTGCCAACGCGATGGCCACCGCGATCACCAACACCAGGATGTAGAAGGACCGCTCAGCGCGTGGCATGCCGATCAGGTCACGCAGGATCTGCTGCCACCATGATCCGAGCATCAGAAACGCCGGGACGACCACGACGGCGGCACCGGCCAGCATCCACCACCCGATCCGCCGGGTGCGCGAGGACCATTGCGGACTGATGCCGCAACGTCGCACCACCCACGCCGTCGCGCATCCCAGCCCGTATCCGATCCCGACGCTGATGCCCGTCGCGACCCCCTGCAGATACCAGGCCCGCGGTAGCAGTGACGGGCTCATCGACCAGGCGAAGAACAGCAGCGCGCCGGACAATCCGACCGGATGCAGAGTGCGCGCGGCAGTTGCCACGCGCCCACGGATGGGTAAGTCCCGCAAGGCACGCAGCACGAAGTACCGTCCTTCATTCAGATGGGTTTCGAAACTGTAGTGGACCGTGCGGTCACGGCCCGGCAGCTAAGCCTGCACTAACAGGATCCGCAGGCAAAGCCGGCGTTAGAGTCGGGCGTGCCCAGGATCAGCGCCTCATCGGTCGAAGAACACCGCGAGCTGGTCCAACAGCGCATCTTCGAGGCTTTCGCGGCACTGATGGCCGACCAGAGCTTCGACGCGATCACGATGGCCAAGCTCGCGGCCGAGGCCGGGATCGGGCGGACTGCGATCTATCACCACTTTCCCGACAAGGAATCAGTGGTGATCGCGTTCGCCTCACACGAGACGACCCGGTACCTCGACGGATTGCGGGCGGCTCTGTCCGAGATCGATGATCCCGTCGAGCGCCTGAAGGTCTACATCCGGCATCAGCTCGAGGCCGGGCAGGAATTCCACATGGGCATGGGCATGCAGCTCTACGGTGCGTTGTCCACCGAAACGATGCTGGCCATCCGTGAACATGTGGTGGCCGTCGAGGACGTGCTGCGCGAGATCCTGAGCCAGGGCCAGGGTTCCGGACAGTTCGTCGTCGACGACGCGACCGCCACGATGTCGTTGATTCATGCGTGCCTGGCCCCACGCCATCTTCCGGTGGCGGCCATCGAGCAGTTCGTCCTGCGCGCACTGTCCGCGAAAACGTAGGACCCCACGGCACGCGACCCGGTGCTAGGTTTATTGACAGACTGTCGGCATGATGTTGACAACCTGTCGTTAAAACACCTGGAGCCTGAGTATGCCGAGCGCCGTTGCCCCCGAAACCGTCCGATCGCTGTCCGTCGCCATGCGCGAGGATTCACGCAGCGAACACGACGCGGCCGAGCAGTCGTCGTTCATGTCGGAGCTGCTCAGCGGGCGGGTCAACAGCCAGGGCTACGTCGATTACCTGTTGCGACTGCGCGCGGTCTACCGCACGCTTGAGGAGACGGTCCGAGCCCGACAGGCCGACCCCCTCGTCGCCGCGTTCTACGACCCGATGCTGGAGCGGTTGGCCACCATCGATGCCGATCTCGATCACTGGGCCCCGGGCGCAGCACGCGACGTCGACTCCCCCGCCGCCCGCGCCTACTGCACCCGGATCACCGAATCCGCCTGGGGCGGTGCGCTTGTGGCCCACCACTACACCCGCTACCTCGGCGACCTGTCCGGCGGCCAGGCCATCGGTCGGGTACTCGACCGCGCATTCGACCTGCAGGGCGACGGCCTGTCCTTCTACCAATTCCCGATGCGCGCCAAGCCGTACAAGGATGCCTACCGGGCCCGCCTGGACGGCCTCGGCCTCGACCTCGACGACATCGACCGCGTCGTCGACGAGGTGAAGGTGGCGTTCGCCCTGAACCAGGCATTGTTCGACGAACTCACGGCCAACCTGCCCGCCTACCGGCGCTGATCACACCCCGCCAATTACCGGGGACGGCCACGCCCCAAATCGGGGCAACTTAGCTTATGAAGGTTCAGGATTCGGTTTCGGCTCGACGTCGAAATACAGCGCCACAGCCAAGGCCTCGGACTCCGTCGGGACGTCCGCGGCGGCCGCCGCCACAGCCGCCGCGATCAACAAACGACGGTCACAGGCCCGTAAGCGACGTGACGGGACCGCCAAGGACCGCGGGTACCGCTACGAGTTCATGACGGCCGACGGACCCGCTGCCGCGCCGCTGCCCGAGACGCCCGTCACCACGGGCGCCTGCGACAGCGGTGTCGGAAATCTCGGATTCAGCGGCACCGCAGTGAAGTCCACCCCGGCCGGACCGGTCGGCATGACCACATTGGCCGACGACACCTTCGGAAACGGGACGACGATCCCGATGATGCCGGGAAGCTGGCAGATCGACGCCGACGGCGACGACCCGGGCGGAAATTAGCCCTCGCGCCGGGCCAGCTCCCGCAGCACCAGATCGGTTGCGGCCCAATCCATGCACTTGTCGGTGACCGACTGTCCGTAGGTGAGCGGCCGAGCCTCGGGCGACTGCGCGCCCGCAACCAGGAAGCTCTCCAGCATCACACCGCTGATCGGCAGTCCGTCACGGACCATTCGGGCGATCTCGGTGGCCACGGACGCCTGCCTGACATGATCCTTGCCGGAATTGGCGTGACTGCAATCGATCACCACGCGGCCGGGCAGCCCGGCCGCGGCCAACTTGGCCGCCGTGCCCGCCACCGCGTCGGCGTCGTAGTTCGGGCCGTCGGTGCCACCGCGCAGGATGACGTGGCAGTCCTCATTGCCCGCGGTGCTCACCACCGCGCCGCGGCCCATATCGTCCATACCGAAGAACACATGTTGGGCCGCAGCGGCTTTCACACCGTCGACCGCGACCTGGATGTTGCCGTCGGTGCCGTTCTTGAACCCGACCGGCATCGACAGACCCGATGCCAACTGGCGATGGACCTGCGACTCGGTGGTCCTGGCTCCGATCGCACCCCAGGCCACCGCGTCGGCGATGTACTGCGGGCTGGTCGGCTCCAGGAATTCACACCCGACCGGCAGGCCGATGTCGATGATGTCGAGCAACAACCGGCGAGCCACCCGCAGGCCACGCGCGACATCGTAGGTGCCGTCCATCCCCGGATCGTTGATCAGGCCCTTCCAGCCGATCGTGGTGCGCGGCTTCTCGAAGTACACCCGCATCACGATCTTGAGCTGATCTTTGAGCTCATCGGCCACCTTGACCAGGCGGCTCGCGTACTCCAGAGCGGCGGCGGGATCGTGCACCGAACACGGTCCGACCACGACCAGCAGCCGATCGTCACGGCCGGCCAGAATGTCGGCGATCTCGTCGCGGTCACGCGCCACCCGTTCGGCGCGACGCTCCCCCAACGGGAATTCGGTCAGCACATCGTGCGGGCTGGGGATCGCGCTGAAACTTCGGACGCGCCGGTCCGATGTGGCCGGGGCGTTGGCGATCTGCGCCAAGTTCATTGTCAGGGGCCTTCCTGGTGGTGGGCACCTGGCAAGGATTCCGGCGCCCTGTAACGACGAAAGGCAGCGACCGATGGTCACTGCCTGGGCTCCGGGTGGATGCGTGCTTAGTGCTGCGCTTTATCGGCTCCGCCCGGAGCCTCAATAAAGCGCCAATAGCTGGCACACACACCGATAATCACGTCGCCCAGGCTACACCACGGCCAGGGCAGCCCCGCAACCCGCACTCACACGTAGCGACTGCGACCGGCGAGCGCCCCCGCCACCATCTGCACCACGTAGATGACGAGCACCATGGCAAACGGCGCGGTCCAGCCGGCGGTCATGCTGTGGAGCAGCCCGAAGGAGAACGGACCCACACCGGCCAGCAGATAACCGAAGCCCTGCACCATCCCGGACAGTCGTGCGGTGTCCTCGGCATTACGGGCGCGCAGCGCAATCACCGTGAGCGCCAACGAGAACACACTCATCCCGATGCCCACGAAGAAGCTCCACACCAACGGTGCCGCGCCCGGATTCACGAGCAGGCCGATCATGCCGACCATGCCGACCACGCCGAGCCCCACGATCCAGCCACTCTGGTTCTTCTGCCTGGCCGCCAACGGCGGAACGATCAGGCTGATCGGGACGGCCAGGATGGACACCAACCCGAGCAGCAGGCCGGCGTCGGTCTTGCTCACCCCGCTGTCGATGAACACCTCGGGCAGCCAGCCCATGACGATGTAGGCCAGGAACGACTGGCAGCCGAAGAACAACGTGATCGTCCACGCCAACGGGCTGCGCAACAGGGAATGCGCGGGTCGACCGGCAGCGGCGTGCTCGGTGCGAGCCTGGCTGATGCCCCGGGCACCCACGAGCCAGAAGAGCAGCGCGACGGTGGCCACCACCGCCCACGAGCCCAACGCCCCGCGCCAACCGCCGAGCAGCGGTTCGAGCGGCGCGGTGATCGCCGAACCCAACGCGCCACCGCCCTGGAGCGCCGCGGTGTAGACACCTGTCATCAGGCCGATCTGCGCCGGGAACGAACCCTTGATCACCACCGGGATCAGCACGTTCACCACCGCGATGCCGCCGGTGGCCACCAGCGTTCCGCCGATGACCACGTACGGACCGTCCAGCACCCGGATGACCAGACCGACACTCAGGACCACCAACCCGAGCGAAATCGCCCGGCCCAGACCCACCCGCCGGGCCAGCCACGGTGCGGCCAGGCCGGCGGCGGCAAAGCACAGTCCGGGCAGGGTGGTCAGCACGCCGGCCCAGACCGCCGAGGCACCGAGCGTTTCGCGCATCTCCCCGAGGACCGGCCCGATGCTGGTGATCGCCGGGCGCAGGTTCAGCGCGGTCAGGACGACTGCCACGATCAGCAGGGCACCGCCGGCCGCCATCGCCGCGGGGCGCACCTCTACGGCGCCGTCCAGCTCGAGCTCCAGATCGTGCTCGTAACTGTCACGCGCCTTATTGCGCAGGGGCCGGTTCACTCGGCTATGGTGCCATACATCCCATGATTGGATGAAAGGGTTTTTGAGTGCCCCTCGCCACAACGCGTCGCACCGGCCTGGTCGACCAGGTGATCGACCAACTGCGCGCTCTGGTCACCTCGGGCGAATGGCCGGTCGACAGCCGGATTCCCACCGAACCCGAACTGGTCGAGGCGCTCGGCGTGGGCCGCAATACGGTGCGCGAAGCGATCCGCGCGTTGGCACACAACGGCATCTTCGAAGTACGACAGGGCGCAGGCACCTACGTGCGCGCCACCAGCGAGGTATCAGCCGCCCTGCGCCGACTCTGCGGGTCCGAACTGCGCGACGTGCTCCAGGTCCGACGCTGCCTTGAGGTCGAGGGCGCCCGCTTGGCCGCCGTGGCCCGCACCGAAGAGGACCTGGTCGGGCTGCGCGCCCACCTGGCCCACACCGACACCACCGACCACGCGCGATTCACCCACTCCGACACCGAATTCCACCTGGCCGTGGTGCGGGCATCGCACAACCCGGTGCTGATCGAGATCTACCGCGGGCTCCTGGAGGCGATCACCGCCAGCGTCGCGACCGCGAGTGCAGGCCCCGGCGGCATGTTCGCGCACGACGATCTGGTCGAAGCGATCGCAGACGGCGACGTGGACCGTGCCGGCCTGGAGGCCGCGGGGTTCCTCGACGAGATCCTGGCCCGGACATCACCCGGCCCCGTCTCAGAACGGGGCGTCGTCCACCCGGCCCCGGGTCAACGGCAGCCGTAGCAACAACCGCGCGCCTCCCAGCGGGCTTTCCACCAAAGCGGCTGTGCCACCGTGCAATTCCGCCTGTTGAGCCACCAGGGCAAGACCCAGGCCCGATCCCGACCGGGACGCGGTCGATCCACGCGCGAACCGCTCGAACACCTCGGCCCGCTCGGCCTCGGGCACGCCCGAGCCGTTGTCGTCGACCACGATCTGCACATCGTCGGCCGAACTGACGGCACTGAGCCGGATTTCGGTGGCACCGCCGTGCTTGACGGCATTGGCGATGGCGTTGTCGATCACCAGTCGCAGGCCCGCGGGCATGCCCAGCATCAACACCGTCGGCGAGGGCATCAGCGTGGCGCGCAGGCCCGGATACGTCCGCAGAGCGTCATGTGCCGCACGGTCGAGCAGTTCGGTGACGTCCATCGGCACGAAATCCTCGACGGTGGTCAACTCCCCCTGCGCCAATCGCTCCAGGGCCGTCAGGGTGCCCTCGATCCGACTCTGCGTGCGCAGCACGTCCCCGATCACCTCATCGCGCTGCTCATCGGTCATGTCCAGTGTGGACAGCACTTCCAGGTTGGTGCGCATCGCGGTGAGCGGAGTGCGCAGCTCATGGGACGCCACCGCGGCGAAGTCGCGGGCCGATTCCAGGGCGGCCTTGGTGCGTTCCTGCTCGTCGCCGATGCGCGCCAGCATGCCCTCGACCGCCTCGGCGATCTGCACCGCCTCACGCACACCGCGCACCTGTACCTCGTCGGGCTTGGACTGGGCGTTGATGGCGCGAGCCTGCTGTGCCAGCAGCCGGAACGGGGTGATCATGACGAGCGAGATCATCCAGCCGACCACGATGGTGCTGCCGATGACGCCGGCGCAGATCAGCAATACCCGCAGATGCAGTTCATCGATGCGGCGCTGCGTCTCGGCCAGCGGCGCCCCCAGCGCGATGACGGCCGGCCCCGCGGTGAACGTCCGGACGCGGTACTCGACGCCGTCGATAGTCGTGTTCGTGTAACCGTTCTCCAGCTTCGGCAGCACGATGTTGCTGGGCACCGAGACACTCACGCCGCCGATGTGCGCGGTGCGGACCAGCCCGCCGTCGTCGGTGAGGGGCTTGTCGGTCGCTCCCTGCCTCGTGGCGGTGAGAAGCGTGCTCACGTCACCGAGGCTGCTCAACGAGTCGAGCCGCCGGTCCAGCTGGCTGTACTGGTCGTTGGTGACGCCGATCCACACCCAGGTCCCGAGCGTGATGACGGTGATCACCACCGACAACGCACCCACGATGACGATCGTGCGCAGCGACAGCACGCGCATCACCGGCCGCAGCACCGGGCGCAGCAGCTGAAGGACGCGATCTTCGAGATTCACCGCCGCCATCTTGCCCGATCCGTGCGGGTCGGCTCCTCCAGCACCGCACCGACAGCCGAAAGAGCGTCAACTTATGGTTGACGATCGCGCATCGTCAACCTACAGTTGACGAATGAGCAAACCCGTCACCCTCACCAACCCCGTTCGTCTCGACGACCTCATCGGTGCGATCAAGAAGGCTCATACCGAACCACTCGAGCAGTTGATGGACGCCGTGATCGCCGCCGACGCCCTCGGCGACATTGCCGACCACCTCATCGGACACTTCGTCGACCAGGCCAGGCGTTCCGGCGCATCCTGGACCGACATCGGCAAGTCCATGGGTGTCACCAAACAGGCCGCCCAGAAACGCTTCGTGCCAAAGGTTCCCGATTTCGACCCGGCCGCCCTTGACCCCAATGCCGGATTCGGCCGATTCACCCCGCGAGCCCGCAACGTCGTCGTGGCCTCCCAGAACACCGCCCATGCAGCGGGCAATGCCGAGATCGCCCCCGAGCACCTGGTCCTGGCGTTGTTCGCCGAACCCGACGGACTGGCCGCCACACTCCTGGCCAACCAAGGCATCACCGCCGAGACCGCCCGCGCCACCATCACTCTGCCGCCACCCACCGGGGCGGTGCCGGCCCTGATTCCGTTCAATCCGGGGGCCAAGAAGGCGCTGGAACTGACCTTCCGCCAAGCCCTTCGGCTGGGACACAATTACGTCGGCACCGAGCACATCCTGCTCGCCCTGGCCGAGGCCGAAGGCGACGACGGCCCGCTACACCGACTCGGCGCCGACCCCGACCGGTTCGAAACCGAGCTGACCGCAGCCCTGGCACAGCTCACCGCCCCGAATCAGGACGACGGCCCTGGTGTGTCCTGACCCATCCGGCTGTAACACGTTTCACTCTGTGCGATCATGCCTGGCATGCCTCGCTGGTTTGCGCTCATGTTCACGGCCATGGTGGTGGCGGTTACCGCCCTGGTCGCCCCGCCGGCGGCCTCGGCCGAAGGAACCCCGATCGGCAACGTCGGCCAGACGCTGCGGGTGAAGACGGCCAACGGCATCGTCGCCGACGTCACCGTGCACGACGTGCTCCCCAGTGACGTTCCGCCCGGCTGGGGCTGGAACGGCTCGCCGCGCTGGCGCGCACAGGGCGGCCCGTGGCGGGTGCCGATCACGGTGACCACCGTCGCTGCGCCCAACCCCTACGCGATGGCGCTGGCGTTCACGTTCAACGGCGTCACCCCGTACGCCGACGCGTACGCACCCAAGCACACCGATGCACCCAACCGGCTCGAAGCAGCGCTGCGCAACGCGCCCCCGGGAGCCACCGTCAACGGCGACGTCTACTGGGACGTCTACCGCGCGCTGGTCACCAATGTGGTGTTGACCGACACCAAGACCGGCGAACACCTGGCGCAGTGGAATCTGTGGCAGCCAGGCGCACCGCTTCCTTGATAGACCGCGCGACGGCGGCTGATGTTCCAGAACTCGCCGCGGTCGCAGCCGCCACGTTTCCCCTGGCCTGTCCCCCATCGGTGACACCGGACAACGTCGCCGCGTTCGTCGCCGCAACGCTCTCGGAGGACCGCTTCGGCGAGTATCTCGCTGATCCGAACCGGATCGTGCTGGTGGCCCGCGACCCCGCGATCACCGGCTACGCCATGCTGATTCACGGTGTTCCCGACGACGCCGATGTGCAGCGGGCGGTGACGCAACGGCCCGCACTCGAGCTGTCCAAGATCTACGTGCTGCCAGATCGCCACGGCGGCGGGGTGGCCCAGGCCCTCATGACCGAGGCCCTGCAGGCCGCGGCCGATTCCGGCGTGCGGTGCGTATGGCTGGGGGTCAACCAGGAGAACCGGCGCGCCCAGCGCTTCTATGCCAAGAACGGTTTCACCGTCAGCGGCACCAAGACATTCCGGCTCGGGACGGGTGTGGAGAGCGACTACGTGATGGTCCGGTCGGTCGGCCCGTCGGTCTAGACGGTCTTCTGCGCCGCGGCGGTCAACGCCAGCAGCCGGGAAGTCGCCCGCAGGTACTTCTTCCGGAAACCACCGGCCACCATCTCGGGGCTGAAAATGGTGTCGAGCTTGGTCCCCGACGCCAGCACCGGGACACCCGCGTCGTAGAGCCGGTCGGTCAGCGCCACCAACCGCAACGCCACACTCTGATCCTCGATCGGGTGCACGCCGGTGATGAACACCTCGGTGACACCCTCGACCAACGCGTGATAGCGGGACGGATGCATGGTGGCCAGATGCGCACACAGCGCGTCGAAGTCGTCGAGGGTCGCGCCGGTGACGCCCTCGGCCCGCTGGGCCACCTCGTCATCGGACAACGGCTCGGGGGCGGGCGGCAGATCACGATGCCGGTAGTCGGGCCCCTCGATCCGCACCGTGGTGAAGATCTGGGCCAGCGTATTGATCTCGCGCAGGAAGTCCTGGGCGGCGAACCGGCCCTCACCGAGCTGCTCGGGCAGCGTGTTCGAGGTGGCCGCGACCGACACGCCGCGCTCCACCAACGCCGAGAGCAGCCGCGAGATCAGCGTCGTGTTTCCCGGGTCGTCGAGCTCGAACTCGTCGATGCACACCACGGAGTACTCGGAGAGCAAGTCGATGCACTCGTTGTAGCCGAACACACCGGCCAGCTGCGTCAGCTCACCGAAGGTGGCGAACGCGGTCGGGGCATCGCCCTGCGACAGCGTGTAATACGTCGAGGCCAGCAGGTGGGTCTTGCCGACACCGAACCCGCCATCCAGGTACAGCCCGACCCCGGGCAGCACCTCGCGCTTACCGAACAGCTTCTTCTTTCCCGCCCGCTGAACTGCGGCCTGCTCACAGAAACTGCGGCAGGATTGCACCGCGGCGGCCTGAGACGGTTCGCCCGGATCCGGCCGGTAACTGTCGTAGCTGACGTCGGCGAACGTCGGCGGCGGAGTCAACTGTGCGACCAACCGCTCCGGCGTGACGGTGGGATGACGATCGGCGAGATGAGCGACGCCGCTGGGCCCGTGCATGCAGGCAGCGTAGCCACGTGATCCAATTCAGTTCATGTCCGATAACACCGCCGGGGCAGATCTGACCGTGCTGGGAAACGTCGACAAGATCGCCGACGGGCAGCTGGCCGACCATTACGCCTACCCCGATGACCTGCAGAAATGTTGGGTGCGGGGCAACATGATCAGCAGCCTGGACGGCGGTGCCACCGAGGATGGCAAGTCCGGTGGGCTGGGCAGTCCGGGTGACCGGGCTGTGTTCAATCTCATGCGCCAGGCCGCTGACGTCATCCTGATGGGCGCGGCCACGGTACGGATCGAGAACTATTCCGGGGTGCAGCTGTCCGTCGCGCAACGGCAGGAACGCCAGCGCCGCGGACAGGCCGAAGTTCCACCGATCGCTGTCGTCACCGCATCGGCTGCACTCGAACCCGACACCAAGTTCTTCACCCGCACCGAGACGCCGCCGCTGATCCTCACTGCCACAAAGACAGTGGCCGACGCGAAGCACCGGCTGGGTGCGGTCGCCGAGGTGCTCGACGCATCCGGCGCCGACCCGACCCGCGTCGACCCGGCAGTCGCACTGCGAATCCTCGCTCAACGCAAGCTCTTCCGGGTCCTGACCGAGGGCGGCCCGTCGCTGCTGAGCCTGTTGATCGAAAACGATCTGCTCGACGAACTGTGCCTGACCGTGGCGCCCGTGCTGGTCGGGGGCGTGGCCCGGCGCATCGCCACCGGGCCCGGCCACACGTTCACCCGGATGCGACCCGCGCACCTGCTCACCGACGACGAGGGCTACCTCTACATGCGCTACGTCCGCGGTTAGCACACCGCCCAGGTCGCTACTGTGGTCACCATGCGTCATCAGCTGGTGAAAGCCCTGCGGAGGTCGGCCGTCGCCGCGCCCGTCCTGTCACTTCTGCTCACCGCATGCGCACCCCTGCTGGCCGCAGATCCGCACTATGCCACCGACTCCGGCGCCCACCCGCAGGGTCAGCCGGAAACCACCGTGGCGCTCCCGCCCGGTCCCCCCGGCATCGAAGCACCCAAGAACGACCTGTCGTGGCGCGACTGCACCCCGCGGGTGTTCAACGGCGCCGGCATCCCGCCGCTCCCCGACATCACGCTGGACTGCGCGACCTACGATGCCGACCTCGACTCGATCAACGGGGCCACCGGAACGCTCAGCATCGGCGTGGTGCGGGCCCGGTCCACACAGACCCCGCCCGATACCGGCCCGCTCGTCATGACCACCGGATCCGACGTCCCCACCTCGGTGCAACTGCCTGCGTGGCTGGCGCGCTCGGGAACCGACATCCTCAAATCGCATCCCATCGTCGCGGTGGATCGGCGCGGCATCGGGATGTCCAGCGCGGTGGACTGCCGTGACGCCTACGACCGTCAGGAAATGCTCGACCAGACACAGTTTCAGGCAGGCGACGATCCGGTGGCCAACCTGGGTGCGGTCACCATGACCGCCACCACCAGCTGCACCGACACCATCGCCCCGGGCGACTCGGCCTACGACAACGCGCACACCGCCGAGGATCTGGAACAGCTGCGCAGCACCTGGGATGTGCCCACGCTGGCACTGCTGGGCATCGGTAACGGCGCCCAGGTGGCACTGGCCTACGCCGGCTCGCACCCCAACAAGGTGTCCCGGCTGATCCTGGACTCCCCGCTGCCGCTGGCGATCAGTGCAGAGGCAGCGGCCGAACAACGCGTCAAGGGCCAGCAGGCCGCGCTGGACGCGTTCGCCGCGCAGTGCGTGGCCACCAACTGTGCCCTGGCTCCCGACCCGAAGGGCGCCGTCGACGCGCTGCTGGCCGAAGCCCGGGCCGGCCGCGGCCCCGGCGGGGCCTCGGTGGCCACCCTGGCCGACGCAATCACCACGGGAATGGGCTTCCCGCAAGGTGACCGGGTGGCCGCCACCAACAACCTGGCCGGTGCCCTGGCCGCAGCGCGCGCCGGTGACGTCGGCCCGATCTCGGGCCTCATCACCCAGTCCGACAACCTGCGCCAATCCGATGGCCAGTTCGTCAACTCCTGCAGCGACGCACTCAACCGGCCCACCCCGGACCGGGTCCGCGAACTGGTGGTCGCCTGGGGCAAGCTCTACCCGCAGTTCGGTGCCGTCGGGGCGCTGAACCTCGTCAAATGCCTCAACTGGCCCAGCGGCTCGGCACCGAAAGACCCGCAGGATCTCAAGATTCCGGTGCTGCTGCTCGGCGTGCGCAACGACCCGATCGTCGGCAACGAGGGCGTCGCCGCTGTCGCGGCGACCATCATCAACGCCGGCGCCAACAACCGGCGGGTGATGTGGCAGGGCATCGGCCACGGCGCCAGCATCTACACCGCGTGTGCGCTCCCGCCGATGACGGGCTATCTCGACAGCGGCCAACTGCCCGAGACCGACACGTACTGTCCTGCCTGACGCCGAGCTCGATCGGCGTCGGTGTACGGTTCGCTGGTGGCCGAAGCAGAACCCCCGACCAATTCAGTCAGAGTCGGTCTTCTGAACTCCTTCCGTCCCCGCACCTCAGCGCCGAGCACCGCTGCGGTGCTGCGCTCGGTGCTGTGGCCGATCGCGATCATGTCGATCATCCACCGCAGCTATGTGCTGGCCACCAACGGCTACATCACCGACGACTTCGGTCCCGTATACCGCGCGGTCTCGAATTTCCGTCGGCACTGGGCGATCTACAACGAGCATTTCAATTTCGTCGATCCGCACTACCTGTACCCACCTGGCGGCACTCTGCTGTTGTCTCCGTTCGGGTTCCTGCCAGAGTTCGCCTCGCGCTTCTGGTTCGTCGCGATCAACGCGGTGGCCATCATCATTGCGGCGTGCATTCTGGTGCGGCTGTTCAAGTTCTCGCTGACCTCGGTGGCGCTACCGGCCCTGCTGCTGGCCATGTTCTGCACCGAATCAGTCACCAACACGCTGGTTTTCACCAACATCAACGGTTGCATCCTGCTGGGCGAGGTGGTGTTCTTCTGGTTCCTCCTCAAGGGCGGCACCCGCAACGAACTGCTCGCCGGAGCGGCGATCGGACTGACGCTGGTGCTGAAGCCGTCCTTGGCGCCCCTGCTGCTGTTGCCGTTGCTCAACCGTCAGTGGCGAACCCTGATCACCGCATTCGGTGTGCCCCTGGTGTTCAACGCAGTCGCCTGGCCGCTGTCGGCCGACCCGATGGGCTTCGTGCACAATACGATCCCCTACATCCTGGAGACCCGCGACTACTTCAACTCCTCGATCCAGGGCAACGGCATCTACTACGGCCTGCCGATCTGGCTGATCGTGGTGATGCGACTGACGGCGCTCGTGCTGGCGGTTATCAGCCTGTGGCTGCTGTACCGCTACTACCGCGAACGCGATCAACTTTTCTGGATGCTGACCTCATCGGGGGTGCTGCTGGTCACCTGGTGGCTGGTGATGGGGCTGGCACAGGGTTACTACTCGATGATGCTGTTCCCGTTCCTGATGACGGTCGTGCTGCCGAACTCGGTGCTACGGAACTGGCCGGCCTGGCTGGCGGTCTACGGCTTCCTCACGATGGACCGCTGGCTGATGTGGCGCTGGCCGACCACGGGCCGGTTCCTGGAGTACATGAAGATCACCTACGGCTGGTCACTGCTGCTGGTAGTGGTGTTCTGCGCGTTGTACTTCCGCTACCTGGACGCCAAGCAGGACGGCAGGCTCGACGAGGGCATCGACCCGGTGTGGCTGGGCCGCCCCAAGGAAGCCGAATCAGTCTGAGGTGAACTGCGGCCAAGCACAGCCTGGCCGATCTTCCAGCTTGCCCGGTCGCTGGCGCCAACCCCCGCGCAGAACGTAACTTGGGGACATGACGACCGAGGGCCCCAAGGTGCAACTGACCGACGATGAGTGGCGCGCCAAGCTCAGCTCCGAGGAGTTCGCCGTGCTGCGCCGGGCGGGTACCGAGCGCCCTTTCGTCGGTGAGTACACCGACACCAAGACCGACGGGGTATACGAGTGCCGGGCCTGCGGCGCCGAGTTGTTCCGCAGCACCGAGAAGTTCGAATCCCACTGCGGCTGGCCGTCGTTCTTTGACCCCGCCGATTCGGCCGCGGTGATCTTGCGGTCGGACACCTCGCTGGGCATGCGCCGCGTCGAGGTGGTCTGCGCGAACTGCCACAGCCACCTGGGGCATGTGTTCGAGGGCGAGGGCTACCCCACCCCGACCGATCAGAGGTACTGCATCAACTCCATCTCACTGAAGCTGGTGCCCACGACGGAGTGAGGCCGGGCCTCAGTCGACCCGGGTGGCATGCACCTCCCAGAACGGCATGTGCACCCGTCCGTCGACCAGCCACGGCTCGATGACCCGCAATCGCTCCAGCAGCGGGGCCACCTGGTCGGCCATGTCGGGATTGCGGGCCGCCATCATCTCGAAGACCTCGACGCTGACGTTGCCCTGGTAGGTGGTCGTGCCGAGATAGGTGATCTCCCAGCCGGCGTCGGGAAGCACACCACGGAAATCGTCGGCCGTCATCGAGCGCGGCATCTTGAAGCCGTTGACGGTGTGGTCGCCGAATTCGTACATGTACAGCCGCGCACCGGGTTTCGTGGCCCGGTGCAAGGCTCGCGCGTACGAGTTCTGCAGCTCGGGCTCATCGGTGAAGACGTGATAGAAGGCTGTGTCGACGACCGTGTCGAACTTCGCTTCCAGTCCCTCCAGCTTGGTCGCATCGGCCACCCGGAAGTCCACCGTCACGCCGGCCTTCTGCGCGTTCTGCCGAGCCCGTTCGATTGCGGCCGGTGACGCGTCGATACCCGTGGCCGACAAGCCTTTTGACGCGTAGTGGATGGCATGGTGACCGGGTCCGGTACCGGGATCGAGCACCTCACCCTTGACCGCGCCCAACGCGACGAGCTGCTGCACGACCGGCTGCGGCCCACCGATGTCCCATGGTGTCGCGGCGGGCAGTCCGTGCGCAGTCCGCTCGTCGCGGTACATCTCTTCGAAGCGATCGGATTCTTGCGGAGCAGTCATGTCCGCGAGGGTAGACCCGCGGGCTGAAAGGCCAGGTCAATGCGCCTAGGGCAGCTTGGCGACCAGATTCTCGACGGTGACCCGCGGGCCGGTGAAGAACGGCGTCTCCTCGCGGGTGTGGCGACGCGCGTCGGTGGCCCGCAGATCGCGCATCAGGTCGACGATGCGATCGAGTTCGGGAGCCTCGAAGGCCAGGATCCACTCGTAGTCACCGAGTGCGAACGCCGGCACCGTGTTGGCCCGTACATCCTTGTAGCCGCGGGCGGCCATGCCGTGCTCGGAGAGCATCTGACGGCGCTCCTCGTCGGGCAGCAGATACCACTCGTAGGACCGCACGAACGGGTACACGCAGATGTAGTCGCCCGGATCCTCACCGGCGATGAAGGCCGGAACGTGGCTCTTGTTGAACTCGGCCGGGCGGTGCAGCGCCACGCTGCTCCACACCGGGTCGCTGATCCGGCCCAGTGCGGTGGTGCGACGGAAGTCCGAATAGGTCGCCTGCAGCGCCTCGATGGTCTCGGCGTGGGTCCAGAACATGAAGTCGGCGTCGGCACGCAGGCCCGCCACGTCGTACAGGCCGCGCACGATCACACCACGCTCTTCCTGGGCTTTGAAGAAGGCCGCGGCCTCCTCAGTCACCTCGGCGCGGTCCTCACCCAGTTCCCCCGGGCTCACGGCGAACACCGAGAACATCAGGTAGCGGAGAGTGGAGTTCAGTTCGTCATAGTCGAGCTTGGCCATACGCCTATCGTGCCACGCGCCGGTTCGCCAGTTCAGTGGCCGCTCGTGTGGCAGATCCCACACATGCGGGCACCCCGATCCCGTCCAGATATGCGCCGGCCACGGCCAGGGTGGGGGGCAGCCCGGACCGTAGTTCGGCGATCAGATCGCCGTGGCCGGGACCGTACTGCGGCATCGCATCGATCCAGCGGTGCACATGGCTGTCCACCGGGTCCACCGTGACCCCGAACAGCGTGTTCAGGTCGCGGGCCGACCAGGCCAGTAGATCGTCGTCACCGGTGTGCGCGGCGATGTCGTCGCCGTATCGGCCGAACGACAGTCGCACCATCTCGACGTTCCCGCGACGTCCCCACTTGCGCGAAGACATCGTGATCGCCTTGGCGTTGAGACGCTCCCCTGCGGCCACGAGCACACCCGACTGCTGCGGCAACGGTGTCCCGCCCGGCAATGCCAGGGCCACCACCGCCGCCGACGCCACCCGAATGCGTCGGGCCGCGGCGGCCGTCTGCGGCGCGATGTGCTCGATCAGCGAGGGCAGGTGCGGCGCCTGGACCGCCAGCAGGACCGCATCGGCGTGCCAGCTCGCACCCTCGTCGTCGAGCACCGACCAGCCGTGCCCGCGGCGATCCACCCGCACCGCGGCGACCTGGGCCCACCGCACATCGGCCCGCCGGCGCAACTCGTCGAGCAGCACGGTGTAGCCGCCGTCGACCGCACCGAACACCGGCGCGGTCGATGGCGGCGGGAGTGCTTCGCGCACCGCCTCGGTGAGGCTTCGGGCCCCGCGGTCCAACGCGGCGGCCACCGACGGCACCGCCGAACGCACCCCGATCGTGGCCGATGACCCCGCGTACACGCCGGTGAGTAGAGGGTCTACGGACCGCGTCACCACCTGCGGGCCGAATCGGTCACCGACCAGGTCGGCGACGGACGGATCGACGCCCGGGGTCCATTGCAGTGGCCGGGCGCGCTCGTCGAGGATGCGCGCCACGGTCTCGTCGTCCACGAGCCCGAGCAGCGACGACGCCTGCGCCGGAATGCCCTGCACAGTGCCTTGCGGCAACTGATGGAGTCGCGCGCCGCTGTAGATCAGCGGGCGGGTGCCGGTGGGACTGAGCCGGCGGCCGGTCAGGCCCAGCTCGTCGAGCAGATCGAGCATCTCGGGTCTGCGCACGATGAACGCCTCGGCACCGACATCGAACGGCTGCCCGCCGACGCGTTCGGTCCGCAGCACGCCGCCGAGCCGGTCAGCCGGATCGAGCAGCGTGATCTGCGCCCGAGGTCCGGCCGCGAGTCTCAACCGATACGCCGCGACGAGCCCTGAAATGCCGCCGCCGACAACGCAATAGGAAGCACTCAC
This sequence comes from Mycolicibacterium alvei, assembly GCF_010727325.1. Lineage (NCBI taxonomy): Bacteria > Bacillati > Actinomycetota > Actinomycetes > Mycobacteriales > Mycobacteriaceae > Mycobacterium > Mycolicibacterium alvei. Next base: position 1,268,863 of record NZ_AP022565.1, read on the forward strand.
AGGGAGTGCACCAGGGTCACCGCCTCGGTGATGATGCCGGGATCGGTCGCCGGCAACACACCGTGGCCCAGGTTGAAGACGTGACCGGCAGCTCCCGCGGCCACCGCGGCCCGCCCATCGTCGACCACCCGGCGCACCGCCGCCTCGGCCACCGGCCAACCCGACAGCAACACCACCGGATCCAGGTTGCCCTGCAGGGCGGTGCCGGGCTTCACCCGCGCCGCGGCATCCACCAGGGAGGTCCGCCAATCCACCCCGACCACGCTGGCCGGCGCGGAACCCAGCGCCTCGGACATGGCCCCCAGCAGCTCTGCGGTGCCGACGCCGAAGTGCGTCATCGGCACGGCTGCGGCGGCCATCGTGGCAAACACCCGGGTGGTGTGCGGGAGCACGTAGGTGCGGTAGTCGGCCAGCGACAGCGTCCCGGCCCAGGAGTCGAACACCTGCAGCGCATCCACCCCGGCATCGACCTGGGCCTGCAGGAAGGTGATGGTGAGCTCGGTCAGCGCGGTCATCAGCGCGTGCCACGTGGCCGGATCGCCCAGCATCATCGCCTTGGTGCGTTCGTGGTGACGGCTCGGACCGCCCTCGACCAGGTACGAGGCCAGTGTGAACGGGGCGCCCGCGAAGCCGATCAACGGCACGTCGCCCAGTTCGCGCACCAGCATCGAGACCGCTTCGGTGACCGGCGACACCTGCCCCGGATCGAGCGCCTTCATGCCCTCGACATCGGCCCGCGTCCGGATCGGCTGTTCGATCACCGGGCCCACGTCGGGGACGATGTCCAGTCCGATCCCGGCCGCCTTCAACGGCACCACGATGTCGGAGAACAGGATCGCGGCGTCCACGCCGTGCCTGCGTACGGGCTGCAGCGTGATCTCGCAGACCAGTTCGGGGTCGAAGCAGGCCTCGAGCATGCGGTGCTGGGCACGCAGCGCGCGGTATTCCGGCAGCGACCGGCCGGCCTGCCGCATGAACCACACCGGCACACGGTGCGGGGTGCGGCCGCTGGCGGCGGCTAGGTAGGGGGATTCGGGCAGCTCCCGGCGGGTACTCATCGGGTCCCATGGTGCCATGTGTCCCGTGGCGCCGGCCGTTGCCTGTTCGTGACGGCCCCACTTCGGCGCGCCTGCGTACCGTCGTGGCCTTATCAGCTAGCGTCAAATGCCGTGACCTCTGCCGAACCGGCCCAGTTCCGGACGGCGGTGGCGGCGATGAGTGCCACCACCGTGCGGCCGGAAATCGAACTGGGTCCGATACGACCGCCCCAGCGGCTGGCGCCCTACAGCTACGCGCTGGGCGCTGAGGTTCGACATCCCGAGACAACGGTCGTCCCGGAGCGTTCCGAGGGTGACGCCTTCGGGCGGTTGATCCTGCTGCACGACCCCGAGGGCGCCGAGGCCTGGGACGGCACCATGCGGCTGGTCGCCTACATCCAGGCCGACCTGGACTCCAGCGAAGCCGTCGACCCGCTCCTGCCCGAGGTGGCCTGGAGCTGGCTGGTCGATTCCCTCGAAGCCCGTGCCGAGCACGTCACCGCGCTGGGCGGCACCGTCACCGCCACCACCTCGGTGCGCTACGGCGACATCTCCGGCCCACCACGGGCCCACCAGCTCGAGCTGCGGGCCTCCTGGACTGCCACCGATCTGGAGCTGGGACCGCACGTGGAGGCATTCTGCGAAGTTCTCGAGCACGCCGCCGGGTTGCCTCCCGCCGGCGTGACCGACCTGAATTCCCGTACCCGCGCGTAAATGATGGACGAAGACCCTCAAGTTTCAGCAGACCTAGACGCTGCCGAGCCCGACGAAGCCGAATCGACTCCGCTGCTCTCCCCCGCCGACGGAGTACCCGAGGTATGCGTCACAGCCGGTGAAATATCATCTGCCGCAACATCTCTGGCGAAAGGCAGCGGTCCGTTCGCGATCGATGCGGAACGCGCGTCGGGATTCCGCTACTCCAACCGGGCGTACCTGGTACAGATCCGACGCTCCGGTTCCGGCACCGCACTGATCGACCCGGTCAACCACGGCGGCTCCCCCATCGACGCGATGGCTCCGGTCGCCGACGCGCTGGCCGCCGACGAATGGGTGCTGCACGCCGCCGATCAGGACCTGCCGTGCCTGTCCGAGATCGGCCTGCGCCCCGGCAAGCTGTACGACACCGAGTTGGCCGGTCGACTGGCCGGTTTCGAGCGGGTCAACCTCGCCGCGATGGTGCAGCGGTTGCTCGGCCTGCAGCTGATGAAGGGCCACGGCGCCGCCGACTGGTCCAAGCGCCCGCTGCCGGCCGATTGGCTGAACTACGCCGCACTGGACGTCGAGGTACTCGTCGAATTGCGCAACGCGATCGCCGCTGTACTCGACGATCAGGGCAAAACCGATTGGGCGGCACAGGAATTCGAGCACCTGCGCACCTATGTCGCACAACCCACCCGGCGCGACCGCTGGCGGCGCACCTCCGGCATCCACAAAGTGCGCAACCCTCAGGCACTTTCGGCCGTGCGCGAGTTGTGGACCACCCGCGACACCATCGCCCGTGGCCGCGACATCGCACCGGGACGGATCCTGCCCGACGCCGCCATCATCAACGCCGCCACAACCGACCCCAAGACGCTCGACGAACTGATCGCACTACCGGTCTTCGGTGGCTCCAAGCAGCGCAAGAGCGCGAAGGTCTGGCTGGACGCCCTGGCCCGGGCCAGGGACAACACCGACCCGCCCGAGGCCAACGAGGCCCAGAGCGGCCCGCCCCCGGCGGCGCGGTGGGCCAGACGCAAACCGGAGGCCGCAGCCCGCCTCGAAGCCGCCAAGGCCAGTCTGGCCGAACTGTCCCAGCGGGTCTCGGTGCCCGCCGAGAACCTCATCACCCCGGAAGTGGTGCGCCGACTGTGCTGGGGTTGGCATCCGGTCGGCGATACGGCCACCGCGGTGGAGGAATTTCTCGTCGACGCCAAGGTCCGGCCGTGGCAGCGGGAACTGACGGTCCCGGTGCTGACCGCTGCACTCGAAACCGACTGAATCTCCCACGCCGGTTTCGGAGGTTGACGGTGATTTCGCACGTGGGCCGGGACAGACCGGAATAACGTCAGTGCGGTGGCGCAGTCGAAAGAAACCGAAGCCGAGCAGGAACGCGAGCGCTTCGCCGACCGCGTCCTGAGGATCGCCGAGGACGCGATCTACTGGTCGATCGCCATCCTGCTATTTGCGGGCTCGGTCGTGCTGATCGCCGCCCAGGTCAACCTCATGCTGCAGTTGAGGAGCGCACCCGCCGCGCAGATCATGCTGGAACTACTCGACGGCCTGCTGCTCGTCTTCATCTTCGTGGAACTGCTGTATGCGGTGCGGACCTCACTGCGATCGCGCGAACTCGTCGCCGAACCGTTCCTGATCGTCGGCATCCTGGCCTGCATCAAGGAGATCGTGGTGGTGTCGGTAGACGCGGCCAAACTGCTCGACAAAGGGCCGGAGTTCGCCCGCGCCATCGTTCAGGTCGGCGTGCTCGGCGGCCTGGTACTCGTCCTGGCGATCGCCATCTTCGTGCTGCGGCTGCAGCGCCGCGGCGCCGACCACATGCGCGACAAGCCGGACGATGACTCCTAGTCGACCTGGTTGCTGACTTCCTGCTCGCCCACCGGCGCACCGATTGCAGCGATCCACCCGGTGATCTGGCGGGCGATGTGCTGGTCGGTCAGACCAACCGCGGCGAGGACCTCCCCACGCGAGGCGTGCTCCTGGAACACCTGCGGGACACCGAGATCCCGGCACGGCACGTCGATCTCGGCGTGGCGCAGCGCCGCTGACACCGAGGAGCCGATGCCGCCGTGTACCCCGTTGTCCTCGACCGTGACCACCAGTTTGTGACGGCGGGCCAGCTCACCGACCGCTTCCGGGACCGGTAGCACCCAGCGCGGATCCACCACCGTGACACCGATGCCCTGGTTGCGCAGCCGCTCGGCGACCGCAAGCGCCATCGCCGCGAACGACCCCACTGCGACCAGAAGCACGTCCTCGGTCAGACCGTCTGCCGGGACGGCGAGCACATCGACACCACCGTGCCGCCGAAGCGCGGGAATGTCTTGGCCGACATCCCCTTTGGGGAACCGCAGAGCCGTCGGACCGTCATTGACCGCGAGCGCCTCGCCGAGTTCCTCGCGCAGGCTGGCGCCGTCGCGGGGGGCGGCGACCCGGATACCCGGGATGATGCCGAGGACCGACAGGTCCCAGACCCCGTTGTGGCTGGCGCCGTCGGGCCCGGTGACCCCGGCCCGGTCCAGCACCATGGTGACCGGCAGCTTGTGCAGCGCCACATCCATCATCAGTTGGTCGAACGCCCGGTTGAGGAACGTGGAGTAGATCGCCACCACCGGATGCAGACCGCCCATGGCCAGGCCGGCCGCCGAGGTCATGGCGTGCTGCTCGGCGATACCCACGTCAAAGAACCTGTCCGGGAACCGATCCCGAAACACACTCAGACCCGTCGGCCCGGGCATGGCCGCGGTGATCGCCACGACATCGCGGCGTTTGGTGCCGATCTTGACCAGCTCGTCGGAGAACACCGACGTCCAACCGGGGGCCGAAGCCTTCGTCGGCAGTCCGGTCTCCGGGTCGATGACACCGCAGGCGTGCATCTGCTCGGCCTCGTCGTTCTCGGCATGCGCATAACCCATGCCCTTGCGGGTCACCACGTGCACGATCACCGGGGCGTTGAAGCCACGGGCGTTGCGCAGCGCGCTCTCCACCGCATGCTCGTCGTGACCGTCGATCGGGCCGACGTACTTGATGCCCAGATCGGTGAACATCACCTGCGGGGAGATCGCGTCCTTGATGCCTGCCTTGATGCTGTGCATGCACTGGTAGCAGAACTCGCCGACGACCGGCAGCCCGCGGACGGCCTTGCGGCCCCCCTCCAGGATCCGCTCATAGCCCGGTTGCAACCGCAGACCGGCGAGATGGTCGGCGAAGCCGCCGATGGTGGGCGCGTAACTGCGGCCGTTGTCGTTGACGACGATGACCACCGGCCGGCCACCCGTGGCGATGTTGTTCAGCGCCTCCCAGCACATGCCGCCGGTCAGGGCGCCGTCACCGACGACCGCCACCACGTGGCGATTGCGGTGCCCGGTCAACTCGAAGGCCTTGGCCAGACCGTCGGCATAGGACAGCGCCGTACTGGCGTGGCTGGACTCCACCCAGTCGTGCTCGCTCTCGCTGCGCGACGGGTACCCCGACAGGCCGTCCTTGCTCCGCAGGGTGTCGAAATCCTGGGCACGCCCGGTCAGCATCTTGTGGACATAGGCCTGATGGCCGGTGTCAAAGATGATCGGATCGTGTGGCGAATCGAACACCCGGTGCAGCGCCAAGGTGAGTTCGACGACACCCAGGTTGGGGCCAAGATGTCCCCCGGTTGCAGCCACCTTGTGGATCAGGAACTGACGGATTTCCTGTGCCAGATCAGTCAACTCGGACTGTGACAGGTGCTGCAGATCAGCGGGACCGCGGACCTGTTCAAGCATCCAGCCAGTGTACGCACGCATGTCGGGTCAGTCCTGGCGAGGCTGATAGACATCGGGCACACCATCATGGTCGGCATCGAGGGTCTCCCACTGGTGAATCCGGCGGTATGCGGCATTGCGCGACACCAGAACCACCGACGCCAGCAGCCCCGCCACCACCGATCCGGTGACCACCGCGATCTTGACGTCATCGGTGGCAACGCTGCCGGGTCCGAAAGCCAGCTCGCCGATGAGCAGCGACACCGTGAAGCCGATCCCGGCCAGCATTGCGACGCCGAGCACATCCCGCCACGCAAGGTCCTCATCGAGGCTGGCGTGGGTGAAGCGGGCCAACAGATACGTCGTGCCCAGCACGCCGATGGGCTTGCCGAGCACCAGCCCGGCGATCACCCCGATCGTCACGGGGTGCGACAGGGCGTCGGCGAAGCCCGACCACCCGCCGACCGTCACCCCCGCGGCGAAGAACGCGAACACGGGCACGGCGAACCCTGCCGAGAGCGGCCGTACGAGATGTTCGAAGTGTTTGGCCGAAGCGTGGCGACCCAGCACCGGCACGGTGAACCCGAGCACCACCCCGGCCACCGTGGCGTGCACGCCACTGGCATGGACCAGCGCCCAGGCCACGATCGCCGGCGGCATCAGGATCCACCACTGGCGCGCACCCCGCTGCACCGCGAACGCATACAACGCGATCGGGATCAGCGCCCCCGCCAACGGACCCAGCGCTACGTCATCGGTGTAGAAGACCGCGATGACGACGATCGCCAGCAGATCGTCGACGACCGCCAACGTCAGCAGGAAGATCCGCAGCGCTGCGGGCAGATGGGTGGACACCACGGCCAGCACGGCCAGCGCGAAGGCGATATCCGTGGCAATCGGCACCGCCCACCCGTCGATGGTCTCCGGATGGCCCGAGAACAGGTTGATCCCGACGAAGATCGCCGCAGGCACCGCCATGCCGCCGACGGCAGCCGCGATGGGCAGCGCGGCGCGGGCCGGATCCCGCAGATCACCGGCGACGAACTCGCGTTTGAGCTCCACGCCGACGACGAAGAAGAAGACCGCCAACAGGCCGTCGGCGGCCCAGGCCGACAGGCTCAGGTCGAGGTGCAGGGACTGCGGACCGACGACGAATTCCGACAGTCGGTGATAGCCACTCGACCACGGTGAATTCGCCCACACCAGCGCCGCGCCCGCGGCCGCCAGCAGCAACGCCCCACCCGTCGTCTCGGTGCGCAGTAGGTCCGAGACCCGCTGCCATTCCGGCCACGATCCCCGCGCCAGCAGGCGGCGCCGGTTATCGGGCTCACGACGGTCACGCATTCGGTCTCCTGAAGTCAGCATGGGATGCACGCCGACCAGACTTCCCGGCACACCTGCGGTTCACGCTAACAGGCCGGGCCCACCGGCAACCGTCGGCAAAGACCGTGGCAGCACGTCAAACCGGCGGCAAGAACCCCACGGTCGTGATTACGTAAGGTGTAGATGCAGTCGATCACTCCGGGGTGCGGGTTGAATCCATTCGATCACTATTACGCGCGTACCGCCCTGCTGGCTGCGCAGGGCAAGCGCACCCAGATGCAGCGGCTCATCGGGGTCACCATCATCGGACTCAGCCTGGTCCCCCTGCTGGTGCTGGTCAGCCCGAAGGGTCCGCACGGCGGCCTCCAGTACGTGGCTGTGGCGGTCGGTATCGGCGGACTCACCCTGGCCCAGTGGTGGTGGCGGCGGCAGTGGCCCAGCCGCACCCAGTCATGGACCGTCGTGTCCCTCGGTACGGCCTGTATCGGCGCCACCTGCATCCTGCTGGTGGACCCGGTCGTCGGCCTCATGGGTTCCAGTTCGTTGAGCCTGGTCGCCGCCTATACGGCGTTCCTGCACAGCCGCCGGGTGCTGCATCTGATCTGGGTCGCCTCCGGCGCGATCGTGGTCTTTCTGGGCGTACGGGTGGCGCTGACGGACGTCTGGCTGGGTGTGGCGGGCACGCTCGTCGCCTTGCTGGTGATCCTGAGCACCTCGGCGTTGTGCCGGATCGCCGTCGAGTTGATCGAACCCGACCGCCTCCAGCACCCGGGCGAGATCGACCCGCTGACCGGTCTGCTCAACCGCGGGGCATTCGACATGCACACCGCCACGATGCTCGGGTCGCACAGCCGCCACGACGACCAGTACCTGGTGGTCGTGGCCGTGGGCATCGACGACATGGCGCTGCTCGGCGACATGGACGGCAACCACAGCACGTTGCACGCCCGCATCGCCGTCGCACAGGCGATCCGCGAGACCGTGCGCCACAAGGTTCCGCTGGCCCACGTGTCCGACAGCGAGTTCCTGATCGCCGACGTGTTCAAGACCAACGATCCCTCACCGCTGGTCAACCGGATCCGGATGGCCCTGACCACCACGCCCATGCGCCTCACGGCCAGCATCGGCACGGCCTGCAGCCAGTTGCGTCCGCTGACCGAACTGCCCACCCCGCAGGTCGTCGACGCCCTGGTGGCGCTGGCCGGCACCGCGATGAACCAGTCGAAGGCACAGGGCGGAAACCGCGCCACCTACGCCCACTTCCCCACCCCGACGATGGACCCCGACGCTTAGGAGTGAGCCACGCTCGTCCATAGGCTCAGCGCGTCAGCACCGCGATGCACTCCACGTGGTGGGTGAGCGGGAAGGAATCGAACACCCGCAATTCCTCCACGGCGTAACCGTGCCGCAGATACAGTCCCACGTCACGGGCGAATGACGCAGCCTCACAACCGATGTGGATGATCCGCGGCACCTCGGTGGCAGCCAGCGCATCGATCACCTCGCGGCCGGCACCCGTGCGCGGCGGATCGAGCACCACGACGTCGGCGCGTCCCGACTGCGCGGACAGTGCCCGCCGCACCGAATCGGTGACCACCGAGACCCAGGGCAGGTCGGCCAGTGCGCTGCGCGCCGCGCGTGCTGCTCCGCGGGATGTGTCGACGGTGAGCACCTGTCCGTCCGGGCCTACTTGTTCGGCCAGGGCGGCGGCGAAAACCCCGGCGCCGCCGTACAGGTCCCATGCCGTCATGCCCGGCTGCAGCCCGGACCATTCGGCCACCAGCCCGCTGTAGAGGGCCGCCGCGTCGCGGTGGGCCTGCCAGAACGCCGTCACCGGCAGCATCCACGACCGCCCGCCGATGCGCTGCACAGCCTCGTACTCGCCCTCGACGACGCGCGTGGCATTCTTGCGCCCACCCTTGCGATCGTTCTTCGGGCCGGACTGCACGACGTGTCTGCGGCCGTCGGAATCCAGCACCACATGCACATGGGCCCCCGGTGTCCACCGCATCCCGGCCAATCCGTCGGTCAGTTCCGCGGGTAGTTGTCCGCAGCTCAGATCGGTGACCAACTCGGCGCTGTGGTAGCGGTGGAATCCGGCCCGGCCGTCGGACGAGGTGTCCAGCCGCACCCGCGTACGCCAGCCGCGCACCTCACCGGCACCGACCGCTTCGGCCACCGCAGTCTGCTCATCGCGCCACGTGTATCCGCCCAGCCGGGCCAATTGGTTGGCCACCACCGAGCCCTTGAGCCGCCGTGCCGCGACCGGCTCGGCGAATGCCAGATCGCAACACCCGGCACCGTCGACGCCGGAGATCGGGCACAGCGGGTCGATACGGTCCGGGGAAGCCTCGATGACCTCGACAACCTCGGCGTGCCAATACGATCCGCGTTCGTCGAGCACCTTGACCCGTACCGTCTCGCCGGGCAGGGCATAGCGGACGAACACCACCCGGCCGTCGTGGCGGGCCACGCAACTGCCGCCGTTGGCCGCCGCACCCGTGGTCAGCGTCAGGTCAGTCACTCCAGGAACCCCCGCCGCGCGTCACCCGGTGTGGCACGAGGCTGCAGCGACTTCAGCCGCTCCGACGAACTCAGTTGCCACGGAACCGATGTCACCATCACGTTGGGTATGAACAGCAGCCGGCCTTTCAGCCGCAGCGCACTCTGATTGTGCAGCACCTGTTCCCACCAGCGGCCCACCACGTATTCGGGGATGAACACCGTCACCACCGTGCGCGGAGATTCCTTGGTTACCCGTTTGACGTAATCGAGTACCGGCCGGGTGATTTCGCGGTAAGGCGAGGCGATCACCTTCAACGGCACGCTGATGTCACTGTCCTCCCACTGGTGCACCAGGGCGCGGGTCTCGGCGTCGTCGACACTGACCGTGATCGCCTCCAGCAGGTCCGGCCTGGTGGCACGGGCGTAGGCCAGCGCCCGTTTGGTCGGCAGATGCAGCTTCGAAACCAGGATCACGGCGTGATTGCGGCTCGGCAGGACGATGTCGCCCGCTTCCTCGTCCTCCTTGTCGAGCTCACGGGCCACGGTGTCGTAGTGCCTGCGGATGAGCTTCATGATCACGAAAAGCGCGCCCATCGCCAGGATCGCGATCCACGCACCGGCGACGAATTTGGTCACCACCACGACCACCAGCACCGTTCCGGTGGCGGTCAGACCGATCGCGTTGATGACGCGCGAGCGCATCATCTTCCGCCGCACCATCGGGTCCGTTTCGGTACGCAACAACCGCGTCCAGTGGCGCACCATGCCGATCTGGCTGAGCGTGAACGATACGAACACCCCGACGATGTAGAGCTGGATCAGCGCGGTCACCTCGGCGCGGAACGCCACCACGAAAGCGATCGCGGCGAAGGCCAGGAACAGGATGCCGTTGGAGAACGCCAGCCGGTCGCCCCGGGTGTGCAGCTGCCGTGGCAGGTAACGGTCCTGGGCCAGGATGGACCCGAGTACCGGGAACCCGTTGAACGCCGTGTTGGCGGCCAACATCAGGATCAGCGCAGTCACCCCGGCGATCAGGAACAGGCCCACCGGAAAGTTGTGGAACACCGCATCGGCGAGCTGGGCGATCAGCGTCTTCTGGTCATAATCCGGGGGTGCCCCGATCAGCTGCTCGTGCGGGCGTTCGGCGATCTTCACCCCGGTGGCCTTGGCCAGCACGATGATGCCCATCAGCAGGCTCACCGAGATCACCCCGAGCAGCAGCAGGGTCGTTGCCGCGTTACGCGACTTCGGCTTCCGGAATGCGGGTACGCCGTTGCTGATCGCCTCGACACCGGTCAACGCGGCCGAGCCCGAGGAGAACGCCCGGGCCACCAGGAACACCAGCGCGAAACCGAGCACCTCCCCGTGTTCGGGATGCATCTCGAAACCGGCGGACTCCGCCCGAAGTGGGTGGCCCAGAACGTAGATCTGGAACAGACCCCACCCCAGCATGATGTACATGCCGATCATGAAGGCGTACGTGGGGATGGCGAACGCCGTGCCCGACTCCCGCAGCCCGCGCAGATTCATCGAGGCCAGCAGCAGGATCGCCACCACCGCGAACAGCACCTTGTGCTGACCAACGAACGGCACGGCAGAACCGATGTTGGACATCGCCGAGGACATCGACACTGCAACGGTCAGCACGTAATCCACCATCAACGCGCTCGCCACGGTCAGCCCCGCCGTCGGCCCGAGGTTCGTGGTGACGACTTCGTAGTCACCGCCGCCGGAGGGATACGCGTGCACGTTCTGCCGGTAGCTGGCGATCACGATCAGCATGACGCCGGCCACCGCCAGGCCGATCCAGGGTGTCAGCGAGTACGCCGTGAGCCCCGCCACCGAGAGCACCAGAAAGACCTCTTCCGGGGCGTAGGCCACCGACGACAACGCGTCGGAGGCGAACACCGGAAGAGCGATCCGTTTGGGCAGCAGGGTGTGAGACAGCTTGTCACTGCGGAACGGCCGCCCGAGGACCAGACGGCGCGCCGCCGTCGAAAGCTTGGACACGAGAGCCAAGACTAAGCCCGAAGGGGAATAGTCGTGACAAAGCTGTAGCGTTCGAGTCCAACGGATAATCGCAACAGCGCTCCGCTGCCACCGGAAAGGACCGTCGGGTGCGTGTAGTCGTCATGGGGTGCGGCCGGGTCGGCGCATCCCTCGCAGACAGCCTGGCCCACATCGGCCACGAGGTCGCGGTCATCGACCGCGACAGCACCGCGTTCCACCGGCTCTCGCCCGACTTCGCCGGTGAACGTGTGCTGGGCATGGGCTTCGATCGCGATGTGCTGCTGCGTGCCGGCATCGAGGAGGCCGGTGCGTTCGCCGCGGTGTCCTCCGGTGACAACTCCAACATCATCTCGGCCCGGGTGGCCCGCGAGACATTCGGCGTCGAGCGCGTGGTCGCGCGTATCTACGACGCCAAGCGCGCCGCGGTCTACGAGCGGCTGGGCATCCCGACCGTGGCCACTGTGCCGTGGACCACCGATCGTCTGCTCAACGTGCTGACCAAGGAAACCGAGACCACCAAGTGGCGGGATCCGTCCGGGAACGTGGGCGTGGCCGAACTTCCGCTGCACCAGGATTGGGCCGGGCACCTGGTCACCGACCTGGAAGCGGCCACCGGCGGCCGGGTGGCGTTCATGATCCGGTTCGGCAGCGGCTACCTGCCCGAGCCCAAGACCGTGATCCAAGCCGGCGATCAGGTGTACATCGCGGCGGTATCAGGTCACATCGCCGAGGCGTTGGCGATCGCGGCACTGCCACCGAGTGACGACCTGGAGTCCCACTGATGAAAGTTGCGATCGCCGGGGCCGGCGCCGTGGGCCGCTCCATAGCCCGCGAATTGCTCGAGAACAACCACGATGTGACGCTGCTGGAGCGCAACCCCGGCCACATCGACGCCGACGCCATTCCGGCCGCACACTGGCGGCTGGGCGATGCCTGTGAGCTCAGCGTGATGGAGTCGATCAAGCTCGAAGAATTCGATGTGGTGATCGCGGCGACCGGTGACGACAAGGTCAACGTCGTGGTCAGCCTGCTGGCCAAGACCGAATTCACGGTTCCACGCGTGGTGGCCCGCGTCAACGATCCCCGCAACGAGTGGCTGTTCGACGAGAACTGGGGTGTGGATGTGGCGGTGTCGACGCCGCGCATGCTGGCCTCGCTCGTCGAGGAGGCCGTCGCGGTCGGCGATCTGGTGCGCCTGATGGAGTTCCGCAAGGGACAGGCCAACCTGGTCGAGATCACCCTGCCCGACGACACCCCGTGGGGCGGCAAGCCCGTCAAGCGGCTCGAGCTGCCCCGGGACACCGCACTGGTGACGATCCTGCGCGGAGCCAGGGTGATCGTGCCCGAATCCGATGACCCGCTTGAGGGTGGAGACGAATTGTTGTTCGTCGCCGTCACCGAGTCCGAGGACGAACTGCGCGAGCTGCTGCTGCGCCCGGCGCCACGCTGATGACGGCTCAGTGCGCCGCGGCCGCATCCTGAGCGTGCATCGCGCGTTGTGCAGAGCGGATGGCCAGATAGGTCACCAAGGCGGCCACGGCCGACAACGGGTACCCCATGGCGATGCGGGCGACGCCGAGCCAGCCGGTCTCGTCGGCGTCGTAGAGATACTTCTGGACGACGAACTTGGACGCGAACACCGCTACCCAGGTGAGCGTGGCGACATCGAAGGCCAGCACCGCCCGGCGCACGCTGCGCCAGTCGCGGTCGTGTGAATTCACCCAACCCCAGACGTAGCCGACCACCGGACGCCGGATGATCACCGATACCCCGAACAGCACGGCGTACACCAGTGAGCTCCAGATACCAAGCAGGAAATAGCCTTTCGACTCGCCCATCAGATAGGCGATCAGGGCACTGACACCCACGGCGAAGAATCCCGACACCGCGGGCTGAACGGATTCACGGCGGATCAACCGCCAGATCAGGATCAGGGTCGCGACGCCGAGTGCGGCGGAGATCGCCGGCATCAGCCCGAACGTCGTGGACACCGGGACGAAGACCACCACCGGCAGCGACGAATAGATCAGGCCGCTGACGCCGCCCATCTGGTCCAGCACTGCACGTCCGCCACCATGGGAAGGGGGCGGCGCCGGATCACTGTCGGGCTGCGCGGGCGCGTTGTTGTCGGCCTGACTCACTTCTGAATTTCGTACCGGGGGTTGTAAATCGCTTTGGCGCCGTTCTCCAACTTGCCCACCCGGCCGTGCACCCTCAGCGTGCACCCGGATTCGATACCCGGAATACGGCGCTGCCCCAGCCACACCAACAACACCGTGTCCGTACCGTCGAACAACTCGGCTTTGATGCCGCCGGAACACCCCTTGCCGTTACATTCCACGCTGCGCAGGGTGCCCACCATCGTCACTTCTTGGCCGCGCCGGGCGTCGATCGCCTTCAGGGCGCCGGTATTGGCGGCGTCATCGCTGAGCTCTTCTACATCAAGCTGTTCGGGGTCTTCTGTCAGGCGTCGCGTAAGTCGGCGCAGATACCCTTCGGCCGTAGCCATGGCCTCTCCTGACCTTCTGCGGATCCACTGTGAATCCGCCCAACCAACGCCACCGTAGACCTCTTGTTCACCGAATGCCACGTGGGGTGCGGGTCGGCACGCCGACGATTTGACGGGGCAGGCACGATCGTGTGATGAGCGTCATTCTGCGCGGCGTCCCAACCGTTCTCCTGCCCGGCACCGGGTCCGACGACAACTACGTCTACCGGGCTTTTTCCGAAGCCTTGCATGATGCAGGCGCGCTGGTGGTGACGCCGGCACCGACCCCGGACCGGCTCATCGAGGGCTATCTGCAGGCACTGGACGACGCCGCCCGGTCGGGCCCCATCGCGGTCGGCGGGGTGTCCATCGGCGCCGTCGTCGCAGCACGGTGGGCGTTGGACCATCCCGGCCGGGCCGTGGCGGTACTGGCCGCCCTGCCGCCCTGGACGGGCAGCTCCCAGCATGCTCCCGCCGCGCTGTTGGCCCGCCAGTCGGCGGATCTGCTGCGCCGGGACGGACTGGCGGCCACGGTGGCGCAGATGCGGGCCTCCAGCCCGCCGTGGCTGGCCGACGAACTGGCCCGTTCCTGGGTGTGCCAGTGGCCCACCCTGCCCGACGCGATGGAGGAAGCGGCCGGGTACCGCGCACCCGGCAGCGACGAACTCGAACAACTTCGGGTGCCGATGGGCGTCGCGGTGGCAACCGACGATCCCGTGCATCCGGCCGAGGTCGGCTACGAGTGGGTGGCGGCCGCACCGCAGGCCGCACTGCGCTCGGTCACGCTCGAACAGATGGGGCGCGACACCGGCGTCCTGGGGGCGGCATGCGTGGCAGCGCTGCAGGAGGCCGCCAGCGATACGGTCGCGACCTGAGGTACCGCTGGCCTTAGCCCCCGGTGATGGTGCGCAGCTGCTGCATCGCCGAACCCTGCACACTGCGCCGTGCCACCGGCTCGGCCGGCGGCTGGTCCTGCGGCTGGTCCGGTGCCGCGGCGGCGACCTGCTGGGCAGCCTGCTGCATCGCGGCCTGTTGCGCCGCGGCGCGAAGTTGGGCGGCCATCGGCTCGGGTAACTCCACCTGCAGCGGTGTGCGCACCGGCAGCGGAGTCTCCCCGCGACGAATCACGGTGTCGGCCAGTGCGGTCCGCGCCTCGTCGGCCAGCGCATCGATGGTTTCCGGAGCGCCATTGACCACACACCGCACCATCCAGCGGTAGCCGTCGATACCGATGAAGCGCACCACGCCGCCATTACCCGCGCCGACCACCTCGCGACCCCACGGTCCGTCCTGGATGGCCACCGAGCTGGCGTCCTTGCGCAGCGAATCGGCGAGCTCACCGGCCACCTCACGCCACAGGCCCGCACTCTTGGGCGCGGCGTAGGCGGCGACGGTGAACCGCCCGTTGGGGGTCACCACCCACACTGCGCTCGGGGCCCCGGCCTCGTTGAGCTCAACCTGCACCTGGCCGCCGTCGGGCATCGGAATCAACACCGAGCCGAGGTCGAGCCGACCCTGCACCGCGACGGCGGGGTCGTCGAAGTCCTCGACGTCGAACGGGCCCCGGTCGTCGGCAGCCGCATCTACCGGCGCCGACTGCTCAACCCGCTCGTCGTCGTTCTGGCCAGCCGTGTCATCAGCTGCATCGTTCTTGCGTTTTCCGAATGCCATCACAAACTCGCATGTCCGCCGGAGGAACCGTGGCCGCCATCGCCACGGGAGGTGTCAGCCAGGCCTGCCTCGTCGAACGAGGTCACCTCAACCAACTCGGGCAGTTCTACCCGCTGAACCAACAGCTGGGCAATCCGGTCACCCCGATTGACCACGATCGGCGTGTCGGGATCGAGGTTGATCAGCGAAATCTTGATCTCGCCGCGGTAGCCGGCGTCGACGGTGCCCGGACTGTTGACGATCGAAAGGCCCACGCGTGCAGCCAAACCCGAGCGCGGGTGGATCAGGCCCACCATTCCGTGCGGGATGGCCACGGCGAGACCGGTGGGCACGAGCTCGCGCTGCCCGGGGGCCAGCTCGACATCGCGCGCGCTGTAGAGGTCTACACCCGCGTCACCATCGTGCGCCCGGGTAGGCATCGGTAGTTCGCGGTCCAATCGGACGACCGCCAGAGAGGTGGACACGACGTCACAGATTACTCTGAGCCCCGTGTCAGACACGCGCGCAACCGCCCAAAACGTTCACTACCGCGAACGTTTGTGGGTCCCGTGGTGGTGGTCGCTGCCCGCTGCGGTGCTGGCAGGGGTGATCGCATTCGAGATCGGCCTGGCCGCCCCGGCCATTCCGGCATGGTTGCCCTACGTGCTGCTCTTCGGCGTGGCGGCGGCCGTGCTGATGTGGTTCAGCAAGACCGAATTGAAGGTGACACGCGACAGCGGGGGCGACACCGAGTTGTGGATCGGTGAGGCCCACCTGCCGACAAGCGTGATCTCGCGTACCGCGGAGGTTCCGAGGTCAGCGAAAACGGCCGCACTGGGTCGCCAGCTCGATCCCGCGGCCTATGTCGTGCACCGGGCCTGGGTGGGCCCGATGATCCTGGTGGTGCTCGAAGATCCGGAAGACCCCACCCCGTACTGGTTGATCAGTTCGCGGCATCCGGATCGTGTCCTGGCTGCGCTCCGCGGCTGAGCCGCGAATCCAGCTCAGGCGGCTGAGCCGCGAATCCAGCTCAGGCGGCTGAGCCGCGAATCCAGCTCAGGCGGCTGAGCCGCGAAATCACACTGCGCAGTCCGTGCAGATCATCACGCCGTTCTTCTCGCTTGCCAGCCGGCTCCGGTGGTGCACCAGAAAGCAGCTTGAGCAGGTGAACTCGTCGGCCTGCTTCGGAACCACCCGCACGGACAGTTCCTCGCCGGACAGGTCCGCTCCCGGCAGCTCGAACGACTCGGCAGATTCCGATTCGTCAACGTCCACCACGGCGGACTGCGCCTCGTTGCGGCGCGCCTTGAGCTCCTCCAGTGAATCCTCGGAAACCTCGTCTGCTTCGGAACGCCGCGGAGCGTCGTAGTCGGTAGCCATCGTCTGTGTCCCCTCCCTTACCTTGCAGCAGAGCTTTGTACCAGCGTCGAACGCATTCCCCAAATGATTCGTGCCCGTATTGCCACGTGTTCCAGTGTGATTTACATCACACTGGCGTCTGAGCTCTGCTGCATCGGCGGACTCGCCAGCGCTTAGAGTGCTGGTGTGGTCGCAGAAATCACCGATGGCACCGCCTTCGACCGGCATGGTCGACCGTTCCGTCGGCGCAGTTTCGTTCCCGGCATCGTGCTGTTCGTCGCACTTGCGGTGGTGACGATGATCGTGTGGATCATCGCGCTCAACCAGCCGACAGATGTGCACGAGGCCGCGGTGTGCAACAACCCGCCGCCCGCTACCGATCCGGCGGCCCCCAAGCTCGGTGAGCAGGTGGCGTTCTCGGCGATGACCGACGTCACCCCGGCACCACTGGCCGAGACCAGGATCCGGGTGCTCAACGCCAGCGGCCAGGGCGGCCAGGCCGGCGAGGTGGCCGGCGCGCTGCGCGATCTGGGCTTCGCCCAGCCCGAGGCGGCGAATGACCCGATCTACGCCAACACCCGGCTGGAATGCCACGGTCAGATCCGGTTCGGCCCGTCCGGCCGCACCGCCGCCGCCGCGGTATGGCTGGTGGCTCCGTGCACCGAACTGTTCCAGGACGAAAGACCTGATGCCGGAGTCGATTTGGCGCTGGGCACCGAGTTCAGTGAACTCGCCAGCAACGACGACATCAGGGCCGTGCTGGCCAGCCTGCGACCCGACGCCACCGCGCCGTCGGATTCCGCGCTGCTGTCAAAGATCCATGCCGGCGCCTGCTAACGCGTCACGCAGATCCTCGGCGATGCCAGGCGCCGATGCCGCCGCGTACGCGGCGCCGGGAGTAGTCGGCAACCACACCGTCGCCCCGGCCTCGGCCGCGATCAGCGCCGCCGCGGCCCAGTCCCAGACCTGGACACCGTCTTCGTAGTAGGCGTCCAACCTGCCGGCGGCAACCATGCACAGGTCGAGCGCACACGAGCCGATGCGGCGCACGTCACGCACGACGGGCAGAACCTGTGCCAGCACGCCTGCCTGCCGCGCGCGCCGGACGGGTTCATAGGCGAACCCGGTACCCAACAGCGCCATCGACAATTCCTCGACCGCACTGCACCTCAGTGGGGTCCGCACCCCGGCCCGCACCACCTCCGCGCCGTGTCCCAGGGCGGCCGAGTACACCTCACCGCCGGGCACATTCGCCACGGCTCCGGCCACCGAGCGGCCGTCGTACTGCGCGGCCACCGACACCGCATAGGCCGGGATCCCATAGACGAAGTTCACCGTGCCGTCGATCGGATCGAGCACCCAACTCAGCCCGTCGCGGCCCTCCCGCTGACCGCCTTCCTCCTCCCCCAGGATCGCCTCTGCCGGCCGCAATACGGCCAGCCGCTCACGCAGCCACCGTTCGGTTTCGGTGTCGACGATCGTGACGGGGTCGGTCGGGGTGCTCTTAGATCTGACAGTCCGCACGTCGTCACGTACCCCGGCACCGTCGGAGTTCGCGACGGCGCCGAACACCTCGGCACGCCGGCGTGCGACGAATTCTGCGGCTTCGGTGGCGAGTTGCTCGGCCACCACGCTCAGCGCGGGCGCATCGAAACTGTTGTCGGTCACGGCTCCATCGCAACACCTTCGGACCGAAAAGTCGCTTCCGGGGGGGATGCCGGACCGCAGGCACGGGCGTTGGTGAACTACTAGGGTGGGGGCGCGCCTTGGTTAGTCCCGCACCCTGTCCCGCAAAGGAGCAACCATGACCGCATCCCAGCACCGCGGATTCGGTGTCGACGTCGGCGGCAGCGGGATCAAGGGCGGCATCGTCGACCTCGACACCGGACAACTCGTCGGCGAGCGGTTCAAACTCGACACGCCGCAGCCGGCCACCCCCGAATCCGTGGCGGAGACGGTGGCTGCGGTGGTGGCCGAGTTCGGCTGGACCGGCCGGGTGGGCGTCACCTACCCGGGGGTTGTCACCGAAGGAATCGTGCGCACCGCGGCCAATGTCGACAAGGGTTGGATCGGCGTAAGCGCCTCCGAGGTGATCAGCACCGCGCTTGGCGGGTTGCCGGTGCGCGTACTCAACGACGCCGACGCGGCGGGTCTGGCCGAGGAACGGTATGGGGCGGGCAAGGACAACTCCGGCGTCGTGGTGCTCCTGACCTTCGGCACCGGCATCGGCTCGGCAGTGATCCACGACGGTGTGCTGTTGCCCAACACCGAGTTCGGCCATCTGCAGGTCGACGGCAAGGAAGCCGAGCACCGTGCGGCGTCGTCGGTCAAGGAGCGCAAGGACTGGAGTTACGCGCGCTGGAGCGAAGAGGTGAACAAGGTTCTCGTGACGATCGAGAACGCGATCTGGCCGGACCTGTTCATCGCCGGCGGCGGCATCAGCCGCAAATCGGACAAGTGGCTACCCCTGCTGAAGATCCGCACCCCGATCGTGCCCGCGACATTGCTCAACACCGCAGGCATCGTCGGGGCGGCCATGGCCAGTGAGCTCCCGACGACCACCGACCCGCAAGCTACCAACCGGTAACTTCACCGACCGGGCCGGTCCGCAGGGCGAAATTTGCCGCTCGGCACGGGGAACTCCCACACTGTCGTTACAATGGTCCTCGGCGGCCGCCTACCGAATAGCGGTGAATATCCCAGCCGATAAGAACGCCAACATTCGATAGCAGACGCCGTCGGTGGAGTATGCCCATACCCGCCGAGATTTTGCGAGACCGAAAGGGTGTACGTGGCAGCGACAGAAGCAAGCCCGGCGACCGACGAGCCGGTGAAGCGCACCGCTACCAAGACTCCCGCCAAGAAGGCACCGGCCAAGCGGGCAGCCAAGACCACCGCCGCCAAGGCCGCGGGCGCCGCACCGGCGAAGAAAGCCCCAGCCAAGAAGGCCGCCGCCAAGAAGGCGCCCGCCAAGAAGGCCACCAAGCCCGCGGCGAGCAAGCCAGAGGACGTCAACGACGATCCGGACAGCACCGACGATCTGGAGGCAGGTCCGGGCGAGGAGCTCGATGCCGAGGACACCGACCTCGAGCTCGACGACGATCTCGGCGCCGACGATGACGTCGAGGAGTCCGACGACGACGATGACGACGAGGCCGAGGAAGGCAAGAGCGCCAAGTCAGCCGCACCGGCTGCGGCCAAGGCAGGCAAGGCCGCCGAGGAGCACCCCGAGCCGTCCGAGAAGGACAAGGCCTCCGGCGACTTCGTCTGGGACGAGGAAGAGTCCGAGGCACTGCGACAGGCACGTAAAGATGCCGAGCTGACGGCCTCGGCCGACTCGGTCCGTGCGTACCTCAAGCAGATCGGCAAGGTCGCGCTGCTCAACGCCGAGGAAGAGGTCGAGCTCGCCAAGCGCATCGAGGCCGGCCTGTTCGCCACCCAGAAGATGACCGAGTTCGCCGCGAAGGGCGAGAAGCTCACCACTCAGGTGCGGCGTGACTTCCAGTGGATCTGCCGTGACGGAGACCGCGCGAAAAACCATCTGCTGGAAGCCAACCTGCGCCTGGTGGTGTCGCTGGCCAAGCGCTACACGGGCCGCGGCATGGCCTTCCTCGATCTGATCCAGGAAGGCAACCTGGGCCTGATCCGCGCCGTCGAGAAGTTCGACTACACCAAGGGTTACAAGTTCTCGACCTACGCGACGTGGTGGATCCGTCAGGCCATCACCCGCGCCATGGCCGACCAGGCCCGCACCATCCGTATCCCGGTGCACATGGTCGAGGTGATCAACAAGCTCGGCCGCATCCAGCGTGAGCTGCTGCAGGACCTGGGCCGCGAGCCCACGCCCGAAGAGCTGGCCAAGGAAATGGACATCACGCCGGAGAAGGTGCTGGAGATCCAGCAGTACGCGCGTGAGCCCATCTCGCTGGACCAGACGATCGGCGACGAGGGCGACAGCCAGCTCGGTGACTTCATCGAGGACTCCGAAGCCGTGGTGGCCGTGGATGCGGTGTCCTTCACGCTGCTGCAGGATCAGCTGCAGTCGGTGCTGGAGACGCTGTCCGAGCGCGAGGCCGGCGTGGTCCGGCTCCGCTTCGGCCTCACCGACGGACAGCCGCGCACGCTCGACGAGATCGGCCAGGTCTACGGCGTCACGCGTGAGCGCATCCGCCAGATCGAGTCCAAGACCATGAGCAAGCTGCGCCACCCCAGCCGCTCGCAGGTTTTGCGCGACTACCTGGACTAGTCCGGTCGCGTCGCCGACAGACAACGACATCGGCCCCTCCGTCTGACGGAGGGGCCGATCTGCTGCCCGCACTGACACCCCGTCCGGATCTATTGGCCGGCGGCTGCCGAGGATGGACCGCAGGCCCGACCGCGAAGTACGTCATGGGACGAAGTACGTCATGGGACAGTGACAATCATGAAACGACTTGAGGGGCGCCGGATCCTGGTTACCGGCGCCGCATCCGGCATCGGGCAGGCCACCGCGCTGCGACTGCTCGACGAGGGCGCCGCGGTGGTGGGCGCCGACATCTCTGCCGATGGTCTGGAGGCCACCCGGCAGAGCGCGCAACAGGCAGGCACCGCCGGCAAGCTCACGGTGCGCACCACGGACGTCGGCGACGAGACATCGGTGGTCGACGGCGTGCGCACCGCCGTGGAGGCGTTGGGCGGCCTCGACTCGGTGGTCAACGCCGCGGGCATACTGCGCGCGGTGCACACCCACGAGATGAGCCTGGCGGCCTGGAACCAGATCATCGGCGTGAATCTCACCGGGACGTTCCTGGTGATCCGCGAGGCGCTGCCGGCGCTGCTGGAGAATCCGCAGAGCGCGATCGTGAACTTCAGTTCCACGTCGGCGGCGTTCGCCCACCCGTACATGGCGGCCTACGCGGCCAGCAAGGGCGGTATCCAGGCGATGACCCACGCACTCGCCCTGGAATACGGCAAGCAGGGTCTGCGGGCGGTGTGTGTCGCACCGGGCAGCATCAAGTCCGGAATCACCGACGCCACACCGGGACTCCTCCCCGCCGACAGCGACTGGTCGTTGTTCGCCAAGCTGTCGCCGATCATGCCGACCGACCTGGCCTCCGGCGGCGCCGGGATGGGTGACCCGTCCGCGGTCGCCGGGGTGATCGCCATGCTGGTGTCCGACGACGGCGCGTTCATCAGCGGCACCGAGATCCGCATCGACGGCGGTACCCACGCCTGATCACCGCGCCTTCACGTAGCTGACGGCCCCGACGGCGGGTCGCCGGCCAACGGCGCGAACCGCCCCTGGGCGTCGGGCACGTAGGTGGTGGTGGTCATCACGGCGCCCACCGGCAGCGGACCGAACAGGTGCGGAAACAACATCGCGTCGGGGTCCGTCGGAACCCCCGGCTCCCAACGCACCGGATCCGTCAGCTTCGCGGGATCGATGTGCAGCAGCACCAGGTCGCGGCGTCCGGAGTAGAGCCGGTTCGCCGGCAGATGTACCTGCTCAGGAGCCGATAGGTGGACGAAGCCCTGCACGCTCAGCGAGTCCGGACGGAGTTCGCCGCTGCGCTGGGCCGCCAACCACTCCTCGGCGCTGCACAGGTGAACCAGAACACGCGTCGACGGATGCACGGTGTCAGCTTGCCCGGCCAGCAACACGCCGGCCAAGTGAGACACGACACACCGGTGAACCCCCGGGGAACAAGGCCGGAATCCAAAACGTCTGACACAGTAGACATACGCAATCAAGGCGCCTTTGCCGAGATGCGCAGAGCAGAAGACGGAGGAGCCGTGAACGCAACTCTGACCAGTCCGGAGCTAACCAGAGCCGATCGCTGCGATCGTTGCGGCGCAGCCGCACGCGTGCGCGCGAAGCTGCCCTCGGGGGCCGAGCTGCTCTTCTGCCAACACCACGCCAACGAGCACGAGGCAAAGCTGGTCGAGCTGGCTGCAGTGCTGGAGACCAGCGCGGCAGACGCCTGACCGCCACCGGCCGACACCACCCGCCTGGGCAGGAGCACGTTCCGTCAGTAATGCTTGACTGGTCATGACTCGCCAGCCGCTTCCCGTACCTCCAACACGCCACCACATCTGGCACATCACTCGACGCACATTGTCGAAGAGCTGGGACGATTCCATCTTCTCGGAGTCGGCGCAGGCGGCGTTCTGGTGCGCGTTGTCATTGCCTCCGCTGCTGCTGGGGATGCTGGGCAGCTTGGCGTACATCGCACCGATGTTCGGGCCGGACACCCTGCCGACGATCCAGGATCAGCTGATCACCGCGGCGAACAGCTTCTTCTCCCCCAACGTCGTCAACGAGATCATCGAACCGACGATCCGCGACATCGTGAAGGGTGCCCGCGGCGAGGTGGTGTCGGTCGGTTTCGTGATCTCGTTGTGGGCCGGATCATCGGCTGTATCGGCCTTCGTGGACTCGATCGTGGAGGCGCACGATCAGACACTGCTGCGACATCCGGTGCGTCAGCGGTTCTACGCACTGGGTCTCTACGTGATCATGCTGGTCTCTGCGATCGGGGTGGCGCCGCTGCTGGCGCTCGGGCCGCGGGCGATCTCCGAGCACATCCCCGAAAGCTGGGACAACGTGCTGCGCTACGGGTACTACCCGGCGTTGTTCCTGGCCGTATTCGTCGGCGTGACCGTGCTGTACCGGGTCTCGCTGCCTGCTCCGATTCCGACCCACCGTCTGGTGCTCGGCGCCGTCCTGGCGACCGTGGTGTTCCTGGTCGCCACCTTCGGGCTGCGGATCTACCTGACCTGGATCACCAGCACGGGCTACACCTATGGTGCGCTGGCCACGCCGATCGCGTTCCTGCTGTTCGCGTTCTTCCTGGGATTCGCCATCATGCTCGGCGCCGAACTCAACGCGGCGATCCAAGAGGAGTGGCCGGCGTCGGATACCCACGCCAGGAGACTGCGGGAATGGCTGGGCGACAAAGCTCTCAACGGCTCCCACAACGACGAAGCCCAGGCACCGGACGACACTCCCGTTCCCGTGCCCGAGGCCGCCGAACCGCCGCTGCGGCCGCCTACTGCTTGAGCGATTCGTAGATCTTCTTGCAATCCGGGCACACCGGGGAGCCGGGCTTGGCTGATTTCGTCACCGGGAACACCTCGCCACACAGCGCGACCACATGCGTACCCATGACGGCGCTTTCGGCGATCTTGTTCTTCTTGACGTAATGGAAGAACTTGGGGCTGTCGTCGTCAGTCCCGTCGTCGACGCGTTCGTCGGTGTCCGGGCGCTCGATGGTCTGGGTCTCCATATTCTTATTGTGCCTGGCTGCGCGGCTTAGCGAAATCCACCTGTCGCCATCGGGCGCAGGTGTGGAACAGTAGAAGCATGAAACAAAGCCACGAGCTGAGTTTCGACGACGATTTCGGCGACGATTTCGGCAAGGAAGCCCGCCCGGTTCTCATCACCCAAGCCGCACCCGCCTACGAAGTGCAGCACCGTCAGCGCGTCCGCAAGTACCTCACGCTGATGGCGTTCCGCATCCCGGCACTCCTGCTGGCCGCTGTTGCCTACAACATCTGGCAGAACGGGCTCATCTCGCTGGCGATCATCGTGGCGTCGATACCGCTGCCGTGGATCGCGGTACTGATCGCCAACGATCGTCCTCCGCGTTCGGCCGAGGAGCCACGGCGATACGCCGGTCGCGGCGAGCGGATCCCGCTGTTCCCCACCGCGGAGCGTCCAGCGTTACAGAGTGACGCGGTTATGCCACCGCAACCGGACCCAGCGCGATCCGACCCCGATGACCCCAGCTGAGCGACTTCTTTAGCCATTCTCAGGACATTCTCAGGTCGTTCCGGAAAAACCGCAGCTCAGCAGGCATGAATCCGGGGATCAGCGGGAACTCTCATGGCACCTACGACGTTGTAGATCATGACAGTTCGAGCTGATCAGGAGGCCGCCATGGCAAATGCCACCACAAGCCGCGTCGACAGTGATCTGGACGCCCAGAGTCCTGCCGCCGACCTCGTGCGCGTGTATCTGAACGGCATCGGCAAAACGGCGTTGCTCAACGCCGCCGATGAGGTAGAGCTCGCAAAGCGCATCGAGGCGGGCTTGTACGCCCAGCACGTCCTCAACACCAAGAAGCGCCTGGGCGAGAATCGCAAACGCGACCTGGCCACCGTGGTCCGCGATGGTGAGGCAGCACGCCGGCACCTGCTGGAGGCCAACCTCCGCCTGGTGGTGTCGCTGGCGAAGCGCTACACCGGACGCGGCATGCCACTGCTGGACCTGATCCAGGAAGGAAACCTGGGCCTGATCCGCGCGATGGAGAAGTTCGACTACGCCAAGGGTTTCAAGTTCTCCACCTACGCCACCTGGTGGATCCGGCAGGCCATCACCCGTGGGATGGCCGACCAGAGCCGTACCATCCGCCTGCCCGTCCACCTGGTGGAGCAGGTCAACAAGCTGGCCCGGATCAAGCGGGAGATGCACCAGAACCTCGGCCGTGAGGCGACCGACGAGGAACTGGCCGAGGAGTCCGGTATCCCGGTCGAGAAGATCAACGACCTGCTCGAGCACAGCCGCGACCCGGTGAGCCTGGATATGCCGGTCGGCACCGACGAGGAGGCCCCGCTGGGCGACTTCATCGAGGACGAGAACGCGATGTCGGCCGAGAACGCCGTCATCTCCGAGCTGCTGCACACCGACATCCGCCACGTGCTGGCCACGCTCGACGAGCGTGAGCAGCAGGTGATCCGCTTGCGGTTCGGCCTCGACGACGGCCAGCCCCGGACGCTGGATCAGATCGGCAAGCTGTTCGGGCTGTCCCGCGAGCGGGTCCGCCAGATCGAGCGTGAGGTGATGTCCAAGCTCCGCAACGGCGAGCGTGCGGACCGCCTGCGCTCCTACGCCAGCTAGTCGTTTTCCCGATGTGCCCCGCCGGTTTCCGGCGGGCACATCGCGTATCCGGGTGTTTTTGGGACCTCACCAGCCGGTGACAGGCCGTTGTCCTGGGGTTTGTCGTTGTTGAGTGAGGTACCCGACGACCCGATGTTGCGCCGCAGTTAAACAGCCGGGAACGGTAGACTGTGCCGTGACGTTGGGGCTGGGAAGGCGCGCATGAACGATCTGGTCGATACCACCGAGATGTACCTGCGGACGATCTACGACCTCGAAGAAGAGGGCGTGGTGCCGTTGCGTGCCCGTATCGCCGAACGGCTCGACCAAAGTGGTCCGACGGTCAGCCAGACGGTATCGCGGATGGAACGCGACGGTCTGCTGCACGTCGCGGGCGACCGCCATCTGGAGCTGACCGACAAGGGTCGAGCCCTCGCGGTGGCCGTGATGCGCAAGCACCGACTGGCCGAGCGGTTGCTCGTCGATGTGATCGGGTTGCCGTGGGAAGAGGTCCACGCCGAAGCATGCCGGTGGGAGCACGTAATGAGCGAGGACGTGGAGCGGCGCCTGGTGCAGGTGCTCGACAACCCCACTACCTCGCCGTTCGGTAACCCCATCCCGGGCCTGACGGACCTCGGCGTCGGTGCGGCGCGCTACGACGATGTCAGCCTGGTCCGGCTCACCGAACTCCCGGTCGGATTGCCGGTCGCCGTGGTGGTCCGCCAGCTCACCGAACACGTGCAGGGCGACACCGAGCTCATCGGCCGACTCAAGGACGCCGGCGTGGTGCCGAATGCGCGGGTCACCGTCGAGGCCAACGACCACGGGGGTGTGATGATCGTGATCCCGGGACACGAGCAGGTCGAACTTCCCCATCACATGGCCCACGCGGTTCGCGTCGAGAAGGTCTAGCCACTCAACCGGCCCTGCGCCGCCACGTCCGTCGAGGCGGCAATTGCACACCGAGCTGTTCGGCCAGCCGATAGCCGGTGACCGCCAGCTCCCGAATCCGCTCCGGTCGCATGCCCGCCTGCAGCGCGGTGTCGAGCATGCCGGCCATCCGGTGCGTCGGCCGCGCCTCCAACGCGGCGTCGAGCGATACCCCGGCCAGCGGTCCGTCACCCCGGGCGTAAGCGGAAAAGGCCAGCAGGACAAGCGCTTCGGCACGCCACGGGTCGGGTAGATTGCGGGCCAACAGCGCCCACAGCGCTTCGGCCTGCTCGGCGCGCTCCCCGACCGCCAGCGCATAGAGCGTGTCGCGGACCCTGGGATCGGACAATCCGACGGCCAACCGCGCCAACTCGGCGTCAGCGGGTCGATCTCCCTCGGCGATCTGCACCGCCGCCCGCATCGTGGCCTCGACATCACCGCGCACCTCGACGTCGGGCCGGGTTTCCTGATATCCAGGCCGCTGCGCCACGAGAGCCAACGGCCGTTTCATCGAGTCACAGGCGACCGGATCCGGCCGGATCACCTGCAGCAGCTCATCCCGACTCGCATAGAGCCGACGACCGTCCAGCACCGCCGCGGCCGCCAGCGGCGAAGCCCCCGGGTCATCCACCCACCCCTGTTCGCCACAACCGTCGGCGCAGTGCCAGGACCCACCGGGGGCCACCTTGTCCACCACATGTGCGGCGTAGAGGACGATGCCGTCTGCGGCAAGGGCCTGGTCCAACACCGCCGCCAAGTCGCGGTAGCGGTCATCGCACACCCGGCAGTCCCTACTCTCGTCGTCCACCACCACGGCGATCACCGCATCCGCTCCTGCAGTGGCCGCGAGGTCAACCAGGTGCTCGACGCGTCCGGTCATGTCATCGGCAAGATCGGCGCGCATGACGCAGCCCAGCTCGCCCCGGTCGACGGTGACCAGGACGAGGCTCTTGTGGGGGACGAAGCCGAGCACCGCGGGCAGCGCGGCGATCAGCGCACCGGGGCGGTTGAGGTGGAAGTCGAACTCTGGCGAGGAAGGCGATGGTGTGGTCATGGCCCGACGGTGCCAACGTGTGCCGTCACGAACTGCTGCCCGACCGGGCGGTGGCAGCCGGTTGGGGATGGATCCTGCGCTGGGGACAGCCCGGTCGACTAGCAGTCGGATTCGGGGGCAGCGGGCGCCGCGTCGCCGGGCCCGCCGGCCTCGGCACGGGTCAGCAACCGGGCGATCCGATCGTCGAAGCGCGGTGAATAGGACACGTCGTCGTCGCAGCCGCCACCGTCGAGTCCGCCGACCAACCCGGTCACCGTTGCCCCGGAAACCCATGGGGCACCGCTGAAACCATCGGTCAGGCCCGCGCAGGCCAGGGACGGAAACCCCTGCGGTGACGACTCGACCGCACCTTGACAGGCCAGCGGGCTACCGCCCTCACCCATCGGGTAACCGGTCACCGTCACCGGGTTTCCCGACCCAGGGGCCGACCCGAGGACCAGTCCGCCGCCAGCCGCGGACATCAGGCTCGCGCCGGAATCCCCGGTCACCCGCACGATGGCGTAATCGGCTTCGGGATCTTGGTCGGCCAGCCAGCGCGGATCCAGGTACACCGTGCTGACGTGCCAGGTATCGCCGGCGCCGGCACCGAAACCGGGGACGAAGGTGGTGTCGACACCGTCGAGCAGACAGTGCGCAGCCGTCAGGATGAGGTCGGCCGACACGGTTGCCAAGACCGAGCCGCTACAGGTGTGCGTCGTAGTGTCGCCCAGGAACAACGCCCCCACCCGCCGATCCGGCGTCACCGATTCGACGCCGGCTTGCGACAGCGCACTGGCCGCGGCCGCCGAGCTGGGCGGGACCGACGTGGGAGGGCCGGCCGCTCCGCCGGTGGTGGTGCCCGGGACCGTGCACGCCACGGCCCCGGCAGCCAGCATGGCCGCCGCGACGGCGAACTTCGTGATCCGGGTCCCGCGCATCCTCACGATTTTGCCCCACCGCGGGGATCACCGCCGGAATGCCTGCTCCGGCCCGGCGCGTTCGAACGCGCAAGCGGGGCGGAACGAACCCGCCGTCCGGGTATGCGGGACACTAGGTGACACGGCGGTAGGCCGTCACCGCGTCCTACCGCAGCGAGGAGACGAAGCGAGATGACCGACAACAGCGACACCCCCGATCAGCACTACCAACCCGACCAGAGCGGCATGTACGAGCTCGAGTTCCCGGCTCCGCAGCTGTCGGCGTCCGATGGCCGCGGCCCGGTGCTGATCCATGCCCTGGAGGGGTTCTCCGATGCCGGTCACGCGATCCGACTGGCCGCCGAGCATCTGAAGGACACCCTCGACACCGAACTGGTGGCCTCCTTCGCCATCGACGAGCTGCTCGACTATCGGTCGCGCCGGCCGCTGATGACGTTCAAGACCGACCGTTTCACCAGTTACGAAGAACCCGCGCTGAATCTGTACGCGCTCCGTGACAACGCGGGGACGCCGTTTCTGCTGTTGGCCGGGCTGGAGCCGGACCTGCGGTGGGAACGGTTCATCACCGCGGTGCGACTGCTCTGCGGGCAACTGGGCGTGCGACAGGTGATCGGGCTGGGCGCCATTCCGATGGCGGTGCCCCACACCCGCCCGGTCATGCTCACGGCGCACGCCAACAACAAGGATCTGATCCTCGACCACACCCCGTGGGTCGGCGAAGTCCAAGTTCCGGCGAGCGTTTCCAACCTGCTCGAATACCGCATGGCCCAGCACGGACATGAGGTGGTGGGCTACACGGTGCACGTACCGCACTACCTGGCCCAGACGGCCTATCCGCCGGCCGCCGAGGCGTTGTTGTCCGAAGTGGCCCGGACCGGTTCGCTAGAACTGCCGCTGGGCAAACTTTCCGAGGCCGGAGCCGAGGTGTACGGCAAGATCAACGAGCAGGTGGAGGCCAGCACCGAGGTCGCTCAGGTGGTGACCGGGCTGGAGCGCCAGTACGATGCGTTCGTTGCCGCACAGGAAAATCGGTCTCTGCTGGCGCGCGACGAGGAACTGCCCAGCGGTGACGAGTTGGGAGCCGAGTTCGAACGGTTCCTCGCCCAGCAGACCGGTGACAAGCACAAAGACGACAGGTACAAGGACGGACGGGACGGCTTCGGCGACGGCTTCCCGAACGGCGACAACCACTCATAGGCAGCCCGACGCCGGGCCGAGGGCGAGGTTGACCAGCATGACCGAGCGCAAACCCCATCTGCGGACCGTTCGCGAGCACACCCCGACTCTCGAATACCGCAGGATCCACGGATATCGGCGGGCGTTCCGCATCGCCGGATCCGGTCCGGCGATCCTGCTGATCCACGGCATCGGTGACAACTCCACCACCTGGCACACCGTGCAATCGGCGCTGGCCCAGCGGTTCACCGTGATCGCCCCGGATCTGCTCGGCCACGGTAGTTCCGACAAACCCCGGGCGGACTATTCGGTCGCGGCCTACGCCAACGGCATGCGCGACCTACTCAGCGTGCTCGACATCGACCGGGTGACCGTGGTCGGTCATTCGCTCGGCGGTGGCGTGGCCATGCAGTTCGCCTACCAATTCCCGCAGTTGGTGGATCGTCTCATCCTCGTGGGCGCCGGTGGAGTCACCAAGGAAGTGAATGTGGCACTGCGGGTCGCGTCACTCCCGATGGGCAGTGAGGCACTGGCCCTGCTGAGAATCCCCCTGGTGCTACCCGCGTTACAACTGTTCGGTCGGGCCGCAGGCACGCTGTTGGGCTCAGCCGGGCTCGGCCACGACATTCCGGACATGCTGCGGGTCCTGGCAGATCTGCCGGAGCCGACGGCGTCCTCGGCATTCGCTCGGACGTTGCGCGCTGTGGTGGACTGGCGTGGTCAGGTGGTGACGATGCTGGATCGCTGTTACCTGACCGAATCCGTTCCGGTCCAGTTGATCTGGGGTGAACGAGATTCGGTCATCCCGGTCAGCCACGCCCAGATGGCACACGCCGCAATGCCCGGTTCCCGGTTGGAGATCTTCAAGGGAGCCGGGCACTTTCCGTTCCGCACCGATCCCGACCGCTTCGTCGAGGTCATCGAACGCTTCATCGACTCGACCGAACCGTCGGTGTACGACCAGGATCGGCTGCGCAGCCTCCTGCGTGACGGCAGGAGCGCATCGGCGATCAGCGGGCCCTTCGACACTCAGCTTGCGGTGCTCGACGCGATGGACGCAGACGAGCGCAGCGCCACCTGACCCGAGCCGCGACGTAGCATCGAATCATGGCCATCGGCGTCACCGTCCTGCGGGTATTCACCGACTCAGACGGCAGGTACGGCAATCCGCTCGGCGTGGTAGACAACAGCACTGTCGCTCCTGCCGATCGCCAGCGAATCGCGACCGAATTGGGCTACAGCGAAACGGTATTCATCGATCTGCCGTCGCCGGGCGGCAACTCGGCCGTGGCCCACATCTTCACCCCGGTCTCCGAACTGCCGTTCGCGGGGCACCCCACGGTGGGCGCAGCGTGGTGGCTGCGCGAAACCGGATCGCCGGTCAATACATTGCGGGTGCCGGCCGGGATCATCCAGGTGGAATACGACGGTGATCGCGCGGTGGTCAATGCCCGCTCGGAATGGGCCCCGGAGTTCGCAATCCACAACTTGCCTTCCGTCGAGGAACTACTTGCCGCCGATCCCGATGATTTCGCCGAGGCCGACGAGAACTATCTGTGGGCTTGGATCGATGAGGCGCACGGCACGCTGCGAGCCAGATCGTTCGCTCCGCACCTGGGAATCCCCGAGGACGAGGCCACCGGAGCCGCGGCGGTACGGATGACGGATTACCTCAGCCGGGATCTGACGATCATCCAGGGGAAGGGTTCGGTGATCGAGACCCGCTGGAGTCCGGAGGGCTGGGTTCGTCTCGCCGGCCACGTCGTCAATGACGGCACCACGCGAGTGGGTTGATCTACGCCTCTACGCCTCGGCGCCGCGATGCGCCCGTAGCGCCTCGATCTCGCGTTCGAAGTCCTCGGCCGACGAGAACGACCGGTACACCGAGGCGAATCTCAGGTAGGCGACCTCGTCCAACTCGCGGAGCGGTCCGAGAATCGCCAAGCCGACCTCATTGCTGGGGATCTCCGGCGTGCCGAGCCCCCGGACGGCATCCTCGACCTTCTGCGCCAAAACATTGAGTGCATCATCGTCGACCTGCCTGCCCTGACAGGACCGGCGCACGCCACGGATGACTTTCTCCCGGCTGAAGGGCTCGGTCACGCCGCTGCGCTTCACCACAGCCAGCACCGCGGTCTCCACGGTGGTGAACCGACGTCCGCACTCCGGGCATGATCGCCGGCGCCGAATGGCCTGGCCCTCGTCGGCCTCCCGGGAATCGACGACGCGCGAATCAGGATGACGGCAGAACGGACAGTGCATTACCGCTCCTTCGTCATACCGCCGGACAACTAGTTCGAGCGTCCTTGAGCGTACCCGCGATGCCCGCGGGAGACTCACCGCCGGGTCCAGTGGCATGTAGGGACTCACTCCGACGCCGGCCAGTGTGGCTGCCGGCCAGGACGATTCAGCAGGCATCGGGCTGCTCAGCCCACCGGCGCGAGCAGCGTCTGCCCGGGGTCGACTGCTGCGGATTCCAGTTGGTTGAGGTCACGGATCTGCTCGACGACCCGGGACACCGGGGCATCCGGGGCGACCCTGCGCGCCACCTGCTGCAGCGTCTCCCCCGATTTCACCTGGACCACCGCAAGCTCGGTCGGCTCCGGGCTCTCGATCCCCATCACCCCACCGAACTGGGCCACGAGGCCCAGCCACACCGTGATGCCGGCGGCGACCAGGGCCAGCAACACCGTGGTCACCGGCGTGATGGGCCGACTGCGATGGGATGCGCGCGACATCAGCACTCCGGTTCCGCGGTAGCGGACCGTGCCGGCAGCGGGGCGGTCCGGGGCCGGGCGTTGCACCCGGCGGACCGGCCTGGCCGCACCGCTACCGAAGGTGGCGCTGCCCTTCGCACCTACAGCACCGGCAGTGCCGGCACCGCCCCGAACCCTGGCGCGCTGCGGTGGCGACTGGGGCACGGCCCGAGCCGCGCGGGAACGGCTATCGGCGGGGATATCGATGATCGCCATCTGACTGCCTTTCGGTGGGACGGATTCGCTCTTGTGTTCGAATGTACTCGCTCAGGTGTTCGATTGATAGAACATGTGATCGAACTGTTGCCAAACGATAGAGCAGGGCACCGACGACTCCGGGGTCGCCGATCCCGCACCCGGGCCGGAAACACCCGTCGCGCACCCCACCACGCGGCCCCACCAGCAGACACGCCCACAACACGCGTCGAACACATGTTTGATTAATGTTCGATCAACGACTACATTCGGCCCCATGAGCGACGATCGCAGCAGGGACGGCAGCACCGACAGCCCGGCCGGATCGGACGGCGCCGGCCCACGCCGAACCGAAGGGCTCACCGACCGGCAACGCACCATTCTCGACGTGATCCGCGCGTCGGTGAGCAGTCGCGGCTACCCGCCGAGCATCCGCGAGATCGGCGATGCGGTCGGGTTGACCTCGACTTCGTCGGTCGCCCACCAGTTGCGCACCCTGGAACGCAAGGGCTACCTGCGTCGGGATCCCAACCGCCCGCGCGCGGTCGACGTACGTGTCGCCGACGATCCGTCGCCCACCGCTCTGGTGTCCACCGACGTGGCCGGTTCCGATGCGCTTCCCGAGCCGACCTTCGTGCCGGTGCTCGGGCGTATCGCCGCGGGCGGTCCCATCCTGGCCGAACAGGCCGTCGAGGACGTCTTCCCGCTACCGCGCGAACTGGTCGGCGAAGGGTCGCTGTTCCTGCTCAAGGTCGTCGGCGACTCGATGGTCGATGCCGCCATCTGCGACGGCGACTGGGTGGTCGTGCGCCAGCAGAGTGTGGCCGACAACGGAGACATCGTGGCAGCCATGATCGACGGCGAAGCCACGGTCAAGACGTTCAAGCGGACCCGCGGTCAGGTCTGGCTGATGCCGCACAACCCGGCATATGAGCCGATCCCCGGCAACGACGCCGCGGTGCTCGGCAAGGTTGTCACCGTGATCCGCAAGATCTGACCGTCCGGCGGGCCCGGTTGCACCGGATGGCGGCCCGGGCCCTACCGCTCAATCCGTGCGCACGAATCCGTTCGTACGGGCGAATTCCTCACTGGCAAACCAGATCTCGGCCACTGCATCGTCGTACTCACTGCTGTCGGGCGCCCAGTATCGGCCGGACTTGGTGTCCGCCTTGATCGGATAGCCCTCCGGCGCGCGGTTCGGGTCCTCCAACGGTAGGTGGATCGCGGTGGCACTGGGTATCTCGTCGAGTTCGATGGCGGCATGGCGCCCGCTGTGCGCCTCACTGCTGTAGGCCTCACCGCTGTAGGCCTCCGCCTCGGTGATGACGCGGGTGGGCGCGGTGTCCACGTTGTCCTGATCGCCCGGCACCAGTCCGCTCAGCGCCGCGAAAGCCCCGGCCTCGCGCATCCCGCCGACTGCACCGCCGAGCGACCGGGTGTCCGGCGGGTTCTCGTCTACGAGCTCCGCTTCGAAGTCATCGACGTCGT
The DNA here is from genome assembly GCF_010727325.1 of Mycolicibacterium alvei. Lineage (NCBI taxonomy): Bacteria > Bacillati > Actinomycetota > Actinomycetes > Mycobacteriales > Mycobacteriaceae > Mycobacterium > Mycolicibacterium alvei. The sequence goes on from NZ_AP022565.1 coordinate 1,303,059, forward strand.
CGTCTTCGGCGACTTCCTCGAAGTCGGCGTCGATGGGCGTATCGAGGTCTTCGTCGTCGAATCCATCGTCCTCGAAATCGTCGTCTTCATCGTCATAGTCGGATTCGAAGTCGTCATAGTCGTCAAAGCCCTGCTCCGGGCCGGCCAGCCGCGAGGAATCCTCCGGCGGTTCCTCGTCCTCGCCCGGTGCCCCGTAGCCGCCGGCCGCTCCGTGCGGGGCGGCCCACTGACTGACCGGGATGGCGATGTCGGTGGGCTCGTCGTACGGAGATGCCGCACTCGTCGATTGCTCGCCGGGTTCGGCGAACCGCGTCGTCGCGACCTCGCCGCCATAGGCAGCGCTCGGCCCGTAGTCGTTCGCCACATCGGACCCGCGATCATCGCGATACTCGTCGCGGTCGTACCCACCCGATCCATACCGAGCATCGCCGTATCGGTCCTCGTCATAGGACGAAGCCTTGGGGCCGTCGGCGTAGTCGTCGTCGAACGGGTCATGGTCGAAGTCGTCATCGCCACCGGCGCGGCGACGGTGCCAGAGCGCAGCCCCCACGATCAGCCCGGCGAGCAGCACGACCGGGACCACCGCGATCAGCCACCACCAGCTCCAATGCCAGGAGAACGGCTTCTTGGTGTCCGTACCGGAGGGCTGCGGCGCCGTGGCCGGGGTCTGTCCGAGTCCAGGAACCTCCAGTCCACTCAGTTCGGAGGCGAGTTTCGACGGCTCGGTGGTGAACGCGTTGGAGTCGCGGTCCCACGAGATCGCTCCCCCGCTGAAGCGCTGGCTGATGACACTGCCGTCTTCGGTCTGGTCGGCCATGGGGGCGCCCAGTGCGCCCTTCGCGCCACCGAGCTTCTCCCAGGCCGCGTTCATCGCACCACGCACGATCACCGCGCCGTAGTCGGGAGTCCAGAAGATGACGGGGTTGTCGGCAGCCGCGAACGTGCTGATCCTGCTGTTGGGGCCCAGACCGCCCTCGGTTTCGCCGGCGGTCGGGAAGCCCAGATCACCTTCGGGACCACCGACGCTTTCGTACTTCTCGAGCAGCTGACCGGTGATGGCATTGGCTCCGGTGGCCGGGCTGTAGAAGATCGTGCCACCGGCGTACTTCTGGCCGAACCCGCCGTCGCCGATCGGATACTGGTCGCCGTCCTTGGCTCCCAGTGGTCCCATCGCGCCACCTGCCGCGCGACGCGCGGCGGCGATCGCCGAAGCGGGATCCGACGGTACGTCCAGGTCGGCAAGCTGACCGGCCAGTTCCGGTGGTTCGGTGGTGAATGCCTTCGTCTTGCGGTTCCAGGAGATCTCACCGCCGGTGAACTTCTGTGAGATCACATCGCCGTTGAACATCTCGTCGTCCGCGGGGACGCCCAGCACCCCCGCGGAGCCACCGAGCTTGTCCCATGCGGCATTGACGGCGCCCCGCACCACGCGGGCACCGGTGGACGGAGTCCAGAAGATGACCGGGTGGTCCGGCGCGCTCAAGGTCGAGTTGCGGCTGTCGGCAGCACGCCCGGCGCCCTCGTCGATGGTGGGGAATCCCAGATCGCCGTCCGCTGCACCACCCAACGACTCGTACTTTTCCAGGATGGCGCCCTGCATGAAGTGGGCACCGGTCGCCGGGGTGAAGAACATCTTCCCGCCGGCGAAGTTCTGAGCGAAGCCGGAACCGGCCGCGTACACACCGCCCTGCCTCGGGCCCAGCGGACCGCCGTCGCCGCCGTTGGATTCCCAGGCGGCGACGATCGCGGCATCGGCATCCGCCTCGGGGGTGGCCGAGGCCACCGCCGGCACCATCAAAGCAGCGACGATGAGTGCGAGCAGGCCGACCGCCAACCGCAATACGGCCGCATTCAGCCTCACTCCCGGCCTAGTCATGCGCCCTCCCCCGCTCGTTCGGCAAAGTTTCCGTAGAGATGTCCCGCCCGACAACTCTGCTTCAGCACGTGACGATAACCAAGGAACGCGGCCGATCATGACCAAAAAAGCCCCAATATCTGGGTCCGACGGCCCAGATTTGGGGCTTTTCGGGGCCTCGCGCCGAGTTAAGCGGGGAAATCAGACGCCCAAACCGCGTCCGATGATCTCCTTCATGATCTCGGTGGTGCCGCCGTAAATGGTCTGAACGCGGGCGTCCAGGTAGGCCCGCGCGACCGGATACTCGCGCATGTACCCGTATCCGCCGTGCAACTGCAGACAGCGGTCGATGAGGCTCACCTGCTTCTCGCTCGAGTACCACTTGGCCATCGCCGCCTGCTCCACGGTGAGCTTCTCATCGAGGTGCAAACGGATGAACTCGTCGACCATGATCCGCACCACGGTGGCTTCGGTCGCCAGTTCGGCCAGCAGGAACCGGCTGTTCTGGAAGCTGCCGATGGGCTTGCCGAACGCCTTGCGCTCCTTGGTGTACTGCACCGTCTGCTCCAGAACCGCCTCCATCGCCGCGGCGGCCATGATCGCGATCGAGATGCGTTCCTGCGGCAGGTTCTGCATCAAGTAGACGAAACCCTGGCCCTCCTCACCGAGCAGATTCTCCACGGGCACCTTGACGTCGGTGAACGACAGCTCGGCGGTGTCCTGGGCGTCCAGACCGATCTTGTCCAGATGCCGTCCGCGTTCGAAGCCCTCCATCCCCCGCTCCACCACCAACAGCGAGAAGCCAAGGGCACCCTTCTCCGGGTCGGTCTGAGCGACGACGATCACCAGATCGGAGTTGATGCCGTTGGTGATGAACGTCTTCGACCCGTTGAGCACGTAGTGGTCACCGTCGCGGACCGCGCGGGTCTTGATGCCCTGCAGGTCACTGCCCGTGCCGGGCTCGGTCATTGCGATCGCCGTGATCAATTCCCCGGTGCAGAACTTGGGCAGCCACCGCTGCTTCTGCTCCTCGTTGGCCAGCCGCAGCAGGTAGGGCGCGACGACGTCGTTGTGCAGGCTGAAACCGATGCCGCTGTAGCGGCCGGCCACGGTCTCCTCGCAGACGATCGTGTTGTACCGGAAGTCGTCGTTACCGCCGCCGCCGTACTCCTCGGGCACCGCCATGCCGAGAAAGCCCTGCTTACCAGCCTCCAGCCAGACACCACGGTCGACGATCTTGTCCTTCTCCCACTGCTCGTGGAACGGCGCCACATGCTTGTCCAGGAACGCCCGGTACGACTCGCGGAACAGCTGGTGCTCCGGCTCGAACAACGTGCGTTCGTACTTCACAACACTGCCCATGGTGTGACCTCCGGTACTGGTTACGGATTTGGAGGCCAACCTATACCAACCGGGTGGTTGGTCAGCTCCGGGGAGGGTCGCCGACCGTAAACTCGGACCATGCCCCGGTCGCCCGCGAGCCTCGCGCACTGGGGCGCCTTCACCGCCGACCTCGCCGGCGGTGACATCGCCGCCGTCACGCCGATGTCCGGCGACACCGACCCCTCCCCGTTGCTGGGCAACCTCGCGGGCTCGATCCGGCACCGCTCCCGCGTCGCCGGACCCGCGATCCGTCGCGGCTGGCTGCGCCACGGCCCCGGCCCCAGCGCCGAGCGGGGTGCCGACGAGTACGTCGCGGTGTCCTGGGACGAGCTCACCGAATTGTTGGCCGACGAGCTGCGACGGGTCGTGGACACCCACGGCAACGAGGCGATCTACGGCGGCTCCTACGGCTGGGCCAGCGCCGGGCGCTTCCACCACGCCCAGAGTCAGGTGCACCGCTTTCTGAAAATGCTCGGCGGCTATACCTTTTCCCGCCATTCCTACAGCCTGGGCGCGACCGGGGTGATCATGCCCCGGGTGGTCGGAACCCACGACGACCTGTTCAAACGCTCCACCGACTGGGATGTCATCGCCGAACAGACCGACCTGCTGGTGTGTTTCGGCGGTGTCGCGCTGAAGAACACCGGCATCAATCACGGTGGCACCACGGCTCATCCGGCCCGCGACGCGCTGCGGCGGATGCGTGAGCGCGGTGGGCAGATCGTGTCGCTGAGCCCACTGCGCGACGATGTCGACGGTGACTGCCGATGGCTGGCTCCGGTACCCGGCACCGACGTCGCGGTGATGCTCGCGCTGGCCCACGTCCTGGCTACCGAAGGCCTGGCCGATCTGGATTTTCTCGACACGCACTGCACCGGATACCAGCGGTTCGAGCGTTACCTGCTGGGCCGCGACGACGGCGTCGCCAAGACCCCGGAGTGGGCGTCGCGCCTCAGCGGTCTGCCCGCCGGGGAGCTGAGGGCACTGGCCCGGCGCATGGCCACCGCGCGCACCCTGGTCACCGTCAGTTGGTCGCTGCAGCGGATCCGGCACGGCGAGCAGGCTCCGTGGATGGGACTGACCCTGGCAGCCATGTTGGGCCAGGTGGGTATCCCAGGAGGTGGTTTCGGGCACGGCTACGGCTCGATGAACGAGCCGGGGTTGCCACCGCTGCGCTGCGGCCTGCCTGTGCTGCCGCAGGGCCTCAACCCCGTGCAGACATTCATCCCGGTGGCCGCCGTCACCGACATGCTGCTGCAGCCGGGGCAGCCGTTCGACTACAACGGCATGCAGCTGACCTACCCGGACATCAGATGCGTGTACTGGGCCGGCGGCAATCCGTTCCACCACCACCAGAACATTCCGCGATTGCGCCGGGCCCTGGCCCGGGTCGACACCATCGTGGTGCATGACCCGTACTGGACGGCGATGGCCAAGCACGCCGACATCGTGGTGCCCTCGACCACGGCCTATGAGCGAGAGGACTACTCGGGTTCGCGTAACGACCCGCTGCTGGTGGCCATGCCCGCGCTGACGCAGCCGTATGCCGACTCCCGCGACGACTACGCCACATTCTCGGCGTTGGCCGAGCGGCTCGGGTTCGGCGAAGAGTTCACCGAGGGCCGCACGGCGCGGCAGTGGCTGGTCCACATGTATGAAAAGTGGTCTGCCGGGCTGGATTTCGAGGTGCCCGGATTCGATGAGTTCTGGGCCGCGGGACACCTGCGACTGCCCACCGAACCGGGGCTGACGCTACTCGCCGATTTCCGGGCCGACCCGGTCGGGCACCGACTGGCCACCCCGAGCGGCCGTATCGAGATCTTCTCGCACGCCATCGACGGGTTCGGCTACGACGACTGCGCCGGCCACCCCCGGTGGTACGAGCCGACGGAGTGGCTCGGCGGCGAGCGCGCCCGGACCTATCCGTTGCATCTGCTGGCCAACCAACCCGCCACCCGCCTGCACAGCCAACTCGACGGCGGCGCCACCAGCCAGTCATCGAAAGTCCAAGGGCGCGAACCGATCCGGATCCACCCCGACGATGCGGCGGACCGCGGACTCGCCGGCGGCGACGTGGTGCGGGTGTTCAACGACCGCGGGGCGTGCCTGGCCGGGGTGGTGATCGACGACCGGTTGCGTCCTGCGGTCGTGCAGCTGTCCACCGGGGCATGGTTCGACCCGGCCGATCCGGCCGACCCCGACGCGATGTGCGTGCACGGGAACCCCAACGTGCTGACCGAGGATGTCGGCACGTCGTCGCTGGCGCGCGGCTGCACCGGGGCCCATGTCCTGGTGCAGATCGAGAAGTTCGCTCACCCGCTGCCGCCGGTGCGGGCGCACCGACCACCGGTGATCCGGACCCGCTGAAGCCGTTGGGCGAGCATCACTTCGGCCGTTTGCCCGTGAACTGTTGCGTGCCGGTGCAAAGATCCCCTCAGCGCTGACGAGGGGTCGGCGGAAGGAGATCCGGGCCGATGCGATTCTCACCCCGTTCTGCCGCCAGGTCACTGCTGGTGGGCGCCGTAGCTGTATCCGGCTCGGTCGTCATCGGCCTGACGCCCATCGGCACGGCGGCAATCGGCCTGGTGGTGGCGGTGACGCCACTCGTCGTACCCGGGACCGGGACCCCGAACCCGCAGAACTCCAACAACTACATGGCCAACGCCGTCTCGTACTACGTCCAGCCAAGCGGCAGCTGTGGCGCCGAGGACTGCGCGGCCCCGGTGGCAATCCCCTACATCGCCCAGTTCTGGCCGTTCCCATTCGAGGGCTGGGGCGGTCTGGAGGGCGCGAAATGGAACGTATCGGTCGCCAGCGGGGTCACCCGGCTGACCAGCGAACTCGTCGGTGCCAACAATCCGAGTGGGACGCATCCGGTGACGGTGTTCGGCTATTCGCAGGGCGCCACGGTGGCCAGCATCGTCAAAGCCAACCTGGCGGACCTGACCGATGAGCAGAAGGCGAACCTGTCCTTCGTCCTGATCGGGAACCCGAACCGGCCTGACGGCGGACTCTTCGAGCGGCTTGCGATCCTGGGCACGGTCCCCATCCTCGACGCGACGTTCGGACAGCCCACACCGACGGACACCGGCATCGAAACCCACGACATCGCACTGCAGTACGACGGGGTGGCCGATGCGCCATCGTGGGTGCTCAATCCTCTCGCCCTGCTGAACGCGTTGGCCGGCTTCCAGTACGTGCACGGCACCTACCTGGATCCCCGCGGCGACGATCCGGCCGACGCAACACCGTACGGCTACACCGCCGAGCAGGTGCAGGCCGCGCTCGAGAACGCCGAAGCCGATTGCAGTGCGGCGACCCACTGCCAGCAGCACGGTGACACGTACTACATCACCCTGCCCGCCAAGACCCTGCCGATCATGCAACCGTTCCTCGACCTCGGTGCGGCCACCGGCACATCGGCGCTGGTGATACCGATCGTCGACCTGGTCTCACCGATCACCCAGACCTTGATCGAGACCGGTTACACCCGAACCGACTACGGCAAACCGACGCCGTTCCAGCTGCTGCCGAACTTCAACCCGGTCAAGCTGGCATCGGATTTGATCAACGACATCCCCGAAGGCATCAACGCGGCACTCAACCCCGGGCTCGATCCACTGCCCGGATGGACCGATCCGACGCAGTCCGGCGTTACCGCCCGAGTGCCGGACACCGCGGACAACACTGTTGTCGAGACCACGAAGGTCGCCGCCACATCCGATGACAAGCCGCTTCGGCGACTGGCCACGCTCGCCGAGTCCGGGACAGCGCTGACCGCGTCCGACGACGGCACGACGGCCGTGAAGCAGCGTCCGTCCGTGCCGAAAGCCCTGGGCCTCAAGGGGCATCCGGCTCGTGACATGGCGAAGTCGATCCGAAGCACCGTGCGCAAGGCGCTGGGCCAGGACGGCGCGAAGGACAACGACAAGGATCGTGCCGAGGCAAAGAACACCGGCAACAAGAACACCGGCAACAAGGACACCCGCAGCAAGACCAGCAGCAACAAGAAGAAGCCGGCGGCCTGACGCTCGCGCTCAGAAGGTGGCGAACTCGCTCAGGCTCGCGGCCAACGCCATGGGCACCCGCGCCTTGATCCGCGTGCCGTCGGCAGTGTGCTCGGTGGCGTCCACCCGGCCGTCGGCATGCACCTTCGCCACCAGATCCCCGCGGTCGTAGGGAATCGTCACATCCACGGTGGCGTCGGTGGGAGGGATCATCTCGGCCATCCGGGACCGTAGCCGATCCAGCCCGTCGCCGGTATGCGCCGAGACGAACACGGCGTCGGGTAGCGCACGCCGCAGCGAGGCCAGACCGAGGTCGGTGGCCGCGTCGATCTTGTTGACCACCAACAACTCCGGCGGTGGCGCGATGTCGTACTCGGCGATCACCTCGTTGACCACCTGCCGTACCGCGTTGATCTGCGCCAGCGGATGTTCGTCGGCACCATCCACCACGTGCACCAGCAGCTCGGCGTCGACCACCTCTTCCAGAGTGGACCGGAATGCCTCGATCAACTGGGTCGGCAGGTGCCGGACGAAGCCGACGGTGTCGGTCAGTACGAACGGCCGTCCGTCGTCGAATTCGCCACGCCGCGTGGTGGGTTCGAGCGTGGCGAACAGGGCGTTCTCCACCAGCACGCCGGCCCCGGTCAGTGCGTTGAGCAGGCTCGACTTGCCGGCGTTGGTGTAGCCGACGATGGCTACCGACGCAGCTTCCGAGCCCAGCCGTCGGCTGCGCTGGGTGTCGCGGATCTTCTTCATGTCGCGAATCTCGCGGCGCAGCTTGGCCATCCGCTCCCGGATGCGGCGGCGGTCGGTTTCGATCTTGGTCTCACCGGGTCCACGGGTGCCGACGCCACCACCGGCACCGCCGGCGCGACCGCCGGCCTGGCGCGACATCGATTCACCCCAGCCGCGGAGCCGGGGCAGCATGTACTCCATCTGCGCCAACGACACCTGTGCCTTGCCCTCCCGGCTGGTGGCGTGCTGAGCGAAGATGTCCAGGATCAACGCCGTGCGGTCGATGACCTTGACCTTGACCACTTTCTCCAGCGAGTTGAGCTGCGCAGGTGAGAGTTCGCCGTCGCAGATGACGGTGTCGGCGCCGGTGGCCAGCACGATCTCGCGCAGTTCGATGGCCTTGCCCGAGCCGATGTAGGTCGACGGGTCGGGCTTGTCCCGGCGTTGGATGAGCCCCTCGAGTACTTCCGAACCGGCGGTCTCGGCGAGTGCGGCCAACTCGGCCAAGCTGGCATCGGCGTCGGCCGCGCTGCCATCGGTCCACACGCCGACCAGGACCACCCGCTCCAGCCTCAGCTGGCGGTATTCGACCTCGGTGACGTCGGTGAGTTCGGTGGACAACCCGGCGACGCGGCGCAGTGAGGCGCGGTCTTCGAGGGCGAGCTCACCGGTGCTGGGGATGACGGGATGTTCTGGATGTGTCATATGTACTTACAGATTGTCACGTGGATCGGGCCGCGCGCACTCCAATTACGCATGGGCGGCACTCCACCACACGGGGCTGAGTTCGCCGCGCGCCACCAGTACCGAGGGCCCGCGCAGATAGCTGGTGGACTCGGTGATCGTCACGGTGACCTCACCGCCCGGGATGCGCACCCGCAATATCCCGGTGTCGGCACCCTGGTGGGCCAGCGCCGCGAGTGCGGCCGCAACAGTGCCGGTACCGCATGAGCGGGTCTCGCCGACGCCCCGCTCATGCACACGCATCGACACCGCGCCGTCGACCGGTGCGGTCAGGACCTCGACATTGACGCCGTCGGGGAACAGTTTCGGGTCGAAGGACACCGGCGCCGCGACGTCGAGGGCCGCCAGTTCGTCCTCGGTCAGCCCGACACAGGCCAGGTGCGGATTGCCCACGTCGACGGCCACTCCGCTGACGCTGCGGCCCCCGACCACGGCGGTGCCCGTACCGAACTGGTTCGCCTTGCCCATCTCGACGGTGACGTCCGCGGTGGTGGCGTCGACGCTGTGCAGCACGACCGGGCGGGGGCCGGCCAGCGAGCCGACCACGAACTCGTCAGCCGATTCCAGCCCGGCGGCCCGCAGGTAGTGCGCGAACACCCGCACGCCGTTGCCGCACATCTGCGCGATCGACCCGTCGGCATTGCGGTAGTCCATGTACCAGTCGGATACTGCCACGCCGTCCGGAAGTCGTTCGAAAACCCCGGCGGCCTGCGCGGCACCGGCCGTCGTCACCCGCAGTACGCCGTCGGCGCCGAGGCCGCGGCGTCGGTCGCACAGCGCGGCCACCGCGGCCGGCGTCAGCGACAACGCGGCGTCGAGGTCGGGCAGCACCACGAAATCGTTCTGGGTGCCGTGCCCCTTCGCGAAAGGGATCGAGCCGAAGATCACCTGATCAGGATACGTGCCGCCACGCCCGCAGTGCGTCGTGCACCAGGCCCTCGGCCGCACCGTCCAGCCACACCACTCGGTGGTCACGCCGGAACCAGGACCGTTGCCGGCGCACATACCTGCGGGTGCCGATGAACGTCGGCTCGCGAGCCGCCGAGCCGTCTCCCCCGGCATCCAGGTCGGCCAGCACCTGCGAGTAGCCGAGTGCGCGCGCCGCGGTGACGCCGTCACGCAGCCCGCGGCCGCTCAGCGTGCGCACCTCATCGACCAGCCCCTCGTCGAACATCAGGTCCGTCCGCTGTTCCAGACGTTGATCGAGAATGGCGGTGTCCCAGTCCAATCCGATGATCGCAGTGTCCCAACGGGGTGCACCGATGGCCGGCGCCGAGGCGGCGAACGGCTGACCGGTCAGCTCCACGACCTCCAGAGCCCGCACGATGCGCCTGCCGTCGGTCGGCAGGATCGACGCCCCCGCCGCGGGATCCACCCGGGTCAGTTCGGCGTGCAGTGCGGCCACCCCCACCTCGGCCAATCGGAGCTCCCACCGGGCCCTCACCTGCGGGTCGGTGGCGGGGAACGTCCATTCGTCCAGCAGCGACTGGATGTAGAGCATGGAACCGCCCACGATCACCGGGACCGCGCCGCGCGCCGCAATGGCCTCCACGTCGGCCGCGGCATCCTGCTGGTAGCGGGCCACCGTCGCGGTCTCGGTGACGTCGAGGACATCGAGCTGATGGTGCGGGATGCCGCGCCGCTCGGCGACCGGCAGCTTCGCGGTGCCGATGTCCATACCGCGGTAGAACTGCATCGCATCGGCATTCACGATTTCGCCGCCCAGTTGCTCGGCAACCGCCAATGCCAAGTTCGATTTCCCGGTGCCGGTGGGCCCGATGATCGCGATCGGCCGGGTCACGGCAGCCATTCGCCGACGAAGTAGCCGACTCCGTACGGCGCTCCACGGTAGCGCTCCCGGGCCGAGCTCGTTCCAGGTTCGGCCAGTCCGGCCAGCACCTGGTAGGCCACCCTGCCGAGCACGGTCTCGGGCAGCTCGGCCAGCGCCGAGAGGTCGCCGGTGGCCAGTGCGTCGTCGAGTTGCTGTTGGACCGGCAGCGAGTCCGGATCATGCCCGCCGGGGGCTGCCGGGGTCAGAGTATTCACCCCGTCGGCGACGACGAGGACGCCGACGGGATCCGGGGATTCCTCAATTCGGGCGCGCAGGGCGCGGCCCCGCGCCAATGCGTCGCCGACCGGGTGCGCGGAAGCGTAGGTATGCACCTCGATGTCTGTGCCGGGCGTGGCCTGCCCGCGGATCCACCCGGCGACCAGCGCACACAGCGGCAGCTCGACCGGCTCTCCCCCGGGCCCGGGGCCGAGAGCCACCGGGACGTCGACGCCGTAGCCGGCGAAGGTCCCGACGCAGTCCGGCCCGTACACCGCATCATCGGGGCCGACCCCGATCGCCAGCCAGCGTGACGGCAGCGAGCCCGCCGCGGTGAGGACGGACTCGCGGAGGTCAGCCACCTCGACCGCGGCCGCACCCACAAGTTGGGACACCAGAACCGGGGTGGCGGGAACGATCGCGATGGCGTTCAGCACCTCACCAAACTAGTGCGCGACCCCTGGTTCGCCTCGCGCCGAGGGCCGGTAGGACGCCCGGAACGGCGGATTCCGGACACCGCCGGGGCGAGTTTGTCAGGACATTGCGACTAAAGGCGTGCGCACGGCACAGCACGACCTGCTTGAATAGCGGACAAAAGCGACAGCATCAGGCGCCGCGTCGCGCGGCAGATGCGCGGGCAACCGTGCGGAGTACGAGGAGCGGATATGACAACTAGTGAGCCAGGCGAAGCCACCCCCCAGCCGGCGTCCGGGCCCACACCGAGGCCCACTCCTACGCCTGCCCCAAGGCCCGGACCACCCCGCCCGGCACCCCGCCCCAGCCGGGTCGCCCCGGTGGTTGCGGTGGCGCCATCCAGCGATCCACGCAAATTCGGGCGGGTGGACGACGACGGCACGGTGTGGTTGGTCACCGGATCCGGCGAGCGTGTCATCGGCTCGTGGCAGGCCGGTGACACTGAATCGGCGTTCGTCCACTTCGGCCGACGCTTCGATGATCTGCACACCGAGATCGCGCTGCTGGAACGCCGGCTGACTTCCGGTACCGGGGATGCCCGCAAGATCAAGTCTGCGGCGGCGTCCTTGGCCGAAAGCCTGCCCACTGCAGCAGTTCTCGGTGATGTGGAGGCATTGAGCTCGCGGCTGACCGCCATCCTGGAACATGCCGATGCCGCCGCGGCGACCGAGCGGGCCCAGCGCGACGAGCATCGCGCCGCCCAAACGGCACGCAAGGAGGCACTCGCCGTCGAGGCCGAGGATCTGGCGGCCAATGCCACGCAGTGGAAATCCGCGGGTGACCGTCTGCGCGAGATCCTCGATGAGTGGCGCACGATCACCGGGCTGGACCGCAAGATCGACGATGCCCTGTGGAAGCGCTACTCGTCGGCCCGCGAAACGTTCAACCGCCGTCGCGGCTCGCACTTCGCCGAACTGGACCGTGGCCGGGTCGGCGCCCGTCAGGCCAAAGAAGCGCTGTGCGATCAGGCCGAGCAGCTGTCCGGCTCGACCGATTGGGGCGCCACCGGCGCCGCCTTCCGCGATCTGCTGACCCAGTGGAAGGCCGCCGGACGGGCTTCCAAGGATGTCGACGACGCGCTGTGGCACCGGTTCAAGGCCGCTCAGGACACGTTCTTCGGGGCCCGAAACGCCGCCCACGCCGAACGTGACACCGAGTTCAAGGCGAATGCGACCGCCAAGGAAGCACTGCTGGCCGAGGCCGAGAAGATCGATACGACGGATCTGGATGCGGCCCGTGCGGCATTGCGCACGATCGGCGACAAGTGGGACGCGATCGGCAAGGTTCCCCGCGAGCGCGCCGCCGATCTGGAGCGACGCCTGCGCAACGTGGAGAAGAAGATCCGCGACGCTCCGACGGGCGGTGTCGATCCCGAGGCCCAGGCTCGCGCCGACCAGTTCCGCTCACGTGCCGAGCAGTTCGAGAAGCAGGCCGAGAAGGCCGAGGCCGCCGGCCGCGCCAAGGACGCGGCCGAGGCCAGGGCCAGTGCCGAACAGTGGCGTCAGTGGGCCGACGCCGCGGCCGCCACGCTCGGAGAGCGCAAGTAGCACCTGAGGGCTGGGGGGATAACCCTGGCTAGGTCTGATCCGGCTGGTCCGGCTTCTCGCCGGTGGTGTCGGGCTTGCCGGCGCCCCTCTCGGTGTCGCCGGGCAGGGGCATGCCGAGCACGCTGCGCTGCTGATGCTGCGCGGCGTCACGGCGCCGGTCCTCTTCGGCCGCCAGCTGCAGCGCGGTGCGCGACCACACCACGCGGGCCCAGTGGAACGTCAGCACGATCACGGCCAGCCAGCCGATGATCAGCCCGATTCCGGGGCCGGGATGCCCCGCGGCGGTCTGCCGCGACCACACCGCAAGCATGCCGAGCGCACTGGCCACCGCCGAACCCGCCAGGGCCGTCCAGGCCAGCGCCCAGCGGCGAGTGATCAGCGCCAGGGTGGAGAACCCGACCGAGAACACCAACGCCAACCAGGTGAACACCCGCGACGGCAGCGAGATGCCGTCGTTCAGCGCCGTGGCGTCACCGACCAGGACGTCGAACCCCTTGGTTGAACCCGTGTGCGGCAGCACGAACGACAGCAGCACCACGAACACCAGGATGGCCACGACCATCGCCCGCGGACCCGTGTCGAACTCGCGGGTGACCTTGCGTTCGACGGCGGCCAGGTCGTCCTTGAACCGATCGAAGTCGCGTTCGTTGCTCAACAGCCACATCCTTCTGATGACGGCGAGGTTTCCGGCGCACCGATCCGCGGCAGGCCGAGGCCGACACCGGTTCGCGGGCGCCGCCCCGCCTCATGGGCGTCACCGGCGCGGGTACGCCGATGCGTGGTCAATGGGGCGTCGGCGATCAGATGGTGCGGCGCGGCGCCGGTCACCGTGGTGGTCACGATGTCGCCGGGCCGAATGTCGGTGTCGCCGGGGGCGAAATGCACGAGCCTGCCATCGCGAGCCCGTCCGGACATGCGGGCGGTGGCGGCGTCCTTGCGCCCCTCTCCGGTGGCGACCAGCAACTCGACTTCCCGGCCCACCTGAGCTTGGTTCTCTTCCCACGAGATTCGCTCCTGCAGGTCGATCAGGCGTTGATAACGTTCGCTGACAACCGCTTTGGGCAACTGGTCGGGCATCTCGGCGGCCGGGGTGCCGGGCCGGATGGAGTACTGGAAGGTGAACGCGGTGGCGAAACGGGCCCGCTCGACGACGTCGAGGGTGGCCTGGAAATCTTCCTCGGTCTCGCCGGGGAACCCGACGATCAGGTCGGTGGTGATCGCGGCATGGGGAATCGCGGCCCGGACCTTGTCGATGATGCCCAGGTACCGGTCGGCCCGGTAGGAACGGCGCATCGCCTTGAGGATGCGGTCCGAACCGGACTGCAGCGGCATGTGCAGCGTCGGGCAGACGTTGGGGGTCTGCGCCATCGCCTCGATCACATCGTCGGTGAACTCGGCGGGGTGCGGTGAGGTGAAGCGCACCCGCTCCAACCCGTCGATGTCACCGCAGGCGCGCAGCAGCTTGGCGAACGCACTGCGGTCGCGGGGTACATCCGACCAGTTCGTCGGGTCCTCGCGCAAGCGCTCGTCCGCTGCAAATGACACCCCGTAGGCGTTGACGTTCTGGCCCAGCAGGGTGACCTCGAGCACGCCTTGGGAGGCCAGGGTCTGCACCTCGGCCAGGATGTCGCCGGGCCGGCGGTCGACCTCCTTGCCGCGCAGGGACGGCACGATGCAGAAGGTGCAGGTGTTGTTGCAGCCCACCGAGATCGACACCCAGGCGGCATAGGCGGACTCCCGCGTCGCGGGCAGGGTGGACGGAAACTCCTGCAGTGCTTCGACGATCTCGACCTGGGCGGCCCGGTTGTGACGGGCCCGCTCCAGCAGCGTGGGCAGGGACCCGATGTTGTGGGTGCCGAACACCACGTCGACCCAGGGCGCGCGGCGCAGGACCGAATCGCGGTCCTTCTGGGCCAGGCAACCGCCGACGGCGATCTGCATGTTCGGATCGGACTGCTTGCGCGGGGCCAGGTGGCTGAGGTTGCCGTACAGCTTGTTGTCGGCGTTCTCGCGCACCGCACACGTGTTGAACACAACGATGTCGGCGTCGGTGCCTTCGGGGGCACGCCGGTAGCCGGCGTCCTCCAGCAGGCCGGACAGCCGCTCGGAGTCGTGCACGTTCATCTGGCAGCCGTAGGTGCGGACCTGATAGGTACGCACGGAGCTGCCCTGCGCCGTCGACTCCGCGCGCAACCGCTCGTCGGCCGCGTCACGGTTCACCATCGTCGTCACGGCCTCAATGGTACGGAGCCGCCGGAAACGGCAACGCGGCGCATTCGCGAGATCCGGGCAGGCCGGACCTTCGCTGGGTAAGGTCACCTGCCATGGGTAGCCCCGGCGAGCAGCCGCAGGTCGACGACGCCGCGACACCAGACGTGCCGATGATCTCGCTGTCGGGGGTCAACAAACACTTCGGCTCGCTGCACGTACTCAACGACATCAACCTCGATGTGGGCCGTGGCCAGGTGGTGGTGGTGCTCGGCCCGTCGGGATCGGGCAAATCCACGTTGTGCCGCACCATCAACCGGCTGGAGACCATCGATTCGGGCCGCATCGCGATCGACGGTCACGTGCTGCCTGCCGAGGGCCGGAAGTTGGCCCAGCTGCGTTCGGATGTCGGCATGGTGTTCCAGTCCTTCAACCTGTTCGCGCACAAGACAATTCTGGAGAACGTCACGCTCGCCCCAGTGAAGGTGCGCCGCCGGTCCAAGGCACGGGCCCGGGAGAGTGCGATGGTGCTGCTGGACCGCGTCGGGGTGGCCAACCAGGCCGACAAGTACCCCGCGCAACTGTCGGGTGGTCAGCAGCAACGCGTGGCGATCGCACGCTCGCTGGCGATGAACCCGAAGGTCATGCTGTTCGACGAGCCCACCAGCGCCCTGGATCCCGAGATGATCAACGAGGTCCTGGCCGTGATGACCTCACTCGCCGGCGAGGGCATGACGATGGTGGTGGTCACCCACGAGATGGGCTTCGCCCGCCGGGCCTCGGATCGCGTGGTGTTCATGGCCGACGGCGCCATCGTCGAGGACGCAGCACCGACCGAGTTCTTCGACAACCCGAAATCCGATCGCGCCAAAGATTTTCTCGGCAAGATCCTTCATCACTGACGCTCCGCCGAAAGGACCCCGAACATGCCCTCCGCACCGTTCAAATTGATCGGTACCGTCGCGCTCGCGATCGCACTCCCCTTCGCCGCGACCGCCTGCGGTGGCGGTAGCGACTCCAGCAAGATCGTCATCGGCACCAAATACGACCAGCCCGGACTCGGCCAGAAGAAGCCCGACGGCACCATGTCCGGGTTCGACGTCGACGTCGCCAAGTACGTGGCCAACGAACTCGGCTACCCCGAGGACAAGATCGAGTGGAAGGAAGCCCCCTCGCCGCAGCGCGAGACGCTGATCCAGAACGGTCAGGTCGAATACATCGTCGGGACCTACTCGATCACCGACGCGCGCAAGGAGAAGGTCGACTTCGCCGGCCCGTACCTGCTGACCGGGCAGAGCCTGCTGGTCCGCGCCGACAACACCGACATCACCGGGGCAGCCTCGCTGGAGAACAACAAGAAGCTGTGCTCGGTGTCGGGCTCCACCCCGGCGCAGAACATCAAAACCACGTACCCGAAGGTGCAGCTGCAGCAGTTCGACACCTATTCGGCGTGCGTCGACGCGCTCAAGAACGGCATCATCGACGCGGTGACCACCGACGAGGTGATCCTGGCCGGCTTCGCCGCGCAGAGCCCGGGCACCTTCAAGATCGTCGGTGACACGTTCTCCGAGGAGCGTTACGGCATCGGCCTGAAGAAGGGCGACAGCGAACTCCGCACGAAGATCAACGACGCGATCGAGAAGATGGAGTCCAGCGGCGCCTGGAAGGAAGCGTTCGAGCGCAATCTCGGACCGGCCGGCATCCAGACCCCGGCGCCACCCGCCGTCGACCGCGGCTGAGCCGGGGGTAGCGCGCCGACCGTGGAGATTTTCGACGCACACCGCGATCAGATACTCGCGGCGTTCTGGACCACGATCCAGCTGACGGTGTATTCCGCGATCGGTGCGCTGGTCCTCGGCACGGTGCTCGCCGCGATGCGACTGGCCCCGACGCCGGTGATGAACTGGCTCGGCGCCGCGTACGTGAACATCGTGCGCAACACGCCGTTGACGCTGATCATCCTGTTCTGCTCATTCGGTGTCGGCCAGACATTGGGCATCACCCTGGTCGACCCGCATTCGTCGACATCGATCGCGGACAGCAACTTCCGTCTGGCGGTGCTCGGATTCACGGTCTACACCGCCTCTTTCGTGTGTGAGACGGTGCGCTCAGGCGTCAACACGGTTCCACTGGGCCAGGCCGAGGCCGCCCGGTCACTGGGTCTGAGTTTCGGGCAGAATCTACGGATCATCCTGCTGCCCCAGGCCTTTCGAGCGGTGATCATTCCGCTGGGGTCGGTGCTGATCGCGCTGGTGAAGAACACCACCATCGCCTCGGCGATCGGGGTGGCCGAGGCCGCACTGTTGATGAAGGAGATGATCGAGAACACCGCTGCGTTGATGACAGTCGGCGTGATCTTCGCCACCGGGTTCGTGATCCTGACGCTGCCACTGGGGCTGGCGTTCGGATGGTTGGGTAAGAGACTGGCGGTGGCACGCTGATGGGCAACGCGTCCGTTCTCTTCGATGCCCCGGGCCCACGGGCTCGGATCCGCAACGGCATCCTCACGGCGCTGACCGTGGTCGTCGCGGCAGTGCTCGCGGGCTTCGTGATCTCGCGGATGGCGGAGAAAGGTCAGCTCACCAGCGAGAAATGGAAACCTTTCCTGACCGCCGACCTCTGGCAGACGTACGTTCTGCCCGGTGTGCAGGGCACGCTGACCGCCGCGGCGATCTCCATCGTGCTGGCCGGGATCCTCGGCGTGCTGCTCGGGGTGGGCCGACTGGCACCGATTGCGCCGATCCGGTGGGTCTGCGGCGTGACCGTGGAGTTCTTCCGGGCCGTGCCGGTGCTGATCATGATGATCTTCGCGTACTTCCTCTACGCCGTGTACGACACGTTCCCGTCCAAGCATCTGGCGCTGGCCGGCGTGATCACGGGTCTTACGCTCTACAACGGTGCCGTGATCGCCGAAATCGTGCGGGCGGGCGTCAACACGCTGCCGCGCGGGCAGCGGGAGGCAGCAGCTTCGCTCGGCATGTCGTGGGCACAGACGATGCGGTTGATCCTGCTGCCGCAGGCGATCACCGCAATGCTGCCGGTGCTGGTGTCACAACTGGTGGTGGTGCTCAAGGACACCGCGATCGGTTACCAGATCACCTTCGTGGAGATGGTGCGGCAGGGCACGGTCATCGGATCGGCATACGGCAACTACCTGCCCGCACTGATCGTCATCGCCATCTTGATGATCACCGCGAACTTCACATTGTCGTGGTTGGCCACCTGGCTGGAACGGCGACTGCGCCGATCTGATCGCGGTCCTGCACCGATGGAGGCCGAGGCCGTCGAGCAGGAAGGCGCACCGGGCGCGCAGGTGTTGCACACCCAGCGGGACTGAGCTCGGAAAGAGCGGGTATAGCGACACAATGCGGCCGCTATACCCGCCGGCGCTCCCGCTCGCCGGCCAGCTCGTCCCTGACCACGTCGAGGGCCATCGACTGGTGGTAGCCGCGACGAGCCAGCATGCCGACCAGCCGGCGGGTCACCTTCACGTCGCCGTCCTCGGCGTCGAGGCGCTCACGACGCAGCTTGTC
Organism: Mycolicibacterium alvei; assembly: GCF_010727325.1. Taxonomy (NCBI): domain Bacteria; kingdom Bacillati; phylum Actinomycetota; class Actinomycetes; order Mycobacteriales; family Mycobacteriaceae; genus Mycobacterium; species Mycolicibacterium alvei. The sequence continues at coordinate 1,321,592 of NZ_AP022565.1, forward strand.
GCGGACCAACTGTTCAGCCCGCTGCCGTTCGGCAGCTGGGTCCAGATCGGCCAGTGCGGCGTCGATGACCTCCTTGTCGACGCCCTTCTTGCGAAGCTCGACGGCCAAGGCGCGCTTGCCTTTTCCCGAGTTGGCATGCCGGGACCGCACCCACTGTTCGGCGAAGTCCTCGTCATCGATCAGGCCCACCTCGGCAAGCCTGTCGAGGACCTTGGCGCTGAGCTCTTCTTCGTAACCCCGTTTGGTGAGCTGTTCGATCAACTCTGCGCGGGTGCGGGCCCGCACGGTGAGCAGGCGCAGGCAGACGTTCTTGGCCTGTTCCTCGCGTTTGCGAGGATCCTGCGTCTGCTCCCCCTCGGGCGTACCCGACGGCTCAGAAGTCAACCGGGGCGGGAAGGACGTCATCAGCCTTCACTTCGGCGGTCACGACAGCACCGATGCCGAGCTTTTCCTTGATCTTCTTCTCGATCTCGTTGGCGACATCGCCGTTCTCCAGCAGGAACTTGCGGGCATTCTCCTTGCCCTGGCCCAGCTGCTCGCCCTCATAGGTGAACCAGGACCCGGACTTGCGGATGAAGCCGTGCTCGACGCCCATGTCGATGAGCGAGCCCTCGCGGCTGATGCCGTGGCCGTACAGGATGTCGAACTCGGCCTGCTTGAACGGCGGCGAAACCTTGTTCTTGACGACCTTGACGCGGGTCCGGTTACCGACCGCGTCGGTGCCGTCCTTGAGCGTCTCGATGCGGCGGACGTCGAGGCGTACCGAGGCGTAGAACTTCAAAGCCTTACCGCCCGTGGTGGTTTCGGGCGAGCCGAACATCACGCCGATCTTCTCGCGGAGCTGGTTGATGAAGATCGCGGTGGTGCCCGAGTTGTTCAGCGCACCGGTCATCTTGCGCAGTGCCTGGCTCATCAGGCGGGCCTGCAGACCGACGTGGCTGTCGCCCATCTCGCCCTCGATCTCGGCACGGGGCACCAGGGCCGCCACCGAGTCGATCACGAGGATGTCCAGCGCGCCCGAGCGCACCAGCATGTCGGCGATCTCCAGTGCCTGCTCACCGGTGTCGGGCTGGCTCACCAGCAGTGAATCGGTGTCCACACCGAGCTTCTTGGCGTACTCGGGATCCAGGGCATGCTCGGCGTCGATGAACGCCGCGATGCCGCCGGCAGCCTGGGCGTTGGCCACCGCGTGCAGCGCCACCGTGGTCTTACCCGAGGATTCCGGGCCGTAGATCTCGACCACGCGGCCACGTGGCAGGCCACCGATGCCGAGAGCCACGTCCAGAGAGATCGAACCGGTGGGGATCACCGAGATCGGCTGGCGCACCTCCTCGCCGAGGCGCATCACCGAGCCTTTACCGAAGTTCTTGTCGATCTGGGCCATCGCCAGCTCGAGCGCTTTTTCGCGATCAGGGGCCTGTTGCGCCATGATGGTGCCTCTCCAAGTAGTCGTGTTGACCGGTGATCCGATCGGTTGGCCGTGACGTTAGGCCAGGGCACCGACAACTCCGGATCTCCGCTCGAACACCGCCCACAGTAAAGCGAACACCTGTTCGACTCAAGCGGACACGCCGTGCGCACGGCGAAACGGGCCTATCGTGGGAGCATCCGGCCCGGAGACGGGGCAGCGATGCACGAGATGGCGATCACCCAGAGTGTTGTCGACGCGGTGTGCGAGCACGCCGCCGGCCGCCGTGTGCACAGCGTGAAGCTCGAGGTGGGCGCGTTGTGCGCGGTCGTCCCGGACTCCATGCTCTTCTGCTTCGACCTGGTCACCCAGGGCACGGTGGCCGATGGTGCCCGCCTCGACCTCGACATCCACCCGGGAGCGGCCCACTGTCGCAGCTGCGGAGCGCAGTTCGGCCTGCCCGATCTGATCCTGTTGTGCCCGTGCGGAAGCGCCGACGTCGAGGTGACCGACGGCCGGGAACTGCGGATCCTCTCGATGGAAGTGAGCTGACATGTGCGCAACCTGCGGCTGCGGTCAGGACGGGGCCGTCATCACCCTCGCCGGTCATGACCATCCCCACGACCATCCCCACGACCACGAGCACCCCCACGGCGACCATCAACACACCGAGACCGTCTCGCTGGAACAGAAGGTGCTGGCCAAGAACGACCTCATCGCCGAGCAGAACCGGCAGTGGCTGGCCGAACGCGGCATCCTGGCGCTCAACATCACCAGTTCCCCGGGTGCGGGCAAGACGACACTGCTCGAACGGACCATCCGCGAGCTCGGCGCGAACCGCACGGTGACGGTGATCGAAGGCGACCAGGAGACGCTGCTCGATGCCGACCGGATCCGGGCCGCGGGAGCCCGTGCGGTTCAGGTCAACACCGGCGCGGGATGTCACCTGGACGCCGCGATGATCCACCGGGCGCTGGAAAGCCTCGATCCCGACCCGGGGTCGGTGCTGTTCATCGAGAACGTCGGCAACCTGGTCTGCCCGGCACTGTTCGATCTCGGCGAATACAGCAAGGTCGTTGTCGTATCGGTGACCGAAGGCACCGACAAACCGTTGAAGTACCCGCACATGTTCGCCGCGGCGGGCCTGGTGATCCTCAACAAGATCGACCTACTCCCCTACGTCGACTTCGATCTTGAAACCTGTTGCCGCCATGCACGATCCGTCAATCCCGGCGTCACGATCCTACCGACGTCGGCCACTCGCGGCGACGGGCTCGACGCCTGGTATGCCTGGATTGACGCACAGGTAAACACCACGCAGGCGCACTAGCCCGTTGACAAGACAACCACCCAGGAAACTATCCCGGAGTTTGAGGTCTCAAGCAGGCCGCGCGCGGCTAAGCTCGAGCCATTGGGGCCGTCAGCCCTGGCCCCGGAAAGCTGTGACCTATGCCAACCGAGGCAGCAGTCAAAGCAGAAGAGGCACTGATCCACGTGCTGTGGATCAATGCCGGTCTGAGTTGTGATGGCGATTCGGTGGCGTTGACTGCCGCCACCCAACCGAGCATCGAGGAAATCGCCCTCGGGGCGCTTCCCGGTCTGCCCAAGATCGCCGTCCATTGGCCCCTGATCGACTTCGAGTGCGGACCGAGCGGGGGCGCCGACGATTTCCTGTCGTGGTTCTTCAAGGCCGAACGAGATGAACTGGAGCCGTTCGTCCTGGTCGTCGAGGGATCCATCCCGAACGAGCAGCTCAAGAACGAAGGCTACTGGTGCGGGTTCGGCAACAACCCCGCCACCAATCAACCGATGACCACCAGTGAATGGCTGGATCGGCTGACGCCCAAGGCCACCGCCGTGGTGGCGGCGGGTACCTGCGCCTGCTACGGCGGGATTCACGCCATGGCAGGCAATCCGACCGGAGCCATGGGGGTGCCCGACTATCTCGGTTGGGACTGGAAGAGCAAGGCGGGCATCCCGATCGTCTGCGTGCCCGGTTGCCCCATTCAGCCCGACAACCTCTCCGAGACGCTGACCTACCTGCTCTACTTGGCCACCGACCAGGCACCGATGATCCCCCTCGACGAGTCGTTGCGGCCCCGGTGGCTGTTCGGCAACACCGTGCACGAGGGGTGCGACCGAGCCGGCTACTACGAGCAGGGCGACTTCGCTACCGAGTACGGATCACCGAAATGCATTGTGAAACTGGGCTGTTGGGGTCCGGTGGTGAAATGCAACGTGCCCAAGCGGGGCTGGATCAACGGTATCGGCGGCTGCCCGAACGTCGGCGGCATCTGCATCGGGTGCACCATGCCCGGGTTCCCGGACAAGTTCATGCCGTTCATGGACGAACCGCCGGGCGGCAAGGTGTCCACCACAGCCTCGGCGATGTACGGATCGGTGATCCGCAACCTGCGTCGCGTCACCGCACGCACCCTCGACAAAGAACCCCGGTGGCGCCACCGCGGCACGACCCTGGACACCGGGGCGAAGCGCACCTGGTAGTGCCGGGTGCGTCCCGCCACCTGCCTTCCCACCGCTGCCGCTACCCCGGACGTCGAGAACTTCGGTATCGCAGCGCATTCCAGGAAAGAGAAGATCGATGACGACCACAATTCCCGGGCCCTCACAGGCGACACGCGAACCAGGTCAGCTGGTGGAGATGTCGTGGGATCCCATCACCCGCATCGTCGGCAGCCTCGGCATCTACACCAAGATCGACTTCGCGAACCGCGAGGTGGTCGAGTGTCACAGCACCTCGTCGATCTTCCGCGGCTACTCGATCTTCATGAAGGGCAAGGACCCTCGCGACGCACACTTCATCACCAGCCGCATCTGCGGGATCTGCGGGGACAACCACGCGACCTGCTCGTGCTACTGCCAGAACATGGCCTACGGGGTCAAACCCCCGCATCTGGGCGAATGGCTGGTCAACCTCGGTGAGGCCGCGGAATACATGTTCGACCACAACATCTTCCAGGAGAACCTGGTCGGCGTGGACTACTGCGAGAAGATGGTGTCCGAGACCAACCCGAGCGTGCTGGCCAAGGCGGAGAACACCGCCGCGCCGCACGCCGACGCGCACGGCCACCGCACGATCGCCGACATCATGCGCGCGCTCAACCCGTTCACCGGTGAGTTCTACCGGGAGGCACTGCAGGTCAGTCGGTGGACCCGGGAGATGTTCTGCCTGATGGAAGGCCGCCATGTGCACCCGTCGACGCTCTACCCGGGCGGCATCGGGACCACCGCGACCATTCAGCTGATGACCGACTACATGACCCGACTGATGCGCTACGTCGAGTTCATGAAGAAGGTCGTGCCGATGCACGACGATCTCTTCGACTTCTTCTACGAAGCCCTGCCCGGCTACGACCAGGTCGGCCTGCGGCGCACCCTGCTGGGATGCTGGGGTTCCTTCCAGGATCCCGAGGTCTGCAACTTCGCCTACAAGGACATGGAACGTTGGGGCGACGCCATGTTCGTCACCCCCGGTGTGGTGGTCGACGGAAAACTGCTGACGCACTCGCTGGTCGACATCAACCTCGGGATACGAATCCTGTTGGGCCACAGCTACTACGACGACTGGACCGACCAGGAGATGTTCGTCAAGACCGATCCGCTCGGTAATCCGATCGACCGGCGCCATCCGTGGAACCAGCACACCAACCCCAAGCCGCAGAAGCGCGATTTCGACGAGAACTACAGCTGGGTGATGTCGCCACGGTGGTATGACGGCAAGGATCATCTCGCCCTCGACACCGGCGGCGGCCCACTCGCGCGACTGTGGTCGACCGCGCTGGCGGGCATGGTCGACATCGGCTATGTCAAGGCCACGGGCAGCAGTGTGCAGATCAACCTTCCCAAGACTGCGCTCAAGGGCCCGGTCGAGTTGGAGTGGAAGATCCCGGCCAAGGGCAGCAACACCATCGAACGCAATCGAGCCCGCACGTACTTCCAGGCGTATGCCGCCGCCTGCGCCCTGCACTTCTGCGAGAAGGCGCTCACCGAGATCCGTGCCGGCCGCACCAAGACATGGGAGCGTTTCGAGGTTCCCGACGAGGCGATCGGGTGCGGCTTCACCGAGGCGGTGCGCGGGGTGTTGAGCCATCACATGGTGATCCGCGACGGCAAGATCGCGAACTATCACCCGTATCCACCGACACCGTGGAATGCCAATCCACGCGACAGCTACGGCACCCCGGGCCCGTACGAGGACGCGGTACAGGGCCAGCCGATCTTCGAGGAGAACGACCGGGAGCACTTCAAGGGCATCGATGTGATGCGTACGGTGCGCAGTTTCGATCCGTGCCTGCCCTGTGGCGTCCACATGTACCTGGGCGAAGGGAAATCACTGGACCTGCTGCACTCCCCCACCCAAACCGCCACCGGGGAATGACACATGCCGCTCGCCCCGACGCCGTTCCCGGACGACTCTGACGACGACACACGGTGGCGCACGGCGGGTGATCGGATCGGGCGCCTGCTGGACGCCGGCAGTGCCGGGGGTGCTCGTGCGCGGGCGAACGCAGAGCAGCTCGTACGCGAACTCACCGACCTCTACGGCGCGGCGCTGGGACGGCTGCTGCGGATTGCCACCGACCACGCGCCGGACGAGACGACTGTCGCCGAGGCCGTGGCCGCCGACAACCTGGTGGCCAGTCTGCTTCTGGTGCACGGGCTGCATCCGTATCCGGTGCACCGCAGGATCTCCGACGCACTCGACGGTGTCCGGCCCTACCTCGGATCCCATGGTGGTGATGTCGATCTGATCGAGGTCGACGGCCCGGTGGTGCGGTTGCGGTTCACCGGGAGTTGCAAGAGCTGCCCGTCCTCGGCGGCCACGCTCGAGCTGGCTGTCGAGGACGCGGTCCGGGCGGCCGCGCCGGAGATCTCGTCGATCGACGTCGTCACCGACGCCCCCGAGCCGAAGCTGTTCTCCGCCGAGTCCCTGCTGGCCCGGGTGCACCCCGATGGGCACCGGCACGCCACCTGGCGGCCGGTCCCGGCTCTCGACGAGTTGGCCGCCGGCGAGCTCGGCGGGTTCGAGGTCGACGGCACCGCGGTGCTGGCCTGTCGGATCGGTGCCCAGTTGTTCGCCTACCGGGATCGCTGCCCGCAGTGCACCCGGGGGCTGGCCGGCGCCACGCTGACCGGCTCGGTAGTGCACTGCCCGCACTGCGATTCCGGTTTCGACGTGGTGCATGCCGGGATCGGCGCGGACGACGGGTCCGGTGTGCACCTGGAACCGGTACCGCTGCTGGTTCGTGACGGCGTGAGCTCGATCGCCCTGGCCGACGAGGTCGTATCGTGACCGGGCCGCTGGACGTGCTGGCCCGCGTCCGCGCCGCGGCACCGGGACCGCGCCGGGACGGCCAGAGCTGTGAAATGTGCGCCGAGCCGATCGCCGAGCCGCATCAACATGTGGTCAATGTGGTGGGGCGACAACTGATGTGCGTCTGCCGAGGGTGCTACCTGCTGTTCACCGACAGCCACGCCCAACTGCGCTACCGCGCCGTCGGCGACCGCTACCTGAGCTTCCCCGGCTTCGCCCTGGACCGGCGGGCGTGGGAGGCACTGCAGATCCCGGTCGGTCTGGCCTTCTTCTTCCGCAACTCGGCACTGTCACGCGTGGTGGCGTTCTATCCCGGCCCCGCCGGGGCAACCGAATCCGAACTGCCACTGGACGGCTGGGCCACGATCCGGCGTTCCGACCCGAGAGTCGACCTCATCGCCGAGGACACCGAAGCCCTGTTGGTCCGGATCGGCGACGACGAGACCGGGCCACCCACCTGCCATGTGGTGCCGATCGACACGTGCTACGAGTTCGTCGGACGGCTGCGGATGTTGTGGCGGGGATTCGACGGTGGCCAGGACGTACGCAACTATGTCGACGGGTTCTTCGACCGTCTCGCCGACCGCAGCAAGCCGGTGACGCGATGACCGCACCCCCGGCCGACGCCACCTCCGACGTCACGTTCGCCATCCTCGACATGGCACCCGAACCGTATGCGGTGAGCCCGATCCTGTCCGCCCGGATCGGCATCACCGCCCCCGGCGATACCCCGGTACACGCGATCGCGCTGCGCTGCCAGATCCGCATCGAACCGGGACGGCGGGACTACACCGACGAGGAAGCCGCCGGGTTGCTCGACCTGTTCGGCCCACGCAACCGCTGGGGCACGACACAGCACACCTTCCTGTGGCAGCACAGCACCGCGATGGTGCCCGGATTCACCGGCACCACCGACATCGAACTCCTACTGGCCGCCACCTACGACTTCGACGTCGCGGCGGCGAAGTATCTGCACGCCCTACGCGACGGTTCGGTGCCACTGCGGTTCCTGTTCAGCGGCACCGTCTTCACACCGGGCACCCGCGGATTCGCGGTCTCCCAGATTCCCTGGGACCGGGAGGATCAGTTCGACATGCCGGTGGCGGTGTGGCAGAAGCTGATGGCACAGCACTTCCCCAACACCGGGTGGTTGCGCCTCGGCCAGGACACCCTCGATGAGTTGGTTTCCTACAAGACCCGCAGAGGCATGCTGTCGTTCGACGAGGCGATCGACACCCTGCTGGCCGGGCAGGAGATCCGATGAGCACCCCCCTCGATCAGGTCCGCGCGGTCGCCGACGCCGTGCTCTACGAGGGCTATCTGCTCTACCCGTACCGGGCCGACACGGCCAAGAACCAATGTCGTTGGCAGTTCGGTGTTCTCGGCCCGGAAGGCGCGCAACGGTCCGGCATCGGCGAGGACAGTTCGCTGTCGGCCCAACTGCTGGTGCGCGGGCACGGTCAGATCTCGGTCACGCTCCGGTTCCTGCAACTGCAACGCCGCACGGCCGAACGTCGTCGTGACGCCGGCACCTTCGAGCCCGTCGACGAACTCACCGCCGCCGGGCGGTCGTGGCTGAGTTGGGACGAGGCCGTGGAATGTCAGATGCCGCTGGGCCCCTTCGACATCGCCGGCCTGCGGGTCCCCCGGGCCATGCCGATCTCGGTCGGTCCGGGCACCGACATCGAGAATGTCGAGGGCGGCCGGCTCGTCCGGAGTCGCCGCGGTCTGCACGGCGAGTTCACCATCGGGGCCGACCCCGTCGACGGACTACTGCGGCTCACCATGACGGTACGCAATCGTGCCGCACCCGCGCGGGACAAGAACGAGGCGATCGCGGTGTCGTTGATCGGCACCCACCTGATCACCGAGATCACCGACGGCGCTTTCATCTCGCTGCTGGAGCCCGATGAATCCGCTGCCGCAGCGGCAGAGCGCTGCGCGCAGCATCGGTGCTTCCCGGTGCTCGCCGGGCCGCGCGGCACGCACCACGTGATGCTCGTTTCGCCGATCATCCTCTACGACCATCCCGAGATCGCCGAACAGAGCCGGGGCGAACTCTTCGACTCATGCGAGATCGACGAAATCCTCACGCTGCGGGTCATGACGATGACCGACGAGGAGAAGATCAGCGCCCGGGCCACCGATCCTCGGGCCGCCGCGATCATCGACCGGTGCGAGTCGATGTCGCCGGAGGCGATGCTCGGCCTGCACGGTGTCCTGCGTGATCCGCATGCCGAGGACCCCCGTCTGATTCCGGAGATCCCCGACGGTCTCGACTGGTGGGATCCGTTGGCCGACAATGCCGTCGATCCCACTGTCGATGCGGTGGTGATCGACGGGGTACGGGTGGGCCGCGGCAGCCGCGTGCGGTTGCACCCGTCCCGCCGGGCCGACGCACAGGACATCTTCTTCGCCGACCGCATCGCGCAGGTGGCCTCGGTCCACGAGGACGTCGAGGGCCGACACCATGTCGGAGTCGTACTCGACGACGACCCGGCCGCCGATCTGCACCAGTGGTACGGCCGCTACCTGTACTTCGGCGCCGACGAAGTCGAGCCGCTACCGCGCTGAGAGGAGTTCGAGATGGAAGTTGTGGGTTGGATCACCGTCATCGTCGTCGCGACGGTCGTGGTGGCCGGGGTACTGGTCGGGGTCCGGTCGATCCCGGACGCCCGGCGATACCTGAAAATGCGGCGCATGTAGCGGAGGGGATGGGATCACGTCTTCAGTTCTGGTGGCCGGCATCGGCAATATCTTTCTCGGTGACGACGGATTCGGTCCCGAGGTGATGCGGCGTCTGCCGACGACCATGGCGGATGCCGATGTTCGATTGTGCGACTACGGGATTCGGGGCGTACACCTGGCCTACGATCTGCTCGACGGCTGGGATTCCCTCATCCTGGTAGACGCGTTGCCGAGCCGGGGCTGTGCCGGGGCATTGCACGTGTTCGAGGTCGACGGGGAAAGCCATTCGGGTGCTCCGGGTCTGGACGCGCACACGATGGATCCCGCTGCGGTATTCGCCAGTATGCGGGCGCTCGGGGGCAGCCCGCCCTACACCGTCGTCATTGGTTGTGAGGTGGCCACCGTGGCTGACGGTATCGGGCTCTCGGAGCCCGTTGCTGCCGCGATTCCCGGCGCCGTAGCGGCGGTCGAAGCCGCCGTGGCGCGGTTGTCGGCCCCGGTCAGGGAGGGCTGAGTCATGTGCCTCGGAATCCCCGGCCAGGTGGTGCAGATGCTCCCGGGCTACGGCGACCAGCTCGCACTCGTCGACGTCGCGGGCGAGCACCGCAAGGTCAATGTCGGCATGCTGCCCGAGGCGACCGTGGCACCGGGTGACTGGGTGATCATCCACATGGGTTTCGCCGTGGAGAAAACCGATCGTGCCGGGGCCGACGCCGCGATGCGGGGCCTGCAGCTCCTGGGCCGGGGCGCTGACAGCGAGGTGCCACCGTGACCGCTCGGCGCCGGCTGCGTATCGGCGTGCACGGAGTCGTCCAGGGCGTGGGGTTCCGGCCGTTCGTCTACACCACCGCGGCCGCGCTCGGGCTGACCGGCTCCGTGTGCAACGACAGCTCCGGTGCCGTCATCGAGGTCGAAGGTGCCCCCGGCGATCTCGAGACGTTCCTGCACCGGCTGCGTGCCGACCCGCCCGTTCTGGCGGTAATCGAGTCGATAGAGACCCGGCCGATGCCCGTCTGCGGCGGCACCGGGTTCATCATCGCCGATACCTCCAGGGCCGGCGGTGGCCGCACCCTGGCCTCCCCCGACGTAGCGATGTGCGGTGAATGTGCTGCCGAGCAACGGGATCCGTCCAACCGCCGGTACCGGCACGCGTTCATCAACTGCACCAACTGCGGGCCCAGGTTCACCATCATTGCCGCACTGCCCTATGACCGCGACGCCACCACGATGGCGCGCTTCGCGATGTGCGCCGAATGTGCGCGCGAGTACGCCGACCCGGCCGACCGGCGCTTCCATGCGCAGCCCGTGTGCTGCCCGAACTGCGGCCCGACGCTGCAGTGGGACGACGAATCCGGTGCGCTCACCGGGGCGCCCGCGCTGCAGCGCGCCAGGCGCCTGCTGGCCGACGGAGCGATCCTCGCGGTCAAGGGCATCGGCGGCTACCACCTCGCCTGCGACGCCGCGAACCCGACCGCGGTCACCGAACTTCGGCGGCGTAAACGCCGGGGCGACAAGCCGTTCGCGGTGATGGTTGCCGATCTGCCCACCGCCCGCCAGATCGCCGAGGTCGACGACACCGCGGCCCGGGTGCTGTGCGGACCGCAGCGGCCCATCGTGCTGCTGCCCCGGTTGCCGGGCGCCCGGGTCGCCGAGGCGGTGGCGCCCCGCAATCCCGACCTGGGAGTCCTACTCGCCTACACGCCACTGCACACGCTGCTGTTCGGGCTCCCCGGTGATGCGCCCGGCCCGGCGGTGCTGGTGATGACGTCGGCCAATCTCAGTGGTGAACCGATCTGCTTCTGCGATGACGACGCGCGTCGCCGGCTGTCCCACATCGCCGACGGCTGGCTGATGCACGACCGCGAGATCCTGGTGCCCTGCGACGATTCGGTGGTCCGGGTCGCCGACGGCCACGAGCTGGCCATCCGCAGATCCCGGGGGTACGCCCCGTTGCCGGTGGCCCTGCCGGTCGCGGTGCCGCCGACCCTGGCGGTCGGCGCCGATCTGAAGAACACCGTCGCGGTGGCCGACCATCGCTATGCCTGGTTGAGCGCCTACATCGGCGACATGGACAGTCTGGCCACGTTGTCGGCATTCGAGCGCGCAGTCCACCACCTGGAGGCACTGACCGGCGTCGAACCCGAAACCCTGGTCTGCGACGCGCATCCGGGATACCGGTCGAGTGACTGGGCGCATCGCAACGCCGGGACCCACCCGGTGAGGACGGTCCAGCATCACCACGCCCATATCGCCTCGGTGATGGCCGAACACGGCCTGGACGGGACGCAGCAGGTACTCGGATTCGCCTTCGACGGAACCGGATACGGTCCCGACGGCACCGTATGGGGTGGCGAGGCGCTGGTCGCCGACTACAAGAGCTATTGGCGGGTGGCCCATCTCACGCAGGTCCCGATGGCCGGCGGTGATGTCAGCGTGCTGCGCCCCTACCGGATGGCGCTGTCCCATCTGTGGGCCGCCGGGCTGCCGTGGGATCCCGATCTGCCGCCGGTCCGCGCGTGCCCGGACGCCGAACTCCGGACTCTGGCAGCGCAACTGGCCACCGGTACCGGCTGCATTCCGACCTCGAGCATGGGCCGGTTGTTCGACGCGGTGTCGGCGTTGATCGGGGTGCGACAGACAGTTGCCTACGAGGCTCAGGCCGCCATCGAGTTAGAAGGGATCTCACGTGGCGCAGCGGCGGACGCTCGCCGGTATGCGTTCGAGGTGGACTCGGGTGCATCACCTGTCACCATCGACCCGGCGCCCGTGCTCGCGGCGATCATCACCGACCTGCGCGGCGGTGTGACACCAGCGGTGATCGGTGCCCGGTTCCACCGTGCCGTCGCCGGGCTGATTGCCGACCTCGCGATCGCACTGGTGGATGCGAACGGCTGCGCAGGGCAGCCCGTGGCGTTGTCCGGCGGGGTTTTTCAGAACCTCCTGCTCCTGCGCCTGACCGTGGCCGAACTGCGGGAACACGGCCTGGACGTGATCACCCACCGCCGGGTGCCGCCGAACGACGGCGGTCTCGCCCTGGGCCAACTACTGGTCGGGAATGCGGGGTGAAGCCATGACCGCACTGCCGACACAGCAACTGCCCACCGGATACCAGCTGTTCGCCCGGTACGCCTTCCCACCCAACGAACTCGGGTACTGCGGCCCCCCGGGTCCGGCAGCGCAGCCCGGGGACAACACGGCCGAGTTTGCGTCACACGCCCGGGAATTCGACGGAGCCTGGCCCTATCTGCACGCCATCGCCGAGGCGATCGGCGCCGACCCGCTGGACGCCGAGGTGGTTCAGGGCTATTGGGTCGGCGGACCGCTGCTGGACCGGGTGGATCCGGGCAACCTGCTGGCCCAGTTGCGCGCGGCGTTCCGGGGCCAGGTGACCGGAGGGCTGGACACCGTGACCGCCGGCCGGACCGGTGCCGGCGCGGCGCTGGCCCACCACAGCTTCCACGTGTTCGTCGTGTACCCGTGGATCCGGTTCCTGGGACGCGACCCCGGCACCGCGATGCATGTGCTGCAGAACTGCCGGATCCGTTGGGGCACAGTCACGGCCGTCGAGGATGAGCACGTCGTCGTCGAATCCGTCCCGGTGCTGCTCACCGACGGCCGCCTGAGCCTCGGTGCGCCCGTCACCGAACGGGTCCGGTGGAGCCGGGACGGGAAGTCCCTGACGAAGATGCCCGCACCGGGTGACACCGTGTCCGCGCACTGGGATTGGGTGTGCGACACGCTGATGCCAGGCCAGGCCACAGCGCTGGCCGACGCCACCCGCGCCACCCTCGACCTGGTCAATACAGGAGGTCGACCATGAGTACCACGACACCGGCCGTCACCACACCGACGGCTACCGGGCCTCCGGGCGCGCCGTTCGTGGACAAGGATCTGGCCGCCGATCTGTCCACGGCAGCACTGGATGTGGCCCGAAAGTTCCACGACGGCGCCACCCTCTGGGTCATTGCGCCCCAATGGGAACCCCACGCCCATCACGTGGCCGTCGAGTTCGTCCACCCGGTCATCGTCGGCAAACGCGCACTGCCCTCGGTCGCGCTGGTCGAACCCGATCCGGTAGCCCAGGCCAGGGTCGCCAGCCAGCCCGGAGACCTGCTCCTGGCGGTGGCCTCGGCCGACCAACCGGCGGCGATCGATGCCATGCGGCGCGCCGCCGCATGGGGCGTCACGACGCTGTGGATCGGCTGCGGCCCGCGTCCCCCGGCCGGTGCCGCCCACCACGTCCTGTGGGTCGACTCCGACGACCCGATGGTCCCGGCCACCGGCCGGTTCGTCCTGATCTATCACTTGCTGTGGGAGCTCACCCACGTGTGCTTCGAACATCCCGGCCTGCTGACGCCCACACCCGAAGACACCGCGCCGGGTTGCGTCACGTGCGGTGACGAAGGGCGCCTGGCCGAAGTCCTGATCGCACCCACCGAAGCCGATGGGCGGGCACTGGTCCGCAGTGCTGCCGGAGAGGAATGGGTGGACAGCGCCATGCTCGAACACGTCACCGTCAACGACCTGATCCTGATTCACGCGGGTACGGCGATCGCGATGCCACCGGAAGGTAGGTGACGTCATGACCGAGATCGAGAGCACCGGCTTCCTCTACCCGTTCATCGAATCCGAAGAGACGGATATCCGTGCGCTGCTCGACGACCTGGCGGCCTCAGCACGCGGCAAGGCCACCGAAAGCGCACGGCTGCAACAGGAATCGCTGCAGGAGTACGCCACGGCCCTGAGCGCGGCCGGCGCCGCCATGGCCGATCGGTTCCTGCGCGGCGGCCGCCTGTACACCCTGGGAAACGGCGGCAGCTCCACCGACGCGGCCACCCTGGCCTCCCTGTTCAGTCGGCCCGCGAGGGGAAGGCCGGTGGCGGCCTGGTCGCTGGCCGCCGACGAGGCCGTGGTCACCGCCCTGGGCAACGACGTGGGATTCGACCTGATCTTCAAACGCCAGATCATCGCCCACGCCCGCGATCGCGACATCGCCATCGCGCTGTCCACGTCGGGTAACTCCGAAGACCTCATGACGGCCATCTCCGAGGCCAAGTCGCGCGGCGTACTCACCATCGGATTCTCCGGGCACGACGGCGGCCGCATGGCGATCGAGTCCGGTGAATCCGGGGATCTGGACTTCTGTTTCACCGTGCACAGCCAGAGCATTCATCGCATCCAGGAGAGCCACGCGATGCTCGGTTACCGGCTGTGGACAGTGGTGCAGGACCACATGGCACGGGCGTACGCATCATGAGTACCTCGACCGCGGCTCAACGCGAGGACCGCGTACTGGAGCGGATCGAGAAGTTCCGGCAGCGGCGCCCACGCCTGATCGACGACGTCGTGACTCTCGCGCACGGCGCCGGCGGGAAATCCTCAGCGGCACTGGTCGATGCGGTCTTCGTCGAGGCCTTCCGCAACCCCGAGCTCGAACAGCTCGGGGACGCCGCCCTGCTGCGTACCCCGTCCGGTGACACGCTGGCGTTCTCCACCGATTCGTATGTGGTTGCGCCCCATCGCTTCCCAGGCGGTTCCATCGGGCACGTCGCAGTCCACGGAACCATCAACGACCTGGCGGTCTCGGGCGCCCACCCGCAATGGCTCTCGGCGGGCTTCGTCATCGAGGAGGGCTTCGCCATCGCCGAGCTGCGCGAGATCGTCGCCGACATGAGCGAGGCCGCCGCGCGGGCCGGAGTCCAGATCGTCACGGGCGACACGAAAGTCGTCGGCAAGGGCGCAGCCGATGGCATGTACATCTGTACCGCCGGCGTCGGCATCGTGCCGGCGGGCAGGCGGTTGTCGCGGGATAACGTCCGCACCGGGGACCGGGTCCTGCTCTCGGGCACGATCGGCGACCACGGCATGGCGGTCATGCTGGCCCGCGGTGACCTGGCCATCGATGCCGACATCGTCTCCGACACCGCGCCTCTGCACGAACTGGTCGAGATCCTGCTGGCCGCCGCACCATCCACCCGCTGGATGCGTGACGCCACCCGCGGAGGTGTCGGCACGGTGTGCAACGAACTGGCCAAGGACTCACCGTTCGCGGTGATTCTCGACGAGGCAAGCATTCCCGTCGAGCCACAGGTTGCGGGTGCCTGCGACCTACTGGGCATCGACCCGCTGTACGTCGCAAACGAAGGCAAATTCCTCGCGATCGTCCCGGCCGACGAGGCCGACGCCGCGGTCACCGCGCTGCACGCGCACCCGCAGGGCGCCCGGGCCACGGTGGTCGGCGAAATCGTCGCGGAGCCGCCCGGAATCGTCGCGCTGCGGACCGCCTTCGGCGGCAGCCGGATCGTCGACATGCTCGTGGGCGATCCGCTCCCCCGGATCTGTTAGGTGAAAGGAGCAGTCTCATGTGTCTGGGCATTCCCGGCCAGGTCGTCGACATCGTCGACGCCGAGGCCCACCTCGCCAAGGTCGATGTCAACGGGGTACGCCGGGTCATCAGCGTGCGTCTGCTCGCCGACGACAACCTGCAGGTCGGTGACTGGGTACTGGTGCACGTCGGGTTCGCGATGGCCAAGATCGACGAACGCGAGGCGACGCTGACGCTCGATCAGGTCCAGAAAATGGGTGCCGACTACACGACGGAGATCGACGCCTTCAATTCCTCCGAAATCGCCTGACTCAAAGAGGTGTCCGCATGAAGTTCGTCGACGAATTCCGCGACCCGGCGGCCGCCCGCGCCCTGGTGAAAGCAATCACCGAGCTTGCCGCCGGTGACGAGTTCAAGTTCATGGAGGTCTGCGGCGGCCACACCCACACCATCTACCGACACGGGATCGAGCATCTGCTCCCGGAGTCGATCGAACTGGTCCACGGGCCCGGATGTCCGGTGTGCGTGATACCCATGGGCCGGGTGGACGACGCGATGTGGCTGGCCGAACAGCCCGGCCTCATCTTCACCACGTTCGGCGACATGATGCGGGTACCCGGATCGAACGGCAACCTCATCGAGGCCAAGGCCCGGGGTGCCGACGTCCGGTTCGTCTACTCACCCCTCGACGCACTCAAGATCGCCCGCGACAATCCCGACCGCCATGTGGTGTTCTTCGCGGTCGGGTTCGAGACGACGGCGCCGTCCACTGCCGTCACGCTGGTGCGCGCCCGCGCACTCGGCGTCGACAACTTCAGCGTGTTCTGCAACCACGTCACCATCGTGCCGCCGATCAAAGCCATCCTGGAGTCACCTGACCTGCGACTCTCGGGATTCCTCGGGCCCGGTCACGTCTCGACCGTCGTGGGCCTGCGCCCGTACCGCTTCGTCCCCGCCGTCTACCACAAACCGATCGTGGTGGCGGGCTTCGAACCGCTCGACATTCTGGCGTCGGTGCACATGCTGCTGCGCCAGATCCGCGACGGCCGCTGCGAGGTGGAAAACCAGTACACCCGCGTGGTGCGGCCGGAGGGCAACACCGCGGCACTGAAACTGATGGCCGAGACCTTCGAACTACGCCCACACTTCGAATGGCGCGGGCTCGGTTTCATCTCGCAGAGCGCGCTCAAGATCCATCCCGACTACGCCGGCTATGACGCCGAGCTGATCTTCGAGATGCCCGGGGTGCGGGTTGCCGATCCGAAGGCCTGCCAATGCGGTGAGGTGCTCAAGGGCGTCATCAAGCCATGGGAGTGCAAGGTTTTCGGGACGGCCTGCACACCGGAAACCCCGATCGGTACCTGCATGGTGTCCCCCGAGGGCGCCTGCGCGGCCTACTACAACTTCGGCAGATTGCATCGCGAAACCGCGCAGTTGTTGCTGCGGCATTAGCGATGTGAGATCAGCGGCGCCAGTTCGGGAAGTTGTCCAGATCCCGCAGCGTCATCACGAACCCGAATGCGCCGACCCCGATGGCCAGGAAGTATCCGATGGCCGCCTGCCATCCGCTCAGAGTCGACGCGACCAACCAGCACAGCAGAACTGCCGCGATAACGAGCAGCACACCGTAGAGAGGTGTCCGCATCGGATGGTCACCGAGAGCCATAACTCCGGTATACGCCGAAAACGCGACGAGGAAAAGACCCGTCAACTCCCCAGGGGCGGTTCACCACTGATCGCGTGGGACATCGAAGTCGGCGCACAACGCCCGCCACACACTGCGCGGCTCCACTCCGTCCTCGATGGCCTGCGCGGCCGTACGGCCCTGGAGAGCAGTGAGCACGTGGTCGACGAGCAGCGAACGACCCCGCGCCGCGCCGAACTGGCCGTCCACGAGCTCATTGAATTCGGTCAACCGCACGGGCCCAACCTACCCAGTGCGTCATGGCACACCCGTACCGGATCTGCCACCTCGGACAGCGAGGCGCCGGCGCGCTGCGCGGCCGCGCGGTGGGTGGAGGACCCGAGCACGGCGCCGACCGCGGCAGTCAGCGAATCCCCGGATAGCGGCCGCACCAGCCGACCACTGCCCTGGCGCACAACGCGATTGGCGATCTCCCATTGATCGCCGCCGCCGGGAACCAGCACCATCGGCACACCCGCGAGCAGGGTCTTGGACACGATGCCGTGACCGCTGCCGCAGATCACCAGATCGGCATGGCAGAGCAACTCGTCCTGACGACCGAGCCCCACCGCCGCCCACGGCGGCACCTCGACATCGGCCCCGCCGAGTCGCGACACCACCACCCGGGCGCCGTCCGGCAGCGTCGCACCCGGACGCAGCGACTCCAGCGCCAGTTCCGCCATGCCCTGCGCCCCGGTGGTCGCGGTGGACGGAGCCACCATCACGACCGGCCCCGAACCCGGTGGCACGGTCAGCACCCTGTCGGTGGGCTCGAAATGCAGGGGACCCACCACCACGGCCTCGGCCGGCCAATCCGGGCGCGGCACCTCCAACGCCGGCAGGGTGGCGATCAACCGGCGTAACGGGCCGGGGTCCTGCGTGGGCAGCCCGATCTGGGTCCGGACCGCGGCCCGCTCGGCCATACCGGCCCGCACCGACCTGGCGGTCAGCGCACGCATGACCGCGTCGCGCAGTCGCCCCCGGAGGCCGACGCCCGGAGCCAGCCCGCTGCCCACCGGCGGCAACCCCTTCGAGGGCAGGTACAGCGGATGCGGGCTGAGCTCGACCCACGGCACCCCGAGCAGCTCGGCGGCCAGACCGCCGCAGGCGGTGATCACGTCGGAGACCACCAGATCCGGCCGCAGTTCCTCCAGGACGGGCACGTTGAGCTGCGCCATCCGCCCGGCACGCTGGTGAATCTTGGCCCCGGCGTCGGCATCGTCGTCGTCCTCGGTCGGATCGAGGCCGGCGAGTTCGACCGCGTCGATGCCGGCGTCCCGCGCGGTATCGAGCCATTCCACCCCGGTCAGCAGGGTCGGGGTATCCCCCGCGGCCAGGAACTTCAGGCACAACGCCAGGGCCGGGAAGGCATGTCCGGGATCGGGTCCGGCGACCACAGCTACGCGCACCGGCCTACCCTGCCACAGCCATTCCCCACTAGGCTGCGGGCATGGCAGACCAATCCACCACCGCAGCGCAGACCCCGGCGACGTCTGTCAAAACGGTCGAGACGTTCCTCACCGCGCTGCAGGAGCAGGATTTCGATACCGCCGAGAACGCGCTGGCGCAGAACCTCGTCTACCAGAACGTCGGTTTTCCGACCATCTACGGTCGCAACCGTGCCATCAAGGTCTTCCGCTCGATGCCGAAGTGGATGGGCTTCGAGGTGAAGATTCACCGGATCGCCGCCGACGGCGCCTCCGTGATCACCGAGCGCACCGACGCCCTCACGTTCGGGCCGCTGCGCGTGCAGTTCTGGGTGTGCGGGGTTTTCGAAGTCTATGAGGGCCGAATCACCCTGTGGCGGGACTACTTCGACATGCTCGACTTCCTCAAGGCGACCCTGCGCGGCTTGGCCGGTGTGGTCATCCCGTCGCTGCGAACGTCCCTGTAACGGCGGTTCAGGCGCGGCGCAGCTGACCAAGTTCGTCGAACGCCTGCGCCCACCCGACCAGACGATCGGTGGCGCCGGTCAACTCATTACGGTAACGCTGCTGTGACAGCGGTGATGCCGCGGCCTGGCCGCTGTTCACCGTCGACACCAGTTGGGCTGCAGCAGTGACCATTTCGTTGTACTGCCGCACGCCCTGACCGAGCTGGGCGGTGAAGGCGTTGATGGTCGGCAGCAGATGCTGGCGCGACTGCGGCGCATTGGCGATCGCGCGCTCCATCGAGACCACCTCGGTCGCGGTGGCCGCCATCGTCCGTGCGGTCCGGTTGGCCGCCACGGTGAGTTCCCGCAGTTCGCCGGCCGGCAGCATCCGCCCGCGCTCCAGAACACCGAGCAGCGAGAACATGCCCCGCTCCGAGGCCATCAGCGCCGCCATCGGCTGACGGGCAGCCGAGCCCCACGGCGGCAACCGACGTGCCGAGACCGGCCGCTCCACCGGGAGCGGTTCGGCGCGCAGCCATCGGTAACGCAACCACAACAACGTCGCCGGGAACGCCGCACCCGCCGCGATCGCGCCGGTGATGATCAGGCCCCAGACCGGTGTGCTCCACGACGCCAGCAGCGCCGTCGCGAGCACCCAGAACCCACTGGACAGAGTGAAGAACACCGCGAGCCGCAACGCCCACCGCCGCTTGCGCAGCAGCTTTGCGCGCGGATCAGCGGCGGCGCTGAGCTTCTCGGTCAGAGCCCCCGACAGGTCTGCCGCGGTATCGATCCCCCGTTGCACCAACGACTTCCAGGCGTCGGTGCGACGGGTCTTGGTAACCATGATCTGGGGCACTCGAATCTCTACTGGCCGAGCGGTTTTTCCGGGGCGGCCGGGGTTTGGTTGGTCGCCGGGGTGGCCGGCGTGGTCTGGGAGGCACCTCCGCTGGGCAGCGCATCGCCACGCATCGAGGCGCGGATCTGCTCGAGCCGGGAGTGGCCGGCCATCTGGACGCTGGCCTGCTGCACCTCCATCATGCGGCCCTGCACGGAGTTCTGCGCCAGCTCGGCCTCACCCATGGCGTTGGCATAACGACGTTCGATCTTCTGGCGCACTTCATCGAGGCTCGGGGTGTTACCCGGTGCGGCGACCTCACTCATCGAGCGCAGCGAGGCGCTGACCTGCTCCTGCATCTTGGCCTGCTCGAGCTGGGACAGCAGCTTGGTGCGTTCCCCGATCTTCTGCTGCAGCATCATCGCGTTCTGCTCGACAGCCTTCTTGGCCTGCCCGGCCGCCTGTAGCGCCTGGTCGTGCAGCGCCTTGAGGTCCTCGACGCTCTGCTCGCCGGTGACGAGCTGGGCGGCGAACGCCTCGGCGGCATTGGTGTACTCGGTCGCCTTGGCCGCGTCGCCGGCGGCGGTGGCCTGGTCGGCCAGTGTCAGTGCCTGCCGGACGTTGGCCTGCAGCTTCTCGATGTCGGCGAGCTGGCGGCTGAGCCGCATCTCCAGCTGGCGCTGGTTGCCGATCACCTGGGCGGCCTGCTGGGTGAGTGCCTGGTGCTGGCGCTGCGCGTCCTCGATGGCCTGCTGGATCTGCACCTTCGGATCGGCGTACTCGTCGACCTTGGAGCTGAACAGCGCCATCAGGTACTTCCACGCCTTGACGAACGGATTGGCCATGGGTTCGTTCCGCCTTATCTGTCGGGCTTGTCGGTCGGGTCCTTGATCGGACCTCGTGCTTCAGGGTGCCGCAATTCCTCTGATGCCAACTTATCGGTTCTGGGCAGGCAGCCACAGTCCCGCGGGCTGTTCGCATGGGCGTTTCTGCGAAAATTCGCACACCCACCGACGAGGAGCGCTCGGTCCGGCGTCGCGGCGTTGCCTCAGGCCACGATCACGCGACGGCCATGACCGCGGCCTGCGGGATGACCACCTTGGTCGCGGCATCGATGTGGGCGACATTTGCATGGGCCGGCACCTTGACGGCGGCACTGGCGTGTTCACGCTCGGCCATGTTCTCGCCCGCATCGGTGAGTACCCGCGAGAGCGGGACTTCCAGGGCGTCGCAGATGGCGCTCAGCAGTTCGCTGGAGGCCTCTTTTCGACCGCGCTCCACTTCGGAGAGGTAGCCGAGACTCACCCGCGCCGCGTCGGATACTTCGCGCAGGGTGCGCCCCTGCTCGGTGCGGGCATGACGAAGCACGTCGCCAATCACCTCGCGCAGCAATGTCGTCATCGCGTCTCCTTCGCTTCGCCTGTCGCAGGTTCGCTAACTGACCAACGCCGCCGGTCGCAGCTTGGTTCCCGAAGGGCCCGGGATCTCGGTTACTGGTTCTCGACCAGGAACCGCAGCCGGGCGATCGCCTCGTCGACCGCACCGCGGCGGATGTCCCAGCGGGAGCCGGGTAGGGACAGTTCCATGACCTCGGTGTCGACCGGGCCGGCCAGGCCGATGAACACCGTGCCCACCGGGTGTCCGCCGTGCGGTTCCGGACCCGCCACGCCGGTGAGGCCGATACCCCAGGTCGCTGAGCAGCGCTGTCGGGCACCGACCGCCAGCGCCCGCGCCGTCGGCACCGCGACCGGACCGACCGCGTCGAGCACCTGGGGAGCCACTCCGGCCAGCCAGATCTTGGTGTCCTCGTTATAGGTGATCAGGCCGCCCTGCAGCACCGCACTGGCTCCGGTCACCCCGGCCAGCGTCGCCGCGAGCAGTCCGCCGGTCAGCGACTCGGCGGTGGCCACGCTCTGCGAGCGCACCGTCAGGTCGGCGACCAGGGCCCTGGCGTCCTCAGTGAGCAGCGGATCGTCCACGCGAGTCCCTGATGGCGGACATGACGTAGTCGACGCCGGTGAGCACGGTCAGCACCACCGCGGCCCACATGATCAGCCAGGCGATGTCGAGCCACACATCGGACCACGCATACAACGGCAGGATGAACAACCCGATGGCCACGGCCTGCACCAATGTCTTGAGCTTGCCGCCGCGACTGGCCGGGATCACGCCGTGACGTAGCACCGCGAACCGCAGGACCGTGATCCCTATCTCCCGGATCAGCACCACCACGGTGATCCACCACGGCAGGTCCCCGAGCATCGACAGGCCGATCAGTGCCGCCCCGATCAGGGCTTTGTCGGCGATCGGATCGGCCAGTGTGCCGAACTCGGTGATCATCCCGTAGCTGCGGGCCAACGCCCCGTCGAGATGGTCGGTGATCACCGCGACTGCGAACACCGCGAAAGCTGCTATTCGCCAGCTGGTTTCATGCCCGTCGCCGACGAACAGAAATGCCAGGAACACCGGAACGAGCACCATCCGCACACCGGTGAGCATGTTGGCGAGGTTAGCCACGCGCGCACGCGGGACCACCGGATCGGTAGAAGGTTGGCCCGGCACCGCAACAGAATATCGGTTGCCGGAACCGATACTCTTGCGGCTGTGAACCCAGGCAGTGTCGAGTCGCGCCAGCACCCTGTAGTCCGCCGCGCCCGCACGTCCGATGTTCCGGCGATCAAGAGCCTGATCGACGTCTATGCGGGCAAGATCCTGCTGGAAAAAAACCTGGTGACGCTGTACGAGGCGGTGCAGGAATTCTGGGTGGTCGAACTCGGCGGGGAGCTCGTCGGATGTGGCGCTCTCCATGTGCTGTGGGCCGACCTCGGCGAGGTACGCACCGTGGCCGTGCACCCGAAGGTTCGCGGTACCGGCGTCGGGCATGTGCTCGTGGAGCAGTTGCTCGACGTTGCCCGCGACTTGCACCTACGACGGATCTTCGTGCTGACCTTCGAGGTCGACTTCTTCGGTAGGCACGGTTTCGAGGAGATCGAGGGGACTCCGGTGACCGCCGAGGTGTACGAGGAAATGTGCCGCTCGTACGACACCGGTGTGGCGGAGTTCCTCGACCTGTCCTACGTCAAGCCCAACACCTTGGGCAACACCCGGATGTTGTTGGCGCTCTAGGCGTCCTCTATCCGCCGAAACGGTATTCCAGCAGGCGCTCACTCGCAAAAACCCTGCCGGAATACCGTTTCGACGCTAGAACTCCTCGTCCTCGGCGTCGTCGCCGTTGGCGTCGGACCCACCGCGGATCAGCATCAGCGTGCCGGCCAACTCGTCGGGTTTGACGAGGACCTCACGCGCCTTCGACCCCTCGGACGGACCGACGATGCCGCGGGTCTCCATGAGATCCATCAGCCGGCCCGCCTTGGCGAACCCGACCCGCAGCTTGCGCTGCAGCATCGAGGTGGACCCGAACTGCGAGGACACCACCAGTTCGACGGCCTGCAGGAGGACGTCCATGTCGTCGCCGATGTCGGGGTCGACGTCCTTGCGCTCACCCGCCTTGACCGCGGTGACACCCTCGACGAACTCCGGCTCGGCCTGGGTCTTGGTGGCCTCGACGACGGCGTGGATCTCTTCGTCGGTGATGAACGCACCCTGCATACGCAGCGGCTTGTTGGCGCCCATCGGCAGGAACAGGCCGTCGCCCATACCGATCAGCTTCTCGGCACCGGGCTGGTCCAGGATGACGCGGCTGTCGGTGAGCGACGAGGTCGCGAATGCGAGCCGGGACGGCACGTTGGTCTTGATCAGACCGGTGACGACGTCCACCGACGGCCGCTGGGTGGCCAGCACCAGGTGGATGCCTGCGGCGCGGGCTTTCTGCGTGATGCGCACGATGGCGTCCTCGACGTCGCGCGGCGCGGTCATCATCAGGTCGGCGAGCTCGTCGACGACCGCCAGGATGTACGGGTAGGGCTTGTAGACCCGCTCGCTGCCCAGCGGCGTGCTGATCTCGCCGGAACGCACCTTGTCGTTGAAGTCATTGATGTGGCGGACCCGGGACGCCTTCATGTCCTGGTAGCGCTGTTCCATCTCCTCGACCAGCCAGGCCAGTGCCGCCGCGGCCTTCTTGGGTTCGGTGATGATCGGCGTGATGAGGTGCGGAATACCTTCGTACGGGGTGAGTTCCACCATCTTCGGGTCGATCAGGATCATCCTGACCTCTTCCGGGGTGGCCCGCGCCAACAGTGAGACCAGCATCGAGTTGACGAAGCTGGACTTACCGGAGCCGGTCGAACCGGCCACCAGCAGGTGCGGCATCTTGGCCAGGTTCGCCGAGACGAAGTCGCCCTCGATGTCCTTGCCCAGGCCGATCACCAGCGGGTGGTGGTCGCGGCGCGTCGACGGGGCGGTGAGCACGTCGGACAGCCGCACCATCTCGCGGTCGGAGTTGGGCACCTCGATGCCGACGGCGGACTTGCCGGGGATCGGGGCCAGCATGCGGACGCTTTCGGTGGCGACCGCGTAGGCGATATTGCGGTGCAGCGCGGTGATCTTCTCGACCTTGACGCCGGGCCCGAGCTCGACCTCGTAGCGGGTGACGGTCGGGCCGCGGGTGCAGCCGGTCACGGCCGCGTCGACCTTGAACTGCTCCAGCACCGAGGTGATGGAGTCTTCCATCTGGTCGTTGGCGGCGGTGCGCAGCTTCGGCGGATCGCCGGCGATCAGCAGGTCGAGCGACGGCAGCGTGTAGGGGCCTTCGATCACCCGGTCCATGACCAGGGTGTCGTCGGTTTTCGGTTTGCTCTCGGCCTTCTTGCGGCGAGGTTTGACCGCCGGCTCGGGGACGGTCGGTGCGTCCTCGGACAGCGGGTAGTTGTCCATCGGAGTGCCGGTCGGCGCCTTCGGCGCCTCGATGGCGGCTGTCGGCCAGGTCTGGGCCTGCGTGTCGCCGCGCGACGTGTCGTCGTCGTAGTAGCCGTCGGACAGATCGTCGTAGTCGTCGTCGAGATCGGACCCGTCGTACTCGCCGTCGTCGTACTCGCCGTCGTCGTACTCGTCGTCGTAGTCATCGTCGTGGAACGCCCGCGTGCTGAACATGTGCTGCAGGGTCGAGGGCACCTCGCGGATGGTCGTGCCCGTGATGAGCAACAAACCGAACAACACGCCCATGAACAGCAACGGTGCGGCGATCCACTCGGTCAGGCCGTCGGACAGGGGTCCGCCGATGGCGAAGCCGATGAATCCGGCGGCGTGCTGTCGTGCGATCGGATCCTGCGGCGATCCCGACCACAGGTGCCACAGGCCGAGCATCGGCAGCGCGATCATGGCCGATCCCAGGATCAGCCGGGGCCGCGCCTCCGGGTCCGGCTCGGTGCGCATCAGCACGACGGCGATGACGCCGAGGATGACGGGCGTGAGCACCACCGGCCCACCGATCAGGGTGCGCAGGGCGGTGTCGATCCACTGCCCGACCGGGCCGGCCGCGTGGAACCACGAGCTGGCGGCGACGACGACCGCGATGCCGAGCAGAGCGAGGGCCAGGCCGTCACGACGATGACCGGGTTCGATATCGCGGGCGCGGCCCACCGAGCGGGCGGTCGAACCGGCGCCCTTGGCGAGCATCAACCACCCCGCGCGAGCGCCCTGACCGAGCTTCTGTCCGGCGGCCGAGACCGGCGAGTGCTGTGGCCGGCGAGCGGGCTTGCGCCGTGGCGCAGCCGGGCGACCCTTACGGGCCGGTGCCTGACGCCGCGAACCGCCCCGCGGGCTGGCGTTCGACCTGCTCGAACGCGCTCCGGATCGGCCGGCGGTCTTGTTAGCCATGCCCGCAAGCCTAGTCGCATATGCCCCATATTCACCATCTGCAACACGGGTCACAAGAGGGTATCGAATGACACTTAGCCATACGAACCGATTCCACGGGCTCATCGCTTAGGGTGGACACTCGTCCAGTTTCGGCACTCATCGAGGAGTTCTGCACCTATGCCTGTTGTCGTCGTCGCCACCATGAAGGCCAAGCCCGAATCCGTCGACGCTGTGCGCGAGGCCTGCACCAACGCGGTCGCAGCCGTCCACGAGGAGCCCGGTTGCCAGCTGTATTCGCTGCATGAGGCCGACGGCACCTTCGTCTTCGTCGAGCAGTGGGCCGACGCCGATGCCCTCAAGGCCCACAGCACCGCTCCGGCGATCGGCGCCCTGTTCGGCTCGATCGGCGAGCTGCTCGACGGCGCCCCCGATATCAAAATGTTGCAACCCGTCGTCGCGGGTGATCCCGGCAAAGGACAGCTGCGGGCCGGCTGATGAGCGCTTGCGCGAAGAAGAGAACGCACTGATGAGCGCTTGCGCGAAGAAGAGAACGCACTGATGAGCGCTTGCGCGAAGAAGAGAACGCACTGATGAGCGCTTGCGCGAAGAAGAGAATGCACTGATGCCCACGAACGCTCCCCTGGCCGGGAAGGTCGCCTTCATCACCGGCGCCGCGCGCGGCCAGGGGCGGGCCGAGGCCCTGCGACTGGCCGCCGACGGGGCCGACATCATCGCGATCGATCTGTGCGAACAGATCGAATCGGTGCCCTATCCCCTGGCCACGCCCGATGATCTGGCCGCCACGGTCAAGCTCGTAGAGGAAGCGGGTGGCCGGATCGTGGCCGCACAGGCCGATGTCCGTGATGAGCGGGCTCTGCAGGCGGCGCTTCAGACCGGGGTGGACCGGTTCGGCCGGCTCGACATCGTCGTCGCCAACGCCGGGATCGCCCCGATGCAATCGGGCCCCGACGGCTGGCGCGACGTCGTCGACGTGAACCTGACCGGCGTACACCACACCGTCGAGGCGGCGATTCCGATCATGGTCGCCCAGGGTGACGGCGGGTCGATCGTGTTGATCAGCTCGGCGGCAGGACTGATCGGCGTGGGCGGCGGCGACCGCGGCTCACTGGGCTACACCGCGGCCAAGCACGGTGTGGTCGGGCTGATGCGGGCCTACGCCAACTTCCTTGCTCCCCACAGCATTCGGGTCAACACCATCCACCCCACCGGGGTGGACACACCGATGATCAACAACGAGTTCACCCGCGGGTGGCTGAAACACATCGCCGAGGAACTCAACGCGCCAACCGATTTCGCCAACGCACTTCCCGTGCAGGTGGTACAGGCCGAGGACATCGCCAATGCGGTGGCCTGGCTGGTGTCGGATCAGGCGCGTTACGTCACGGGTGTGACACTTCCGGTCGATGCTGGCATCGTCAACAAACGATGAGCAACCCCGTCGCCGCAACCGCCGTCGGCCCGATGGTGCTGGCCGCCGTCGAGCAGTACGAGCCGGTGCAGCGACGGTTGGTCGACGACGACATGGCGCTGTCGTTCCTGCCGCCTGGGGTGCGGGCCTTCACCCGCGCCACGCGTTGGTCGGTCGTCCGCCGGCTTCTGGTCCGGGCCACCGAACGCTCGGGCCCGGGGTTATGGGCGAATCTGGCCTGTCGCAAGCGCTACCTCGGCGACAAGCTCACGCAGGCGTTGTCGGATATCGACGCCGTGGTGATTCTCGGCGCCGGTCTGGATACCAAGGCCTACCGACTGGCCCGGCACAGTGCGATCCCGGTGTTCGAGGTGGACCTGCCGGTCAATATCGAGCGCAAACGCTCAGTGGTGCACCGCACGCTGGGACCCGTGCCCAGCTCGGTGCACCTGGTGCCGGTGGATTTCGAACATGACGATCTGGCCGCCGAACTCGCCAGGCACGGCCACCGCGGTGAACACCGCACCTTCTTCGTCTGGGAAGGCGTGACGCAGTATCTGACCGCCGACGGTGTCAGGTCGACGTTCGAGTTCCTGCATTCGGCGGCACCGGGAAGCCGGTTGGCATTCACCTACGTCCGCAGTGATTTCATCGACGGCACCAACCGCTACGGGGCCGAATCGTTGTATCGGCGGTTCCGCGTTCGTAGCCGGCTGTGGCAGTTCGGGCTGGACCCAGACCAGGTGGCGTCGTTCATCGAGCCCTACGGCTGGAAGTTGATCGAACAGGCTGGGCCCGAGTACCTCACCTCGCACTACATTGCACCGTCCGGCCGGAAGCTGACCGCCTCACAGGTGGAATGGACCGTTTACGCCGAAAAGCGCTAGCAGGCAACCAGCACGTCGAGTTCGGTGTCGTCACGCCCCGCAAGGTCTTCAGCCATCGGACAGATCCCTTTCAACGCCGGTCGCATGCCTGGCCCTAGTTTCTACAACATGTTCTTGTATAAACTCTAACCATGATCACCACGCCGATCCACCTCGGGTGGACGCGGGTGGTTTCGGCAAGCCGGCAGGAGCCTGTTGGCTGCAAAATTGGCCGAGAAGTCGGCTCGATGGGAGGTATGTGATGAATGCCGGTCTGGCTGTCGCGGTCGCGGTTGCCTTCTGCTGGCTGGGGATGGTGCTGGCGATCTCGTTCATCGAGGCGCCGCTGAAGTTCCAAGCCCCGGGCGTGACGTTGCAGATCGGACTCAGCATCGGGCGCAGGGTTTTCCGCGCGCTCAACGCGGTGGAGACCGTATTCGCCGTCGTCCTCATCGTGATATTCGCCATCGACCGTCCGTCACCCGCCGTGATCGCGGCCTTCGCGATCGCCCTCGTGGCCCTTGCGGTGCAATTGATCGCGGTGCGGCCCAAGCTGATTCAGCGTTCTAACGCTGTACTCGCCGTGGCCCCGGGCGAAGAGGCGGATTCACGTTCGCAGGCGCACTACTACTACGTCGGGTTCGAGCTCATCAAGGTGATCGCGCTGCTGGTCGGCGGAGCCCTGCTACTCGGTTAGATCTCGATGACGGTCGGGACGATCATCGGCTGGCGTCGATAGGTCTCGCCCACCCACTTGCCCACGGTGCGCCGGACGGCCTGGGCGATCCGGTTCGGGTCGGTGATGTTATCGGCGGCAAGGCTTTCCAACTCCCGCTCGACATTGCGGGCGACCGACTCCAGCGCCTTCGGATCCTCGGAGAACCCCCGGGAATGCAGATGCGCCGGCGCGGCGAGCTTTCCGGTCTCGCGGTGGATGACGACCGTCACCGCCACGAAACCCGAGGACAGGATGAGGCGTTCACCGAGCGTGGCGTCGCCGACATCCCCGGTGATCAGACCGTCGACGAACATCTTGCCGACAGGTACTGCACCGGAGATGGAGGCCTTACCGGCCACCAGGTCCACACTTACGCCGTTCTCGGCCAGCACGATGTTTTCTTGCGGCACCCCGGTGCTGGCGGCCAGCGCCGCATTGGCACGCATGTGCCGCCAGGTGCCGTGCACCGGCATCACGTTGCGGGGCCGCACCCCGTTGTAGAGGAACAGCAGCTCACCCGAATAGGCGTGGCCGGAAACATGAACGCGCGCTTGGGCGTTGGTGACGACGCGGGCACCGATCTTGGCCAGTGCGTCGATGACGCCGTAGACCGCTTCCTCATTGCCCGGGATCAGCGACGAGGACAGGATGATCAGATCGCCCGCGGTCAGCGTGATGCTGCGATGCTCGCCGCGCGACATCCGCGACAGCGCGGCCATCGGCTCGCCCTGCGTTCCGGTGGTGATCAGCACGACCTTCTCGGCCGGCATCATCTCGGCCGCACCGATGTCGAGGATGTCGGAATCGTCGACCTTCAGGTAGCCCAGCTCGCGGGCGATGCCCATGTTGCGCACCATCGACCGTCCGACGTACGAAACCTTCCGGCCCAGCGCCACGGCCGCATCGGTGATCTGTTGCACGCGATCGACATTCGAGGCGAAGCAGGCGACGATGACCCGGCCCTCGGCACCGCGGATCAGCCGATGCAGCGTCGGGCCGACCTCGCTCTCCGACGGGCTGACACCCGGGTGTTCGGAATTGGTCGAGTCACACAGGAACAGGTCGACGCCGGCATCGCCGAGCCGCGACATACCCGGTAGGTCGGTGGGACGGCCGTCGAGCGGCTGCTGGTCGAGCTTGATGTCACCGGTGTGCAGGACAGTGCCTGCGCCGGTGTGGATCGCGACGGCCAGACAACCCGGGATCGAGTGGTTGACCGCGAAGTACTCGCATTCGAAGACTCCGTGCTGGCTGCTCTGCCGTTCGGCGACCTCGACGAATACCGGCTTGATCCGGTGTTCTCGGCATTTCTCGCGGATCAGCGCGATGGTGAACTTCGAGCCGACCACCGGAATATCCGGACGCAGCTTGAGCAGGAACGGGATCGCCCCGATGTGGTCCTCGTGGGCATGGGTGACGACGAGCGCCTCGACGTCGTCGAGACGGTCCTCGACGTGCCGCAGGTCCGGCAGGATCAGGTCGACGCCGGGTTCGTCGTGCCCGGGAAAGAGCACCCCGCAGTCCACGATGAGCAATCGGCCCAGGTGCTCGAAGACCGTCATGTTGCGGCCGATTTCGCTGATTCCGCCCAGCGCGGTGACTCGCAGACCGCCGGTGGCAAGGGGCTTGGGGGGTGCGAGTTCGGTGCTCACTATCGCAACACCGCTGCTGCACGCATATCGGCGGCCAGCGCCTCGATCTCGGCGGGAGTGGCGGGGATCTGCGGCAGCCGTGGCAAGCCGGCATCGAATCCCTGCAACCGCAGACCCTCCTTGGACATGGTGACGCCGCCGAGGTGCGCCTGGGCGCGGGCCAGCGGAGCCAATGAGACGTTGATCTTGCGGGCCGTGGCGACATCGCCGGAAGTGAACGCGGTCAACATATCCCGCAACTGACCCGCGGCCAGGTGGCCCCAGACGCTGACGAAGCCGACCGCGCCCATGGCCAACCAGGGCAGGTTCAACGTGTCGTCGCCGGAGTAATACGCCAGCCCGGTCTCGGCGAGGATCTGGCCGCCACCGTGCAGATCGCCCTTGGCATCCTTGATGCCCACGATGTTGGGGTGCCCGGCCAATGCGCGGATGGTCTCCCAGGCGATCGGGATCGAGGACCGCGGCGGGATGTCATAGAGCAGGTTCGGCAGGTCGGTGGCGTCGGCCACGGCCGTGAAGTGCGCAAGCAGGCCGGCCTGCGGGGGCCGCGAGTAGTACGGGGTCACCACGAGCAGGCCGTGCGCACCCTCGGCCGCGCAGGCCTTGGCCAGGTGCACGCTGTGCGCGGTGTCGTAGCTGCCGGCGCCGGCAACGATGCGGGCCCGGTCCCCCACGGCCTCCAGCACGGTGCGCAGGAGCGCCAGCTTCTCGTCATCGGTGGTGGTCGGCGACTCACCGGTGGTACCCGAGAGCACCAGGCCATCACAGCCGGTGTCGATCAGGCGATTGGCCAGACGGGCGGCAGCATCGAGATCGAGCGAGCCGTCGGGCTTGAACGGCGTCACCATTGCGGTCAACACCGTGCCCAACTGCGCCGTTACATCGATTCCGCTCGTACTCACGCGCCAAAGATTACCCGGTGGTCTCAAACCTCCGTCGCCAGCGGGGAGGTAGCTACCTCACTACCATCCGCCAGCGTCGAAATCTCGAAATCGGAGAACACCGCCGGAGCCGCCTCCACGAGCTCACGCAGACAGGCGATCGCCAGCCTGCGGATCTCCACATCGGCGTGTTCACTGGCCCGCATCGCGATGAAATGGCGCCAGGCGCGATAGTTGCCGGTCACCACGATGCGGGTCTCGGTGGCATTGGGTAGCACCGCCCGGGCGGCCTGTCTGGCCTGCTTGCGGCGCAAAAGAGCGTTGGGCTGGTCGGCGAACTTGGCCTCCAGGCGTGCCAGCAGTTCGGTGTAGGTGGCCCGGCTGGCGTCGGCCGCGGTGGTGAACAGCTCCACCAACTCCGGGTCGTCCTCGAATCCGGGTGGCACGACCACCTCGGCGTCGTTCTCCGGCACATAGCGCTGCGAGAGCTGCGAGTAGGAGAAGTGCCGGTGCCGGATCAGCTCGTGGGTGGCCGACCGCGAGATACCGCTGATGTAGAAGGACACCGAGGCGTGTTCGAGCACCGAGAAATGCCCGACGTCGATGATGTGACGGATGTAGCTCGCGTTGGTCGCCGTCCTCGGATTGGGCTTCGACCAACTCTGGTAGCAGGCCCGGCCGGCGAACTCGGTGAGCGCAGGCCCGCCCGCGGCATCGGTGCTCCACGGCACGTCAGGCGGTGCCTGGAATTCCGTCTTGGCGATCAGCTGCACGCGCAGCGGCGCGATCTCGGCCACCCGCCCACCCTACTGTCGAGCCGTCGACGGGCCGAAGCAGCGCGCCGACTTCTCCCCCTCCACAGCGCGCCACGCTCCTAACCCCTCCACATAACCCCTCCACAGCGCGCCGACTTCTACCCCTGGGCTGTGGTTCGGCCAGACTCACGACCCTGCGGTGGAAAACGGCGGCCGTTCACCCAAGCCCGCCGGGCCACGCTCCTACAATCACCTGATGTCCGGCGCTGTCCCGTTCGCACCGCTACCCCACACCGGTTCGCAGTGCTGATCGGCGTGGCCGCCGCGCTGCTGGCGTGTCTCGGCTATGGGACCGCGTCGGTGCTGCAGTCCTATGCCGCGGGCCATTCCGTTGACGGCATCACGCCCGAGCGCGGCCCCACCATGCGGTCGACGGTCACCGCGATGCTCGCCCCGATCTTCATCGCGGGAATGGCGCTCGACCTTCTCGGCTTCGTGGGCAGCCTGGTCTCCGCCCGGTTGATCCCGCTGTTCCTGTCGCAGACGATCATGAGCGCCAATCTGGTGGTGACCGCCGTGTTGAGCATCTTCGTGCTCCATGTCCGGCTACATCGGCGTGATTGGACCGCGATCGCCATAGTTCTTGCGGCGCTGTGCATCCTGGGAGCCACTGCCGGTCGGCTGGGCGACCACGATCCCGGCGCGCTCATGCATTGGGGTGTGCTGACAGGGTCGGCGATCATTCTGGGCCTGGGTGTGGCGCTGGTCCGCCTCCTCGGGAGGAAGGCTGCCGTACCTGCGGGTCTGATCGCCGGCGTGCTCTATGG
Source organism: Mycolicibacterium alvei (assembly GCF_010727325.1). NCBI lineage: Bacteria > Bacillati > Actinomycetota > Actinomycetes > Mycobacteriales > Mycobacteriaceae > Mycobacterium > Mycolicibacterium alvei. The sequence continues at coordinate 1,354,628 of NZ_AP022565.1, forward strand.
GGAGATGGCGGTGGCAATTCGCGTCGTCGACGGCCTCGACCCGCTGAATCCCAAGGTGCTCCTTGCCGATCCGGCGACGTGGGCCGTTCTGGTCGCCGGTCTCGGTGGCTTCTACCTGTTCACCGTTGCCCTGCAGGTCGGGTCGGTCAACGGTGTCGCCGCGGCGCTGGTGGTCGGCGAAACCGTGGTGCCCGGCATCGTGGGCGTGGTTCTGCTGGGCGACGCCTCGCGGCCGGGCTACGGCTGGCTGGTGGCCGTCGCGTTTATCGCAGCCGTCGCCGGCGCCGTGGCGCTCGCGTTCTCCAGCGCCGCCGAGTACGAGCGGGCGAAGAGTTCGTAGACGCCACACGTCCGCCTGCGATGCAGCGTGGAGGAACGCAAGTATGACCGGAGAGGAAGTAGACCTTTGCCAATGCTCGCACGCCTGAGCGATCTTGACACCCGGGTCTGGTCCACAGCCACATGGGCGGCACCGTTCACTACCCAACTGATCTTGGGCGTGATGTTTGCCCTGTGGCGGCTATTGGGCAGACAACCCTTTGAGCTGCATGGCTTCCCACTCTTCCTGGTCATCGCATCAGTCACAACACTGGCAGCCACGCTGGCCGCTATTCCACTTCTAACCTCTCGGTCGTCGCGTGCGCACGGACTCGCCATCGGTATCGCGGGCTCATCGGCCGTCGTCGCCCTGGGCGGAATTGTCTACGGCTTCTGGATCATCCGATGGTGAGTGGCGATGGAACAGCCGACGCCGTTGAGGGGCGATACGGTCCAGCCGGCTTCTCGGCTGCACTAACAACCATTCTTTTGGTGGACTTCTTAACGTGGATCTGTCTTCCGTGGATCGTCGTGGTGATCTTTTTCCTCGCCCCGTTCTTCCTGCTCACATTGGCGGTGAGCGCCATAGTCGCGCGGCGGACCGAAAGGGCCGGGCAGGTCGGTCGCGGGATATTCATCGGAACGTTGGCCGGACCGCTCTCACTCCTCATTTATCTACCCGCCTTCCTCGTGGCGAGCACGCTGGGAATTCTTTAAGGCCAAGTCCACGTTCAGCAGGCTGATCCGCCCCGGCATGTCGGGAGGTTCTCTTATCTGAGTGCCTCCTCGGCATGAGGGTGCCGTTGGCGATGGTAGTAGAGCGCTTCGGCCCGATCGGGGGTCAGGTCCTGGCAGTAGCCGTTGGGTCGCTGACGGTTGTAGAAGGCCACCCATTCGGCGGTCCCCAGCGCCAGTTCGGTGGCACCGGGATAGAGCGGCTGGCGGTCGATGAGTTCGGTCTTGTAGCTGCTGTTCACCGATTCGGCCAGAGCATTATCGAAACTATCCCCGACGGATCCGACTGAAGGCAGGATCCCCTCAGCGGCCAGACGTTCGGTGAACGCGACCGCGGTGTATTGCGAGCCCGCGTCGCTGTGGTGGATAAGTGAATCCAAAGATGCTGCACCCGAACGCTTTCTGGTGTCGATAGCGTGGTCGATCGCATCGGTCACCAGCTTCTGGGTCATCTCGGTAGCCACCTTCCAACCCACGATCTTGCGGGCATAGACATCGGTGACGAACGCCGTGTAGGCGGCACGAGTCCGGCAGTAGGTGAAATCGGCCACCCACAATCGGTCAGGCGCACCGGCGACGAAATTACGCCGGACCCGATCCGGGGCTCGCGTCGCTGCCGGATCGGCGACGGTGGTGCGCACCCGCCGGCGCTTGCACGCACCCCGCCAACCCATCTCCCGCATGACCCGTTCCACGACACAGCGCGATACGTCGATACCATTGGTGCGCAATACAATCCATGTTTTACGAGCGCCCAGGACTCGGTACAGACTCTGCGATTGGCGAAGCTGCCAGATCGCATCGATCACCTGCGCATCGGCCCAGTCGGCTTTCGAGGGCCCTGACGGGCGCGGTGGGCGTAATACGTCGACGGGGCGATCGTGACGCCGTACTCGGAAAGCACAGCGCACATCGACTCGACACCCCACTTGAGACCATCAACGCCCACCCGCATGTGCTGGTGGGCGCTGATGAACTCCACGACTACTGAGAGGGCCGGTCGAGCTCGGCGGCGAAGAAAACCGAGGCCGCCTTCAAGATCGCGTTGGCCCGCTTGAGTTCGGCATTCTCCCGGCGCAGCTTGCGCAGGACCTCGGATTCCTCGCTGGTCTGCCCCGCCCGAGAGCCGGCGTCGATCTCAGCCTGGCGAACCCATTTGCGCACCGTTTCGGCAGTACCGACGCCCAGCAGGTCAGCAACCCGGCCCATCGCCTCCCACTCCGAAACTGTCTCGCTGCGCAGATCGGCCACCATCTGCACCGCCCGCACCTTCAGCTCGTCTGGATACCGCCTCGATGACTTCGATCCCACGTGCCCATCCTTCCCAACGGAAGAACTCTCCAGACACGCCGGGGCGGATCAGGCTGCCCACCGATGCACTCAGTGCGCTGTCCGAGGTACCCGGTGACGAGGTCACCGAGGTGGCCGCCGCGTCCTGATCCGGACTTGTCGGACCCTTCGTCTTTACTGTCCTGTTCCCCGGACACCGGGCGGCGGGTTCACAGCTTGGACCCTGCCCCGCCACCGGCGCCTACCACCTGACAAGGAAGGCTCTTCGATGCTACGCAGATTCGCCGGCGCCATCATTGCCGCCGCAAGCATGATCACCCTGGCTGGTTGTGTATCGCCGGACCGCGTCTCTACGAATCCCACCGACACACCGCGGTGGGATGCCGGGTCGTCGTCGACACCGTCCCCGGCCGCATTGCCACCCACTCCATCCGATTTCGTCATCGGCGTGGTCGTCACCGAGCAGAAATGTTACGGCTCGGCCGGCTGCAATTACCGCTACACCATCAACCCGCAATACGTGAGCCCAAAACCGCTGCCGGAGAAGACGACCGTGGTCTTCAAGGTGACCGGTGGCGATCAGGATCAGGTCGGCAATTTCACCATCGACGCCGACGGAACGGCGACCTTCGACCGGGAGACCGGCATTTCCGGCCCGGAAGGTGCTGACCTGCAAGCCACCGTCACGCAGATCCTCCCTGGGCGCTGACCGTGCTGCGAGCATCAAGACCACCGCCAATGGCCCTGCAGCGCACCATATCTGAACCAGAGCGAACGACGGCAGTAGTCACGAGAGGAACGATCATGCGTTACGAGATGTTGGACCTGGTCCGCGAACGCGCCAACGAGAAAGACTGGGACCTGATCTTCGACAGCGGCCCCAGCGCGGAATACCGCACCATGGTGTGGGACCACCCGCTGCTGGGCGCGGCCGGTCCGGCAATGGAACTGGAGATCGTGTTCAGCCCGGACGGCCGGATCGTCTCCTCCGAGCGACGCCGGGGCGGCATCACCCACAAGTGCATCAAGTCCGCCGATGCATTCGCTTCAACTGAGGTCTATCTCGAAGCGCTGCAGATGATCTGAGCCACCCAGGCCGACGAAATGGTCGCTGATCGAGGGGCAGCGACCATTTCGTCCACCTCACCGTCCCCCGATCGGTGGATAGACAGGTCGTCCGGCGGTAGACCGATCAGCGGACAGACGCCGGATGCCGCTTCAACCAAACTTGACCTACCCACAGTCAGATACGCACCGCAGAGCGACAGAGGAACGATATGCACTACGAGATGCTGGACTTGGTCCGCGAACGCGCCAACGAGAAAGACTGGGACCTGATCTTCGACAGTGGCCCCAATGCGGAGTACCGGACCATGGTGTGGGAACACCCACTGCTCAGCGCCACCGGCGTGGTCACGGAATTGGAAATCGGGTTCAGCCCCGACGGTCGCATCGTCTTCTCCGAAAGACGACGCGGCGGCGTCCCCCACAAACGCGTCAAGCCCGACCATGCCTTCGCCTCGACCGACGTCTGCCTGGCCGCCCTGCAGATGATCTGACCCACCTTCACCGCGCCGTTTTCGACCCCCGGGCTGCTGTTCGACGACCACCACGACCCGGGTGTCGAAAACCACGAGCTGTCGCGCAAAATCGACCCTTGACCTAATTACGTGACGCATCGTAACTTAATGGTGTGTCCTCGCTCACAGGCCCGGGACGGCCGCGTGATCCACAAACTCAGCGCGACATCATGCGCGCCACCCGTGACCTGCTGGCACGCAACGGCTACGACCAGCTGTCCATCGAGGCCATCGCCCGTGAGGCCGGCGTCAGTCGGCCGACCATCTACCGGCGCTGGCCCTCGAAAACCCACCTGGTCTTCGATGCCGCCTTCGACCAAGCCCCCGGTGGCGAACTCCTTTCACTCTCCGGAGATTTCGAGGCCGACCTGCGGAGTTTCACGTCCGCGGTGCTCACCTTCTGGCGCGATCCAGTGGTCGAGGCCGCCGCACTCGGCATCCTGACCGAACGCCGCCGCGACCGGGCACTCCACATCAAGACCCAGCAACTGCTCGACGAGCAGACCAAGGGCGCCTTCCGCTCCCTGGTCGCCTCGGGCGTGGAGCAGGGCCGAGTCCGTCCCGATGTCGACGTCGAGATGGTCTACCAGACGTTGATCGGCACCGCGTTCTACACCGCCCACATGGAACCCGATGTCGATATCGACGACACCGCAGATCGATTGTGCTCCTTGCTGATCGAAGGGGCCGGACGTACCCAACCGCCACGGAAGGACCATCCATGACCGACAGGGCCGAGCTGTCCGCAGCGTTCAACGCGCTGCTCGACGAGCTGCGAGGTATCGAGCAGAAACTGCTCACCGCCGAACCCGCACTGAGCGAACCCGACCTGCTCGACGGGTACCGCCTGGCCTTCAGCGTGCTGCGGGTCGCGGTCGACGCCTACGTGTGGGGTGACCGGGACAAGCCGATCCTGGTCGACGTCATCAGCCCGTACCTCAAATGGGGCGGCGACAACTCCGATGCCTTCTACCAACTGGCACCACTGAATCCAGCCCGCACCTACCGCGTCACCGGCAACCGCGGCGATGCGGTGTACCTGTCGATGACGGTGTACGGCGGGCCGGGTGAAGGTCGCTACAGCGATCGCATCGTCGGCACCATCAACAACCGTGGCCTGGACTTTGACGAGGACGGGAACTTCGAGTTCATCATGAGCCCCGATTCCCACCCGGGCGCCTGGCTCAAACTGGACACCGATGCTGAATTCGCTTTGACCCGTGACTATCTCAACGATCCCACCACCGACCGTCGACCGACATGGCGGATCGAGGCGCTCGATCCGCCGGCCCGGCGCTCGGACAGTGCAGCCGAACTGGCCCGCCGATTCGAGTACGCCAAGAACTGGTTGCACGAGCAGGTTTCGTTCCTACCCACCAAGGTGGAGCCCGCCAACCAGTTGCACCCTCCGTTCCCCGTCCCGCAGAACGCCTACGGATGGTCGGCCGCCGATGCGGCCTATGCGATGGGCGCCTACGAACTCGCGCCGGATCAGGCCCTGGTCATCGAGGGCACCTCACCGGAGTGCGTGTTCTGGAACCTGTGCCTGTGGAACCCGTTCCTGCACACCTACGACTACACCCACGAGCGGGTCACCATCAACGGCGCCCACGTCACCTACGAACCGGACGGCTCGTGGCGAATCGTCGTCAGCGACAAGGACCCGGGACACCCGAACTGGGTCTCGACGGCCGGCCGGTCCAAGGGCCTGATCTGGCTGCGCTGGTTCCTGCCCGACGAAACCCCCGCGCACCCCCAGTGCCGCGTCGTCGATGTCGCCGAGGTGGGCGCCCTGTGACCACCAGCACCCAACGTCCCGCGCCGATCCGGTTCGACGACCTGGCCAACCCGGTGTATCCCCCGGCAGCCCAACCGATCCGCGACGGACTGGCCGCCTACGCAGCGAATCTCGAGCTGAACCCGGAAGCGCTGCTGACGGCCGCCGCCGAGCGGACCGGTCTGGACGATTTCGGCGACCCGGCATTCCGGGAACGTCTCGACGTGCTCTGCGCCGCACTGCGTGACGAGGCGGGTCTGTCCGACACCGGACTGGGCATCGTGTTCGAGCAACTGGTGGGCAACCTCGTCAACCGGTTGCGGTTGGAGGCGCTCATCGCCGACCATCCCGAGATCGAGGGCATCGAGATCGAGCGGCCGATCATCATCTGTGGCCTGCCCCGAACCGGGACCACGCACCTACACAACCTGCTCGCCGCGGACCCCGCACTGCGCCATCTGCCCTACTGGGAGAGCCTCGAACCGCTGCCGGGCCCGGGTGAGGACAGCCCACAACCGCGCCGGGACCGATGCGGCGCCGGCCTGGAACTGGTGAATACCTCACTGCCGGAGTTTCGGCGGATGCATGACATGACCGTTGAACATGCCCACGAGGAGATCCAGCTCCTGGCCAACGACATCTCCGGCATGCTGTTCGAAACCACCTATTACGTGCCGAGTTTCGTCACCCACTACAAGGCACACGACCAGTCGGCGTCCTACGCGTACCTCAAGCGCAGTCTGCAGGCGATGCAATGGTTGCGCGGCGGGTCCCGCTGGGTACTCAAATCACCCCAGCACCTGGAGCAGTTCCCCACCCTGGCCGCCACCTTCCCCGATGCGACTTTCATTGTCACCCATCGTGATCCGGTCGAGGTGACCCTGTCGATGATGACGATGATCTGCTACGCGACGCGGATGGCGGTGACCCGTCCCGATGTGGCGAAGCTGACCGGCCACTGGCTGAACCGCATCGACGATCTGCTCGCCGGCTGTATCCGGGATCGCGATGCGCTGCCCGCCGGGCAATCCATCGACGTCCGGTTCGACGACTTCATGGCCGACGAGCGGGCCACCCTGGCCGACATCTACCGACTCGCCGACCAGCCTTTCGGCGACGACGTCCGCGCCGCGATGAGCGACTTTCTCACCGAACACCCCCGCGGACGTTACGGGGGCGTCATCTACGACGCGGCCGACCTGGACCTCGATCCGGCCGCCCTGGCCGAGCGGTTCCGCGCCTACCGGGAACGCTTTCTCACCACCACGGAGGACAAGTGAATCACCCAGCACCACAGCCTATCTCGGCGGAAGCCTGGGTGGCCACCGCGCTCGGCGAGCCCACCGAGGTACTGGAACGCCAAATCGTGGAGGTGCGGGCACCCGGCCCCAACGAAGTCCGCGTCGCGGTCCGCGCGTTCTGCCTGAACTTCAACGACATCGACATCATCAAGGGGCGTTACACCACGCTGCCGCTGCAGCCGCCGTTCGTACCGGGAATGGAAGCGGTCGGCGTGGTCGAGAGCGCGGGCCTGGGCGCCGAACACCTGGTCGGCCGCCGCGTCGTCGGGATCCCGGTGATGGCGTTCGGTGGGTATGCGTCCTACGCCATCGTCGACGCCGCGACAGTGCTCGATCTGCCGGACTGGGTCAGCGACGTCGACGGCGCCGCCCTGCACTACCCGTTCCATCTGGGCTGGTTCGCACTACGCGAACGCGGCCGGTTGAAGCCCGGCGAGACGTTGCTGGTGCACGCGGCGGCCGGCGGCACCGGGTCGGGCGCTCTGGTTCTCGGAAAGGCACTGGGCGCCAGGGTGATCGCCACCGCCGGCAGCGACGAGAAGCTCGAGTTCTGCCGGAAGCTGGGTGCCGACCATGTTGTCAACTACCGCAACAGCGGCTGGGTCGATGAAGTCATGGACCTCACCTACGGCCACGGTGTGGACGTCGCGTTCGACGCGGTGGGCGGCAGCGTGACGACGGATACGTTCCGTTGCATGGGATTCAACGGCCGCCACCTGATGGCCGGGTTCGCCGAGGACATCGCACTGGAGGATGGCGACTACATCTCGCCGCGTCCGATCGCCTACGGCAACTTCGACGTGTGCGGGGTGTGTCTGGTCTATGTGACCGATCCGCTGGCCGTCCGCCGCACCCTCGGGTTCAACTGGCCCGCCCGCTCCGAGGGCCTCGATGCCCACGTGCGGATTCTCGAGCTGATGCGTACCGGCCGGCTCCAGACCGTGGTGGGCGACAACGTGGCCTGGGACCAACTGCCACAGGCACTGGCGCGGATGGCTGCCCGCGAGACCACCGGACGTTTGGTGGTGACTACCGGCGCACACGACTGACCCCGCGTTACCGCTGCGCCGCCGCTCATTCCAGTGCGCGGCGCAGCGCGCCGGCGAGATCGCCTCGCTGCCCGACCGTGACGTCGTCCACCCCGAGCCACGCGGCCATCGACCGCAACTCCCCCGCCAACGCATCGGCCACCCGAAACCGGTCCTGACCGTCCTCGGTGTACGCACCCAGCACCTGTAGCGCCCCGTCGGTGCGTTTCAGGTCCACCCGCGCCACCAATTCCCCGTCGAGCAGGAACGGCCATACGTAGTAACCGAATTGGCGTTTGGGTGCGGGCGTGTAGATCTCGATGCGGTAGTGAAAGTCGAACCAACGCTCCACCCGGGGGCGGAAGAAGATCAACGGGTCGAACGGGCACAGCAGGGCCGTCCCGCGGTCACGGCGCGGCACCGTCTGACCCGCACGCAGGTAGGCCGGGGTGCCCTCGACCTCGACAGGCTCAAGCTCCCCGTCGGCCACCAGCTTGGCGATCGCGGGCTTGACCCGTTTGGCCCCCATCCGGAAGTAGTCGCGGATGTCGGCTTCGGTGCCGATGCCCAGCGCGGTGGCCGCGCGCAGGGCCAGCTCCCGAACCGCCTCCTCGTCGTCGACCGTTCGGGCCACCACCTCCGGTGGCAGCACCCGTTCGGTGAGGTCGTAGTGCCGGGCGAAGCCGACGCGCGTCGCCGTCGTCAGAACTCCCGAGGACCACAGCGCCTCGGCCACCCACTTGGTCTCGCTGCGGTCCCACCACGGTCCCTTGCGGCCGCGCGGCTCGGATTCCAGGTGCGCTTCGATCTGGCCGGCGGTGGACGGCCCGAGCTCGGCGACCGCAGCCACGATGTTCTCAGCCAGCCTGGGGTTCTTCCGGACGATCTCGGTGCCCCACCGGCCGTGGGTGTACTCCCGCATCCGCCACCGCAGCAGCGGCCAATCCTCGACCGCCATCAACGCAGCCTCATGTGCCCAGTACTCCACCAGAAGTCGCGGAGAACGCGCGCTGTGCGACCACGCGGCCCGGTCCAGCGTGTCACGGTCGTACGGTCCCAGCCGACTGAACACCGGCGCGTAATGCGCCCGCACCGCCACCGAAACCGAGTCGAGTTGCAGCACCTGAATCCGGGCGATCAACTTACGCAGATGCGCACGGGTGACCGGGCCGCGGGGTTTGGGGTCATGAAACCCCTGTGCGGCGACGGCGATGCGGCGGGCCTGCGCGGTGGTGAGGGTAGCCACGCCGCCATCGTTCCCTACGCGACCGACAAGTGCGAAGGCCGGCGGGCTACAGCGCCCGCACGTAGCTGCAGAACCGGTAGCGCAGCCCTGAGCCGCTGGTCAGCCAGTCCCCTGAGACCCGGGTCCAGGAATCGTCGAGCACCGGCGCCATCGCGTCGCCCTCGGCGGGCGGCAGATCGATGTCGATCTCGGTGACCTCACAGCGGTCGGCGAACGGGAGGGCCTGGGCATAGATCTGCGCTCCGCCGATCACCCAACCCCGAAAGACGTCGTCGAGTCCGGTCAGTACCTCGGCGCCTTCTGCGACGTACCCGGGGTTGCGGGTGATGACGACGTTGCGCCGACCCGGCAACGGACGGACCTTGGCCGGCAGGGACTCCCAGGTCCGCCGGCCCATCACCACGGTCTGTCCGAGGGTGAGCTGCTTGAATCTGGCCTGATCCTCCGGCAGCCGCCACGGAATCCCGTTGTCGCGGCCGATGACGCCCGTGCTCGACTGCGCCCAGATCAGCGCCAGCCGTCGAAGATCACCGGTCATACAGCGACGGGCGCCTTGATCGCCGGATGTGGGTCGTAGTTCAGAATCGCGATGTCCTCATACTCGTAGTCGAAAATCGAATCACGTTGAGCCAGAACAAGTTCTGGGTAAGCCCTGGGCTCCCTGCTGAGCTGCAGGGCCACCTGCTCGACATGGTTGTCGTAGATATGGCAATCCCCGCCGGTCCAGACGAACTCACCGACGCCGAGCCCCGCCTGCGCGGCCATCATGTGGGTCAGCAGGGCGTAGCTGGCGATGTTGAACGGCACCCCCAGGAACAGGTCCGCACTGCGCTGATACAGCTGGCAGGACAGCTTCTGGTCGGCGACATAGAACTGGAAGAAGGCATGGCACGGCGGCAGCACCATCTGGGGGATCTCGCCGACATTCCACGCCGAGACGATGTTGCGTCGCGAATCGGGGTCACGCTTCAGCAGATCCAGCGCATTCGAGATCTGGTCGATGTGCTCACCCGAGGGCGTCGGCCACGACCGCCACTGCACCCCGTAGACCGGGCCGAGGTCACCTGTCTCACTGGCCCATTCATCCCAGATCGTCACGCCACGGTCTTGCAACCACCGCACGTTCGAGTCGCCGCGCAGAAACCACAGCAACTCGTAGATCACCGATTTGGTGTGCACCTTCTTGGTGGTGATCAGCGGGAAACCGGCCGCCAGGTCATACCGCAGCTGATGTCCGAACACGCTGCGGGTGCCGGTTCCGGTGCGATCGGATTTCGGCACCCCCTGCTCACTCACCAACCGCAGTAGGTCCTCGTAGGGCGTCGGGATCGGCACACCCTCAGCTTACGTGCCCTCACGGGGAGTAGAACGGTAGCCATGCCGACCACAAAGGACGCCATCACCACGCCCGCCGGGACCTGCCCGGTCACGTTTGTCACCCCGGACGGCGCAGGTCCGTGGCCGGGAATCGTCATGTATCCCGACGCGGGCGGGCCGCGTGCCGCATTCGACCAGATGGCCGCCCAACTGGCCGACTACGGCTATGCCGTGCTGGTACCCGACATGTACTACCGCGACGCGGGTTGGGCACCGTTCAACATGGCCACAGTATTCGGTGACCAGGCCGAACGTCAGCGCCTGTTCTCGATGATCAAGAAGGTGACCCCCGAGTTCATGGCGGCCGACGCGGGAGCGTTCTTCGACTACCTGCAGTCCCGGCCCGAGGTCAGCGGGGACAGGTTCGGTACCACCGGTTATTGCATGGGCGGGCGGACATCACTGGTGGTCGCCGGTCGGGTACCCGACCGGGTGGCGGCCGCGATGTCATTCCACGGCGGCGGGCTGGCCGCCGACGATCCGGGCAGCCCGCACCTGCTCGCCGACCAGATGCAGGCTGCGGTGTACGTCGGCGGAGCGCAGGGCGACGCGTCGTTCACCGCTGAGCAGGCCAAGACCCTCGATGATGCCCTCACCGCCGCCGGTGTCGAGCACACCATCGAAACCTACGCGGCCGCACACGGTTTCGCCGTCCCGGACAACGCGCCGTATGACGAGGCGGCCGCGAAACGGCATTGGGACGCGATGGAGAGGTTCTTCGGGGCAAAGCTGCGCTGACCCCGGTGCGCCGACCCGGGCTGATTCGCCCCGGCGAGGGTAGGCGACGATTGACGTATGTACGACCAGCCTTTTTCCGACGAGTCCTACCCCACCGAGCCGGGGTTCCGCATCGACCCGGTCCTGGCCCGGAGCTGGCTGCTGGTCAACGGCGCGCAGTATGAGCGCTTCGCCCCGGCCGCCCGCTCCCGCGCCGACATCGTCGTCCTCGACATCGAGGACGCGGTGGCCCCCAAGGACAAGGTGGCCGCACGCGAGAAGGTGACCCGCTGGCTGGCCGACGGCAACAGCGACTGGGTCCGGATCAACGGCTTCGGCACCCCATGGTGGGCCGATGACCTGGAGGTGCTGGCCGGCACGTCGGTGGGCGGGGTCATGCTGGCCATGGTCGAGTCGGTGGACCACGTCACCGAGACGGCCCGGCGACTGCCGAATGTGCCGATCGTCGCCTTGGTGGAAACCGCCCGCGGCCTCGAGCGGATCACCGAGATCGCCGCGGCCAAGGGTGCCTTCCGTCTCGCGTTCGGCATCGGCGACTTTCGGCGCGACACCGGGTTCGGCGACAACCCGGCAACGCTGGCGTACGCACGCTCACGCTTCACCATCGCTGCCAAGGCCGCCGGACTGCCCGGCGCCATCGACGGACCGACCGTGGGCTCGAGTGCCCTGCGCCTTTCGGAGGCCACGGCGGTCTCGGCCGAGTTCGGTATGACCGGCAAGATCTGCCTGACGCCCGACCAGTGCCCGACGGTCAACGAGGGCCTAGCCCCCTCCCAGGACGAGATCAGCTGGGCCAGAGAGTTTTTCGCTGAATACCAGCGTGACGGCGGAGAGATCCGCAACGGGTCGGACCTACCCCGTATCGCCCGGGCCAATAAGATCCTCGATCTGGCCAGGGCGTACGGCATCCACGAACCCGAGTACAGCGACGACCCGGACCACGTGCCAGCCCCGTCCGACACGTACCACTACTGAGGCCGCGTTACGCCTGCGGTTTGGCGTCGTTGCGGTGCAGGAAGGTGTTGATCGCGCGGGCCACACCGCGGCCCGCGTAAATACCCGCGGCGACGGACACGATGATCATCGCGATGAACATCACCATCCAGTTGGTCCGGCTGTGACTGACGTTCCACCACACGATGGTGAACAGCACTGCACACAGGAAAACGACGATGTCCCGCCAATTGCCGCGGTAGGACATCGCGGCTTCACGGATCTCGCGACTACGGTCACTCGCGTCGATCAAGCCGTCGATTCGTTCGTCGATACTGGCCTTGAGCCGCGCTTTCCGTTCGACATCCTCGGCGGGTAGCCGGTCCAACAGATCGAGATCCTTGGTGATCATGCCGCGAATATCCGGCGGTTTGAGGTTGCCCGCGATGACACCCAGCATGGCGCCGCCGGCGATGGGCGCGGCCCCGAGTGCAAGTTCGGCTATACCCGGCATCTTCTCCTCCATCACTCCATCAGGGTCGCGGCCAGGGTGCCGCCGAGCTCGTAGGCCCGGTCCCGGACATGGGCGTCGATCGCTCCCCTAATCTCAAGCACGTCAGCGGCTTTGGTCAATGCCAGCCCGGTCACGATCCGGTCGACGGCCGTTGCCGCGCCGACCGTGTCGTTGTTGCCGTGCACCCACAATCCGTAGGGACGCCCCGCTACGTGGTCCAGGCTCGGGTAGTAGACAGTATCGAAGAAGTGCTTCAGTGCACCGCTCATGTAACCGAAATTGGCTGTGGTGCCGAACAAGTAGCCGTCGGCGACCAACATGTCGCTGACGGTCGCAGCCAACGCCGGCTTGGCCTGCACCTCGACCCCGGAGATGTCCGGGTCGTGCGCCCCGGCCAGCACTGCTTCCAGGAGCTCTCGCGTCGCCGGTGACGGCGTGTGATGCACCACCAGCAGCGTCTTGGTCATGACTGCTGTTGTTCCTGCATCCGCACGGCGGTGCGCATGGTCTCGCGTGCGCGGGAGCGGTCGCCGGCGAAGTCGTAGGCACGGGCCAGGCGGTACCAGCGGATCCAGTTGTCCGGGTCGGTTTCCAGTTCGGCCTTGACCGTCCCGAACAGTGCGTCGGCGGCGTCCCGTTCGATACGACCCGACGGCCGCGTCGGCAACGCGCTGACGTCGAGCTCCATGCCCTGTTCGCGGGCCAGGCGGGCCAGCCGTTGATGCGCCAGACCGGCTCGCAACGTGGTGACGAGCACCCAGATGCCGATCAGCGGGAACGCGAGCAGTGCCACGCCCAGCCCGATCGCGGCCGGCTCACTCGAGGTGATGAAGATCCACGCGCTACGCCCGAGCATCAGAAAGTAGACGATCAGCGCCAGGCACATGAAGCCGATCACCAGTTGAATGCGCAGCGACCGCGCGCCGTCGTTCACGACAGGTCGAGCAGCGGTTCAATGCCGATGGTCAGACCCGGCCGCTCGGCGATCTTCCGTACGGCCAGCAGTACGCCCGGCACGAACGAGGACCGGTCCAGGCTGTCGTGCCGGATCGTCAGCGTCTCCCCCTGCGTGCCGAACAGCACCTCCTGGTGCGCGACCAGCCCGGCCACCCGCACCGAGTGCACCGGCACACCGTCCACATCTGCGCCGCGGGCTCCCTCCAGGCCGGTGCTGGTGGCGTCCGGGTTGGGCGGCATGCCTTTGCGCGCCTCGGCGATGAGCTTCGCGGTACGTGCGGCGGTACCGGACGGAGCGTCGGCCTTGTGCGGGTGGTGCAGCTCGATGATCTCGACCGATTCGAAATAGCGCGCCGCCTGCTGGGCGAAGTGCATCGACAGCACGGCGCCGATGGCGAAGTTCGGCGCGATGAGCACCGCGGACTCGGGCTTCTCCTTGAGCCACGCCTCGACCTGTTCGATGCGCTCCCAGGTGAAGCCGGTGGTTCCGACGACCGCGTGAATGCCGTTGTCGATGAGGAACTTCAGGTTGTCCATCACCACATCGGGATGGGTGAAGTCGATGACCACGTCCGTTTTGGTGTCGGTGAGCAGGGTCAGCGGATCACCCATGTCGACCCCGGTCGAAAATGTCAGATCCTCCGCGGATTCGACCGCGTGCACCATGGTCGCGCCGACTTTGCCCTTAGCCCCGAGAACACCAACTCGCATGGTTGGGAGCCTACTGCCCGGGGTGGCCGGCGAGGTGCTGTCCCGCGAGACATCGGTGACAGTTCGTGAAGACTTGGTGGTGACACTTGCGCCCCAAGACTCGGACAGTGCAAGTCGTTCGGACTGAGCTCGATGTCCTACAAGGTCGACGTGGACCTCGTATTCCAGCAGGTCGTCGTTGTCGGCAACGGAGACAAGACCAGCGACACAGTCCGTGTTATTTCGGCCCCGACAGAGGGGGAGAACGCTAACCGACACCCTCGCGAATTAGGTGATCCACCTCTTCGAAAGGCATGTCGAGCACATGACTGAATACTCCCACTTGCGAGGCGGGTAGGACCGCCGTTCCGCCTGTCAGCTGCATTTCAACGACATACTCGCGGTCCGTCGCAGTTAACTCGACTCCTGGCTTAACGCCGAGAGAGTGAAAATTTCTGCCCAACGACCTTGCGCCGATAGCGCTCCGTGTGACGGACGACCATCGCCAGATGAGATATTTCTCCAAAAGGTCGAATGTCGAAAATTTGGCGACATTATTGCGCCGCTGTCCACGATCATCGACCGTATCGACCACCCACCAGACACCGTCCCGTTGTATGTAGAAAGACTGATCGTCGGATTTGAAGTAGGCCTGTGAATCGTCGCATTCTGTGCAAGTTGAGACATGTGTCATGCCAGCCAGACTCGTCCATTCAGTCCAACTTTTTGAAAGCCGAGAAAAGTCCGCCATCAGTTATCTCATCTCCTTCAGAAAACCCCAATCAACCAGGGTCTCAACCGAAGCTTCGTCGCCTTCTGGCGCGACAATACGGTATTGCGTGCCGCCCCCGGGTTGGTGAAACCAGGGTGCTGCCTGCGATTGCTCAATGTGCCATCCCGGCGGGAGTGCCGTGGGGTCGTCGACGACGTATTGATAGTAGGGTTTTTCGGCACTACCTGGTGGCAGTGCGCGTTCAGCGAAGGGAACACCGTCCGGTGACATCCACGAACCTCCTGGGTAACCAAATCGGTCCACCACAGTTCCCTGCGGTATCTCAGCGTTGTCGATGACCGTTCCAGGTATTGCGTAGGGCTTGCTGGGCAGGCTGTCGTCGGGGTAGATCAGTCCGCCGTCAGCGTTGGTAAAGCCTGGTCCCGGATCCGCGGGATGGTAGTCGTCAAAGAGTGGCGAATCCCGCGATAGTGGCGCTGGCGCGTCCGGGGAAGCTCCTATAGGAGACGGATGATGGTCTACTCCGCCGGCGACTGGCGCGGGATGTTCGCCCACGCTTCCCGCTGGTGTCGGGTGCTCGCCCGCAGGTCCTGGTAGAGGTTGTTCGCGGACAGCGGCCGCGGGCGTTAGATTATCGACCGGCGGTGGTGAGGGACGGTCAAGCGTGGGTGGCGGGTGGTGACCGGCGAGGTTTGCTGCGGCGTCGTCCGCGCGAGCCTCGGCCGCGACGAGTGCCTTGGGGATGACATTCTCACCGGTGACTCCCGCAAAGCTTTCAAATGCCTCGCGTCCGAGAAGCGCTTTGAATCCATGGATTCCAGCTTGGCCGAGTCCTTTGGCGGCCAAGACGGCTTCGGGCGCGCCGACTGCGGTGGTGACCGCGTTGAACAGTAGCTCGTCGTCGGGGGTGACTTTGCCTGAGGCAAGTGTGTTGGTGCTGTCCAGCGTGCCACCTTTGAAGGTGTAGGCGGTTCTCTTGGCTTGGTCGAAGAATTCCCCGGTGCCGTTCTTGAGTTGGCCGTACACCTGGTAGGGGACGCCGTTCTCTGTGGTGTTGATCTGGAAATGGCCGTCCGGGAACACGGTGATCGACTTCGGATCGACCAGCGAATAGTCCGGGATGTTGCCGAGATCATTGAGCGCGGTGGCCAGCTCACCTCTTAACTTGCGGGCGGTGTTGTTGGCGGTATCGAACTCAGAGCTACCAGGCCTGCCCACGTACATGTTCTTCAGGGCATCGTCGAGTTGTTTCTGTATCCCGTGAATTTTGGCCATCTGATCGACGATCGCCTGGTCGGTGGCGTGTTGCAGCTCAGAAAGCATGCCAGCGGGGTCGGCGCCCCGGGCGCCCTGCTCAGCCGGGCTTTGCGGATCGCCACCACCTGCCGCAGTCATCACCCGGCTCAAGTTCTCGTCGGATTCTTGCGCGGCGGCCAGCAGGGCCACGATGCGGTCCTCCAGGTCGCGCATTTTGTCGGCCAGTTGCTGGACGTCTTCGCCTTCCCAACCGGTGGTGTCGGGCGGGGTAATGGTGTTGGTCTCTAGGTTGATCGCCACTGCCGGGGTGGCCGCGGCATCCTCTAGGATGCTTTTCTGCTGACTCTTGACGGCACGTACATCCCCGGACGATTTCTTTGCTGCCATGGCGGCCAGGACATCGTTTTGAGCCGAAGAGTCGTGCTCGACGGCCGATTTCTCCAACGCTTGTTTGGCGGCTTCGCCGGCCTCCCCGTCCCATTCGGCGATCGCTTGCGCCCCGCGCAGCTCGTCGGCTGCCGTTCCGCTGTGGCGAGCCCGGTCGACAAGCGCATCACTGACTTCGTCGATCTGACCGGGGTCCCAGTGATCCACATCGGCCATCGACAGAGTCATGGTGCCTACAGGCCCATCACCGCAGCCTTGGCTTCGACGTCGGCGGCCTCGCCCTCGTCGGTGCTGGTATAGCTGGCCGCCGCGGTCCGGTAGTCCGTGGCGTGTTCGATCATTTCGGTGTAGCTGGCCGCGGACTGTTCCTGCCACTTCGCGGTCGCGCCGGACAGCGCAGCGGCGCTGGTGCCAACCCAGCCGGCCTGGGCGGCAGCGATACGCTCATGAACTGCAGCATGTGCGGCCCGCAGGCCATCAGCAGCCGCATCGATACGATCGGCCGCCGCCGACACAGCGGTCGGATCGACCCGCAACTCGTTCGCCCCCAACAGACCCCCAACTCGCATACCCGATACCTGGGCTTGCCCCTCCCGGTTTGCTGACAAATTTATCAGCCCCCGGTGCCACCCCCGCACACGAATTCCACCCGTCGCTCCGACACAGCTTCCGCCGATTCGGTCCCGTGCCCGGGAACCAAGAGGACAGAGGTACGACTTGTCAGCGAAATACCTCTGGACCCAACCTGATTGAGATTGCCTTTCCGGTGGATGCAGCCAGCACCTACGGTGGAGCCATGCGTGTGATCCCACTCGTGCCGTTCGCCGTTGCCGTTCTCGCGTTCGTGGGGTGTTCCGACAACGCGGCCGCCGACGATGCCGACCTCAACGGTCGCACATTCGTATCGGTACAGGTCGATGGTGACCAGATCCCCGGCGGCGGGCCACTGACGGTCGGGTTCGACAACAATCAGATCAGCACCTTCGCCGGCTGCAACCGAGGCTCGGGCACCGCGGACCTGTCCGACGGCCGGATCACCACCCAGCTCGCGATGACGATGATGGCCTGCCCGCCGCCGGCCGGCGATGCCGACGCCTGGGTATCGACATTCTTCGATGCCAAGCCGGCCTGGTCCCTGGAAGGCGACGACCTGACACTGCGGACGGACGCCGCGGCCGTCACGTTGCGCGACAAGAAGGTGGTCAAACCCGATCGTCCGCTCACCGGCACCACCTGGCAGGTCACCACCCTGGTGTCCGCGCAGGCGGCCACCACGTCGGTCGCGCTCGAACAGTCCAAGCCCACCCTGACCATCGCCGACGACGGTGCGGTCAGCGGTTCGACCGGCTGCAACCGGATCACCGGCCACGCAACCGTTTCCGGTTCAGACATCGAGTTCGGTCCACTGGCCACCACCAGGATGGCCTGCCCACCGGAGGTTGCCGAGGTCGAACAGGCGGTGCTGCGCGTACTCAAGGGCACGGTGCAGACTGCCATCGACGCCGACGAACTCAAGCTCTCCGGCGCCGACGGCAACGGACTGGTGCTGCGCGCGCAGTGACATCAGCGCCGCCCAGTGACCTCAGAGCGGAGAAGCTCCGCGCAGGTGCTCGAAGATCAGTGAGGTCTGGGTGCCGGCGACATCGGCGTCGGCGTTGAGGTTCTCCACCACGAAGGCCCGCAGGTCCTCGGTGTCGCGTGCGGCCACATGCAGGATGAAGTCGTCTCCCCCGGCCAGGAAGTAGACGTCCATCACTTGTGGCCGGGTGCGGATGTGGGCGATGAAGTTACGGATCTTGCCGCGCGCGTTCGATTGCAGGCTCACCGAGATCATCGCCTGCAGGCTGAGCCCCACGGCCGCCGGATCGATGTCGGTGTAGAAGCCCCGGATCACCCCGCTCTCCTGCAGCCTGCGCACCCGACCGTGGCAGGTCGACGCGGCGATACCGACCGCGTCGGCCAGCGCACTGTTGGACATGCGCGCATCGGTATGCAAGGCCAGCAGGATACGGCGGTCCACGTCGTCGAGCTCCGGCCGAACATCCTTCGGTGAACCGGTCACACGCTCCGGAAGGCGTGATGATCCTTCTAACATTCGCGCATTCTAGCGAATCTTCATCGGAGATATTGCCCGCCATCCGAAGGTTCTTCACAATTATTTTCAGCACCCAATGTTGAAGGAGCGATCATGCTCGTCGGTATCCCGGCCGAGATCAAGAACAACGAGTATCGCGTGGCGATCACCCCGGCGGGCGTGGCCGAGCTGACCCGGCGCGGTCATGACGTCATCATCCAGGCGGGTGCGGGCGAAGGTTCGACCATCTCCGACAATGACTTCAAAGCCGCCGGCGCCGAGATCGTCGCCACGGCCGACCAGGTCTGGGCAGACGCCGAACTGCTCCTCAAGGTCAAGGAGCCCATCGCCGCCGAATACTCGCGCATGCGCAAGGGCCAGACGCTGTTTACCTATCTGCACCTGGCCGCATCCAAGGAATGCACCGACGCGCTGCTGGCCTCGGGCACCACCTCGATCGCCTATGAGACGGTGCAGACCACCGGGCCAGACGGGTCGGTGGCCCTCCCCCTTCTCGCCCCCATGAGCGAGGTGGCGGGCCGACTGTCCGCACAGGTGGGCGCCTACCACCTGATGCGGAGCCACGGCGGGCGAGGCGTCCTGATGGGTGGTGTGCCCGGTGTCGCCCCGGCCGAGGTCGTCGTCATCGGCGGCGGCGTCGCCGGTTACCACGCCGCCCGCATCGCCAAGGGCATGGGCGCTCACGTCACCGTGTTCGACCTGAACATCCACACGCTGCGCAAGATCGACAACGAGACCAACGCCGGCATCGAAACCCGTTACGCGTCCTCGATGGAGCTCGAGGACGCCGTCAAGAAGGCCGACCTGGTGATCGGCGCGGTCCTGATCCCGGGCGCCAAGGCCCCCAAGTTGGTCACCAACGCGACCGTGGCGCACATGAAACCCGGTGCGGTCCTGGTGGACATCGCCATCGACCAGGGTGGCTGCTTCGAGGATTCACGGCCCACCACCCACGACGATCCGACGTTCGCCGTGCACGACACCGTCTTCTACTGCGTGGCCAATATGCCTGGCGCCGTGCCGCGCACGTCGACGTTCGCGCTCACCAACGCCACCATGCCGTATGTCCTCACGCTGGCCGACAAAGGCTGGAAAGCCGCCTGCGCGGCCGACCAGGCACTGGCCAAGGGACTGTCGACGCACGAGGGTGCACTGCTGTCCGAGCAGGTCGCCGCCGACCTCGGCATGCCGTTCACCGATCCGGCAGCCTTGCTGTCGTAGCCGTCCACATCACACACTCGCCAAAACTTGACAGGTGTCAAGTACGGTGGGTGCCATGTTGAAGCAACTGTTCCCCACCGTTCCGACCACCACGTCTGAGGCGCTCAACATCTTCGACGCTGCCGACGCCGTGGAACCGGAGTTCATGCTCGGCACCTGGCACGGCGCTGAATTACCCACCGGACATCCGATGGATGGCCTGCTGGCCGCCAGCGGCTGGTGGGGCAAGCAATTCCTCGATGCCGAGACTGTGCACCCACTGCTGTTCCCCACCAGTGACGGCACAGCGCTGTGGGCGCTCAACCCGGCCCTGGCATTCGGAGGTCAGGCGGTGTCGGCAAAGCTGCCGCTGACACGCAACCTCTCGATGGCGCCGGTGATCGCCAGAATGCGTCCGCTGTTGCAGACCCGTAGCGCCAAGGCCCGGTTGCGCACCACCCGCTACCGCGGCGTCGACACCGCGACCATGATCTATGACCAACTCCCGATCAACGACGTGTTCCGACGCCTGTCCGACGACGCAGTGATCGGGGCGATGGATCTGCGTAACTCGCCCGCGCCGTACCTCTTCGTCCTGCAGCGCGACAACTCGCTGCGCGTGACCTGACAGCCGCCCGGATCCGCCGAGCACTCAGAGTAACGAGGGCAGCACCAGCGCCGTCAGCTCACCGATGAGCGGACGCAGACCCTCGGCGTTCGGGTCGTCGGCCTGCGACCGGGTCATCACCGCCAGCAGCAGTCGCTGCCCGTGGGGCCCGTAGGCGATCCCGACGTCGTTGGTGCTGCCGTAATCCCCGCTGCCGGTCTTGTCGGCGGTGGTCCAGCCGTCCGGGAGTCCGGCGCGCATGCTCGATGTCTTGTTGGCCCGCATCCAGTCCTCCAACTGGCGCCGCTGCGGCGGACTCAACGCGTCACCAGCCAGGATCGCCCGGTATCCGATCGCCAGCGCGGCCGGGGTGGTGGTGTCTCGCGGGTCACCCGGTATCGCAGAGTTCAGCTCGACCTCCCAACGGTCCAGCCGGGTGCGCTCATCGCCGACGCTGCGGGCGAATTCGGTGATACCCGCCGGCCCGCCAATGGTTTTCAGCAGCAAGTTGCCCGCAGTGTTGTCACTGCGCTGCAGCGCCGCCCGACACAGTTCCGCCAGGGTCATCTCGGCACCGGCATGGGTCTCGGTGACCGGCGAGTTCGGCACGATCGCCTCCGGGTCGACGAACACCCGGTTGTCCAGCGACAACTGCCCGCGCCCGGCCAACTGCAGCACCCGCGCCGCGGCATAGCCCTTGAACGTCGAGCACATCGCGAACATCTCGTCGGGCCGGTGCGTGAGCGTGCGTCCGGAATCGAGATTGGTCGCGTACAAACCGATCAGGGCGTTGTCGCGACGTTCCAGTTCTGCAAGCCGATCGTCGACCGGAGTCGCGAAGGCCGGTGCGGCGCTACCCACACCGGTACCGACGGCCGCCGCCGCCACGAGCGAACCGATCAGAACATTGCGCCGCGAGAGTCCCGTCATCGGACCCAGCTTAGCGGCTCAGCCGACGATAGATTGAAGCTGTTTCGGCAGAGTCTTTTTCGATCGGTGCGGACCGAGTACGGCCGCACCGTAGTCGCGCGACAGCAACTGATGCGCCACCGCATTGACCTCTTCGAGGGTGACGGCCTCGATCTGGGCCAGCGTGTGATCGATGGTCCGGTGTTCACCGTAATTGAGCTCGCTGCGCCCGATCCGGTGCATACGCGACCCAGAGTCCTCCAGACCCAGCACCAGCCCACCCCGCAACGAGCCCTTGGCGATCCTGCATTCGTCGGCGGTGATCCCGTCTCGGGCAACGCCTTCCAGGACATCGGTGGTCACCCGGATCACTTCGTCGAACCGTTCCGGCTGACATCCCGCATACACCGAGAGCGCACCACTGTCGGCGAAGGTATCGACCGTCGAGTACACCGAGTAGGCCAGGCCGCGGGATTCCCGGATCTGTTGGAACAGACGGGAACTCAGGCCGCCACCGAGTGCGGTGTTGAGCACCGAAAGCGCCCACCGGTGTCCCCAGTGCCGGCCGGGCGTACGAACACCCAGCGAAACGTGGGTCTGCTCGCCATCGCGGTCGACCACGAGCAACGACGGCTTGCCGCCGACCCGTCCCGCGCCCTTGCGCGGAGCCACCGCGGTGCGCCCGGCTTCGAGCCGCGGACCGAAATGCTGCCGCACCAACGACAACACGACGTCGTGGTCGATATTGCCTGCCACCGCCACGATCATCCGTTCGGGCGTGTAGCGGCGGACGTGGAATGAGTGCAGCTGCGCGCGCGTCATCGTCTCGATCGACTCGACGCTGCCGATCACCGGCCGTCCGACCGGATGATCGCCGAACATCGCCGTCAGGAACACGTCGCCGAGACTGTCCTCGGGATCGTCGTCGCGCATGGCGATCTCTTCGAGGACGACGTCGCGTTCCACCTCGACATCCTCGGTGGCACAACGACCCCGCAACACGACGTCGGCCACCAGGTCGACGGCGAGTTCGAGGTCGGTGTCGAGCACGTGTGCGTAGTAGCAGGTGTGCTCACGCGTGGTGAACGCGTTCAGCTCACCACCGACGGCATCGACAGCCTGCGCGATCTCGACCGCGCTACGCGTCGGGGTGGCCTTGAACAGCAGGTGTTCCAGGAAGTGGGCGGCACCCGCGACGCTTCGTCCTTCGTCGCGGGAACCGACACCCACCCAGACCCCGACGGATGCCGAACGCACCGACGGGATGTACTCAGTGACCACCCGGAGTCCGCCGGGCAGATCTGTCCGGCGGACCTCAGTGGTATTCAGTGCAAACGCCTTGTGTCGAGCTGAGGTGATCAGGACTCGGCGGCAGCAGCGGCGTCGGCCGTGGCCGGGGCACCGTCGGTGGCCACGTCAGCCTGCTCCGCCTGATCCTCGGCGACGAGCACCAGCGAGATCTTGCCGCGGTTGTCGATATCGGCGATCTCGACGCGCAGCTTGTCGCCGACCTTCACCACGTCCTCGACCTTGTTGATCCGCTTGCCACGGCCCAACTTCGAGATGTGGACCAGGCCGTCACGACCCGGCAGCAGCGACACGAACGCACCGAAATCGGTGGTCTTGACCACGGTTCCGAGGAACCGCTCAGCGATCTTGGGCAGCTGCGGGTTGGCGATGGCGTTGATCTTGTCGATCGCGGCCTGCGCGGCTTCGCCGTTGGAGGCGCCGACGAACACGGTGCCGTCATCCTCGATCGAGATCGACGCGCCGGTCTCCTCGGTGATCGAGTTGATCATCTTGCCCTTGGGCCCGATGACCTCACCGATCTTGTCGACCGGAACCTTGATGGTGGTGATCCGCGGTGCGTACGGGCTCATCTCGTCCGGCGCGTCGATGGCCTCGGCCATCACGTCCAGGATCGTCAGCCGCGCGTCCTTGGCCTGGCTCAGCGCACCGGCCAGCACCTTGGACGGGATACCGTCCAGCTTGGTGTCGAGCTGCAGGGCGGTGACGAAGTCCTTGGTGCCTGCGCACTTGAAGTCCATGTCGCCGAAAGCATCCTCGGCGCCGAGGATGTCGGTCAGCGTCACGTAGCGGGTCTCCCCGTCGACCTGGTCAGAGACCAGGCCCATGGCGATGCCGGCCACCGGCGCCTTGAGCGGCACACCGGCGTTCAGCAGCGACAGGGTCGAGGCACACACCGAGCCCATCGAGGTGGAACCGTTGGAGCCCAACGCTTCCGACACCTGACGGATGGCGTACGGGAACTCCTCGACGCTCGGCAGCACCGGCACCAGCGCACGCTCGGCGAGCGCACCGTGGCCGATCTCGCGACGCTTGGGCGAGCCGACACGGCCGGTCTCACCGGTCGAGAACGGCGGGAAGTTGTAGTGATGCATGTAGCGCTTGGAGGTCTCGGGCCCGAGCGAGTCGATCTGCTGGGCCATCTTGACCATGTCGAGCGTGGTGACACCCATGATCTGGGTCTCGCCGCGCTCGAACAACGCGCTGCCGTGGGCCCGCGGGATGATGGCCACCTCGGCCGAGAGCGCGCGGATATCGGTCACACCGCGGCCGTCGATGCGGAAGTGGTCGGTCAGGATGCGCTGGCGCACAAGTTTCTTGGTCAGCGAGCGGTAGGCCGCGCCGATCTCCTTCTCGCGTCCGGCGTAGGTCTCGCCGAGACGCTCGAGCACCTCGACCTTGATCTCGTTGGTGCGGTCGTCGCGCTCGTGCTTGCCCGCGATGGTCAGTGCCTCTGCGAGCGCCTCGGTCGCCACCACGGCCACGGCGTCGTAGACGTCGTCGGCGTAGTCGGGGAACAGCGGGTACTCGGCGATTTCTTTGGCGGACTTCTCGGCCAGCTCGGCCTGGGCGTCGCACAGGGCCGCGATGAACGGCTTGGCCGCCTCAAGACCCTCGGCCACGACCGTCTCGGTCGGCGCACCGGCACCGCCGGCGATCAGCTCGATGACGTTCTCGGTGGCCTCGGCCTCGACCATCATGATGGCGACGTCGTCGCCCACCTTGCGGCCGGCGACGACCATGTCGAAGACGGCCTTCTCCAGCTGCTCGACGGTCGGGAAGGCGACCCACTGGCCACCGTCGGCGGTGCCGACAGTCGCATCGTTGATCAGGGCGACGCGCACGCCGCCGACCGGGCCGGAGAACGGCAGGCCGGAAATCTGCGTCGACGCAGAGGCGGCGTTGATGGCCAGCACGTCGTACAGATCCTTGGGATCCAGGCTCAGCACGGTCACCACGACCTGGATCTCGTTACGCAGTCCGCTGACGAACGACGGGCGCAGCGGCCGGTCGATCAGGCGGCAGGTCAGGATCGCATCGGTCGACGGACGGCCCTCACGCCGGAAGAACGAGCCGGGGATCCGGCCCGCGGCGTACATCCGCTCCTCGACGTCGATGGTCAGCGGGAAGAAGTCGAAGTGGTCCTTCGGCGTCTTGCTGGCGGTGGTGGCGCTCAGCAGCATGGTCTCGTCGTCGAGGTAGGCGACGACAGAGCCGGCGGCCTGCTGGGCCAGCCGGCCGGCCTCGAAACGAATGGTGCGGGTGCCGAAGCTCCCATTGTCGATAATTGCGGTGGATTCGAACACACCGTCTTCAAGTTCAACTACAGACATAGAGTCCGTTGGCCTCTTTCGATTCATTCAACTGTTTTCGCGGCGTCACGGTGGCGATACGCCACGGACCCTGGTTACGGCTACGGCCGTCGATCGAAGCGGCCGGAAGCGCCCCCAGGGATAGACCCTGTGTCGGGGTTCCGACAGCCACTACCGAAGACCGCCCGACCAGACGGGCCCGATATGACTCGCAGGAACAACACCCGCAGTTCGCGGGTGCCGCACCTGTGTTCAGCGCAGACTTCTGCCGCTGAACGCCCTCATGCTACACGGCAGCAACGGCCCAACAGCCATCCGTGCCAGCTAGGACACGTCCTCCACACATACGGTGAACTGGCGTTCCGAGTAGGCGTAACCCACCCCGCTGGCGCACTGATCGACGTTCGACACGCCGTGCAGAACCTCGGTGGCCCGTTGCCGGTGCGGCGCAGACGAATCCGCGCAGTCCACCCGATACGGGTCTTTGTCGTTCACCGGATCGATGCTCATGCAGCCGCCGGTGATCCAGTCGATGTCCAGACAGAGTGTCTGGGTCTCCTCGCTGAACGCGCTGCGCACCGAGTAGTAGGTGTCGACGTCAACCGGGCACTGGTCAGCGCCGGTAAGCACCGAGATCACCTTGTAGTTCGACGCGTTGCTGCCGCACTCCACCCGACTGGCGTCCGGGTGCTCGTACGTGCCGCTCATCTTCAGGCAGTCCCCTGCCTTCATGTCTGCGGCCGCCGCGGACGCGCATCCGGTCAATCCACCGAGGAAAAGTATCGCGGCTGCCCCCAGAGGGGCAGCCGCGGAAAGTTTTGGCACCGACGCCGCGTCAGCGACGCAGTCCCAGGCGCTCGATCAGCGAACGGTAGCGCGCCACGTCAACCTGGGCGACGTACTTCAGCAACCGGCGACGACGCCCGACCAGCAGCAGCAGACCGCGCCGCGAGTGGTGGTCGTGCTTGTGCTGCTTGAGGTGCTCGGTCAGGTCCGTGATCCGCTTGGTCAGCAGGGCGACCTGGGCCTCCGGCGAACCGGTGTCGGTCTCGTGCAGACCGTAGCTGGTCAGGATTTCTTTTTTCTGCTCGGCAGTAAGCGCCACGAAGGTAACTCCATCAATTTCAGTCCCGCGAACATATTCTCGGCACAGCCACCGCGGACTGCAGCATGCACCGGATCGGGGCAAAGTCTATCAGTTGCTATTGCGCAGCCAGAATCGCGCGGGCCCGGTCGGTGTCCGCCTCCATCGCGACCACCAGATCCTTGACCGAATCAAACTTTGCCTGCCCGCGGATCCGGGAGACGAAATCGACCGCCACATGCTGCCCGTACAGGTCGGCCTCGGTGTCGAGCACGAATGCCTCGACCGTGCGGGTACGCCCGGAGAAGGTCGGGTTGGTGCCCACCGACACCGCGGCCTGATACCGCTCGCCCGGCGTCACGGTGCCCACCATCGGGCCGTGGCCCAGCACGGTGAACCAGGCGGCATAGACGCCGTCGGCCGGAATCGCCGAGTACATCGGCGGGGCCACGTTGGCGGTCGGGAAGCCCAGCACCCGGCCCCGCCCTTCGCCGCGCACCACCACGCCCTCGACGCGGTGCGGTCGGCCCAGTGCTTCTGCCGCCGCCACGACGTCGCCGGCGTCGACACACGACCGGATGTAGGTCGATGAGAACGTGACCCGCTCGTCGCGGTGCTCGGCATCGAGCGACTCGGTGACCAGCGACATGCTCTCGACCGCGAAGCCGAACCGCTCCCCCGCCTGCCGCAGCATCGCGACATTCCCGGCGGCCTTCTTGCCGAAGGTGAAGTTCTCCCCCACCACGACCTCGACCACGTGGAGGCCTTCCACCAGCAACTCGTGGATGTAACGCTCGGGGGTGAGCTTCATGAAGTCAGAGGTGAACGGCATGACCAGAAAGACGTCGACACCGAGTTCCTCGACCAGCTCGGCCCGCCGGGTCAACGTCGTCAACTGTGCCGGGTGACTCCCCGGAAACACCACTTCCATCGGATGGGGGTCGAAGGTCATGAGAACCACCGGCACTCCGCGTGATCGGCCCGACTTCACCGCATGGCTGATCAACTCCGCGTGTCCACGGTGAACCCCGTCGAACACCCCGATGGTGACTACACACCTGCCCCAGTCCGTGGGGATCTCGTCCTGCCCACGCCAGCGCTGCACGCGATCAGCCTACGACCCGAGCGCGACGCGGTCTGCTCTAGATCCCCCGATGAGGTGATCATTGCCTAAACTTTCCTACTGTGAGTCCAGACGGTAACCATCAAGACCTCTCCACGGTTGCTCAGGACTATCTCAAAGTCATCTGGACAGCCCAGGAGTGGTCTCGCGAGAAAGTCAGCACAAAACTGCTGGCGGAGCGGATCGGCGTGTCCGCATCCACGGCGTCGGAATCCATCCGAAAACTCGCCGACCAGGGCCTGGTCGACCACGAGAAGTACGGCGCGGTGACGCTGACGGATGCGGGGAGACGCGCGGCGCTGGCGATGGTTCGCCGACACCGGCTGATGGAGACCTTCCTGGTGCAGGAGCTGGGCTACAGCTGGGACGAGGTGCACGACGAGGCCGAGATCCTCGAACATGCGGTGTCCGACCGGATGCTCGACCGGATCGACGCCAAGCTGGGTCACCCCACCCGCGATCCGCACGGCGATCCGATTCCGGCCGCCGACGGCCAGGTACCCACCCCACCGGCCCGCCAGCTGTCGGATTGTCAGGACGGCGACGCCGGAACGGTGGCCCGCATCTCGGATGCCGATCCGGAGATGTTGCGCTATTTCGACAGCGTCGGCATCAACCTCGACTCCCGGGTCCGGGTGCTCGCACGACGTGATTTCGCCGGTGTGATCTCGGTGGCCGTACAAAGTCCGGGTAAGACCGGTGACGCGGCCACCGGCGTAGATGACGCGAGCATCCAGGTCGAGCTGGGCAATCCGGCCGCCGAGGCGATCTGGGTCGTCGCGAGCTGACCTCATCCGGTGATGGCGGCCGGCGGGTGTCGTGCGGCCCTACTGTCAGGCAGGCGCGCCGTAGACGGCCACCACGACGGTGCGGTCCGGGCTGTGCTCGGACCAGACCCCGATGTGGGTGTACGCGCAGTCCCGCATGATCGCGAGGGAGTCTGGGTCGTCGTACCACTTCCTGATCAGCTCGAGACCACTGATGGCAAACGACGGGTTGATGGCGACGGTCTCGGCGACGGAACCGCGGTATCCGGCGGCGCTGGCCCGGACTTGGGGCGTGGAACCATCGGAGCCCACGTCGGCCGCCAAGGCCCGGTTGGTCAGGATGTCACGGGTGTGCCATTCCGCGGCCAGTTGCAGCTGCGGGTTGACCCCGAGCGGGCCGGTGCAGCCGGCTTGACGCTGAACCGTGTAGACATTGCTCACCACACCCCGGTTGAGCCGTCGGTTGTCGGCGTTCGCCTGCGGTAGGGCGGCGAAACTGATTGCTACGCCGAGTAACAGCACCACCGACAGCAGGATGCTGGGCTGTGTCGGCATGGTCCGGACTGCCGGTTTCGGGGGTGTCATCGGATGCTCTCCTTCGCTCGCCGGTCAGCGCGGTTCAAAGCCGGAAACCAACCACCGGTCGTCCCGCTTGTCGAGAGTCACCGTCACGGTCGAGGCGGTGTCGCTGGGCGCATCGGATCCGACGACGGTGGTTTGATTGACGAAGACCAGGACGACGGCATGGTCAGCGGTGCTCGACACCGACGACGCGGCAGCCACGGTGGCCACGGCCGAGATCTGTTTCTCCTTGGCACCCGGGATGACGACATCCTCGGTCAGCGAGGTGTAGGCCTCGCGGAAATCACCGACGAGATTCTCCTGTGCGCGTCGCAGATCCTGTTCCACGGTATCGGGCGCGTACGACAGCATCGCGACGGTCGCGTCGCTCGCTGCGCGCACCGACTCGGTTGACGCGATCTGACCTGCACGCAGCGAATCATGCTGCCACTTCACGTATCCGGCGACCACTGTGAGCACCAGAGCCATGATCGGCACCAGCAGGTAGATCACCATCGGCGCCGACCGAGAAACCCGACCCCGACTCTTCATCCACGCCTTCACGGTACGAACTCCACATTCGACACCTTGATCTCGTCGCCGACCTGCTCGAGGGTGATCCGCATCCGCCAGTGCCGCGCTTGCCCTTCCGGTACGCCCGCATTCGACGTTCGCACGGACGCGGCGACCAGAACCCGAGCGGAACCGTCCGCGACGGACTCGATGCCGGCCTCGGCGATGGTTCCCTCACTCTTGGATTGCACCTGCCTGACCACATCGGCGAACGCATTCGACCGCTGCTGAAAGTCGTCGTGAAAGTCACCGATTGCCGAGTCCAGCACCCGTTGGATATCGGCATCCACCGAAACGAAGTCGATGGTGGTGAGATTCACCGCGGCCTGCCTGCCCGCCTGGAGGAATCGCGCCTGGGTCTGCGCGACGGTCTGCGACCGGTTGACCTGGTACCCGAGCCAACCGACGAGGCCACCGACGACCACCGTCATCGTCGATCCCAGAGCCAGGGCCCGAAGAAGTGCCGAACGCGATCGGATCGGCGACTCGGCCTCCGCGGCCAGTTCATCTTCGGGCGACTCATCTGGTAGGACAACGGATTCCACCTCGTCCAGGGACACCTCGGTGTCGTCAACAGCTACAGCCATATGTCAATTCCTTTACTACGCGGCCGGTTCGAGGCCTCCTGATCGGTCATCCCGCCGCAGGCAGCAGCATCGACTGCCAGCTCCGCTCGCCGTCGGCCGCAGCCGAAAGGTCACGCTGGGTGTAGACCTGCCCATCCGGACCGATGTATTCACCGGTCGCCGGGTCGTACTCGGCGACCGCGATCGGCATTGGTGCGGGGGGCGGCGGCACCTGCGGCACGTCCTGACCCGTCAACGTCGCATTGGGATCGCCCTTCCAGGCGAAACCATCGTTGAGCGGGACGTAGTTCTCGTCGCTCTCGCACATCCGAACGGTCGGGGCCCGCTTGCCGGGCCGGGTCTGGCACGGAAGGTTGCGTGCGCCACGGACATTGAACGGAGCGTCCTGCGGGATCCGGCAGTAGATATCGCCGGTCGGCCGGGCTGGGTTGTCGGTCTTGCTCGGCGCCCGGCGCTGCTGTGCCGGCAGGTAGCCCGTCGAACAGATCGGCGGGAGATTGACATTCAGGTTGAAGCTCAGATACCCGCCCTTGTACGGGCTCTTGATGTTGCGGTCGGCCAGTCCGGCGGCCTGGACGACAGCGGTGTTCTGCGGCAGCAGCACCAGGAGTTGCTCGATGCCGGACCGGTAGGTCAGCGCCACCTGCCCTGTGCTGACCAGATTGGCCAGCAGCACCGGCACGGTGGAGGAAACCCGGTCGATTCCCCTGCGCAGTTCGTCCGCGGCGGCCGGCCCCTGTTCGAGAATCCGAGTCAGCGCGGCATCCTGGGATCGCACCTGCGCGGTGAGGTCGGCGAGGTGAGCGGCCCAGGCCCCGACCGACCCGGCGGTTTCGGTCTGACTGTCCAGCACCGGACCCGCCACCTCGATCAAACCGGTGAGCGGGCCCAGGTCGCGGCGCGCATCCGTGGCCAGCGTGGTGGATCCGCGCACCAGCCGGGACAATTCCGGCCCCAGACCACCGAACGCCTGATACGCCTCATCGACCGCGGTTTGCAGATTGTCGCCGGGAACGGCCGCCAATCCTGCGTTGGTCGCATTCAGCAGCCCATTGATGTCCGGCGGCACCGAGGTCCGGTCCAGCCCGATCACGTCGCCGTCCTTCAGCGAAGGCCCCTCATCCACCCGCGGTACCAGCGCCACATACTGCTCGCCGATGGCGGACTGGCTGTGCACTCGGGCGTCGAGATCGGCAGGGATCGAAATTCCGGACTGCAAGGAGAGTTCGGCGAGCACGACGTCTCCGCTCAGCCGAACGCCGAGTACCCGCCCAACCTCGGTGCCCCGGTACGTCACATTGCCGTTCTTGTAGAGACCAGCCGCTGCAGGCAGTTCGACGGTCACCCGGTAATGGCCTGCCCCGAAAAGCAATTCGGGCAGGCGCATGTAGTTGAACACCATGACTGCTCCTGCGGCCACGGTGATCACCACGAAGAATGCCAACTGGGTCACGATCCGACGATTCGGCCGCATGTCACCGCCCCTGGTCGAACCGGTACGGGGCAATCAACGGATTGCCCGCCGTGTACGGACTCGGCAATTGACCGATGGTCCGTCCCCACTGAAGTTCCAACTCGGTGAGTTTGCCTTCGAACCGGGTGCCGGTGAACAGTGACGAATCGATCCGGCTCAGGGTCAGATCGATCACCGCGGTCAGGTTGGCGTAGTCACCACGGAACCACTTGGTCAGCGTCTCCTTGGGAAACGGATAGGTGGTGAAGAAACTCAGCGATCGGGTGAGTGCCGGCCCGGCATTGGCCAGCGATTCCAGTACCGGCCCGAGGTCTTTGAGCTCGGCCACCAGCGCCTGCTTGGTCTGGTCGACCGAGTCGGTCGCCAGGCTCCCGAACCGACCCAGCTGATCGAGCGCCTCGGCGAGATTCTCGCGCACCCCATTCAACTCCGCCAGGGCATCGGGAACCTTCGCCAAGGCGGTGTCCACGATCGGCTTCTCGTCGGCGAACTGTCCGACCAGCCGGTTGAGGCTGTCCGCCGCGTCCACGATGTCCTCGGTCTGATCGTTGAGATGGCTTACGAAGGAGTCGATTTCGGACAGCAGGTTGCGCAGGTCGTCCTCACGTCCGGCGAACGCCGTGGCAAGTTCGCGGGTGATGTCCTGCATCTGACCGAGGCCTCCGCCGTTGAGGAGCAGCGACACCGCGGCCAGTGTCTGTTCGGTGGACGGGTAGGCGCCACCCGAGGCGAGCGGGATCAGCGATCCCTCGCCGAGCCTGCCCCGTGACGGCTCATCGGCCGGTGGCGCCAACTCGATGTGCAGCGACCCCAACAGGCTGGTCTGTCCCACCGTCACCGTGGAATTGGCCGGCAGCTCCACGTCACCGTTGAGTTTCATGGTCAGCAGCGCATGCCAGCCCTGTCGCTGGATCCGGGTGACGTTGCCGACCGTGACGTCTCCGACCCGCACCCGGGAGTTCTGCTGGATGTTGTTCACGTCGGGCAGTTGGGCCTGAATCGTGTACGCGCCGGGGCCATGCCCTTCGGTGCCGGGCATCGGCAGTGTGTTCAGGCCGCGCCAGCCACAGCCGGCCGTGGTGGTGGTGCCCAGCATCGCCACCAACACCGTCACAGCGAGCGGGCGCCACCGGACCCGGGTCACGATCCGCCTCCGGGCAGCATCAGGTCCGGCAACCCGGCCGGTGTCGGATCAACGGGTGGCGGAATATGATCCGGGCGCATCCAGTCCTCGCTGTAGGTGATCTCATTCGGCCGCGCGGAGGCTCCGACGAACGGGTTCAGGCCCAGGGGCGGAAAGTTGTACTGACGGTTCTTGACGATCGGGGCCAGATACTGGACGCATAGTTTGGCGGACTGTTCGCCGCCCAACCGCGACGCGGCCTGCACCGCGCCGCAGATGAACGTGATCGGATCGGCGAAGTTGCCCACCGCCAGCGCGCCGGTCAGGGTTCCCTGTGCAGGTTGGTAGATGTTGACGAAGTTCTGCGCCGCCGTCGGAGCGATGTGCAACGTCTGCTTGATGTCGTCGAGACTTTCGGCGAGTGTCGTGGACACCGCGGCCAGCTTGTCCGATGTCACACCGACCGTCTCCCGGTTGTCGGCGACGAAGGTGGTCACCTCGCCGATCACCGCGCCGAGGTCGGCGATGGCGGCACCGACCGCGCCGTCATTCTCGGCCAGCCGCCCGGTGACCGCAGCCAGGTTCTGGTTGAGCAGTGCCATGACGTCGGTGCTGCCCTGCAGTGCCGAGGTGAGCAGCGACAGGTTGCGCACCGTGCTGAAAATGTCGTCACTGTGGTCGCCGAGCGCGGCGATTGCCTGCGACATCTCGATGACGGCACCGCGGATATCGGTGCCTCGACCACGCAGGTTGTCCGCGGCGGTGTTGATGAACGAGCCCAGAGTGCTGGTCCCGCCGGCCTCGGTGGGCGCCAGCATCGCGGTGATCCGCTCGAGCTGGTCGCGGAAGTCGTCCCACTCGACCGGGACTGCGGTGCGTTCCCGCGGAATCACCGAATGGTCTTGCAGCCGGTCACCTTCGGTGTAGGCCGGGGTCAGCTGGATGGCTCGGGCGGTCACCAGCGACGGTGACAGGATCACCGCGTTGGCGTCTGCGGGCACCGGGTAGCGGCGGTCGACCCAGAAGTGGATCTTGGCCCGGTGCGGCTCTGGCTCGATCCGGTCGATGCGGCCGACCGCGACACCGAGGATGCGCACCTGGTCTCCGACGAACAGCCCGTTGCTGTTATCGAAGTAGCCGACGATGTGCGTTCGTCCTGCGGCCTCGGTGGACCGCACCGCCATGAAGCCGCCGACGAGGGCCGCCACCAACGCCACCGCCAGCCCCGCCCGCACGACGGGGATCCGGGTCCTGGTCATGGGCCGACCTCCGCCGGCGCCGGTGCGCTCTCGGCCGGCGGCCCGGGCGGTGGCCCGCCGGGCGGCGGCGCGGGCAGCGGCTCCCGGTAGGGGTATCGCTGGTCACCGGGCTTGCCCGTGATCGCATCGGGCAGAGTCAGATTCGGTTCCCCACCCTGACCGGTGCGGGGGTAGGGCACCGGCAGTGCCGGAGTCCCGGGCTGACCGACCTGGGGGTCGGTGCGCTCAGATGGCGCCAACACGTTCGGGTCCAATCCCAGATCCGAGAATGCGGCGTCGACGAACGGCTGAATGACCTGCCCGGGCAGCAAATTCGCCAGATACGCCTTGAAGAACGGGCCCGATGCCAGGGTCTCCCCCAACGCCATCAGGTAGTCGTTCAGGCCCCTGATCGACTGCTGCACTTCATCTTTACGGTTCTCCACGATCGCGAGCACCCCATTGAGCTTCTCCAGAGCAGGCCGCAGCGAGTTCCGGTTCTCGTCGATGAACCCCTGGATCTGGCGGCTGACCGCGGAAACGTGCACCGATACCTGCTCCAGAGCAGTTCCCTGCCTTGCCAACTCGGCGAGAAGCGCATTCGTATCGGCGACCAGTCCGACGATCTGATCCCGTCGTTCGGCCAGGACCGTCGTCACCCGGTTCGCGTTGCTCAGCAGCGACCGCAACTGGCCATCACGTTCGTTGAGCGTCCGAGAAAGCCGGGCCACCCCTTGGACGGCGACCGTTACGTGCGGCGGAGTGTGGGAGAAGGTCTGCGCCAGCGTCTCGAGCGAATCGGACAACTGGCCGGTGTCCAATCCGCTGATCGTCGCGGCGAGATCGCCGATCGCATCCGGCAATTGGTAGGCCGATGTGGTCCGCTCCAGCGGAATCGGGGCGGACAGCCTGCCCTCGCCGCGTGGCGCGACTTCGAGGGTCTTGTTGCCGAGCAGTGCCTTGGTCTTCACTGCTGCCTCGCTGCGGTCCCCCAGCCGCACATCCCGGTCCACCTTGAAGGTCACCAATACCCGCGAACCGTCGAGCACGACACCGGTCACCGTGCCCACCTCCAGGCCGGATACCTGTACGTCGGAGCCTTCGATCAAGCCGCCCGCCTCGGCGAAGTACGCCGAATAGGTTTGTGGCGCAGTAAGGAACGGCAGTCGGTCATAGTTGAGCGCAGCTGCGGCGACGGTAGCGGTCGCCAGCAGCCCGATGGCCCCGATCACCAATGGATTGCGGTCCTCGAATGATCTCATCGTGGGGTGCACCGCCCCGAGGCCTGGCCCGCGAGCTTGACATAGACCGGTTGCCCGCCCTTGCCGTTCAGCTTCAGCACCAGATCGCACAGGTAGAAGCTGAAGAAATCACCATACATGCCTTGCCTTCCCAGTACCCGGTACGTTTCCGGCAGGGTCGCCAGCAGGTTGTCCATGTAGTCGTGGTCGGCAACGACGATGGCCGCCGCCCGATCCGTCTCGTGGACGACCTTGGTCACCGGCGGCCGCGCAGTGTGCAGGAGATCGGCCAGCGTGGCCGATGATGCGTTGGCCTGGGTCACCCAGTTGCCGATCTCAACCTTGCGTTCGGCCAGTCCGTGCATCAGTTCCGACAATGATCCGACGGCCTGGTCGAACTGATCCCGCTGGCTCCCGAACGAGTCGAGCACCGAATTGAGGTTGGTGATGACCTCGCCGATGAGTTGGTCGCGGTCAGCCAGAGTGTGGGTCAGTGTGGCGGTCTGTGCCAGCACCGAACTCACCGTCACACCCTCGCCCTGGAAAGCGCGCAGGAGTTGACCGCTCAGCGCATTGATCTGCTCGGGGTCCAGGGCCCGGAACAGCGGCCGAAATCCTCCGATGAGCGCGTCCAGGTCCAACGCAGGCGCGGTGCGATCGAGGGGAATGGTGCTGCCGGGCAGGAGTTCACCGGTGTTGCCCGGCCCCTCTTCGAGAGCGAGATAGCGACCGCCGATCAGGTCGTCGTATCGGATCACGGCCCGGCTGCCCTGGGTCAGCATCACGGAATCCTCGGCACTGAACGACACCGTCACCGTGCCGTCGTCACCCAACGCGATGCGCTGGACCTTACCGACCTCGACCCCGGCGATCCGGACGAAGTTCCCGCTCTTCAGCCCGGTCACGTTGGTGAACAGGGCATGGTAGCTCTGGGCGCGCTCGAATCGGAACTGCGCGAAGATCGTCAGTAGCGCGAACATCCCGAGCAACGCGACGACGACGAAGATCGACAGCCGCCAGACGGTGCCGAACAGGCTTTCTCTCACGGGTCCTCACCTTCGGCCTGCTGGTATTCCGGTTGGGCGCCCGGCTGTGGTGCAGCCGGCACACCCGGATACAGCGGGGTTCCGTCGGTGCCGTAGAGCGGTGCGCCGTAAGGCGGTGCACCGGGATAGGGCACCGGTCCGGGCGCCGGTGCGCCGTGGTTCCGGATGCTCGGTGGTTCGGGTGCCGGCCGGGTCACCGGGAAGTAGTTGGCCCAGCCGGGGAATCCGATGCCCGGGTTGGGGCGGTGATCCACGCCGGTGCCCCATCCGGTGTCGGTGACGAGGGCCCGCACCGGGAAGTTCTGCGCCACATCCGGCAACGAGCCACAGCCCGGTTTACCACCGGGTCCGCCCTTCGCCCGCACCACGGGCAGATTGTCGGGATAGCGGTACGGGTCGTCGCCGAGCAGCACGGCGGCGTCGACGATCAGCGATTTACCGTCCGAACCGCCGGTGATGTCGTAGTACCCACTGTCCAGCAGTGTCTTGCCACCGACCAAGACGCAGGTGAGTGACGGGTTGTATTTGGCGAGCAACGCCGTCGTCGGGGCCAGATCGTTGACCGCGCGCACCAGGTTCTCGCGCGTCGGCTCCAGCAGTCCGATACCACTGCGGGACAATCCGATCAGGTTGAGCAGCAACATATCCAGCGCCGCGGCATGGTCGGTGGTCGTCACGCTGGTCACGCTGACGGCGTCGAGCATGTCGAGAATGTCGCGTCCGGCAGCGCCATAGGTGTCGCTGAACCCCTTGAGTGCCTGCCAATTCCGTTGCACGGTGGCACTGCGCTCATTGAGTGCGGCCAGCACCACGTTGGCATCGGTGGTGGCCGCCCCGATCACCTCGCCCTGACCTCGTACCCCGTCGGCGATTGCCGAGAGCACCGCGTTCAACTTGCCCGGATCGATCCGTCTGACCACTGAGACCAGGTTCTGGAACACGGTGTTGACCTCGACGGTGACATTGCGGGACCGCACCGTGTCACCGGCCGACAGGCGATCGGCACTCGGCATCGCCGGGCTGAGCAGCTCAACGTACTTGGCGCCGAATGTCGTGGTTGCCGCGATCTGGGCCTCCACGTTGGCCGGGATGTGCCCGATCTGATCCGGGTCGATCTCCAGCTCCAGACGCACTGCCTCCCGACCCGCTTCGATGGCTCTGACCCGGCCCACCTGTACCCCGCGCAGCTTCACCTTGCCGCCCGACTCCATCACCAGCCCGGCACGGTCCGACACCAGCGTCACCGGGACGTAGGACCGGAATGACCGGGTGAAGGCGGCGCCCGACAGCGCCGTCGCCGCGACGATCGCTGCGACCAGGATCGCGGTCCACCATGCCGGATGCAGCCGGCTTCCTCTGCCAGCCACGCTATCCCGCCAAGTTGAAGTCGCCGGACTGACCGTAGATGGCCAGTGTCACCAGAAGTGTCACGAAAACCGCACTCACCAAGGATGTTCGCGTTGCTCGACCGACGGCCTCACCGACCCCGGCCGGCCCACCGGATGCGGTGAAGCCGTGATAGGTGTGCACCAGCATGATCACCATCGCCGTGGCGATCGCCTGCAGGAACGACCAGATCAGATCGGTTGGTATCAGGAAGGTCCGGAAGTAGTGGTCATAGACTCCGGTGGATTGGCCATAGACATAGGTGGTACCGAACCGGGCGGCGAAGAAGGACATCAAGACCGCCACGCAGTACAACGGGATCACCACGATCACACCCGCCACCACGCGCGTCGAGGCCAGGTAGGCAATCGAGCGGATGCCCATGACCTCCAGCGCGTCGATCTCCTCGTTGATCCGCATCGCCCCGAGCTGCGCGGTGGCGCCCGCACCGATGGTGGCGGCCATGGCGATGGCGGCGGTCAACGGAGCGATCAGTCGCACGTTGAAGAAGGCCGAGGCGAACCCGGTCAGCGCCTCGACCCCGACCTGCGCGAACTGGTTGTACCCCTGAACGGCAACCAGTGCGCCGGTGGACAGGGTGAGGAAGCCGACGATGGCGACCGTCCCGCCGATCACCACCAATGCACCTGTGCCCAGGCTCATCTGGGCGATCAGCCGAACCAGTTCCCACTTGTAGTGCACGAATGCGTCCGTGATCGAGCGCACCGTCCGGCCGTAGAATTCGGCCTGCTCACCGACCCGGTTCCAGCCGGCCACACACTTGCGGATCCGGCGGCCGGCCCATCCGAACCGATTGCCCGCCACCACTGCCGAGCTCATAACGTCACCTTCACGCCAACCGCAGTGGCCACGACGTTGATCACGAACAGCGCCAGGAAGGAGAACACCACGGTCTCGTTCACCGCATTGCCCACCCCGGCCGGGCCGCCCGCCACCGATGTCCCCTTGTAGCAAGCGATCAGGCCTGCGGTGAGGCCGAACAACGCCGCCTTGATCAGCGACACCACCACGTCACCCAACCCGGTCACCAGGGTCAGACCGGCCACGAAAGCGCCGGGGGTGACATGTTGAAAGAACACCGAGAAGACGAATCCGCCGCCGATACCGACCAGAATCACCAGCGACGACAACAGCAGCGCAACCAGAGTCGCCGCCAGCACCCGTGGGACCACCAGCGCCTGAGTGGTGTTGATCCCCATCACCCTCAGCGCATCGAGTTCTTCGCGGATGGTGCGCGCCCCGAGATCGGCGCACATCGCGGTGGCGCCGGCACCGGCCACCACCAGCACCGTCACCATCGGCCCGATCTGGGTGACGGCGCCGAATGCCGCTCCGGTGCCCGAGAAATCGCCGGCACCGAACTCGACGAACAGGATGTTGAAGGTGAACACGGTCAACACCGTGAACGGAATCGACAGCATCAGGGTCGGCAGCATGGAAACCCTTGCCACAAACCAGGTCTGTGTCAGGAACTCCCGCCACGCGAAGGGACGCTGGAAGGTCATCACCATGGTGTCCAGCGCCAGCGCGAAGAAACCGCCCACCGCGCGGACCGGAACGGTCACCACACCGATCGAAGTGGCCACAATTGCTCCGATGCCTACTTGACCGTCAGCCCGGCGTCCACCGGCAACGCGACACCGGTGACGTATCGGCCCGCGTCCGAGCACAGATAGACCATCGCCTCGGTGACGTCGCGGGTTTCGACGGCCGGAGTGGGCAACAGGTTCTGCAGAAACGCGCCGAATTCGGGGTGCTCGGCGAGGTACTGGTCGACCTGGGCGTTCATGATCATCGGGGTGGCCACACCGGTGGGATGCACTGAATTGACCCGGATGCTGCGCTCGGCGAGTGTCGTTGCGTAGTAGCGCATCAGACCGACGACACCGTGCTTGGCCGCGGTGTAACCGGCTCCGCCGTGACTCTTCGTGGCGAATCCCGGGCCGACCGATTTGAGGCCTGCCGCCGAGCTGGTGATCACGATGGCACCTCCGTCACCGTGCTCCAGCAATGCCGGTAACGCCGCCTCGACGGTGAAGTAGACGCCGTTGAGCATCACCTCGATCGAGTCCGTGTAGGCCGCCAGTAGCTGGGACGGCTCACCGAACACCGGTCCGATACCGGCGTTCGCCAAGACGTAGTCGATCCGGCCCAACTCACCGACCGCACTGTCCACCGCGGCACTCAACTGTGACAGGTCACGGACATCGGCCCTGGCGGCCACGATTCGGCGGCCCGTCTTCTCGACCAGATCAACTGTTTCGTCCATGTCCTCGGGCGTGCTCATCGGATACGCGACACTGTCGAGCTGCTCGCACAGGTCGACGGCGATGATGTCGGCACCGTCCTCAGCGAATCGCACCGCATGCGCCCGGCCCTGGCCCCTGGCGGCACCGGTGATGAATGCCACCTTGCCCTCAAAACGTGCTGACACCTGTTCTACCTCTCATCGGATCCAGCAGACATGCCATGGATCAGACTGGTACGGAACGAAACTGGAGCTCGATGTCACTCATTGTGCGGACCGATACTCACAATGGAAGGTCAATGGCGAGGTTCGCGCAGCCTGCACAACTCGCTCGGGGATGTCTGTGCAGGGCGACATGGCCCGGGCCCGAAATTGACGCTTAGCTAAAGTTCATGACGCCTGTCCGGATAGAACGTGAGGGCCCTGTCGCGCACCTGGTGCTCGCACGCCCTCAGCGGCGCAATGCCCTCGACGAGGAGCTCATCGAAGGACTCGACAATGCGGTCGGCGAGCTGGAGGGCGCCACCGGGATCGGCGCCGTCGTGGTCCGCGGGGAGGGTCCCGGATTCAGCGCCGGAATCGATGCGTCGACGCTGGCCCGGCTTGCCAGCCCGGAGGGACTGCAGCAGATTCGCGGCGCGTTCGTCACGGCCTACGAGCGGCTCGAGCGGTTGCCAGTTCCGACCGTCGCCAGCGTGCACGGCTGGGCGATCGGCGCCGGTTTCGAGCTGGCCCTCGCCTGCGACCTGCGTGTGGTGGCGGGCGATGCGACACTGGGCCTACCGGAGACCCGGATGGGTGTGGTGCCCGACGTCGGAGGCACCGGCCGGCTGGCGGCCCTGATCGGGGCCGGCCGCGCAAAGGAACTGATCCTGACCTCGGCGATGATCGACGGAGCCCGGGCCGGCAGGCTCGGCATCGCCAACCGCGTCGCACCGGCGGCCAAACTTGCCGCGGCGACCTGCGGGTTGGTCGACGAGTTGCTGGCCTGCTCGGCCACCGCGAACGGGCTGGCCAAACGCATCATCGACCAGGCGGCGCGGCCGATGTGGAATGACACCCTCGACGCCGAGCTGGACGCCCAGCTGCAGTGCATCCAGACACCCGAATTCGCCGATGCATACCGCCGGTTCCTCGCCGCACCTGGAGCCAACAGCCCACAGGCCCGGCGGTGAAACGCGTCGAGATCCAGATTCCGGTAGCCGGATCCACGATCACGGCCTGGCATTACGCCGCCGACGGGGCGCAGCGCAGGCCGTGCGTGGTGATGGCACAC
Organism: Mycolicibacterium alvei; assembly: GCF_010727325.1. Lineage (NCBI taxonomy): Bacteria > Bacillati > Actinomycetota > Actinomycetes > Mycobacteriales > Mycobacteriaceae > Mycobacterium > Mycolicibacterium alvei. The sequence continues at coordinate 1,395,668 of NZ_AP022565.1, forward strand.
GGGTTCTGCGGCACCCGTGACGCCGGGCTGGTGGGCTTCGGCGAAAGGTTCGCCGAAGCCGGCATCGACACCGTGTGCTTCGACTATCGCGGGTTCGGGGCGTCGGGCGGTCGACCCCGCCAAGTCATCGAATTTGCCGCGCAACAACACGATTACCACGCGGCGATCAACGCTGCCCGGCGCCTGCCACGGGTGTCGGGGGTCGTCATCTGGGGCACATCGCTTTCGGGCGGTCACGTATTCGCGGTGGCTGCTGCGCGGGATGACCTTCTCGCGGCGATCGCACTCACCCCGATCGTTGACGGTTGGACGACACTGCTGCGGATGCGGCGCGCCATCCCGCCGCGGGTCGCGGGCCGGTTGGGTGCGACGGCGGTGCGCGATGCGCTCGGCGCCAAACTGGGCCGCCCGCCGGTGCTGCTGCCTGCGGTTGGTCCGCCGGGCAGCGCTGCAATGCTCACCACTCCCGACGCGCTGCCCGGATACCTTGCCGCCACTGCCGGTGCGCCACTGTGGCGCAACGAATTTGCCGCACGCATACTGCTCGCGGTGCCGACCTATCGGCCCGGTCTGCTCGCAGACCGCATCGGCTGCCCCGTGCTGGTACAGATCGCCGGGTCCGACCTCAACGCTCCCGTCGACCTGGCCCGTGCCGCGGGGGCGCGTGCCGATGCGACGGTGCGCGACTACCCCGAGGCCGGGCATTTCGATGTCTACGACAGCGGCTCAGCATTCGATGCTGTTGTCACCGCACAGATCTCATTCCTATCCTCACTTTCAGAAAGGACTCCACGATGACCGCCAGCAAGAGCACCCCCAGGGCCTGCGTGATCGGGGCCGGCTCGGCGGGACTGGCCGCCTGCGCCGGCCTGAAAGGAGCGGGAGTCGACTTCGATTGCTACGAGAAGAGCGACCGAGTCGGCGGCCTGTGGGTCTTCGACAATCCCAGTGGCACCGCCGCCGCCTATCGGACACTGAGTTCGAACGCCCCGAAGGGCTACATGGGCTACCGCGATTTCCCGATGGGCGACGACCTTCCGGCCTACCCGAGTCATTGGGACTTCGCGCGGTACTTCGATGACTACGCGCGACACCTGGGACTGCATCAGCACATCCAGTTCCAGACCGAGGTCACGCAGGTGACGCCGCTGTCCGGCGGTGGCTTCGAAGTACGCCTGGCCGACGGCCGCGCCGAACGTTACGACTACGTGCTGGTCGCCAACGGCCACCACTGGGACGCCCGGATGCCCGAACCCATGTTCCCCGGCGAATTCAACGGCTGCATTATGCATTCCCGTGATTACCGCGACCCGGTGTTCATGGCCGGCAAGCGGGTCGTCGTCGTCGGCATCGGGAACAGTGCAGTCGATATCGCCTGCGAAGCAGCCCATATCGCGGACCGGACCTATCTGTCGGTGCGACGTGGAGCCCACATCATGCCCAAGTATGTGTTCGGGATGGCACCGCCGAACTGGCTGTTGAACGCGGCCTCGCACAAGCCGGGTCGCATCATGCTCGGTGCACTGATGCGTCTGGCGAACGGTCGGGCTCAGGATTACGGCGTGCCGGTTCCGGATCACTCGTTCGGCGACGCGCATCCGACGATGTCGGCCAGTGTGATGGACGAGTTTCGGCTGGGTCGGATCAAGCCCAAACCGCAGATCGCCGAACTCCTCGGCGATCGGGTCAGATTCTCTGACGGCACCGTCGAGGATGTCGACGTGATCGTGTGTGCGACCGGGTACCGAATTACGTTCCCGTTCTTCGACGAAACGTACTTTGCAGCGCCGAACAACCAGGTTGCGCTCTATCACCGCGTGGTCGACCCGGATCGGCCGGGGCTGTTCTTCATCGGCCTCTGTCAGCCGTTGGGTGCCATCCAGCCGCTGGCCGAACTGCAGGGCAAGTGGCTCGGCGAGGTACTGACCGGACGCTGCACGCTTCCCAGCCCTGACGAGATGCGACGCGGTATCGCCGCTGATCAGCAGTGGCTGCGCAAGCGATTCGTCAACACCACGCGGCATACCGTCCAGGTGGACCACAACCATTACGCCAAGACGCTGCAGCGCGAGATGCGCGCGGGGCGCCGCCGGGCCCGCCGGCCGGGATCGGGCGCCGATGGTGTACAGCGCGATCCGGCCGGATCGAACCAGGAGCGCTACGCTGCCCGGTAGCATCGGATCGGTGGCCAGTCAGCTCACCGCAAACGAGGCGATCGTTGCCTGCGCCCACGATCTGGCCGCGCAACTCGACGACGTTGCGGCGCAACTCAGTGAGCAACTGGCCGGATCGGTGCCCGAGTTCTTCGACGACGACGACCTGGCCCGGGAAGCCGAAGCGAGCGCGTACGGCAACGTCTCGGCCATGTTGGCCGTGTTCCGAGCAGAGGCCGTCGCCGAGCACGTGCCGATCCGACCGGAAGTGATCGCATTCGCGTCGACGGTAGCGCGTCGTCAGCTGCCACTGGAACTGCTCATCCAGTCCTATCGGGTGGGGCAAACACTGTTCTCACGACTGTGGCTGGACGTTCTCGCCGAGCGACTCTCCGACCAGCAGGTGTTCATCGAGGCCCTACACCGGAGCTTCGACGAACTCAACGTGTACCTCGACCGCGTTGTCGCACAACTGGTTTCCGATTACGAACGGGAGCGGGACCGGTGGCTGCGCGGTGCGGCGGCACGGCGCACTGCGCTGGTCGAGCGACTGCTCCGCGGGGACCGGATACCGATCGACCACGCCGGTCGCCAGCTCGATCACGACCTACGGGCGGCACAGACCGCGTTGGTGGCGTGGACCCCGTCGCACGGCGAGGTCGAGCAGCAACTCGGCGCGCTGGAATCCTGCCTCACCGCGCTACTTTCGGCGGCCGGGGTGTCCCGCATGCTGATGTTGCCGGCAGGTACCTGTGCCATGTGGGCCTGGGTAGCCGGGGATCTGGACACCGGTCGGCTGGCCGAATCCTCCCGGGCACTGCCGCACCCCGATGTGCTCATCGCCGTCGGCCAGACCGTCCACGGTCTCGATGCGTTCCGGATCAGCCACGAACAGGCGTTGGCGGCGCGTCGGGTGGCGTCCCGCATGCCGGCGCCGGCACGGCTCACCCCGCATGCCGATGTCGCGACCGTCGCGCTGATGGCCGGAGATATGGAGGAGTCCCGCCGCTTCGTGTCCCGGGTTCTCGGTGAACTCGCCGCCCGAACCGCCGCGGCCGAGCAGTTGCGCGAGACCCTGTGGGTGTTCCTGCAGGAGGGCGGAAACACGCGGCGCGCCAGTGAACGGCTGTTCATGCACCGCAACACGGTGCTCTACCGGCTGCAGCGAATCGAGGCCGTGCTGGGCCATCCGCTCGACGAGCGCCGCCTGGACGTGGAGGTGGCATTGCTGCTCACCACCACATTCGGCGACGAGATCCTGCCGGCCGATTTCTCCTCGGCGCCGCGGCCCGGCACCGAGGCCGCGCACCCGGAGACCCCGGCCGACTGACCCCCGGCCCTACACCTGGCAGCCGTCGGGCCAGTGCTGCTTGCGCAGTTCACGTTTGAGGACCTTGCCGGCGGCCGACACCGGCAGCGCCTCGACGAACTCGACACTGCGCGGCGCCTTGTAACCGGCGATGTACTGCTTGGCGTGGCGGCGGATCTCCTCGTCGGTTGCCTGGGCGCCGGGCCGCAGCACGACGACGGCATGAACCCGCTCACCCCAATCCTGGTCGGGCACACCGATGACCGCGCATTGGGCCACCCCGGGATTGCGCGCCACCGCGTTCTCCACCTCGACCGAGTACACGTTCTCTCCACCGGTGACGATCATGTCCTTCAACCGGTCCACGATGAACACATAGCCGGCCTCGTCCATGAATCCGCCGTCACCGGTGTACATCCAGCCATCGCGGACGGCGGCCGCGGTTTCGTGGGGCTTGTTCCAATAGCCGAGCATGACATTGCCGCCACGGACCACGATCTCACCGACCGTACCCCGAGGCACTTCGGCTCCCCCGTCATCGACGATCCGGACCTCGCAGTTGGGTGCGGCCCGACCCGCCGAACGCAGCAGTGCCGGGTTGATGTGGTCTTCGGGCCCGAGCAGTGTTGCGATCGGTGACAACTCGGTCATCCCGTAGGCCTGGGTGAACCGGGCATCCGGGAGTGCCGCCGCAGCACGTTCCAGTAGTGCCTGCGGGATCGGCGATGCGCCATAGAGAACCGTTCGCACACTCGTCAGGTCGTACGTGGACAGATCCGGGTGGTCCACGATCGCCTGGACCATCGTCGGGACCAGCGCGACATCGGTGACACGGTGAGACTGAATCGTCGAGAGCACCGCGATGGGGTCGAAACGCGGCACCATCACATGGGTACCGCCGAGCAGCGTCGCCGCGCCCCACGCGGCCAGGTCGGCCAGGTGGAACATCGGCGCGGCGTGCAGGTAGCGGCTGCGCTGCCCCGATGCGAACAGATGACCGGAGGCCAGGGCGCCCAGCCACGATGTCACCATCGCCGCATGGGAAAGCATCACTCCCTTGGGATCTCCGGTGGTGCCACCGGTGTAGAACACGCCGGCCAGTTCATTGCCGCCCCGCCGGGCATCTTCGACGGCGGCTGCACCCGCGAGCAGTTGCTCGTAATCCACCGTTCCCTCGGGCGCTGTGCCGGCACCGCAGTAGATCACGGTCGACAGCTGCGTACAGCCGGACCGGATCGGGTCGAGCAGTTCCAGGTGTGCGTCATCGACGATCAGCGCCTTGGTGCCCGAATCGTTGAGCGCATAGATGATTTCGGCAGCGCTCCAGCGGATGTTGACCGGATTGAGCACGCCGTCCGCCCAGGGCACTGCGAGCAGGTACTCGTGATAGCAGTCGGAGTTCAACGCCAGCATGGCTACCCGATCGCCGGACTTCACCCCCAGATCCCGCAGCCCTCCGGCCAGTCGGGCAACGCGGGCGGCCACGGCCGCGAACGTCCGTTCCCGCCCCGCACAGATCGTCATCGGGTCGTCGGGGGTTTGTTGCAATCCTCGATGCAGTCCTTGGGTCAAGTACATCTCGCAGCCTTCCCCACCCGCCGAGCGGGCACAAGTGAATTTTGGAAAGTTTGTCCCTGAAGCATACTGGCAGAATCGGCGCCGAAATCGGACGTCACGTAGAAAGCACCGAAATTCGAAATAGTTTGGGTAAGCGCACAATTCCGCGCCCGTCAGTCGTACCCCAGCACAGCGGCACTCACCGAGATGGTGGCCTGCTCGACATCGACGACCGCGCGCAGGTGCGGCGTCGCCGCCACATCGTTGATGACGCTCAGCGCCGCCTGCACCCGGACCCGGCACTCAATCGGCTCCCAGTGCGGTTTCAGCTGGCGCAGCAGCCCCACCCACTCGTCGATGTACTCGTGCTGTGCAGCGCGGGTACGGTCTTGTTCGGTTGCGGGCAGGTGCCCGGTCTCCGAGATCAGTACCTGAATCGACTCGGGGCTTTCGAAGACGAACTCGGCATATCCGATCAGTAGGCGTCCCAGGGCATCCCGCGGGTCTGCCGCCCGAGCGAGCCGGCGATGCAGATCGGCGTACAACAGTTCCCGACCCCGGGTTATCGCCGCGGCCAGGATGTCCTCCTTGGCGGCGAAGTGGTTGTAGACGCTGGGGCCGGCGATGCCGACACTGGCCCCGATGTCTTCGATCCCGACACTGGCAAATCCGTTGCGGGCGAACAGCTTCATCGCCGACGTCAGGATCTCCTCACGCCGGCTGGGCGACCACGATCCGCCCTCGGCGGCGGTCGGCCCCGGTCCACGCCGCAACCGTGGCACGTGGGCCGTCATCGCGGCCTGGGTCATCTCGGCGAGCAGGCGCACAAACCGGTCGGTCGGCAACTCCACGCTGTGAAACGACACACTCGTGGTAGCCGCCAGGGCGCACCAGGCGAGCAGGTCGGCCGTCGTAGCGTCGACACCATCACGCCGGCGTTGCACGAGCTCGGCGAGCCGGGCACCGATCCCCCGTAACTGGTGTCGCAGTTGCGTTCTGACACCGTCGGCGAGGTGACGGGCCTCGGCATGCCAGAGGGCGCCGATCGCGCGGTGCTCCAACATGGTCCTGGCGATCTCGGCTGTCGGCTCGATCGTCGGGTCGGCCAGCAGCCGGTCCAGCAGCGCATCCACCACGCCGAGTGCGTCACTCACCACTGCCTGAAGCAGGTCCTGCTTGCTCGAGAAATGCCGATACAGGGCAGACGGGCCGATAGCCACGGCGCCGGCGATCTCTTTCATCGAAACCTGTGCGTAGCCTCGGCGGTAGAACAGATCCGCCGCCGCGGCGATGATGAGACTGCGCCGGTTGGCCGGCCGGGTGCCACGAGCGGGACGGCCTGAACGCGACTCGTCCGGCTTCACCACCATCCACCTACCTCGTCGTTGCGACCCGCCACTTTGCGCTGCCGCGCGTCCGAATCGTATCCGGCGAGCCGGATTCACCAGCGCAGCTCACGCCTCCGAATCACGATCACGTTGAGATTTCGCGGTGAACCGCGTGATGCTCGCCAGTGCGTCAGTGGTACGAAGTGCGATCGACTGCGCCTGGGTCTCGGCGGCAAGCTGGTCGGGCAGGCCGGCCGACATCGCACCGTCGAGCAGCGCCCGGGTGGCCACGACGGTATCCGGCCGGCGGCCCAGCGCGATGGCGATGTCATGGGCTTGGGTCAACAGTTCGCCATCGGGTACGCAGCGCCAGATCAGACCCCAGCGCTCGGCCTGAACAGCATCGATCCGATCTCCGGTCAGCGACATGCCGAGTGCCCTCGCCCGCCCGATCAGGCGGGGCAGCACCCAGGTGGCTCCGGCGTCGGGAACGACGCCGAGCGAACTCACCTGCGGCACCAGAAAATACGACGATTCGGCGGCGATCGTAATGTCTGCCAACAGGGCCAGACCCAGGCCTCCCCCGGCACACGGGCCGTTGACGGCAGCCACCACCGGCACCGGCGCCTCAGCAATTGCCTGACACAAGGGGTTCAAGCTGTCGGCCATCTCGCGCTCCACGACCGCGCGGATGTCCTCGGTGCCGGCAAGGTCGATCAGGTCGAGCCCGGCGCAGAACGCGCGGCCGGTACCGGTGATCACCAGCGCCCGCACCTCGGGGTCGGCGCCGAGGTCGGCGATCGCGTCCCGCATCTGCCGCATCGTTTCCCAGGTGAGGGCGTTGAGCCGATGTGGCCGCTGCAATGTGAGCGTGACGATCCCGTCCTGAATTGCCTGGTGCACCATGGTCAGATGTTAAATCCGCCGGCACAGATCAGGGTCTGTCCGCTGACGTAGTCCGATTCGGGTGCACACATCAGGTACACCGCTCCTGCAGCTTCACCGGGACTACCGGCTCGCCCCAACGGGATCGAGCGCTCCATCGTGGCCAGCAGGTCGGGGTTCACCCCGACCTTGATCTCCCGGCCCTCGACATCGATGCTGCCGTCACCCCCGGCCGGGGTGCTCGTGAGACGGGTCCGAATCAGACCGAACGCAACGGTGTTCACGGTGACGTTGTAGCGCCCCCACTCCTTGGCCAGCGTCTTGGTCAGGCCCGTCACACCGGCCTTTGCGGCGGCATAGTTGGCCTGTCCCGGATTGCCGCCCAGGCCGGCCACCGATGAGATGTTGACCACCTTGCGGCACGGCACCGGCACGCCATCGGATTGTGCGGATTTCACCAGCTGCGAGATCACCGGCTGTGCGGCGCGCAGGATCCGGAACGGCGCCTTGAGATGGACATCCAGGATCGCATCCCACTGATCGTCGGTCATCTTCTGCACGACCGAATCCCAGGTGTATCCCGCGTTGTTGACGATGATGTCCAGCCCGCCGAAGTGCTCGACCGCCGCACCGACGAACCGCTCCGCGAAGCCGTCCTCGGTCACGCTGCCCGCCACCGGAACAGACCTTCCGCCGACCTTCTCGACAGCGCTCGCGGTGTCGGCGGCAGGCCCCTCGTCCAGGTCATTGACGACGACGGCGGCGCCCTCGGCGGCCAGCTTCAGCGCAATGCACTGTCCGATACCGCGACCGGCGCCGGTGACGATGGCCACCTTCCCGTCCAGATTTCCCATGGTGTTCTCTCCTCTTGTCGGTTGCTGCCTAGATCGCGACGACGGCGTCGCCCGAGAGTGTTTCGGTGCCGTCGGCCAGGGTCATCGTGAGGGCCAGGGTGACACGACGTTCCCCGTCCACCGTCTCGACAGCGGTGATGCGGGCGTGCGCCGTCGGCTCGGCGCGCACGGGGGTGATCGCCGCGAACCGCACGCCGTAGGACCGGATGGACTCGGGGGCAACCCAACCGGTCAGCAGGCGGCCCAGATAGGCCATCGAGAGCATGCCGTGGGCGAAGACATCGGGCAGGCCGGCCGACTTCGCCACGTCGATATCGATGTGCATCGGGTTGTGATCTCCGGACGCCCCGGCGAACAGGGCCAGGGTGGTTCGGCTCACGGCACCGAGCCGGAGCGGCGGCAGCTCGGATCCGACCGCTACGGATATGGCTTCGGTTGTCATCGATTCCCCTCTGGATTCCGCACGACGAGAACGGATTCGAGATCGGCGAGCAGCCTGCCGTCGGCATGCAGGACAGCCGTCTTCTTGACCACGAACTCCAGGGCGCCGCCCTTCTTGCTGTAGACGTCGACGATCGTGGGCCTGGCGGTCACGGTGTCACCGGCATATGCCGTCGCGTGATAGACGAACCGCTGTTCGCCGTGCAGGACGTGGCGCAGGTCGATGCCGAGGTTGCTCACCCAGTCGAAGGGGTCCGGACGCTCCAGTTCTATCGAGAACAGAAACGTCGGAGGCACCGGGAGGTCGGGATTCCCGGCCGCTCTCGCCGCCTCGACGTCGGTGAAGACGGGGTCCGTTTCGCCGATCGTCTTGGCGAAGAACCTCAATCGCCCGGCGTCGATGGTCAGTTCGGTGGGTGGCAGTTCGGTGCCGATGGCACCCGAATCCACGGGCATGGTCAGCTCACCTTCTCGTACAGGCTGACAACGGCCGCGCCGCCCAGCCCGATGTTGTGTTGCAGGGCCAGGCGGACTCCGTCCACCTGTCGAGGTCCGGCCGTTCCACGCAGTTGCCAGACCAGTTCGGCGCACTGCGCCAACCCGGTGGCACCGAGCGGATGTCCCTTGGACAGCAGACCACCCGACGGATTGGTCACCACCCGACCGCCGTAGGTGTTGTCCCCCTCGGCGATGAACTTCTCCGCGGTGCCCTCGGGCGTGAGCCCCAGCGCCTCATAGGTCAACAGTTCGTTGGTGGTGAAGCAGTCGTGCAACTCCACCACCCCGATGTCGGCCGGGCCGACCCCGGCGCTGTCGTACACCTGCTGCGCCGCGGCCCGGGTCATGTCGTAACCGACGATCTTCATCATCGAGTTGTCCTCGAAGGTGGACGCGGAATCGCTACTCATCGCCTGCGCGCGCACCGCCACGCCGCAGTCCATACCGCGACTACGGGCGTAGCTCTCGCTGACCAGGATCGCTGCGGCCGCACCGCAGGTGGGCGGGCAGCATTGCAGTCGGGTCAACGGCCCGTAGATGGCCGGCGACGCCAGCACCTCCTCGACGGTGAGCGGATCGCGGAACACCGCGTACGGATTGTGCGCGGCATGCGCACGGGCCTTGACCGCGATCCGCGCGAACACAGATTCGTCCATGCCGTACTTCTCGCAGTACTCACGGCCCGCACCACCGAAATATTGGGCGGCAAAAGGGGCTTCACTCTCACCCTGGATTCGGTGCACCACGGCGCCGAAACTGTCGAATGGTGTCGGACGGTCGGTGTAGGCCATCGCCAGGGCGCCGCGCTGCATCTGCTCGAAGCCCAGGGCGAGTACCACATCGGCGATTCCGTGCTCGATGGCCTGGCGGGCCAGAAACAGTGCCGAGGATCCGGTGGCACAGTTGTTGTTGACGTTGACGACCGGAATGCCGGTGGCGCCCACCCGGTACAGGGCGGCCTGACCCGACGTCGAGTCGCCGTAGACGTATCCGACATAGGCCTGCTGCACCGCGTCGTACCCCAGGCCGGCGTCGGCCAGTGCCGCCTTGGTGGCCTTCTCCCCCATCACGTCGTAGGTCTCGGTGTGTCGTGGCGTGCTGAACGGGATCATCCCGACACCGGCGATCATTGCGCGCGTTCCCAAAGCTGACTCCTGAATGCCGATTTTCACTAAACTAGTGGTAATTCACTTAATCTAGCCAGACGGCGATACAGTCTGTCAACGGGCTGATTTCCTGCATGGAGAATCAACCAAGAAGGATGCAAACTGTTAGACGTTCACTTAAACCCGCGCCCAGCAGGCCCCTAACGACCCGCTACAGGGTGGCGGGCCGCAGCACGACAACAGATTTCGTCTTCGTGCTGCCGTCTTCCAGCAGCGCGATGACCCGGCCGTCGGGTGCGGTGGCGGCGTAGATCCCGTTGATCCCGGCCGGTTTCAGCGCCCTCCCGTGCCGGGCGTCCTCGGTCTCGTCTGCGGTGAGATCGCGACGCGGAAAGCCGACCAGGCACGCCTCGTCGAGTGAATAGCTCAGCCGCGCCGCCTCGGCGAGGTCGTCCAGCGTGCGTGCCTCGTCGAGTCCGTAGCGCCCAACCTTGGTGCGCCGCAGGGACGTCAGGTGCCCACCGACACCGAGCGCAGCACCCACGTCGCGGGCCAGCGCCCGGATATAGGTGCCCGACGAGCAGTCCACATCGACGTCCACATCGACGAAGTCGTCCACACCGCGGACGGCGAGCACCTCGAACCGGTGGATCCGAACCGGTCGGGCGGCCAGCTCGACGGTCTTGCCTTCGCGTACCAACTTGTACGACCGCTCGCCGCCGACCTTGATGGCGCTGACCGCCGAAGGCACCTGCTCGATATCGCCGCGCAACGCCGCGACCGCGGACTCGATCTGCTCATTCGTCACGTGTGCCGCTGAGACCGACTGCAGCACTTCGCCTTCGGCATCTTCGGTCGTCGTGGTCTGCCCCAGCCGGATCGTGGCCGAATAGGACTTGTCGGTGGCGGTGAGCAGGCCGAGGATCTTGGTAGCGCGTTCGATCCCGACCACCAGCACCCCGGTGGCCATCGGGTCGAGGGTGCCGGCGTGGCCGACCTTGCGGGTACCGAACAACCGCCGGCACCGCCCCACCACGTCATGGCTGGTCATCCCGGCCGGCTTGTCGACGATCACCAAGCCGGGGTCCGGGACCGGTCGGCTCACAGCACGATCGCCGTCAACGTGACGCCGTCGCGCACCGACCACCGGCCGTCCAGTGTGGTCAATGGCGGCCCGTGTTCGGCGGCCGGGTCGACGAGGATCTGGGATCGGAAGGTTCCGGCCACACCGGACTCCGCCACCGCGAAGGTGATGTGGGCATCCTCGAAACCCAGCCAGCGGTGCGTCAACGGATACCAGGCCTTGTAGGTGGCCTCCTTGGCGCAGAACAGGATCCGGTCCCAGTGCAGACCGTCCGGTAGCCCGCCGAGCTCGGACCGCTCCAACGGCAGCGAGATCGCGCCCAGCACCCCGTCGGGTAGTACGTCGTGCGGTTCGGCGTCGATACCCACCGATCGCACCCCGCCCGCCCGGCCGACCACTGCACCACGAAAGCCCTGACAATGCGTCAGGCTGCCGACGATCCCGTCGGGCCAGCACGGCTCGCCCTTGTCCCCCTTGAGGATCGGCACCGGACCTACCCCCAGTTCACCCAACGCCCGGCGGGCGCAGTGGCGCACCGTGGTGAACTCGTTGCGCCGCTTGGCTACCGCGCGGGCCACCAGTGCGGCCTCCTCGGGCAGCGCCGTCAATTCCGGCGGGTCGTCGTACAACTCGGCCGCGGCGAGTTTGTCCGGCATATCGGGCAGCACCTGCCCCAGCAACGTGCCGCTCATGCGCGCCGCGCCTTGATCCGCTCCTGCATCTGCTGGGCGTGGGTGCGCATCTCGTTGGTGATCTGGAAATGTCCGCCGAACTCGTTGAGATACCCGGGTGGGTAATTGGGGTCGGGCAGGATCTGGCGCAGCCAGCGGAAGGGCTTGCGGCGGCGCCACTCCCGCGGATAGCCGACCGACACCTCTTCGAAGCGAACCTCGTCATACCAGGTGGTCCGCGGTATATGCAGGTGGCCGTACACCGAGCAGATCGCGTTGTAGCGCGTGTGCCAGTCCTTGGTGGCCGTCGTACCGCACCACAGCGAGAACTCCGGATAGAACATCGCATCGCAGGGTTCGCGGACCAAGGGAAAGTGGTTGACCAGAACCGTCGGGGTCATCCAGTCCAGGTCTTCGAGTCGCTTGCGGGTGGCCGCCACCCGGTCACGACACCAGGCATCGCGCGTCGCATAGGGCTCACTGGACAACAGGAACTCATCGGAGCCGACGATGTTGCGGTCCCGGGCAATGGCCAACCCCTCGGCCTTGTTCGAAGCACCCTCGGGCAGGAACGTGTAGTCGTAGAGCAGGAACATCGGCACGATCGTGGCCGGACCGCCCTGTTCGGTCCACACCGGGAACGGATGCTCGGGGGTGATGACGCCCATCTGGTCGCACATGTCGACCAGATAGTCGTAGCGGGACCGGCCGAAGATCTGCATCGGGTCCTTGTTCGTGGTCCACAGTTCGTGGTTACCCGGAACCCAGATGACCTTCGCGAACCGCTTGCGCAGCAGGTCCAGCGCCCATCGGATCTCATCGGTGCGCTCCCCGACATCACCGGCCACGATCAGCCAATCGTCCGGCGAGGCCGGGTACAGCGACTCGGTCACCGGCTTGTTCCCGTTATGCCCGGTATGCAGATCGCTGATCGCCCACAGGACTGGTTGCCGGTCCCTGGACTCGTGATCAATCATCACAGTTGCACCACCACAACGGACCAGCCTAACCGGGCGGCGCGACCGCGTGCCGTTGACAACTAGAACAGGTTCTCGTTTATGGTCGAGTCCGTTGCGCCGGACCGCTACACTCCCCGCAAGCCGGGGAAATTTTTGCCACCAAACTACGAGGGAGTGTGATGGCCGCCAAGTTGCGCCTACTTTCGGCTTCGACAGGGCTGGTTGCGGCGCTGGTTGCAGCGGTAATCGTGGTGTGGCCGTCGGGCCAGATCCAGGGTGCCGGCACAGGTCCGCTCCACCTCGACGTCACCGATCTCCCGATGACCAACGTGTCCACGACGATCAAGTGGCCGATCGTCGAAACCACCGATCCCTCGCCGTTCGATCCGTGCAATGACATCCCATTCGATGCGATTCAGCGGATCGGCCTGGGTTTCACCCCGCCGGAGCCCGAGGACGGCCTGCGCTGCCACTACGACGCCGGCGACTATCAGATGGCCATCGAGCCGTTCGTCTGGCGCACCTACGAGAAGACCATCCCCGCCGATGCGGTCGAGTTGGACATCGACGGTCACCGGGCCGCTCAGTACTGGATCATGAAGCCCACCGACTGGAACGACCGGTGGTGGGTCACGTGCATGATCGCGTTCAAGACCAGCTACGGCGTCATCCAGCAGTCGCTGTTCTACTCGCCGGTCCACTCCCCGGCCCGGCCGGACTGCCTGGCGGTCAACCTGCAGCGCGCTCACGAACTGGCGCCCTACTACAAGTTCTGAGCCACGCCCGACCGATCCGTAGCCTGGGCAGCGTGAGCAGATTGCGCCGCCACACCGGCAAGGCCATCAGCAGGGTGCTGGGTCTACCCGCGCCCACTACCGACTTCACCGTGCGGCACGGGCTGCGGATACCGATGCGCGACGGCGTCGAACTGATCGCCGACCACTACTCACCCGTCACCCAGGATCCCGCGGGCACCCTGCTGGTACGCGGACCGTACGGCCGTCGCTTCCCCTTCTCACCGCTGTTCGCGCAGGTGTATGCGTCGCGCGGCTATCACGTGGTGTTGCAGAGTGTGCGCGGCACCTTCGGCTCGGGCGGGCAGTTCACCCCGATGGTCCACGAAATGGCCGACGGTGCCGACACCGTGACCTGGCTGCGGGACCAGCCGTGGTTCACCGGCACGTTCGCCACCGCGGGCCTGTCCTACCTCGGCTTCACCCAGTGGGCGCTGCTGGCCGATCCACCGCCGGAGATGAAGGCCGCCGTCATCACCGTCGGTCCACACGATTTCAGTGCCTCATCCTGGGGCACCGGCGCGTTCTCCCTCAACGATTTCCTCGGGTGGAGCGCGATGGTGGCCCGTCAGGAGGAAACCGGCCTGGTGCACGCGTTGACCCGGAAGCTTCGAGGGCCCGCGGAACTGGCCAGGGCGACCGCCGGACTGCCGATGGGTGCGGCCGGCCGTCAGTTGCTGGGCACCGGCGCGCCGTGGTTCGAATCCTGGTTGGAACATCCCGAACGCGACGATCCGTTCTGGGACCTGCTGCGGTTCGACGAGGCACTGCAGCAGGCCGAGGTGCCCATCCTGTTGCTCAGTGGATGGCAGGACCTGTTTGTGGATCAGACCCTGGAGCAGTACGCCCAGTTGCGCCGGCGAGGTGTCCCGGTGGCGTTGACGGTCGGTCCGTGGACGCACACCCAGCTGATGACCAGGGGCCTCACCACCGTGGTCGGCGAATCGCTGGACTGGCTGGGCGCTCACCTGGCGGGCGACGGCGCGGCAGACCGCACCGCCGTACGGATTCATGTCAACGGGCACGGCTGGATGGAGCTGGCCGACTGGCCGCCGGTCATGCCCGAGCACGAGTTGTTCCTGCAGCCGACGGGCCGGCTGGCGGCGGCCCCGCCGCCGGAGTCCGCGCTGCCGGCACACGACAGTCGCTCTTCGCGCGAGCGCTCATCCGAAACTCGCTCTTCGCGCGAGCGCTCATCCGAAACTCGCTCTTCGCGCGAGCGCTCATCCGAAACTCGCTCTTCGCGCGAGCGCTCATCGACCTTCACCTATGACCCCGCCGAGCCCACTCCGACCGTCGGCGGCCGGCTGCTGGCCGCAGCCGGCGGATACCGCGACGACACTCGACTGGCCCGACGGAACGACGTGCTGACGTTCACCGGCGATCCGCTTCCGGCCGATCTGTATCTGGCCGGCAACCCCGTCGTAGAGCTGGCCCACAGCTGCGACAACCCGCATCACGACATCTTCGTCCGGATCGGTGAGGTGGATGCAAAAGGCCGGTCCCGCAACGTATCCGACGGGTTCCGCCGATTGAACGGCCACACCGGGCCGGTTCGGCTCGAGCTCGACGCCGTCGCGCACCGGTTCAGAGCCGGATCACGGATCCGGGTGCTCATCGCCGGCGGCTCACACCCACGCTTCGCCCGCAACCTGGGCACCGCCGAACCGGCGTTCTCCGGTTCCCAGCTGGTGCGGGCCACCCACACCGTGCATCACGGTCAGGGCGGGGTGTCCCGGGTGCTGCTGCCCGCCGGCCCGAAGCCGCCGTCAGCCGACTGAGGTTCGCACCCGCTCGGCGACGTCGTGCAGCATCGCGTCGTCGTACACCGGCGGGCCCCAGTCCGCCTGCACGGGCAGATCGAGCCAGCTCTTGCACCCGGCGAATTCGGGCGTGCGGGCCAGCCGGATCGGCGTGCGCAACGGGGCCACCTGGACCACCATCACCGTCAGTCGGTGCCTGGGGCGAAAGTCGATCCGGTCGGCCCTGATCGAATCGGCACTCCAGATGTGCAGATCGGCGAGTTCATCGATCGACTCGGTGCGGTTGACCTCCACCGCTGCGACAACTTTCGCCCCCGCTCGAATGATCACAGCGTCGTCGGCGCTGTCCTGCCCGGCAGCCTGGAGCAGGTCGCGGTGCTCGGGCCGTACCCGTTCGGCATGGCTGTGCGCGATCGTCGGGAACAGGATGAACTCCGGTGCGGCCACCGCGAACCGCTTCTCGTGGATGCCGCCCTTGCGCAGCAGCACGGTCTGGCGGCCGTCGAGCAGGGCGTGGACCGCCGCGCTCCACTCCTTCAGCGCCGGCGTCTGCGTCACTGTGCAGCCAGGCGGGCCCGGACCTCGGGACGCCGCAGCGGCGGAACGGTCTTGGGCGGCTGGCGGCGCGGAGCCAGCCCGTCGAGCAGCCGGGTGGTGGTGGCTGTGACTTCGGCGACGGCAGCCTCGAACGCCTCGATGTTGGCCCCGGTCGGGCGGGTGATTCCGCTGACCTTGCGCACGTACTGGCGCGCCGCGGCCTCGATCTCTTCGTCGGTGGCGGCGGGATCCAGCCCCCGCAGCTCGGTGATGTTGCGGCACATGACACCCACGATAGGCGCGTCGGGTGCGCCGGATAGCGTGAGCGGATGACCGATCCCGTACTGCTCGTCGACACCACCGACCGGGTTCGCACGCTGACCCTGAACCGGCCCCGGTCGCGCAATGCGCTCTCGACGCAGCTGCGCACGGACTTCTACGGTGCGCTGCGCACCGCGCAGGCCGACGACGATGTCGACGTGGTGATCCTCACCGGGGCCGATCCGGTGTTCTGCGCCGGCCTGGATCTCAAAGAACTCGGCGACACCACCGAATTGCCCGACATCTCCCCCAAATGGCCCTCCATGACCAAGCCGGTGATCGGTGCCATCAACGGTGCCGCGGTCACCGGGGGCCTGGAATTGGCGCTCTACTGCGACATCCTGATCGCCTCCGAGCAGGCCAAGTTCGCCGACACCCACGCCCGCGTCGGGCTGCTGCCGACCTGGGGTCTGAGCGTACGGCTGCCGCAGAAGGTCGGCGTAGGTCTGGCCCGGCGGATGAGCCTCACCG
Source organism: Mycolicibacterium alvei (assembly GCF_010727325.1). Lineage (NCBI taxonomy): Bacteria > Bacillati > Actinomycetota > Actinomycetes > Mycobacteriales > Mycobacteriaceae > Mycobacterium > Mycolicibacterium alvei. The sequence continues at coordinate 1,412,399 of NZ_AP022565.1, forward strand.
GCGACTACCTCTCGGCCGCCGAGGCGCTGCGCGCCGGGCTGGTCACCGAGGTGGTTGCCCACGACGAGCTACTGCCCACCGCCCGGCGGATGGCCGCCTCGATCGTCGCGAACAATCAAGCCGCAGTCCGGGCCCTGCTCGCCTCGTATCACCGCATCGACGCGTCTCAGACCGATCAGGGCCTCTGGATCGAAGCGGCCTCGGCGCGCGAGTGGATGGCGACGGCAACCGGTGACGACATCGCCGCCAATCGCAGCGCCGTGATGGAACGGGGACGTTCCCAGGTGGGCAAGGTTGAACCATGAAAGACCCATCCGCCGCGATCAATCACCATGCCGACCACCCCGGTTTCTCCGGTGTCACCGGGGTGCTGTGCGGGCTGGCCTTCCTCCTGGTGGGCCGGAAAAAAGCCAGGTTGGCCGCCGACACTGCGCAGGTCTCGTCACAAGACCACATCGTGGATGTGGGATGCGGACCGGGCACCGCTGCCCGAGTGGCGGCCCGCCGCGGTGCGCGAGTGACAGGCGTCGACCCCGCGTCGACCATGCTGCGCATCGCGCGCCTGATCACGCCGAGGCGCGCCCCGATCACCTGGAGTGAGGGCACCGCCGAATCCCTGCCGGTGACGGACGGTTCGGCGACGGTCGTGTGGGCGTTGGCCACGGTGCACCATTGGCAGGATGTCGACAAGGCGGTTGCCGAGGCCCGCCGCGTGCTGGCGCCGGGCGGGCGGCTGATCGCGATCGAACGCCAATCACCCGACGGGGCCACCGGATTGGCCAGTCACGGTTGGACCCGGCAGCAGGCCGAGTCGTTCGGTGCGTTGTGCCGCGACACCGGCTTCGGCGACGTGTCCGTAGCCGAGCACGGCGGCGGCAAGCAGGCCGCATGGGTGGTCAGCGGTACGCGCCGGTGACCTAGACGCTCCCCGGCACCAGCCAACGACCCGAGAACGCCCGCCAGCCGACGAAGATCAACCGCAGCACCATGAACGTGCTCAGCCCCGACCAGATGCCGAACAGACCCCAGCCGTAGGCGAGCGACAACCAGATCAGCGGCAGGAAGCCGACCAACGCGCTGGCCAGGGTGGCGTTGCGCATGAATTTGGCGTCGCCCGCACCCAACAGCACCCCGTCGAGGGCGAAGACGATTCCCGCCACGGGCAATTGGGCCACCAGGAACCACCACGGGACCCTGATCGCGGCCAGCACCGATTCGTCGTCGGTGAACACCGACGGCAGCACCGAGGAACCAACAGCGAACACCAGCGCCAGCACCACACCGGCCATCGTGGAGAACAGCGTCACCCGCCAGGCCACGCTCTTGGCATGCGCCAGTTGGCCCGCACCCAACGTCGCGCCCACGAGTGACTGCGCGGCGATGGCCAGTGAATCCAGCACCAGCGCAAGGAAACTCCACACCTGTAGAACAACCTGATGGGCCGCCACGGCCGCCGCGCCGAACCGCGCCGCAACGGCACCGGCCGACAGGAAGCAGGCCTGGAACGCCATCGATCGCAACAGCAGATCCCGGCCCATGGTCAACTGGGCGCGCAGCACCGCGGGCTGAACCCGTAGCGGGACCTTCTCGATCACCAGGGCACGCAGAAACAGAAGTGCCGCCACCCACTGGCCCGTCACGTTGGCCACTGCCGACCCGGCCAGCTCCAACCGCGGCAGGCCCAGCCAGCCGTAGACCAGCAGCGGACACAGCACCGCCGACACGGCGAACCCGAACACCACGTAGCGCAGCGGCCGGACGGTGTCCTGTACGCCACGCATCCAGCCGTTGCCGGCCAGCGACACCAGGATCGCCGGGGCGGCCAGGATGGCTGTGCGAAGCCAGGGCAGCGCGGCGTCCGCGATGTCGGAACGCCCGGCGATCACCGACAGCAGCGGCACCCCCGCGGCCTGCACCACCGCGATGATCAGCACCCCCAAGCCGAGGGCCAACCAGGTGGCCTGCACGCCTTCGCCGACCGCGGACCGCCGATCACCCGCCCCGAACATCCTGGCCGAGCGTGCCGTGGTGCCGTAGGACAGGAAGGTCCCCTGCGAGTTGACGAGGCCGAGGATCAGGCCACCGATGGCCAGTCCGGCCAGGCTGAGTGCACCCAACCGCCCGACGATCGCGATATCGAACAGGAGGTAGAGGGGCTCGGCGGCCAGCACACCCAACGCCGGAAACGCCAGGCCGGCGATGCGGCGGGTGGTGGCCGGTGTGACCGGAATGTCCCCTTCCGGCTCAACCATGGGACCGGTCGACCATCGGACGGTCAGGCAAGCGCCTGAGCGAGCGCCTGAACGACGTCGGCGGTGGGCCCGGCCGCCGAGTAACCGGCTGCATGCGGATGGCCGCCGCCGCCGAATGAGCTGGCCACCGTGGCCAGATTGAGCGACTTCGCCCGCATCGATACCGACCAGTGTTGCGGTTCGATCTCTTTGAACACCGCGGCGACCTCGGCCTGTTGAGTGGTACGCACGATGTCGACGATGCTCTCCACTTCCTCGGGTCGGGCAGTGGACCATTCATCGTGCGGCACAACGGCATAGACCAGCCCGCGGCCCCCCACTGCGTCGGGAAGCAGCCGCGCCGATGCCAGTACCCGCGACAGCATCGGCAGCCACGCGAATGGATGGGTGTCGAGCAGCGCACGGCTGATCGAGGCGTTGTCCACCCCGAGTTCCACCAGTCGGGCCGCCAAGCGGTGGGCCCGCGCGGTCGCCCAGCGGAACGAACCGGTATCGGTGGTCAGCCCGGCGTAGAGGCAGTGCGCGACACGTTTGTCGATGGGCTTGTCCCAGGCGTCGAGGAGTTCGGCCACCAGCATCGTGGTGGAATCCGCCGTCGGGTCGACGTAGTTGGCGGTGCCGAACATCAGATTCGACGCATGGTGGTCGATGACCAGCACCTCGCGGCCGGCCCCTGCGAGTCCCGCCAGTGCGCCGAGGCGATTGACGCTCGGAATATCCACGGTGACAACCAGATCAGCGTCATCCCGGATGGCATCCGGGGCGACCATCAGGTGCCCGCCCGGCAGCGTCTGCAGGGATTCGGGCAGCTGAGCGGGAGCTGCGAAGGCTACCTCGACCTGCTTGCCCGCGTCGTCGAGCACCTGCGCCAGCGCCAGCCCGGCACCGATGGTGTCGGCGTCGGGATAGACATGGCACACCACGCTGATGCTCGCCGCGTCCGAAAGGAGGGCCGCTGCCGCACGCGCGTCGACACGCTGACCGGAAGGGCACCCGTTGGGAGCCCCCGAATGAGCACTATCAGTCATCCGTTCGATCGCGGTCACCGGCATCCTCTGTGTCTGCCCCGTCGGCAAGCCCATCAATGTCTTCCGTCCCGCTCACACGGTACGGGTCTTCGTCACCGGCATGCTTGGCGCCCTGCCGAACCCTCGCCAGATCCTCGTCTGCGGCCCGTGCCCGGGCCAGCAGCTCCTCCATCCGGTGAGCGGCATCAGGCACGGTGTCCCGGACGAACGCCAGGGTCGGGGTGAATCGCACCCCGGTCCCGGCGCCCACCTTGGTCCGCAATACGCCCTTGGCCTTCTCCAGCGCCGCCGCCGCACCGGCATAGTCCGGTTCCTCGTCGAGCGAAGACCCCAGCACCGTGTAGTACAGCGTGGCGTCGTGCAGGTCACCCGACACCTTCGAGTCGGTGATGGTTACCCCCGCCAGGCGGGGGTCCTTGATCTCGTACTCGATCGCCGAGGCGACGATGGTGGAGATCCGTTTGGCGAGCTTCTTGGCCCGTGCGGGATCAGCCACGATGCTCCTCACGCAAGCGTTCGTCGGCCATCGTTTAGGTACGTACCTTTTCCACGAGCTCGTACGTCTCGACGACGTCGCCTTCCTTGATATCGGAGTAGGTCAGCGTCAGACCGCACTCGTAACCCTCGCGCACCTCGGTGGCATCGTCCTTCTCACGCTTGAGCGAGGACACCGTGAGGTTCTGCGCGACGACGACGTTGTCCCGCAGCAACCGGGCCTTGGCATTGCGCCGCATGATGCCCGACTGCACGAGGCAACCGGCGATGTTGCCGACCTTCGACGACCGGAAGATGGCGCGGATCTCGGCGCGGCCGAGCTCCTTCTCCTCGTAGACCGGTTTGAGCATGCCCTTGAGGGCCTTCTCGATCTCGTCGATGGCCTGGTAGATCACCGAGTAGTAGCGGATCTCCACACCCTCGCGGTTCGCCAGCTCGGTCGCCTTGCCCTCGGCTCGAACGTTGAACCCGATGATGATCGCGTCCGAGGCCGATGCCAGGTTGACGTTGGTCTCGGTGACACCACCGACACCGCGGTCGATGACCCGCAGCTCCACTTCGTCGTCGATCTCGATACCCATCAAGGCTTCCTCGAGGGCTTCGACCGTACCGGCGTTGTCGCCCTTGAGGATCAGGTTCAGCTGGCTGGTTTCCTTCAGTGCCGAATCCAGGTCTTCCAGGCTGATCCGCTTGCGGCTGCGTGCCGCCAGCGCGTTGCGCTTGCGCGCGCTGCGCCGGTCGGCGATCTGGCGGGCGATGCGGTCCTCGTCGACAACCAGGAAGTTGTCACCGGCACCGGGCACCGACGTGAAGCCGATGACCTGGACCGGACGCGAGGGCAGGGCCTCTTCGACGTCCTCGCCGTGTTCGTCGACCATGCGGCGGACGCGACCGTAGGCATCGCCGGCCACCACCGAGTCGCCGACACGCAGGGTGCCGCGCTGGATGAGCACCGTGGCCACCGGGCCGCGACCGCGGTCCAGGTGCGCCTCGATCGCCACACCCTGGGCCTCCATGTCGGGGTTGGCCCGCAGGTCCAGGGATGCGTCGGCGGTCAGTACGACCGCTTCCAGCAGCGCCTCGATGTTGGTGCCCTGCTTGGCGGAGATGTCGACGAACATGGTCTCGCCGCCGTACTCCTCGGCCACCAGGTTGTACTCGGTCAGCTGCGCCCGGATCTTGGCCGGGTCGGCGCCTTCCTTGTCGATCTTGTTGACCGCCACCACGATCGGCACGTCAGCAGCCTGCGCGTGGTTGATCGCCTCCACCGTCTGCGGCATGACGCCGTCGTCGGCCGCGACCACCAGGATCGCGATGTCGGTGGCCTTGGCACCGCGGGCACGCATGGCGGTGAACGCCTCGTGACCCGGGGTGTCAATGAAGGTGATCGGGCGGACGTTGCCGTCCAGATCGACCTCGACCTGGTAAGCGCCGATGTGCTGCGTGATACCGCCGGCCTCGCCCTCACGGACGGTGGCGTTGCGGATGGTGTCCAGCAGTCGGGTCTTGCCGTGGTCGACGTGACCCATGACCGTGACCACCGGCGGGCGGAACTCGAGGTCGTCCTCGTCGCCCTCGTCCTCGCCGTAGGTGAGGTCGAAGGACTGCAGCAGTTCACGGTCCTCGTCCTCGGGCGAGACGACCTGAACCTTGAAGTTCATCTCGCTGCCGAGCAGCTCCAGGGTGTCGTCACCGACCGACTGGGTCGCGGTGACCATCTCGCCGAGGTTGAACAGCGCCTGGACCAGTGCGGCCGGGTTGGCGTCGATCTTCTCGGCGAAGTCGCTCAGCGACGCGCCGCGGGCCAGCCGGATGGTCTCGCCGTTGCCCTTGGGCAACCGGACACCACCGACGACGGGCGCCTGCATGTTCTCGTATTCGGCGCGTTTCGCCCGCTTCGACTTACGGCCGCGCTTGGGGGCGCCGCCGGGACGACCGAACGCGCCCGCGGCACCGCCACGCTGGCCGGGACGGCCACCGCCGCCACCACCACCGGGACGACCGCGGAATCCACCGGCCGCTGCACCACCGGCACCGGCACCTGCACCTGCGCCGGCACCACCACCGCGGTAGTTACCGCCGCCGCCACCACCCGGACGAGCACCCTGACCGGCACCGCCGGGACGGGGGCCACCACCGGGACGCGGACCGGGGCGTGGGCCACCACGGCCCGGAGCACCGGCACCGGCCGCCGGACGCGGCGGCATGTTGCCGGGCGACGGACGTGGGCCACCGCCGGGGCGCGGAGCGCCGGGGCGGGGCTGCGGACGCGGGATGGGCCGCTCTACCGGCTGCTGCGAGGAGAACGGGTTGTTGCCGACACGCGGGGCCCGCGGCGCAGGCTTCGGGGCGCCCGAAGCCGGACCGGGACGCGGGCCGGGGGTGGCAGGCCGGGGACCGGGAGTTGCGTCCGGAGCGGGCGCGGCCGGTTCACTGGGCGCAACGGCAGCCGGTTCACTAGGCGCGGCCGGAGCCTGTGGAGCCGCCGGCTTGGGGGCGGCGGGACGAGCCGGAGCAACCGGGGCTGCCTCGGCAGCCGGAGCCTGCGGTTCGACCGCCGGCGCCGCGGGGGCGGCGGGTTTCGCCGGTGCCGGCTTGGCCGGAGCACCGGGCTTGGGCGCCGCGGGCGCTGCAGCGCTGCCCTGCGGGCGGGGCTGGTCGTCGGGCTTTTTACCGCCGGCCTTGCTGCCGAAAGATTCGCGCAACCGACGCGCAACCGGCGCCTCCACTGTGGAGGACGCCGACTTGACGAACTCGCCCTGCTCCTTGAGCTTGCCTAAGAGTTCCTTGCTGGTGACACCGAGTTCCTTCGCCAACTCGTGCACACGGGCCTTACCTGCTGCCACTACATCTCCTCGTCTAGAGGCAACAGCGGTGGTAGGCGCCGCGCCTCGGGTTTAGCTATGACGCATGGTCATCGGGACTTCACGGTGTGCTCATGTTCTTCGCTACCTGTTCTGTTGCCGGGGTGTCGGGCCCGTCGAGGTCGATCTTCTCGACGTACTCGATCACCGCGGATGTATCCGGTGAACCGGTGAGTCGCAACGCTCGGACGAAGGCTCGTCGCTTCACTGCCATCTGTGCGCACTGCTGGTCGGGGTGCAGCCACGCACCACGCCCAGGCAGGCTTGCCGCGGGGTCAACGGTTACGGAACTCGTCCCGTTCCCGTCGGTCACCGCAACCACTCGGAGCAACTCGGCGGCCAACTCTCGCTTCCGACACCCGATGCAGGTCCGCACTGGTCCGACAGAAATGTCGGAGGTGCTTCGCTGCGTCAGAGTCGGAGTCTCGCGCTGGATCACGGCTGAGTCTACCGCCCCGAGGCCTATGGTCCGAACCGCCGGTCACTACCGTCAATCGTGCACCGCCCCGGGCCGGACATCTTGGTCGGGCTGCGGCGCCGCATCGCTGCGGATATCGATCCGCCAACCGGTCAACCGGGCCGCCAACCTGGCGTTTTGCCCTTCCTTGCCGATCGCCAGGGAAAGCTGGAAGTCCGGCACGATCACCCGCGCCGCGCGCGCAGCCTCGTCGATCACCGATACCGAGACGACCTTGGCTGGTGAAAGTGCGTTGGCGACGAACCGGGCGGGGTCCTCGTCGTAATCGATGATGTCGATCTTCTCGCCGGACAGTTCGCTCATCACATTGCGCACGCGCTGGCCCATGGGGCCGATACACGCGCCCTTCGCGTTCAGTCCGGAGACCCGCGAGGCGACCGCGATCTTGGACCGGTGCCCGGCCTCCCGGGCGACCGCCACGATCTCCACCGACCCGTCGGCGATCTCGGGTACCTCCAACGAGAACAGCTTGCGGACCAGGTTCGGGTGCGTGCGTGACAGCGTGATCAACGGCTCACGGGCGCCCCGGGAAACACCGACGACGTAGCAACGCAGCCGGTCGCCGTGCTCGTAGCGCTCCCCCGGCACCTGCTCGGCACTGGGGATCACGCCTTCGGATCCCTTGGTCTCGCTGCCCATCCGTACGACGACCAGGCCGCGTGCATTGGCCCGGGCATCGCGCTGGATGACCCCGGCAACGATGTCGCCCTCGTGCGCCGCGAACTCCCCGTAGGTCTTCTCGTTCTCCGCGTCGCGCAACCGCTGCAAGATCACCTGACGGGCCGTCGTCGCCGCGATCCTGCCGAATCCCTCGGGCGTGTCATCCCATTCGTGCAGCACATTGCCGTCGGCATCGGTCTGACGGGCCATCACCTTGACCACACCGGTCTTACGGTCGATGTCGATATGCGCGTCGGGCTCGTGCCCCTCGGTATGGCGATACGCGGTGAGCAACGCCGATTTGATGGTCTCGACGACCACATCCACCGTGATGCCCTTGTCGGCCTCGATGGCATGCAGCGCCGCCATGTCGATGTTCATTCGCCGGCCCCCTTCCCAGTTTCTCCCGACAGTTCCAACTCACGTCGGTTTGGAGGTGAAAACTCCACTTGGACAACAGCTTTGGCGATATCAACAAGAGCGATCTCACGGATGGCCAGATCGCGACCCTCCGGAACCACGACTTTGAGTACCGTGCCGTCGGTTTCCCCGAGCCTGCCGGTGAACACCGAACCGTCGGTCAGCGTGAGCTCGGCTTTGCGCCCACGGGCGCGGCGGAAATGTTTGGCCTGGGTGAGCGGCCGGTCCACACCGGGGGACGTGACGTCGAGCACATACGGCGTGTCGCCCGGCGCCAGCTGGTCGAGCAACTCAGAAGCCTTCCGCGACAGCGCGGCCAGGGAATCGAGATCGAGACCTTCGTCGCCGTCGGCGATCACGGTGATGCGCGGCGGACGGGCCGATGCGTCGATGACGACGTCGTCGATGTCGTATCCAGCGCGCGCAAATTCGCCGCCGAGCAGTTCGATCACCTGCGTCTGCGATGGCAAGTCCGCAGACCGCAACTTTGGATCCGGTGCCACGGCGAGCTCCTCATCTTGAATTGTCTCCGACACAAATCCCAGGGCCAGCCACCTGGATCAGCCCCGGAATCGCCTATCAACGATACGCCAGGCCATCGGTAGCAACCGCCAATCGAAGGCCGGTGCGTGGCGAATGTCGTCGCACCGGCGCCGGGCGGCCAGTCGGCGTCGCGTCAGGCGGTCACCCGAGCAATGGCAGGATGTTCACGTGCCGAGCGCCCATGCAGACATCAGCCGGCGGCGCGTACTGCTCTCGGCCGCGGCCCTTGCCCTGCTGGGCACCGCCGCCGCCGCATGCAGTACGACGACGCCTCAACCCGAAGTGGACGACCTGACCACACAGTGGGATCGGGCACGCGCCGACAGTGCGCTGGCCGCCGACGCCGCGGCCGCCCAGCCTCCGCAGGCACCGGTCACCCGGGCACTGAACACGGTGGCGACCGATCGCACCGCGCACGCCAAAGCCCTCTCCGACGAGTTGACCCGGATGACGGGCACCGCCCCCGCCGGGGCGACCACCGCGACCAAGAGCACGACCAAGGCCGCCCCGGGCGCCGGGCCAGACGCGTCGGCGCCCAGTGTCGGCGACGTGGTCGATGCGCTCAAAGAGTCCGCCGACCGGGCCGCCGGCCTGGCCCGCAGGCTGTCGGGCTATCGCGCGGGCCTGCTCGGATCCATCGCCGCCTCGTGTACCGCGGGGTACACCGTCGCGCTGGGAGGCGCTCAGTGACCTCACCGGGACCGACCTCACCGGGACCACGGTCGACCACCTCACCGGCCCGGCCCACCACGGCCGCCGATGCCGCACTGTTCGATGCGGTGGCCGTCGAACACGGCGCCATCTACGGCTATGGCCTGGTGTCGGCCCATTCGACTGCCGAGGACAACGCCCTGGTGGCCCTGGCGATGGCCGAGCACCGGGCCCGGCGTGAGGCTGCCATGGCCATGCTCAGCGCACGTTCGGTCACCCCGCCGCTGCCTGCGGCCGGGTATCAGTTGCCCACGTCGGTGACCGATCCGACCGACGCCGCCAACCTCGCGATTCGCATGGAGGAGGACACCTCGGTGGCCTGGCGTGCGGTGCTCGAACAGGCGACCAGCGCCGAGGACCGCACCTTCGCGGTGACGGCGCTGACCCAGACCGCCGTCACCGCGGCCAAGTGGCGTGCCATCATCGACGCCTGGCCGGTGACGGTCCCGTTCCCCGGCGGCGGCGAATAGGGACTCAGGCGCTCGCCGCTTTCCACGCCAGGGTCGTTGCCCGCGATCGGCAGCAGCCCTGGCGCAGATGCCGACGACGCTCAGCCGGCGGTGAGGGCCGCTGAGATCTCGGCCGCCGCGTCGTCGACGGCGATCTCCCGGTTCTCGCCGGTGAACCGATTGCGCAGTTCCACCACACCTTCGCCGAAGCCACGGCCGACCACCACGATCCACGGCATACCCAGCAACTCGGCGTCCTTGAACTTCACCCCGGGCGAGGCCTTGCGGTCGTCGAAGAGCACCTCGTGGCCGAGCCGGTCCAGTGCGGCGACGAGTTCGGTCGCTCCGGTCCGCGCGGCGTCGTCCTTGTTCGCCACGACCACGTGTACGTCAAAGGGTGCCACGGCGCTCGGCCAGCGCAATCCCAGCTCGTCGTGCTGCTGCTCGGCGATCACCGCGACCATGCGCGACACCCCGATGCCGTAGGAGCCCATCGTGAGCCGCACCGGCTTGCCGTCCTCACCGAGCACGTCGGCAGTGAATGCGTCCGCGTACTTGCGGCCCAACTGGAAGATGTGGCCGATCTCGATGCCGCGCGCCGAGGTCAGCACGCCGGCACCGTCCGGAGACGCGTCGCCGTCACGGACCTCGGCGGCCTCGATGGTGCCGTCCGGGGTGAAATCGCGGCCGGCGACCAGGCCGACCACGTGCTTGTTGGGCGCGTCGGCACCGGTGATCCAGGCGGTGCCGTCCACCACGCGTGGATCCACCAGGTAGCGAACTCCGTTGTCCAGCAGAGCCTTCGGCCCGACATAGCCTTTGACCAGGAACGGGTTCTTGGCGAAGTCGGCGTCATCGAGCATTGCGAACTCGGCCGGCTCCAACCCGGCGCCCAGGCGCTTCTCGTCGACCTCGCGGTCACCGGGCACGCCGACTGCCAGCAGCTCCCACTCGCCGCCGGGCTCGCGGGTTTTGAGCAGGACGTTCTTCAGGGTGTCGGCGGCGGTGACCTCTCGACCCGAGAACTGTTCCAGCTCAGCCGAATTGGCCCAGTCGACCAGGGTCGCGATGGTCGGGGTGTCCGGGGTGTCGTGCACCTGCGCCGCGGGCTGCCCCGCAATGGGCAGCGGTGCCGGTGCCCGGGTGATCACCGCTTCGACGTTGGCGGCGTACCCGGAATCCAGGCAGCGCACGAAGGTGTCCTCACCGACCTCGCTCTCGGCCAGGAACTCCTCCGAGGCGCTGCCGCCCATGGCGCCCGAGACCGCCGACACAATCACGTAGCGCACACCCAGGCGTCCGAAGATCTTCTGGTATGCCTCACGGTGGGCGTGGTAGGCGTTCTTGAGGCCGTCGTCGTCGACGTCGAAGGAATACGAGTCCTTCATCACGAACTCACGGCCGCGCAGAATGCCGGCGCGCGGCCGTGCCTCGTCGCGGTACTTGGTCTGGATTTGGTACAGGATCGCCGGGAAGTCCTTGTAGGAGGAGTACTCCCCCTTGACCGTCAGCGTGAAGATCTCCTCGTGCGTCGGCCCGAGCAGATAGTCGTTGCCGCGCCGGTCCTGCAACCGGAACAGGGTGTCGCCGTATTCGGTCCACCGGTTGGTGGTCTCGTACGGGCCGCGGGGCAGCAGCGCGGGCAGCAGGATCTCCTGGCCGCCGATCGCGTTCATCTCGTCCCGCACGATGTTCTCGATCCGGCGGAGCACGCGCAGGCCCAGCGGAAGCCAGCTGTAGATGCCGGGGCCGACCGGGCGGACGTAGCCGGCCCGGATCAGCAGCTTGTGGCTGGGCACTTCGGCGTCAGCGGGGTCGTCGCGAAGGGTTCGCAGGAACAGCTCGGACATGCGGGTGATCACAGGCGACAACCTTAAGGCGTGTCCTCAGTGGCGGCCCTGCCAGGTACAGCTGCAGGCCCCGCCGGCTTCAGTCGAGCTCGATCTCTCCGGCGTCGATGGCGTCCTTGACGTCCTGGGCGTGCGCCACCTGCTGCGAGGTGTAGCCGATGAACAACGCCGCGATACCCACCAGGACCGCCACGGCAGCCACCCACAGCAGCCCGTAGGTGTAGCCCTGGTCCAAAGCGTGCAGCTGGTCGGTGTTCATGTCCTTGACCGGGCCGGTGATACCGCCGTTGAACAGAGTGCGCGAGGTGATGACGGCCTGGATGATGGCCAGCACCAGCGGGCCACCCAGGCTCTGCAGCATCAGCGCGATCGCCGAGGCCGGGCCGATCCGGTCGAAGCCGACACCGGCGATCGCCGAAAGCGTCAGCGGCACCACGATCATGCCGATGCCGATGCCGCCGATCGTGATGGGCAGCACCAGGTTCGGGAAGTACGGGATGCCGGCGTGCAGCGTCGAGCCATAGAGCATCGCGCCGAGCACCAGGACGCCGCCCACGATGACCACGATGCGGGGTTGGAGGTACCGCACGATCTGCGATGACGCCCCGAGACCGATACCCATACCGATCACGAAGGGAATGAAGCCGATACCCGCGCGCAGCGCGCTGTAGCCCAGGATGTCCTGCACATACAGGCCGATCAGCACGGTCAGGGTGAACAGCACGCCACCCGCCAGGAAGATCGCCGCGAACGTGGCCACCCGGTTGCGCTCGTGGAACAGGTCGAACGGCACCACCGGGTTCTCGGCGCTGCGTTCGGCCATCAGGAATGCGATGCCGAAGACGGCAGCCGCAGCGCCCGAGCCGAGCGTGATCGGGGCCAGCCAGCCGCTCTCGGGGCCCTGGGTGAAGGCGAACACCGCGGCCGTGCAGGCCAGGGTCGCGAGCAGGGCACCGGCGGCGTCGAGCTTCATCCGCTCGCGGTTGGTTTCGGTCAGTGAGGTGCGGGCCAGGTAGAGCATGACAAGGCCGATCGGCACATTGACCAGGAAGGCCCACCGCCACGACACCTCGGTGAGTGCGCCGCCGACCACCAGACCCATCACCGAGCCGATGGCGGTCATGGCGCCGAACACCGCGGTGGCGGCGTTGCGTGCCGGCCCCTTGGGGAAGGTGGTCGCGACGAGCGCAAGCCCCGTCGGCGAGGCGATGGCCGCGCCGACACCCTGCAGCAGCCGGGCGATCACCAGCGTGGCTTCGTTCCAGGCAATGCCGCACAGGATCGAGGCGATGATGAACAACGCGACACCGACGATGAAGGTGCGCTTGCGACCGATGGTGTCGCCGAGCCGTCCGCCCAGGAGCATCAGGCCGCCGAAGGTCAGGACGTAGGCCGTGATGACCCAGCTACGTCCGGCGTCGGACAGGCCGAGTTCGTCCTGGATCTGCGGCAACGCCACGATCGCGACCGTGCTGTCCATGGTGGCCAGCAGCTGCATACCGCCGATCGCGATGACTGCGGAAAGGAAGCCCCAGGACGGGAACCAGGACGGGAGGCGGGCAGCGAGGCCCTGGCGCTCGGCGTCGTTGAGAGCCGTCATAACGGGTCACCTTACCGGAATCTTAGAAATCCTTTAACTCGCGAAGGCCGCCACGGGGCCGATCACGATGATCGCGGGAGGTCGAATGCCGTCCGCGCGGATCCGCTCGGGCGCGTCACCGAGCGTGGCCTGCAGGGTGCGCTGCGCGACCGTGGTGCCGTGCTGGACCACCAGAACCGGTGTATCAGCAGGTCGACCGCCTTCCAGGAGCGCCTTGGTGAACAGCTCGATGCGTTCGACGGCCATCAACAGCACGATGGTGCCGGTCATCGCCGCCAGCGCATTCCAATTGACTAACGATTCGGGGTGGTCGGGCGCAACATGGCCGCTGACCACCACGAACTCGTGGGTCATGCCGCGGTGCGTGACCGGAACCCCGGCCAGTGCGGGCACCGATATGGCACTGGTCACACCGGGGACGACGGTGACCGGGACACCGGCCTCGGTGCAGGCCAGGACCTCTTCGTAGCCGCGGGCGAAGACGAACGGATCGCCGCCTTTGAGGCGGACGACGAACTTTCCGGCCCGGGCGCGGTCCACCAGGATCTGGTTGATTGCGTCCTGAGCCATCGCCCGCCCGTACGGGATCTTGGCCGCGTCGATCACCTCGACGTGAGGCCCGAGTTCGGCCAGCAACTCCTGGGGGGCCAGCCGGTCGGCGACCACCACGTCGGCGCGGGCCAGCAGGCGTCGTCCGCGCACGGTGATCAGCTCGGGGTCTCCCGGACCGCCGCCGACGAGGGCCACTCCTCTAGGCGCCTCCCCCGGCTCCGCGCCGGAGTCGGCGGCGAGCAGGCCGCGCTGGAGCGCTTCGTGGATCGCGGTGCGGATGGCCGCCGAGCGGCGGTGCTCACCGCCGGCGAGGACGCCTACTGACAGGCCGTCGGAGTCGAATGTCGCCGGGGTCACCGCCGACCCTTCGCGCGCCACGTCGGCGCGAACGCAGAAGATGCGCCGCTCGTCGGCTTCGGCGGCGATGGCTGCATTGACCTCGGAGTCGTCGGTGGCGGCGAGCACGTACCAGGCACCGTCGAGATCCCCGGTGCGGAAGTCGCGCAGCTGCAGCGTGATGCCAGGCTCGTCGTGGGACAGCGCCTCCACAGCGGGGCTGGCGGCCCGGGCGATGACGTGTACGTCGGCGCCGTGGGCGATCAGCAGCGGCAGCCGACGTTGCGCGACGGTTCCGCCGCCGACAACGACGACCTTCTTGCCCGACAGACGCAAGCCGACGAGGTAGGCATTCCCTGAAATCACATTCCTCCTCGCGTCCGGATCACCCGCCGAGCTTAGTGGTTGCTACCACCGGTCCGTTGTGTCGGCACCGCCGACATGACGAAGCGGGTGATGGCCCGCGGGTGCGCGGCGGGGTGGGTGTGCAGATACCCGGCGTGCACTCCGCCCCGCACGGCGCCGTCGCGCCGGGCCACCCCCCCGGGGCCGGAAAATACCCAGGCGGCAGGCAGCTCTTCGGCGAATTCCACTGCGGTTCGGTGGAATTCGTGTCCGGTGACCCGATCGCCTGCGGCGTGCATGCTGGAGTCGACGACCGCGACCGCGTCGCGGTACCCCAGCGTGAGGCGTTCGGTGAACCGGGCCGAACCAGCCAGCACACCGCACATCGGCACGCCGTCGAGATCGTCGACCAGGTACGTCAGGCCCGCACACTCGGCATGCACCGGGGCGCCGCGGGCGGCCAGCTCCCTGATCTGCTGGCGGACAGGATCGTTGGCCGACAGTTCGGCGGAGAACTGTTCGGGAAATCCCCCGGGCAGTACCAGCGCGTCCGCACCGGCGGGCAGCGGCTCGGACAGCGGGTCGAACTCGGCGACCTGCGCCCCGGCGCCGCGCAGCAACTCGGCGTGCTCGGCGTAGCTGAAGCTGAATGCCTTACCGGCGGCCAGGGCCACCGTGACGTTGCTCACCGACTCGGCGACCGGGCACCACGGTTCGGCGGTGACGTGCGCGGTTGCTGCGGATACCAGCGCCCCGAGATCCACGTGGCGGGCTACCAGCGCGGTCATCGCGGCCACCGCGTCACGGGCCTGGCGGCCGTGCTCGACCGCGGTGATGAGACCGAGATGTCTGGACGGGACCGATAATTCGTCGGCCCGCGGAATCGCACCGAGCACCGCCACCCCGGCGTGCTCGCACGCCTGGCGCAACACCGCCTCGTGCCGGTCGGAGCCCACCCGGTTGAGGATCACCCCGGCGATCCGCACCGCCGGGTCGAAGGTGACGAAGCCGTGGATCAGGGCGGCGATGCTGTGGCTCTGGCCGCGCGCGTCGACCACCAGCACCACCGGGGCCCCCAGCAGCCCGGCGACCTGGGCCGCCGAACCTCGCGGGATACCGGTCATCTGCCCTTCGATGCGGCCGTCGAACAGGCCCATGACACCCTCGACCACCGCAATGTCGGCACCGG